>NZ_JBFRGI010000002.1:0-1879856 GCF_052115285.1 Microbacterium sp. 2RAF4 | reverse complement strand
CTTTGATCCAAAGGAATTCTCACCCAGCCGAAGCTAGACGAGGATAATTTGGCATTTGACAAGTGCACGCTGTTGAGTTCTCAAGGATCGGATGCTCCCACGACCCAGCCATCACAGCCAGGCCCGCAGGGCAACTTCTCTATCTTACCGATCTCGTTTCCGTTGTCAAGTCCGAATTTCTTCGGCCTTGCCGTGGGAACGGATCAGCATCCTTCATCCTGCTCACTCAGTGAGTGTGTGGGATTCGGGAGGTGTTAGCTGCTTGACGGGAGCCGGTCCGAGGACCTCCGCTCAACCGTTTGGGGCGAACAAGTAATAAGTTACGCGGATCCCGGGGATCGGGCAAATCAGGGCTGACCGCCGGGCGTGTCGCGCACGCTGCGCCACAGATCCGCGCGAGTCCTCCGCTCTCTTCGTGAGTCACTCGACGGTCATGGGCGTGGTCGTGACGTCGATGCCCCCGAAGGGGAAGGGACTGAAGACCGTCCATGAGCCAGAGGTGAATCCCTCCATAGGGATCAGGAAGAACCACACGAGAGAGACGATGATCGCGAAGCCCACGAGCGCCGAGACTCCGATGGCCGCGCGGTGCAGTGTCTTGAGGGCGGTGTTTTCGTCGCTCGCCTTCATCACGCGCCCGAGGGTGATCAGCACGATCGCGGCGATGCCTATGTAGACCAGGGGGCTGGGGCTGAGCGTCAGATCGATACACACAGGCGCCTGGTCGGTCGGCTGTCCCGATGAGTCGATGAAGTCGCCGCTCCCGTTGACGCCACCGGGGCAGTAGCTCCGGCTCGCGACCATGAGTGTGGAGTACACGAAGACGGCGACCAGGGTCGTGATCAGGACGCGTCGGATCTCCGCGATGACCGCGGCGCCGGGGAGGCCTGCTGCGGCGGCGACTGCCGGCGTGGTCGATGCGAGCGACAAAAGGGCCTCCTTGGTGGGCGGTCGTCTCATGATGGCGCAGCGGGTGGAGGGAGGGAAGGCCGGCGAGCGGAGGCATGGCTCGGTTAGGCTCGCGCCATGTCGCTCAGAGGAGATGGTCACCCCCGGACTCGGGTGCTCGTGTGGGCCCAGCTTCGCCTCGCGAGCGATCTCCGCGAGGCGCCGGTCGAGGCGCAGATGCTCGACGACCTCAACAAAGGCGAGAGGTACGAGGTCGACGTCAAGACGGACGAGCCTTGGGAGGATCTCGAGTGCGCGATACGCGACTTCGATCCTCACGTGTTCCACTTCATCGGGCATGGCAAGCGCGGAAGGCTCGAGGTGGCCAGGCATGACCACCAGGGGATGCCCACCCCCTCGACCGCAACGCCACGCGAGCTGCACGCCGCGCTTCGAGACGCGCACAGCCTCGACGGCGTCTTCTTGAATGGATGCGAGACCTCGCAGTGGGCGCCGCACCTCATCCCCCAGGGCGGATGGTTCATCGGAGCGAATCGGAAGGTCGACGACGCCGGGGCGCGACTCTTCGCCGAGAAGTTCTACGAGCTATTCGAAGCGCGATCCCCGAACCGAAACGCGTTCGACGGTGCCCTCGGCCACGTCGCGAACACAAGTGGACATTCACAACCGCCGATCGTCCGATGGGTGGAGGACCCGGACCCCGAGGACTTCCTCCACAAGGTGTTCGACCGCGAGGCGTTCCGCGCATCGGTGGGTCGCGAATCCTCGATGCAGGAGCTGAAAGACGCCTTGAAGGGAATCACGAAGTCGCTACGTGGCCGTCGGTTGATCACGCGTGAGACCCTCGGCGTGCCGAACGTCGTGCACTGTACCGAGCCGCTCGATCCGCAGGCGGTAGATGTGATCCGGCGCAGGATGAGCGCCGTGAACTTCGACTTCAGGCAGCTTGCCCAAGAGTTCTCCTCCGTCCCCAACCTCGGCAGTTCGCTAGACAGAATCCCTCAACCGGACAGACGACGCTTTCTGCTCCTTGCCGACAGGCTGGACAATTCGCGAAACGAGACGATCAATGCCGTGAACGAACTACTCCCTCTCTCCCTCTGGCTGCCGGAGGTCGAGTTGACGTCGTCGACCGTGGGTCCGGACTGGGTGAACCACGGCCCGGAGTGAGGCAGCGAGAGTTCAGGTGTGCCCCGATACGCTAGCCGTGAGCGAGGGGGGAGCTTCGCCGCCAACCGGGGCCACGGCCTCAGAGGGAGTGCGCAATGACGGGTGAAACCTTCTCTGAAGACGAGTTCCGCAGTCAGTGGAAAGAGCAGGCGGACGAGATCGGCCGCTTCAACCTCGCCATCTTCGGCAAGACAGGTGTCGGGAAGTCGACGCTGATCAACGCGATCTTCGGCGAGGAGGTCGCTCCCACCGGCGTCGGCGAGCCCGTCACGATGGACGAGCATCTCTACATCCATCGTTCCGGCTTCCTCGGCCTGCTCGACACCCGTGGTCTCGAGATCGGCAAGGACACCGATGAGCTGATCCGCGAACTCGGCGACTACCTGAAGAAGATGCGCCAGCGCCCTCTCTCCGAGCAGATCCACGTCGCCTGGTACTGCGTCCGGGCGACGGACCGGCGGTTCGAGGACACCGAGGCGGAGTTCATCCGTCGCCTGCACGAGCTCGGCCTGCCTGTCGTCGCCGTTCTGACGCAGGTGCCGTCGCGGAACGGCGAGTATCACGCCGACGCTCTGACCCTGGCGGATCACATCGCCGGGCTCGACCTGCCGATCGTGGGAGGCCGTCCGATCCTGGTGATGTCGACGGCGGACGAGTTCACCGGCCAGGTTCAGCACGGGCTCACGGAGCTCGTCGATGCCACGTTTCGCGCAGCTCCCGAGGGTGTTGAAGCAGCGTTCGCAGCCGCTCAGAAAGTCGATCTGGCAAGAAAGCGCAAGCAAGCTCAGACAGTTGTCCGCGCGGCTGCCACGGCGGCGTTGACGGTCGGAGCGATCCCGATCCCCGTTGCCGACGCCGGTGTGCTTGTCCCCATTCAGCTCGGGATGATGGCGAGGGTCGCGGCGATCTACGGCGTGAGGGTCGAGACCGCCACGATCGCGGCGACCGCGGCGACCGTCGCCGTCTCTGCCGCGGGACGAAGCGCCGTCGCCGGACTCCTGAAGTTCATCCCCGGAGCCGGAACCGTGGTGGGCGGCGTGATCTCGGGCACCGTCGCCAGCACGTTCACCCTGGCGATCGGTTACGCATGGGCGGTGGTCTGCGGGGAGCTCACGCAGGGTCGGCTGCGAGGCGTCGACGGCGCGCTCGACAGCAACCTGGTGCGCGAGCTGTTCCAGACGCAGGTCGGTGTGTGGTTCAAGAAGGTGAGTGGCGGGCGGGGTTGAGTCGCGTTCCGCACCCAACCGAGGCGCCGCCACTCGCCCTTCGGACTAGTCCTTATATCTGCGAACGGCCTCGCGGATTCCATCCGCGTGCGAATAGATCTCATCGAGCTCTTCGATCGCGTGCCGCGTCTCGACCTTGTCCTCGTCCAACAGCCCCAGGTACTTCTGCTTCCCGTTGAAGTGAAGACGGGCCACAGGCTTCCGGTTGTTGTCATCGAGCAGCACGGCGAAGTAGCTCTTCGCATCGCGGTGCGTGACGCGCTGCGGCTTGACCTCGCCACAAGCGATCGCCTTCACGATCTGGTAGCCCTCTAGCTCTTCGAGAGTGGTCTCAATCTCGGTGTCGCGGTCGAGGTCTGCTTCCGCGACCTCAGTACTCGTCGCCGGCGAAGGGTCTGACGTGTGCGTAATTCCGCTCACGCCGAGGGCGGTCTTCAGACGATCATTCACACGCTCGTTCAGGAACTGGTGCGCCGCCTTGCCAACCAGCCCCGTAAACTGCTGCCGCACTTTCTGTGTGTAAGAGCCGTCGTAGACACGCGTCGCGAAGAACTTGATCCACTCGTCAGTCGGTTCGCGAAACTGGCTGGCGATCTCTCGCTTGAGGGCACCAATGTACTTGAGCTCCTCGGCCGCGCTGATGATGGAGTCGAGGTCGAAACTCTCCTTGCTCAGCTTCTGAATCTCCGGGATCAGAGTCTCGTCGATGTCGAGCAGGTCGAGCACGAGGAACGGCTTAGCGTCCATCCGGTTCGGAGCGTCGAGGTCAGTGTAGAAGTGCCAGACCACGCCGTTCGTCAGAACAGCGATGCGCGCGTTCGTGACGGCGAAGTAACGGAAGAGCTGCGAAGCGTGCTCGATCTTGAGTGACCCCATCGACGGCTTGCACTCGATGAGGATCTGAACCTCACTGTCACGCATGATGGCGTAGTCAATCTTCTCGCCCTTCTTCGTCCCCACGTCGGCCGTGAACTCAGGGACGACCTCGAGCGGGTCGAAGACGTCGTAACCAAGAATCGTCGAGATGAACGGCATGACGAACGCATTCTTCGTTGCCTCCTCGGTCCCGATCGCCGTCGCCTGGTTTTTCACCTTCGTTGCGAGGGAATCGAGACGCTCTGAAAACTCCACCGTTGCTCCGCTCTTCGTTGAACACGCTTTAGTCCAGACGATAGCGGACCCTGGAGCGAAGCATGGACGGTGCGGCATATCGATATGCTGCGTGGCGTGAGCACAACGACGCCGGCCCGACTATCGCTGGAGTTGAACGTCACCCAGAAGCGCATCCGTGGCTTCCTCGGAGAGCAGTACGGCAGGCCACCCGAAGGCGCCGCCGGATGGGAACTCGACGACATCCAGGCTGACGCTGTGCGGGCTCGGTTCGATCGGCAGCTCCGACCCACCGATCCGAAGGTCTGGACGTTGGAGATCGGCGACACCGTGCTGCGACGAGAGTTGCACGCTGCCTACAGGGGTCAAGAGCAGGGCGGGATCATCACGCCCAAATCGATTCCCGACATACTCGTCATCACTAGCCCGGAAAGCGGAGCGAGGCACGGGTACGACACTTTTGAAGGGCTGCAGGGAGACGGTTCTTTTCTCTACACGGGCGAAGGTCAGTACGGTCCGCAAGTATTCGCCCGCGGGAACACTGCGCTTCGAGACGCCGCCAAGAACGGCCGCCCCATCCGCCTGTTCACCAAACACGGCACCTACGTCACCTACATTGGGGAGTTCACCACTGGCGAGCCAGCGTTCAGCATCGAGACAATCCCGGACTCGGACGGGAATCCTCGCGAAGGAATCATCTTCAAGCTTGTGCCGGTTGACGCCGATGTGGAAGCACTCGATGCACCATCCGAGCCCCTCCCGGAAATCGCGCACGCCTCGTCTTGGACACCGCCCAAGTCTTCGTCGTACGTCGTTGCAGCCCCACTCATCCCTGGCGAGCGCGTCGTCTCCCGAATCGAGTTCGAGTTGCAGAAGGACTTCGGGCAGTGGATCAGGTCCCGTGGTGAGACTCCTCAGCGCCTTCGCCTTACCTCCGCAGGAGCCGCGATCGAGCCCGATCTTTACGTCTCAGAGTCAGGCTGGGTTGTCGAGGCGAAGAAGTCGCCCGCTCGCGAATACGTTCGCACCGCGATTGGACAAGTCCTCGACTACTCGCGGCTGGTTCGGGAGTCCGGCAGGCCCGGGATCCCCGTCATCTTGCTTCCCAGCAGACCAATCGCTCACCTCGAAGCCTTGCTGTCCGATCTGGGCATCCTTCTAGTGGTCCGCGATGACGAGGAGTTCGTGGTCATCGATTAGGGTCCTCGGCTGCAAGTTCCGCGACTGCTGGCAGATCCGGGGCGGCCCATTCGAGATCAGGCAGGTCGCTGTGACCAACCCAGCGCAGTTCATCATGGTCGAGACTCTGCGTCGGTGGCTCTCCAAGCAACTTGGCGCGAAGGCAAATGAGGCGGATCGTGCTCTCTCCGACCAAGGTCTCGTCGGTTCGAAGCGGAGCGATGACCTCGATGGAGGTGCTGAGCTCTTCGCGTATCTCTCGCACCAAAGCCTCGCTGTGCGTCTCGCCCTTTTCGAGTTTGCCGCCGGGGAACTCCCATTTCCCTCCAGCGGCCTTCTCCGGTCGGCGGCGGCACGCCAGGATCTTGCCTTCATGCTCGATGACGGCTGCAACGACCTCGATAACGCGGCTCTCGCTCACTATGCCTCCGAGAGCAAGCTAACAGGGAGTGTCCTCGGGGGCCCTACCCCGACCCTGCTAGCGTCGCATCATGCCGTCGCCGCAGACTCTCGCCGCCCTTCGCGCCTTCGTGGCCGAGCGGGACTGGGACCAGTTCCACTCGCCTGAGAACCTCGCCAAGAGCATCTCGATCGAGGCCGGCGAGCTCCTCGAGTGCTTCCAGTGGTCCCCTAACTTCGACCAAGAACAGGTCGAAGCGGAGCTCGCAGATGTTGTCACCTACTGCATCCATCTCGCGAACAAGATCGGCGTTGACCTCGACGAGGTCGTCATGAAGAAGCTGGAGTCGACGAAGGCAAAGTATCCCGTCGAGCTGGCCAAGGGCCGCATGACGAAGTACACCAAGCTTTCCGAGGCGCCGGAGTGACAGATTTCAGAATCCAGCGCCTGCCTTTCCGCCGTGACGCCGTTGACTCGTGGGCGCGCGACGACGCCCGGCACACCAACTGGCCGGTTGTCTATGTGATCGAAGGCGACGCCAAGCGCAACTCTCCTGGGCTCTACGTCGGTGAGACAGTGAGCGCCGCCACTCGGATGCGCCAGCACCTCGCCGGGTCGAAGAAGAACGAGTCTCTCGAATCGATCCGCGTCGTCGTGGATCACACGTTCAACAAGTCAGTCTGTCTCGACCTTGAATCGCATCTCATTCGCTGGTTCTCGGGCGACGGCCAATACCGCATCCTCAACGGCAACGACGGTCTGACCGACGCCCAGTACTATGACCGCGCCCTCTACCGCGAGTCGTTCCGCGATGTATTTGAAGCGCTGCGAGCAGAGGGACTTTTCTCGCGGAGTATCCCCCAGATCGAGAATTCCGACCTGTTCAAACTGTCGCCCTTCAAAGCTCTGACCGACGACCAGGGCATCGCGATCATGGACATCCTGGAGGGTCTGCTCGAAGACCTCCAGGAACCCGGGGCTCGGTCCACACTCGTTGTACAGGGCAACCCGGGAACAGGGAAGACGATCATCGCGATCTTCCTGATGAAGTTGCTCGCCGACATTCGCGACTACGACGACCGCGACGGGGTTGAGCCGGACTCGATGTTCTCGGAGTTCTTCGTCCCCGAGAATCGCGAGCTGCTCAAGACTCTTCGCATGGCTCTCGTGATCCCACAGCAGTCTCTGCGGATGTCGGTGAAGAAGGTGTTCAAGAAGACTCCCAAGCTCGATGCGGCGATGGTGATGTCGCCGTTCCAGCTCGGTGAATCGAACGAAACTTACGACCTCGTTCTCGTCGACGAAACTCACCGACTCGGGCAGCGAGCCAACCAGGCGTCGGGCGTGCAGAACAAGAAGTTTGGCGAGATCAACGAGGCTCTGTTCGGAACCGATGACCCTCGCCACACCCAGCTCGACTGGATCAAGGCTCGGAGCAAGCATCAGCTCCTGCTCGTCGATGGGGAGCAGAGTGTGCGACCTCATGATCTTTCTCCGGCGGCACTTAATACAGAGATCGTCGGAGCGAAGGACGCTCATCGCCTGTTTCGGCTGACGACCCAGATGCGCGTGCAGGCTGGTGCAGACTATGTCGAGTTCGTGCGCGCCGTCCTGCGGGACGAAGCGCCGTCGCTCCCTGACCTCGGCGAGTATGAGCTCCGCCTCTTCGACAACCTCGGAGAGATGCGGGACGCCATCCGACAGAAGGATGCCGAAGTGGGTCTCTCCCGCCTCGTCGCTGGTTACGCGTGGGATTGGGTGTCGAAGAAGAGCCCGGACGCGTACGACATCGAGCTTGACGGTGAGCGGATGCGGTGGAACGGCACCGATAAGGACTGGATCAACTCGAAGGGGTCGCTCGAAGAGGTCGGCTCGATCCACACCGTGCAGGGGTACGACCTGAACTATGCCGGCGTCATCATCGGACCGGACCTCCGCCTCGACCCGGCAACCGGTCGGATCGTCGCTGATCGCGAGAGCTATCGGGACAAGAAGGGCAAGGAGAACACCGGGCACCTGAAGGATGCATTCAGGGACGATGACCTGCTGACGTTCATCCGGAACATCTATGGAGTGCTGTTGACGCGCGGGATGCGTGGAACCTACATCTACGTGTGTGATCCAGCCCTGAGGGAGCGCCTGGCGCTCATGCTCTAGCTCCGTCCCCACCAAACCGCTCCCCCGAGCTCACCTGCTGAGCCACCCGCCGCAGCGCCAACAACAACGGCTCCACCAGCACCGACCCCAGCACCACGTACCGCACGGCAGCTTCCGCAGACTCCTCCGGCACCCCCGCGATCTCCGCATCCGCAATCCGCCGCGCACTCGCGAGGTACTCCGCCATCGCTGCCTCGGGAACGGTGAACCCGACGCGCTCCAACCCCTGCAGCGCTCGCGCGACCGCATGCAGCACCACCTCGTCGCACATCCCCGGCTTCCACCCGAGCCCCTCAACAAGCGCCTCCGCGTCAGTCAGATCCAACGAATCATCCACCGGCGGAGTGATCGCCGCATGCGCGGCCCCCAGCAGCTCGTGCGCACTCGCCGGCGGGTCATCCAGCGCCCCGAGCACCCGCCGCGTCTCGGCGATGCTCACTCCCGCGTCGAGCAGGGCCCGGATCACCCGCAGACGCTCCACGTGCTTCTCCCCGTACGCAGCCTGAGTCGCAGACGACCGCTCGCCCTCGGGCAGCAGCCCCTCGCGCAGGTAGTACTTGATCGTCGGCACGGTCACGCCGGTCTGGGCTGACAGTTCGGAAATTCTCATGGCCACCTCTTGACTTCGATAGTAGCGCTATCCATTATGGATAGTGACGCTATCCAATCAAGGAGACATCATGTCGAAAGTCATCACGGGCCGCATGACCCACCGCCACGAGGGCGAGCTCGTCGTGTTCCACATCGGGATGCAGATCAACCGCTGGTGGCGCCCCGACCTGTGGATGCCGGCCTTCTTCGCCATGCCGGGGATGCTGCGCGAACTCAGCACCGACCCCGACTCGGGCATGCTCGGCTACCACCTGCTCTTCGGCTCGGGCGGACCCTACGTCGTGCAGTACTGGTCATCCGTCGAAAAGCTCTACTCCTACGCGTCCAGTCCGAACCAGCAGCACCGCCCCGCGTGGACCGCCTTCAACCGCGCGGCCCGCAAGGCTCCGGGTGCTGTCGGCGTCTGGCACGAGACCTTCCGCGTCGACACCGCCGAGAGCGTCTACGTCTCGACGAAGCCGATGGGGCTGCCGAAGGCCACGGAACTCGTCCCTGTGGGCAAACGGCACGACCGGGCGCAGGCACGGTTCGCAGATGGGCGGACGGAAACGCCGAAGTCCGAGCCTGCACAGTAGCCCTCGCCCAGCGACCGATCCCACCGAACAACCCACTACCCTCACACCATGCCCACCGATCGCCCGCGCGCCTGGATCTTCGACGTCGACGGCACCCTCGCCCTCATCGGCGACCGCTCACCGTACGACATGCGCAACGTATCGCTCGACACCCCGAACCACCCGGTCGTCGTCGCAGCTCAAGCGTTCGCCGCGCACCCCGACGTCGACGCGCTCATCGTGGTCTCGGGCCGCGACGAGACAGCCCGGCGTGCGACCGAGGCCTGGCTGACGTTCAACGAGATCCCGTTCGACCGCCTCCTGCTCCGCCGCACGGGCGACCAGCGCGCAGACAACATCGTCAAGGCCGAGATCTACGACGCCCACATCGAACCGCACTTCTCCGTCATCGGCGTCGTCGACGATCGCCGCAGCGTGGTCGAGATGTGGCGGTCTCGCGGGCTGGTCTGCTTCCAGGTGGCCGAAGGGGACTTCTGAGACCCGCCGTCGGAGTTCAGCGACTTCGGTGCGGTCCATCATTTTCCGGATCGGTGTCCTGTGCGCCGGTGGTCGTCCGTCGTCTGGGTAAGTAGATGTAGAAAGACCTTGAGGAGAACACATGCGCTACGTACTTTTCATCTGCACCGACCCGACCGCTGAGCCCTACGTCGAGGCCGAGGACAATGCCGGGGAGTGGGTGGCGTCGCTGCAGGACAGCGGCTCCTACGTCTTGGGCGACCGTCTGCGGCCCGTCGAAGACGCCACGACCGTGCGCGTCCGAGCCGGCGAGCGGATCGTGGCCGACGGACCGTTCACCGAGAGCCGCGAGTGGATCGCCGGGTTCGACGTGATCGACGCTGACGACCTCGACGCCGCGATCGAGATCGCCGCAGCACACCCGATGGCCCGGTTCGGCCTGGTGGAGGTGCGCCCCGTGTGGCCGCTCGGGTCGACGATGTGAGCACCCCGGAAGAGCCGCCGGGCACGCTTCCGGATGCCATGGCCGCCGTTCAGCACGTGGCATCGATCGAGTACGGCCGCGTGGTCGCGAGTGTGATCGGCACAGTCCACGACTGGACTCTCGCCGAAGACGCCGTGCAGGACGCTCTGGCTCGAGCGGTCGAGCGGTGGCCAGGCGACGGGGTACCGGCGAACCCCGCCGCCTGGGTCACGACCGTCGCGCGCCGCCGCGCGATCGACCTCGTCCGGCACGCTGACGCCGAGCGCCGGGCGGTGGCACGTCTGGAGCACGAGCCGCATGAAGGCGCCGACATCACCCCGGGAGCCGACGACCACGAGGACGCGTTCCCGCACGGGGACGAGAGGCTGAAGCTGATCTTCACCGCCTGCCATCCCGCGCTGACCTTGGAGGCCCGCGCGGCGCTGACGCTCCGCACCGTCCTGAACGTGTCGATCGAACAGCTCGCCGGGATCTTCGCGGTCGCACCCGCGACGATGGAGAAGAGACTCGTGCGGGCGCGGGCCAAGATCGCGCACGCGAACATCCCGTACCGCGTTCCGGATGCCGCGCAGCTCGACAGTCGAAGCGCGAGCGTCTGCGAGGTCCTGTCCGCCCTGTTCACCATCGGTTATTCCGATCCGACCCTGCAGTCTGATCCCGGTTCCGAGGCCATCCGGCTTGCTCGGCTGTGCCGGCAGCTGCTCCCCGCGGACTCCCCGGCTCGAATCGAGTTCACGGGGCTTCTCGCCCTCCTGCTTCTTCAGCACTCCCGCCGCGCGGCACGCACTACGGCCGACGGCCTGTCCGTGCCGTTCGACGAACAGGATCGCGGACTGTGGGATGTCTCCGAGATCGAGGAAGGGCTACGGCTTCTCGATGACGCCGTGGAGGAGGCGGCACGGGCGGGCATCCACGGCGGACGGCACCTCATCCGCGCCACCGTCGCGGCCGAATACGTCCGCCCCGCCCCGGGGACGGAGATCGACCACGCCCGTATCGCCGACATGTACGGGGTGCTGGAGAAGGTGGATGCGTCGCCGTTCGTCCGCATGAACCGTGCGGTCGCCGTCGCGAACGCGGGACGACCGACCGAAGCCCTCGCGCTGACGGAGGCGCTCGAGAGCTCGCTGGGAGGACACCACCTCTACTCCGCGGTTAGGGGAGATCTCCTGCAGCGCCTCAAGCGCGACGATGAAGCGACGTCTGCGTTTCGCGATGCCGCACACACCGCTCCGACGGAACGCGAGCGACGGTCATACGCCCAGCACGCTGACGACATCGCCTCGGCATCGACCTAGCCTGCACCCGAGAGTCGGGCCCAACCCCAACGAGGTGACCTCGAGGCGGCAGATGCCTGCCCTACCTACCCGTGGCGATCTTCTATCGCCCGAATGATGGGGTCGGTGACCTCGCGCAGCTCGCTTGCTGTTCCGCCCTCGGCGAGATGCGCGATCAGCGCCTGCTTGGCAGCCCGCCGGTCGACACCATCGGGCAGCTCAAACGCGAGCACGTCGAAGTCTCGCTCGTCGTAGTGAGCAACCGTTGCGCGCACGCGTCCAAGCTCAGGGTCCTCACTCTTGACATGCAGATAAGCGCGCAACTCCGGGTCGAATCCTGTGCCGCCCACGTACGCGATCGCGCCGCTTTGCACGTCGAGCCAGACGTAGAGCCAAGATCCACTCGGCTGAACTTGACCATTCCGGACCGCGACGACGCGTGGGGAGCTGAGGCTCATCCGCCAACCATATTCGGCGCGCGTGAACCTTTGATCAGACCCGCCCTGGTTGGAGACGCCTTTCACCCTTGCTTCATTCGCCGTGACCCAGGCTCCAGCTTTCAAGCCTCTGCACACCCCGGCTTTCCATCACGGCCTGTCTGTCACGGCCTGTCCGCCGAAAGGAGGACAGACAGTACACACACCCGCGAAGTAACGTCTTACATGTCGGCGGGATGATCAGTGAAGGAGCAATGATGAAAATCGCCGAAGTCAGGAGCAAGTCGGGAAATTGTACAAACATCCGCAGGCTGACACCTGTCGCGCTGGCCGGGCTCGCCGCTCTCCTCGCCGTCGCAGCCTCGTCCGTCGGTGCCGCGTCTCCCGCAATGGCAGCTGACCCCATCGACGATCTCAGCACACTCGAGATCATCGAATCGGCCACTCCGGGAACGGAGAACGCGGAGGTGCTCGCCGTACAAGAGAGCGCGAACACCGCGGACTACTTCGCGGACATCCCCGAGAGGGATACGGTCATCACGATTCCAGGAGATGCCTCGGCGGGCGTCGCACTGGATCAGGGCGGCGACGTCGTGACCGTCGGGCTCCCCAACGCTTCGGAGGCCGCGCGTGGCATTGCTGATGCAGACGGCCTCGTCCACTTCGACAACGCCAACGGATCCACCACCGTCCCCGTGGTTCGCGAAGACGGGGTCGTCCAGATCACGACCATTATCGAAACCGCATCAGCCCCGGCTGTCTACGAGTATCCGATCGCCGTTGCCGACGGCGGCCAGCTCGTCGACGCAGGAGACGGATTTTTCGCCGTTCTTGACGAGGCTGGACAGCCGACAGCGATGATCGATCCGGCCTGGGCAAAGGACGCCAACGGTCGCGACGTGCCCACCCGATACGAGCAGCAGGGGAACACGCTAGTACAGGTCGTGGAGCACAGGTCAGACTTCGCGTATCCGGTCGTTGCGGATCCTGCTGTGCGAGGAAATCTCATCACCGACGTGAAGCTCAGCTGGAGCAGCTACGGCACAACCGTTGGAGTCACCCCCCGCTCCGGCTGGGCGATCACGCCGTTCTCCAACTGGTGGGCGGAATACAAGCTCTGGGTGAGTGCGCATTACGAGGGCAACAAGTTCTATAACCAGCTTCGGTGCCACGTCGACATCGCCCCTTTCAAGTCGCCCTGGAACCTCGACGCTTGGCGGCCTGACGTAAGGTACAGCGACGTCTTGGCCGCAGGATGCAACCCGTAGGAGCGATTGTGAAGCAACGAACGAGACGAGCAATGGCCGGCATAGGATTCGTCGGTGCCGGCGTCATCATCCTCGCCATCGTCATGGCGATTGCTGAGGGTTACATCTCAGACGCGGAGCACACGACTGGAAACCTCGCACCTGCTGCTCTGACTGGTCTGTTTGGCGCATGTCTCATGCTCGTCGGCTTCGGGAGCATTGTCTTCCGAAAGGAGTGACTAGGGGACTACAGCTCAGCTGATTCGGCCCCGCTACCCGTCAGGGTGGCGGGGCCATCCCCTGCCCGCACACCGTTCGTGGCGCGGCGATCCGCCCCGAATCGGGCTACGGTACCGAGATGAACCAGTCGACCCCGACGATCGAATCGCTGCACGCTCTCACGGACGCGGACGCCGAAGCAATCGCATCGCTCCTGGTACAGCTCTCCTCGTCCGCAGCATTCGATCGCGCTCGAACCGAGGCGGTCATCGCGCACGAGGCGACGGAGCTTTTGGTTGCACGTGACTCTGGGCGCATCGTCGGCACCGCGACTCTCGTGACCGCACCTTCCCTGACCGGACTGCGCGGCCATGTCGAAGACGTCGTGGTCGACCAGGCGGTTCGCGGGCGCGGCATCGCGCGGCTCCTCCTGGAGCACATGACGCAGCTCGCGCAACAGCGCGGACTCCGGACGCTCGACCTCACATCCCGCCCATCCCGAGAATCCGCGCTGCGGTTGTACGAGTCCGTCGGGTTCCGCAGGCGTGAGACGAAAGTGCTCCGGTTCACCCCTGCCACGGACTAGTCACGCAACGATCCCCCGCAGCAACCGCACCACGGTCTCATCTACCCGCCCCGCGCTCAACGGGTGCCCGATCAGCGCGGAGTACGACGCCATCGCGATGAACTGATCCGCGATCGCCCCCGCATCCACATCCGCCCGCACATCCCCCGCAGCCCGTCCGCGCGACACCCGCTCCGACACCCACTCCCGGATCGGCGCCGCGAGCCGCTCGTTCAACACGAGGCCCAGCTCGGGATCAGCCGCCGTCACCTCGATCAGCGCCCTCGCCAGCGACACACCCTCGGGCCGGGCCAGCCCCGCGGACACCGCCGTGAACCATGCGCGCAGGTCCGCGCCGAGGTCGTCCGTCATCGGCACGACGACATCCGACCCGGGAACCGTTCCCTCGAGCAGCGCCTCCCCGAGGATCGCGGCCTTCGACGGCCACCATCGGTAGATCGTCTGCTTCGACACCTCCGCCTCAGCCGCGAGACCTTCGATCGTCACGGCCTCGTACCCGTCCGCGGCGAGCGCGCGCCGCATTGCGTCCAGCACGGACTGGCGGGCTTTCTCACTGCGAGGACGAGGCACCCATCCACCGTACTCAGGCGTACACTGGATCATAAGTAGACGCACCGTTGCGAAACTACAACGGCACCCGAGCAAGGAGAACGAGCATGGCCCTCACCGCACACTCCACCATCGGCGACTGGATGAACGACCCCACCGGCGGGCCCCTCATCCGCGGACTCTTCGAGAAGACGGGCGCCGACCCCGAGCTCCTCACCCCCGTGCTCGGACTCCCCCTGCAGCAGCTCGTCGCCATGAGTCAGGGCCAGCTCCCGCAGTCCGTCGTCGACGACCTCGTGCGCGCCGCGAACAACGGTGAGATCCCCGAGGCCGACGACTCCGAGGGCTGGACCGAGAAGGTCACCTCCGGCCGCTTCGCCGGCAAGACCGTCATCGTCACGGGCGCCGCATCCGGCATCGGCAAGGCCACCGCCTCGCGCATCGCCCGGGAAGGCGGACGTGTGATCGCGAGCGACATCGCCGCCGAGAAGCTCGACGCCCTCAAGGCCGAGCTCCCGGATGCCGACATCGTCACGGTCGCGGGCGACCTCACCAAGCAGGACGCTATCGACGCCGTGCTCGCCGCCGCGGGCGACCGCATCGACGGCCTCGCGAACGTCGCCGGCATCAACGACGACTTCTCTCCCGCGGGCGAGACCCCGGATGCCGTCTGGGACCGCGTCATCGCGATCAACCTGACCGCTCCGTTCAAGCTCATGCGCGCGGTCATCCCCGTGATGGAAGCGGCCGGTCGCGGCGCGATCCTCAACGTCTCGAGCGAAGCGGGCCTGCGCGGCAACGCCTCGGGCAACGCCTACACGGCCAGCAAGCACGGCATCATCGGCGTCACCAAGTCCGCGGCGTTCATGTATGGGCCGAAGGGCATCCGCGTGAACTCCGTCGCCCCGGGCGGAGTCGCCACCGGCATCCCGATGCCCCCGAACATGTCGGAGTACGGCTCCGGCCGCCTGGCTCCGTTCCAGCAGGCGATCCCGACCGTCGCGACCGCCGAGCACCTTGCCGCCTCGATCACGTTCCTGCTGTCGGACGACGCCGTGAACATCAACGGCGCCATCCTCGCCTCCGATGGCGGATGGTCGGTGCAGTAAGCCGCACCCGCGAAACGCCCCCGCCGACCCGAACGGCGGGGGCGTTTCGCGTGTTCCCTGCGACGTGGCCGTATCCGCGCCGACGCCCGCGACCTACACTCGACGTCATGCTGAAGCTCGTGTCGATCGTGATCCGTGTGACGGACCTCCCCGCGCAGTCCACGTTCTGGAAGGCAGCCCTCGACTACGTCGAACGCGACCCGGCGGACGACGACTGGGTCGTGTTGAAGCCGCACGATGCCGACGCTCCCTGCATCGCCCTCGATGCCCACCACTCCGAGCGGGTGCTGCCTCCGCGCATCCACCTCGACATCTACGCCGAGGATCAGAGCGCCGAAATCCAGAGGCTCACGCAGCTGGGTGCGCGCGAAGTGCACTGGGACGGACGTCCGGCCGACGCCGATTACGTGATCATGGAAGATCCCGAGGGCAATCGCTTCTGCATCGTCGACCGGCCCGACTGGCCGGGCTGGGGCGGAAGCCGTTGAATCGGCCTAGGGCAATCCGCACGACCTGTCTTCATTCAGGACCGAACGATTCACTGTTCCGCGCGAAAGCTGACCCCGACCCTCTCGCCTTGCGAGAAGTAATGCCGGAACGTGTAGTACACCGGCTTCCAGGCGTCCAAGTCGACGTGTGAGGTTCCCGGCACCGCGAGCGCCTGATGCACATGCGTGCGTAGGACCTTCGCGTGGACGATGGTGGCGTCTCCGTCCTCACCCAACGGCGTCATGTTCGTGACCCGAGCCTCCATCTGAACGGGGCACTCGGCGATCCGCGGGGGCAGAACCTCCCCGCTCGGCCGTGGAGTGAACCTGCCGAGCGTCCACTTGTCCGGCTCATACCTGTACTTCTCCCGCTTGTGGGGCGGGACTTCAGCAACCCCCGTGGTGTCGGCGATTCTCTCTATCGATTCCCACAGCGTGGCGTCGGGCAGATTGATGACCAGCTCACCGCTCTCGCGGAGATTGCGCATCGCCCGGCCCGAATTACTCAACCCCAAGACGTAGGTGTCGTCCAGAGCCCAGGCTGAGGAGATGGGAGTGATGTTCGCCGTTTCGCCTCCCGGCATCAACGTCGTGAGCAGGGCCACGGGGGTCCCGAAATAGAACACGGAGGGTTCGATCGCCAGAGTCGGGTCCATGAGGTCCAGTCTGTGGCGGGAACGGTTCGGGCTGGACCGAACAGTGCCGGCGATAAAGTTCTTGCAATGAAAGGAACGAGTAGGCCGGAACTGGCGGCGACGGCCGCCGTCTTCGCCAACGACGCCCGCGCGTCGATGCTTCTCCTCATGCTCGACGGAAAGGCATGGACGCTCACCGAACTGTCCAAGACCGCCGCCATCGCCCGGTCCTCAGCGAGCGAGCACGCCGACAGGCTGCTGGACGCCGGGCTGGTCGAGGAAGTGCGGCAGGGACGGCACCGCTACCTCCGGCTCGCCGGCACCCCCGCCGCTGAACTGGTCGAGTCACTCGCAGCATTCTCGGGTCGCGTCCGGCCTGCCAAGCAGTCACTCGACGCCCAACACCGTGACCGCGCCATCAGGGAGGCTCGTACCTGTTATCGCCACCTCGCGGGCAGACTCGGCATCGCACTCACCGACGGCATGCGTGCGAAGGGCTTCATCGAGTCAGACTTCTCGCTCACCCCGCCGGGGCGGGCCTGGCTGGCCTCTCTCGGTATCGACCTGCCGGAGCATCCGAAGCGCACTCTCACTCGTCCCTGCCTTGACTGGACGGAACGACGAGAACACCTGGGCGGGCTCGCCGCAGAAATGCTCCTCGCGACGTTCAAGGAGAAGGCATGGATCGAACACGTTCCGTCCAGCACCCGCGCTGTGCGTCTCACCACCGCAGGACGGGAAGGTCTCGCGGACCTGCTTCCGACAGACCGCTTCTAGTGGCACGCCCTAGTCGACACCTGCCAACATCCGGTCGACCCACACCGGATGCGGCAACGTGGCGATCTCGGCGTGCGTGAACCATCCGACCTCGACG
Source organism: Microbacterium sp. 2RAF4 (assembly GCF_052115285.1). Taxonomy (NCBI): domain Bacteria; kingdom Bacillati; phylum Actinomycetota; class Actinomycetes; order Micrococcales; family Microbacteriaceae; genus Microbacterium; species Microbacterium sp. 2RAF4. The sequence continues at coordinate 1,862,157 of NZ_JBFRGI010000002.1, read as the reverse complement.
ACCTCGTCTTGATCGGGTCGCCCTCGCGGATCACCCCGGTCACACCTGACCGGGCCGACCGTCCCGCGCCATCGCCTGACGGTGCGAGGTCAGTGCCGCGCGCACGGCTGAGTAGATCACCAACCAGGTGATCAGGATTCCGATGAGGATGAACGCGAGGTTCATGAGAAGGAAGGGTACGAGCGAGTCGGAGAACATCGCCCCAGGATGCCGCACCCCACGCACCCGCCCGGTCAGACTCCCCGCATCCGCGCCACGGCCGCCCGCACCAGCGCCGCATTCCCCGGAGCGGTCGCTCCGTCGGGGAGCAGCAGCGTGTCTTCCAGGCCGATGCGCGAGGCCAGTTCGAACTCGACGGCGAGGTCGAACACCGGCCAGGTCGAACCCTCCTCGCCGTGCAGCAGGATCGGCAGGTCGGGCTCCTCGAGCTGAACGTGGGCGATCATCCCCTCGGCATGATCCCGCAGCACCTCGGCCGGCTCGTCGGGGAGCTCGATCAGCACCCGCAGGCACTGGCCACGCACAGGCGACCGCTTCCACACCTCGAAGCCGGCCGCGTCCCAGAGCCCGGCCTCGACCGCGACGCCACGCTTCAGGAGCAGTGCTGCCACCTCGTCAGCACCGGCCTCGTGCCAGTTGACCGAGGCGTGGTCGGGCAGTTCCGTCCACGCTTCGATGGCGGCGAGGCGGCGCTCGACGTCGGGTTCGGCCCACGCTCCCGTCGTCACGCCGACCGGCACACCGGGGCTCGCGGAGCGCACCGCCGCCACCCAGCGAGCGACGTCGTCGGCAGCGAGACTGTCGCGACCGGCCTCGTCCTTCGGGTGCACATGGACCTCGTGCGCCCCCGCCACCACAGCACGCGCGGCATCGTCGGCCACGACCGAAGCATCCACACTCAACCACGGGTGCTCGACCGCATCACGAGCGCCGTTCACGCACGCCTGCAACATCATCCGACGCGGAGGCCGAGCGGGCGGGTCGGAGTCCGCCGCGGTCATCGGCCGATCAGCTCGCGCGGGTGCAGGTCATAGGGAGAGGAGTCGGTCGACGGGCCCTCTTCGTCGCGCACCGTGTGCTCGACCTGACGCGCGACAGCCGCGCTGCGACCGACCTTTACCGCCTCGGCCTCGCTCATGAAGCTGCTCCCCAACGTCTGCGATTCGCCCTCGATGCGGTTGAACCAGATGCCGTTGCGGTGGAACGTCTCGATGTCGCCTGCAGCCATGGCGGGATCCCTTCTCTCGCATCCTTTCTACGTCAGACCACCGACACCACAGAGGGGCTTGACAGCTTCCACCCCATCGCCCGAGCGAGATCGGTTCAGACCAGAAGACCCGCCCGACGCACGGCCTCGCCCATCTCCGCGAACGCCTCTTCCAGGATCGGACGGGGTGTCGCGAAGACCACCCGCACATGCCCCTCGGCACCACGCCCGAGCAGCCGCCCCTCGGTCAGCACGACCCCGGCCTGCTCGCGGAAGAACTCGGCCGGCGGACCCGGTATCCCGAGCGCCGAGGTGTCGATCCACCCGATGTATGTCGCCTCGGGCACGCGATACACGGCTCCAGGCAGGTGCTCCTCCACCAGTGTCGCCAGCTGCCGCCGCGAACCGTCGAGGTACTCGATCACCTCCGTCAGCCACGGCTTACCCGACCGATACGCCGCCGTCGAGGCCACCACGCCCAGCGTGGCCGCACCGTGCTGCACCGCGAACCCGAACCGCTTGTACAGCTGCTGGTCGGCCTCGTTCGAGGTGATCAACTGCGCCGTCTTCAGTCCAGGGATGTTCCAGGCCTTCGAAGCACTCGTGCCCGTCACCGTGTGCGCGGCCGTCGCCTCCGACACCGACGCGTACGGCACGAACGGCGCACCGTCGTATCGCAGCGGGGCGTGGATCTCATCCGCGAACACCCGCCCGCCGTGCCGCTCGACGATCTCTGCGATCGCCTCCAGCTCATCCCGCCCGACGATCGTGCCGGTCGGGTTGTGCGGATTGCAGAGCACGAGCGTCCGCGCCCCGGCGGCGAATGCCTCGTCGATGCGGTGCAGGTCGTGCTGCCAGCGCCCCTCGACCTCGACGCCGGGGACCTCGATCACCGGATGCCCGATCGCTGGCAGGTATGTCAGGAACGGCATGTACGCGGGGGTGGGCACGATCACGGGCGAACCCGCTGGCGCATATTCCTGCACCGCGACACCAAGGGCCGCCATCACATCCGAGACCGGATGCACGCGCTCGGGATCGACCGCCCAGCCGTACTCCTCTCGCATCCATTCGGACGTCGCCTCACCGAGTTCAGCGGCCTGCGGAGGGGAGAGGTATCCCAGGTTCTCGTCGTCGATCGCGCGATGCAACGCCTCCGCGATCTCGGGCGCGACCCCGAAGTCCATCTCCGCCACCCAGGCGCCGATGCGTCCTGGGTGCAGACTCCACTTGCGGCTCTGCGGCCGGTCGAGGAACAGACGGGTGCGGGCATCGAACGGATGCGACGGGGAGGCGGAGGTCATGGGGGTTCCGTCGACTCAGCCGACGGCGTCGGTACAGGACGGGCGCGGGGCGCAGATGTCGGACACGGGAGACTCCATTCGCAACGGGCCCGACCAATCTACGGACGGCGCTGCTCCCTCGCATCTCGGGTTTCCCACCGTGACGGCGGGCTGAGGCCCGCTGCCCGAGGCGCCAGTCCCGCGATCGGCAGGAATGTCCCCTCCGGGAGTGTGCACAACTCCTCAAGATCGTGCCGGTTCCGGTTCGAACGACCCCGAATCGACCTTGTCGGCAGGATTCTTCCGGAGTTGTTCACGCACGTCGGCTCGGACCGCCGCGGTGGCACCCCGGGATCTCGACCTCGCTGGTAACGTTCCCTTGATCGACGGCACCACATTCGGAGGGCAGTGATGAGCGAACCAGCGCGCCGCCCGACCGTCAAGGAAGTCGCGACCAGAGCCGGCGTCAGCCCCATGACCGTCTCCCGCACGCTCTCCGGCGGACTCAACGTCAAACCCGACGTGCAGCAGCGCGTGATGGAGGCCGTGGCCGAACTCGGCTACCACCGCAATGAGAACGCACGCAGCATCCGTCCAGGACACTCGAGCGGCCTCATCGGCGTCGCGATCACGAACATCGCGAACCCCTATTACTCCACCTTCGCGCTCGGCGTCGAGGAGGAGGCCGCCCTCACCGGTCGCCGCATCCTGCTCGGCAACACCTCGGAGGACCCTGCCCGCGAAGCCGACCTCGTCGGCGACTTCCTCGGTCGCCGCGTCGACGGGCTGATCGTCGTCCCCGCCGGCACGACCTCCGCGCACCTCGCGCATTCGCAGAACCAGGGCGTGCCCGTCGTACTCGCCTCTCGACGCATCGAAGGACTCGCCGTCGACAGCGTCGTGCTCGCCGACGACGAAGGCGCCCACAGCGGGACGACGACGCTCATCGATCGCGGACACACCCGGATCGGCTACCTCGGCAACGCCCTGTCGATCTTCACCGGCGAGCGCCGATACGCGGGCTTCGTCCGCGCGATGCAGGAGCGGGGCCTCGCCGTCGACCCGCACCTCGTCGCCACGAACCAGCAGACCGTCGATCAAGCGCGCGAGGCGACGCGCACACTCCTCGCCGCGTCGCATCCGCCCACCGCGATCTTCTGTGCCAACAACCGCAACGCGATCGGTGCGCTCAAGGAGATCAACGCCCAGCTCAACGCCGGGTCACGGGCCGTGTCGGACTTCCCCGAGATCGTGAGCTTCGACGACTTCGAGCTCGCCGAGCTCTCCCCCGTGCCGATCAGCGTGATCGACCACGACCCCCGCGAACTCGGCCGCACCGCCACCCGTCTGCTGCTGGACCGGCTTGACGGCGGCGAGCGCGACAGGGAGCACCGCGAGCTCGAACTGCCCGTGTCACTGCGCGGCGTGCGCTGACGCGCACGGGCACGGGCGCGGTTCCCCACCGCACTCCTGCTTCCCGGCTCACATGCATGACCCACCCCCGAATGCATGAACATTCCGCGCCGCGGCTCATGCATCCGTCCGCCGATCATGCAAGTGAAGCGGCCTGGGCGGGGCGTACGCAACGTGTTGACACCTCACCCCCGCGTTGATAACGTTACCAATCATCGACGAGGAGGCCGGATGGAGCTGTGCATCGATTTCGGAGGCACCGAGATCAAGATCGCCCTCATCGACGGCAGCCATGTCATCGGCTCGCGCAGCATCCCTGTGGGCGGCACCGCCGCCGACCTCGAGAAGGCCGCCGCCCATGCCCGAGCGCTGCTCGACCAGACCGGCCGTGCCGCGGACGCCGTGGGCATCGCGGTCCCTGGCGTGGTCGACCTCCGCAGTGACCGGATGCTGCACGCCAACGCCAAGTACGACTTCCTCGAAGACGTCGACCTGCACGCCTGGGCGCGCACCGAGTTCGACCTGCCGTCCGTCGTCGAGAACGATGCGCGCGCGGCGCTGATCGGCGAGACCTCCTCGGGCAGCGCGGCCGGTGAACGCGACGCTGTGCTGGTCACCCTCGGCACCGGCATCGGGACCGCGGCGATGATCGACGGATCGCCCCTGCGCGGACGCACCGGCCACGCCGGGATCCTGGGCGGACACCTCACCGTCGACATCGACGGTCCCACCTGCCCGTGCGGGAACATCGGCTGCGGCGAAGCGCTGGCGAGCACCAGGGCACTCCCCGAGCACGTCTCCATGGCGCAGGTGTTCACCCCGGACGCCGACTCCGACCTGCGCGACCGCTTCCTGCACGTCTGGGGAGCCGTCGTCACCTCGCTCGTGCACTCCTACGACCCCGCCGTCGTGATCCTCTCGGGCGGCATCCTGCGCGCGGGCGACGCCGTGCGCGCACCGATCGAGGACTTCGTGCGCGAGCACCTGTGGGCATCGCTGACCCCGCCGCGCTTCGTCGTCCCGCCCGAGCCCGAACTCTCCGTCGTCCGTGGACTCAGCGCCCTGATCAACGGGACGACCGCCCACACCACCGCCACCGCCCACACCGCCACCACCCACACCGCCATCCCGCAGGAGGAACAGTGACCACCCCGATCAGCGACATGCATGAAGGGCACACCACCCGAGGTCGCTACGACACCCAGCCCACCGTGGCGCTGCCCGACGGCGAGCGCATCCTCCGCGGCGCGGACGGCTGGACAGCAGCGGCCGAGCTCGCCGAAGCCTGCGCCCGGGTGACCGGCACCGCTCCCGTGCTGCTGATCGACACGTACCCGGGCGTCGACGTCGAGGCCCTCACCACCCAGGTGCGCCAGGCGCTGCCGGAGTGGGCGGTCGTCGATGTCGAGACCGCCGCGCGGCCGGTCGCCGAGGTCGAGCAGCTGATCGCCCCGAACCTCACCGACGACCGCGTCTTCGGTGTCATGAGCCACTTCGCCCTCACCGACTTCTACGACGCCGCGAAGCTCGACGCCCTCGCCGACACCATCGTCGAGAACCCCACCGTGGTGCTCGGCTGGGGCGCGGCCCTGCTCTCCCCGCGCCTGGCGGGCGACGCCGTGACGGTGCTCGTCGACATGGCCCGCTGGGAGATCCAGCTGCGCCAGCGCAAGGGTGCGACCAACTGGCGCGCCGACAACGCCTCGGAAGACAACCTCCGCAAGTACAAGCGCGGCTTCTTCGTGGAATGGCGCACCGCCGACCGTCACAAGCGCGCCCTTTTCGACACGGTCGACTTCGTGCTCGACGGCAATGCGATCTCGCCGGCCGAGCAGCATCCGGATTCGCCGGAGGCGGGGATGATCACGGGAGCCGCCTTCCGCCTGGCCCTGAAGGATGCCGCGCGTCGCCCGTTCCGCGTCGTCCCCTTCTTCGACCCCGGCGTGTGGGGCGGACAGTGGATGAAGAACCTCATCGGTCTCGACCCCTCGAAGGACAACTACGCCTGGTGCTTCGACTGCGTCCCCGAGGAGAACTCGCTGCTGTTGGAGGGAGAGGGCGGCGTGATCGAGATCCCCGCCCTGGACCTCGTCTTCAGCCGCCCGGTCGACCTGCTGGGTGCGAAGACGTTCTCGCGATTCGGCGCCGAATTCCCGATCCGCTTCGACTTCCTCGACACCATGGACGGCGGCAACCTCAGCCTGCAGGTGCACCCGCTCACCGACTACATCCAGAACACGTTCGGCATGCACTACACGCAGGACGAGAGCTACTACATGCTCGATGTCGGCGACGACGCGGTGGTGTACCTCGGCACCAAGGAGGGCATCGATCCCGCCGAGATGCTCCAGGAACTGTCGACGGCCCAGGACGGAGAGCACCCGTTCCCCGCCGAGAAGTACGTCAACTCGTTCCCGGCCCGCAAGCACGACCACTTCGCGATCCCCGCCGGAACCGTGCACTGCTCCGGCGCGAACTCGATGGTGCTGGAGATCTCGGCGACGCCGTTCATCTTCACCTTCAAGCTCTGGGACTGGGGCCGGGTCGGCCTCGACGGGATCCCCCGACCCGTGCACCTCGACCACGGAGCCAACAACATCCAGTGGGACCGCGACACCACCTGGGTCGGCGACAACCTCATCGACCAGGTCGAGACCATCCGCACCGACGGCGACGTGATCGAGGAGAGCACCGGTCTGCACGAGCTCGAGTTCATCGAGGTGCGTCGCCACTGGTTCACCCAGACCGCCGACCACGACACCGAGGGCACCGTGAACGTGCTCAACCTCGTGGAGGGCGATGAGGTCGAGGTGGTCAGCCCGACCGACGCCTTCGCGCCCTTCGTGATCCATTACGCCGAGACGTTCATCGTCCCGGCCGCCGTCGGGTCCTACCGCATCCGGCGCACCGAGAACTCGCGCAGCCCGCGCTTCGCGACCGTCAAGGCCTACGTGCGCGGCTCGCGCTCGAGCGACAGCTGAAGACACCACATCCGACGATCACCCGCACCCGCACCCGCACCCGCACCCGAGAAACCGCACACCCGACACACACCGCACACCCGAGAAACACGAACAAGGGAGTTCAGAATGATTTCGCGACGCACGATCGCCGCCGCCGCGGCCGGTCTCCTCCTCGGCACCCTGGCACTGGCCGGATGCTCCGGCGACTCCGGATCCGGCGGGGAGGGCGAGGTCACCGGCACGCTCGACTTCTACACCGACAAAGCGGCGTGGAAGCCCGACTTCGAATCGCTCAACGAGGTCAGCGGCGATGCCGTCGACATCACCCTGAAGACCACGGGCTACTCCGACGCCAACCAGTACGACGCCTTCATCAAGCAGTCGTTCCGCACCGACAAGTCGCCGGGCCTGTTCACCTGGCACACCGGCGAGTCGCTCAAGCAGCTCGTAGACGAGGGTCTGGTCGCCGAGACCACCGACATCTGGTCCAAAGCGGTCGACGAGGGCTGGGTGAGCGAAGACCTGCGCGACAGCTACACCTTCGACGGCAAGCAGTACTGCGTGCCGATGAACATCGCCTACTGGATCATGTTCTACAACAAGGCCGCCTTCGCCGACAACGGCATCGAGGTGCCGACGACCTGGGACGAGCTGAACACCGCCGCCGAGACGCTCAAGGACGCGGGAGTCACCCCGTACTACCAGACCAGCGTGCTGTTCACCTTCCAGTGGTTCCAGCACCTGGTCGCCTCCACCGACCCCGACCTGTACGCCGGACTCACCACGGGCGACGTGAAGTACACCGACCCCGAGATCGTCGACATCATGAACGTCTGGCTCGACGAGCAGAAGGCGGGCTGGTTCAGCGACGCGGGCAGCACGACCGACCCCGCGGTCGGCCTCAAGCAGGGCGACTACGCCATGATCAACTTCGGCACGTTCTTCGCCGGCAACCTCGAAGGCGCCGGCATGACCACCGACGACTACGGCATGTTCGCGATCCCCGCGGTCAGCAACGACCTCGATGCCACACCGGTGGCCGTGGAGTCGGGCCCGATCTGCACCGCCGAGAACTCGAAGCAGCGCGACCTCGGCCTGGCCTACGCCGAATGGTGGATGTCGCCCGACGCGCAGACCGCGTGGAACGACGCGCACGGTGACGTCGCCTTCAACCCGAAGGCGAAGGTCTCCGACCCCGCGCTGGCCGAGATCGGCGAGCAGATCGCCGGCGACGACTACATGCTCTACGACCGGTTCTTCGAGGCCATGCCCACCGAGATCGTGACCACCGCGATCGAGCAGTTCGGCGCATTCAACGCCAACCCCGGCGACCCGATGCCGTTCCTGGAGAAGATCCAGGCCACGGCTGACAAGTACTGGGCAGAGCAGGAGTAAGCGGGCGGATGGCGCATCAGAAGACGCCCTACCAGTGGTCCGCCCGGGGCTTCATCGCCCCGGGCGTGATCCTGGTCGCGGTCCTGCTCTATCTCCCGCTGCTGTGGACGGTGTTCCTCAGCTTCACGAAGTACAACGGCCTCGGCAGCCCGAAGTGGATCGGGCTCGACAACTACGTCGAGATGTTCACCGACGGCGACTTCGTGGGCTCGGCGATGAACACCGTGCTCTGGGTGATCGGCACCCTGATCATCCCGGTAGGCATCGGCCTGGCGATCGCGCTGCTCACTTGGAACCTCGGTGGCGGGATCTGGCTGCGCCTTCCGTTCCTCATCCCCTACGCTCTGTCCGGCATCGGCGTCGGCGTGGTGTGGTCGTTCATCCTCTCCTCCGGCGGCGCGCTCGACCAGGCGCTCGCGGCGTTCGGGGTCACCGACCCGCCTCGGTGGCTGCTGGATGCTCCACTGAACACGGTCGTCATGATCATCGCGTCGTCGTGGCAGGGCGTCGGCGTGAACGCCCTGCTGTTCACGATCGGCCTGCAGGCCATCCCCAAAGAGCCGCTCGAGGCCGCGCGCATCGACGGCGCCGGTGGGATCCGCCTGTTCACCAGCATCCTGTGGCCCATGCTGCGTCCGCTGACCGCCGTGGTCGTCGGACTCTCGATCGTCGCGAGCCTGAAGACGTTCGACATCGTGTGGGGCATGACCAAGGGCGGACCGGGCACCGTCTCGGAGACCCTCGCGCTGACGATGTACAAGGAGACGTTCGTGAACAGCGACTACGGACTCGGCTCGGCGATCGCCGTGTTCCTCACGGTGATCACCCTGGTCGCCTCGGTGCTGTACCTGCGCCAGCAGCTCTCCCCGAAGAAGGAGATGTGATGTCGAAGATCATCCGCACCGCCGTGCTCGTCGTCCTCGGGATCGTGTGGCTGCTGCCCGCCTACCTGCTCGTCGTGAACGCGATGAAGGACCCGACCACCTTCACCTCGAAGGAGTCGTGGCTCCCCACCGACTTCCACCTGTTCGAGAACTTCGGTCAGGCGCTCGAGCTCTCCGGCATCGGCGACAGCATCGTCAGCACGCTCATCTACTCGATCGTGTCGCCGACCATCGCCGTGCTCGTGGGCGCCGCGGCCGGCTTCGCGATCGTGGCCCTGCGCCTCAAGCGCGGATTCCTGTGGTTCGTCGTGATCTTCGGCGGCACGGTCTTCCCGCTGCAGATGGTGCTGCTGCCCCTGTTCGACGCCTACTCGCGCACCGGGCTGTTCGACACCCGCGTCGGCATGATCATGATCTACACGGTGATCTCGATCCCGTTCTCGGCGTTCGTGATGCGCAACTTCTTCACAGGCGTCGCACACAACGTGTTCGAGGCCGCGGTGCTCGACGGTGCCACGACCTGGCGCATCTTCGTGCGTCTGTACCTGCCGATGGCGTCGAGCGCGCTGGTCGCGATCTTCATCCTGCAGGCCACGTTCGTGTGGAACGACCTGCTGCTCGGACTCACACTCAGCCAGTCCGACGACATCCGCCCCATCATCACCACGCTGTCGGGCATGCAGAGCACCTACGGCGGCGCGCAGATGTCGGTCGTGCTGGCCGCGGCCGTGCTCGTCTCGCTCCCCACCGTGGTGCTGTTCCTGTGCACCCAGCGGTTCTTCGCCAAGGGCCTCGCGCTCGGGCAGTACTGACCCTCACTCCGCCTCGAAAGGCATCATGAATCCCCTCATCCCCACCGTCGAGGATCTGGTCGCCGATGCGGTCACGCATCACTACGACGACATGATCGCGCCCACGGGCCTCACGAACATGCTCGGTACCGTGCGCGTGGACCACGACCTGACCGCGCTCAGCGCCGTGCAGTTCCCGCCCGTGTCGCAGGGACTCACGCAGACCGCCGTGCTGTTCGTCGACGGCCGCCTGTTCGCCTCGTACGGTGTGCCCGTCACACACGAGTGGCGGCCCGACCGGGTGGTGCGGCGCGCGAGCGTGGGGGAGCTCGAGATCGAGACCACGACCGTGTGCGTGCCGGGGAAGACAGCGGTGGCGATCGATATCGCGGTGCGTAGCTCCGGTGCCGAGGAGCGTGAGGTGCGGATCGGCCTCTCGTCCGCGGCCCGCGTGACCCGGTCGACCGAGGCCTGGCTCGACGCGGAGTCTCCGTCGGAACGCGACACCGCGACCGTCGACGGCGGGTGCCTCGTGTTCGGTTCGACCGATGCCGCGGCCTGGAGCGTACAGGGGCTGGTCGGCGGAACCGCGGCCCTCAGCGGTGTGGCCGACCTGCCCGATGCATTCGACACCGATGCATTCGACACCGGGATCGGCGGCAACGGTCGCGGCGGCGAGCTCGCGACCACGCTGACCCTGCCCGCCGGCGGAACCGCGCGCACCGGCTTCGTGCAGGCGATCGGCCTCGACGAATCCGACGCGAAGGCCACCTGGGCCGACGTCGCCGCCGACATCCCCGCCGTCGTGGCCGCAGCCGAAGAGTTCTGGGACCGACAGCTCCGCGCCGCGTTCGACCCGAGCGACACCGAGTTCTCCGGCGCACTGCCCGTGCTCGACACCGCCTCCGCACCCCTGCGTCGCCTGTACTGGTGGGCGGCGCTGGGCGTGATCTGGTTCCGCCGCGACTTCGCCGGCAACGTGCTCGGGCGTTCGTACGACACGCTCATGCCCAACTACTGGGGCACCACCACGTTCATCTGGGACTACAGCCTCAGCTCGGTGAGCCACGCCCTGCTCGACCCCGACGAGATGCGCACCCAGGTGCGGCACTGGATCTCCCTCGACATCCACTCGCACTTCGGCACGTCGTCCCTCACCGGAGGCCCGGTCGGCCGCTGGTACTCCGTGAACGACTACGCCATGACGCGGCTCGTGCACGACTACGTGCGCTTCACGGGTGACGTCGCGTTCCTCGACGAGCTCGTCGGCGACCACACCGTGGCCGCGTCGGTGCGGCAGTGGGCGACCGCCTGGAAGGAACTCCGCCGCGATACGCCCCTGGCCGACTACGGCGAGATCGACAACCTGCTGGAGTGCGTGAGCTCGTACACGCACGAGGTGGCGAGCCTCAACGCCGCGAACGTGTGGAGCATGCGCACCGCCGCCGACCTGGCCGACCTGCGAGGCGACGAGACCGCGGCGAGCGCGCTGCGCGCCGAGGCCGAGGCGCTGCTCCCGGCCGTGATCGAGCGCTATCTCCCCGGCACCGGTGTCTTCGCGGCAGGACAGCCCGACGGCACGCAGCTGCCCGTGCGGCACTGCTACGACTTCAGCGTGGTCGGCACCACGATCGCCGACGACCTCGCCCCGGGAATCCGCGACGAGATGGTCGGGTTCTTCCAGCGCGAGCTGCAGACCGACAACTGGATGCGCGCACTCTCACCCTGGGACCCCGACGCCAGCTACAGCCCGCGGCCCGACCACCAGTGGAACGGCGCCTACCCTGCCTGGCCCGCCGACGCCGGACGTGCGCTCGCCGCACTCGGCGCCCCCGAAGTACTGACCAGCTGGATCGAAGGTCTCTCCCGCACGGCGAATCAAGGGCCGATGGGTCAGGCGCACTTCGTCGAGGAGGCCGTGCCCGGCATCAACGGCGGAGCCCGCAAAGCCCCACCGCAGCTGCCGTACATCATCGACTGGTCGTGTTCCTCGTCCGGGGCCTGGATCGAGCTCGTGATCGAAGCCCTGTTCGGCGTATCGGTCGCCGCCGACGGCACCGTGCGGGCGGCCGGATGCGTCGCCGCCCTCGACCCCGGTGCAACCTTGCGCGGCCTTCGCGTCGGCACCCGTACCTACGACATCGACTCCTCCGGAGGAATCACCCCCACCCCGGGCCGCTGACCTGCACGACAGAGGATCAACCGAACACGAGAGCGTCACCCGAACACGAGAGCACCACCCGAACACGAAGGAGTGATCGACATGAGAAGACGCACCATCGCGGCGACCCTCGCCGCGGCATCCCTCTGCGCCGGCGCGCTGTTCGCCGCCCCGGCCACCGCAGCTGTCCCGACCGGAGGGAACCACGGCGGCGGAGGACACGGACCCGGCCAATGCTCGCTGGTCGACAAGACGCTCACCGCCACGGCGAACGTGGATCAGGGCCTCACCGACCAGTTCACCACCTACGGGAACACCGGCGGCGCGTGGACCGGCGGCGACAGCACGTACTCCCTGCCACTCGGAAAGGGGAAGACAGGATGGTTCTTCTCTGACACGTTCCTCGGCACCGTGAACCCCGACGGCTCACGGCCCTCCGACTCCCCGTTCGTGAACAACTCCGTGGTGGTGCAGGACCGCCGCGGCGGCATGACGACCGTCACGGGAGGTACCCCGGAGGAGCCGGCCGCCATCATCCCGCCCGAAGCCGACGGGAAGTGGTACTGGATCGGCGACCCCACACCCGGACGCGACGGTACCGTGCAGGTGCCGCTGCTGCAGTTCGGGCGCACCGGCAGCGGCCAGTGGGACTTCGCATGGACCGCGAACCGCCTTGCCACCCTCGACGGCCAGACCCTGCAACTGGAGTCCATCACCGACCTGCCGTCGGCGACCGGGATCAACTGGGGTTCGTGGACGCTGGAGGAACGCGGCACCACGTACATCTACGGCATCGCCGATCCGGGTGGAGTGCGCTCGGCGTACCTCGCCCGCGCGCAGAACCGCGACGGCGTGAAAGGCGCGTGGACGTACTGGAACGGCACCGGATGGTCGGCTGCCGAGACCGACGCCGTCCCTGTCGTGCCCTACGTGGCGAACGAGTTCAGCGTCGCCCCCTTCCGCGACGGCTACCTGCTCGTCACGCAGGACACGTCGGAGCTGTTCAGCACCCGCATCGTCGCCCGCACCTCGTGCTCGCCCACCGGCCCGTTCACCGATCCGGTCGAGCTGTACCGCACACCCGAGACCGGGGCGCTGGGCAGCTACGGCGACCCCGATGTGTTCACCTACAACGCGCACGAGCACCCACAGCTGCGCCAGGGCAACCGCATTCTCGTCTCCTACAACGTCAACACCTTCGACAACGTGGGCGACGTGTACGACGACGCCTCGATCTACCGTCCGCGGTTCATCGACGTGCAGCTCAAGGTCACCGGGTGACCGACGACCGCGCGGCGCTCCGCGGGCTTCTCGCCTCCGGAGCGCCGCTCACCTGGGTGCTCACGGGCGACTCCATCACGCACGGCCTCATCCACACCCGCGGAGCCCGCAACTATGTCGATCACCTGCACGAGCTGATCCGCGGTGACCTCGGTCGGGTGCACGACACGGTGATCAACACCGCGATCACGGGGTGGCGCGCGGATCTGATCCTGGGGGACTTCGAGGGGCGCGTGGCCCGCTGGCGTCCCGACGTCGTGACGCTCCTGATCGGCACGAACGACTGCACCGCCGAGTGGCTCGATCCCGTGATCGAGGTGTCCGCCTTCGCCGATTCGGTCGCGGAGTTCGTCCGTCGGTCGCGAGAGCTCGGCGCGGTGCCGGTGCTGCAGACGCCGCCACCCGCCGACCTGTCCCACGCCCCCGACCGCGCGCGTCTCGGAGAGTTCGCGCAGGCGATCCGCGACGTGGCCGCGCGCGACGGCGTGGTGATCGTGGATCAACACGCCGCGTTCGCGGAGTTCTCGGCGGGAACCGGGCCGGGCAACGAGGGCATGCCGTGGGGCCTGCTCGACGACGCGTTCCACCCGAACGCCGCGGGGCATGCCCTGCTCGCGCTCGGGTGGGCTGCGGCGGTCGGGTTCGCCTCCGACTCACGCGTGCAGACCGATCTCGCCGCGCGGGTGGCGGTGGCGCGGCATCCGCAGTGGCCGCCCGCGTGACGGGCGGCGGGCGCCGGCGTGCATAACTCCTCAAGAACGTGCGTGTTCCGAGCCGGATGGCCGTCTACGGGCCGAGACGGCCGCGTTTCTGAGGAGTTGTGCACGGCGACCGCTGCGCACAACTCAGGAAAACCGCCAACCGAGTTGCGCAGACCGACCCGAAGCGGCCGTGACGGCTCGGTTCTCCTGAACTGCGCGCGGGCCATCGGTCAGCCGGCCTGCACGTCGAGCACCCAGGTCACGCCGAAACGATCGGTGAGCATGCCGAAGCCGGCCGACCAGGCCGAGGCTGCCAGCGGCTCGACGACCGTCGCGCCCTCGGCCAGACCGTCCCAGTACCCCCGCAGCTCGTCGAGCGAATCCGCCCGCAGCGACTGGAAGAACGTGCGGTCGGTGATCGTCGCGCCGTTCTCTCGGTGCGTCGACCCCGCGGTGGCTGCCGGGTCCGGGTCGTCTTGCCCCGGGATGTCGTACGCCATCAGCCGGATCCCCGTCGCGGCTTCGAGCTGTCCGAACACGATCTTGTCGAAGCCCGGCACTCCCTCCGGCATGCCGAACTGCCCGTAGGTCGCGGCGGTGATACCCCCGCCGAACACGGAACGATAGAACTCGAGTGCCTGCCGGGCCATGCCGCGGAAGTTCAGATGGGTCGTGGTGGTGATGGTCATGGGGTGCCTCCTGGTCACGCGGTCCGCCGTCCGGAACCGCCTGAAGGCAACGATCACAGGGGTAGCGGTCGGTTTCTGTCCGCTACCTACGCCACACTGGATCGCATGACCGAAAGCTCGTTACCGCTGCTGTCGCTGCTGCACTGCGGATTCGTCCTGAACAGATAGTCTGGCGCCATGAGCCTCAGCGCCGACTCTTTCGCCACCAGCAGCATGATGAAGAACCTACCTCGCGGCGTTAAGCGCATATGGGGTCGCCGGGTGCTCGGTGAGTTTGACTACGATATCGAGTTTGGGACGTCTGGCAGGTCGGAGTCTCGCCTGCGAGTGATTTACGCAGAGAATGGCATGGGGAAGACTAACTTCCTGCGGGCGCTGTACTATCTGCTCGACGTTCGCATCGAGCACTTCCAAGCCCTTGCCGAAATTCCCATTCAGGCCGTCGGTGCGGAATTACGGTCTGGGTGGACGATTGAGATGACTAATAGCGCCGAGAACGCCGTTTTTGGCCTGCTGTTCAGAATCACCCCGCCCCCAGGATCGTCAAATCAGGCTGTCGAAATCACGCTGGGCGCTGAAGAACTTGACGGAAGGTATGCTCTTCGAGCCTGGCAACGCCGACCCGCATATGCGGCTTTCCAAGAGTTGGTCGCCCAACTTAATCTGGCCACCCTATTCGTTGGCGACGACCGTTCAGTCCTATCGAGCCTGCAAGATCCTAAGCTGAGCGCAGAACCACCGACATTGCGCGAGCAGCGCGAGATCGCAGCAAGGTTGCATCGCCGCATGAGCGTGCAGGAGTCGCTCGACAACCTAGAGAAGGCCTTCACCCGCCTCGCGATCGCCGGCATCTCACGGGATCAGAGCGATGCGTCCCCTCAGGGCGTCTACCTCGACATCACCAACCGGGTGCTGGCCGGAACATCAAACCCGCCGCTCGCTGCCGCTGCGCGTGTGGACCTGATAGCCCGCTGTCACGATGTAATCGAGCGCGGCACAGCCTACGAGAAGTATGGACTCCTCTCGCTCCGTCAAGTCCACGGAATCCTGGACGCTTTGACACCGACTCGAACAAATGACACTCGCCTGCGACAATTGCACACCGTAATTGACCCATATCTCACCAGCGTGGACGATGAGATAACTCGCCTCGCGGCTGCGCAGAAGCTGATCGATACGTTTGTCCAATCCGTCAATAGCTTTCTTACTCGCAAGGAGCTTCGCTTCAGCGCTTTGCGTGGCATATCCCTCGTGGACAGCAGGCACCAAACACTGGACCCGGAGAGTCTTTCAAGCGGAGAGAAGCACCTACTACTCTTGATGAGTAACGCAACATTGGCTCGCTTCTCGGGTGCGCTCGTCATCATTGATGAACCAGAACTGTCGCTCGGTCTGAAATGGCAGCGCGCGCTACTCCATGAACTTCTGCGATGCACAGACGGAAGTGAGGTTCAATTTTTGGTGGCATCGCATTCGGTTCAGATCCTCGGCGACATTGACGACATTGCAAGCCCGACTCAATCGTGAATACAGTTCCACGCGCGAAGCTTCGAGAGATCGCCAAGGAAAGCGAGTTAACCGGACAACGCTTCTTGTTCGTGGAGGGGCCAACCGACCGCAGCTTTTACTCGCAGTGGATCTTGTCCACTTTCCCCAACCGCATTGCGGAGACAAGTATCCTCACCGCAGATGGTGTCGATGTGAGCTGGCAAGATCTGGACTCGGTCGGTCTGACCGAGGGGGCACGGCAGCGCATTATTTGGATATCGCTCCAATACGCTGGAGATCGATCCAGGGCCTGCTGTATCGCTGACCTCGATTGCGGTGACTATCAAGGTACTGTAAACGACATGTTGAAGTGGACGGACTTTCCTGCCGTTGAAAGTTACGGATACTCGGCTCCTGTGCTCGACGTATTGAACGAGAGCTTCCTTCGCGGCCACCTCCCACCGGGGGCGGTCGTAGTGGAAGATCTGCGCGAGGCGGTCGTCGACTTGTATCGAATCAGGCTTCATAATCCGGGCATCGACCACCCCTCTGCGCAGGCAGGTTTCCGACGGGGGACGTGGGACCCTTCGCGAACGGTCACAGCCGGCGTCGCCACCAACCTTGCCGCATTCTCCGCCCCCGATTTCGACGACGTCAGGCAATACGCATACGGCCACGATCTCGCCCTCTTGCTTCTCGGCAGATACGGAAACGAGATAAAGAACGGCAGCCAGATCCGAGACCCACGTCTACTCGAGGACATGCTCCGCGCTTGCATTCTGTTGAGCGGCACGTTCACGGACTCAAGGCTGGCAGCCGATCTGACCGAATGGCTGGGGCTCGAAACGCTTTAGCTCGTCTCAATTGGAGGTAGCGGTCGGTTTCTGTCCGCTACCTACGACACACTGAATCGCATGACCGGGAGTTCGTCACGGATGCTCGCGCTGCTGTCGCTGCTGCAGACGCCGCGCGACTGGCCCGGCCACGTGCTCGCCGAGCGACTGGAGGTCAGCCCGCGCACGGTGCGCCGCGATGTCGATCGTCTGCGCGAGCTGGGCTACCGGATCGCTGCGGTCAAGGGTCCGTACGGCGGCTACCGCCTCGAAGCCGGATCCGAGCTGCCGCCGCTGCTGTTCGACGATGACCAGGCGGTTGCGATCGCCGTGGCGCTGCAGACCGTCCCCTCCAGCGGCATCGACATCGAGGAGGGCGCGGCGCGGGCGCTCGCCACCGTGCGGCAGGTGATGCCCTCACGACTGCGGCACCGCATCGACGGCATCCGCTTCACGGGCACCGCTGCCGATGTGCGCGTCGACCCGGCCGTGCTCGAGGCGGCGAGCGCGGCCGTGCGCGACCGGCAGGTGCTGCGCTTCGACTACGGCTCCGACCGCGACCGCCCCGCCCGACGCACCGAGCCGCACGCGGTGGTCGCCCGCGAGGGCCGCTGGTACCTGCTCGGGTGGGATCTGGAAGTGGAGGGCTGGCGCACCTTTCGGCTGGATCGGATGCTGCCGCGCACCCCTACCGGACCCACGTTCAGCCCGCGTCCGCTACCGGCGGCGGATGCTGCGACGTATCTGGCGGCTCGGGCGAAGGGGTCGGCGGCCGAGGATCGCTGGCCGTGCGTGGGCGAGGTCGTGATCGCACTCCCTGCCCGCGAGGTCGCACCCTGGGTCGACGATGGCGAGCTGGAGGAGCTCGCCGACGGCACATGCCGCATCACGGTCGGCTCCTGGTCGTGGGTCGGGGTGCTCGCCGCGGTCGCCCGGTTCGATGCGCCGTTCACGGTGGTCGGTCCGGCGGCGTTGCGGGAGGCGGTGAACGCCCTGGCGGAGCGCTTCGCCGCGGCGTGCGACTAGTCCTCCTGAATCGTCGAGTTTCGCGACCTTTCCCCTTTTCCGGAACTAGGCCACGACCGGGGGGGGGGGGGACATCAGTGGCGAGAATCGGGTTTGCTGACCGAATGACAAACTTTGCCATCGGTATTAGCGTGGAGGTATGGCCACGATGAACATCTCTCTTCCGGACGCGCTGAAGGACTTCGTCGAAACGCAGGTGGCCGAGCGCGGCTACAGCAACAGCAGCGAGTTCATGCGTGAGTTGATCCGCCATGAGCAGGCCCGCGAGCAGCTGCGATCCCTGCTTGTCGACGGGATGACATCGGGGCCGGGTTCCGAAGTGGACCAGGCGTACTTCGATCGCCTCCGAGACCGCGTCCACGCAGACGCCGCCGACGCGTGACTGCGGGGCGAGTCGTCACCACCCGGCGGGCGGATGAGGACATCGACGGCGCGGTCACCCGCTACCTCGGCGAAGCAGGGCCGCCGGTCGCGATCGCGTTCATCGACGACCTCCAACATGCGATGAGCCGGCTCGCTGCGTATCCCTCGCTGGGATCGGCGCGCTTCGAGCTGGTGACCGAGATTCCCGACATCCGCGCCTTCCCTCTTCGAAACCACCCGTACCTCGTCATCTACACCGATGATGCCGACGCCGTGCGAGTCCATCGCGTGCTTCACACGAGGAGGGACATCGCTGCCGCCCTCACCGAGAGCGATCGTGATACCGCGTGGTCGCGACTCGTGCGCACCGGAAGGGTCACCCTTCCCACGAAGAAGGGCGCCCTGTCGCACCCACCGCAGCAACAGGACGAGACGTCCGCGAAGGTCCTCGACGAAATCCGTGCCGACCGGATCTGACTCCGCAGCCCGCGGGAGAGCCGCCCCACCCGCGCCGGTAGACTGAAGCTGCCCCGCCGGCCCCTTCCTTTGGAGTGCGCGTGACCACCGCCCCTGCACCTTCCCCCCAGCACGTCCCCGACTCCGTCGAGAACGCGATCGCGACCCCCGAGAAGGAGCAGCCGTACGGCGCCCTCGGGCTCAAGGACGACGAGTACGCGCGCATCAAGGAGATCCTCGGCCGCCGCCCCACCTCGGGCGAACTGGCGATGTACTCGGTGATGTGGTCGGAGCACTGCTCCTACAAGTCGAGCAAGAACTACCTGCGCCGCTTCGGCCAGAAGGTCTCCGACGAGATGAAGGAACGGCTCATGGTGGGCATGGGCCAGAACGCGGGCGTCGTCGACGTCGGCGAGGGCTGGGCCGTCACCTTCAAGGCCGAGTCGCACAACCACCCCTCCTTCATCGAGCCGTTCCAGGGCGCGGCCACCGGTGTCGGCGGCATCGTCCGCGACATCATCTCGATGGGCGCACGCCCGGTCGCGGTCATGGACGCCCTGCGCTTCGGTGCGATCGACCACCCCGACACCGCCCGCGTCGTGCACGGCGTGACCAGCGGCATCAGCTTCTACGGCAACTGCCTGGGCCTTCCGAACATCGGTGGCGAGACGGTCTTCGACTCCGTCTACCAGGCCAACCCGCTCGTGAACGCACTCGCCGTGGGCGTGCTGCGCCACGAAGACCTCAAGCTCGCGAACGCCACCGGCGTCGGCAACAAGGTGGTCCTGTTCGGTGCCCGCACGGGTGGCGACGGCATCGGCGGCGCGAGCATCCTGGCCTCCGACACGTTCGCCGACGGCGGCCCCACCAAGCGCCCCGCGGTGCAGGTGGGCGACCCCTTTGCCGAGAAGGTGCTCATCGAGTGCTGCCTGGAGCTGTACCGCGGCGAGCTCGTCGAGGCGATCCAGGACCTGGGCGCCGCCGGCATCTCGTGCGCGACCAGCGAGCTCGCGGCCAACGGCAACAGCGGAATGAAGGTCTCGCTCGACAACGTGCTGCTGCGCGACCCCACGCTCACGGCAGAGGAGATCCTCATGTCGGAGTCGCAGGAGCGCATGATGGCGATCGTCGCCCCCGAGAAGCTCGACGCCTTCCTGGCCGTCGTGAACAAGTGGGAGGTCGAGACCTCCGTGCTCGGGGAGGTCACCGGCGACGGACGCCTCATCATCGACTGGCAGGGCGAGCGCATCGTCGACGTCGATCCCTCGACCGTCGCGGTCGACGGTCCCGTCTACGACCGCCCGGTCGCCTACCCGACGTGGATCGACGCCCTGCAGGCCGACGCCGCCGAGAACCTGCCGCGCGCGAACGACCCCGAGACGCTGCGCGAGCAGTTCCTCGACCTCGTCGCCTCGCCGAACCTCGCCGACACGAGCTGGATCACGAACCAGTACGACTACTACGTGCTCGGCAACACGGCCCTGAGCTTCCCCGACGATGCCGGCATGATCCGCGTCGACGAGGAATCCGGCCTCGGCTTCGCGGTCTCGACCGACGCCAACGGCCGCTACTGCCAGCTCGACCCGTACGCGGGCGCGCAGCTCGCGCTCGCCGAGGCGTACCGCAACGTCGCCGTCACCGGTGCCGTGCCGACCGCCATCACCGACTGCCTGAACTTCGGCTCCCCCGAGAACCCCGAGGTCATGTGGCAGTTCGGCCAGACCGTCGACGGCCTCGCGGACGGCTGCTACGAGCTGGGCACCCCGGTCACCGGCGGCAACGTCTCGTTCTACAACCAGACCGGCGACGTGCCGATCCACCCGACCCCGCTCGTCGGCGTGCTCGGCATCATCGACGACGTCTCCCGCCGCATCCCGTCCGGCTGGCAGGACGAGGGGCAGAACATCTACCTGCTCGGCACCACCTCGACCGAGCTCTCCGGCTCCGCGTGGGCCGACGTCGTGCACCAGCACCTCGGCGGTCTGCCCCCGAAGGTCGACCTCGCGGGCGAGAAGCGCCTCGCCGGCCTGCTCGCCGCGGCCCGTGACGAGTGGCTGATCTCCTCGGCGCATGACCTCTCCGAGGGCGGGCTCGCACAGGCTCTGGCCGAAGGCGTCATGCGTTTCGGCGTCGGCGCCCGTGTCTGGCTGAACGAGATCATCGAGCGCGACGGTGTGGATGCCGCGACCGCCCTGTTCTCCGAGTCGACCGGCCGCGTGATCGTGACCGTTCCCCGCGAGGACGACGTGAAGTTCCGCGGACTCTGCGAGGGACGCAACTACCCGGTGATGCGCATCGGCGTGACCGACAGCGAGGGCGCGAAGCTCGAGGTGCAGGGCGTCTTCACGGTGACGGCCGCCGAACTGCGCGAGCGCTCGCAGGCCACGCTGCCGTCGTACTTCGGCCCGACCGTCACCGAGGCGGTCAGCGCATGAGCGGCGACGGTCTCAGCGAGGACTACGGCGACCTCGGCGAGAAGCGCAACCGGCGCATGCGCATCGTCGCATGGACCGTCATCATCGCGCTGATCCTCGGCGGCGGTGGCGCGACAGTGCTGACGCTGCTCCTCGGCTGATTCGAGCTGCCGCTGAGCGGCACTGCGCAAGCGTGGTCACCCCTGGGTGTGAAGTGGTCGCGGCTCCGACGCCCCGTCCACGGACGTCAGCTCCCAGACCAGGTCACCCGCGGGGAGGAGCGGCTCGATCCACTCCGCGACGGTCTCGAACACGGCCTTCTCCAGCTCGTCCCAGGTCCATCCCTGCGGGCGCGGTGGAACGTCGGGCTCCCACCCCAGTTCACCCCAGACGACGCCGAAGAGCTGCCGCTCGTCGTCGAACCGACGGTCGAGCGCGAAGGCATCGGGTCCCTCGAACCGCGCCCACACATCGAACGGCCCCTCGCCGTCCTGCTCGACGAAGAGATCGATCACGACCGCATCCGTGGCCGCGTCGCGGAAACGCCGGAGCTTCCCGGCGACGTTGTCGGATGACGAGGCCAGAATGCGCGCCAGTCGCGCACGGTATTCGCTGGTCTGCATGCCACCAGCGTAGACATCGATTCGTCGCCATGAACGACCACAAGGCCACCCCGAGGGACCGCACACTCAGCGCGTGAAGAGGTACCGGGCCAGGTCGATGATGCCGTCCGGGCCATGCGTCTCCCGCCCGAGCGACTCCACGATGATCGCGCCGAGGATCGCGCGTCCGATCTGTGCGACCGGTGCATCCTCGGGCAGCTGACCGTCGCGGATCCCCCCTCGCAGCCGCTCGGACAGATGCTGCTCGACGCCGAGGCTGCTCCCGAGATGCGCGCCGACCGCCGCGTCTTCGGCCGCAGCGGCGACCAGCGACTGCAGCAGCGCCTGCCCCTGGGCGGAGGCGAGGATCGAGAACACCGACTGCAGCCAGGTCTCGACGTCGGCGAACAGGTCGCCCGTGTCGGGCACGACGAAGTCGACGGGGATGAGCCGCCCGTCCACGAGACAGTCGGCGATCAGGGCCCCGCGCGACGACCACCAGCGGTAGATGGTCTGCTTGCCCACCCCGGCTTCCTTGGCGATGCCCTCGATCGTGAGCCGGTCATAGCCCTGCGCATGGAACAACCGAGAGGTCGCATCGAGGATCGCCTCGCGTGCCGCCGTGCTGCGCACGGGGCCGCTTCGATGCTCGTTCGCCATCCGTTCAGGATAGCCACAGATCGCTAGACGAGACGTGCCGTATGATCTTCGAGTCTGAAGGAGATCACTGTGGCATCACTGCTCTACCGTCTGGGTTCGTTCGCTGCGCGCAAGGCGTGGACGGTGATCGTCTCGTGGGTGCTGATCCTCGGCATCGGCATCGGTGCCTTCCTCACTTTGGGCGGCACGCTGAGCAACAGCTTCGACATCCCCGGAACGGCGTCCGGCGCGGTGACCGACGAGCTCGCAGACAAGCTTCCGGACACCGCCGGCGGCACCGGCACGGTCGTCTACAGCACGGAGGACGGATCGCCGTTCACCGACGAGCAGAAGCAGGCGATCTCCGATCTCGCCGTCAGCGCCGAAGACCTCGACGGTGTCGCGCGGGTGATCGATCCGTTCGACGCGCAGAAGCAGCAGGACGAGCAGGCGCAGAAGCTCACCGACGGCCAGACGCAGGTGACGGACGGTCGCGCACAGCTGGATGCCGCCCAGACGCAGCTCGACGACGGACGCGCGCAGCTCGAAGCCGGGCTCACGCAGCTCACGGCCGCCCGCACGCAGGCGGAGCAGGCCGGTGCCGGATCCGCACAGCTCGCCGCCCTCGACGCCCAGATCGCTGACGTGAACGCGCAGCTGGCTCAGGTCGCGGCCCAGAACGCACAGCTCGACCAGTCCCGCATCGCCCTCGACGACAACGCCGACCAGGTGCAGCTGGGCTCGACCCTGCTCGACCTGGCCGACGGCATCGGCGTGGTCTCCGACGACGGCTCGACCGCCATCGTCAACATCTCGTTCGTCGACCCGCGCCTCGAGCTCTCCGAAGAGGTGAAGCAGGGCGCGATCGACCACTTCGAGTCCTCACCCGTCGACGGCGTCGAGGTCGACTTCGGCACCGACATCGCGCAGGGCGTGCCGGAGATCTTCGGTGTCGGCGAGGCGGTCGGCCTCGCGTTCGCCGCGATCGTCCTCATCGTGATGCTCGGCTCCCTCATCGCCGCCGCCCTCCCGATCGTCACTGCCATCGTCGGCGTCGGCGTCGGCGTCACGGCCTCTCTCGCCTTCTCGGGCGTGGTGGACATGGCGTCGGTCACTCCCGTGCTGGGTGTCATGCTCGGTCTCGCCGTCGGCATCGACTACTCGCTGTTCATCGTCAACCGGCACCGCAAGCAGCTGCTCGCCGGGGTACCGGTGCGGGAATCCATCGGTCTCGCGACGGGCACCTCCGGCACGGCCGTGGTGTTCGCCGGCACGACCGTGATCGTCGCCCTCCTCGCCCTCAACGTGACCGGCGTGCCCTTCCTCGGCCTCATGGGCACGGTCGGCGCGGTGTGCGTCGCCGTGGCCGTGCTCGTCGCCATCACCCTCGCGCCCGCCATCCTCGGCCTCGTCGGCACACGCCTGCTCAGCCGTCGCGCCCGCACCACGATCGGCGAGGAGCACGCCGCGGGCAAGCCGGTGAAGCGCATGTCGACGCTCCGCGCCGTCGTCACCGCGCTCGTGAGCGTCGTCGCCCTGCTGATCATCGCGATCCCCGCCATGTCGATGCGACTCGGACTGCCCGACGGATCGAGCGAGCCGAGCGACTCGACCAGCTACCGTGCCTTCCAGACCGTCGACGAGCAGTTCGGCGAAGGCGCCAACGGCCCGCTGCTCGTGACCGCGACCCTCGACGAAGCGGTCAGCGACGACGACCTGCTCTCCACCCAGGTGACGATCGCGCAGGCCATCGCCGACCAGGACGACGTGGCTGCCGTCGCCCCGATCGCCACCTCCGCCGACAACACGCTGCTCGCGTTCCAGGTCGTGCCGGAGGAAGGCCCGAACAGCGCGTCGACCGAGAGGCTCGTGCAGGACCTCCGGTCCATGTCGCCTGTCGCGGAGGGGATCACCCTCGGCGTCGCGGGTCAGGCCGCGATCAACATCGACATCTCCGAGGCGCTGGCCGGAGTCCTGCCGCTGTACCTCGTGGTCGTGGTCGGACTGTCGCTGCTCATCATGATCGTGGTGTTCCGCTCGCTGCTCGTGCCGATCATCGCGACCGGCGGTTTCGTGCTGTCGCTGTTCGCGACCTACGGGCTGATCGTGGCGGTGTTCCAGTTCGGCTGGGGCGCCGAGATCATCGGGTTGCACAGCACCGGACCCATCCTGAGCTTCCTGCCCGTGATCCTCGTCGGCATTCTGTTCGGGCTCGCGATGGACTACCAGCTGTTCCTCGCCTCCGGCATGAGGGAGGCGTTCGTGCACGGCGCCTCGGCCCGCGATGCCGTCGCCCAGGGCTTCCGCGCCGGACGCTCGGTCGTGATCGCCGCAGCCCTCATCATGGTGTCGGTGTTCGGCGGGTTCATCTTCTCGGAATCGACGATCATCCGCTCGATCGGATTCGGTCTCGCGTTCGGCGTGCTGCTCGACGCGTTCGTGGTGCGGATGTTGCTGATGCCCGCACTCATGCACCTGCTCGGACGCTCGGCCTGGTGGCTGCCGCGCTGGCTCGACCGCATCCTGCCGAACGTCGACATGGAAGGGGCAGCGCTCGAGCGCGACCACCCCGGCATGAAGGCCGTGGCCGTGCCGACGACGACCGACTCTGTGCCGACGGCCCGCACCTCCGACTGACGGGCACTTTCCTCGACGTTCGAATCGCGTGAGTGTTTCCCGCTGGCCCCCAGATGGAACCGAATGCGCGATTCGAACGCACACGGGGCGAGGTGCCTAGAGTGGGCAGATGACCTCCGACGCCCGGGAACGCCTGCTCGCACTGCGCGCCCAGTCAGAGGCGCGCGTGCAGGCGACCGCGGCGATGCTCGACGAGCTCACCCACGACCGCGCGGGCTCGAACGACGACGACGAGCACGACCCCGAGGGCGTCACCCTGTCGTCGGAGTGGTCTCGGCTGACGGGTCTCGCCGACGCCGCCGCATCCGAGCTGCAGCAGGTCGACGACGCACTCGCCCGAGTGGACGCCGGCACCTACGGCATCTGCGCGAACTGCGGCCGCCCGATCCCCACCGGACGCCTGGAGGCACGGCCGTTCGCCGAATACTGCGTCGCCTGCGCCGAGAAGCTCGGTAGATAGCCCCTGACGGCGACGACGGTCACGAGTAGCATTCCCCCATGCCCATCACGCTCGAGAACGTCGGCATCGCGGTGCGCGACCTGGAAGCGACCATCTCCTTCTTCACCGACCTCGGCCTCACCGTGCTCGGTCGAGACGAGGTCAGCGGGGAGTGGGCGTCGACTGCCGTCGGCCTCGACGGCAACCACGCGAAGATCGCCGTGCTGCAGACACCAGACGGGCACGGACAGATCGAGCTGTTCGAGTACATCCATCCGGACGCGATCGAGACCGAGCCGACCCTGCCCAACGAGATCGGCATGCACCGCATCGCGTTCTCCGTCGACGACATCGACGAGTCGCTGGCGATCGCGGCCCGACACGGATACCACCCGTTGCGCGGGGTCGCGAACTACCAGGACGTGTACAAGCTCACCTATCTGCGCGGCCCGAGCGGCATCCTCGTGATGTTCGCGCAAGACCTCACGAAGAGCTGACCATCCCGCGCCAGATCACCTCGATCGCCGCACGCAGCCGCGCCACGACGACGGGGTCGCTGATCCTGTCACCGCGCACGACGAGCTGGTAGTAAGCGACACCCGCGATGGCGTCGAAGCACGCCTCGACATCGAGGTCGGCCCGCAGCTCGCCCCGCGCGATCCCGATGCGGAGCGCATTCTGCAGGGGCACCCGTCGCCGGGACACGTGCGACTCCCAGTACGTCTTCTGCAGGGCGCGATCTGCCATGACGAGGCGGATGCGCTGCCGGAACCGCTCCTCGGAGTAACCGGGCGCCGAGGGTGCGACGCCGTCCGCGCCGAGGCCGAGCCCTGCGAGCAGCACCTCGTGCAGGTCGGCATCCGCGGGATAGTCCGGTGGCACCTCGCGCCCGACGTCGAGCGCGGCGGCGATCAGCAGCGTGAGCGACGGCCAGCGCC
The DNA here is from genome assembly GCF_052115285.1 of Microbacterium sp. 2RAF4. Classification (NCBI taxonomy): domain Bacteria; kingdom Bacillati; phylum Actinomycetota; class Actinomycetes; order Micrococcales; family Microbacteriaceae; genus Microbacterium; species Microbacterium sp. 2RAF4. The sequence continues at coordinate 1,835,554 of NZ_JBFRGI010000002.1, read as the reverse complement.
GATACAGAGCCGCGCGGCTCACTCCGCTGCGCGCGACGACGCGCGACACCGTGACCTCCTCGCCCGCATCGATGATCCCCAGCGTCGCATCGACGATCAGTCCGTCGATCTCCTCATCGCGCGGACGCCCGGGGCGGCGGCGAACCGCGGCCCCGGCATCCGTCATCGGCATCGTCACGCGGCCAGCGCCCGCTCGCGCAGTCGGGCGATCGTGGCGTTCGAGAGCCCCGCAGCGCGCAACGGCGTCAGCGGGTCCCCGTGCTCCGCGCGGAGCGTGTCGAGAAGGCTGCGCATGGACACATCCATCGAGCCCTCCAGAAGCGACGAGCCGTTCTCCAGAGCGGCGGCGTCGAAGCCCAGCGCTCTCCACATCGCTCCCATGACCGGAGCCGTGCGCGCCATGATCGCGACCATGTTGTCGCCGGTGCGGGCGTAGTCGGTGACGATGTCGTCGTCGGTGGCCCCCAATGCGAGCAGCAGCATGGCGGCGAGCACACCGGTGCGGTCGCGACCGGCGGCGCAGTGGAAGGCCGCCGTGCCGGGAGTGTGCGCGATCACGTTGAGCGCGATGACGAGCTGCGGCGCCGCGCCCTCGACCATGCGCCGGTACATCAGGCCCATGGCCTCATGGCTCAGCTCCGGGGCCTTGTCTCCCATCGATGCCCCCACATCCGCGATGAGCGGCAGGTGGTGGTAGCCGACCGGGTGCGCGCCGAGAGGCCCACGTCCCGTGACCGAGACCTCGAGCGGCGAGCGCAGATCGATGATCGCACTGAGTCCACCCGCGACGAGTTCGTCGGCCACCTCCGAGGTCACATAGGCCAGGTCGTCCGTGCGGATGGCGAGACCTTCACGCAACACACCGCCGTCGATCATGATGCCGCCGAGGTCGCGCAGGTTTACCGGCGCGCTGAGGACGAGTCCGGTGTCGATGATGCTCATGTGATTCTCCTTCGGATGAGGGCGCTGCCCTGGTCGATCACCGTGACCAGCACGATGATGCAGATGATGATGGCGCTGAGGTGGCCGTAGTCGTACATGCGCATGGCCGTGGTCAACTCGAGACCGATGCCGCCGGCGCCGACGAGACCGAGGATGGTCGCGCCGCGCACGTTGCCCTCGAACAGCAGCAGCGTGTACGAGGTGAGCAGCGGTGCGGCCTGCGGGAGGATCCCGTACTGGATGACCTGCCGCTTCGAGGCGCCGACCGCCTCCATCGCGACGACCGGCCCTCGGTCGACCTGCTCCATCGCCTCGGCGAAGATCTTGCCGATCGAGCCGATGGAGCCGAGCGTCATGGCCAAGATGCCGGCGAACGGGCCGAGCCCGACAGCCGAGACGAACATGAGCGCGAACACCAGGTCGGGAACGGAGCGGATGATGTTCATGACCCAGCGCGTCGGGTAGTACAGCCACTTCGGCGCGAGGGTGGAGGTGGCCCCGAACGCGACGATCAGGGAGAGGACGGCGCCGAGGACCGTACCGACCACTGCCATCTGGAACGTCTCCAGCAGCAGCGCCAGGATGGTGCCGATCTTCGAGAAGTCGGGCGGGAACAGGCGCGACAGGAACTCGCCCATGTTGATCGCACCCTCGCCGAGCTTCACGAAGTTGAACTGGGCGCCGTTGAACGACCAGATCAGCACCAGGACCGCGACCGGCAGTCCGATCAGGAAGCGGGCACGCGGCACGCGGAAGGCGCTCTCGAGCCGGGCGCGCTCCGCGGGGTCGAGCATCGGGCGGGCGGTCCTGTCTGCGCGCGGCTCAGTGGTCGTCGTCATCGCCGTGCTCCTCGTCGTCGTATAGGTTGTCCAGCGCGGCGGCATCCAACTGCGAAGTCACGCCGGAGACGAGCATCTCGCCGTGGCGCAGCCCGACGATGCGGTCGCTGTGCGCGAGAGCGAGCGGCAGCACATGCAGGCTCACCAGCACCGGGATGCCGTCCTGCGTGGCGATCTCGCGCAACAGGCCGAGCACGGATCCCGCGAGCTTCGGATCGAGTGACGCGACCGGCTCGTCGGCCAGGATCACCTTCGGCTGCTGCATGAGCGCCCGCGCGATCGCCACACGCTGCTGCTGTCCCCCCGAGAGGGAGCGTGCGGGAGCGGATGCCTTGTGCGCGATGCCGACCCGATCGAGCAGTTCGAGCGCCCGACGGCGGTGCGCGTTCGAGAAGCCTCCCGCGATGTTGATCGGCCCGGCGCCGTGCAGGGCACCGGTGAGGACATTGGTCATGACGCTGAGGCGTGGGATCAGGTTGAACTGCTGGAACACCTGTCCGACCTCGGAGCGGAGGGTTCGCAGCTCGCCGCGGCCGAGGTTCGTGACGTCGTGCCCGGCCACGCGGACCGTGCCGGAGCTGATCGGCGCGAACCCGGTCAGGCCGCGCATCAGCGTGGATTTGCCCGAGCCTGAGGCTCCCAGCAGGGCGACCATCTCGCCGGGGAACAGGTCGAGGTCGACCCCGTCGAGCACCGTGTTCGCCCCGTACGCGACCTGCAGTCCGCGGACCGTGACGAGGGGAAGCGCCTGGCGGAGCTCGGCCGTGGGGGTGCGCACTGCACGCTCGGCGGGGCCGAAACCCAGAGCATCGGTTGGCGCTCCGGCGTGTCGGTCTGCGACGCGCCCTGACGACGACGAATCATCTCCGTTTCGGCCGGGTGCGGGAACAGCGGCCGTCGGCGCGAGACGCGGAGCGGGAAGAGTCACTTGAGGTCCTCGAGCTTGACCCCGGCCACGGCTGCGATCTCGGCGAAGGACTGGAAGTCGGTGCTCTTCGGGTCGACCGTCTGCGGGGCCGCTGCGAAAGCACCGTAAGCGCCGAGACGCTCGGCGTTCGCGGGCGAGAACACCTCGGCGATGCCGTCCTGGATCACCTTGCGGGTCTCGGCGTCCAGCGACTGACGGCCGAGGACCGCGCCCTGGATGTCCATCGCCGGGCTCTCCCCCACCGCGCGCCACTCTCCATCCGCAAAGGGGAACATCGGGGCGCCGAGCTCCGTGAGCATGACGGCCGTGCAGGCAGCGTCCACCTGTCCCTGCTGCAGCGCGGCGAAGCTGCCCTCGTGTCCACCGGCGAAGATGGCCTCGTAGTCGGTCCCCTGCTCGAGACCGGCCTCATGCAGCATGTACACGGGCATGAAGTATCCGGAGCTGGAGGCCTGATCGGCGAACGCGACCGTCTTGCCCTCGAGGTCCTCGACCTTCTGGATGGGCGAATCGTCGAGCACGACGCAGGTCGAGACCGGCTTGCCGTCGCCCCGGAAGGCGACCAGCGCATCCACCTCGCCGGTGTTGACGGCGAGGGCCGACGGGAAGCCGCTCATGATGCCGATGTCGACGTGGTCGGCGCGGATGGCCTCGACGACACTGAGGTAGTCGGGCACATCAGTGATCTCGACGTCACGGCCCGTCGCCTTCTCCAGCAGTTCGGCGAACACCTCGATCGGGTTCTCGGCGGTGGGGTCGTCGCCGACGGGGATCGTGGCGATCGTGAGAGGAGCGTCCGGATCGGCCGGAGCAGCCTCGGCGGTCGGGCTCTGGCAAGCGGTGAGAGAGAGGGCGGCCACGCCCAGGAGGCCGACGACGGGCAGGGTGAAGCGGCGCATGATGACCTTTCGGGAGGAGACGTCTCGGCATTCCGAGAACATCGGTATTCCAACCCCTGAAGGTGACGCGCAATTACGAGACCGCCGTACTCCGAATGGAACGCTGCGTGAACGGACGGTGTCGACGCTGCGGGCGGAGCGGGCCAGCCGTGTTCCCGGAGGTTCCTGTCTTGCCGCCGCAACAGCACGGGGCGGCAAGAGCCCGCCGAGAAGTAGGCTGAACGCATCATGGACGAGTTCATCCAGGGCTTCTGGAACTTCGCGCAGCACTACTGGTGGCTCATCTTCCCGATCATGGGAATGGCCGGTGGTATCGCGAAGACCTGGGAGCGCAGCTCCAAGCGACGTCACGAGCGCCGCCTGGAGACCCTTCGCATGAAGGCGCAGCTGAAGACCGCCGAGATCGAGGCGCGCGCGCTCACCCAGCAGGCCAAGCGCCGCGGGCCCTCGGTCGTCGACACCACGGCGTCCGTGGCCCCGAGCGACCTGGTCGCGCGCCTGTTCGCCGAGCACGACGAGATCACAGCACGCTGGCTCGACTACGAGCTCGACGTCGCCAAGCTGATCGCCTTCCCCGCCATGAGCGATGGGCGCCAGCCGCTGACGGCCGCGTTCCTGCGGGCGAAGAAGACGGCGGATGCCCTGCGCCCGGCCTCCGCCGACGCCAAGGTGTCTGAGCAGCAGGTCACCGAGTACCTCCAGGCCGTCGGCGATTACGCGGTCGCGTTCGAGATCGCCGAGAAGGATGCCAGGCGCCTGCGCGATTCGACCTTCACCGAGCCCGAGCGCAAGCGCCTCGACCGCGCGCAGCAGTTGCTGAAGGTCGCGGTCGACGAGTCGGCGACGCAGGCCGAGCGCAACGTCGCCTACAAGCGCGTGCGCGAGGAGCTCGACGGTCTCATCCTGCTCTCCGACGACGCGGTCACCGTGCTGGAGAAGCAGGTGGCGAAGGAACTTCCCGCAGAGGCGAGTGCAGCCGGCACTCCCTCTCCCGCCGCACCCACGGCGGAGCGGGAAGCCGAACGTGTGCCAGAGCCCCTGCCGCTCTCCGACCCGACGCGCCCCATGACCCCGCCGCGGACGCTCCCGCGCGACGACGCATGACTCCGGAGAACGTCACCGGTCCGATCGCGCACCATGCCGAAGCGCCCGTCTGGTGGCCAGGTTGGGGCGGATTGCGCTGGGTCGACGGGGACGCCGGCGATCTTCTGTCGCTGCGCCCGGATGGCGTGTCCCGCCAGCACATCGACGACGAGTACCTGGCCTTCGCCCGCCCGCGCTCCGGTGGAGGCCTGGTGGCGATCGGCGCCCGCACGCTCTACCTCGCGGATGACGTCGACGGACAGATCCGGGCTGTCGCCTCGCTGGGCGACGACCCCGGTGTGCGCATGAACGACGGATGCTGCGACCCTCGGGGACGCCTGCTCGCGGGGTCGATGGCCTACGACGCGGCGCCCGATGCCGGAGCCGTGCTGCGCGTCGATGCCGACCTGACGACGAGCACCGTTCTTCCGCGGGCGACGATCTCGAACGGCATCGGCTTCTCGCCGGACGGCCGACGCGCCTACTACGTCGACACCGCGACGCACCGCATCGACGTGTTCGACGTCAGCGAGGGTGAGCTGCGGGGCCGTCGCGCCTTCGTGGCGATCCCCGAGGAGCAGGGTTCTCCCGACGGACTGAGCATCGCCGCGGACGGCAGTATCTGGGTGGCCCTCTGGGGTGGCAGCGCGGTGCACGGCTACGACGCCGCAGGGCAGCACATCGCGACGATCGAGCTCCCGGTGCCCCAGGTCAGCGCCTGCACCTTCGGCGACGATGACCTCGACACGCTGTACATCACGACCTCGGCGCAGGGCCTCGAACCCGGCCACGGCACCGAGGCGGGCTCGCTCTTCGCCGTGCGACCCGGTGCACGCGGCCTCGCCGTGACGCCGTTCGCGGGCTGATCCCATGCACCCCTGCGTCCGCCCCGTGCCCCGCGCCCCGCGCCCCGCGCCCCGACGACCTCTACCCGGAGCACGGTGCACTCAGCGAAAGGAACCGTGCCCCGGGCACAGGCCGCCGGGGAAGCGCCGAATCAGCCCCGGTGCGCCCGTTCGGTGCGCTGCCGCTGGCGGCCGAGACCCTCGATCTCGATCGTCATCTCATCGCCGTCCTGCAGATAGGGGAAGCGGCCGGAGAGAGCGACGCCCTGCGGGGTGCCGGTGTTGATCACATCGCCGGGCTCGAGCACCAGATACTGACTCAGCTCGTGCACGATCTGAAGCACGGAGAAGATCATGTCCGCGGTCGACGAGTCCTGTCGCGGCTCGCCGTTCACGAACGACCGCAGTCGCAGCACCTGGGGGTCGACCTCGTCGGCGGGGACGAGCGCGGGCCCGAGGGGGTTGAACGTCTCGGAGCACTTGCCCTTCGACCACTGCCCGCCCGACACGTCGAGCTGGTACGCGCGCTCGGAGACATCGTTGGAGACCGTGTAGCCGGCGATGACGTCACGCGCGGCATCAGGAGACGACAGGTAGCGGGCGGGCTTGCCGACCACGATCGCCAGCTCCACTTCCCAGTCGACCTTCTCGGCTCCGGGCGGCAGCAGCACGACGTCATCCGGTCCGACCACCGTGTTGGGGTGCTTGAAGAAGACGACCGGATGCTCGGGCGGCTCCGACCCGGATTCGGCGGCATGGGCCGCGTAGTTCTGGCCGATGCAGATCACCGCGGTCGGACGAGCGACCGGGGCGCCTACGCGCAGTCCGTCGACATGGGCGGCGACGAGCGCTCCGCGACTCAGTGCTTCACGCACGCGGGCGATGCCGTCTGCGGCGAGGAAAGGACCGTCGATCTCGGAGGTGACGGGGGAGAGGTCGTACACGACGCCCGCCTCCCGCACGTAGGGACGTTCGTGGCCGGACGGGCCGAGTCGCAGGAGTTCCATGGGGCCTTCCAGGTCAGTGCGCGGCGGCGAAGGTCGGGTTGACGATCGGCACGGACTCGCCGGCCAGGTAGCGGATGATGTTCTCGGCCGCGTGCACCGGCAGATCTGCCAGCGCCTCGGGTGAGTACCAGGCGGCGTGCGGGGTGAGCAGCACCTGGTCGAGCTCACGCAGCGGCGATTCGGCGGCGAGCGGCTCCCCCGCGAACACGTCGAGGGCCGCGGCACCGATGTGTCCCGCTCGCAGCGAGGCGGCGAGCGCCTCTTCGTCGATGAGCGGACCGCGGCAGGTGTTCACCACGACCGCCCCCGGCTTCATGGTCGCGAGGGCGGCTGCGTCGATCAGGTGCCGGGTGTCGTCGGTGAGCGGCACGTGCAGGGTCAGGATGTCAGCACGCGCGACGGCTTCCGCGATCTCCACGGGCTCGCACCCGGCCTCGCGCACGGCATCGGCAGGGGCGAAGGGGTCGGCGACGAGTACGCGGAAGCCCAGCGCGCGACACCCGCGAGCGACCATCGATCCGATGCGTCCGAAGCCGAGCACCGACACCGTGGTGGCGGAGGGGCGCACGGCGAGCGGGCGGGCGTCGACGGCCTTCCAGGTGCCGGCACGCACGGCGCGGTCGTAGGCGGACAGGCCGCGCGCCTGGGACATGATCATCGCGATGGTGTGCGCTGCCACCTCTTCGATGCAGTAGCTCGGGGTGTTCGCGACGGCGATGCCACGAGCGGTCGCGGCCTCGACATCGACCATGTCGTATCCGATGCCGACGCGGCTGATGATGCGGAGTTTCGGCATCCGATCCATCACGTCACCCGTGATCTGCGCCCACTGCACGACCAGCCCTTCGGCATCGGCGCCGAGAGCGGCGATGTCTTCGGAGCTTCCGGATGCGGCGCGCTCGGCACGCAGTCCTGCCTGTCGGAGCGTGTCTTCGATGACGGTTCCCGGCAGGTCGCAGTCGCTGACGAGGATGAATGGCTCGGTCATGGATGCGATGCTATAGCATCTAGCAGATTCGCGCATCGCGGCACCGATCTTCGCCCCTTTCGCTGATCCGAAATCCTGGGCCGTCCGCTCGGGCGCCCGCGAGTTCACGAGTGAGGGTTCCCGAAACCCTCTGAATTTCCGCCTGAGCAGGAGAACAGTCCGCAGTGTTCGCCAGACTGGGGAGATCGAAGGGGAGTAGTTCCGGGCTCGCGAGAGCCTGAGGCCGCATCGACATACTGACGTTCACGATGATCGTCCGGTGCCCCTGTCTCCCGGATGAACGAGACCTTCGGCCCACGCGCGGCCGGAGCTCTGTCTTGTCCTCCCTCGGTCGCGCCCGACCGAAAGGACCGTTCCCGCATGCCACGCGCACTGATCGGCCGTCTCGCCCTGTGCCTCCTGATCACCACCCCTGCCCTGGTGTTCCGGACACTGGGCTTCCATCCGAATCCCGTACTGGACCTCTTCGTCTTCGGGGCGGCGGTCGTGGCGGCCAGCTTCGTGCTCGCCTGGGCCGCGGAGGCCGCGCAGAAGGACATCTCCGGCGCCCTCGCGATCGCCATCCTCGCCCTCATCGCCGTGCTCCCCGAGTACGCCGTCGACCTGTACTACGCGTTCCGCTCCGGCTCGGACCCGGAGTACGCGCAGTACGCCGCCGCGAACATGACGGGATCGAACCGGCTGCTCCTGGGCTTCGGGTGGCCGCTCGTCGTGATCGTCGCCCTCGTCGTCGCGAACCGGACACGACGCGGCGAAGCCCGTCGTCTCGCCCTCGAGCTCCCCGTCACCGCACGCCTGGACGTCGGCTTCCTCGCGGTGCTGGCGATCCTCGCTTTCGCCATCCCGCTGCTCGGGAACATCCCGATCTGGTTCGGCCTGGTGCTCATCGGGGCGTTCGTCACCTACCTGTGGCGGGCCGGTCGCACGGAAGGCGCGGACCGCGAAGAGGAGTTCGTCGGAGCCGCCGCACACATCGCCGGCATGCCGACCCGCGCCCGACGGGTCACCGTGATCTCGATGTTCGTCGTCTCGGCGGGCATCATCCTCGCGTGCGCCGAGCCGTTCGCGACAGGTCTCGTCGACTCGGGAACCGCGCTCGGGATCGACAGCTTCTTCCTCGTGCAGTGGCTCGCGCCCCTCGCCTCGGAGGCGCCCGAATTCATCATCGCGGTGCTCTTCGCCGTCCGGGGAATGGGGGCCGCCGCGATCGCCACCCTCATCGCGTCGAAGGTCAACCAGTGGAGCCTTCTGGTCGGTTCACTCCCCCTCGCGCACTTCTTCGGCGGCGGAGGGTCCGACCTGCCGCTCGATGCGCGTCAGATCGAGGAGTTCGTGCTCACCGGCACCCAGACCGTGATGGGCGTCGCGATCCTCCTCGCCCTCCGATTCCACCTGGGCTCGGCCCTCGCCCTGGCAGCGATCTTCCTCGTGCAGTTCTTCGTGACCGACACCGGCGGCCGCTACGTGCTCTCCGCCGTGCAGCTGATCATCGCCGCCGGGTTCCTGATCGTCCACCGTCGGCACATCCTGCCGACGCTCGCGGCACCGTTCCGTCGGGCGCAGCCTTCGCCGGCGACGACCGCGGGTGGATCCGCTGGCGGAGCGGGCAGTCGCGGATGACACCGCTTTTGCTATAGCGTTTAGGGATGACTGTTCGTCGCGCTCTGATCACGGGGGCGAGTTCCGGCATCGGGACCGCCGCCGCCCTCGAACTCGCCCGCGAGGGTGCTGCCCTCTGGATCACGTATGCCGGACGCGAGGCCGAAGCGCTGCGCATCGCGGAGGAGTGCCGGGCGGCAGGGTCGCCCGAGGTGCACGTGTCGCGCCTCGACCTGCGCGAGCGCGAGTCGATCGACGCGCTCGTCGGTGAGATCACGAACGCATGGGGATCGCTCCATGTGCTCGTCAACAACGGCGGAGTCTGCCCCTACACCCCCTACGACGACATCGAGTTCGACGAGTGGGACATGGTGCTCGAGACCAACGCCCGCGGCACCTTCTTCCTGACCCGCGGCGCGCTCCCCCTGCTCCGGGCCGCGGAGGGCGACCGCTCGGTGATCAACATCGCCTCGATCGCCGGCCAGGTCGGCGCGCTGCAGACCGGCATCCACTACGCCGCGAGCAAGGGGGCGATCCTGGCGATCACGCGCAGCTTCGCCCGGCACCTCGCTTCGGAGGGCATCCGCGTCAACGCCGTGACCCCCGGCCCGGTCGCGAGCGCCATCACCGACCAGCTGCAGGGGGCGGGGCGCGAGAAGCTCGAATCGGGCATCCCCCTCGGCGCGTTCGGGCAGCCGGAGGACGTGGCCTGGATCATCGCATCACTCGCCTCAGAACGAGCACGCTTCATCACCGGCGCCACCTACGACGTCAACGGAGGAGTTCGCATTGACTGACCACGCACCCCTGGACCGCTCTGCCCTCGACACCGTGCAGGCGCAGCTCGAAGCGTTCAACGCGCACGACTTGGAGGCGTTCGTCGCGACCTATGCCGAGGACGCCGTGATCACCGGTGTCTCCCCCGAACCCGTGGTCGGTTCAGCCGCGATCCGAGCGTTCTACGAGCCTCGGCTGCAGAACCCCGAGCTGTCGTGCGTGATCGAGACCAGCGTGCTCTTCGGCACCCGATGGGTCGTCGCACAGGAACAGGTCATCAACGCCGGCGTCGCCACCGAGACCATCGCTACCTTCGACGTGGTGGACGGATTGATCGCCAGGGCGTCGATGCTCAAGGCCTGAGGCGGGGGGCATCTCGCCGAGCGCGCCGTCTTCACACCAGATCGAAGACCTCGATGGTGTCCATGCCGACGAGACTGGTCTTTCGGGGCTCCACCGTCGCCATCCTCGGAATCCGGTCGAAGCGCCGATTGTCGGGAGCGATCATCAGGCGGAACGGACCTCGCGCGAGCGCGACGGTCAGATGCGCGTCATACCAGCACAGCGCCTGTCGACGCGAGGCCTTCTGCGCCCACGAGTGGAGGAGAAGCCAGGAGAGGAAGGCGAAGGGGATCAGCACCCAAAGCAGAAGCCCGCGCACGAGCACGACCAGGACCCATCCCGTCCGGCTGAGTGCGTTCATCTGCGGCTGCGCCCTTCTTCGGCTCGGCGCCGTCGAGCTCAAGATACCGGACCGGCACGAGAAGCCTGAGCGTCGTGCGGCTCATTCGTGCTCGGGGAGGATCGGGGACGACCAACCCGGATCACGACCCAGCTGGGCCGCTCGAGAGACGGAGGCCGCGCCGTAGCGGTCGCGCAGGGTGTCGAGCACGGTGTCGAGGCGCGCTTCGTCGCCCCAGTCGATCGGCAGCTCGGGCGGCACGCGGTCGGCGTGGTCGAGCTGCGACAGTGAGATGCCGATCAGGGTGATGCCGCGCGCGGTGATCTCGGGCTGCGCGGCGCCCAGCAACGCACGGGCCAAGGTGAGCAGCACGGCGGTGCGGTCGGTCGGCGCGCGGAGCGAACGGGAGCGAGTCGCCTTCGCGTAGTCGCCGAAACGCAGACGCAGTACGACAGTGCGACACACGCGCTCGCCGTCGCGAAGACGGCGACCGAGTCGATCGATGATCTGCGTGAGGATGAGGTCGATCTCCTCAGCGGATCGGGGGCGGGCGCCGAGTGCGCGCTGGGAGCCGATCGACCCGCGGCGCCGGGTGGTGTCGACGGGCCGCGGATCCCGCAGGCGAGCGAGCGCGTGCACGTGGGCTCCCGTCGCCTTGCCCAGCATCCTCTCGGCGGTCGCGGTCTCCAGCTCGGCGAGCTGTCCGACGGTGCGGATGCCGTATCGGTGCAGCTTCTCGGCCGTCACCGCGCCCACGCCCCACAGCCGCTCCACGGGAAGGGGAAGCAGGAACTCCTCTTCGCGGTCGGGCTCGACGACCAGCAGACCGTCCGGCTTGCTCACGGCACTCGCGACCTTGGCGAGGAACTTGGTGCGCGCGACGCCCACCGAGATGGCGAGCCCCGCCTCCGCCCGCACGCGCTCACGCAGCCGAGTGGCTATCTGCTCAGGGCTCCCGGCGATCCGCCGCAGACCTCCGACCTCGAGGAAGGCCTCGTCGATCGAAAGCCCCTCGACGAGCGGAGTGGTATCGCGGAAGATCGCGAACACGTCCTTGCTCGCTGCGGAGTATGCGTCCATGCGCGGCGGGACGACGACGGCATCGGGGCAGAGCTCGCGCGCCTGCCGGCCTCCCATCGCCGTGCGCACCCCGCGCGCCTTCGCCTCGTAGCTCGCTGCCAGCACGACCCCGCCGCCCACGATCACGGGTCGCCCGCGCAATTCCGGGGCGTCGCGCTGCTCGACCGACGCGTAGAACGCATCGAGGTCGGCGTGCAGCACGGTCGCTTCCCCACGCATCCTGCTCTCCTGTCGACGAGCGGATCGTCGCACGGACCGGGGACATCCGAGCCGGTGTCGGCCGGCTGTGTGCGGTGTCGGTGCCGGCAGGTAGGTTCAGCGCGTGCCGGAACCGGTGATGCAGTGGTGGGCGCGACGGCAGTTCTCCCGCGGTCGCGCGATTCCGTATGAGGTGGGAACCTATCGCGCCGGGTGGGCCGCGTACCCCGAGCTGATCCGCCAGTACCACCCCGAGCTGAACCACGGCATCGCGCTGTCGCAGATCCCCCTCGCCGCCGACGTGCTCGTGTGCTGGGAGTGCCCGGTCGGCCATCGGTTCGCCGCCACACCGACCGAGCAGCGCGAACGCCCTGGACGCGTCCGGCGCCGTTCCGCGTGGTGTCCGGACTGCTCCGCGCGCGCCCGCCCGCAGCCGGTTGTACTCGGGGAAGCTCGCGCCATCCCCCGCAAGCCCCGCCAACCCGCGCCTGCGCTCTGCACCAAGACTCCCGACCTGCCCTCGGGCACCGCGTTCGCGAGTGAGTGCGCGCCCAAGCCCGCCTCTGCCGCAGAAGGCCGCCTGCGGGCGGGACTCGGTGCCGCGATCGAGTTCGACACCACCGTGAACGCCGTCAAGGTGTCGCGCCCGTTCTTCCGCCACACCGAGGTGTGGCCGGACATCGTACTGCCGGAGCTCCGGATCGCGATCGAGTACGACACGGTCGGCCGACACGGCCTGGAGCACGTCGGCAAGCGGCAGGACGCGGATCTGCGCAAGGACCGCGCCCTGCGTGCTGTGGGGTGGGAAGTGATCCGCATCCGCACCGGGAAGCTCGAGCCTCTCGGCCCGCACGACCTGGCGCTGTCCTCCGTCGGAGCGAAGAGCATCGCCAGGATCATCGATGAGCTGCGGGTGATTCGCGGGGCGCTGATGGTGGATGCATATCTACGCTGAATCGGATGAGTCGACCGCCGGCGGCGCGGGGGCCTCCTCTCTGCTGATGACGAGACCGCGGCCGGGCACGAACGCGATCATGCCGCGAATCGGCCACGCGAGCGGGGAGGGGAGCGGATAGGTCCATGCCGCGTCAGGAAGGGCCAGACCGTGCAGCTCGAGATGGCGATATCGCGCGACCCCCTTCCAGATACAGAGGGTGGTGAGCGCGCTGGGCCGCAGTGCCGCCGTCAAGTCCTCCTCAGGGACGTAGTAATTCCCCTCGAGGCTCAGAGCGCGTTCGGTGCGGGCGACTTCGAAGCCGCCGAGGCGGGCGATGACGGAGTGACGACGCATGAGCGTCAGATCGTCTCATGGCCGAGTCGGCGGAGACCGCTCGGATCGGTGATGAGAATGCGCCCCCGGCCCTGACGCACGAGGCCGCGCTCGCTGAAGTCGCCGAGCACGCGACTCGTAGCCTCGCGCGTCGCACCGATCACTCCCGCGATCTGCTCGTGTGTCAGCCGCACCTCGGGGGCTCGCGCGAACGGGCCGGAGCCTCGAGACGAGCGCGCCAGGTTCAGCAACGTCACCGCGACCCGGGAAACGAGCGGTCGCAGGGCGAGATCCGTGAGGCGGTCTTCGAGCTCCCCGACGCGTTCGCCGAGGATCCGTGCCACACGCACCGCGATCCGCACATCGGCCAGCAGGAGCCGTTCCACGTCACCGGTACCGAGCCGGCAGACCAGCACATCATCGATCGCCTCTGCGTAGCTGTCGTACATGCGCTGGCCGACGAGGACCATCTCCCCGAACACCGAACCCGGCTCGAGGATCGCCAGCGTGAGGGCCTTGCCGTCCTCTCCGAGACGGAAGATGCGCACCCGTCCGCTCTTGAGGATGAACAGCGAGCGGACCGTGTCGGTCTGGCTGTACAGCAGCTGCCCTCGGCGCACCAGGGTCGCAGGCGCCATCTGGTCCATCCTGTCCATCTCCGCCGGCGACAGATCGGCGAACAGATCCACCTCACGCAGACAGGAGAACGGGTCTGGGGGCACCTCTGAGAAGTCGGGGTCCTCGGAGCCGCGACGGATCGGGGCCCACGAGGCGGGTCCCCCGAAGCCCTCCACCGCAGGTTCCTCGCCGCTCACGAACGCCGCCGCAGCATCGGCACGGCGACCGCACCGAGTGCCAGAGCGTAGATCACGTGTCCCATGAGGGACATCATGCTCCCCGCAGTGACGGCGAACAACGGCGCGCCCATCATCATCGGCATCACGACGAGTGGGCCGAGCACCCAGAGCACGATTCCGTAGATCACCGATGCGACCAAGCCCATGCCCCAGCGACGCAGCCAGCGGGCGCCGACCGCGGTGAAGACGACCCCGAAGAACACGGAGATCATCATGTGGATCCCGAACCCCACCCAGGGCGAGGTCGAGCCGACCATCCCTGCGAGCATCGGCAGCATTCCCATCGTCGCCATCATCGCCCCGAAGACGAGGCCGCCGGCGATGCCCGCGAGGGCGCCGACGAGGATCCGCTGTCCGAAGCTCGCGACGTGGGTACCGGGGGTGGGGCTGGAGGCGGACGTGTGAGGGGTCATTGCAGTTCTCCTGTCTTCGAACGGACTATCCGAAGCTAGAAGACGAGCCAGACGCGGTCTGTGATCGACCGCACACAGGGATGAATCCGGTGCGCACCGCCGGAGATGACTTCGCCTCTCGCGCGTTGACGGCGCCCCGTCAGCCCTCGAACCGCTCCCGCAGACCCGGGTCGATGGTGATGTCGCCGAAGGATGCGGTCCATGCGCCGTCGACCGCGATCGACTGCCCCGACAGGTACGGCGCCTCATCGGAGAGCAGGAACGCCGTGAGCGCGGCCACCTCTTCCGCCCGGGCGATCCGGCCCATGGGAGGCCCCTCCGCGAGGGCACGTTCCTCGGCAGCGGGGTCAGCAGCGCGGGCGATCTGCGCCTCGAGATGCGGGGTGCGCACGCCACCGGGAGCGACGGTGTTGGCACGTATGCCCAGAGCGCCATACGACACGGCCACGCTGCGGGTGAGGGCGTCGATGCCGCCCTTGGTGAACTCGTACGCGGCGTGGTCGGTGAAGCTCGCTCGTCCGTGGATCGAGCCGATGTTGACGATCGCGCCGGCCACTTCCTGGTCGACGAATGCGGAGACGGCGGTCGCGCAGCCCCAGATGTAGCCGAAGCCGTTGATGTCGAGCACCTCGCGCACCACGGACTCGTCGAGCTCGTGCAGAGGCGTCCGTTTCGTGATGCCGGCGTTGTTGACCCAGCCGGCGAGCGGGGCTCTGGCGCGGGCAGCAGCAGCCGCGCGCTCGTGCGTCGCGCGATCCGATGCGTCACCGAGCACCACCTCGGCCACGATGCCGTCTTCGACTGTTCCCGAACCGGGGGACCGCTCGAGCCCGACGACGATCCATCCGTCGGCGGTGAGGCGTTCGGCGATCGCCCGGCCGATGCCCTTGCCACTCCCCGTCACAACGACGCTGCGTGCGGATTCCGTCATGTCATCCCCTCTCGAATCGGAAGACGGCGGGGTCGAGTGCGAACCCGAGGCCCGCCGCACCCGACGGACGCACCAGGCCTTCGAACGTCGGACCACCGAGGATGAACGACGGAGCCGGATCGTACGGATTGACTCCTCGCGCGAACGTCTCCACGCCGATGCCGAGGTGTGCGGTGACCTCGGGATACACATGCCCGGAGACGGGGACGCCGCGCTCGGCGGCCCATGCGATCATCTCGCGGGCGGGGGTCACGCCGCCGATCGCCACGACGTCGAGCCGCAGCGCCTCGACACCACCGACCTCGACCAGCGCCTTCAGCACCGCGGGATCGGTGACCTCATCGCCGACGGCGACCGCCAAGCCCGAGTCCCGGCGGATGCGTGCCACACCTGCTGCGTCCTCCGGCAGCAGGGGGTCTTCGAGCCACGCGAGTTGCGGATCGCCCCACTGTGCGATCTCCGCGAGCGCGGCGGGGGCATCCGGCCAGCCGAAGCCCACATCGACGACCAGCCCGGTGTCAGCGGGGAGCTCAGCGTTCAGAATCGCCAGGATTTCGCGCATGTATGCCGGATCCGGAATGCGGGAGATCTTCACGGTCGTCCACCCGGCAGCCTGGCCGAGAACCTCGTCGGCGACCTCCCGAGGCGCCCGATCCGCAGACGGGTACGCGGCGACCAGCATCGACTCCCGCGGAGCATCACCGGTGCCGAGCACCTTCCACAGCGGCACATCGGCGCGACGTGCGGCGATGTCCCACAGGGCGATGTCGACCAGGCCGATGGCGCGCCGCACCAAGCCCACCCGGCCGACGATGGCGCTCCCGCGCAGCATCCGCTCCCACGTCGCCGCGGGGTCGTCGGCATCCGCACCCACCGCATGCGGGGCGACGAGACGGTCGACGATCTCGGCCATCGGCGCCTCCCGCGAAAGGCAATACGCCACCCCGGTCGTGCCGTCGTCGGCCGTCGCCTGCACGGCGGAGTACTCGCGCCGCGCGACCGTCATCGCGCCGAGCTGCAGCGGTGCAGGGAGCGGCAGCACGGCGGTGGCCGTGTCGATGCGCGCGATCGTGCTCATTCGGGCTTCTTCGCCAGGGGCACGCCGTAGTCCACCATGAAGCCACCGTCGACATAGAGCGTCTGCCCGTTCATGTAGCGCGACTGGTCGGAGACGAGGAAGCTCACGGCCGCCGCGATCTCGCTGGCGTCGGCCAGGCGCTTCGCGGGGATGCGGGACAGGATCGTGTCCAGGCTCAGCGTCCCCTGCTCGACCCCCTGACGGAAGACGCCCGTGTCGACGTAACCCGGCGCGACCGCGTTGACGCGCACGCCCCGCGACGCCCACTCCGCTCCCGCCGTGGAGGTGAGTCCGATGACGGCGGCCTTGGTCGTGGCATACGGCGCCCGCCCCGCGGAGCCGCGCGAGGAGATGGAGGAGATGTTGACGATGCGGCCCTCACCACGGTCGAGCATCCGCTTCCCGGCAGCCTGGAGAGCGGAGAACACCCCGTGCAGGTTCACGTCGACGACCGCGGACCACTCATCCCATGTGAGGTCCTCGATCCCGCGGTGCCGCTGGATGCCGGCGTTGTTCACGAGCACCTCGATGGGCCCGAGCTCCGCCTCGATCTCACCGAAGACCCGGTCGACCCCGGCATGGTCGGTGACGTCCAGCTCGCGCCACAGGATCCCGGCGGGGTTCTCGCCCGCGGTCAGCCCGGGGACACGGTCGGTCGCGACGACGAGGTAGCCGTCCGCGGAGAGTCGCTGGCCGATCTCCCAGCCGATGCCGGCAGATCCTCCGGTGACGATGGCGACGGGTGCCTGACTCATGCTGTGCTTCTCCTCGGTCGTACGTTTGCTATAGCAGTCTACGGCCGCTCCCGTCGCGATATTCCAGCCGAAACCCTCGAAGTAGGTGGAATATCGCGACCGGAGCTAGGCCAACAACCCGGCCACCACCGACACCGCGTGGGACTCCAGGAGTTCCAGGGCGCCGGGAGCCAAGGGCGTCTGCCAGGACTGATACGCGCCGCGGTCGTAGGCCTCGCGGGTCGGGAGGTACACGAAACCCGGGCCGTTCGTGAGGTTCATCACCACGATCGGCGTCTCCGGGAACCGCTCCCGGAGGGTCGTCTGCAGCCGCGAGTAGGCCTCGCCCGGATGCCCCACGATCACGGCGTCTCCGAGCCGCCAGGCCCACACCGGATGCGACACGGTCGGGCCGTCGATGTAGCCGTCGCGGAGGTTCCGTGCCCGTCCGAGACGTTCCTCCCGGGACCGCGGATCGATGTCCTTCCACTCCTCGGCGAGCTCGTCCAGGGTGGGCAGGTCACGCAGCGGCAGCTCGACCGCCGAGACGAC
Organism: Microbacterium sp. 2RAF4; assembly: GCF_052115285.1. Classification (NCBI taxonomy): domain Bacteria; kingdom Bacillati; phylum Actinomycetota; class Actinomycetes; order Micrococcales; family Microbacteriaceae; genus Microbacterium; species Microbacterium sp. 2RAF4. Next base: position 1,817,852 of record NZ_JBFRGI010000002.1, on the reverse strand, counting down.
TCCCGCCGCCCCGCCGCCGCCGTCCGCCGGGGTCCCGGTCCAGATCGCGAGCGGAGCCCCCGACTCGACGACACGGTCCAGCGTCAGCTCCTCGCCCGGCACAGGCAAGCCGTCCAGCGCGGCGAGCACCGCGTGCCCGAGCGAGCGTCCGTGCCGGTCGGCCACCGCGACGTCGCCTGTGTACTGCTCCCGAGGGGCCAGCTCGCCCGAGGCCCCCTGCACGAACAGGCACGGTGCACCGGTGGCCGCCTCCACGATCTCGCGCATGGCGCCGACGTAGTCCGGGGACACCTCGCGGTGCTGCCAGGCCAGGGTGGTCGGATGGCAGGCGTAGTTCACCAGCGTCGCGCGCACTTCTCCGCCGATGCTGATCCGGCCGATGGTCACCGTGTCGTCGGCGGCTCCCCGGGGGTTGTAGCCCACGAGCGCGCGGCCGTCGAGGTCGAGCTCGCGCTCCGCCGCAAGGGTGCAGGTGCCCGTGGTCCACTCGATCAGTCCGGGTCGCGCGGTCTCCAGCGCCTCCCGCCCGGCGGCGATACCCGCCGCGGACAGCGCCTCCAGGTACCCGGGGATGAGCTCCCCGCCCGGCAGATGCGCGTCCGCGGCGCAGAGCACGGCCCCGGCATGGGTGTGCGAGAGGGAGAGCATCAGCTGATCGGACTCGAGGCCCAGACCGTCGAGGATGGCACCGCGCACGCCCTGCTCATCGGCGACCCGGCGCCACCACGTGCCGTCGACGGCGAGCAGCACCCGCGGCCGCCCGTCCGCGGCCACCACCGCGAGCGCGGTCAACTCGAACGGCCGGTGCGCCCCCTCGGAGCGCTCCCAGTCGGCCGGTCCCCAGTTCTTGGCGCGGATGCCGACGGGCGGCGTGATGTCGCGCCGGGCGACGCCGATGCGCGCCTGCGTGCGGGGGATGCGGATGCGGTCTCCGAGGTGCGTCGCCGCTGCCGTGTCGTTCACGCGTGGTCCTCCCTGATATCCATGATGCCGTCCGTCACGCGCTCGTCAGCACGTCGGCGATGACGACGCGCGGTCCGGCCTCCGGCAGTGCGGTCTCGACGCCGCGCTCGACGGTGTCGCTGTAGAGCAGCGTCGACGGCTCGGCGAATCCGTCCGCCAGTCGCAGTCGTCCGCCGGCGAACTGGCTGCCGGTGACGCGGGCGTGGTTGACGCCCGTCCCGATGTCGAGGTGGGCAGCGCCCTTGGGCACCGTCGAGGTCACCCCGCTCACTCGCCAGGTGACGACGCCGGCACCCGCGGCCCTGCTCAGCAGAGCGCCGTCCGCGCGCTCCGTGGAGAGCTCGACCCCGTCCACCGCCACGAGCTGGTCACGCACCGCGGTCGCGTTCAGGCGCACGTCCCGGACCGCCCCGCCGCGGATCGTCACCTTCGATGCGCCGACCTCGAACGGGCCCCCGGCCGCCGGGCCGCTGAGACGACAGTCCACGAACTCGACCGGCCCAGACCCTCGCGCCTTGACCCCGTCGATCCCGGTGATCGTGCAGTCCACGAAGCGGACGGGAGCCGTGACCGGGGTCTGGACGAGCACCTGATCCTTGGGCAGTGCGAAGGTGGAGTCCTGGATGACGGTCGGCCGCGATGAGCGTTGCGACCGCTGTCCGATCGCCAGAAGTCCAGCCGTGCAGCCGCGCACCTGCGCACCGTCGGCGTTGATGGTCATCGTCGCCTGCGGATCGAAGGTCGAGCGGCCGATGACGCGCACGTTCTCCAGCGTCAGATCGCTGATCTTCGTCCCGGCGACGAACCAGGAGCAGACGTGATCGCGCACCGTGATGCGCTTGGCGGCCGTACCCCACTGCGCACCGGAGTTGGCGATGTCCATCAGCCCTGAGTTGCCGATGAAGGTGAGGTCGTGCTCGTACTGGCCGTGCGTGGTGAAGGGATTGCCGCCCTGGTCGTCGCCGTCGCCATGACAGTTCTCGACGAGGCAGTAGGCGCTCGCGGTGAGGTCGTTCAGGTGCCGGGCGTTCGACGACGTGCAATCGCTCACCCGGCCGTAGAGGCTGTAGATCTGCTGCGTCAGGTACCCCGCACCGCCGTAGAACACCGTCGGCGGGTTCTCGACCGAGCAGCGTTCCGTCGTGAAATGCGTGTTCCAGCGCCGCATGATGACGGGCCACCAGGTCCGGCTCGCGTGCACGTCGGCGACGTCGCAGTGGATCGCGTACTCGAAGGCGATCGGGTGCGATCCGGTGAGCTCGCGCGAGTCGGGGAACGAGCCGTCGGTCGGGCCGTCGAACGGTCCGGCACCGAGGAACCGCATGTTCGCGATGCGTACGCCCGCCACAGGATCCATCTGCCGCCAGATCAGCTTCCGCCCCTTGTCGAGCGGCCATCCGTTGAGGTAGTCGATGCGGATGTGGGTGCCGTCGATCTGCTGCGTCACCTGCACGAACCGCTGCAGCTCGCGCTCATCCGCCCCTCCCCCGGCGACGGGGTCGCACTGCACCGCCCACCACGAGTCGACGGGGAACCGGGACGCATCCGGCACGGCGACCGCGTCGGTCAGCTCTGGCCAGGCCTCGGCCAGCGCATGCTCGACCATGATGTCCTTCGACACCCCCGTGAAGAACATCACGGCCCCGAACGGGTTGTCGTGACTGTTCGGCTCGATGCCGTCGGTCGTGATGACGTGTCCGCCGAAGTCGATCTCGAGGTAGGACCGGCTGAACCGATGCCGACGCTGGAACAGCAGGTCGGTGCTCGCCTCGATCCGGCGGATGCGGGGATCGTTCACCATCGCCGCGAGCGCATCGTCTGCCGGTTCCTCCGGTCCCGTGATGCCGAAGACCCGGAAGTCGACGGTGCCGTCGTGCTGCAGCAGCCAGCGGCTTCCCCGCTTGCCGGCGATGACCGTGCCGCCGTTCGCTTCGATGTTCGCGTTCTCGGCGCCGACGTAGACGAGCAGCCCGGCGTCGCCCGGCGTGCGGTACCCCGCGACGATCGCGACCTCACCGTCGCGAGCTCGGAGGCGGGACAGCTCGGCGACGGCGTCCGCGCGCGTGAGATCTTTCGCACCTGCCACGACGGGGGCCGCTTGCGCGGGCGCCGTCACGGCGAGGGAGCCCGCCGCCCCGAGTGCGACCGCACCGAGTCCTGCCATGAGGGCACGGCGACTCGAGGAGCGCACGCTCTCCTCCGGCACCAGGGGAGTCCGCGCGGTCATGACAGCTTCTTCTCGGCCAGCAGCACCTCGGCGGGAACCGTGAAGTCCGCGCGCCGGCTCAGCACGAACGCGATGGTCGCCCCGAGCAATGTGAGTCCGGAGATCAGCAACAGGCCCCAGATCGCGGAACCCGTGGTCTCGCTGATCCACCCGATCGCGTACGGCCCCGCGAAACCGGCGAGGTTGCCGACGGAGTTGATGAACGCGAGTCCGGCCGCGGCCGCCGTTCCCGTGAGCACCATGGGCGGCAGGCTCCAGAACAGCGGCGTCGTCGAGAACAGCGCCGACATGCCGACGCACAGGGCGGCGAGCGCGAGCACGGGCGTGCCCTGCGCCGCGACCGCTGCCATGAGCGACAGAGCGGTGATCGACAGCGTGATGCCGATCTGCAGCGGGATGTTGCCCTGCTTCCTGGCGGCACGCTCCCATGGCAGCATGACCAGCGCCGCGCACAGGTTCGGCAGCGCGACGAGCCAGCCCGTGGTGGTGTTGGAGAAGTCGCCCATGCTCTTCACGATCGTCGGCAGCCACATGCCCAGCCCGTACGCACCGAAGACGACGCCGAAGAACAGCACGATCAGGGTCCACAGACGCCCGTTGCTGAACACCTCGCGCAGGCGCAGACGCCCGTGCTTCTGCTCGGTCGCCGCGGTCTCGGCGGCCAGGGTGTCGGTGATCCAGCGCTGCTCCGTCCTGTCGAGCCAGCGCGCGTCCTGCGGACGATCGGGCAGCCAGAAGAAGACCACGAAGGCGAGGAGCACGGCGGGGATGCCCTGCAGCAGGAAGACCAGCTGCCAGCCGTCGAGCCCCCACATCCCGTGGAGTTCGAGCATCCAGCCCGACAGCGGTGCGGCGACCGCGTTCGCGATCGGGTTCGACAGCACGAACACGACCAGCACCTGGGTGCGGTACTGCCGGGGGAACCAGAGTGTGAGGTAGAGGAGCACGCCAGGGAAGAAGCCGGCTTCGGCGATGCCCAGGATGAACCGCGCGATCGCGAACTGCGTCGCATCCTGCACGAACGCGGTGAGGGCGGCGACGAGCCCCCAGGAGACCATGATGCGGGCGATCCACTTGCGGGCGCCGAATCGTTCGAGCAGGAGGTTGCTCGGCACCTCGAACAGCAGGTACCCGATGAAGAAGATCCCGGCGGCGAATCCGAAGGCCGCCTCGGTGATCTGCAGCGCGGCCGTCATCTCGAGCTTGGCGAACCCCGCGTTGTTGCGGTCCATGTAGGCCACGAGGTACAGCAGCCCGAGGAACGGGCCGAGGCGCCAGATGGCCTTCTTCATGGCGGAGGCTCCGACCTCATCGGGTGTGCGCGTATCGGGGGCGGTTCGGGTCCCGGACATGACAACTCCTTCGTCATCGGTGGATGGGCTTGCTATAGCATCTAGCAAATCAGGCGCCGTGTCCACCCATCGACGAAATGCCATAGCATCGATCGAACGATTGCGCGCCCGCTCGACGAGACGGCACCGCGCATCGAGGAGGGCAACCGAATGCGCAGCGTCTCGGATCAGAACATCGCCGAACAGGTGGCAGACGAACTCCGCACGGCCATCCATTCGGGAGAACTCGCCCCCGGCGAGCGCCTGGTCGAACGCAAGCTCGCCGATCGACTCGGGGTCAGCCACATCCCCGTGCGCGAGGCCCTGACCCGGCTGGCGGAAGAGCGCCTCATCACTCGGGAACCGCGCCGTGGGGCGCGCGTCGCTCAGCTCAGCGCACAGGACCTCGAGGAGATCTCCAGCCTGCGGATCGTGCTCGAGCAGTTCATGGCCATCCGCGTGCAGGAACGGTGGAACGAGGAATCCGCTGCTCGGCTCGGGGCCATCATCCAGTCCATGGCCGATGCCGCCCCGGGCGACATCGCCGAGGTGCTGCGCCAGGATCGCCTCTTTCACGAGACGCTCGCCGACCTCGCCGAGCACCGTTTCCTCGACGAGGTGAGCGGCCAGCTGCGCGGTCGCATCACGGGCTTCATCCAGGCAGCCAACTCCGCGCTCGATCCGGCGGAGCAGGAAGAGCACGTGCGCAGCCACCAGCAGATCGTCGATGCGATCGCGAGCGGCGACCCCGAACGGGCACGCACCGTGATCGCCGAGCATGTCACCAGGGCCGTGCAGCGCATCACGCCGTCCGTCTCGGACGAGTGAGCCGCACCATGACACCGAAGACCATCGTCCTCACCGGAGCCTCCGACGGGATCGGCGCCGCCGCCGCGCGACAGCTCGCCGGCCCCGCCCACCGCCTCATCCTGGTCGGCCGCTCCGCCGAGAAGACCCGCGCGGTCGCCGAGGAGACGGGAGCCGAGTGGTTCACCGCCGACTTCGCCCGGCTCGACGACGTGCGAGCACTGGCCGGGAAGATCGCCGACGCCGTGGGGGACACCGGCATCGACGTGCTGGCCAACAACGCGGGCGGCATCTTCGGCGATCGCACTCCGACCGTCGACGGCTTCGAGAAGACCATGCAGGTCAACCACCTGGCACCGTTCCTGCTCACGAACCTGCTGCTTCCGCGGCTGCTGCGGGCCGGAGCTGCGGTCATCAACACGTCGAGCATCGCCCATCGCCTGTTCGGGCACCTCGATGTCGACGACCTCGACAACACCCGCCGGTTCAGTCCGAACAAGGCCTACGGGGATGCGAAGCTCGCCAACGTCCTCTTCGCCAAGAGTCTGCACACGAAGTTCCACGCCGAGGGGCTGAGCGCCGTCGCCTTCCACCCCGGCACCGTGCAGACCAACTTCGCGGCGGACTCGTCGAGCGTGATGCGGCTGCTCTACCGCACGCCTCTGAGACATCTCGTGCTCATCGGCGCGGACAAGGGTGGCGCGACGCTGCGCTGGTTCATCGAGGGAACCCCCGACCAGACCTGGTTCTCGGGCGCCTACTACGACGAGCGCGTGCTCACCACGAAGGTGAACCCGCAGGTGGACGACGCCGCCCTCGCCGAGGCCCTCTGGCAGCGCAGCGCCGAGCTCGTCGGCCTCCCCACTCCCTAGCCCCCGTACCGCCGAGTGCACGGGTTCTCGCCGAGTGCACGGGTTCCTCACGTCGAGAAGCCGTGCACTCGTCAGGATCCCGTGCACTCGCGCAGCAGCAGGAGGTCAGACCGCGAGGTTGGCGGTGTCGACGACGCGAGCGCCCTCGGCGGGGAAGGCCGTGCGGGTCACACCGGACTCGACGTTGCCGGTGTGCAGCAGCGTGGAGGACGAGCCGAACGCGGCGTCCGTCAGCTCCAGCGCTCCGCCCTCGAAGCGGTTGCCGACCGCGCGGTAGTGGTTGGTGCCCTTGGTGACCAAGACGTGCGTGGCCGAACCCTCCGCGCGGAACGTGCTGTCGCTCAGCGTCAAGTGCAGCTCGCCGTCGCCGGTGCGTGCGACACCGGCGCCGCCCTTGTTCGCGACGTCCGATCCCGCGATCTCGACCGCCTGGCGCTCGCCCCTGGCTGCCGCGATACGCACGTTGCGGAGCGTGGAACCCTCGAAGCGCAGCCGCTCGGACGACGACACGACGGGTGCCGCATCGTCGGCGGCGGTGAGCGTCGAGCCGCGGAACGTGATCGCGCCGGCACCGGTGATCTTCATGCCGCCCACCCGATCGAGCACGGTGTCGACGAAGGTGACCGGCGTCTTCACCGTGGCATTGGTGAGCTCGCCAGGGGCCACGAATGTGAAGTGCGAATCCGTGATGGTCGTCGGCCGCGCCGAGTTGTCCGAGGCCTGCGTGATGATGAGCGTGTCCGACGCGGTGCACCCCCGCAGCTGCGCGCCGTCGGCGTTGATCCACAGCATCCCTGAGCCGGCGAGCGATGGCTTACCGATCACCTGCACGTCTTCGAGGGTGAGGTCGGTGATGCGCACGCGCGCCACGAACCACGAGCACACATGCTTGCGCACCGTGATGCGCTTGGCCGCCGAACCCCAGGCCGCTCCGGAGTTCGCAAAGGTCATGAGGCCCGAGTTGCCGGTGTAGGTGAGGTCGTGCTCGTACTGTCCGTGCGTGACGAACGGGCCCTGGTCGTCGCCGTCGCCGTGGCAGTTCTCGACCAGGCAGTACGCACTCGCGGTGAAGTCGTTCAGATGACGGGCGTTCGCGGTGTGGCAGTTGGCGACGTAGCCGTAGAGGCAGTAGATCTGCTGCGTCAGATAGCCCGCTCCACCCCAGGTGACCGAGGTCGGGTTCTTCAACGTGCAGCTCACGGTCGAGTAGTACGTGTTCCAGCGGCGCTGGATGAGCGGCCAGAACGTGCCGGTGCCGTCGATGTGGTCGACGTCGCAGCGCACCGCGTACTCGAATGCCAACGGGTGCGAGCCGGTGTACTCGTCGGTGCCCGTGCCGAGGAACTTCAGATTCGACACCGTCACGTCCTGCACCGGCACGACCCGTCGCCAGGTCATGGTGCGATCCTTGCCGAGCGGCCAGCCGTTCTTGTAGTTGATGCGGATGTGCGTGCCGTCGACGATCTGCGTCACCTGCACCATCCGCTGCAGCTCGCGCTCCCAGCGACCCGACAGCGCGTTCACCTCGGCGGCGTACCAGTCCCCGACTGCGAAGAACGAGGAGTCGGCGACCGGGAAGATGTCGCCGAGATCGGGCACAGCCTCGCCGAGCTTCGACTCCTGTACGGCGTCGGTCACCTCTCCGCGGAAGAACATGACCGCGGCGAACGGGTCGTCCTTCCCGGCGTTCTCGATGCCCACGGTCGTCATGAGGTGGCCGCCGAAGTCGAAGGCGATGTTCGACCGGGAGAAGGTGTGGCGGCGCACGAAGTTGAGGTCGGTGTGCGCCTCGATGCGGTGGATGCCCGCATCGTTCACCATGGCGTCGAGAGCGTCGTCGGCGTTCACGCTCGCATCCATGATCCCGAACAGGCGGAAGTCGACGACTCCCCCGTGCACGAGCACCCACGCTCCGCCCTTGGGGCCGGCGAGCACGGTGCCTCCGTTCGCGGCAGGAGCGTCCTTCTTCACGAAGCGGTACAACCCGGCACCTCCATCGCCCGGCGCCGCGTACCCGGCCGTGCGGGCGAGGTCGCCGTCCTTGCCCTTCCGGCTCGCGAGTGCGGTCGCGGTACCGCCGTTGGCGACGCTCTTCGACCCCGAGGAGTCCTGGGGCGCCACGGGTCCGGCCGCCTGCGCCGGTGTCTGCGTGGTGACAGCGGCCACGCCGCCGATCGCCGCCGCCCCGAATCCCGCGAGCAGCATGCGCCGGCTGCGCAGGGCCGCGGTCTCGTTCCTCTCGCGTGCAGACTGGTCCTGCAGCGTCATGTCCGTGTTCAGAGTCGTGCTCAACTTCTGGGTCGTGCTCAATTTCTGGGCCATGCTCATCCTCCTTGCGGCGTCGTCGCCGCGGTCAGGCGTCCGGCTGATTGCCGGGCCGCATCATCCGATCGATCCCCAGTCCCCCAGTGCCGTCTCCGAGCGGGTCGCTCAGAAGTAGTCGCCCGCCGTGAAGTGGCGGATGCCGTTCAGCCGCGCCGAGCGCCGCAGCGGACGGATCATGCCCGTGCGATCGTCCTGCCGCACGGCCTGCGGTGCGAACGCCTGAAGCGCGGGTTCCTCGTCGGGCAGTGCAGGGACGGCGAGCTCGCACGACGACACCCCGGCGAGCGCCCAGTCCGCGGCGACGGAGGAGAGCAGGTCGTCGCGCACGCGCGCGGAATCCGGGACCACAGCGCTCTCCAGGAGTACGCCGACGTCCCCTCGACGCTCGGCGATCACGTAGCCGAGCACGGTCGAACCCTCGACGCGGCGATACAGCGTCGCACCCCGCATCCGCACCTCCGCCATCGCCGCGTCGCGGTCGCTGCGCACCGGTGCGAGGACCACCCGCCCGGCACGCGAGCGCTCGTAGACATCGCGCAGCGAACGGAAGCTCCCGAGCCCGACCGTCTCGCGCTCGACGCGTCCGTCGGCACGCCCCTCGTCCTTGCGGGGCGTGGGAGCACTCCAGGGACCGGTCAGGGTCCGTGCCATGACGAACGTCTCGAAGCCGCTGGAGCGATACACCTCCGGGGTGCCCGTGAAGAGCAGCGCCCACTCGGCATCGCCCGCGGTATCCAGCGTCGCGGCGACGAGACGGCGCGCGAGCCCCTGCCCTCTGGCACGCCCGGCGACCGCGACGCTGCCGATCGCGTGCACGTTCGCCACACCACCCTCGTCCTCCCGCAGTCGCTTGGGCAGACCGTAGATCGATCCGCAGACCCCTCGGTCGTCTTCGGCCACGATGGTGTGCGCCAGCCGATCGTCATCGATCAGCCACTGGTCGGGAGCCAGCGGAGGAGTGAACGCGGTCGCCCACAGCGCCGTCAGTGCGGATTGATCTTCTGGGCGGGCGGCACGGATCTTCTGGGCGCTCATGCCTGACCTCTCGCGATGTCGGCGGCGCGGATGCTGTTCGCCACGACCACCCGCGCGTCGGACCACAGAGCGACGGTCGCCCCGTGAGCCGCCGCATCGAGCAAGGCGCGGATCAGACCGCGGAACCCGAGCCCGACATTGGCGTCGTCGACGTCGAGCGCGACTGTACGGATGCCGTCGGCGGTCACGACCTCCAGCGTGTAGGCGTCCGGTCCGGGAGTCCCGGTGACAAGCACCTGCACCGGCACCTCGCGCTGCGCGCCGGGAACCCGCAGCAGGCCTTCGATGCCTGCCGCATCCTCCGATGCCCCGACTTCCGACACCGCGTTCGATCCCCGCCGCACGCGCGTCCACCCGGATCCCGACACGAGGGTCGCTCCCGGCAGCAGCACGTCGACCAGTTCCCACGCATGCACGCCGACCGTCACCGCCGTACCCCCGCCCTGCTGCGGATCGTCCTGCCAGGAGCGGTCGGGCAACCGGAAGGCCGCGTTGTCGTGCTGGGTGTGCACGCGGAGCGCGAGCACACCGTCGAGCGTCTGCAGGAAGGGCGCGACCTCCGCGGCAAGGGCAGAGAGCGCGGGGGCGAAGCGCAGCACCGAACTGGTGCCGACCGGGACGGACGATGCCGCGAGCGCGCGGTCGACCTCGACGAGCTGAGCCTCCGTCGCCGCGATCACCTTGTTCACGAACACCGGTGCGCTCCCGCCGCCGAGCACCCGCAGGAACGGCACGACCTCACCGGGACGCGGCGTGGCGATGACGAGGTCGGGTCGCAACGCCCCCAATTCGGCGACGGAAGCCACTGCCACCCCACCGAACCGCGCGGCGAACTCTCCTGCCGCAGCAGTGTCCGCATCGTGCACCCCGACGACCTCGCCCCCGAGCGCTCGGACGTTGGCGGCGTCGGTGTACGGGTGCGAATGCGCGAGTCCGGCGAAGGCCACGCGCAGCGGCGTTCCGCTCATGCCATCGAAGACAGCTGGTCGTGGGTGACGGTGTGCGCGAGAGGGCGGTCAGCGGCGAAGGCCTCGACCTCGTCGACGACGATCCGCCCCTGACGCAGCCGCCCCTGGTGCGTGCCCGCCGCGCGATGCGGGGTGACCAGCACCCCTGGCAGCGTCCGGAACGGGCTGTCCGCGGGGAACGGCTCCTCGTCGAACACGTCGATCGCCGCACTGATCCGCCCACGTCGGAGCTCGTCGAGCAGCGCGGTCTCGTCGACCAGCCAGGAGCGCGCGGTATTGACCAGCCCTGCGCCGTCGCGCATCAGCGCCAGCTCGCGGCGACCGATCATGTGGTGGGTCTCCGGCAGCGTGGGGGCGTGCACGGCGACGATCTGCGCGCGGCGCAGGGCATCGTCGAGCGGCACGAGCTCTGCACCGAGGGCAGCGGCCTCCGAAGCGCCGAGCGTCGGGTCGACCAGCAGCGGTTCCGCCCCGAGCGCACGGATGAGCTCGAGATAGGCCCGTCCGGTGCGTGAAGCCCCGATCACCGCGATGGGCGTTCCGAGGATCTCGCGCTGCACCCCGACCGTCGCCGCGTCGTACCAGCCATCGCCGGCGCGGAGGGCGTTGTGCATCTCGGGCACCCGGTGCAGCAGCGCAAGCGTGAAGGCGAGCGACACCTCAGCCACGGGTCGCGCCATCCCCGCACCGGCCTGGGTCACCACGACACCGCGGTCGAACAGCTCATCGGTCGCGAAGGGCTTGATCGTGCCCCCCGTGTGCGCGACCAGTTCGAGCTTCGGCAGCGCCGAGAGCACCGCGGCATCGAAGGGCCCGACACCCCAGCTCGTGATGACGATGCGCACTTCGCCGAGTTCGGCATCGGTGAGACGGTCGACGCGCACGAGAGAACCACCGAGACGAGCGGCGGCCGCGCGCAGACGCTCGGCATCCGCCGACGAGAAGAACTCCGCGAAGAGCCCTTCCGAGACGACCGCGACCACGGCCGGTGCGCTCGCCGCGGCGTTCATCGCAGCCAGTCCTCGAGGTTCTCGGCGATGAAGGCGTCGTCGTTCAGGGCCGGGTATGCCCGACGCACGCGGGCGATCTCCTCGGCCTGCCCCGGCGAGAGCCCTTCGGCGGGGTCGAGGCACCAGATCCCCTCGAGCAGCCCCTGCTGGCGCAGCATCTCATGCACGCCCGCGATCACGCCCTGGAAGTCGTTGCCCGGATCGAACACCGCCTGATTCACGTCGACCATGTCGGATGCGACGAGCCCGAGTTCCCGGTAGGCATCCGCGTCGCCGGCCATGGCCCGCTGCGCACGGTCGAGCAGCGCGACCGCCGCGCGCGTGCCGACCGCCCACTGGCCCAGAAGGCCGCCGACGAACCGCAGGGTGCGGGGCCCGTCGGGCGAGTCCACGTGGAACTCGGAGAGCAGATCCGCCACGATGGCGTCGTCGTTGCCGGTGTAGAGCGCGATCTCGTCGGCCCGACCGGATGCGGCCACGCCACGTACGAGCTCGAGCGTGCGATAGCGATCGAACGGAGCGGCCTTGACCGCCACCACCGAGGGGATCGCGGCGAACTCGCACCAGAAATCGCGGTCGAGCACCGGGCCGCCGATCGCGGTCTGCAGGTAGAAGCCGACCAGCGGGAGCACCTCGCCGACAGCGCGGGCACGTTCGAGCAGTGCGCGTTCGTCAGCCCCGGCGACGCGCGGGCTGACCAGCACGGCGTCGTAGCCGAGCGATCGCGCCAGCTCCGCCTCGGCCACAGCCTGGGTGGTGTCGCCGGCCACCCCGGCGATGCGCACGAGACTCGCATCGTCGCGGGCGTCCATCTCCTCCGCAGCCAGCGCGAGCACCGGCTCGAAGAGCGCATGCTCCGGGTCGCGGATCTCGAACTGCGTCGTGTGCACGCCGACCGCGAGGCCACCGGCTCCCGCGTCGAGGTAGTAGCGCGAGAGCGCCCGCTGGCGACGCTCGTCGAGGGAGCGATCGGCCGTGAGGGCGAGCGGGTGCGCGGGGATCACAGCTCCGCGGGCGAGGGTCGCCGCGGCCTCGGCGCGCAGCGACGGCACGGTCGCAGTGCGTTCGGCAGAACCGGCCATCAGAACTTCCCGTCCCGCACGGCCCACTTGGTCGGCTTGGCGATCATCGGCAGACCCCTCTCGATCCAGTCGGCCTGCATCCCGATCAGCGTCTCGGCAGACACGGCCGGGTAGCCGAACAGGGCCATGCACCGGCGCGCATCGCTGAGCAGCGCGGTCGACTGGGGTTCATCGACGATCTCGACCTCGCGGTCGAACAGCGTGCCGAAGCGGCGGGCGATCGACTCGACGCTCAGCAGCTCGGGGCCGGTGAGGTTGATCGTGAACGGCGCCGTCGACGCGTGCACGAGACTGCGCAGCACGACCTCGTTCGCGTATCCCTGCCAGATCACATTGACGTTCGCGGTGGCCACCGAGACCGGCTGGCCGGCGTGCACGGCACTGCCGATGTCGGCGAGCACCCCGTAGCGCAGGTCGACCGCGTAGTTCAGGCGGATGATCGCGACCTTGGTGCCGCGCTCCTGAGCCCCGAACTCGAACACGCGCTCACGGCCGAGGCACGACTGCGCGTACTCGCCGATCGGTGCGGGCTGCACCTCTTCGGAGGCCCCTCCGGAGGATGCGGGAAGGAAGGGATAGACGTTGCCGGTGGAGAGCACCGAGATCGCGCTGTCGCGGTAGCGGCGGGCCACGCGGTCTGGCAGGGCGGCGTTGACCTCCCACGCCCAGGAGGCGTTGGTCGCTGCACCGAACTTCGCGCCGACCATGAACACCACGTTCGGGGCATCCGGCAGAGAGGAGAAGTCGTCGTTCTCGATCAGATCGAACGGGATGACCTTCACGCCGGCGGTCTCCAGGCGTTCGCGGATCGCAGCATCGCCGAAGCGCGAGACGGCGTAGACCGCGTCTCCTTCCCGCCCGGCTGCATCCATCCCGCGGCGAGCGAGCATGGCCAGGGTCGGGCCCATCTTGCCGCCAGCCCCCAGGATCACGAGGTCGCCCGCCCCGCGTGCGAGGTCGTCGATCAGGCCGGCGCTCGGTGTCGCGAGCGCCTCCTCGAGCTCCGCCTCGGATGAGAAAGTGTGCTGAGTCATGTGGTGCTTTCCCTTCTTCTCAGCCCTTGATGCCTGTACCGGCCACGCCCTCCTGCACGTACCGCTGAGCGATGAGGTACGCGAGGAAGATGGGCAGCAGCGCCACGACGGAACCGGCGAGCATGGTGCTCAGCGGAACGTTCTGCTGCTGCAGCGACGAGATGCCGACGGTGAGTGTGAACATCGCGTTGGACTTCGCGATGATGAGCGGCCACAGGAAGTCGTTCCAGTGCCACAGGAAGACGAAGATGCCGAGGGTCGCGAGGATCGGCTTGCACAACGGCAGCACGATCCGCAGGAAGATGCGGAACTCGCCGGCGCCGTCGATGCGGGCGGCCTCGAACAGCTCGTCCGGGAGCCCGGAGATGAACTGCCGCATCAGGAACACGGCCTGCGCGTTCGCGAGCGAGGGCAGGATGAGGCCCCAGTAGGTGTCGACGCCGCCGAGGTTCGCCATCAGGATGAACGTCGGGATGAGCGTCACGTGGAACGGCACCATCACCATGGCCAGGAACGACCAGAACATCACCTCTTTGCCGCGGAACCGCTTCTTGGCGAAGGCGTAGCCGGCGAGTGCGGACAGGAACAGCACCGCGACGACCGAGACGAGCGAGTAGATGAGGGTGTTGCCGAGCCAGCCGAGGATGTTCTGCCCCGCGAGCACCTGCTCGTAGGCGTCGAACGAGATGTCCTGGAAGGGCAGCAGCGAACCGGGGAGCTCGACCACCATGCCGGGCTTCAGGCTCAGCACGACCATGGCGTAGAACGGGAAGAAACTGAGGATCCCCGCCAGGCTCAGCCAGATCCACCGGCCGACGATCCCCCACCCCGTGGGCTGGAGTGCGCGATACGCACGGCGCTGCTTCGACGACGTCTTCGGGGGCTTCGGGGACGTGGACGTCTCGGTCGGCGTCGGCGGCTGCATCAGAGCGGTCATTTCTGCTTTCCGATCACCAGGCGCTGGATGAGCGCGACGACGAGGGTCATGACGAACAGGGCCACACCGATCGCGGCCGCGTAGCCGTAGTCGAAGTAGCGGAAGCCCTGGTCGTAGAGCATGTAGACGAGCGAGTAGCTGGCGTTCGCCGGCCCGCCCTGGGTCATCACATAGATGACGTCGAACACCTGGAACGCGGCGGTCGTCTCGATCACCGCGAGGAAGAAGAAGGTCGGCCGCAGCACGGGAAGGATGACGTAGCGGAAGCGCTGCCAGGCGTTCGCGCCGTCCATCAAGGCGGCTTCCTCGAGCTCGCGCGGCACGTCCTGCAGCGCGGCGATGAGGATCATCATCCCGTAGCCGAACCGCGACCAGACGCCGACGACGACGATCGCGGGGATCACGAGCACGGTGCTGCCGAGCCAGGAGCCGCCGAGCCCCAGCGGGGTCATCAGCGCGGACCAGGGTCCGTTGGCGGAGAAGATCCAGACGAAGATCGACCCGGCGAGCACGAGCGAGGTGATGACGGGGAGGAAGAAGATCGAGCGGAAGAAGCGTGCACCCCGGAAGGCCCGACGCACGCCGAGCGCCATGACGGTCGAGAGCACGAGCGCGATCGGCACGGCGAACACCGTGTAGATCAGCGTGGTGCCCATGGCCCGCCAGAACAGCGGGTCGGCGATCATGCGCTGGAAGTGGTCGAGACCCCGCCAGGAGATCTCGCCGGTGATGTCGTAGTCGAAGAAGCTCAGGGCCACGCCGGCGATGCTGGGGCCGAAGCGGAAGGCGATGAACAGGAGGAAGGCGGGGAGCACGAACAGGAACGCGATCCGCGCCTCGCGTCGTGCGATCAGCCTCGTCACCCGCCCTGCGGGCTTCTTCGCCGTGGTTGCCGTGGTCATCAGTGCTACCTCACGTGGGGAGAGGGACAGGGTGCGGGGGCATGCGGAGTCCGGGTTCCGCATGCCCCCGATCGACTACTTCTCGATCGACTACTTCTTGATCAGGGGTGCCGCGGCCGTCGCGGCATCCTTCAGTGCGTCCTCGGGAGTCTTGTCACCGAGGAGGGCGGCCTGGATCTCCGGCGCGAGCACGCCCATCAGCGCGCGGGACGAGGCGTTGAGCTCACCCACGGTGGTGTCGGGAACGTACTTCTCGACCTCGCCGAGCAGCGGGTCATCCGCGTACAGCGGCTCGGTGGTGCTCAGCGCCGAGAAGTAGCCGGCTGCCTTGAGGTAGGGCTCGACGACGTCCGCGCCGGTGGCGTACTCGACGAACTTCGCGGC
Source organism: Microbacterium sp. 2RAF4 (assembly GCF_052115285.1). Taxonomy (NCBI): domain Bacteria; kingdom Bacillati; phylum Actinomycetota; class Actinomycetes; order Micrococcales; family Microbacteriaceae; genus Microbacterium; species Microbacterium sp. 2RAF4. The sequence goes on along the minus strand of NZ_JBFRGI010000002.1, from coordinate 1,801,975 downwards.
GGCGTCCTGCGCCTTGGAGCCCTTGAGCACCGAGAGCGAGCCGACCGTGCCGTATGCCACGGACTCCTTCTCGGTCAGCGGCGCCATCACCTTGACGTTCTCCTCGCCCCAGAACGGCACGACCTCGTTGACCGCGTTGTTCCAGGTGCAGGCGACCTTGCCCTGAGCGACCGCGGTCTGCTCCAGCGGCACGTTCGTGGTGAGCGCCTCCGGGTCGAGGGCACCGGCCTCCGCCAGGTCGGTGAGGAAGGTGAGCGCCTGCACGCCCTCCTTGCTGTCGAAGCCGACGTCGCCGTCCTTCGTGTAGACCGCGCCACCGGCCTGCCACAGCAGCGGGTAGTACGTGAGGTTCAGGGTGTTCTCGGCGGAAGCCGGGTAGTTCAGCGCGTACATGCCCTTCTCGGTGAACTTCGGCGCCATCGCGGTGATGTCGTCCCAGGTCTCGGGGTACTCCGTGACACCGGCGGCCTCGAAGGCGGCGGCGTTGCAGATGAGGGGCTGGGCGCTGGTGAGGATGGGCGCGCCGAGGATGTCGCCGTCGAGCGTGACCGACTTCTTCACGTTCGGCAGTAGGTCGTCCTGACGCTCCTGGCTCAGCAGATCGTTGAGCGGGGCGATCGACTTCTGGTACGCCGCGAGCTGGTCGGGGATCAGGTAGACGACGTCGGGGCCCTTGCCTGCGGCGATCGCCGTCTGCAGCGCCTCGTCGCGGTTGGCCCACGGGAAGATCTCGTACTTCACGTTGACGTTCTCGTTCTGCTTCTCGAAATCGGCGATCGTCGAGTCCCAGAAGTCCTTGTGCACCGCCTCGTCGGCGATGACCGGGTAGAGCCAGACCGTGATGTCCTGCTCACCCTCTGCGGTGTTGCCTCCGCCGGCCGAACATCCGGCCAACAGGGTGGCGGCCGCGATTCCCGCGACGACGCCGGTGATCTTGCTGACGCGCATGGTGCTCCTTTGCTTATACCGTGCTGAGTACGGTTCATTATGACACTGCAATGGGATAATTCGTCAAGTACAAGTTCTCAGGCCCGTGTTTCAGCGGTGTTTCCGGTTCGAGAACAACAAAGCTTGATCTGAGAATTCGGTGTGCTAATTTGATCGCACCCGACGTTGATCGCAACGAAGCCGGAGAAGAGGGGGCAGCACATGGCCGTGACAGGTCCGCTTTCGATCGTGGCGCGATCCGCATTGCAGCTGCGTGATTCCGGCCCCGCCACCGTCAACGATCTGTCTCGTTCCCTCGAGATCTCACGTACCTCCGTCGAGAACGCCGTCACGGCCTTGACCGACTCCGGTCTGATCGTCGACGCCCCCGCGCAGAACGCCGGCGGCGCAGGTCGTCCGGCCCGCCGCTACTCGTTCCACGCCGCAGCCGGAACCGTCGTCGGCGTCGACATCGGCGTCGCGAGCGTGCGCGTCGTGCTGGCCGACCTGGCCGGACACGTCATCGCGCAGCGCAGCTTCCCCGGCGTGGCCGAGCGGCCCGATGGCGCGTCCAAGCTGGCTGCCGTGATCGAGGACGTGCGGGGTACGCTCTCCGCGGTCTCGATCCCGGGATCGAAGGTCCGCGCGGTCGGCGTCTCGCTTCCCGGCATCGTCGACGACACGGGGCGCGTCACCACCTCGGTCGTCATCCCCGAGTGGTCGGGCATCGACATCGGCTCCCAGCTGCGCCAGGCGTTCGGCTGCCCCGTCGCGGTGGACAACGGCGTTCGTCTCGCGGCCGTCGCCGAGCATCACCTCGGCGTCGCGCAGCTCGTCGACGACGTCATCTACCTGTCGGTCGGCAACCGCATCGCGATGGGGCTGATCCTCGGCGGACGCCCGCGCCGCGGAATCCACAACGCCGCGGGCGACATCGGCCGACTCGCCTTCCGGGGACTGAACACCGAGACGGGCCAGATCACGTGGCGCACCGCCCCGACCGCTGCCGAGGTCTTCGCGAAGGCGCGCGGCGGTGACGCGGCCGCACAGCAGGAGCTCGACGGATTCATCGGCGAGCTCGCCCACGGCATCGCGACCCTGATCATGACGGTCGACCCGGCCATGATCGTGATCGGCGGTGGACTCTCTGCCGCGCATGAGCACCTGCTCGACCCCCTGCGCGCGGCACTGCCCGGTCACCTCGGCCTGCCGTTCCAGGTGCCGATCGCGGAAGCGCGCCTGGGCGCCGAAGCCGCCGCCCACGGGGCGGTCGTGCACGCGTTCCAGCGGCTCGCCGCCGAGATCTACGGCATCGAGGACATGCCGGCTCCGCCGATCACCCCCCTGCGGGTCGCACCTTCGGAAGCCGCTGACCCGACCGACGAGACAACCGAGGAGAAGCAGTGAGCACGTTGAAGGTCGGACTCATCGGCGCGGGCGGGATCTCCCGCGTGCACGCCGACGCCTGGCGGGCGCTCGGGGCGGAAGGCTACGTCACCTCGCTCGCCGGCGCAGAGGAGATCGCCGCGGAGTACGGGTTCGAGCTCGTCGACGATGTCGACACCCTCATCGGCCTGGTCGACATCGTCGACATCGTGACCCCGAGCAGCACGCATGCCGACTTCGCCCTGCGCGCCATCGCCCGCGGGCTCGACGTGATCTGCGAGAAGCCGCTCGCGGAGACCGCCGAGATCGCAGCGACCGTCGCCCGCGCCGCCGAGGAAGCGGGCGTGCGCCTGTTCCCCGCCCATGTCGTTCGGTACATGGGTGAGTACGCCCAGATCAAGGCGGGCATCGACGCCGGTCGCATCGGCACGCTCGCTGTGCAGCGGTTCAGTCGGGCAGGCTCCGCCCCGCAGACCCCGTGGTTCTTCTCGGAGCGGGCGGGCGGCGGGGTCATCCGCGACCTGATGATCCACGACATCGACCAGGCGGTCTGGTTCGCCGGCCCCGTCGAGTCGGTCTACGCGGTGCAGAACCCGCCGACCATCGACGACCGCGTGCCCGCGCCGGTGACGGCGCACGTCGTGCTCACGCACCGCAGCGGCGTCATCAGTCACATCCACGGCAGCTGGGTCGCGCCGGGCATGCCGTTCCGCACGAGCGTCGAGGTCGCGGGGTCGGAGGGGCGCCTGCGCTACGACAGCGCCGAGGACGACGCGCTGCGCACCGACGCCGTGCTTGCTGACGTCGACACCGACTACCTGCCGCCGATGTCGCCGCAGGAGAGCCCGTACTTCGCTGAGATCGCCGACTTCGTGGCCGCCCTGCGCGAGGGGCGCGATGCCAGGGTCAGCCCGGCGGACGGCATCGAGGCCGTCGCCGTGGCCGAGGGCGCGTACGCCTCGATCGCCTCCGGCGCCCCGGTCGCACTGCCCGTCGCCACCCCCGCATCGTCTGCACGCACGGCCGAGGAGGCCACTCGATGACCGCCCCCACTCCGCTGCGGATCGCCGTCCTCTCGTTCGCCCACACGCACGCACTGAGCTACGTCCACGCGCTCAACGCGATGCCGGGCGTCGAGCTGATCGCCGCCGACCCCGACGGCGCCACGGCGCCCGACGATGCACCCCGAGGAGCAGCGCTGGCCGCGGAACTCGGTGTCCCCTACGTCGAGACCTACGACGAGGCCTTCGCCTGGAAGCCCGATGCGGTCGTGATCGCCGCCGAGAACTCCCGGCATCGCGCCCTCGTCGAGCGCGCGGCCGCAGCCGGGGTGCATGTGCTGTGCGAGAAGCCCCTGGCCACGACGGTCGAGGATGCGATCGCGATGCGCGAGGCGTGCGAGCGTGCCGGCGTGATCCTGATGGTCGCCTATCCGGTGCGATTCGCCCCGAGCGTGCGCGATGCGATCACCGAGCTGCGGAGCGGGCGCCTCGGCAACGTGATGGGCGTCACCGGGATCAACAACGGCAAGCTGCCGCAGGACCGGGCCTGGTTCACGGATCCGGAGCTGGCGGGGGGCGGCGCCCTCGTCGACCATGTCGTGCACTGCGCCGACATCCTCGACGAGCTGCTCGGCGAGCGTGCCCAGTCCGTCCGCGCCGTGTCCAATCGCATCCTGCATGCGGAGCGCGACCTCGAGGTCGAGACCGGCGGCCTGGTGACGATCCAGTATCCGAGTGGGGTCATCGCCACGATCGACTGCTCCTGGAGCTGGCCGATGAGCTCGGCCAGCTGGGGTGGACTCACCCTGCAGGTGATCGCCGAGCGCGGCACCGTGACCGTCAGCCCCTTCGCCAAGGGCGTTGCCGGGCACGATGCTCACGGCGAGACGTGGAGCCCTGTGGGCGCCGACCTCGATGCGCTCCTGCTCGACGAGTTCGTGCATGCCGTCCGCGAGGGACGCCAGCCCCAACCCGACGCCGGCGTGGGCATCCGTACCGTCGAGATCGCCAAGGCCGCCCAGGCTTCGGCGGCTCGAGGCGGCGAGGTCGTCACGCTCTCCTAGGCGCCCTGGACGAGATCTCGATTCGAGCACCGGCGTCTCCATACGCTCTCGAAACATCCGTTTTCATAGCCTGCTGTCATGAAATGGATCAACTACCTCCTGGGGGCCGTCGTCACCGCGCTCCTCGCGAGAACTCCGGATGAGGGCGAACCTCTGAACGTGCCGCTCATCCTCGGCGGCACGCTATTCGGCCTCGGCATCGCGGCACTCGTATGGGCGCTCATCTCGCACCGTCGACGGACGCACCGCAGGTGAGGTGTTCTCGGTGATTCGCGTGGTGCTCGTCGACGATGAGGCGCTCTTGCGCTCCGGGTTCCAGCTGATCCTCAGTGCGGCCCGCGACATCGAAGTGGTGGACGCCGTCGACGGTCTGGAGGCCGCCGAGTCCATCCGTCGCCACAAGCCCGATGTGGTGCTGCTGGACATCCGGATGCCAGGCCGGAGCGGCCTCGACGTGATCAAGGAGATTCGGGCGATGCCGGCGCCTCCGGTGGTGGCAGTTCTCACCACCTTCGACTCGGACGACTACATCGCTCGCGTGCTCCGCGAGGGTGCGAGCGGGTTCCTGGTCAAGGACACCGATCCGGAGCAGTTGCCGACACTGATCCGCTCGCTCGCGGCTGGCGGGATCGTGCTGTCTCCACATGTGTCGCGCACCGTGATCGAGGGATATCTCGGTGCCGAGGACCGGGCGTCGGCAGCCTTGATCGACACCCTCACGGCACGCGAGCAACAGGTGCTGGCTCGGCTGGCGAACGGCGATTCCAACAGTGAGATCGGTGCGGGCCTGCACCTCAGCGTCGGCACCGTCAAGGACCACGTGAGTGCCATCCTCAGCAAGCTCGGCGTGACCAGCCGCCTGCAGGCCGCCCTCATCGCTGATCGCAGCAGGTTCACCGACGGCGTCCTCGGCAGCCCGTGAGAACGCCTCCACGGTGGGTTGCCCCGCGCTTGACCGACACTCTGCTGGTCGCCGCCGCCCTCACCGACACGCTGTTCTACCTCGACTCCGCCCTCGGGGACGACACGTCATACGTCGTCCCCGATCCGCGGATCAGCCTCGTGCTCGGGGTGGTCGGTGCGCTCGGCCTGATCTTCCGACGACGCTGGCCGTGGGCCTCACTGGCGCTCGCCTTGCCCACCCTGATCGTCCCGTTCATCTCGGTCGCCTGCCTGATCGCGCTCTACTCCGTCGCCGCCGCCGAGCGACGCCGGTGGCTGACCCTGGCTGCGGGCGCTGTCGTGCTCGCGGCGGACACCCGCGGGCTGTGGGAGGAACCCATCAGCGAATACCTGATCACCTCCGGGGTCTATGCGGTCATGACGGTTGCCGCTCCCCTCGCCCTGGGCGTGCTGGTGCGCACCCGCAAAGAGCTCACCGCCCGATTGCGTGACCTGGAGCAGGTGCGCACCAGCGAGAGACGTCACGCCGAGGAGGAGATCCTCGCCACCGAACGCGCCAGGATCGCCCGCGAGATGCATGACGTCGTCTCCCATCAGGTCAGCCTCCTCGCAGTCCAGGCCGGTGCCCTCCAGGTCAGCACGCCCGCCCTCGACGTCAAGGAAGCGGCGCGAACGATGCGCTCCCTCGCGGTCAAGACGCTCGACGAGCTCCGCCAGATGGTGACCCTGCTGCGCGCCGCAGATGGTCAGATCGCGCCGCAACCGACCCTCGACGATCTGCCCGACCTCATCGGGGAGTCCGGCATCCCCACCGCCACCTCCCTCGACCTCCCTGTGGGTGTGCCGGCCGGAGTGCAGCGGGCGCTGTACCGCACCGTGCAGGAAGCGCTCACCAACATCCGGAAGCATGCGCCCGGCGCCGAAGCCACCATCACCGCGGACGCCACCGGCGGCATGATCCGCCTCACCATCCACAACACGCCCGGCACGACCCCGTCGATGAACCTTCCCTCCTCCGGTCACGGGCTCGTCGGGCTCCGCGAACGTGCCGAGCTCCTCGGCGGAACTCTCACCGCGCATCAGCGTTCTCCGCAGGGATACACCCTGACGCTCCACGTTCCGTACGTCTGACGGACGCGCACAGCTCCGTCGGGGTCGGCATTCAGACACGATCAGACGACTCACGAGCTCGCGGGCTCCTCGATCATGGGGTCCTCGATCGAGGCGACCCGTCGCTCGAGTCGCCTGTCGCGCCGACTCTCCATGGCGGTGTAGATGATCGGCACGAGGACCAGCGTGAGCAGCGTCGAGGAGATGAGACCGCCGATCACCACGATGGCCAGCGGCCGGGAGATGAACGCGCCGCCCCCGGTCAGGCCGAGCGACATGGGCACCAGCGCGAAGATCGTGGCCGTCGCCGTCATCAGGATCGGCCGAAGCCGAAGCCTGGTCCCATGGGTGACAGCCTCGACCAGCGGGACGCCGTCGGCCCGGAGCCTGTTGATGAGGTCCATGAGCACGATCGCATTCGTGACCACGATGCCGACGAGCATGAGCAGACCGATCAGCGCCGGCGTCCCCATCGGGGTGCCGGTGAGCTGCAGTCCGAGGATCGCACCTGTCGCAGCGAAGGGGATCGACACCAGCAGCACGAGTGGCTGACGGAAGTTGCGGAACGTCCCGATCATGACGATCAGCACGAGCATGACCGCGAGGATCATCGCCAGGCCGAGCTGGGTGAACGCCTCGTCCTTCTGTTCGCTGATGCCACCGATCTCGAAGGTGACCCCGGCCGGCAGCTTCGTCTCATCGATCGCGGCCTGTACGGCCGCGTTCGCGGCGTCGAGCTTCCCCTTGCGCGGATCGATGGTCAGCGACACCTTGCGCTCCCCGCCCTCCCGGAAGATCACCGGAGGCACGAGTTCGTTCTCCACCGCGGCGATGTCGGCGACCTTGAGCGGGGTACCTCGCAGGTTGTCGATCGCGGCCTGCTCCGCCGCGTCCTTCTGCTGCGCCGCGAGCTCCGCCGCCTGGTCACGTTGAGCCTGGCCCACCTGTGCGATCTGATCGTCCGCCGCGGCGACGGCCGACTCTGCCTCGACGATCGAGTTCTGAAGGGCGGCGAGCTGTTCTTCCCGCTCTTGCTCGGCCTGCTCGCGCGCCGCGTCTTCCGGCGTGCCCGGGTCCGCGGGCTCCTCGGCCGGCAGGCTGGGAACGATCGGCGCGGCCGCGAGCGCGGCGAGCTGCGCACGCAGCTCCCTGATGCTGCCGGCACTCGCCTTCCGCTGCCGCTGCGCATCGGCGATCTGCTTCTCCTGTTCTGCTGCGGCTTGCCGCATGCTCGCTGCCGCTTCCGCATCGACTTTCTGCTGACGGGCATCCCTCGCGGCCTTCTGCGCAGCCTCCGTCAGCTGAGGGGTGACCGGCAGGAGGATCTCGCCGATCTGGGCGGCTGTGCGCTCGCTCCCCGGGGTGCGCAGCAGGATCGACCGTTCCGCCCCCTCGAACATCAGCCGCCCGATCTCGGTGCCTTCCTGGGCCTCGCTGATCACGTCGGCGACGAGCGCTCGATCGATGCCGACCGTAGCGGCGCGCGCTTCGTCGAGCTTCACCCGCACGACGCTCTGCTCGCCGGAAAGCTCGCTCCGCACGGACTTCACGCTCTCGGCAGCCGACAGCTTCTCGACCAGCATTTCGCTTGCTTTCCGCAGAGCGGTCGGATCGTTGCCCTGGATCCGCAGGTCGATCGCGCTGCTCGCGCCTCCATCCGACGAGAACGAATCCTTGGAGTACACCTGGAACGTCGCGCTGTCCTCCCTCGTGTCCAGCTGTGCTTGCACTCGGTCGCCGACCGCTTCGGAGTCAGCCCCGCGGTCGAGCATCAGATCGTAGGAGATGAGCGGGGGCTGGGAAGGATCAGGCTCTCCGACAGGGATGAACACCGAGACGTCGGCGACACCGTCGACCTTCCCGAGCATCTTCTCCACCGGCTCGACAGCCGCGATCAGCTCGGCGGTGGTGGGCGTGGCTATCGGCGCAGCAGCCTGTTCCTCCGGAGCGGCCTCTGTCGTCGCATCCTCCGTCGGGGGCACACCGCCGAACTCTGGGAACTGGTCGATCTGCACCGTTTCATTGCCGGCGGAATCGAGGAACTCCGTGGGAATCTGCGTGGCGAGGCCGACCGTGATTCCCAGGAGGACGACGGAGGCGGTCACGGTGAGCACCCGACGTCGCCAGAGCGTCTGCAGACGGGGCATGAACGCGCGCTGCAGCCGGTCCTCCGGAGCATTGATCTCATCCGCGTCGCGATGACGCGGGATCACCCCTGCCGCCTCCCGATCGACCGCGTACGCGTCGATCGTCAAGCGACTCGATCTCCTGTTCAGGAACCAGTACGCGAGCACGGGAACGATCGTGAGGGCGACGAGCAATGACGCCAGCAGCGCGATCGACACGGTGACCGCGAACGGACGGTACAGCTGCCCGGTCGGGCCGCTGACGAACACGATCGGGAGGAACACCGCCACTGTGGTCAGGGTCGACGCGGTGATAGCCCCGGCGACCTGACGGACCGAGTCGATGATTCCCTGGACGCTGATCCCGTCGACCCGAGCATGTCGGTTGATGTTCTCGATCACGACGATCGAGTCATCGACGACACGACCGACCGCGATCGTCAGGGCTCCGAGGGTCAGCATGTTCAGGGTGTTGCCCGTCCAGTACAGCCCGATGAGACTGATGAGCAGCGAGAGCGGGATCGACACTGCGGCGATCACCGTCGACCTCCACGAAGCCAGGAATGCGAGCACGACCAGGATCGCGAACAGCAGTCCGAGTCCGCCCTCCACCGTCAGGTCATGGATGGACTGCTCGATGGCTGGCGCCTGGTCGAACAGCGTGGTGAACTCCGCCTTGAGCTCGGGCGCCAGTCTGGTCAGCTCAGCGGTCACGGCGTGTGAGATCTGCACGACGTTCGCACCCGGCGCGATCGTGACCGTCATCGTGAGAGCTGACTTGCCGTTCACGCGCGACAGGCTTCCGACCGGGATCTTCTCCGCCTTCACCTCGGCGAAATCCCGAAGCGGCACTGTGCCGGTCTCGACGGGCACGAGAAGGTTCTGCACGTCTTCCAGGGTGCCGACGGTGGTGCCCACCGTGATCGACGTCGGACCGGTTTCGGAGGGCGCCTGGCCGGCGGGGTGCACGGTGCTCTTGGCCTCGAGTGCCGTCTTGATCTGCGTCGGGTCGACCTTCAGACGCTCGACATCGGCCGGCCGCAGATCGACGACGATGCGCTGCTCCTGTTGCCCGGCGACCTCGACTTTCTGCACCCCCGGGATCGATTTGAGCGCCGGCGCCACCTTCTGCGTGAGGCCCGCCGCGAGTGCGAACTCGTCACCGGCGGAGCCGGCACTGATCTGCATCGACGGGGCCGCGTCGTCGCTACCCGAGTAGACGTCCAGCGATGCTGTTGCCGGCAGCGAGGAGGTGACGCCGTCCGCCGCTGCACGAATCGCCCGCTGCGTCTCCTCGCTGTCGAGCTCGAACGGCCACTGGACGTACACGTTCGTGGATCCCGTCGATGTCGTGGACGCCACCGAGGTCACACCCGGCACCGCACGCAGCGCAGCTTCCAGCGGCTCGGTCGCCGTCCGCGACATCTCCTCCGGCGCGACGCCATCGACGCTCACCGATACGTAGGCAGCCGGCAGGGTGGTGGGCGGCATCATCTCCTGCTTGAGCGCACCGGCGACGAACACCCCCAGCACTGCGATCGCCATGGTCGCCAGCCCGACCACCAGACGATTGGCCAAACTCACACGCGTCAGAATCACCTGTACACCCCTTGCAGCACGCTGCTACCCCAGCATCGAAACGGCGCACGAGAGCGCCCGATTGCTTCGAGTCTGCGAGCGAGCGCAATGACATGTAACCCGCCACCTGACCGGAGATGCCCGCCACCCGACCAGACACCGTGCATCGCGCGCCTCTCGATGAGCATCGACCTTCCTCCATCCACCCTGGACAAAGGTCGCCATACGGTGTTGACTGAACCGGGCCGCACGCCCGATCACCCGACTGCGGTCGGGTCGCCGCGAGTCGGCAGATCAGGATCCGCCTTCGACCCGAACGAAGGCGGATCCTGATAGCCGGCGGGTCGGGGCAGCCGCAGCGGGGCCGGATCCCGGTCGATCCGGGCCGGCGCTCAGCATCGAGGAGTATGCTGACCCCTTGGGTCGTTCGGCCCGACGAGTCCCGAAAGGTGGTGATGGCGATGTCCGGTGATAGTTACGACGCCGCCTTCGCTGCGTCGCGACTCCCTGCGCTAGCGCGTTGACCCTCTGGTCCGCTTTCGCACGTCCTTCCCCGCAGCCGTCGGCGGCGTCATCCGCCCCCTGACGAACCGCGCACGGAGCTCTCCGTTGCCGTGCGCCTGCGAGAACGGAGCCGATCATGGCCCTCATCGACAACGGCGTGTACGTCCACGGACGTCGCGTGGAGACCCCCAAGAACCTGGACGAGACCTACCGGATGCTGGACGCCGCCGGAGGCATCGCGTGGATCGGCCTGTACCGACCCAGCCCGGAGGAAGTGGCGTCCGTCGCTCGCGAGTTCGACCTGCATCCGCTGGCCGTCGAGGACGCCCTGTCCGGCCACCAGCGGTCGAAGGTGGAGCGTTACGGCGACACCCTGTTCGCCGTCCTCCGCCCCGCCCGGTATCGCGACAAGGAGGAGTCGATCGAGTTCGGTGAGCTGCACCTGTTCGTCGGCCCCGACTTCGTGGTGACGATCCGGCATGCGGAATCCCCGAACCTCGCCGCCGTGCGCGCCCGCATGGAGGCGAACCCCGCGCTGCTCGCGATGGGACCGGAGGCCGTGCTCTACGCGATCCTCGATGAGGTCGTCGACGGGTACGAGCCGATCGTGGCTGGGCTCCTGAACGACATCGACGAGATCGAGGACCAGCTGTTCGGCGACGGCGACGACGACAGCGCGCTCTCCCGTCGCATCTATGAGCTGTCCCGCGAGGTGATCAACTTCCAGCGGGCGGTGCATCCGCTGAACGGCATGCTGGAGTGGCTGCGTCGGGGCTCCGCGAAGTACCGCATCGACGAGGAGCTGCAGCGCTCCCTGCGCGACGTGCTCGACCACACGATCCGTGTCAACGAGAAGATCGACTCGTTCCGGGCGATCCTCGAGAACGCGCTGACCGTGCACTCCGCGCTTGTCGCCCGGCGCCAGACCGAGGCCGGGTTGGCGCAGAACGACGAGATCAAGAAGATCTCCTCCTGGGCGGCGATCATCTTCGCCCCGACGCTGGTCGGCACGGTGTACGGGATGAACTTCGACGTGATGCCCGAGCTGCACTGGGCCTTCGGCTACCCGATGGCGATCGGCGCGATGCTCGCCTTCGCGGTCGGTCTGTTCGGGGTGTTCAAGTACAAGAAGTGGTTGTGACGGGCATCTCTCATCGGTGGCGCAGGTGGCAGTGGGTGCGCGCGAGGTCCGACGACCGACCGTAAGATCTTCACCTGTTCGTCGTCTTGCTCGCGCCACGCTTGTTCGGCGCGTCCACAGGATGGGGATCCGTGACGCAGGCGGACGGTGAAGCCCCCGGCTCACCCTCTGGTCCGCAATCAAGCACGCGGCTGCGGCGGGGATCTTCCCGGACCCGTCGCAGCCGCACTCTCGACGGGGAGTGACCCGGTGGGTTTTCATACGTCCACGCAACATCCCGCTCCGTAACGTCGATCATGTGAAACCACTCACGATCACCGCAACCGGCCTCGGAGAGGATGAGGTGTGACCTCTTCCTCCGCAGCGCCCATACTCACCCGGTGGGTGGGAGCGGGTGTTCTCCTCGTCTTCGCCCTCACCGTCGCGCTGTTCACCTGGCAGGACGGATCGATACTGCTCATCTGCCTGGCAGCGGTCACTCCGGCCGCCGTCGTGACGATGTTCGCCGCGCGCTGGTTGGATCGAAGGAACAGGCCGACGTGGAGTTCGACCATGCTCGCGATCGCCTGGGGTGCAGGCGGTGCCGTCCTGATTGCGACCTGGGGCGGTTCCTGGCTCGCGCAGGCCGTCGTCTACATCGACGCCCAGGGGATGCTGCAGGAACGAATTCCCTCCACGTGGGTCCTCACTCCCCTCGTCGAGGAGGGGGCGAAGGCACTGGGGGTGGTGCTCGTGATGCTCGCCGTCGGACGGTCTCGCTTCGGCGGTGTCTTCGGCGGTGGCTTCGGCGGCGTCCTCGGGGGCGCCATGATCGGCGCGCTCGTCGGCGTCGGTTTCGGGTGGTTCGAAGACGCCGCGGCGATCGCGACTGACATCACAGCGAACGACCCCGGCTACGGAATCGGCACCTGGATCGTGCGCACGCTGACCTCTCCCACCCATGCCGCCTTCACGATCTGGACCGGCGCGGGCATCGGTCTCGCGATGAGTGTGCGTCGTCTGTGGGCCGGTCCGCTCATCGCGATCGCCGGATTCGCCATCGCCTGCATCGCGCACGGGGCCGTGAACCGCGCGAACCTCGTCGGCGATACCGACATGGCCTCCTTCTTCACCGCCCTCGCGACGGCCGCGGGATGGGTGCTCCTTACCGCCGTCATCGCCGTCGTCGCCAGGCAGTGGCTCACTCGCGAGGACCGGCGGCGCTCCCTCGAGCCGGCACCGCCTCCCAGCCAGCAGGCGAAACTGTGATCTAAAGTTTTACTCATCCCTTGGACCACACAGGAACACACTGATCATGGACCACCCATCGCCGGTGCACGCCACTCGCCTGACGAAGCACCGGCGCGTGAGGCGCTTCATCCTGCTCGCCCTCGCCGCGATCGTGATCGGCGCTCTCGGCTTCCTGGCCTGGAGACTGTTCGCTCTTGCTCCCTCGAGCTATGACGCCCTCGACACGACCGACCGCGAGATGCTGCGCCAGCTGTCCGAGCAGTACGACGTCACGGCCACGCACGGGGACGCGGTATGGACGGAGGACTACCGGTACGAGCAACAGCCCATCGTGCTGCTGCGCACGGACGGCGAAGGCAGTCCGCTCTGGTCGCACGCCTTCCTTGTCAACATGAGCGAGGTCACCGACACCACCGGGATGGCGAAGATCGCCGTGCCACGCGCGACCCACCTCGACGATGTGCGCATCAGCAAGACATTCGCCCTCGGTGAGTGGACGTTGCACCTCCCAGCCAACTTCAGCCCCATCGAGGTCGACGGCCGCGAGGTACTCGCCTTCAAATACCACGAAGCGATGCTGCAGACCGAACCCACCACATCCGATGGATTCCAGCGTTTCTCGATGCACGAGAACTTCCACGTCACAAAGCAGGGCATCGACCCCACGACTCCGGGCGCGTGGCCCTGGGAAGCCGGCGGGTTGATCGAGGACTACCCGCACACGGAGGCTCAGTACGAGCTGCTCCGCGTCGAGGCACGCATCCTCGACCGTGTCGAGAAGGAGACCGACCCGGAGACCCTCTTCGTTCTCGCAACGGACCTCGCGAACGTCAGGATGGCCCGGTACACGACCTGGCCGACCCTGCGCCTGGAGATCGATCTCGAAGCGATCGAGGGGACGGCCACCTACTTCGAGCGCAGCTTCGACCGCGCGCGCGGCCTGCGCCCCGAGGTCTCGACGTTCACGGATGGGCTCGAACGCTTCATCACCGACCCCGACGAGAACGCGGTGCTCGAACGCGACTACTCCTACTTCACCGGAGCGCAACTGGGTCTCCTGCTCGACACCGTCGCGCCCGACTGGCAGCAGAGCATCGAACCCGCGCCGAGCGGGGAGGCAGCGACCCCGTTCGCCACCCTGCAACGCGTCACCGGAGTGACCGTCGCGCCCGACGAGACGCGGCTCCGGGAGATCGCCGACCGCTACCTCTAGACCGCGCGCTCCTTCACGGCGATCACGGGGAACGACAGGTCGTCGGTGCCGGCGCGCACCGGGAGCTGCAGCTGCACCTTCTCCGCCGAATCGACCGTCAGTCTCCATCGCAGTCCCTTGTCGGTGCGCTCGATCTCACCCGTCGAGGGCACCGGAACCTCGAAGCCGTCGTAGTCGGTGAGGTCGATGTCCACCACGGCGTCCCCGCTCGATGCTCCCGCGTTGGTGAGATCGAGGAGGATCAGGCTGCCATCAGCGCCCGCCTGTGGGGCGATCTGCACCGAGTACGACATGGCCGACGCAGTATGGACGGAGAACTTCGTCGGGGCTGTCACGGCCGACGTGTCCGACCCGACCAACGTGCGCACCGTCACCTCATAGTCCCCCTGCGGAAGCGATGCCTTGGTCGACCATCGACCATCCGTGCCTACCTGCACGAACCGCAGGAAGGGCGTGAGTTCGCCGGCGAAGACGTGCACCCGGACCAGTGAGCCGGGGACGCCGGTCCCCGAGATGTCCGTGCTCTTGGCGTAGACCGTCGATCCGGCGAAGGGAGTGACCACAGTCGGCATCTCGGGTGATCTGCGGATGATGACCGGAGCGGATGCACCTCCGCCCGTGAGCGTGGCGTCTCCTGGGGCCGCGTCCGCAGGAATGCCGAGGACGGTGGCGAACCGACCCGCCGCGTCGGTCCGCACCTGCTCGACGGCGTCGGCGATCTTCAGGTCGACCGTGGTGTCCGCCGGGTACCCGCTGCCGTTGACGCGGAACGGCTGCCCGGTGAGGGCGACCTTCGAGTAGACGCCGATCGTGGGAGTCGAGGTTGCTCGGGTATCGACGAGTCCTGCCCCGACCCGGTCCGCGCTGAGCCCGGCGAGCGGATCCGCTGTGTCTGTGATGCGCTGGGTCAACTGATCCGGAGTGAGGCCCGGAGCCTCCGAGAGGATGCGAGCGGCGACTCCGGCCACGTGCGGTGAGGCCATGGACGTTCCGGGGTAGAGCGCGTAGACGGAGCCGTCCGCCTGGCGCGGCACGGTCGACCAGACGACACCGGGCGCGGTGACCGTGACCTTGCCCGCACCGTAGTTCGAGAATCCCGCACGCACGATCGCGCCCGTCGTCTCGTCCTGATCCGCCGCAGCGACCGCGATGACGCCCGGCAGGCTGCCAGGAGCCTGAAGACAGGAGTCGTTCACCGGCCGAGGCTCGAGCGTCCCGTCGTTCGGGCTCATCTCGTCCGTCGTCATCGCCGCGAGGTCCTGACCCTCATTGCCGACCGCGGCGACGTTCAGCACGCCCCGGTCGTGGGAGTAGGCGTACGCGCGGCGGAGCGCCTCGAGAGCCGCGCCTTGCGAATCGACATCAGCGCACCACACGTACCAGGGGTCGACGTAGTAGCTGTGGTTGACGATCGGGATGTCATGCTCGGCGGCCCACATGGTGGCGCAGATGCTGGCCTCCGGGTAGATGTAGCCACCGTCGTTGACGACCTTGATCGAGGCGACGCGCGCCTCCGGGGCGACGCCGACGATCCCCGTGCCGTTCGCCGCACCCGCGACGCTGCCGGCGACATGTGTGCCGTGCGCGCTCGCGCCGCCCGCCCCCGGCTGCCATGCCTCCGGGCTCGTGTCCGGCACACCGTTGACCGTGCACCCGACGGACAACGCCGGGTCGATCCGGTCGGCCAGGTCGGGGTGCCCGATGTCGATGCCGCTGTCGGCGATGCCGACGACCACTCCCGTCCCCGACGGTGACGTCGCCCCGATGGCGACGGTATTCCACGCGGTGCCCTCGGCCGGCATCGTCGCCGGCTCCGTCGTATCGCCGGAGATCGGTGGCGCGGGTGCGGTCGGGGCGTCCGGATCGGTCGACGTTCGGGTGGGGCCGACGGACTGGACCCATGCGAGGCTCTTGAGTTCCGTCGGGAAGTCGCCGTCGGGTGCGCGGGCGACCGTCACCCCGATCTCGGGATAGGAGACCAGCACCTCCCCACCGGCGGCTTCGATGGCCGACTGCAGAACGTCCGCGCTCGGTGCTCCTGGTCTCGTGTTCACCACCCAATTCAGGGCGGACTGCTCCGCTGCTGCGGCGACGGGCACGGCGGCCGTCAGCGGGGCGCTCATCGCGAGTGCCGCGCCGACGGCGAGGACTGCACAGGTACTGCGGACGATCATGCGACTGGTCATTCAGGACTGCCTTTCCGCAACGCTCGACGGACGACCGTCGAGTCGAGGACTCTCCTGCGTACAGGAGTGAAAGGTCGAGGCACGATTACGCGATCCGGTGGCGATCGGTGCATTCCGCCTGCCCGCGGCGGTGAGTCCTACTCCCGGCGGAACATCCCCATCAATGCGGGTAGAGCAACCATGCCCACCAGCCAGAACGCCGCGCCCCAGATCACACCATCGGCGATGAACGGCAACCACTCGTAGTCGGTCGGGTAGGCGATGCCCGTTCGACCGGTCAGGCGCAGAACCACCTCTGCCGGGTAGGAAACGAAGGGGTTGGACGAATGGTCCTGCGAGACCCACGGAAGAGGGAAGCCGAAGGGGACGGATGCGAGGTCGGCGTCGGATCTCACCGGGATCCGCTGGACGGTGGTCACCCACCAGGCGACGGCGAACCCCGCAACGATCGCGCCCAGCACGGACAGCGTCGTCCCCGCGCGTCCCCCGAAAAGACGCGGCGAAGACGCAGAACGAGGATCCGTGGTCATCAGCAGGTGGCCGGCACTCAGCAGATCAGCTGTCGGAGCGGCTGATCTCGTCGAGCAGGTCGTCGAGGGTGTCGAAGTCGATCGTCTCCGAGCCGTCGAGGTCGCGCACCTCGACGCCGTCGACCTCGAAGTCCTCGTCGAGTTGCACGAGGATGCGCGACTCGGGGAACTGCTTCGGCGCGAGGAAGGCGAGCAGTACCGCGTCGGCGAACACGACGACCGAGGTGGCCTCGAGATCATCGCGCAGGTCGATCTGTTCGGCGACGGGCTCGTCATCGACGGCGTCCTCGATGTCGGCGACGATCTCGTCGATCACCGAGCGCCACCGGGACTCCCCGACCGAGAGGGTGCGGGCGACCGCCGCGATCAGCGCCTCATGATCCACGTCATCGCTCTGGACGTCATCCAGCTCAGGATCGACGTTCACGTTGACGGTCGTGCCGGCGGCGTCGATGATCGCGCGCCCGTACACCAGACCGTTCTCGGCGATCGGATCCTCGAGCAGTCCGCTCTCGACGATGCGGGCCAGGAGAGTATCGAGTGCAGACGAAGTCATGCCTCCAGTCTTTCGCATCTCACTCGTGCGGGGGCTGCGAGCCGTGAGATCGCCGGAACGGGCGCCCCGCGTCACACCTCGACGGCGACCGAGCCCCCGACGACGACGTGCGCCTCCGCATTGCGTCGCGTCTTCGCCCAGCCGTTCTTCCGGCGCATGATGCGCAGGAAGGCACGCGCGATGCAGATGTACATGTAGTAGACGTACAGCCACACCCCGAGCCCCCACATCAGGGCCGTGAACCAGCTGGCCTGCGGCTCGCAGCGCACCTTGTAGACGAATCCCCAGACAGCGAAGGGGGCGATCGAGAACACCGAGAGAAGTCCGACGAGACCGAGGATGCTGCCGAGTGCGAGCTGCACCTGAGCGGGATCCTGAATCCACAGCGACACCTGTGCACCCAGCAGGATCGTGAACGACAGCGCCCCGAGCATCTGCAGGAACGGGAGGACGAGGTAGTAGGAGGTCTCGATCACGCCCGCGCTGTCGATGTGCGGGGACTTCACCACCTCGGCGATGTACTTCACGCACTGGATGTTGCCCTGCGCCCAGCGTGTGCGCTGCGTGAGGAGGCGGCGGATGGAGGGGAGCGCCTCCTGGTTCACGTGAGTGTCGTAGACGTGCTTGACCTGGAAACCGGCGAGCACGACGTGCACACCCAACTCGTAATCCTCCAGGAGAGCTCCGTGCCAGGGTTCGCCGAACTTCTCGCCGATCGCGTCGAGAACCGACAGGCGCGTGAACTGTCCGTTCCCCCCGAGCCCCACCGTTCCCGTCTTCGCGCGCAGCGACTGCATCGCGGCGATGGTCGTGCGGAACTCCAGGTCCTGCATGCGCAGCAGGAAGCGTGCGAAGGTGTTCGCGAAGCGGCCGCTGTTCGGGTACGGCTTCTTGTCGTCGCGGTTCTTCATCCACACCGCGATCTGCGCGGCACCGACCGCGGGATCGCCGAAGGTGTCGTCCGCCGAGCAGATCTCCAGGGCGTTGGGCTCCATCTCGCCGTCGGCATCGATCACCACGACGACGATCCGATCACGGTCGGCGTCTTCAGGCAGCCAGCTCAGCAGCTGATGATAGGCCGCATTGAGGGCGTCGCCTTTGCCGGTGCGGGCTTCCGGACGGCGGCGCTGCACCAGGTGCACGTGCGAGTCCTCTGCGGCCCACCGCGAGACGATCCCCGAGGTGGCGTCTTCGCTGTCGTCGTCGATCACCCAGGTGTGCGCACCGGGGAAGTCACGACGGGCGCGCGAGATGGTGGTGTCGATGACCGCCTCCTCGTCACGGCACGGGATGAAGAAGTGCCATTCGAAGTCGGCGGGGTCCCCCGGGATCGCTTTCGGGTACCGGAGGTACGGAACGAGGATGAAGACGACGTAGGTGACGAAGGCGACGCCGAGAAGAATTGTGAAGGCGTTGAGTATGGAGAGCATGGAACGGCCTTTCCGGTTCACGTCAGAGCGCGCCGTTTCGGTGATATCGAGGCCCCTCGGTCTCTTCCGGCACGACGCGGCGACGGCGACGCGGCCGCACGCCGACGATGAGCAACAGGGCGGCGAGGCCGAGCGCATAGCCGATGATGCCGACGACGGAACCGACGAAGACATGGCTGATCTCATAACCGGGGTCGAGACCCCAGGTCTGCGTCGACCATCCGATGATCACGAGCCGGAGGAGGTTGACGACGAAGATGATGGCCCACATCGCCAGGATCCCGAGCACGCTGCGGCTCCACGACACTCGGGTGCTGGCGAGGATGACCGCGCCGACGACCGTGAGGGGAACGCCGATCAGCAGCGTGGTGCATTCGACGGTGACGCGAAGGGCGATGAGCTCATGCTCGGGCGTCCGCACGAAGTAGTGCTCGGCGATGGGAAGACGCTGACCCTCGACGAAAGGGGAGAGAGCCCAGGTCGCGGCCGAGGCTTCGAAGGAGCGGAACGCCTCGTTGACGGAGACGAGGGCCAGCACCGCGAGGATCAACAGCACCGCCGCGAGGATTCGAGCGGCGCGGTCCCCCTTCGGCCCGCCGAGTGCGAACCGCACAGGGGCTCGGAGTTCACTTCGCGGTTTGTCGACGATCGTGCTGCTGGCCATGACTACCTCTCACTGCGGGTGGTGCAAAACGAGGCGAGGAGAGGGCCGTCCTGGAAGGACGACCCTCTCGTGTTCGCCGGGGCGCGCCTTAGCGGGCGCTCCCGTAATAGTTGACACCGGGGAAGGCGAAGCCGTCTCCGTTGCCGTTCCAGACACCGGTGAAGGTGATCACGACGGTCTGGCCGGACGCCAGCGGACCCTTCCAGTCGATGGTGTTGCCGCTGACCACGACGGTGCCGCTGTTGGCGGTGATGCTGGACGGGCTCCAGGTGGAATCGTCCAGCACGCCGGCCAGCGCGTACTCGATCTCTGCGTTCGCCGAGTCGACGTTGCCGTTGTTGCCGAACTCCATCCGGTACGTGACCGCCTGACCCGGCTGCGGGTCGGTCGGGTTCGAGTTGAACGTGTACTGGAAGAACTCGCGCTTGACGGTGTCGGTGTCGGTTGCGCAGACGTTCGATGCGTTCGACGCGACGGCGCATGCCTGGTTGGTCAATGCACCCGGTGCTGCCGACTGGTTGACCTTGGCGTTCACCTTGAGCGTGACCGACTGTCCAGCAGCGAGGTCGCCGAGGTTGGCGGTCACATTGCGACCGGCGGCCGTGACCGTGATGCCCGCGGGACCGCTGCCCGACACGAAGTCGAGACCGGCCGGAAGCGGATCACTGACCGCGACGCTCTTGGCGGCACCGTCACCGGTGTTCCGCACCACGATGTCGTACGTCAGGTTCTGACCCAGCGTGACGTCGCCCTGCTGATCGTCCTTGGTGATCGTCAGGACGGGCTTGGTCTGCTTGTCGATGGTCGTGTCGTCCCAGTCGCAAGCCTGGTTCGACGAGGTCGCGACGGCACATGCGTTGTTGCGCAGGTTGCCGAGCGGAGTCGACGTCCCGACCGTCGCCTTCACCGTCAGAGTCGACGAGGCGCCGGGGGCGAGCGAAGGGATCGTGCCGCGCACCTGCTGTCCGGAGACCGTGACCTGGCCCGAGGTACCCGCGGTGTACGAGGCAGTGATGCCGGTCAGTCCTGCGGGCAGGTCGTCGCTGATGGCCACGTTCGTCGCCGTCGCGTCGCCGGTGTTCTTGACGACGATGTCGTAGGAGAGCTGGTCGCCGATGACGACCGCGTCGCGGTGGTCGTTCTTGTCGACGGTCAGCACGGGCTTGGTGGGCTTGTCCACGTCGATATCGATGCTGTGCAGGTCGCTCGGCACCTTGGTCCACGTCGGGACCACGCCGAGGAAGGCGCCCTTCGAGCGCATCGTGACCTGGAACTCGACCTTGGAGACCGTGCCGTTGATCTGCACGGTGCCGCTCTTCGCCGCGAAGTTCGTGGAGGTGATGGTGTTCGAGGTGACGTCGAGGTTGCCCGACGACGAGCTCAGCGTCACGCCGGAGGTCTTCAGCGTGTATTTCGCGGAGCCGTTGACGATGCCGCCGATGGCATAGACATCCCCACCGAGGTTGTCGAGCTTGATCTTCGGGTTCGTCACCTGCTGGCCGAAATCGATCACGACGTTGCCGCGGACGCACTCGGTGCCGTTCTTGCAGGGATAGCCCTCGTTCAGACCGATCACGTTCAGCCCCAGCTCGCCGCCGTCACGGACGGTGGCGAGGTTGACGACATCGCCGGAGCTCTTGACCTGGACCTTGTCGGTGGTGGTGATCGTGGCGGTGGCACCGGCCGCGGATGCGGTGCGGGTGTCTCCAGAGCCGGTCCAGCCGTTCACGTCTGCGGCCGTGGCCGCGGGGGCCGCCGCGAGGGCGCCCACCGCCAAAGCGGCGAGCAACCCCCCGGCCAGCGCACCCCGGAGGATGGATTTCTTCTTCACTGTGTCTTCTTCCTCTTGAGTGAGCCGAGCGCGGTCAGTCGGTGGACGACGAGGAGCGACGCCGCAGGGCGAACGCGCCGAGCGCGCCGACGCCGATCACACCGGCGCTGGCGAGTCCGACACCGGCATCGATCACCGGCACCGGAGGACGCTGCGCGAACTGGTGCGAGTAGTTGTACGTGAAACGGACGTCGTCCGTGAACACTCCGCCGGTGTAGACGACTTTGGCGCTGTTGGTGATCGTCGGCCCCCAGTAGCCGTCGGCCACCGTGAACGACGCCATCGGCTGCACGATCCGCGTGCCACCGTCGTGCGTGACGTTGAACGTCCACACGACGTTGGAACCGACCAGCGTGCCGCCATCGGTCGCCGAGACGAACGTGGTGTTCGCGGGCACCGGAAGGATCACCTTGTACACGCCGTCGATCTGCTCGTCGTTGACGAGCTGCACGATGGCGCCTTCCTTGATCTCCGATCCGGGAGTGACCCCGGTGGCAGCCGTCTGTGTGGCGCGACCGAGGTAGCCGCGGACCAGCTGGGGAGAGTCGACCCTTTCCGTGGCGCTGGCGCCCGTGGTCGTCGTCGACGAATCCGGCGTGACCGGCTGGTCGTCGGCCATGGCCACCTGCCCACCGAGCACTGTGCCTCCCACGATCAGCAGGCCGATGCCGGCGGTGCAGGCAGTCTTGAGGATGCTCTTCATCTCGAGCCCCTTCCTTCCATTTGAGTGACGCGCAGAGTGCATCGCCGCCGATAGGACCGCGGATCGAACGTTCGATTACGCCCGCACGGGAAACACCTCAACGGCACGGCCGGCGTCGATCCCGCCCGGCCGGGACGGCCCGGCGCAGCACGCGCCGACGGACCGTGAGCAACGCTCCAGCCCCCATGGCTGCCGCGCCCACGATGAGCCAGGTGAGCACCGAATCCGGACCGGTCATCGCGAGGAGGCCGACGGCGGCGAGCGGCGTGGTGAGATCGCTGCTGTACATCAGGACTCCTCTGCGGCGAGACGGACGACGGAATGGATGTGCGTGGCGATGCGTGCCGTGGCCTTGCCGTCACCGAACGGCGACGGCAAGGCGCTCAGCTTCTCCAGGGTCCCCGCGACATCGGCGAGCACAGCCGCCGCCTCGCTCGCGAGCGTCTGAGGTGTGACGAGCTTCGTGAAGGATCCCAGCGCCTCAGGGCGTTCCGTTGAATCGCGCACGACGAGCACCGGTCGCCCGAGCACCGTGGCCTCCTCCTGGATGCCGCCGGAGTCCGATACCAGCACTGCCGCGTGTGCGGCGAGGGCGAGGAAACGCTCATAGCTGTACGGCTCCTCGGCGATCAGGGCGTCGAGGAGATGCTCCGCGTCCAGTGAGGTGAGCATCGCCCGCGTTCGGGGGTGCACGGGGAAGACGACGGGCCATCCCGAAGCGGCGATCTCGTTGAACGCGTGCAGCGTCGAGATGAGGTTGGCCGGGGTGTCCACGTTCTCCTGACGGTGCAGGGTCGCGAGCACGTAGCGGTCGGGGTGGACCCCGAGCCGGACGAGCTCGTCGACGTCCGCGGCGACGTCGGAACGCTGCATGCGAACCGCCTCGACCACGGGGTTGCCGGTGACGAGGATGCGCTCGTCTCCGATTCCCTCCTCGAGGAGATTGGCACGGTTGGTCTCGGTCGCGGCGAAGAGGTCGTCGGAGATGTGGTCCACCATCACCCGGTTGTGCTCCTCCGGCATGCGACGATCCCGCGCCCGGAGGCCCGCCTCCACGTGCCCCAGTCGCACTCCCGCCGCGTTCGCGGCGAGCGCGGCCGCGAATGTCGCGTTCGTGTCGCCCTGGACGACGACGTATTTCGGGTCGAGCTGGGTGATCGCCTGTGCGATCTGCTCGGCTGCGCGCCCGATCTGCGCCGCGCGTGGGAGTCCGCCGACATGCAGCTGGAGATCGACGCGCTTGATACCGCACGCCTGCAGGAAGACGCGGGACATGCCGGGGTCGTAGTGCTGGCCGGTGTGGACGATGTAGGCGGCGTCGCCGAGGCTTCGCACCAGAGGGGCGAGCTTGACGATCTCGGGACGGGTGCCGAACACCACCATCACGGAGGATTTCGGAAGCTCAGCGGACGGAAGGAGAGAAGAGGATGTCATTTCTGGGTACTCCGATCAGTCCCCGGGGCTTCCCGGGGACGACGTGTGTGAGTGGATCTAGCGGTTGGACCTGCGGCGCATGCCGACGACGATGAGGAACGCCCCACCGGCGAGGAGGATGACCGCGGGGATGGCCAGGGCGAAGGTCGCACCGGTCTGCGCGAGAGCGGCCGGAGCAGGGGTGACCGTGGTGACGGCACACGACCAGGAGGCGTCACCCTCGCAGGCATGCACCGCGGTGAGCGGCGGGAGCGCCGGGAGCGCGGACAGGTCGGCGCTGCCGGGAACGGCGAGGCCCGCCTGCTTCGCCGCGCTGCGGAGGGAGTCGCTCATCGCCTGGTCGTACGCGACCGTGGCGCGGTTGACGACCTTCCCCTTCACCGTGGCAGGAACCTGAGCCCGGAGGGTCATCGTCGCCGACTGCCCGGGAGGGATCTCCTCCACCATCCACCCGACGCGGTCCTTGACCGCGATGCCACCGGTCGAGGCGGAGATGAACCGCGTCCCATCCGGGAGGTCATCCACGACGGGGATCTGCGTCGCGGTACCAGGGCCGGTGTTCACGACCGTGATCGTGTAGTCGAGGATGGCGCCTGACTGCACTGCCGCCTGCGCCACCGTTTTGCTGATCTCCAGGGATGCGAGCGCGGGGATCGCCGTCACCGCGCAGGCCTGCGCGACATCGTCGGCACAGGGGGTGAGGATCGTCGGCTCCGGAGTGCCGGCGGGAACTCCGGTCGGGTTCTGCACGGTGGCCCTGTTCACGAACTGCGCCTCGTCGAGTCCGCCCGGGGTGGTCCCGACGACGTGCAGTTCGACCTGGCCGCCCGCGGGCACCTCGGCGACGGTCCAGCGGATGGCCCCGTCTTCGATCACGCCGCCCTGGTCGGCGGACACCTGGCTCAGCGCGTCCGGAAGCTGATCGGTCACCGGCACATCGACGGCCGGAGCGACCCCCGAGTTCGCGACGACGATCGTGTAGGCGAGGGCTTCGCCGTGAGTGGCGACCTGCTTGTCGACGACCTTCGACAGCGAGAGCGCCGGCAGCGCGGCGACGACGGTGCTCGCGCATGCGGCGGACGGGTCGTCGGCGCAGGGCGTGGTCGTCGTCGGGTCGGGAGTCCCTGCCGGTGAATCGACGGGGTTCTTCACACCGGCGCGGTTCACGAGGGTGGCGCCGGCGCTGGACCGGTCGATGGTCGCCGTCACGTGCAGTCGGCGCTCGTCGCCCGCCGCGAGGTCGTCGATGGTCCACCCGACCGTGGTGCCGTCGACCTTGCCGCCGTCATCGACGGTCACATCGGTCAGACCGCCGGGAAGGGTGTCGGTGACGGGAACCTGTCGAGCCTCGGCCTCGCCGGTGTTCTTGACGGTGACCGTGTACTCGAGCTGGTCACCCGGCACCGCAGCTCCCTTGTCGACGACCTTCGACACCGACAGCGCTGCGAACGTCGGCTCAGGGGTGGGGGTCGGCGTGGGCGTCGGGGTCGGTTCGGGTGTCGGGGTCGGTTCGGGTGTCGGGACAGGGGTCGCGGTCGCTGTGACACCGAACGCGTATCCGTCGACGAATCCGGACTGGTTGGCGCTCAACGCGAAACGGGCGACATCGAACACGATCTCGGTGATCTTCTTCCCGGTGACCGTGAAGCTTCCGCAGCCACCGGGCTTGGTCGCCGCAGTGCACTTGATCGCGGCATCGCCGCGGTGGTACCCGTCTCCTCCATCGACGAAGGTGGCCCCGCGAGACACGACAGCGGTCGTGGCGCCGCCGTCGGCGGAGGCGAAACGGATCCCGTCGGCAGCGGAGAGCCCGCCGCCGAGTGGCGTCACCCCGCCGCCGGCCCCGAACTCGGCGATGTGGATGGCGGGGTCGTCCACGGGTCTGTCGAAGCGAACGGTGATCTGCCCCTCGCCGCACCGTTTCGACGAACCGCAGTTGTTCTTGGAGTGGATCCCGACGACCGGAAGATCCTTTGCCGACACCCCCTCCGCGTACATCGCATCGGTTCCGCTCCACGCGCTGAGAGACTTCCCGTCGTCGGCGAACTCACGATCACCCCCACCGGAGATCGTGGCGGTCGCGACGGTGCCGTCGGCGAGGGTGAAGGTCGCGGTCTTGGCGTCTTTGACGCTGGCGGACCCTGCGGCCGCAGCGGGGAGCGCTGTCGTGGCGACGGCACCCAGTGCGAGCAGGAGTCCGAGCATGAATGTGCCCGATCGTTTCCACATGACGAGTTGGTTCCAATCTGATTCCCGGTCGTCCGATTGCGCACCCGTCAGAGTGCCGGACAGATACTGGACGGCTGTGAAACACATCCATTACGCGTGGACGTGAAATCACTCGACGATGGTCACCTGGGCCGAGACGCCCCCCGAGACTCCGGCGACGTTCGACTGCACGAAGTCGAACGTGATCACGGTTCCGACCTCCACCGGATAAGCTGCGACATCGACGCTCGCCTGCCAGGTCCCGCTGCTCGAGCACGTGCCGACGGCGGCCGTGACGCCGAAGGCCGAGACGGTGACATCGGCACCTGCTTCGCACCGGATGCTCGCCGAGACCACCTGCGTCCGTGAAACCTGGGAGGGGATGGACAGGATCACCGGCACGCCGGGCGTCTGGGCCACGGGCGGAGCCGGCGCAGCAGGAGGTGGCTGCGGGGCCTCGGCGGGAGTCGAGGTCTCCGGGACAGGGACGGGGACATCTTGCGGCGGCGGGCTCGCTTCGCTGGGGACGGCAGTCGGCAGAAGCGTGGGCAGCCGGTCCGACTCCGCTGCGTCGAGTCTTTCGGCCGCTGCACTGGTCTCGACCGTCTCGACATCGCTCGTCACCGTCGAGGTGATTCCCGCGGAAAGCGTCACGACCGCGACAGCCGCCGTCATCAGGATGCTCGCCTTGGTCGCCACGAGCCCGACAGCAGGCAGAGTGATGGTCGCCGGCATGGATGACGCGCTGGCCGATATCCCGGACGTCGTGAGTGTCTGCCACAGCTGAAGACCCGTGCCGACGCCGATGCCGGCGGGGAACAGCACCGTGAGGATCCGCGAACTCGCCCGACGCGCCTCCTCCGCTTTCGCAGTGCAGTCGGCGCACGTCGCGAGGTGTGCTCGCACGCGCTGATCATCCCGCGTGGTGAGCCGTCGACGAGCATGAGCGCCCAACTTGCCGAGCGTCCACCGGCACTCCTTGGAGGCCGGTGGTCTCGACGTCAGGTGAGCCGAGATCCAGGCCTGACGGAGTCCCTCCCTGGCACGGAATGCGAGCACTGCCGCCGCGCGTTCGCTGATCTCCAGGCGCTTGCCGATCTCGAGCATCGACAGGTTCTCGACTTCGGCGAGCCACAGCACGTCCTGCCAGCGCGTGGGCAGGGTGAGGATCGCCTTCGAGACGAGCGCGGCATCGAAATCGGAATCTGCCGCCTGGTCCGTCGAGGCCGGGTCCTCGACGGCTTCGATGTACTCGATGGGCACCTCGCGTCGGGAACGTCCCCAGCTGATCGCGAGATTGCGCATCGTGGCGAAGAGGTAGGGCTTGAAGGCGGTCGTCGGCCCCTTCCCCGTCTGGATGGCCTGGTAGATCCGCGTGAACGATTCCGCCACGAGGTCGTCGGAGTCGGCAGACCACCAGTAGGTACGAGCGACGGCCCTGGCGACCTGTGAGTAGCGCGCCCAGAGTTCAGCGTAGGCGCGCTGGTCGCCGGTACGCACACGAGCCAGGAGATCGGAGTCCCGATCACCTGGCTCGTTGATGTCTTCTTCTCTGTTCATGGATTCTCCCTTTCCCCCAAGGGATCTCAGGACGGCGTGGAAACGCCGTCCTGCACGAGTCATGCCCGAGTGGGCCGGGCGCACCCGGCCCACTCGGGCGATGGATTCAGCGAGAACGGTTGAGTCGTCGTCGCATCACGAGACGCGTACCTCCGATCAGCAGCAGGCCCGCGAGGAGCAGAATCGAGGTGGCGGCCTGCATGCCGGTGGCCGCCAGGGTCATCACCTCAGGAACGCCGGTCGTCGGCGGCGGTGGCGTGACGGTCTTCACCAGCGGGTTGGTGACCGAGACCGTGACCGCCTCACCCCCGACCGTGAAGTGTGCCGGCGAGATCACCGGCTTGCCCCACGTGATTCCCTCGATCGGCTTCGGAGCACGCTCCCGCACGGTGACGTCGGCGCCGACCGGGAGCGCGGAGCTCGAGACGGGAGTTCCCGCTTTGAGAGCAAGCTCGCCTGAGCCCGCTTCGAACCCAGGACCGGCCGGGTACGAGTACTCGAGCACGTACTCGGTATCCGACGGGACGAGCGAGATGGCCGCAGCCGGACCGTCGAGGGTCTTCAGCGCCGAGAAGGGCAGGGTGCGCAACGTCGCCTCGTTCGTGAGTGCGACATCGATCGTCGCCTCGCCCTTGATCTGCAGCGTCTGCGGCGAGAACACCGGAGCCGCCCACTCCAGATTCCACGGAAGGCCCTCGAGCGACTCCGTGAGTGCGATCGTGCTGCCTTCGGCGAACGACGGGCTCACCCACGGCGTGCCGGCCCGCACTGCGAACTCGCCCGATGTGACGACGCCCTGGGGGTCGGTGGCGGTATACCCGCCGCGGTATGTCACGTCGCCGAGATTCGCCGTGTCGCCGAGCACCTTCTTGTTGATGGTGAAGGTTCCGACCCTGGTGCCGGTTCCCGTGCCCGACCCTCCGTGACGTGTGACCTCCGCGGTGGTGGTGCCCGTGCTCTCCGTGCCGATGCGGATCGTCGCGTCGTTCTTGTAGACGCCTGCCGCACCGCCGTCGGTCACCTGCGAGAGGTAGTGCACGTTGTAGAAGTAGCCCTCGCGGGCGGTGAACGTGACGGTGGTCCCGTCGGCGGAGACGGAGTAGTCCGTCGACGCCACTTCGGTGAACGGCCCGGGGACCACCAGTCCGCTCGGAAGCGTCTGCAGCTCATTGGCCGCCCACAGGCTGGGGTAGTGCTCGCCGGTGGCTGACTGGGCGATGAGCTCTTGGTTCGCGCCGATGACGTCGGTGACGACCACCTCCTGCCCGCCGATCATCCCCTTCGCCCCGGCAGCGACCGCGACGTCCCAGAAGATCGTGTCGGTCCCGTTCTGGTACTCGCCGCTCTTGAAGTTCCAGCGACCGGTGAAGTCGCAGTCCTCCTTGCAGATGAACGGATCGGGCCGCACATCGACCGAGGCACTTGCATCTCCGAAGTCGTACGTCACCGTCTTCTCGTCGGTCACTTCCGTCGTGACGGTCGCCCAGAAGGAGAAGCCGCCGGAAAGACCGCGCGGGTGGCTGCTGAGGTATGCGCTGTCGAAGTCGCACACCAGCTCCGCGGCCGTGGTCACACAGTTCCCCGCAGCCGTTCCATCGGAATCGAGCAACGGGAAGGAGTCCGGCAGCCCGCGCAGGTCATCCGGGAGGTCGACCACGAACCCGGCGGGACTCACGGGGTCGTCGGGGAGAGACCACCTGCCGGTCAGCTCGGCCTTCGTGCCGCTCGTGATCGCGCTCTCCGTGAACGCGATCGAGTCGACCTTCGCCTCGGTGGTGTACGGAGGTGCTGCAGAGGCGGCGAGCGGGGCGGTGATCGCACCCGCCGCTGCCGCGATCAGGACGACAGCAGCGGCACCGAGTCGGATGATCCGGCGGGGATGGGACGGGGAATGCCCGCGGGCGGGCGGTTGGTGGTTCACAGGACTTCCTCCGGTTCGTCGAATGGCGGGCAGGTGCACAGCACGCCATGCGGGATATGACGCGGCGGCCGGTGTCAGGTAACGGATACGTCGACAACTTGGAGGTCGTCGACAACCGTCTTGTATTTGATCTCCAAGCGGAGCTCTCTATCGACGCTCGCCGCAGCGGATGCGGGGCTTTGCGGCTCTGCTGGCGCCTCATGACAGGGAGGCGCCGCCCCAGATCCGCACTGAGAGTAGCTATGCCCGACATCGCCCGCCCGGCAGTGCAGGCCGTGAATATTGGCGGCATATCGATGTGCTGGGATTCGTGCCTTGGCGCCGTCCTCCCGAGGAAATGTGCGGCGAGTCCGGGGAGAACCCGCCGCACGGAGGGCCGACTTCTGGGGAAGCATCGGCGATTTTGGGGAACCGCCGGCGAGGCGGACGGAGTACTCCGTGAGAAGACGCCCCGATCGAACCCTCGAAGCTACGACCGCGAAAGCGCTGATCCATTACGCGCGACTCGATGACTTTCTCCGCAGGCGCCCTGTTCCCAGCCCGGTCACCCGCACCGCCGTGCCGATAGGCTCGGTGCCGTGCCGAACGTCGAGCCCTCCACTCCCGCATCCGCCGCCTCCGACCTCCGCCGCATCGCCACGGCGCTCGAGGATCCACGGCCCCTGAACTGGGTGATCACCGGCGACTCGATCACGCACGGCCTGGTGCACACCCAGGGAGGCCGCAGCTATCCGGAGCACCTGCACGAACTGATCCGCGGCGAGCTGGAGCGTGTGCGCGATGTCGTGATCAACACCGCGATCAGCGGCAATCGCATCGTCGACCTGCTCGATGACTGGGATCGTCGCATCGCGTCGTGGCGGCCCGATGTCGTCACCCTCATGATCGGCACGAACGACGCCTCCGACGGCGGACCCCGCGAGGTCATCTCGGCCGACGACTACGCGGCATCCCTGCGCGATTTCGTGGCCCGCGTCCGTGCTCTCGGCGCCGTGCCCGTGCTCCAGACGCCGCCGGCGATCGACATCCGCAACGCCCCGGAACGGGCGCGCATCGGGGAGTTCGCCGAAGCCGTGCGTCAGGTCGCCGCACGCGAGGACGTCATCCTCATCGACCAGTACGCCCGGTTCGCGGAACTCGGCGCCGGTTCCGTTCCCTGGGGGCTGATGAACGACCCGTTCCACCCGAACACGGAAGGTCACGCGGCTCTCGCGCTCGAACTCGCGCACGGTCTCGGGATCCGCCCGGAAGGGCCGCGCGCCCGCACCTTCGCGCTCCTCGAGGGGCTCGTCGCCACCGCTCGACTGAACGGTTAGACCTCGCAGACACCCTCACCCGCGGTGGACGAAAGACCTCTGGACGCGATGCTCAGCACCGCACTAGGTTGAGCGCATTCGCAGTCGTCGAGAGGTGGGGGCATGTCTCACGTGGTGGCAACAGGGGCCGGGAAGGCCATGATGGAGCGTCGGAACGACCCGACGCACGACTACATCCTCGGCCTCACCGGCAAGGAGAGACCACGAGTCCTCTTCGTCGGCACGGCCACCGGTGACGACTCCGCCTACATCGTGAGCTTCTACTCCACGTACGACTCCGACAGGTGCGCGCCGCACCACCTCCCCCTGTTCCACCGCGCGGTCGACGACCTGGCCGGCTTCGTGAAGGGCTTCGACGTGATCCACGTCGGTGGCGGCAACACCGCCAACATGCTCGACGTGTGGAAGCGCCAGGGACTCGACGAGATCATGCGCGAGATGTGGGAGGACCCCGACTCGAACGTGGTGTTCACGGGCGGCAGTGCCGGCGGCATCTGCTGGTTCGAGGGCGGGACCACCGACAGCTACGGGCCCACCCTGCAGGTGCTGCCTGAGGGACTCGGCTTCCTGCACGGCAGCTTCTGCCCGCACTACGACGCCGAGGACCAGCGGCGGCCGCTCTTCCACGCGTCCCTGCTCAGCGGAGAGCTCTCGACGGGCTACGCGGTCGGCAACCTGCAGTCGCTGCACTTCGAGAACAGCGAGTTCGTCACCGCGGTGAGCCCGGTCGACGATGCCCTCGCCCTTCGCGTGGAGGCGGTAGGCGGGAAGATCGTCGAGACCGAGCTGCCCACCGAGGTCCTCAGAGGCGCCGCGCCCATCGTGAAGGGGCCGTCGTCATGAACGACAACGTGTGGATCCTCGTCGCCGAACTCGTCGTCGTCGTCCTGGCGATCTTCATGGGGACGCGTACGAGCGGGATCGGACTCGGCGTCTGGGGACTCGTCGGTGTCGCGGTGCTCATCTTCGTCTTCGGCGAAGCGCCGGGCAACGCCCCGGTCGATGCGGTCTTCATCGTCATCACGGTCATCACCGCGGCGTCGACCATGCAAGCCGCCGGCGGCATCGACTGGATGGTGTCGGTCGCGGCGAAGGTGATCAGACGCCGACCCCGATCGGTGGTCTTCCTCGCGCCGGCGATGTCGTTCCTGTTCACCGTCGGCGCCGGAACGGGCAACATCTTCTACCCGCTGCTGCCGGTCATCTACGACGTCTCGTACCAGCAGAAGATCCGCCCGGAGCGGGCGCTCTCGGTGTCGGCCGTAGCCTCGCAGGTCGGCATCCTCTGCTCTCCCGTGTCCGCCGCGACCGCCTCGATGGTGGTGCTGCTCGCCCCGCAGGGTGTCGACCTCGGCGGACTGCTGCTGATCATGTGGCCCGCATCCATCGTCGGCCTCTTCGTGGCGGCACTCGTGATGATGCGCCACGGCAAAGACCTGGAAGACGACCCCGAGTTCCAGAAGCGCCTCGCCGATCACCAGATCAAGCCGCCGGAGACCGACGCGCACGAGAAGAAGCTGCCTCCCACCGCGGTGCTCTCGGCCTCGCTGTTCCTCGCCGGCGTCGCTGTGATCGTGTTCTTCGGTCTGTTCGAGAACCTGCGTCCTGTCATCGGGACCGATGACGCCGGCGACCCGGTGCGCCTCAGCGTCACGGTCATCATCGAGGTCGTGATGGGCATCATCGCCGCGCTGATCTTCGTCTTCTGCAAGGTGAAGGCAGCAGATGTGCCCAAGCAGCCGACGTTCCCCGCCGGCATCGTCGGAGCGATCGCACTGTTCGGCATCGCCTGGCTGGCGAACACCTTCGTCGCCGCGAACCAGACCCTCATCGTCGACGGCCTCGGCTCCGTGGTCTCCGGCTCGTCGGCGTTCCTCGGTGCGCTGCTGTTCGCGCTGGCCCTCTTCGCGGTCGCCATGCTCACGACGAGCCAGTCGAGCGCGACGAACGCGATCGTGCCGATCGGCATCACGATCGGCCTCCCCGCCTCCCTCCTGGTGGGTCTGTGGCCGGCGGCGATGGGCATCTACACGCTGCCGGCCAACGGCAGCCAGGTGGCCACCGTCGCGTTCGACCAGACGGGCACGACCAAGATGGGCAAGTTCGTCTTCGACCACTCGTTCCAGCTGCCGAACCTCATCTACGTGGCTGTGGCGATCATCGTCGGCGTACCGCTCTCGTTCCTGTTCACCTGAGCCGAGCGGCCGACGACGACATGACCGACGGCCTCGACCGGGCGACGCTCCGGCAGTTCCTGCTGGGGCTGGCGCAGGGCATGAACGCCTCCGCCGAGTCGGTCGACCGTATCCGCGACGTCATCGCAGAGGTGGCCAGGGCCTATGGCGGCGACGACGCCGATTTCGTGGTTCTGCCGACGATCATCCTCATCGAGAGCGGCGAGTCCGATGAGTCGCGCGTCGCGATCCGCTCGGCGACGAACGCCTCGTTCCGCTTCGATCAGATCGCCGCCCTGTACGAGCTGATCGCCCAGGCGAAGACCGGCTCGGTCGCCCCGCTCGACGGCATCAGACGCCTGAACGAGATCGGTGCGATGCGCCCGCGGCTCGGCTGGATCACCCGCACGTTCGGACATGCGGTGCTGACGACAGGGCTCTCGCTCCTGCTCGCCCCCACGTGGCAGGGCGTGATCGTCGCGTTCGTGCTCGGGGCGGTGATCGGATTGCTGAAGCTGGTCCGCTCCCCGACGCTGCAGCTGATCATGCCCGTGGTCGCGGCTTTCGTGTGCGCCACCGCGGTCTTCCTCCTGGCCGAGGTGATCGAGATCGGGGACCCGATCCGCCTGCTCATCGCCCCGCTCGTCACCTTCCTGCCCGGCGGCGTGCTGACGAGCGCCACCGTGGAGCTGGCAGCGGGGCAGATGATCTCGGGCGCCTCGCGACTGGTCTACGGCTTCGTGCAGCTGGCGCTGCTGGCGTTCGGCATCCTGGCCGCCGGCACCGTCGTGGGGGTCGACTCGTCCTCGTACGAAGCGCTCGACGGGGGCTCGCCGCTCCCGTGGTGGGTGGCGCTCATCGGGATCCTCGTGTTCGCGCTCGGGAACTATCTGCATTTCTCCGCGCCTCCATCGACCTTCGGGTGGGTCCTTCTCGCACTCGTCGTCGCCTACACGGGCCAGTGGGCTGGTACGGAGTTCGTGGGCGCGACGGTCGGCGGGTTCGTCGGCGCCGTCGCGATGACCCCGGTCGTGCTGTGGATCGCGACCCTTCGCCACGGAGCACCGTCGCAGCTCACGTTCCTCCCGGCCTTCTGGCTGCTGGTCCCCGGAGCTGCCGGGCTCGTCGGGCTCACGGAGGCGGTCGCGACCGACGGCGGACTCTCCGACTTCACGACGGCGCTGGTCTCGGTCATGTCGATCGCGCTCGGCGTGCTCATCGGTACCGCGCTGTACCGCGTCGTGCACCACGGCGCCGAGGAGATCGTGCAGTTCGCCGTGGCCCTTCCCCCCGCCTCAGATGAGAGCGCCCCTGCTCCGAACCTCTGGTCGCGGATCACGGCACCCTGGCACCGGAACAGTCACCGCTGACGACCTCGTACGGGCTCCTCGTTCCCCGCATCGCTTGTCCTCGCGGGCGTTGCTTGTCCGTGCGGGATTTCGGCATATCGTAGAGGGAGGGGACCTGGGGAGGTACGGTGTCGGCATTTGTCGCGCAGGGGGACGGACATATACCGCGAGTATCGGCGCACGCCATCAGGCGTCCGCGATTGAGCGCCGAGTTCGAGACCGAGACGCCTCTCACACTCATCCGCTCCGCATCCGGCTCCGGCAAGACCACGGCCCTGGTGGACTGGGCGGCCACCACATCCGCCCACGTCGTGTGGCTGACCGTGACGCCGGCGATCACGAGGAGTGAGGCACTCGCCGGAGCGCTGCTGCGCGTCCTGCCCGGAGCCGACCGGAGGAACGACGGCGACGAGGGCTGGGCCGCCGTGACCGCGCGCCTGCACGAGGCGGAGGGACACCTGGTCGTGGTGCTCGACGATGCTGCCGCCGTCGAGCGCGATGGCGCCTTCGCGCTGTGTCGCGCCGTCGGTTCCGCTGCCCGCACCCGCCTGATCGTCGCCACGAATCGGCCGAGCCCCTTCGACAGCGAGGGCATCGACCTCTTGATCGACACGACGCTCGTCGCTCCCGAAGACCTCATGTTCGATGATGAGGAGATCCGTCGCGCGCTCGACGTGGACGAGGACACGGCGGCTGCGACGCGAGAGGCGACGGGAGGGTTCCCCGCGCTCATCCGCGCCCTGGCAATGCGGGGAACCGGCATGGATGCCGCGTCCCTGCGGGCCGCGACCACGGTGATCGAGGACTACCTGCAGGACAGGCTCGCCGAGTGCGGCTTCGACCCGCAGGCGCTTCGGGGCCTGCTCCGGATCAGCGTCACCGACTCCGTCGACGTTCCACTCGCCACTGCGCTCACCGGCGATCCGGACATCGTGAAGGCGCTGGACCAGGCTGAGATGTTCGGCTTCGGTCGCTGGGCTGCCGACGGCCGCAGCTCGTTCGAGCTCACGCCCCTGACGCGCGGGATGCTGCGCCGCGAGCTCCGCGCAGTCCTCCCGGACGAGGTCCCCGGCCTGAGGCGCATCGCCGCAGAGGGTGCCGTGCGCCGTGACCTGCCCCTCGAAGGACTGCGGCTCGCCGTGGAGGGCGACGACTTGCGCCTCGCGACCCACGTCACGATGTCGGGGTGGAACCGACTGCTGCACCGCGATCGGAACGGTGTCGTCGAACTCCTCGGCGACGTACCGGTGGCACGGCTGAAGCAGGAGCCGCTGGTGGCCATGCTGCTCGGGATGTGCCTGAAGCCCAGCCGCCTGCGGCGCCAGCGCGGACTCCAGCTGCTGCGCATCGCGGTGGCGGCCGCGAACGCCCGCCGTACCACGCTCTCGGCCACGGAGCGGATCTTCATCTGGGCGGCCGAGAGCGCGTCGCTGCGCGCCATCGGACGACCGGAGCGCGCCGCCCAGGTGGCCGCCCGATCACTGGCGCTGTTCGACGAGACCCCGGAATCGCAGTGGCAGCAGTACGCCCGCGACATGCCGCTGCTGTGCACGCACCTGGGCATCTCCCTCTACTACGGCGGGCAGCAGGAGGAGGCCATCCACCTCTGGGAGCAGGCCACCGCCCTCGCCGCCGCGCACGGGGGCAGCAACGCCTTCCACGGCATCTGCCTTCTCGCCGGCGTGCACGCCTTGAACGGAGACCTCCCCGAGGCCAGGCACTACGTCTCCCTGATCCGGGACGGCGACTGGGACCCGGTGCTGCTCGACAGCTACCGCGGCACGTTCTACCGTGTGGCCGAGGCCATGCTGGCGGTGGAGGACGGCGATCTCGCTGCCGCGAAGCAGCACATCCGGTACTTCGAGCCGTACCGCGCGACCAGCGAGCACTGGACGACGATGGCCTCCGTCGAGGCATGGATCGCTCTGCACGAGGGCGAGGCCGCCGCAGGGCTGGAGCGCCTGGAGTCGTTCGCCCGTCTGCGGGGCAAGGAGGCCGGTGCACCGCACGTGCGCCAGGCACTGTCGCGCCCCCGGATCCTCCTCCATCTCGCCCTCGGCGACGTGAACGCCGCCAAAGCCGTGGTGCAGCGGGATGCGATCCCCGACCGTTTCGCGACCGTCCTGAAGCGTGCACGCCTGGCGCTCATCGACGGCAAGGCGGCCGACGTGGTCCGGCTTCTGGGACAGACCCGCCTGCGCCCGACGAACGCCAGGGAACGCGCAGAGGCCTCTGCGGTGCAGAGCGCCGCCCTGCACCGGGTGTCGCCGGCGGCCGCGCAGCCGTCGAGCGAGGCGCTGAACGCTCAACTCGCCGATAGGGGCCTCACCACTCCCCTCGTGCTGCTGAGCGCGGAGGACTTCGGCACGGTGCGAGCCGACCTCGACCCGACCGGCCGCGGGACGTTCCCGCTGCGATCGGCGCTGCCGTCGTTCGCGGCCCGACCCCGCCTGTCGTCACGCGAGCAGGTCGTGCTGCGCGCCCTCACCTCCGGCGCGTCTCTTCCGGCGATCGCCCTGGAGCTGCGCGTCTCGCAGAACACCCTCAAGACACAGCTCCGCAGCATCTACCGAAAGCTCGGCGCGCACAACCGCGCCGAGGCGGTGGAGCAGGCAGCGCGTCACGGTCTCCTGCCGGAGTGAGCGCGCCTCTTTCCGGTGAAGACACGGAAGGCCCCGCCCGTCGAGTTCGACGAGCGGGGCCTTCTTCATGACCGTCAGGCCTGGGAGCGGCGTCGACGCAGGATCAGCAGCACGGCACCGCCGAGCAGCAGAGCGATCGCGAGCCCCAGCACCCAGGGCGCGAGCATTCCACCGGTGAGCGCGAGCGGCGTCAGCACCGGGTTCTCCGTCGTGCTGGGCGGCGGCGTGAGCGTCCCACCGCCGGGAGGGGTCGCCGTCCCCACGGCCGCGTTGCGGAGAGTCGCACCCGCCGCGTTCGCATGCACGGTCACGGAGTACGTGATCGTGACGCTCTCGCCCTCGGCGAGGCTGCCCGTCCAGCGCAGCTGCGTGCCGTCGACCACGGGTGCCGCCACCGTCCGCTCGCCGACGACCGCGGTCGCGCCGGGCTTCAGATCGGCGTGCGACAGGACTCCGGAGAGGTCGTCCGTGATGACGACCTCGTCCAGCCCTGTCTCACCCGTGTTGGTGCCGACGAGCGTGTACGTGACGGTGCTTCCCGTAGCGACCGCCGTGCCCGATCCCGGGTTCGCGGTCTTGAGGAACGCGAAGCCGGGGGTGCCGACCGGGTTCTCGGTGGTCACGGGCGGAGGCGTGAGCTCGCCACCGCCGGGCGGGGTGGCGGTGCCAGCGACTTTGTTCGCGATCGTCGCACCGCCCGCGTCGCCGTTCACGGTCACCGAGTAGGTGATCGTGACGCGCTGTCCGATGGCGAGCGCACCCGTCCAGGTGAGCTCGTCACCGTTCACGACAGGAGCGGGTGCAGACCCATCGATCACGGTCGCCGTCGCGTCGCCGTTGTAGGCGGCGTGGTCGAGCACGCCGGACAGGTCGTCGCTGATGCGCACAGGATCCAGCGCCGTCTCACCGGTGTTCACGCCGGTCACCGTGTAGGTGATGACGCTGCCGGGGTCGACTCTGGTGCCCGTGGCGGGATCGGCCGACTTGCGCAGCTCGAAGCCGGGCTCGTTGACCGGGTGCTCCGTGGTCGCCGGAGGCGTCTCGATCGGCGGCACGCCGCCCGGCGGGGTCGCCGAGCCGGAGGCCGAGTTCTCGAGGATGGTGCCGCCGGCGTCAGCCTTCACCGTCACCGAGTAGGTGAGCGTGACGGTCTCGCCGATCTGGAGCGCGCCCGTCCAGGACAGACGCTCACCGGTGACGCCGGGTGCCGTCGTCTCCGTGTTCCCGATCCTGGCCGTCGCATCGCCGTTGTAGACGGCGTGCGCGAGCACTCCGGAGAGATCGTCGGTGATGGCGACGGGGTCGAGCACGGTCTCGCCGGTGTTCACGCCCGTCACGGTGTACGTGATGACGCTGCCGGGGTCGACCGCCGTGCCCGCTGCCGGGTCGGCGCTCTTCGACACCGAGAATCCGGGCACGTTCACGGCGTTCGTCGTGGTGCCGGGCGGCGGGGTGATCTCCTCGCCTCCCGGCGGGGTCGCCGTCGCCGTCGCACTGTTCTCGATCACGGAGCCGACGCCTTCGGCCTTCACGGTCACGGAGTAGGTGACGGTGACCGTCTGACCGACCGCGAGGGCGCCCGACCAGCTGAGCTTCGCGGCGTCGAACACCACTGCTCCCGCCGGCGCTCCGGCGACGACCGCGGCGGCATCCTCGTTGTACGACGCGTAGGGCAGCACCTTGGAGAGGTCGTCCGCGATCGCGACCGGGTCGAGCACCGTCTCACCGGTGTTCACGCCGGTCAGCGTGTAGGTGATCACGTCGCCGGGATCCACGGCCGTTCCCGCGACGGGGTCGGCCGTCTTGGCGAACGTGAACCCGGGCTGGTTGACCGGGTGCTCGGTGGTCGCCGGCGGGGGCGTGATCGGCGTGCCAGGGGTCGTCGGGCTCTCCGGGTCGCTCGGATCCGTGGGGATCAGCGGCGTCGCCGTGCCGGTCACGGTGTTGGCGATCGTCTCGCCACCCGCGTTCGCGTCGACCGTCACCGAGTAGGTGATGACCACGTTCTGTCCTGGGCGCAGCGTGCCGCTCCAGGACAGTGCTCCGTCGGCCACGCTGGCGTCGCCACGGGTGGCCGAGACGTCGTCGTTGTAGGCCGCGTGAGCCAGCGCGGGGCGCAGGTCATCGGCGATCGAGACCGGATCGAGCACGGTGTCGCCCGTGTTCGTGCCCGTGACGGTGTAGGTGATCACGCTGCCGGGATCGACACGCGTGCCCGTGGCCGGGTCGGCCGACTTCGACACCGTGAAACCGGGGGTCGCGACCGGGTGCTCCGTGGTGGAGGGCGGCGGCGTCACCGGCGTGCCCGGCGTGGTCGGACTCTCGGGGTCGGTCGGGTCGGTCGGGATGAGAGGGGTCCCCTCACCCGTGACGGTGTTGCGCAGCAGCACACCCGTCGCGTCCTGGTCCACCGTGACGGTGTAGGTGATGTCCACACGTGCACCCGGAGCCAGCGCGCCTGTCCAGGTGAGCGTCGTGCCGACGACGTCGAGCGTCCCGGTCGAGGCCGTCGCGTCGCCGCCGTACTGTGCATGCGCCAGCACAGCGGACAGGTCGTCGACGATCGTCGCAGGGTCGAGGGCGGTGTTGCCCGTGTTGACGCCGGAGATCGTGTAGGTGATGGTGTCACCCGCGCGCACGGCAGTGCCGGAGGCGGGATCGGCGGACTTCGTCACCTCGAAGCCGGTGTCCACCACCGGGTGGTTCGTCTCCACGGCGGGAGGGACGATCGGCGTGCCCGGGGTCGTGGGACCGTCGGGGTCGCTCGGGTCGACCGGGATGCGCGGCGTGGCCGTGCCGGTGGCGGTGTTGTGCAGCAGCGCCTTCTGGACATCGGCGTCGACCGTCACGGTGTAGCGGATGACGACGGACTGGCCGCGCGGGACATCACCGGTCCAGGTGAGCGTGGTGCCGGACACGGCGACGGAGCCGCGGTCGGCGGTGACGTCGTCGTTGTAGGCGGCACTGTCGAGCACACCGGACAGGTCGTCGACGATCTTCGCCGGGTCGAGGTCGGTGTCACCCGTGTTGGTGCCGGTGATGGTGTACGTGATGGTGTCGCCGGCGGACACGGCCGTGCCCGATGCGGGGTCGGCGGACTTGCTGATGGTGAAGCCGGAGCCGACGACCGGATGCTCGGTCGTCGTCGTCGGCGGGACGATCGGCTCGCCCGGCACCTCCGGTCCCTCGGGATCACCGGGCTTCGGGGTGGTCGGCGTGGCCGTGCCGCTGACGGTGTTCTTCAGGATCTTGCCGGATGTCTCCGGCCCGACCGTCACGGAGTAGGTGATGGTCACGGCCTGTCCCGGCTGCAGCGCGCCGGTCCACGAGAGGGCGTTTCCGTTGATGGTCGCCGCCCCGGAGGTCACGGGGGTTCCGCCGACAGTGGTCGCGATGTCGGAGTTGTAGGTGGCGTGAGCCAGCACACCCGACAGGTCGTCGGCGATCGATGCCGGGTTCAGCACGGTGGCGCCGGTGTTGGTCCCGGTGACCGTGTACGTGATGACCTGCCCGGGCTCCACGACGGTGCCCGGTGCCGGGTCGGCGGTCTTGACCACCGTGTATCCCGCCACGGGGTGCTCGGTCGTGACGGTCGGCGGAGTGGGCGGAGGAAGGGTGCCCGGCGGGGTGCCGGAGGCGGTGACGCTGTTGGCGATCCGCTCCCCCTCTGCGCCCTCGTCGACGATCACCGAATAGGTGATGGTGACCACCTGGCCGGGCTCGAGCACACCGGTCCAGGCGAGGTCGTCGCCGGTGACGGTCGCGGCGCCGGAGGTGACGGTCGTTCCGTCGATCTTCGTGGCGACGTCACCCTGGTACGTCGCGGAGGTGAACACACCGGAGAGGTCGTCGGCCACCTGCACGGGGTCGAGACGCGTGTTGCCGGTGTTCTCCGCCTCGACCGTGTAGGTGATGCGCTGTCCGGCATGCACGGCCGCCCCCGGGGCGGGGTCGGAGGTCTTGCGCAGTGCCAGATCCGGAGCGAGGCGCACGTTGGTGAACGTGCAGGTGACGTCGGTGCCGAGCGATCCGGCGGGCTGAGTCACCTGACCGTCGGCCGTCACGGCGACCGGCACCGTCGAGCCGTCGGAATTGACCTGCACGCAGTCGAGGGATTCGGCGTATCTCGTGCGATCCGTCGTGCCGGATGCCGCCTCGCTCAGTCGGAACACGTCGCCCTGGTTGGTGAACACGGGGCCCGCGTAATCGGGCTGCAGTCCGGTGCGCTCACCGCGCGTGACGGCGTCGGTCTGGGGGACCTGGTACCCGGCGGGCGACTGCACGCGCAGGGCGAACTGATCCGTGGCCAGGTGACGCCCCTCCGGGAGGTCCTTCTTCAGCGTGAGCGTGTTCGGGAACGTGCAGCTCGCCATGTCGGTGGGCTGGAAGGTTCCGAGCGACGTCGTGTTGACCGTCTCGCCACGCGGCAGGTCGACCTCGATGATGCGGTTTCCGCCACCCGAGACCGAGACGAAGATGTGGCCGAGGTTTCCGAACGCGATGCCGTTGCCCTGGACGCCGGCGCCCATGTCGTGCACCTGCTTGGCGTCGATCGTGGCGGTGCTCGGGGTGAGCGAGGTGGGCAGGTCGGAGGAGTAGATGAAGTTGTCGGCCACGAGCACGAGCTGACCCGAGGCGCTGAACGCCATGTCGCCGTTCGCGCCGAAGGCGCTGCTGCCCGCGGTCGGGCGAAGCGTTCCCACCTGAACGAAGGTCTGCGGCGTGACGTTCTCTTCCCAGGCGTAGAGGTTGATGGCGCCGTTCGTCGTGCCGCTGGCGAAGTAGTAGACGCCGGTGACGGGGTGCACGGCACCGCGCAGCACGGACGAGTTCAGCGAGAACGTCGTGCGGGTCGTGGTGTCGGTCACGCGATCGTGCTTGGCGAGCGTCTTGGTGCCGGCGGCGTTGGTGACGGTGTACGCGTAGCGACCGTTCGAGGAGATGCCGAGGGCGTTGTTGGAGTGGTCGACACCGAGCGTGCTGGCTCCGAGCGTTCCGCCGTTGCCGGGCGTGCCCTGCTCGTTCACGACGAACTCGCGCACCTCGGTGGCGCTCTGGACGTACACCGCTCCGGGCGTGCAGAGGAACGGGTCGGCAGCGGCCGCAGGAGCGGCGGTCAGGGTTCCGCCGATGAAGACCATCGACGAGGCGACGAGCGCCGTGCTGACGGCGCCCCCGATCAGCTTCTTCGCGCGGCCCCGCCAGCGGCTGAGCCGCTCGGACGGAAGGCCATCGGATGTGTGGTCCTTGCGGGCAACACGGAATCCCATGACTGTCTCCCCATTCATCGCTTCGCCGCTGCGCGTTCGCGCACGGAAGCCCCCGCCCCCTCAGGCGACCGCCGAGCACCATTCGGGCATGGTGAACTCGGTTCGGGCCACCGCCAGCCTGGCGTGGGCGCGAGCTCCGTTCCCGGCGAATGCAGGTTTTTCACCCCGCCTTTTCACCCCACGAGGAAAGGGGCGCACCGGCGACACCGGTACGCCCCTTCCGACTCCGCCTACTGGCGCGAGCCGATCTCGTCGATCGGACGCGTGCGCATGGTCGCAGCGGTCCCGATCCACATCGCCACCAGGGCGAGGGCACCCATCGCACCGATGATCGTGAGCGACCCCAGCACCGGCAGCACGGGCAGCGGCTGCCCCGAGATGCCCATGCTCACGCCGATGAGCGGAGGGATCGCGACCACGACACCGAACACCATCGCGATCACCGCGACCAGCACGGCCTCGATCCGCATCATCGCGCGCACCTGCCCACGCGAGGATCCGATCAGCTGCAGCAGAGCCAGCTCGCGCGAGCGCTCTCCCGTCGCCATCACGAGCGTGTTCACCACGGCGATCGCGATGTAGCCGAGGATCACCAGCAGGGCGATGAGGTTGACCCACCCCTGCTGGGATTGCGCTCCCGCTCCCGCAGCCTCCTGCCCCGAGCCTTCGCTCGCGAGCAGACCGCTCGCACCCAACGCTGCACGGACCTCATCCGTCGTGCCCGCGTCGACCGTCACGAGCGCGAAGGCATCGAGGCCTGACGTGGTGTGGGCCCTGACCGCATCGGCGGCCATGGTGAGGTCGCCGAAGCCGAGGCCCCGCTCGTACACCGCGACGACCGCGGCCTCGAAGGGCGAACCGTCGCCCAGGTACCCGACGACCGTTCCGCCGAGGTCCAGACCCAGCGCCTGCGCGGCATCCGTGCTCACCGCGACAGCAGTGGTGCCGTCGAGCTGCGCGAGCGCCCCCTCCCGCACCCGCAGATCGAGGCTGTTGGCGATGTTCGTCGGATCGATGCCCTGCAGCACGTGCTCGTCTCGTTGGAGCTTGCCTTCGAGATCGAAGGAGTCCACCACCGCCGCGCTGAGGGCGACCCCCGAGACCTCGGTCACCCCTGGTGTCTCGCGGATGGTGTCGATCATGTCGGGCGAGAGGCCCGCCGGGGCCGTCACGCGCAGGTCGGCGATGACGCCGGCACTGGCCTGCGTCGCCGCCTCGGCCGCGATGATCGACGGCGCCCCGATCTGCACGAGTCCCAGGCCGATGCCGAGGGCGATCGGCAGGATCGCCGAGGCGAGGCGCCTGCTGTTCGCCGTGGCGTTCGCCGAAGCGAGGAAGCCGGCGGATGAGAGGCGACGTAGCATCGTTCCGATCAGGCGGACGCTCAGCGATACCAGCCACGGGCCGAGTACCGCCAACGCGATGATCAGCAGCATGGCTGCGCCGGCCGCCGCACCGGCCGCGATCTGTCCGCGCACCA
Organism: Microbacterium sp. 2RAF4; assembly: GCF_052115285.1. Taxonomy (NCBI): domain Bacteria; kingdom Bacillati; phylum Actinomycetota; class Actinomycetes; order Micrococcales; family Microbacteriaceae; genus Microbacterium; species Microbacterium sp. 2RAF4. The sequence goes on along the minus strand of NZ_JBFRGI010000002.1, from coordinate 1,758,538 downwards.
CGAGCGGCACGGTCGAGACCGAGATACCCGCGGCGGCGAGCACGATGCCCGTGATGATTCGCGGCAGCCCGATGGCGGGCGCACCCGTCGCCGACTCCCGCAGCGCCTCGACCGGGTCGAGCTTCGCGACCCGGGCGGCGGCGATGCGCGCGGCACCCCAGGCGGAGGCGAGCACGAGCAGCACCGCTCCGGCCGCGGGAAGCGGACTGAAGGCCAGGGCGAAGTCGCCCGGGATCACACCCCCGGCGACGAAGGCCGACTGCAGCACGGTCGACAGCAGGTATCCCGGCGCGATGCCGAGCAGCACGGCGACCGCCGACACCCACAGCACCTCTCGGGCGACGAGCGCGTGCACCTGGGAGGGGCTCGCACCGACGGCGCGCAGCAGGGCATAGTCACGACGACGCGACTGCACCGACAGCGACAGCGTGCCTGCCACGATGAACATCGCCACGAGGATGCAGGTGCCGACGAACGCGCTGCCGATGGCCACGAGCGTGGACCGCGCCGCACCCGAGTCGAGGAACTCCACGTCGCCGCGGCCGTCACCCGTGCGGGCCACCAGGCCGGGGTAGGTCTCGCGGATCGCGGTCGCCGCCTGCTCGGGATCCGCCCCGGAGACGAACACGCCGAGCGCCTGCGGGGCACCCCTGTGCGGGTCGAGCTGGTCGATGCGACGCTCGCTCAGGAAGACATGTGCGCCGCGTTCGGGTGCGACCGGAGCGGCGACCTCGCCGACGACGCGGTACTCCGACGGCACGCCGCCGTGGGCCAGGACGACCGTATCGCCCACGGCACGACCGCTGCCGGCGGTGACGACGACCTCATCCGCCGCCGCGGGTTCCTGCCCCTCTTGCAGCTCGAAGCCGGTCAGCGCGGTGGCGGGCCAGGGGTGTGCCTCGACCACGACGGCACCGGCCGCATCCGCTCCCTGCAGGACGAGCGGAACCGTGACGTCGGCGACGACGCGGTCGACTCCCGGAAGGGCGGCGATGTCGCGCACCGCGTCGACCGGCAGCGGCGCGCGCTCCCGCAGCGGAACAGGCAGGTCCTCCGGCACCTCCACCTGCTGTGGCGCACCGACCACGACGTCGACCGCGGAGTAGCGCTCGGGCGCCAGCCCTCCGCGCATGCCGGATTCGACGAGCACGCCGAGGCCGGTCACCAGTGCGCTCGCGACGAACACCGCGACGGCTACGCCGACGAAGCTTCCGCGGTGGTGGCGAAGATCGGCACCGACGAGCCGGCCCAGGCCCAGCGACCCCGACATCACCACTCCCCCAACGCGCTCATGCGATCGTTGATCTGCGCAGGGTCTGCACCGTCGAGGTATCCCGCGAAGGCCCCGTCTGCGAGGAAGATGACCCGATCGGCGTGCGAGGCGACCACCGGATCGTGCGTCACGACCACGACCGTCTGGTTCAGCTCTCGCGCCGTGTGCGCGAGCAGATCGAGCACCTGCTTGCCCGAACGGGAGTCGAGGGCGCCGGTCGGCTCGTCGCCGAACACCACGTGGGGCCGGGTGATGAGCGCGCGTGCGATCGCCACCCGCTGCTGCTGACCGCCGGAGAGCTCGGACGGGCGGCGGCGCCGGAATTCGGTGAGACCCACGGCGTGGAGCAGGAAGTCGAGCCACTGCGCCTCGAGACGACGGCCGCCGAGCCGCAGCGGCAGCGTGATGTTGTCCTCGACGTTCAGAGCCGGCAGCAGGTTGTACGCCTGGAAGACGAATCCCACGTGATCACGACGGAAGGCCGTGAGCTGGCGGGTCTTCAGCCCCGAGATCTCGGTCCCGCCGAGGTGCACGGTGCCGCTGCTCGGCCGGTCGAGTCCCGCAGCGCTGTGCAGCAGGGTGCTCTTGCCCGAGCCGGATGGGCCCATGATCGCGGTGAAGGTGCCCTTCGCGATGGCGAGATCGATGCCCCGAAGTGCGGTGACGCGGTTGGCGCCGGAACCGTAGGTCTTGACGACGGACTGCAGCCGCAACGCTTCGGAGGGCCGTGCGTCGACGGCGGGGGCGAGTGGTGTGAAGGTCATGGTTCGACGCTAGGGACGCCCGTCGCGGCATCCCATCCCGTCCGCTGCCGCATCGATGGTGGGGCTGGCTATACCGTGCGGCTGCGACTGCTCGGGCAGACTGTGAGAGTGAAGGACCGATGGATGCGTCGCTGGCTGCGCGCGTGGGGATACCTGGCCGTCGAGGCCGCGGTCTCGATCGCATCCGTGGTGTTCCTCTGCCTGGGCATCGTGCTGCTCCCCTTCATGATCCTCACGGGCGGCGTGCTGATCCTGCCCGAGGCTGTGCAGGGCCTGCATCGGTGGACCGATGTGAGCCGCCGCCGGGTCGGAGCGTACCGGGGCGAGGAGCTGACGCCGATCGGCCAGGTGCTCCCGCCGTCGTCGACCATCGATGCCCGCCTGCGCTTCGCCTTCTCGCGTGCCACCGGGCGCGACGCCCTGTGGCTGGCGGTGCAGGGGATTCCCGTGCTGTTCGTCTCTCTTCTGACGATCTCGCTCCCCGTCGCCGCGGTCAACACCCTCGCCATCACCTACTACTGGCAGTTCGCCCCCGCCGACGACCCGGTCGGCTCGGTCTACCCCGTCACATCCTGGGAGCTCGCGGCCACGATGCCGCTGCTCGCGGTGGCGTATGCGCTCCTCTCGGCCTTCCTGATCCCCGCCGTCGCCCGTCTGGTGTCGTTCGTGTCGGCGAAGCTGCTCGCGACGCCGGAGAAGTCGCGCCTCGCGGCCCGTGTCGACGCCCTGACCCACAGCCGTGCTGCCGCGCTCGACGCCCACGCGGCCGAGCTGCGCCGGATCGAACGCGATCTGCACGATGGTGCGCAGAACCGTCTGGTCAACGTGGTGATGATGCTCGGGATCGCGGAGCGCGCACAGGAGACCGGCGGCGACGTGCTCGAGCCGCTGCGGCGAGCGCAGGATGCCGCGACCGATGCGCTCGCAGGGCTCCGCCGCACGGTGCACGACATCTACCCGCCGATCCTCGACGAGCTCGGGCTCGAGGGTGCCCTGGCCTCGCTCGCCGGGCGCAGCGTGGTGCCCTGCACGGTCGAGACGGACGAGATCGGACGTGTGCCGGCGGCGGTCGAGTCGGCCAGCTACTTCGTCGTGGCGGAGGCGCTCACGAACGTCAGCAAGTACAGCGAGGCGACCCGTGCCGCGGTGCGGGTCGAGCGCGACGGCGAGCTTCTGGTCATCACTGTCGAAGACGACGGCGTGGGTGGAGCGGTCGAGAGGCCGGGTGGCGGTGTTGCCGGCATCCGGCGCCGCATCGAAGCCTTCGAGGGCGCTCTGGACCTGACGAGTCCGGCCGGAGGCCCCACCACCCTGAGAGCGGAGTTGCCATGCGGATCGTGATCGCCGAAGACGACACCCTGCTGCGCGAGGGGCTGGCGCTGCTGCTGCGCAGCGAGGGGTTCGATGTGGTCGCCGCCGTCGACAACGCCGACGATTTCCTCGACCGGCTCGATGAGGCGGACGCGGCAGTGGTCGACGTGCGGATGCCGCCGACGTTCACGAGCGAGGGACTGAAAGCGGCGGCCGAGGCTCGCGCCCGCCGCCCCGGATTCCCCGTGCTGGTGTTGTCGGCGTACGTCGAGGACCGCTATGCCGGTGAGCTGCTGGCGGCCGGAGCCGACGGTCTCGGCTACCTGCTCAAGGAGCGCGTCGGCAAGGTGGCCGCGTTCGTCGACGCCCTGCACCGCGTGGCCGCCGGGGGCACGGTGATGGATCCGGAGGTCATCTCGCAGCTGATGAGCCGGCGGCGCGCCGACGATCCGGTGCAGACCCTCACGCCGCGCGAGCGCGAGGTGCTGGGTCTGATGGCCGAGGGTCTCGACAACGGCACGATCGCCGAACGGCTGTTCGTGACGGAGACCGCCGTGAGCAAGCACATCGGCAACATCTTCGGCAAGCTCGGCCTCGCCTCCAGCGACAGCGGCCACCGCCGCGTGCTCGCCGTGCTGGCGTACCTCCGCAGCTAGCCCCCCTCCCTCCCTCTCCCTCTCCCTCGCTCTCTGCGCGACCGAGACCCACTGCCGACGCCGAGACCCACCGCTCCGGACGTATGCGGGCGTGGGTTTCGGCACCCGCGATGGGTCTCGGCGTCGCGCGCAGAAAAAACACTCAGTATTCGGTGTTGCTAAGTACCGGTACTCAGTGTTACTTTGTACCGGTACCCAGCAACACTGAGTACCGAACGAGAGACACAGGAACGAGAGGAGGGGACCGATGGGCAAGCAGATGACCGAGATGCTCAAGGGCACCCTGGAGGGCATCGTGCTGGCCCTCCTCGCCGAGCAGCCGGCCTACGGATACGAGATCACGACACGGCTGCGCGAGCACGGCTTCACCGACACCGCCGAGGGCACCGTCTACGCCCTGCTGGTCAGGATCGAGCAGAAGAAGCTCGTCGACGTCGAGAAGGTGCTGAGCGAGAAGGGCCCGCCCCGCAAGGTGTACACCCTCAATGCTCAGGGCCGCCAGGAGTTGGAGGAGTTCTGGACCACCTGGAGCTTCCTCCGCACGCACATCGAACGACTGCACACCACGAACACCAGCGACACCACGAACAAGGAGAACTGACATGGCCGCGAAGTGGATCGAAGCGATCACCGGATCACTCGAAGAGAAGAAGCAGTACAAGCAGGCTCAGGCCCGCATCAACGCCCTGCCCGAGCCGTACCGCGAGATGGCGAAGGCCCAGCAGCGCTACAACATGTACTACGGCGGCGTCACCGACGGCGACACCATCGTGAAGATGTTCCTCGACATCGCCGACATCTGGGAGCGTGCCGCACTCGACGGAACCCCGGTGAGCGCCATCGTCGGCGACGACCCGGTCGAGTTCGCTGAGAACTACGCCGCGGCGTACGGCGGTCGCCAGTGGATCGACAAGGAGCGCGCCCGTCTCATCAAGGCGTTCGACGACGCGAAGAAGAAGGAGGAATCATGACGAACTCCGCCATCTCGGTGCGCGGCATCGAGAAGTCGTACAAAGATCTGCACGTGCTGCGCGGCGTCGACTTCGAGGTCGAGAAGGGCAGCATCTTCGCCCTCCTCGGCTCGAACGGCGCGGGCAAGACCACCATGGTGCGCATCCTCTCCACCCTGCTGAAGGCGGATGCCGGCACCGCGACCGTGCAGGGCGCGGACGTCGCCACCGACCCGGTCGGAGTGCGCGAGCGCATCAGCCTCACCGGGCAGTTCGCCGCCGTCGACGAGATCCTCACCGGACGCGAGAACCTGGTGCTGGTCGCGAAGCTGCGGCATCTGCCCGACGCGGGGAAGGTCGCCGACGAGCTCCTGGCCACGTTCCGTCTGACGGATGCGGGCGGGCGCAAGGTCGGCACCTACTCGGGCGGCATGCGTCGCCGGCTGGACATCGCGATGAGCCTGGTCGGCGACCCCGAGGTCATCTACCTCGACGAGCCCACCACCGGCCTCGACCCCGAAGCCCGCATCGAGGTGTGGGGCGTGGTCAAGGAGCTCGCGAACACCGGCACGACCGTGCTGCTCACCACGCAGTACCTCGATGAGGCGGAGCAGCTGGCCGACCGCATCGCGATCCTCCACGAGGGCCGCATCATCGCGAATGACACCCTCGCCGGACTCAAGCGCCTGCTTCCGGCCGCGAAGGTCGAGTACGTCGAGAAGCAGCCCACCCTCGAGGAGATCTTCCTCACCCTCATCGGCCCTTCCACAGGAAAGGAGAAGGCAGCATGACCACGCACTTCGCCGCCGACACGGCGACGCTCACCGGCCGCTCCATGCGGCACATCTTCCGCAGCCCCGACACGATCATCACCACGGCGGTCACCCCGATCGCGCTGATGCTCCTGTTCGTGTACGTCTTCGGCGGTGCCCTCCAGCAGAGCACCGGCGTCGACAACTACGTGAACTACCTGCTGCCGGGCATCCTGCTCATCGCGATCGCGTCGGGCATCGCCTACACGGCGTTCCGGCTGTTCACCGACATGCAGAGCGGCATCTTCGAGCGGTTCCACTCCATGCCGATCGCCCGGTCGAGCGTGCTGTGGGCCCACGTGCTCACGTCCCTCACGGCGAATGCCATCACCCTCGCGATCATCTTCGGCGTCGGGTTCCTCATGGGCTTCCGCACCGGGGCGAGCGTCTGGGCCTGGCTCGGAGTGATCGGCATCCTGATGCTGTTCACGCTGGCACTCACGTGGCTGGCGATCATCGCGGGCCTGAACGCCAAGACCGTCGACGGCGCGAGTGCCTTCTCGTACCCGCTGATCTTCCTGCCGTTCATCAGTTCGGCGTTCGTGCCGACCGACACCATGCCGGCACCGGTGCAGTGGTTCGCCGACAACCAGCCCGTCACCTCGATCGTCAACACCATCCAGGCGCTGTTCGCCCAGCAGCCCGTCGGCAACGACATCTGGATCGCTCTCGCCTGGTGCGTCGGGATCCTCGTGGTCGCCTACGTCTTCGCGATCATCTCCTACCGGAAGAAGGTCAGCTGATCGACGCCAAGCGAGACGGAACGCTCCGACCGGGGACTTCTCCCCGGCCGGGGCGTTTCGCCGCGCTCGGCGGTCCTTCGATCCCGGGGCCTCAGACCGTGCGGAGCGCGGCCGTCGGCGACAGGCGCGCAGCGCTGATCGCGGGATAGAGTCCGGCGATCACCCCGACCACCAGCGCCACGACCGGGCCACCGAACAGCACGACCGCGGGGATCGCCACCGCCTGCCCCTGGATCGAGGCGTAGACCACGACCCCGAGCGCCCCGACCGCAGCTCCGGCGAGGCCCCCCAGCCCGCCGAGCACGATCGCCTCCGCCACGAACTGACCCGCGATCTGCCCCGAACGCGCGCCGAGCGCACGTCGAAGGCCGATCTCGCCGCGCCGCTCCAGCACCGCCACCACCATGGTGTTCGCGATGCCGATCCCTCCGACCAGCAGAGCGATCGCCGCGAGTCCGACCGCGAGGCCGGACAACGAGTCATCCGCGGTGTCCCGCGCGCCGGCGAGGTCGCCGAGCCCGTTCACCTGCACATACGGAGACGAGGGGTTCGCTGCGCGGGCGATGGCATCGCGGATCGTCTCACCCGTCGCACCGTCGGCCATGCGCACGTAGATCGCAGCGATCCTGCCGTCGCTCTTCTTCGCCACGTGCTCGGCCGCCCACCGGTCGCCGAGGAACGCACTCGCGTCGATGGATTCGGCGAGGCCCGCCGCGTCGAGGATCCCGATCACGGTGTACCACTGCTCGCCGATCCACACCCGCACGCCCGGCTCCGTGATGCCCATCCGCGCAGCGGCCGCCGCGCCCAGCACCGTCACCGGCAACGAGCGATCCGTCTCGTCGAACCAGGAGCCCTTCGCCACGGATCCCTCCACCGACGACAGGAAGTCGGGACTCGCCGCATAGGCGGTCAGTCCGTTGCCCTGGCTCTTCGGCATGAGGTCGTTGCGGTACACCCCCGTGTCGTCCGGCACCTTCTCGAGCACCCCGATCCGTTCCACGCCGTCCACCCGCTCGATCATCCCGGCAGCCGTCTCCGGCAGCGCGACCGGCTTGTTGTCCGGACCGTAGCCCGGCTGCACGACGATCATGTTCGCGCCGAGGGAGTCGAGTTCGGCCAGCAGCTGGGCCTGGTTCGACGCGGCGATGCCCGTGATCGCGGTGAGCGCCGCGATGCCCACCGCCACGCCGAGCGCCGACAGCGCCGTGCGCATCTTGCGACTGCGGGGACCGATGAGCGCCGTGCGGATGCTGTCCGCGACACTGAGTCGCGGCATCCGCTCCCCTCTGCGCCTCATGCCGCGACCTCTTCCTTCCGGCGCGAGCCGGTGTCGCTCACGATCCGGCCGTCGTGGATGCCGACCTGCCTCTGCGTGCACTCCGCGATGTGCGGATCGTGCGTGATGATCACGACAGCCGTGCCGGAATCGGCGATCGAGGTGAGCAGTTCGAGGATGCGCTCGCCCGTGGTCGAGTCGAGCGCACCGGTCGGCTCATCAGCGAACAGCACCGACGGATCGCCGACGATCGCCCTGGCTATCGCCACGCGCTGCTGCTCACCACCGGACAGCTGACCGGGTCTGTGCTTCATGCGGGCGCCGAGACCCACCCGCTCCAGGGCCGCCGCAGCACGCCTCGCCCGCTCCGCTGCAGGCACGCCGGAGTAGAGCAGACCGAGCGCGACGTTGTCGACCGCGCTCAGCGCGGGCAGGAGGAAGAACTGCTGGAACACGAAGCCGATGCGGCGAGCGCGCAGCACGGCACGCTCGCGTTCGGGCAGAGCGGCGGCGTCCGTCCCATCGATCAGCACGGTGCCGCTCGTCGGGTCGTCGAGGGTGCCCATGATCGAGAGCATGGTGCTCTTGCCCGACCCCGAGGCTCCGACCACGGCCACCAGCTCACCGCTCTCGATCGCCAGGCTCATGCCGTGCAGCACGCGCAGCGGCGGGTTCCCCGGGTACTCCTTGATCACATCGACGAGTTCGACCACCGTGTCGGGTGTCATCGCGCCACCACCACGGCATCGCCGGCGGCGAGATCGCCGCCCGTGATCTGCACCTTGGTGTCGGCGATCAGCCCGACGTCCACGGCGACGCGCTCGGTCTTGCCGCCCTTGCGCAGCACGTCGACGGCATATCCGCCGTCGGTGGTCGCGACGAGGGCGGTGACCGGCACGACGAGCGCGTCCTTCACCTCCGAGGTCGCGAACACGACCTTGACCGCGCGCAGACCGATCCCCGCGGCGACGGCGGGGTCGTCGAACTCGACGTCTGCGGTGGGCGGAGTGGTCTCGCCCTCCTTGTCGGTCGGCTGCCCGCCGGGATCGACGGCGGTCACGGTCGCCGGCGCCTCCGTCCCGTCCGGCAGGATCACGGTCACCTTCGTGGCGGGCAGGATCTCGCGGGCTTGCGCATCCGTCAGCTTGGCGACCACGCGCAGCGTCGTGCTCGTGTAGCTGAGCGGACTGGACCCGGCCGGGTCTCCCAGCTTCGCCGTGACCGACTCCACCCGCACGGATGCGGCGCTGATCGCGACGACGTCACCCAGCTTCACGATGCCGTCCTGCGGCACTCCGAGCGACTTCTGCCAGGCCTTGACGTTGGTCTCGGTGACCGCGGTGAACTCGTCGTCGATCGTCATGTTCCTCCCGAAGCCGAGATCGGCGAGAGCCTGTTCCAGCTGCCTGACATCCGGGCCCTTCTCCGCTCCCGGGCCCAGGTCGCGCCAGAACGGCCGGTCTCCCCGCATCGCGATCACCGGCTTTCCGTCCACCTCGTAGATCGCCTGCCCGACGCCGATCTGCTCCCCCGCCGCCGGCAGGCGGGTGATCGTCCCGGCGCGTCCTGGCAGGGCGATCGATGCCCCATAGCTCAGGGTCCCGTTGAGGCGCAGATCGGAGGTGAGCGTTGTGAGCTCGGCCTCGACCGTCACCGGCGCCTTCTCCTCATCCGGCGACTCGGCCACCGAGCTCCAGGGCTGCAGCACGGCCACGGTCACGGCCGCCGCCACCAGCAGCACTCCGACCGGGACGAGCACCTTGGTCAGCCGGCGGCTCATTCGTCGCCTCCGGAGGGAAGGGTGGATGCCGCCGCGAACATGCCGTCGAAGTACTCGCTCATCACCGCGAACCAGTCGAAGTCGACCGCCTCGATGCTCTCCTGCGTGAACATGGGGGGCATGTCCCCCGTGGTCTCCGCGCAGGCTTCGAGAAGGGTGCGCGCCTCGTCCTCCGTGATGCCCTTCGGCAGCGTGAGCATGCCGTCGGTGTCGGGGTCGGCGAAATCGGTGAAGCCGTTCTTCCTGGCGCAGGAGGCGAACGCGAGCCCTGACTCCATGATCTCCTCCGGTGAGATCATCTTCGTCTGCGAGCCCTCGCCCGCCATATCGGGCTCCGGTTGCGTGAACTCGGGCACCTTCTCCTCACAGGTCTCCCACGCGGCGCGCTGCCCGCCTTCCTCTGGATAGCCCGAAGCGGCGGTCGAGGCGAGCCACGTACCGTCATCGTCCGAGAAGACCATCGTCATGGCGAGGTCCTCACCGTCGCCCGAGCCCGCTTCAACCGACATCATGCCGCCTGTCGAGGTGCCGCTCGCGGGACCGTCGGGCATCAGCATCCCCACCTGTCCGCCCTCGACGATCTTCGCGGTCTGCCCCTCCTCCGTGAGGCAGCTGACGAAGCGGGCGGCCGCCGCATCGTTGGCCCCGTCCTTCGCCTTGTCGTCTCCCGATGGTGCGCTGCACGCGGCGAGCGCGAAGAGTGCGAAGACAGCGGGGATCGCCGCCCACGATCGGACTGCTCTCGAATCGAACATGAGGTTCCCTTTCTCGCGGTCGCAGCTCATCCGCGACGTGCAGTCAGTTCTACGGAGGCGGTGGTTTGCTGTGGGTATGACGGCGCCTAACCGGAAACTAACCGCGGCACACGCACCCTCGGATGACGGAGGTGCCATGCGACTGCTGCTGGTGGAAGACGAGGCCGACCTGGCCGACACGCTTGCCGACGGCCTGCGCCGCGAGGGGTACCTGGTGGAGGTCGCCCGAGATGGAGCCGCAGCCCTGACCTCCGCGGCCTCGAACGACGTGGACGTGATCGTGCTCGACCGTGACCTGCCCGTGCTGAGCGGCGACGCGGTGTGCCGCACGCTCGTCGCGCAGGAGTATCCCGCACGCATCCTGATGCTCACGGCCGCCGGGACTCTGAACGACCGTGTCGAAGGCCTCGACCTCGGCGCCGACGACTACCTCGCCAAGCCGTTCGCGTACGTGGAGCTGCTGGCCCGCATCCGAGCGCTCGGACGACGTGGCGGATCTGCGCGGACGAGTGCCGTGCAGGAGTTCGCCGGAGTGCGCCTCGACAGCGCTCGACGCATCGTGGAGCGCGACGGCAGCCCGATCCGACTCACGCTCAAGGAGTTCGGGGTGCTCGAGACCCTTCTCGCCGCGGAGGGCGGCTACGTCAGCGCGGACGACCTCCTCGACGAGGTGTGGGACGAACCGCAGGAGCGCACGCGCGGTGTGGTCAAGATCGTGGTGCACACGCTGCGACGCAAACTCGGCTCGCCCGAGGTGATCCACTCCGCGGCGGGACACGGCTATCGAGTGGGGACGACCGCATGAGACGCATGAGCTTCCGCACCCGGCTGGTGATCATCATCACCGCGGTGTTCATCGCGGCCGGTGCCGCCCTGCTCACCGTGCAGTACCTGGTGGTGCAACAGCTGTTCTCCTCCGCCATCACCACCACCGAGGCCAGTTGCCTCCCGATGGCGGCGGTCATGCAGGTCGGCAGCGAGTCGAGCGCGACCGATGGATCCGACGTCAGCGAGGTGACTCCGCTCCCCGACAGCAGCAGCGTCGTCTGGGGTCAGGCCAGCACCGGTTGCGGGTACTTCGCCGGATCCATCGACGCGCAGCTCGCGGTGCCGTCCCAGACCCTGAGCCTCGATGCCGTGGAAGGCGCGGTGCTGCAGCAGTCGAGCTTCCTCGCCGACGAGGTGGGCAACGGGCTTCTGCTGTGGTCGGTCGTCGTGCTCGTGGCCTTCACCGGAGTGGCCGCCGCGATCGCGTTCTGGCTCGCGCGCCGTTCGCTCGACCGCATCGGAGAGGTCACGGCCGCCGCGCGCGACATCTCCGCACGCGACCTCGGCCGACGTCTCGACCTGCCGGGGCCCGACGACGAGATCAAGGAGCTGGGCGACACGATCGACGGGATGCTCGACCGGCTGCAGTCGGCGTTCACCGCCCAGGACCGCTTCGTGGCGAACGCCTCGCACGAACTGCGCACCCCGCTGACCACGACGCGCACCGCGCTTGAGATCCCTCTCGAACAGGGCGCGGTGCCGGCGGATCTGCAGGCCAACATGCAGCGGGCGCTGCGGGCGACCGAGCAGAGCGAACGTCTCATCACGGCGCTGCTCGCCCTCGCGCGTGCCCGCACCGGCCTGGACGAGATCGAGCCCGTCGAGCTGAGCGCCCTCATCCAGGATCAGGTCGACGACCTCGACACCCAGGGCATCGAGGTGCATCCGACGCTCCGTGACCTCACGGTGCAAGGAGATGCGGTGCTGCTGGCGAGAGCCGTGCGCAACCTGCTCGAGAACGGCGTGCGGCACAACGCGCAGGGCGGAGAGCTGTGGGTGCGATGCCGACGCGAGCGCGGACGCGCCGTCATCGAGGTCGAGAACACGGGCGCTCCGATCACCCCTGCGACGGTGGAGCTGCTCACCGAGCCGTTCTACCGCGGCGATGCGAGTCGCACCTCCGCCGGCCCCGATGGCACGGGGCTGGGCCTCGCGATCGTGCAGAGCATCGCGAAGACCCACGGCGGAGAGGTGCGCCTGCGCGCGCGGAAGAGTGGCGGCCTGATCGCCGCGATCGTGCTCCCGCTCTGATCCGGTCTTCCCGCGGAAGGGAAGGGGGTGTCATCTACGGCGAAGGAGGGCCTCCCGGTGCGGGAGACCCTCCTTCGTGAAGCGGGAGCGGTGTCAGCTGGTGACGGTCCAGTCGAACTGGTCGCCGTACTGCTTCAGCCACTCGTCGACCGCGTCGGCTTCCTTGCCCTCGCCGTACTCGTTGACCACGAGGTCTTCGAGCGCACCGTACTGCTCGTCGTCGAGCTTGATCTTCTCGATCAGCTCGGCGGCCTCGGGGAACTCCTCGGCGAAGCCGTCAGTGCCCAGGAAGTGCAGGCCCTCGGCCTTGCCCATCGCACCCTTCGGGTCTTCGAGGTCCTTCACGGGGAAGGCGTCGTTGGCCCAGAACGGACGCCACAGCGTCACGACGATGTCCTCCTGCTTGTCGGTCGCGGTCTTCAACTCGGTGAGCATCGCCGCGGTCGACGAGGTGACGAGCTCGTACTCGCCGTCGAGACCGTATTCCGGCATCATCTTCTGCGTCTGGGCGGTGAGGCCCGCGCCCGGCTCGATGCCGTAGATCTTGCCGTCGAACTCGCCGCCCTTGCCCACCAGGTCTTCGATCGAGTTCAGCTCGGAGTACTCCGGCACAGCGAGCGTGAGCTTGGCGTTCTCGTAGTACTTGCCGAGGTCTTCGATGTCATCGCCGTACTTCTCCATGTAGGAGGCGTGGGTGAGTTCCGGCCACGCCGACGGGTAGATGTCGACGTCGCCCTGGGCGAGCCCGGTGTAGAGCGGGCCTGCCTCGGTGAGCGTCTTCATCTCGACCGTGTAGCCGATCTTCTCGAGCTGGTCCTGCAGCAGGTAGGCGGTGCTCAGACCGTCGGTCCACGAGGGCAGGAAGCCCAGCGTGATCGTGCCCTTGTCGTCGGAGCTGCCGTCGCCGCCGCCCGTGCCGCCGGCGCCGTCGCTGCTGCAGCCCGCGAGGGTGAGCGCCGCTGCGGCGCCGAGTGCGGTGATTGCGAGGATCTTCTTCTTCATGTGATTTCTCTCTCTTGCGTTCCGTATGGGTGTTGTTCCGTAGGGGTGAAAGTGTCAGCGCACGCCGCCGCCGACGGCGTTGCGTCGCGGCGCGACGTCGGCGCGTTCCGCCGCAGCCGCGGCGTCCTGCTGCTCGACGACCTCGGGAGTGGGAGCGGATGCTGTTCCGCCACCGTTCGGAGTGCGACGCCGTGCGAGCATGCCGAGCAGCGACGAGCGGTTCTCGCCCGGCGCTCCCAGCGCCGCAGTGACCCGGTCGAGGAAGACCGCGATCAACACGACACCGAGGCCTGCCTCGACGCCCTTGGGGATGTTGATGGTCGAGATCGCCTCGACCACCATCTTCCCGAGGCCGTCCGCTCCCGCCATTCCGGCGATGACCGCCATCGACAGGGCGAGCATGATGACCTGGTTGACGCCGGCCATGATGGTCGGCATCGCGAGCGGAAGCTGGATGCCGCGCAGGATCTGGCCCGGCTTCGCGCCGAACGCCTGCCCCGCCTCGACGGTCTCGGAGTCGACCCCGCGGATGCCGAGCTCGGTCAGGCGCACGCCAGGGGGCAGCGCGAAGATCACGGTCGCCACGAGGCCGGGCACCACGCCGATGCCGAAGAACACGATCGCCGGGATCAGGTACACGAAGGCCGGCATGGTCTGCATGAAGTCGAGCACGGGCTTGAGCACGGCGCGGACGGTGGCGTTGCGCGCCGACCAGATGCCCAGCGGCACGGCGATCAGCACCGCGATGATGGCGGCGACGAGCACGAGCGCCAGGGTCTGCATCGCGGGAACCCAGAGGTCCATCCCGACGATCAGTCCGAACGACACGACCGTGCCGATCGCGAGCTGCCATGAGCGCACGACCCAGGCGATGAGCGCGGCGATCACGATGATGACCACGAAGTTCGGTGCGAGCAGGATGCTCGTGAGGCCGTCGACGAGGAAGCTCATCACGAACGAGATCACGTCGAGCAGACCGTCGAGGTTGTCCTTGACCCAGTCGACGACCGACTCGATCCAGGTTCCTACGGGGATGCGGAAGCCATCCATCAGCGCACCTCCTCCGTGGTCGGGGCGTCCACCGGGTCGGCGGTCCACCCGTCATCGAGCACCGCATCGATCTCGGCCTGCGGCATCGGCATGAGCGGGAGAGTGATCTCCTCGGTCGCCCCGGGTCCGGGGCCGAGGGCGGCGAGCAGCGTCACGCGCGGTATCACCCCGACCAGGCGGCCGTCGGCATCCGTGACCGCGAGCGGCAGCGGCGACTCCACAGCCGGCACGAACAGGTTCATGAGCACGTCATCCTCGCGCACGCTCTGCAGCACGGGCTTGATGATCGAGTCGAGCGTGGTCGCGCCGTTGCGCACGAGCTTCACCGCGTCGCGGTCGGTGACGACACCCACGAGCTGCCGGTCCTTGCCGACCACGTACGTGGCCGACATGTAGGCGTCGCGCATCTGCCGAAGGGCGGTGCGGGGTCCCGCGGTGTGCGGCACGACGGGGCGCGGGCGCTCCATCACGTTGGCCGCGGTCAGCACGCGGGCACGGTCGACGTCCTGCACGAACTGCTCGACGTAGTCGTTGGCCGGGTCCATCAGGATGTCTTCGGGCGTGCCGATCTGCACGATGCGGCCGTCGCGCATCACCGCGATGCGGTCACCGAGGAACATCGCCTCGTTCAGGTCGTGCGTGATGAACACGATGGTCTTCTGGAGCTTCTGCTGCAGTTCGAGCAGCTGCTCCTGCATCTCGCGCCGGATCAGGGGGTCGAGGGCGCTGAACGCCTCGTCCATCAGCAGGATGTCGCTGTCGGCGGCGAGCGCACGGGCGATGCCGACGCGCTGCTGCATGCCACCGGAGAGCTCGGACGGGAGCTTCTCGCCCTGCCCCTCGAGCCCGACCAGCGAGAGGATCTCCTCCGCCTTCGCCAGGCGCTCGGCCTTCGGGGCGCCCTTGAGCTCCAGCGGGTACGCGACGTTCGCAGCGACCGTGCGGTGCGGCAGCAGGGCGAAGTGCTGGAAGACCATCGAGATGCGGTCGCGACGGATCTCGCGGAGTCGCGACGACGGGATGCCGGTGATGGGATCGCCGTTCACGGTGACGGTGCCGTCGGTGACGTCGTGCAACCCGTTGAGCATGCGGATGATGGTGGACTTGCCGGATCCCGACAGGCCCATGATGACGAAGATCTCTCCGCGGTTGACGGAGAAGCTGGCGTCGATGACCGCGGCGGTGCCGGCATCCGCGACGGCGGATCGGCTCTCACCGGCCTTCAGGCGACGGACGGCGGCGTTCGGATTCTTACCGAAAACCTTGTACAGATTGCGCGCTTCGAGAGCGATTTCGGACACGTTTCCCCTGCGGCTCGCCTTCGGGTGGCTGAGCCTGCTTCGGTTACGCCCGGGTGATCCTCTCAAGGCCGTTCGACATGTCTGCTGTGGCGGCACGGACGGCGGATTTCGGATCTGCCGCGATAGAGCATCGACCGTACGTCCACGCCTCTTCGCAGCACAGCTCATCGAAAGAAGGACGTGGTCGCGGACTGGTCTTCGGGCCGTCAGGCCCACAGACCAACGTAACGAAATGGCCGATCAGGGGCAAATCCCGGTCGGGCGAGGTGGTCTCGTTTCGGTGGCTGACCGGGGGATTGCACGGGTATTCAACAATCCCTCCCACGGTGGTTCCGCGGTCAGGAATCCGAGGTCCGCGCGCTCCGGATGCTGCGGGTCACGGTGAACTTCGGGGTGCGGGCGAGCTGCGTGGTCGGCCCGATCAGACGGGTGAGCTCGGGGCGATAAGCGAGTGAGGAGTTGTACACCGCGAACAGCTCTCCGCCGGGTCGGAGCACACGGGCGGCGGCCTCGAACAGCCGCGTCGCCGCTCCCGTGTGCACGCTCGCGCCGAGGTGGAACGGCGGGTTCAGGAGCACCACGTCGAAGGAGGCATCGGGAAGCGCGGAGCCGGCGTCGTCGTGCGTGACCGCGACCCGGTCGGCGACTCCGTTCGCAGCCGCCGTCGCGCGGGCGGATGCCACTGCAGCGGCCGACCTGTCCGTGGCCGTCACCTGGGCGTCGGGGTGTGCGAGGGCATAGGAGACGGCGAGCGCGCCGGTGCCGCAGCCGAGGTCGAGCACGCGTCGGTCCGCAGTGTCGTGAACAACTCCGGAAGAACGTCCGTTCTCCAGCCCGTTCCGGTCCGGATCACGCCGATCCGGTGCATTCTTGCGGAGTCGTGCACCGGTCAGGCCGAGCACCTCCAGCAGCACCCGCGTTCCGATGTCCAGGCGCGGCCCCGCGAAGGCACCTCCGTGGGCGACCAGCGTCAGTCCGTCGTGATGCGCCGTCACCGGGAACGGCGGGTCCGCGGGGACGGGGCGCGGTTCCGACGCCAGGATCAGTCGTGACTTCCGCTCGGCGCGTTGGGCCTGCACGTGCGCGAAGCTCCGCCCCAGCACCTCGTTCTGGCCGAGGGACATGTGCTTCACGCGGCCTCCGGCGACGAGAACCACGTCGGGAGCAGCCCAGCGAGCCACGGCGTCGGCGATCTCCTCGAGTTCCGCGAGCGACTTCGGCAGCTGCAGCAGCACCAGCTTCGCACCGGTGAGCAGGTCGGCGTCGAGCTCGTGCGGGCGGAACAGCAGGCCGAAACCCAGACCACCCGTCTCGCCCGCGGCGGGTTGCTCCACGACGCGCCGCGTCGCATCGAAGTCGTCTCCGTTTCGGCCGGAAGCACCTGCAAGCCCGAGCTCCTCCGCGTTGCGCTGCAGTGCGCGCCGACCGGTCGCGAGGTCCTGATGCACGCGGATGCCGTGCCGCCCTGCAGCGGCCAGAGCGAGCGTGATCGCGCCGTACTCGTCGCCGATCACGACCGTCTCGGAGCCTGGCACCTCGAGCGCGAGTGCCCGTTGCACGAGCAGCAGGTCGGTCGCGTCATACGCCTGCAGGTTCTCCGCCTCGACGTCGGGCCAGCGGCGCAGGCGACTGTAGGGGAACTCCGGCACCAGCCCACTGTACGCGGGCGTCGTAAGGATTTCGCATGTGTTGTTTTCGCCCGATTCACAACTTTGTGAATCGGGCGTACGCTCCCGCGCATGACCACCGTCATCGCCACCCGCGACCTCACGAAGCACTACGGCCATGTGCACGCACTCGACGGCCTCGATCTCACCGTCGGGCAGGGCCAGGTGCACGGGTTCCTCGGCCCGAACGGCGCGGGCAAGTCGACCACCATCCGCATCCTCCTCGGCCTCGCGCGGCGCACCGGGGGTGAGGTCGAGGTCTTCGGCGAAGACCCCTGGGATCGCGCCGTCGACCTGCACCGACGCATCGCCTACGTGCCAGGAGACGTCAGCGTCTGGCCGAACCTGTCCGGGGGCGAAGCCGTCGACCTGCTCGCACGGCTGCGCGGCGCCCGCGCGAAGGACACGGCCTACCAGCACGAGAAGAAGCGCCTGATGGACGCGTTCCAGTTCGACCCGCGCAAGAAGGGCCGCGCGTACTCGAAGGGGAACCGGCAGAAGGTCGCTCTGATCGCGGCGTTCGCCGTGCCTGCCGACCTCTACATCCTCGACGAGCCGACCAGCGGACTCGATCCCCTGATGGCGGTCATCTTCCAGCGTGAAGTGGCCCGCGCCAACGCGAACGGCGCGACCGTGCTGCTGTCGAGCCACATCATGAGCGAGGTCGAGCAGCTGTGCGACCGGGTGTCGATCATCCGCGCGGGCCGCGTCGTGGAGACGGGGACCCTGTCGGAGCTGCGTCATCTCACCCGCAGCGACGTGTCGTTCGCCTCCGCCGGCGCGACCCTCGAACAGGTCGGCCGCATCCCGGACGTGCACGACCCCGTGCAGCAGGGCGACCGCATCCGCCTCTCCGTCGACAGCGATCGCACGGCGACGGTGCTTCCGGCACTCGCCACCCTCGGCATCAGCGACCTCCGCGTCGCCCCGCCCTCGCTCGAGGAGCTGTTCCTGCGCCACTACGGCGACGACCTCGCCGGCCTCGAGGCGGCCGAGGACGGCGAGGCGGAGCACGAAGCGCCCTCCACCCGTCGCGCGCTGAAGGATCGTGCGTGATGACCGCGTTCGGCGTGCTGCTGAGACAGCGACTGCGCCGCGATCGGCTGCAGCTCACGCTGTGGATCATCGGTACGGCGCTGATGGCCTTCGCCGGGTACGCCGGTGTCAGCCAGTCGTACTCGACTCTTGCCGACCGGCAGAACATCCTCGCGGCAGCGCTCGCGAATCCGGTGATCCTGATGTTCCGCGGGCTGCCGTCCGGCACATCCGAAGGGGCGTTCCTGGCTTTCGAGGTGCTGCCGTGGCTGGCGTTCCTCGCCGCTCTCATGAGCACTTTCCTCGCCGTACGGCACACCCGGGGCGACGAGGAGGCGGGACGGGCTGAGCTCGTCTGGGCCACCCCCGCCGGACGCCGCCTTCCGACGGTCGCGACGATCGTGCACGGGGTCATCGCAAACCTCGCTCTGGCCCTGCTCACCGCGCTCGCGCTGATCGCCACCGGCCTTCCGCTCGCAGGCTCGATCCTGGCGGGGACCGCGGCGGCATCCTGCGGCATCGCGTTCTTCGGCGTCGGCCTCGTCGCCGCGCAGCTTCTGCGCACCTCTCGAGGCGCGAACTCCCTGACGGTCTGGGTGCTCGTGGCGATGTTCCTGATCCGCGGCATCGGCAACGCGGCGGGCACCCCCAGCGACGATCTCACGAGCATGACGAGCGCGTGGCCGGCGTGGCTGTCCCCCTTCGGCTGGGTGGAGCAGTCCCGCCCCTATGACTCCGACCTGGTCTGGCCGGTGCTGCTCGGCCTGGCCTTCGGACTCGTGCTCGCCGGCGCATCCGTCGCCCTCCAGTCGCTGCGAGACATCGATGCGAGTTTCGTCGCGGAGCGCCCCGGCAGGGTCTCGGCACGGCCCGTGCTCGCCTCGCCGCATGCCCTGGTGTGGCGGCTCACGTCCGGGGCGATCGTGGGGTGGGCGGTCGGCGGAGCGATCACCGGCATCCTCGCCACCACGCTGAGCGGACTGGTCGACCGGATCTCGGGCGAGAACCCGGCAGTGGCCGACATCCTGACCAAGATCGGCGGAGCGACGGGCGGGCTCGACGAGGTCGTGGTCACCGTGTTCTTCACCCTTCTCGGGATCCTCGCAGCGTGCTGCGCCGTACAGATCGTGGTGCGCGCGCGGCAGGAGGAGGCGCGCGGCACTGCCGAGGCCGTGCTCGCGACCCCGGTCGGTCGTGTGCGCTGGCTCGCCGACTACGTGATCGTCGGCGTGGTCGCGGTGCTGATCGTGGTCGCCGCCGCGGTGCTCGCCGGGTGGGTCGGGATCCGGGTGAACGGCGGCGCTGATTCGCTCTATCGGATCGTGGCGGTGGCGGGGCTCGGCCAGGCGATCGCCGCATCGGTCTTCGCCGTGCTCACCGCGCTCGTCTTCGTCCTGCTCCCGCGCGCGACGACGGCCGTCGCGTGGAGCCTCGTCCTGCTGGCGACCCTGTTCGGGATGTTCGGTCCGTTGTTCGGACTGCCGGAATGGACGATGAACCTCTCGCCGTTCGGGGTGACCCCGGTGGTGGACGGCAGCGGCGTGGATGTACGCGGCCTGTGGTGGCTCGTGCTCGCCCTGGTCGCGGGAGGCGCAGGAGCCCTGACCCTGATGCGACGCCGTGAGCTCGCCCCCGGAGCCTAGGAGGAGCACGATGCCCGACGACAGCGGCGCACCCTCGCCCGACTCCCACCGCGGGATGGAACCCGCCGAGCAGGCCGCCGCCATGATGACCGCCGCCGGGATGCCCCGGATGCCGGCGCGCGTGATGATGGCGCTGGTCGCCGCTCCCGAGGGCGGGTACACGGCCGCCCAGCTCGGCGAGCGCCTGGGCGTCTCGGCCGCCGCCGTCTCCGGTGCGGTGCGCTACCTGCAGCAGCTGCACTTCATCCAGCGTCGCTCCCGTCCCGGCGACCGGCGCGACCGTTACGAGTTCGTGCACGATCCGTTCTACAACTCGATCGTCGGGAACATGCCGGTGTATTCGCGCCTCTCCGAGTACATCGACGAGATCGCCGCGGAGCACGACGACGATCAGGGCGCCCACGACCGCGCGATCGAGCTCGCCGAGTTCTTCCGCTTCCTCTCCACGCGCATGCTGCAGATCGTCGAGGACTGGCGCGAGCACCGCCGCGACTCCTGATCACTCCGCACCCCACACCCTCACCCGCACCTCCGCACCCGCACCCCTCCGCGCACCTCCGCGAAAACCCAGACCTTCCACCCGCATCACGCGTGTCACTCCTACGGCCGAGGCCGACGCGCGGAGCGGGCACCGGATGGTCTGGGTTTTGGCACCAGCGGCTGCCCCCCTTGACACTCATCCAGGTTCTGTGGTTACTTAGTCAAGTAACTAACCCACAAACCACGCGGAGGACTCGTGATCGAAGAAGGCAAGCCGCTCTTCCTCCAGATCGCCGAGCAGATCGAGGACTCGATCGTCGACGGCACACTCAGCGAGGAGGCGCAGGCCCCTTCCACGAACGAGCTCGCCGCGTTCTACCGGATCAACCCCGCCACCGCAGCGAAGGGAGTCGCCATGCTCACCGACAAGGGAGTGCTCTACAAGCGCCGAGGCATCGGCATGTTCGTCGCCGACGGTGCCAGGGAGCTGCTCCTCGGCGAGCGCCGCGCCGCGTTCGCCGATCGCTACATCGACCCGCTCCTCGCCGAGGCCCGCACGCTCGGGCTGGGCGCGGAAGATCTCGCGGCGCTGCTCAGGCAGCGCGCCGCACTGAACATCGACGCAGAAGGGAAGACCCCCGCATGACCACCGTCATCGAGGTGCAGAACCTCACCAAGCGCTACAAGGAGAAGCGAGCGCTCGACAACGTGTCGCTCGCCATCGAGGGAGACGCGATCTACGGCCTCCTCGGCCGGAACGGTGCAGGCAAGACCACGCTCATGTCCATCCTCACCGCGCAGAACTTCGAATCATCCGGAACCATCAAGGTCTTCGGCGAGCACCCGTACGAGAACGCGCACGTGCTCAGTCGGATCTGCTTCGTCCGCGAGAGCCAGAAGTATCCGGACGACGCGTATCCCAAGCACGCTTTCAAGGCTGCGAGCCTGTTCTTCCCGAACTGGGACCAGGCGCTCGCCGACGAACTCATCGCCGAGTTCCAGCTGCCGATGAAGCAGACGATCAAGAAGCTCTCGCGCGGTCAGCTCTCCGCCGTCGGCGTGATCATCGGTCTCGCCTCGCGCGCCGAGATCACCTTCTTCGACGAGCCCTACCTCGGCCTCGATGCCGTCGCCAGACAGATCTTCTACGACCGACTGGTGGAGGACTACGCGGAGCATCCGCGCACGATCATCCTGTCCTCGCACCTGATCGACGAGGTGTCGAACCTCATCGAGAAGGTCATCGTGATCGACGATGGGCGCATCCTGCTCAACGAAGACACGGATGCGGTCCGCGAACGCGCCGTGACCGTGGTGGGCGACGCCGCCAAGGTCGACGCCTGGGTGGGGGCGCGGGAGGTGCTGCACCGGGAGTCGCTCGGCCGGGTTGCGTCGGTCACCGTCCTCGGCGCCGTGTCGTCGGAGGATCGCGCCGAGATCACCGCGTCCGGACTCGACCTCGCACCCGTCTCGCTGCAGCAGCTGGTCGTGCGGCTCACGCAGAAGGTCGCGACCGATCCCACGAGAGAGAACGCAGCGAAAGAGGAGGTGCGCTGATGCGACGCACGGTCAACGTCATCCGCCTGCAGCTGATCAACAAGGGCACCTTCGTCTGGTATCCGCTGATCATCCTCGCCGCAGCCGTCGTGATCTCGGTCATCATCTACGCGATGATCCCGGTCGACACCCCCAAGTACGGCGGAGGCGGCCAGGCTCCGCTGTGGTACTTCTTCGCGATCGGCATGTCGGCGATGACTCTGACCTTCCCGTTCTCGCAGGCCATGAGCATCACCCGCAGGGAGTTCTTCTTCGGCACGCTGCTGACGGCGATCCTCGGCAGTGCCCTCATGGGAATCCTGTTCCTGATCGGCGGCGGCATCGAGGTCGCCACGAACGGCTACGGCGTGAACGGCTACGTCTTCTACCTGCCGTGGCTGTGGGACGCCGGGCCCCTCGGCGCCTTCGTGGTGTACTTCACCCTGGCCCTGTTCTTCTTCGTGCTCGGGTTCACCGGGGCGACGATCTACAAGAGCTGGGGACAGCTGGTGCTCCTCATCGTCAGCATCGGGCTCTCGCTGGTGCTCATCGGACTGGTGTTCCTGGCGACGCGTCTCGACCTGTGGAACCACGTCGGCGCGGCGATCATGGACCTCGGCGCGCTGGGACTGGCACTGTGGGGACTCCTTCTCACCGCGATCTTCACGGGAGTGTCGTTCCTCGCGTTCCGCAGGACCATCCCCTGATCCTCCGCGAGAGAACACGAATGCCGCGACCGCACACCCCGTGCGGTCGCGGCATCGTGGCTTTCGTCACCGGATCCCCCTAGCTTCGGAGCACGGCGGACGCAACCGGGTGCCGAAGAGCCGCGACGGTCACTACGCTCGGTGCGCGTGAAGATCCCTCCTCGTCTGCGGGCCCGCCGTTCGGGTATCGCCCGCTCGCTGCATGAAGCCGTGCTCCCCGCGCGCCTCCTGCTCGTCGCGAAGACGATGCTCGCGGTCGGGCTGGCCTGGGCGATCGCACCGCACATGCCCGGTGTCACCGACGAGTACCCCTACTACGCTCCGCTCGGCGCGCTGGTGAGCATGTATCCGACCTTGATGGGCTCGGCGAGATCGAGTCTGCAGACCTTGCTCGGGCTGGCCACCGGAATCGGCCTGGCGACACTCATCGTGATCACGGTGGGTCCGTCCTGGTGGTCGATCCCTCTCGTCGTCGGCCTCGGCGTCCTCGTGTCGGGGACGGGGTGGTTCGGCGTCGGTCGCGAGTATGTGCCGATGGCCGCCCTGTTCGTGCTGATCATCGGCGGGCAGAACGCCGACGACTACTCGCTCGGGTATCTGACGCAGATGGCGGTCGGGGTGATCGTCGGCCTGGTGGTGAACCTTGTCATCGCGCCGGCACCGCTCACCATGGCAGCAGCGGGACGGGTGGCCGACTTCCGTGAGCAGCTGGCCGCGCATCTGCACGACATCGGTTCGGCGGTCTCGGAGTCGTGGCCTCCCGAGCACGAGCAGTGGGCCGACGACGCGGCATCGCTGGCCGACACCTCCTCGGAGTTGAGGGCGGCCCTGACCGAGGCGGAGGAGAGTCGTCGCGGCAATCCTCGCGCCAAGGGACACCGCTCACGGATCCAGCAGAGCCACGATGAACTCGCTGCCCTCGATCGCATCGGCCACCTCATCCGCGACATCGCCGACGAGATCGCCGACACCATCTGGGAGCGGCCGGCCGGACTGGCACTCGACCCCGCTCTCCCGGAGCCCCTGTCGGCCGCGTGCCATGCGGTGGCCGAGGTGATCGCGCACGGCGATGCCTCCTCGAGCGAGGATCACCGCGTCCGCGCCGAGGCGGCGCGCGCGATCCGGCTGCTCCTCGAGACCGTCGACGATCGCACGGTCGACGTCCGACGGTCGATGGGTCCGGGAGTGCTCACCGCCATGCACCTGCGACGCATCCTGATCCTGAGCGGTACAGGCTCCCCCTCCGGAAAGAGGGAGGAGGAGGTCGAGTAGCCGCGTCAGATGGTGTCGTCGGCGGCGATCACATCCACCTGCCAGTAACGGCCATCGGGGTCGGTGTCGTCGTGCGCATCGTCGGCAGCACTCATCACGTCGTTGATCTTCACCATCAGGTCGTCGAATTCGGCCTCGGTCAACCGCATCGTGCGCTGGGTGAAGGCGGCGTGCACCTCTGCCGTGCGACCGGCGACGTATTCAGGCGTCCAGGCGGTCACGCGGCGCATCAGGTCGTGGTGATCCTCGACCAGCGCGGCGATCACGGCGCTGCCGAGCTCCTCGTCGGCGACCGGACTCTCCGGGCCGCCCACGTTGAGGGGGCCCTTGTGCCCCGTCCAGACGCGGTCGCGCCGATCGCGGGCCTTCTCCGGCGCCTCTTCGATCAGCCCGGCATCGGCGAGCGCGCGCAGGTGGAAGCTGGCGCTGTTCGCCGGCACGCCCAGTTCCGCGGCGATGTCGGCGGCGCGCAGGAAGTCCCGCCGGGCGAAGAGGCGGATCATCTGGCGCCGAAGCGGGTGCGAGTAGGCCTTCAGCATGGCCGATGTCATCCAGGCGGGGTCATCGCGCGCGCTCTTCGTGCGATCCTCCGTCATCCCCCGATCCTACCCGCACTTCCCATTGCGCAATAAGACTTGCGCAATACTTCTTGCGCATCTAGTCTCGACGCATGACCACCCTCACCGAGCCTCATCGCCTGTGGCGGAACACGCGCTATCTGACCTGGCTGGTGAGCGATACGAGCAAGGGGCTCGCCGGCGCGTTGTTCGGCTTCGCGATCCCCCTGCTCGCTCTGATCGTGACGAACGACCCTGCTCAGGCGGGCATCATCGGCGGGGTCGGGATGGCGGCCCGACTCCTCACGACCCTTGCGGGTGGCGTGCTCGCCGACCGCCATCGCCGTATCGCGCTGATGCTCCTCGGCTCGCTCATCGGCATCGTGCTGGCTGGCGGCTTCACGCTTCTCGCCCTGGGGGACGCCCTGACCTTCGGGTCGCTGCTCGTGGTCGACGTACTGCTCGCCGCGCGCAGCGGACTCTTCGACGTCGCCGGCGAGAGCGCCATCAAGGAGATCGTTCCCGACGATGCGATGGGGCGCGCCCAGGCAGCGAATCAGGGGCGTGATGCCGCTCTCCAGCTCGCGGGTGGTCCGCTCGGCGGTCTGCTGCTCGGCGTCGGCGGCTGGCTCGTCGGCGTGGTCATGACCCTGTGCCACGTGATCGCGGCCCTGACCGCGTGGATGCTGGGGCGTCAGGCGCGTCGCGCCGGAGTGGTCGACGCGGGCGAAAACCCAGACCATCTGCGTGCTGCGCAGCGCGTCGAGCCCGAACACGCCGCGGGCACGGCGGATGGTCTGGGTTTCGGCACCTCGACCGCCCCGCCCGCGGCCAAGCCCAACGCGTGGAAGGAGCTCCGCGAAGGATTCGGGTGGCTGCTCTCCCGGCCAGACCTCGGCGGAGTGCTGCTCATCACGACGGTCATCAACCTCGGCTTCAACGCCACGATCACCACCATCATCTACGCCCTCCAGCAGGACGGACACTCCGAGCTTCTGATCGGCACCCTGAGCGCGTCGATCGGCGCCGTGATGCTCGCGGGAGCCGTGGTGGCCCCGCTGCTCATCCCGCGCATCAAGGCCGGAATCCTGGCGATCGCGGGGCTCTCCGTGATCTCGGCAGGTGCCATCGTGCTGTCGATGGTCACCGACCCGCTGATCATCGCCGTGGTGCTCGGCGTCTCGGTGCTGCTGGTCCCGGCGCTCAACGCCGGCATGATGGGCTACTTCATGGTCGCGACCCCGAGCCACCTGCTGGGGCGTGCCAACAGTGCTGCCGGTGTTCTCGGCATGGGCGCGATGCCGCTGGCACCACTCATCGCCGGCTTCGGCCTCGCCTGGATCGGCCGGGAGTGGACCACCCTGGTGTGCGCAGCGCTCTGCCTCGTCGCCGTGGCGATGGCCCTCGGCAACCGGGCGCTGCGCGCTCTGCCCGTCGAGTCCCGCTGGGCCGAGCACGCGAAGCAGTACGAGAGGGCCTGAGCTCCCAGGAGAACGCGGTCGGCGCTAGAGCGCTCCGGTCAGCGCGGCGATCCCCGCCAGCAGTGACACGAGAGCGAGCACGAGCGCGACCGCGATGAGGACGGCATGCACCTTGAGGAACGCCGTGGCCTTGCCGTTCTCGTCCCGCGCGCGGGGGTCCCTGGCCACACGCTTGTAGAACTGCGGCCAGACCAGGGCGTTGAAGGCGGCGTTGAGGAACAGCACGATGGCGAGGGGGATCACCCCTCCACGGTATCGACTTCTTCTATGGGCCTCCCCGCGCGATCATCCGCGCGGATTCTTGGATGCAGACATGTATCAGAAAGCCCTTGCCGCGCTCCTGGTAGGTGTGATCACAATGGGCTTCATGATCGACGGTGCACCCGGCACCGCTCACGATCCTGCCTCGGACGACGGGCGCGCACGCTGGGAGCGCGCCGCGGATCTGTTCGACGCATGGCGCGAGAGCGACAGCCGCGCGATGGACGAGCTCGTACGGCTGATGACGCCCGTGCTCTGGCACGTCGTGCGTGCCTACGGGCTGGAGCGCACCCTCGCCGAAGACGTCGTGCAGACCACCTGGCTGCGACTCGTCCGCGGCCACGACTCGATCAGCGACTCACGGGCCGTGTCGGCCTGGCTCACGACCACTGCCCGCCGGGAGGCCTGGAAGGTCGCGAAAGCGCACGGCAAGGTCGACACGACCGACGCGGACGACCTCGACACGTTGCTGCCCGAACAGGCGTCGGCCGAAGAGCACGCCACCCTCGGCGACGAGAACCGCCGATTGTGGGCGGCTGTGCGGCGTCTGAACGAGCGCTGTCAGAAGCTGCTGCGCGTGATCGCTTTCGAGGATCGTCCGGACTACGCCCGCATCGCCACCGACCTCGCCATGC
The DNA here is from genome assembly GCF_052115285.1 of Microbacterium sp. 2RAF4. Classification (NCBI taxonomy): domain Bacteria; kingdom Bacillati; phylum Actinomycetota; class Actinomycetes; order Micrococcales; family Microbacteriaceae; genus Microbacterium; species Microbacterium sp. 2RAF4. Next base: position 1,731,509 of record NZ_JBFRGI010000002.1, on the reverse strand, counting down.
CCGTCGGCAGCATCGGCCCCACGCGGAATCGGTGCCTCGCGAAACTACGCGCCCTGCTGGACGCGCCACCGACAGCGCAGGCAGGGGGATTCGCATGACCGAACACGAGGACGCCCAGATGTTCGCCCGGCTCCGCTCCCTGTGGAGCGAGGTGGATCCGATGCCCGCCGGCCTCATCGACCGCATGGTCGCCGCGGTCGCCGCCGACGGCCTGAACCGCGAATACGCGCTGCTCACCCTGGTCGAAGGGCAGCTCGGCGCGGTGCGGGGCGAGGCCGACGCGCTCACCCTGCAGTTCAGCGACGGATCGACGAGCATCCTGCTGCACGTGACGACGACGGCTTCCGGACGCCGTCGCGTCGATGGCTGGGTCGACACCGCAGCCGCCGAGATCGTCCTGACGCAGGGCGAGAAGACCAGGTCGACCACGCCGGAGGAGACCGGACGCTTCGTGTTCGACGACGTCCCGCCCGGTCTCACACACGTTCGGCTGACCACCGTGATCGGGAACGAGACGCGCACGCTGGCGACCCCGCAGTTCGAGCTGTGACCACGGGCGCCGCCCGTCGATGAAGACGCGGGTCCGCCCGCAGGAAGAGGATGACGCATGGATCAGCCCAAGGGATGGACCTGGCAGGACCGCGCGGAGGGATCGATCCGACGGGGCACGGCGCTCGACCCGAGCACGGAGCCGGTGGACGGTATCCGTGCGTTTCCGACGGCGTACCTGCCGGAACGCCTGCTGATCACCCGTGCCCTCGGCGATGAGGAGGCCTACGACCGGGAGGTGCGCACGCTCCGCGACGCGGCGGACACGTTCGGCTGGCAGCTCGAGATCGAGGACGACACCCGCTCAGCGGTCGACGGCGAGCTGGTGCCGGGAGTTCCCGGTTTCCTGCGCGCACGACTGCGCACGCCGGATGAGCCGGTGCGCGGCGAATCGCCCGTCGCACCGGATGCCTGGCGGGTGCTCCAGCGCGCACGCCGCATGTCCCGCTCCACGATGCCGCGCACGAGCCTCGACCACGTGCTCTCCATCGATCCGGTCGGGCTCAATCCGTTCACCAGGACGAACCCGTTCACCCGCACCAATCCGTTCACCCGCACCAACCCGGTGCGCGGCGCGGGTGGTGCCGGCGGCAGCGACGACTACCTCGAGCCCGGACGCGGAGCACGACAGCCGGTGACCTGGTTGGGGCCTGCACCCGTGCGCGGTCCCAGCCCGAAGCGTGGACGACGACCCGTCGTCGCCGTGCTCGACACCGGCTGCGGGGAGCACGCCTGGCTTCCCGCTGACATCGTCACCCGCACCGTCGACCTCGACGGAGTGCCGGTCGGGCTGACCGATGACGCCGATCCGGAGCGCTACCCCGACCTGTACGGGCAGCTCGACGGGGAGATCGACGCGGTCGCCGGTCACGGCACCTTCATCGCCGGGCTCGTCCGACAGGCTGCTCCCGACGCCGACATCCTCTCGATCCGGGTGGCGGGAGCGCTCGGCGTCGTGGACGAGAGCACGCTCCTCGAGACGGTCGCCCAGGTCGTGACGTTGCTGGCGCGCCACCGCGAGAACCCGAAGACGGGCTTCCCGATCGATGTGCTGAACCTGTCGCTCAGCTACTACCACGAGACGCCGACCGACGGACTGTTCAGCCTCACGCTCTACCAGCTGCTCGCCAAGGCCCGCGAACTCGGCTGCGTGGTGGTGTGCTCAGCGGGGAACGACGCGATCGATCGCCCTTCCTTCCCGGCATCCCTGTGGCCATGGCCGGGCGCGGACAACGGCATCCGCCGGGACAGGAACGCACCGCTCGTCTCCGTCGGAGCGTTGAATCCGTCCGGCCAGTCGGTCGCCCTGTTCTCGAACATCGGTCCGTGGGTGCAGGCCTACGCACCCGGAGCCGCTGTGGTGAGCACCTCGCCCGCGTTCGTGGGAGGCACCCAGGCGGCGACGAGGGCCGACGTCGAGGGTCTGCGCCGCGAGACGATCGACCCCGACGACTATCGCGGAGGCTTCGCGGTGTGGAGCGGCACGTCGTTCTCGGCGCCGTATGTCGCGGCGCGGGTCGCCGCGCAGCTCGGCACCGTGCCGGTCGGCGGAGCGACCCCCAGCGCTGCGGCGAAGGCGGTGGCCGCCGTCCTGAAGTCGCTGCCGAGCCCGGTCGATCCCGTCTGACGCGCCCCCGGGACGAGCCGTCCGTACCGATGCGGGCGGCTCGTCCTGGTGCCGGGCGGCTGCCCGGGGCGCCTGGCGGTGCACCTGCAGGACGAATGCACGGATGCCGGATCAGGACGCGGCGCGTCATCCGACGAATGAACTTTCTCCCGACGGGTGTCGCGCTCCGTCCGCGCTCTTCCCCGCAGCCCGTGAGCACGGCATCCTGGAGGGATGCCCCTGTCCGCGATCGAGCTGCACCGGCGCGGAGTCGAGGCGGCGAATGCCCGGCGGTTCGCGCAGGCGAGGCGTGCCCTCGACGCGGCATCCGTCCGCGCGGACGACCCCGATCTCCGCGCGCGCATCGACGGCACGGTCGCCTACGTCCTCGCGCAGACGGGGAAGCCGGCGGCCGCCGAACAGCTGTGCCGCGAAGCGCTCGGCCGACCCGGTCTGCGGAGCGAGACGATCGCGGTGCTCAGCGGACAGCTCGGCACACTGCTCATGCACGGTGGTCGGCTGGCCGAGGCGGAGATCGAGCTCAGCCGCGCGATCGACACGCTCAGCGTGATCGGAGACGAGACGACCGAGCTCGCGAACTGCCTGATGAACCGCTCGGTGGTGCGGATGCAGCAGCGCGAGCTCGAGACCTGCATCCAGGATCTGCGGCGCGCGGTGGCCGTGTACGAGGCGAACGGCGACGAGGAGCCACTCGCCGAGGCCAGGCACAACCTCGGGTACGCAGCCCTGCTCGGAGGCGACCTCGTCACCGCGCTCACCCTCATGACACGTTCCCGCCCGAAGCTCGCCGCGATCAGCGATCTCGCTGCAGCCATCAGCGACCTCGATCGCGCGGAGGTGCTGCGCGACGCGGGACTCACGACCGAGGCCGAAGCACTCCTCGAGCAGGTCGCCGCCCAGTTCGGTGCCCAGCGGATGCGACAGGCCAGAGGCGAGTCGGAGTTCCACCTGGCTCGCTCTCTCCTGCGTCATGATCCTGCCGCGGCCGAGCGCGCAGCACGCACCGCAGCGCGGCGCTTCACCGCGCTCGCGAACGACGGGTGGGCGGCCCGAGCAGAGGCGGTGCGGCTGGAGGCGCAGCAGCGAGCGAAGCCGCATCGCCGCATCGACGACGCGGAGTTCGCTCGGACGGCGAAAGCCCTCGCGCGGAGTGGCTTCCACACGGAGGCGACGGGGCTGCGGCTGAGTGCACGCCGTGATGGCTCGGGCCGCCTGCCGCGAATCGACGACACCGCCCCGACACCCCTTCGCCTCCGCGCCGAGGAGGTGCGTGCCGCCCGCGCCGCGGCTGCCGGTCGTGACCGCGACGCCCTGCGCGCCGCCGTAGACGGGCTCGAGCTGCTCACCGCCTGGCAGCAGTCGTTCGGCGCCCTCGACCTCCAGGCCTCCGTCGCCATGCACGGCAGCGATCTGATGTTCGCGGGGCTCTCTGCTGCAGCGCGATTGCGCGACCCCGCCACGCTGTTCGAGTGGTCCGAGCGTGCGCGGCACCTCAGCCAGCAGGTCGCCCCGGTGCGACCGCCTCACGATGAGTCGCTCGCGGTGGACCTGGCCGAGCTGCGGATGCTGCGCGCCGAGCTGGCCGGGGGCGACTGGACGACGGATCCGAGAGTGCGGGCACTGCGCGACAGGGTGCGCGAGCGGCAGTGGGCGACGACCGGTTCCGGGGGAACCAGGGAGCGGCTCGGGCTCGCGGAGGCGACGGCGCTGCTCGCCCCGGACCAGGCGGTCCTGTCATACATCTTCACCGGATCCGACTTGCATGCCGTGGTCGCGACATCGGCCGGCGCGACCATCGTCGACCTGTCGTGGCGGCGGGTGCGGACGGCGCTCGACGGCCTCCGCGCCGATCTCGATATGGCCGCGCTGACGCGTGGGGGACTGATGGGTTCGGTCACCGAGCGGGCGCTCACCTCCCGGCTGGCGGTCCTCGACGCCGAGCTGCTCGATGCGGCGCAGTCCGCCGCGCCGTCCGCAACGCGCTTCGCGATCACGGTGCCTGGTGTGCTCGGCGGTGTTCCCTGGGCGATGCTCCCCGGAATGTCCGGCGTGCCCTTCACCCTCGCGACGTCTGCCTCCCGCCTGCTGGGCGGCCCCTCTCGCGTGAGGACGGCACCGTCGATGATCGGCTTCGCCGCCGGTCCCCGGGTCTCGCGTGCCGCCGAAGAGATCGAGCGCGCGGCGGCGACCTGGCGGGGGACCGGCCGCACACCGCGAATCCTGGAGCCTTCGGACGCGACGGTCGCCGCCGTCACCGAGCTCGCGGCGGCCACCGACGTGCTCCACATCGCCGCGCACGGAAGGCACGCGGTGGACAACCCGCTGTTCTCCGGATTCGAGCTCGCGGACGGCGTGCTGTTCGGCTACGACGTCGACCTGATCCCGAAGGTCCCGTCGACCGTGATCCTGTCTGCGTGCGAGCTCGGGCGCTCTTCGGTGCGGTGGGGCGAAGAGGCGTTGGGTATGACGCGGGTCTGGTTGCACGCGGGTGCCGACTGCGTGATCGCGGCCCCCGTCGCCGTTCCGGATGACGTCGCAGCCGAGCTGCTCAGCGCCGTGCACACCGGCCTGTCTGAAGGCGCCGCACCGGCCGTTGCGCTCGCGCGGGCCTCCGCCGAGACCGGCCTGAGCGCCCCGTTCCAGTGCCACGGCAGCGGATTCTGAAACTTTTGCTCCATTCGATGTATCAGAAGGGAGGCCGCTCGCTCCTGTTCTTCGGAAGGTGCCATGCGAAGGGCCTCGAAGGGAGAGGCGCGAGGGAGGCGCAGTCGGATCTGGGGATCATGCGCACTGGGGAGCGCGAACACGACACGGACACCATCTGCTCGAGGATGATGCGGCAGGCCGCCGCGGCACCCTCAGAGGGCCTCGACGATCTGGGGACGTCGGGGCCCTTGGGGTGTCCCGGGGGGAGCGACGCTCCTCAGAGCTCGAGGAAGTCGCCGAGCCAGGCGCGCACCGAGGCCAGACACTCCCCCAAGACCCGTCAGGCGACCAGCACCGCGTAGCCAGCCCCACGAAGGGCTGCGAGCACCTCGGTGTCGGCTCCAGCGTCGGTGATGACGGTCGGGAAGAGGTCGACGCCACCCACGGTCGAGAACGCCTCGACGCCGAGCTTGCTGCCGTCGGTCACCACGACCGCTCGGCGCGCGCGTTCGGCCATCATCCGGTTCACCGCCGCCTCGCGCTCGTCCTGTGTGGTCGCACCGGCGGCGGCGTCCATCCCGTTCACGCCGATGAAGGCGATGTCGAGCCGCACTCCGCGCAGCAGCTGCTCCACGAACGGACCGACCAGTTCGTAGCTGCGCGAGTGGATGACGCCACCGGTGACGACCACCTTGATGTCGGGGCGCGTGGCGAGCTGGGCAGCGATGTTCACGGCATTGGTGACCACGGTGATGCCACCGCTCCCCGCGAGGTCGTCCCGTGCGGCGAGGGCGGCGGCGATCGCGGTCGTGGTCGTGCCGCCGGAGAGCCCCACCACCATGCCGGGCGCGACCAGGCCGGCGGCGGTCTGCGCGATGCTGGCCTTCTCATGCGTGCGCAGGTGGCTCTTGTAGCGGATGGGCAACTCATACGCGACCGTCTGCGCCACCGCACCGCCGTGCGTCCGGGTGAGCAGGCGCTGCTCTGCGAGAGTGTCGAGGTCGCGACGCGTGGTCGCCGACGAAGCCTCGAACCGCTCGACGAGCTCTTCGACCGTCACCTCGCCCTTCGCGGCCAGCAGGTCGAGGATCGCGTTCAGCCGGGCGGCCCGCTTCATCAGGTCACGGCTTCCGTCGTCTGCAGCGCGAACAACCGGAGCATGCGCGCGGCTTCCTCCGCGAGAGCATCGCGGGCCGGCGCGAGGTACTTGCGGGAGTCGACCAGGCGCTCGTCCGCGTCGAGCTTTTCGCGGACGGCGCGCGTGAAGAAGCCGTTCAGATGCGTCGAGACGTTGACCTTGGTCATGCCGGCACGCACGGCATCGGCGATCACGGCATCCGCGACACCGGATGATCCGTGCAGCACCAGCGGCACGGGGAGAGCCTCGTGAAGACGCCCGATAAGGTCGAGGTCGAGCGAGGCGGTGCGGTCGGTCATCGCGTGCGAAGAGCCCACCGCGACCGCGAGAGCATCCACACCCGTGGCTGCCACGAATGCCCGCGCCTCGTCGGGATCGGTGCGCACACCCGGCGCGTGGGCTCCGTCCTTGCCCCCCACCTCGCCGAGCTCGCCCTCGACGTACACGCCGGCCTCGTGCGCACGCGCCGCGACCGCCGCCGTGAGCGCCACGTTGTCGTCGTAGGGCAGAGCACCGCCGTCGAACATGACCGAGCCGAAGCCCAGCGCGATGGCCTCGTCGACGAGCTCAGGCCGCTCGGCGTGGTCGAGGTGCACCGCCACGGGCGTCTCTGCGCGCCGTGCGACCGCGAGAGTCGCCAGAGCGATGGGCTCGAGCCCGCCGTGATAGTCGGCGCAGTTCTGGGAGATCTGCAGGATGACGGGGAGCTGCGCGAGCGCGGCGGCCCGAACCAAGCCCTCCGCGGTCTCGAGGTGGATCACGTTGAACGCGCCGATGCCCGTGCCGGCAGCAGATGCCGCGGAGACGAGGTCGCGAGCGGAGACGAGGGTCACGAGGGGTCCTTCCGGAAGGATTCAGGGTCGGGGTGCGAGACGCGCAGCTGCTGTTCGAGCTCGATCCAGCGCGGGGAGATGTCGCCCGCGAGGGGGGTGAGCACCGCGGCGGCGGACCATGCCGTGGCCCGGCGGAGGATCTGCGCGGGGTCGCGCACCCCGGCGGCGTACAGCACGGCGCAGGCTGCGACACCGGCATCGCCCGCACCCGTCGGGTTGCCGGAGAGCGGTTCGTCCAAACGCGCATGCACGAGCTCGGTCGCGGTGACGGCGAGCATTCCCTCTGCTCCGAGCGAGAGCAGCACGAGCTCCGCACCCCGGGCGATGAGGGATCGCGCTCCGGCGACCGGGTCGGCGATGCCGGTGGCTTCGACCAGCTCGGCCGCATTCGGCTTGAGCACGGTTGCTCCGGCGTCGGCCGCGACCAGCAGAGCAGGGCCGGAGGTGTCGACGATCACGTGCACACCGGCGTCTCTTCCCACTGCGATGAGCATGGGGATCAGCGATTCCGGCGCACCGGGCGGCAGGCTGCCGGACACGACGAGCACCCGGGTGGCCGCGAGCCGTTCGACCACCTCGGCGAGCAGTGCGGCCCACTCCACGTCGGTCGGATTCACGCCGCGTTCGTTGATGATCGTGGTGTCTCCGAGCGCCTCGTCGACCACCGCGATGCTGCGACGGGTCGCGGTGGCGACGGGCACCAGAGCGTGCGGCACGCCGCTCGCCCGCAGCTCCTCCGCGAACTCCTCGCCGACCCGACCGCCCACGGTGGTGACCGCGAGCACGTCGGCCCCTTCGGCGTGGGCCACGCGCGCCACGTTGAGCCCTTTGCCACCCGCGCGCGCCGCTCCGGCGTCCGCCCGGTGCGTTCCCCCTTCGACGAGTCGGTCGACGCGCCAGGTGAGATCGAGTGCGGGGTTGGGGGTCACGGTGAGGATCACGTGAGCTCCCTGGCTCGAAGCGCGGCGCCCAGCAGGCCCGCGTTGCCGGAGAGCTCGGCCGGGACCAGAGCGGGAATGCGGTGGAAGCTGAGCCGCGCGGCCAAGCGCGTGCGCAGCTCGTCGAACAGCGCACCACCGGCACGGGACAGCCCGCCTCCGATCACAACGGCCTCCGGCGCCACGACGGCGGTGAGCTGAGCCAGCGACATCGTCAGAGCGTCGAGTGCCGAGTTCCAGATCTCCGCAGCGGTCTCATCGCCGGCCGCCGCACGCGCGATCACGTCCTTCGCCCCCTCGGGGGAGATTCCCGTCGCCTCCTGATAGCGACGGGCGATGGCTCCGGCTGAGGCGACGGCTTCCAGACAGCCGCGAGCGCCGCACGCGCAGATCGGCCCGTCCGCGATCGGGGAGTGCCCGATCTCACCCGCATATCCTCCCGCGGTGTACGGGACGCCCCCGACGAGCAGGGCACCCGCGATCCCGGTTCCGATCACGAGCACCACCGCGTCGGCGTAGTCACGGGCACCTCCGAGTCGTCGCTCCGCCCAGCTCGCCGCGCGCACGTCGTGATCGAACGCCACGGGGAGTCCGAGACGCTCTGCGGCCAGATCGCGCAACGGGGAGTCGTGCCATCCGAGGTTGCTCGCGAACACCCCCAGCCCGGCATCCGCATCGACGATCCCCGGGACGACCAGCCCGATGGCCTGCGGGACGACGTCGGGGTGCGCGGCGCGGAGCTCTCCCGCCAACACCTCGAGTCGGTCGAGGAGCACCTGCGTGCGGTCGCCCTCGGCGATCGGCGTCGGCGTGCGGCGCAGTCCGAGAGCGGTCCCGTCGGCATCGAACAGGGCCGACTTGATGTCGGTGCCGCCCACGTCGAACGCCAGCACGGGCGCGCCGCCGCCGAGGGTCCGCACGGCGGCGAGCTTCTCCCCTGCGGCATCCCGCTCGACATCGGGGACGTCGGCGACGTCGGTCGTCCCGTCAGCTCGGGTCATGGTCTGCTCCGGCGGCGGGTTGCGTCATGCATCCAGGATGACGGATCGCGTGAGGTTGCGGGGCTGATCGGGGTCGAGGCCTCGGGCGACGGCCCGGTCGAGTGCGGTGCGGTGCAGGCGCACGAGGTCGGCGAGCGGGTCGATCGCCCGCTGCTCGAACCGGGCGCCGGTGGCCTCGACCTGCGCCGAGAGGCCCTCGGGTGCCTCACCGAACTGCCAGGTGACGCGGCCGGGGGCGGCAATCGCGATCGGACCATGGCGGTAGTCCATCGACGGGTACGCCTCCGTCCACGACTGCGAGGACTCGCGCAGCTTCAGCGCAGCCTCGTGGGCGAGGCCGATGGTCCAGCCGCGACCGAGGAACGTGTACTGCTCCGCGTCGCGCAGCTCGTCGTCGCCGTCCTCGGCGAGCACGGCCTCGGCATCGGCGATGGCGCCGGAGAGGTCCTCACCGAGCGAGGCGCGGAAGAGAGCGAGTGCCGTGGTGGCGAAACGGGTCTGCACCACCGACTTCTCGTCGGCGAACGGCAGCAGCACGGCGTCGTCGACCAGAGAGACGAGCGGAGAATCCGGGTCTCCGATCACGCCGACCGTGGGGATGCGGCCCTTGATGCGCTCGACGAGCTCGAGCACCTCGCTGGTGGTCCCGGAGCGGGTCAGGGCGACGACGGCGTCGTACCCGCGATCGAGGAAGGCCTCGGATGCCGCGTACGCGTCGGTCTCACCGTGGCCGGCGGACTCGCGCAGCGCCGCGTACGACTGCGCCATGAACCACGAGGTGCCGCAGCCCACGACGGCGATCCGGGCACCGGAAGCGGGGAGCAGCGCCTGCTCGGCCTTCAGGTCTGCGGCCCGAGTCCACATCTCGGGCTGGGAGTTGAGCTCTTCGCGCATGTGTGCGCCGGGCAGCGATTCGGTCATCGAGGTGCCTTTCTGGCGATATGTTGCATACTTGTGATCGTTTCAAGCTTGATTCGATCATAGTATGGCGTCGAATCGAGTCGTCAACAGCTTTACCTTGATTTGTTTGTTCTCCTGACAAATAATCGGACAAGTTCCACCCGAGCCCCGGCTTGAACGATCGCGGTTGCCTCCCGGCGAAGCGGTCACCCACGCACTGTCGCGTGATGTGCTTGCGACTGTGCACCACACCCCCTCCCGACGCGGCCCCGCCGCCGAGGGTTCGGACATCACAGTGAGGAATGCAATACACATGAAGAAGTCACTGCGGTTCGGCGCCGCCGCCATCGCGGCCGTCGCCACGCTCTCGCTCGCTTCGTGCGGGTTCGGCGGTTCTTCCGGCGACAGCGGCGACGCGGAAGGATCGACCACGCTCGACCTCCTCGTCCCGAGCTACTCCGACGGCACCAAGGCCAACTGGGAGACCGTGATCGACGGGTTCGAGAAGGCGAACCCCGACATCAAGGTCAAGCTCGAGGTGCAGTCGTGGGACAACCTCGAGAAGGTCGTCTCCACCAAGATCCAGGCCGGCGAGGCACCGGACATCTACAACGGCGGCCCGTTCGCGGGCTTCGTCGGCGACGAGCTGCTCTACCCGACGAAGGATGTCGTCTCGGACGACACCTACTCGGACTTCCAGGAGTCGTTCCTCAAGAACGCCGAGGTCGACGGCACTGCGTACGCCCTGCCGCTGATCGCCTCGGCTCGGGCCCTGTTCGTCAACAACGCGCTCCTCTCCCAGGCCGGTGTCGAGGCGCCCACCGACTGGGATTCGCTGCTGGACGCCGCGACCAAGGTCTCCGCGCTCGGGGGCGGAGTCGCCGGATACGGCATGCCGCTCGGATCGGAAGAGGCTCAGGCCGAGGCCGCCGTGTGGCTGTGGGGCGGCGGCGGATCGTTCGGCGACGCGTCGGAGATCACGATCGACACCCCGGAGAATCTGGTCGGAGCCGAGCAGATCAAGAAGATGATCGACGCCGGTGCGACGCAGGCCGACCCCGGCTCCACCCAGCGCTCCCCGCTGATGGACATCTTCATCCAGGGCAAGATCGGCATGCAGGTCGGTCTCCCGCCGACGGTCGGCCAGATCGAGGAGAGCAACCCCGACCTGGACTACTCCATCGTCCCGATCCCGACGAAGGACGGCTCGCCGTTCACGCTCGGCGTCATGGACCAGCTGATGGCCTTCCAGAACGACGGTGACAAGAAGGAGGCGATCACCAGGTTCTTCGACTACTACTACTCGGCAGACGTGTACGTGCCGTGGGTGCAGGCCGAGGGCTTCCTTCCGGTCACCAAGTCCGGCGCCGAGCAGCTCTCCGGCGAGGAGGCTCTCAAGCCGTTCCTCGATGTGCTGCCCGACGCGCAGTTCTACCCGTCGACGAACCCGAAGTGGTCCGCCGCCGACGGTGCGTTCAAGTCGCTGTTCGGCCAGCTGCAGTCGAAGCCGGCGCAGGACGTGCTGACCGAGATCCAGGCACAGGTCGACGCGGGCTGAGCCCGCTGATCGGAGAGGTTCGGGTACCCGAATGAGCCAGAAGACAGAGTCCTCGAACCTCGCGGGGGCGGCGAACAGCCGCCCCCGCACTCCGAAGACCCCGGATGCCACGCGTGGCAGGCCGGGCGGAAAGGACCTCCTCCAGGCGCTGCCCTGGATCGCACCGGCGTTGCTTCTCATCTTCGGCGTGGTGCTGTTCCCCGCCGGGGTGATGTTCTTCAACTCCACGCGTGACATCTCCCTGTCGGGCCTCGACAAGGGCTCGGTGGGCTTCGACAACTTCGTGACGGTCTTCACCTTCACCGAGTTCTGGCCGATCTTCTTCCGCACGATCGTGTGGGTGGTCGCGGTGGTGACCCTCACGGTGGTGATCTCGCTCGGTCTGGCGCAGATCCTGAACAAGGCCTTCCCCGGGCGCCAGCTCGTGCGCATGGCCGTGATCGTGCCGTGGGCCGCCTCCGTCGTGATGACGACCATGGTGTTCTACTACAGCCTCGAGCCGTACTTCGGCATCTTCAACAAGTTCCTCTACGACATCGGACTCTCCGACGACGCGGTGGGCTACGGCTGGACGAAGAACCCCGCGACCGCGTTCACCTGGTCGATCGTGATCGCGATCTTCGTGTCGCTCCCCTTCACCACGTACACGATCCTCGCCGGTCTCCAGTCGGTCCCGGCCGATGCGATCGAAGCCGCGAAGATGGACGGCGCCGGGCCCGCGCGCACCTACTGGTCGATCGTGCTGCCCCAGCTGCGCAGCGCCCTGGCCGTGGCGATCCTCATCAACATCATCAACGTGTTCAACTCGCTGCCGATCCTGAAGGTGATGACCGGGTCGATCCCGGGTTACGGCGCCGACACGATCATGACCTTGATCTTCAAGTACATCGAGCTGCAGAAGAAGGTCGACGTCGCGAGCGCCCTCTCCGTGGTGGCGTTCCTCATCGTCATCGTGATCGTCGCGGCGTACGTGAAGATCGTCAAGCCCATGAAGGAGGTCTGATCGTGACCGTGACCGAGACCGAGCTCGTGACCACCGCGGGAGGCCGCGGCCGCCGCACCACACCTCCGACCCCCGGACGCAAGCGCCGCTACACCGAAGACCAGGTGACGCTGCCCCGCGTGATCCTGCGCACCGTCGCCGGGTTCCTGGTGCTCGCGATCTTCGTGCTGCCGTACCTGATCATGTTCTTCGGCTCTGTGAAGACCAAGGCGCAGATCCGGTCGGTCGATCCCACCTACCTCCCGACCGAGTGGCACTGGGAGAACTACATCTCGATGTGGTCCACCCCCGAGACCCCCCTGCCGTACAACCTCATCTCGACCATCGTCATCGCCGTGTTCGCGACGCTGCTCGTGCTGCTGGTGTCGCTCCCGGCGGCGTACTACACGGCACGCTTCAAGTTCCCCGGCCGCATGGTGTTCCTGTTCCTCGTTATCGTCACGCAGATGCTGCAGCCGGCCGTGCTCACCTCCGGCTTGTTCCGCCAGTTCACCGTTCTCGGACTCGGCGACACCTGGATGGCGATGATCTTCATCAACGCGGCGTTCAACCTGTCGTTCGCGGTGTGGATCATGCACTCCTTCTTCGCAGGCATCCCCAAGGAGGTCGACGAGGCCGCCCAGATCGACGGTGCCGGACGCTTCACCGTGCTGTTCAAGATCAACCTGCCGCTGGTCTGGCCGGGCATCGTCACCGCGATCGTCTTCACGTTCGTCGCGTGCTGGAACGAGTTCGCCGCCTCGCTCGTGATCCTGTCGACCGACAAGAACCAGCCGCTGTCGGTCGCCCTGACCAAGTTCGTCGGTCAGTACGAGACCAGCTGGCAGTATGTGTTCGGCGTCTCGATCGTCGCGATCCTGCCCGTGGTCATCCTGTTCATGCTCATCGAGAAGCGCCTCGTCGGCGGATTGACCGCCGGCAGCGTGAAGTAGACGTCTCTCCGAACTCCTGCCATCCGGATGCGAAGGCGCCGGGTGTCAGGGGTTCGCGGGGGACGCGGCGCGCAGCTGCTCGGGGTTCCAGCGCACACCGAGCGCACCGGTCAAGGCTGCTTGCGCCGCCCCGGCCGCGAGCGACGCACGAGGGTCGGCGTAGCGGACCGGCACCTGGGCGGTCCCGCGAGCGGGATACTCGGTCTCTTCCCGTACCCTGTCGAGGAAGCGCGGTCCGAGCTCGGTCGCTGGTCCGCCGATGACCACCTCGATCGGATCGAGCAGAGCGCTGATGAGCTTGACCGCCCTGGCCAGCGCACGTGCGCCCTCGTCGAGCTGTTCTTGGTCGGCCTGCGCGGCGAGCGCACGGATCTCGGACGCGTCCATGGCATCGGAGAACTCCTCGCCCAGCATCGCACCCAGGGCTGCGGCCGACTCGAGGCATCCGCGCTGACCGCATCTGCACGCACGGGCCGCCTCGCCGAACACGACCTGCACGTGCCCGATCTCACCCGCACGGTCGCGCGGCCCCGGTGCCAGCTCGCCGTCGAGGGTGACGGCCGCACCGACGCCGCCACCGAGGTGGATGAAGATCCGGTAGCCGGACGGCGACTCCTCCATGCCGGCTTCGGCGATGGCCTCAGCGTCGACGTCGTTGATCAGCAGCACCGGTGCACCGAGCACCCGCTCGAACCGCTCCGCGAGGGGGACGTTCTGCCACTTCAGCTGCACGCTCTCGAGCACCATACGCCCGTCGGTTGTGCCAGGCAGCTGCACACCGGCGGCGAGGAGTCGGCCACCGAACTCCGCTGCCACGGTGGCCACGGCCTCGTCGAGGGTACTGTCGCGGTTCTCCACGGAGTAGTTCACGCGTCGGCCGTCCACCTCGGTGCCGTCGAGCGCGACGAGAGCGATGTCGGCATGACGGGGCTGGATCACCAGCACGAGGATCACGTGGTGTCCCGCGTCGACGCTCAGGGTGGTCGCCCGCTTGCCGCCGGTGCTCGCCGCCTGCTCCCCCTCGACGATCAGCCGGTTCTCGATGAGCTCGGCCACCAGCGAAGACGCGGTGGCGGCGGTCAGACCGGTCGAGCGCGCAATGCCCGCTCGCGTCTGCGTGCCCGGGTTCCGGAAGACCAGCTGCAGTGCCCGCCGCAGGTTCGCACGCCGAACGGACGCCTGGGTGTCGAGGCCGTCATCCGTGCTGAGCATGTGTTCCCATTCCGAGGCTCGCTCCTTGCGAGCTGTTGACAGATCGCCGCGCGATCCGTAGTCTCTCCCTAAGTTTATTCATTGAACTTAGTTGGTCAATGAACCTCACGCTCCGGACGGGCGAGTGCTGCACACACCGTCGCCCGTCCGGCACCTCCTTCTCAGCGGCTCTCGGCCGCTTCGGTGTGGTGACGGATGACCTCCGCGACCACGAAGTTGAACCACTTCTCCGCGAACTCCGGATCCAGGTGCGCCTCCTCGGCGAGTGCGCGCAGTCGTGCGACCTGCTGCTCCTCCCGGTTCGGGTCCGACGCCGGCATCTCGTGCTCCGCTTTCAGATGCCCGACCTGCTGGGTGGCGCGGAAGCGCTCCGCCAGCATGAAGATGAGTGCGGCGTCGATGTTGTCGATGGTGGCACGAAGACGGAGCAGTTCGGCCTTCGGGTCTTCGGCGGCGGTCATGCCCCCTACTCTAGAGCCGCGTGACAACCTGGTTTCGATCCGGGCCACCGCTATCGTGAGCACATGAACAACGAAGAGTCGCCGGAATCCGCGCCGCACGACGAGGGCGCACCCGCCGCCGCAGTGATCGCGTCGGCGGCCGACTCGCCTCGTCCGGTCGTGATCGAGCCGACGACGCCGAGCCGCTCCTTCTGGACGCGCATCGACCGTCCGTTCGTGTTCGGGTTCCTGGTGACTCTCGGTGGCCTGGGCGCGATCGTGATCGGTCTCGCGCTGTCGAACCTGTCCACGGTGCTGATCTACATCGCGCTGGCGCTGTTCGGTGCGCTCGGACTCGACCCTGCCGTGCGGTTCCTGGAGCGCCGCGGTCTCTCCCGCGTCATCTCGGTCGTCATCACGATCCTCGCCCTCATCGTCGTGTTCGCCCTGGTGATCTGGATGATCGTCCCCGTGGTGATCGATCAGATCGTGAGCTTCGTGCAGTCCGTGCCCGGCATGATCAAGGACTTCACACACAGCGACATCTACGGAACCCTGGAAGCGCAGTTCGGCGATCAGTTCCAGGACCTCGTCGCCCAGGTGCAGTCGTTCCTGACCGACTTCGGCAACCTGGCCACGATCGGCGGCGGCGCCCTCGCCGTCGGCGCCTCGATCGCCACCAGCATCTCCGGCGCCATCGTCGTGCTCGTCCTCACGCTGTACTTCCTCGCGTCGCTCCCCACCATGAAGCAGGGGATGCTGCGTCTCGCTCCGGCCCGCGACCGGGCTCGCGCCGGAGACATCGCCGACCAGATCACCGACTCGGTGGGCGGTTATGTGATGGGGATGGTGATCCTGGCGTTCTGCAACGCGACGCTGGCCTTCCTGCTGTACCTGTTCCTCGGACTGCCGTTCCCGCCGCTGATGGCAGCGATCGCCTTCTGCATCACGCTGATCCCGCTGGTCGGCTCCGTGCTCTTCTGGATCCTCGGCACCTGCCTCGCGCTGTTCACCAACCCGATCGCCGCCCTGGTCTTCGCGGCGATCTACCTCGTCTACATGCAGATCGAGGCGTACGTGATCACCCCGCGCGTGATGAACAAGGCGGTGTCGGTCCCCGGTTCGCTGGTCGTGATCGGCGCCCTGGCCGGAGGCACCCTGCTCGGTCTGCTCGGTGCCCTGGTGGCGGTGCCGGTGACCGCATCGATCCTCATCATCATCAAGCAGGTCCTCGTACCGAAGCAGGACGCCAGGATCTGACCCCCGCCCCCAACGACGAAGCGCCCGGACCCTGTGCGGGTCCGGGCGCTCCTGTCTGTGCGACTCAGCTGAGGTCGTTGTCGGACAACCACTTCTTGGCGATGTCCTCCGCCGACTTCTGGTCGACCGTGCTCTGCACGTTGAGAGCGACGAGCTCCTCAGCGGTGAGCTTCTTGCTGACCGCGTTGATCGTGTCGGAGATCTCGTCGGCGACATCGCTCGATGCGATCGGCACGACGTTCGAGGCCAGGATGATGTTCTCCGGGTCTTCGAGCGCGACGATGTCCTCGGTCTGGAACGCCGGGTCGGCCGAGTAGATGTCCGCCACCTGGATCTCACCGGCGAGCAGGGACTCCAGCGTGGTCGGGCCGGTCGCGGAGAAGCCGAGGTCGACACCGTAGACCTCCTTGGCCTTCGCGGGGCCGTAGGGGCGCTGCTCGAACTCCGGTGCGGCGCCGATCGTGACCGGGGTGGTCACCTTGGAGAGGTCGCCGATCGAGGTGAGGCCGTTCTCCTCGGCGAAGCTCTTGAGCACCGTGTAGGTGTCCTGGTCGGAGGCTTCGGCGTAGTCGAGAGCGGTCAGGCCATCGGGGAGCGCGTCCTTCAGTGCCGCGTACACGTCGTCCGGGCTCGTGGCGGTCGCGTCCTTGTCGAGGTATTCGAGCAGGTTGCCCGTGTACTCGGGGAACAGGTCGATCGCGCCGGACTCGACGTCGGGCATGTAGGCGTCGCGCTGACCGATGCTGAACTGGCGGTCGACGTCGAAGCCCGCACCCTCGAGCGCCTGGGCGTAGATCTCGGCGATGATCTCGTTCGAGTAGTAGGCCTGCGAGCCGATGACGATGGTGTCGTCACCGGAGCTCGATCCTTCGCTCGGGGCGTCGAGCGGGTTGCTGTTCGCGCAACCGCCGAGGACGAGCACCGCGGCGAGCGCGGCTCCACCGGCGAGGGCGAGACGTGACTTCCGTGCTGTGAACATGGGACTTCCTCTTCTCTGGGACAACGGGGGTGAGGCTGTGGAACGGTGTTCGGCTGTGGGAGGTGTGGTGCGTGTCAGGCAGTGGCCGGTGCCGGTGTGGCGGCCACGCGGGAGCGGCGCTTCGTGGTCGGCGCGCGCAGCCCCGCGGGAACGGCAGCGTGCTGGAGGAGGGCGAAGATCAGGTCGACGACCAGCGCGAGCACGGCCACGAGGATCGCGCCGCCGAGCACCTGGTCGAACTTGCGCAGGGGGATGCCCTGGATGATCGGCCAGCCGAGACCGCCGAGGTTCACGTACGCGGCGATGGTGACCGTGGCGATCACCTGCAGCAGAGCCGCGCGGATGCCACCGACGAGCAGCGGGAGCCCGAGGGGCACCTCGACCTTCCAGAACACCTGCCACTCGGTCATGCCCATCGATCGCGCGGAGTCGAGCACGCGACGGTCGATGGCCTCGAGCCCGGTGTAGGCGCCGGCGAGGAGGGAGGGGATCGCGAGGAGCACGAACGTGATGATCGCGGCCTCGGGCACCCGCAGCACGCCCAGGATCAGCACGAGCAGCACCATCAGGCCGAACGACGGGATGGCGCGTGCCGCACCCGACACCGCGACGGCGATCTCGCGGCCCTTGCCGGTGTGGCCGATGAGCCACCCGAGCGGTATCGCGATGACTCCGGCGATCAGCACCGAGATCAGCGTGTAGTACATGTGCTGGCCGAACAGGACCGGCAGCGAATAGGTGCCCACCCACCGGTCGGGGGAGAAGAGCCAGGCGAAGGCTTCCGTGAAGACGTTCATGCGGCGGCCCCCAGTGCGGCGGTCTGCTTCGCCGCGGACGGCGTCTTGGTGGCGCGGGTCCAGGGCATGAGGGCGCGGCCCAGGAGCATGAGCAACAGGTCGATGAGGAGGGCGATCACGACGACGGCGATCACTCCGGCGAAGACCTCGGCGAGGATGCGTCGCTGCAGACCGTTGGTGAAGAGGTAGCCGAGGTTGGTCACTCCGACGAGGATGCCGACCGTGGCGAGGGAGATGGTGCTCACGGCTGCCACGCGGAGACCGGCGAGCACCACGGGACCGGCGAGCGGGAAGTCGACCGTCCAGAATCGGCGGAAACCGCCGTAGCCCATCGCGGTGGCCGACTGGCGGATGGCGGGGTCGACCGAATCGAGGCCGTCGGACACGGCCCGCACGAGGATCGCGACCGCGTAGATCGTGAGGCCGATGATGAGGTTCACGGGACTGCGGGCCGGATAGCCGGCGACCGAGGGGAGCAGGATCAGCAGCGCGAGCGAGGGGATCGTGTAGAGCAGTCCGGTGAGGACGATGACCGGCCCCTTCACCAGCTGGTAGCGCCACGCGACCCACCCGAGGGGCAGCGACAGCACGAAGCCGAGCACGATCGCGATCGCACTCTGCTGCAGGTGGATGGCGGTCAGCTCGAGGATGAGGCCGAGATTGTCGACGATCCAGTTCACGGAGCGCCCTTCGTCACGCTCTCCTCGCTCAGGAGAGCGTCGGTCACCGCATCCGGCACATCGACGATCGACCCCTGAGTACGCCCCTCGGAGTCGACCACGACCGTGCCGCGGGGAGTCTGCTTGAGGTGCAGGGCGCGGCGACCGCGGTCGGCGCCGATGAACGCCGAGACGAAGTCGTCCGCAGGGTTCTCGATGATCTCGCTGGGGCTGCCGACCTGCACGATGCGCGCGCCCTTGTCGAGGATGACGACCTGGTCTCCAAGCAGGAACGCCTCGTCGATGTCGTGCGTGACGAACACCACCGTCTTGTCGAGCTCGTGCTGCAACCGCAGGGTCTCCTGCTGCAGGTCGGCCCGCACGATGGGGTCGACCGCGCCGAAGGGCTCATCCATGAGCAGGATGTTCGGGTCGGCCGCGAGGCCGCGGGCCACACCGACGCGCTGCTGCTGTCCGCCCGACAGCTGACTCGGGTACCGCTCGGCGAGCGCCTGGTCGAGGCCGACCGTGTCGAGCAGTTCCCGTGCACGCTTATGGGCGGCAGCCTTCTTCACTCCGGTCAGGCGCAGCACCGTGGCGACGTTGTCGATGACCGTGAAATGCGGCATGAGGCCGGAGTTCTGCATCACGTAGCCGATGCGTCGGCGCAGGGCCACCGGGTCTCCCTGGAGCACGCTCTCGCCGTCGATCTCGACCTCGCCGGAAGTCGGCTCGACCATGCGGTTGATCATGCGGAGCAGAGTGGTCTTGCCGCAGCCGGACGAACCGACGAACACCGTCGTCTTGCGCGAGGGCAGCACGAGGCTGAAGTCGTCGACGGCGAGGGCGCCGCCGGGGAAGCGCTTGGTGACGTTGCGGAACTCGATCATGGGCTGGTCTCCAGTCGGTCGATCGATGTGCGAGCGGACGAGTCTGTGCTCTTGTGGTGCCTACGGGCTCTTCAGATGCCTACGGGCCGACTTCGACACGGGGATCGAAGGCCACGAACCCGGAGAAGTCCTTGCCCACCCGATCGAAGGCGGAGGGATAGGGGTTCGGATACGACCACGCGTAGTCGGTGTGGAGCTCGCCGTCGGTCTGCACCGAGTAGTACTGAGCCTCGCCCTTCCACGGACAGGTGTAGGGCGTGGGGCTCTCGACGAGCGCTCCGGGCGTGATGGACGCCGGCGGGAAGTACCAGTTCCCCTCGATGCGGGCGAGATCGCTCTCGTCAGCTTCGGCGATGACGGTTCCTGCGAGTACAGCCTTCATGGTCCTGCCTCCTCGGATGTGGGTATGAGCGTATAAGACGGGTGCGACATCGCGGGTGAGGGTTGCGCCGCGGTCGTCAATGTGGGAAACAATCCGGATCCTGTTCGGCACGATCGTGCGAATGGATTGCCTTCTGATCGCGGGATCAAGCCCTGATGTCCATCAGGCGGAGTCGCGGCCGTAGCCCTCCAGCAGTCGCAGCCAGATCTCGCTGATCGTGGGGTACGACGGCACCGCGTGCCAGAGGCGGGCGATGGGGACCTCGCCAACGATCGCCACGGTCGCCGCGTGCACCAGCTCCGCCACCTCGGGCCCGACGAACGTCGCACCGATCACGACGTCGCGATCGGTGTCGACCACGAGTCGCGCCTGGCCTTCGAAGCCGTCTTCATAGAGGCTCGCGCCGGCGACCCAGCCCAGGTCGTAGTCGACGGCCTTCACCGCGATGCCGGCCTTCGTCGCCTGAGCCTCGGTGAGTCCCACCGATCCGACCTCGGGGATCGAGAACGTGACCTGCGGGACGGCGGCCTGATCGGCGGTCGCGACGTGACGACCCCACGGGGCGTCGTCGACGTCTTCGCCCTTGGCACGGGCGACGATCACATCGCCGGCAGCGCGCGCCTGGTACTTGCCCTGGTGCGTGAGGAGCACGCGACCGTTGACGTCGCCGACCGCGTAGAGCCAGTCGGATCCGGGGACGCGGAGCGTGTCGTCGACGTCGATCCAGCGACCGGGTTCCAGGCCCACGACGTCGAGGCCGATGTCACCGCTTCGGGGCGAGCGACCCGTCGCGGCGAGCACCTCGGTCGCGGTGATCTCCTCGCCGCCGTCGAGGGTGATGGTCACGCCGTCCGCGCCGCGGCGCACGGATGTGGTGCCCGTGCCGGTGCGCACGTCGACGCCGAGCTCCTTGAGGCCCGCGGCGACGCGTTCGCCCGCGAAGGGCTCCATTCCGCCGAGCAGACCGCTGCGGGCGATCACCGTGACCTTCGAGCCGAGTGCGGCATAGGCGGTCGCCATCTCGACGGCCACGACGCCTCCGCCGATGACGGCCAGGCTGTCGGGCAGCTCCTCGGCGCTGGTGGCCTCCCGGCTGGTCCACGGGGTGGCGTCGCGGAGACCGTCGATGGGCGGGATGACCGCGTCCGATCCGGTGCTGATGGCGACAGCGTGCCGGGCCGTGAGCACGCGCTCGGCGCCGTCGGCATCGGTCACGGTCACCTCGCGTTCGCCCGTGATGCGGCCGTGTCCACGCGCGAGGTCGATGCCGGCCGAGTCGAGCCACTTCACCTGGCCGTCGTCCGACCAGTTGCTCGTGAACGAGTCGCGGCGGTCGAACACAGCCCGCACGTCGAGCTTTCCGGTCACCGCCTGCGAAGACCCGCCCACGTGCTGTGCGGCCCGGAGCGCCTGCGCCGAACGCAGCAGCGCCTTCGACGGCATGCACGCCCAGTAGGAGCATTCACCTCCGACGAGCTCGCTCTCCACGATGATCGCGGTGAGCCCGCCCTGCACGGCACGGTCGGCGACGTTCTCGCCCACCGGACCACCGCCCAACACGATCAGGTCGTACTCGTCGGTCTTCTCCGCAGCGTTCATGCGTCGCACCTCTCCGTGAGCCGATTACGTGGCCCAGTCTCGCTCATGAGCAACGCCGAGTCACGGGTGAGTTGTTCCCTGCGGCGTGGCGCGAGGGGACGAGATCGCGCTGATCTCAGCGCAGAGGGAGGTCGAGCGCCTCACGCATCCGCCGCGCCAGACGCAGCATATGGTTTCGGCGACCGATCGTCGATGGCAGCGGAATTCGCTTACCATCGACACGCTCGAGCTCGATCATCCGAACCGAACCCACGAACGGGAGCCAGCCCACACCCGCTCCTCCGGCGCCGTAATAGAGCTGCTTGTCGACGGCCGCGATCTCTCCTGATCTGAAGTGGCGTCTGCGAAACCAGGTGCACACGACAACCGCGCCTGGCTCCACCCACACCCCGAGGAAGAGCGATCGTACGAACGCGGCCGCCGCAAAGAAGCACACGCTTGCACCGATCCACCACGACGATGTGCCCCAACTCACGGCGACCGTCAATACACTCGCAGCGGTACCCCAGAGGAAACTGCCCACTCGAGCACCTGCCGCCGAGCCCGCTACCTTCTCCAACTTCGCCCAATCGGTCGATCAGCCTCATCCCAATTAGAGGCCGCTGAATGGCCGGGGCTTCACGAAGGAGCTTGTGCCTTTGTGGCACATCTGCGAAGAGCCGCCTACTCCGGCACTGTCCACCCACGTCGCTCAACGTCGCTCAACGTCGAACCATCTGGGATACGCGACCTGTTTCAATCACTACCAGTACAGACCGAGCAGCTCCCGATAATAGGGGGTCTTGAGCAAGTCGGGATGCGCACCCTCGATCTGCCGGCGAGCCTTCGAGAGCAAACCTTCCGCAGCGCGCAAGAACACGTCAATGGGCACCGTCGCCGCGCTTGCCGGGCACCCGTTCCCACCGGACACTGAGGTCGAATCATCCACCTCTAGAAGTAGCGACCACCGCGCTTCCGAGACTGGATTCGACGTGCCTTCCTCGACGTCGACTCAGAGCCGTCATCGACCGATGCAGCGTCACTTTCCTGCTGCGCGCGCGCATTTTGGTGAACGACCGCGAGTTCCACAAGCTGAGGTATCAACAAGATGACGAAAAACGCCAATATGCTAATTGCTTTCATGTCGAGTGGATACGGGGGAATGAGCGTCACCACCGCAACAATAGGAAGGATCATCAAAACGCGTT
Organism: Microbacterium sp. 2RAF4; assembly: GCF_052115285.1. NCBI lineage: Bacteria > Bacillati > Actinomycetota > Actinomycetes > Micrococcales > Microbacteriaceae > Microbacterium > Microbacterium sp. 2RAF4. The sequence continues at coordinate 1,708,979 of NZ_JBFRGI010000002.1, read as the reverse complement.
TGAAATATGTGGCCATGAACTCTCGCAGCATCAGCGGAACCTCTTCTTGATCGCGCGGATCGCCTTGGGGTTGGTAACGGGCAGTTGACTCGAGCGCTGCGCTAGGTAGCTCGCGAACGATCGCGAAGCATCCACGACGCTAAAGACAAAGGAAGCGGAAGCCACTTTTCCCGCTCGACTGCTGAATCGAGAATGGTCACGAAGAGTGTTCCCGGACTTGTTGTCTTCGCCAAACCTCGCAGCACGTTGCCCCCTGCCTTAATCGCGCGTCCTGCAACGGCAAACACTCCACCAGCGAGTCCAGTAACTATGTCGAGCACACCCTCCGGACGACCCGTTGACACCTTGTATACACCCATCGCCACAGTTGCCACCGCCGCAACGGCCCCGATCACGGCACAGACCGCGCACACGAGCGCAAAGAGCCCAACCACTGCTGCTGCCATTATGACGCCTTCGGCGCCTTCTTCCCAAGCAGCGGCACGACCATCGAGATCACGTGCGTTCAAAGGGTCGGTCGGCCAGACGTAGTCGTTGTCCACACCACCTTCGATCGGGTCGACTTGCAGGAACCTCCCGAGAGCGGGGACATACAACCGCACCCCCATCTCCACCACCAACGCAGACCCCGCCGACTCCGCAGGCTTCAACGCCCCCTGATGCCACAACGTGTTCCCCGCCACCTGTCCGGTGTCATCCGACGCCACCGTCCCGATCGCGAACGTCACAGGATCCACCGGCTGACCGAACGGATCCCACAACAACAACCCGCTCGTCGCCGCCCCGGTCCGCGTCACCAAACCGTGCCCACCCAACCCGGGGAACGACCACGTCACCTCCCCGGCCTGGTTCGTCCACGACACCCCACCCGGCAGGCCCACACTCCGCGTCAAACCCGCACCAGACCGCTGCCCCCACGCCGCATCACCACCCGCCGCATACAGGTAGCTCGTCGTCACCGCAGGCTCCGCACCCGCCGGATCGATCGTCCGCGATGCCATACGCCCGGTCGCATCCCGCACGATCCGCACCGTCGTCCCATCGTCATACGTCGTCCCGATGTGCCGGTTCGCCGCATCGTACGAGAACTGCATGTCACCCAGACGAACCGTGTTCCCCCGCCCGTCGTACACGACCTCCGACGCCGACAGGCCATCCGCGACAGTCGTCGCACCCGGGACCGCCCCCGTGACTGTCGAGGACAGTAGCCTGTCCGCCCAGTCGTAACAGGACGTCGTCGTCGTGGTCACGGCCGCTTGTCCCGGCGCCGTCCACACATCCGTCGAACCCGTCCGGTTGCCGGACATGCCCGCGGCCGCATTCGGACCGCACCCACCCGACGACCCGAACCCATAGGTGAGCTTGTGCCCGGGAATGGTCGCCGACACCAGCCGCCCCGCGGTGTCATACCCGTACGTCGACGAATACGACGTCGACCCCGTCGACGATTGCTGCTTCACCACACGGCCCGACTGCGAACGCACGACAGCATCCGACACGACCTGACCGCCGACCAGCCACTCCTGGCCGATCACCCGTTCCGCCGCATCACGGCTGACGCTGTTCAACGCCGAACCATCCGGATACGCGATCTGCTTCAACCGCTGCAACGCGTCATACGTCACCGACGCGAGCTGCTGACCATCGACCGTGACCGCCTTCACCTTGCCGTCGGCGTCGTACGTGTACGCCGTCACCGATGCCGCACCACTGGCTGGTGTCGTCGAGATCTGCGTCACACGCCCGGAAGCGGGGTCGTATGTGGGCGTGGTCACCGTGCCCCACACGTCTGTGTAGCTCACGACCCGACCGAGCAGGTCGGAGACCGTCGTGATGGTCGAGCCGTTCGGCGACCCTGCGACCGCTACCCCGCTCGTGACGGTGGTGTATCCACCGTTCTCCACATGAGTCGACCTACGCCGCTGACACCGCCCGGGCGCGCCGGGCATCCGCGAAGGCACGCGGGTAGGCGCGACGAAGCGCGACGACCACCAGCGTCGCTGCCACCACCTTGATCAGGTCTCCCGGGAGGAAGGCGAGGCTCGACAACGCCGTGGGCCCGAGCGGAACACCGGTGACCAGCGCCTGCACCGGGATGCCGAAGGTGTAGACGACGAACACCCCGCCGATGAGCGCCGACACCGCGGAACGCCACCACGTGAAGCGCCCCGTGCGCATGAGCAGGCCGATCACCACGACGCCGGCGATCCACCCCAGGAGATACCCGGCGCTCGGTCCGACGAAGACGCCGAGGCCTCCGCGACCGCCCGCCAACACCGGCAGACCGACTGCGGCGAGCGCGAGCACGAGCACGACCGCGAGAGGTGCGAGGCGGGGGCCCAGCACGAGCCCGGCCAGCATGACCCCCAGGGTCTGCGCGGTGATCGGCACACCGCTCGGCAGGGGCACGATCACGGTGCCGAGAACGACGATCAGGGCGGCGAAGACGGCGATGCGTCCGAGCGAGGCGCTCGTGTCGGTGGCGCGGGACGTGGGCATGAATCCTCCTGAACACCGTTCACCTGAACGGTGTTCATTAGAATAGGGAGGCACTCGCTCACACGCAAACCGCCCCCGCACACCCGCCGAGGAGTCACCACGTCCCTCTCTCCGACACTGCTCCGCGTCGCCACCGAAGACCGCGGGCGTCCGGCGATCGTCAGCTCCGACGCGCGCCTGACCTACGGCGAGCTCCACACCCAGTCCCGCCGGATCTCCGGGAGTCTCGATCGACTTCTCGGCACCACGCCCACGGGATCGCTCGACTCCTCACCGTTCCCCCCGATCGTCGCCATCTGCCTGTCCACCGCCTTCGACACCGCCCGCATCGTCGTCGCCGCGGAAGCGGGTGACCGCATCCTCACCGTGATCGATCCGCAGTGGCCCGCCGGGCTGCAGCTCGAGCTGATCGTCGCGTCCGGGGCGTCGTCCCTCATCACAGATGTTCCCTCGCTTCGGGAGGCCCTGGGCTCGAGTGGATGGCCGGGCCTGATCCTCGGGCTCGCAGACCTCGAACCAGACGCCTCGGATGCCGTTACCGCTCTGGAGCCCCCGAGCGGCTCTCCCTTCCTGCTGCTCACCTCGTCCGGCACAACGGGGGCTCCGAAGTCGTTCCTCAAGACCCGGGCACAGTACGCGGCGAACATCGACGTCTCCGGCGGCCACCTGGGCGCAGACGACCGTGTCGCCACCTTCGCACCGGGGCCGATGTCGTACAGCTTGACCCTCTACACGCTGTTCGAGGTGCTGGCCACGGGCGGCGAGCTGCACGTCGCCGACCGCCTCGACGACCTGTGGCTCACTCCCCGCGTGCGCGACGACGGAATCACGCGTCTGGTCACGGTACCTGCGGCCATCGGTCCTCTCGTCGACGCGGCCCTGCGCCACCCCGGACGATACGACGCCATCTCCCTCATCGTCACCGGAGGCGCTGCGCTCTCGGCCGCCACCCGAGCACGCGTCGCCCACGCACTCCCGCACGCTCGCACGATCGGGTATTTCGGCACGGGCGAACTCGGCTTCATCGGCGACGACCGCGCCGGCGACGATGCCATCCGCCTCTACCCGCACGTCGAAGCCCGCGTGCGCGACGAGGAAGGAAACGATCTGTCGCCGGGCGAACTCGGCAGCCTCTGGGTGCGCTCTCCGTCCTGCTCGACGGCCTACCTTCCGGGCACGACCTCGGCGCCGTTGATGGACGGCCACGGCTGGGCGAGCGTGCATGACCAGGGGCGGCTGCACGGCCGGGACTTCACGTTCGTCGGCAGACATGGCGACGTCGTCACGACCGGGGGACACACCGTCGCCCTCGACGAGGTGGAGCGCACCTTCGAGGGGATGCCGGGTCTCGGCGCCTGCTGTGCGATCGCCCAGCCGGACGATCGCCTCGGCACGCGGATCGTGCTGGTCGTCGAGGGGGAGGCGCCGACCACCGCGGAGCTGCGTCGGTGGGCGCGGGAGCGGTTGGTCTCGGCATCCGTGCCTCGTCGTTGGCACGCGTTGCCGGAGTTGCCGCGAACCGCTGGCGGGAAGATCCGTCGCGCGGCCGTCGCAGAGCTCGTGGCGCGCGGAGAAGGACGACCATGAGCGCGGGACGAACCGTCGTCATCACCGGCGTCGGTGCCGTGACGCCGAGCGGACTCACGGCACCGGAGCTGTGGACCTCCGTGCGCACGGGACGCAGCGGCATCACCGCGCTCCCTCCGGACATCGTCGGATCCGGGCCGGTACAGGTCGGCGGACTGGTACGCGGATTCCCCTACCCCTCAGACCTGTCGGCATCCCTCGCGCGGCACCTCTCACCCATGCAGCTGTGGGCGATCACAGCTGCGGATGAAGCACTCACGGACGCAAAGTGGAACGACCTGCCGGGGGACGCGTCAGGGACGCAGGTGATCATCGCCACCGGATCAGGACCGATGGATGCGACGGTGCGGGCCGCGAGCGCCCTGAGCGAGGAGGGTCCGCGCCGGGTGCCGCCGGGGCTCACCGTCTACGGCACGGCCGACGCCGTCGCCGGAGTGCTCAGCCGACGACACGGCTTCCTCGGGCAGACCCACGCGGTCGCCGCGGCCTGTGCGAGTGGAGCCGTGGCACTCGGGGAAGCCCTCCGGAGGATCCGACACGGCTACGCCGACACCGTGCTCGTCGTCGGAGTGGAGGACTGCCTGAACAGGCTGCACCTCGCCGCGCACGCGAACCTGCGCTCGGTCGTGACGGGATTCGGCGACGATCCCGCTTCGGCCGCACGGCCCTTCGACGGCGCGCGCGCGGGCTTCGTCATTGCCCAAGGAGCGGCCGCCGTGCTGCTGGAGGCTGCAGACGTCGCCCGAGCTCGCGGTGCCCGGCCCCTCGCCACGCTCGCCGGATTCGGTGCGACCAGCGACGCGCATCACGCCACGGCACCCGACCCAGCCGCGACCGGGGCGACGAAAGCGATCACCGCCTGTCTGGAGGACGCGGGCCTCCACGCGGCCGACATCGACCACGTGAACACCCACGGCACGGGCACGGTGCTCGGCGACGCAGCCGAGCTCGTCGCCCTCGAACGGGCCCTGGGCGCGCGTGCCCCGGCCGTTCCCCTCACCGCTACCAAGTCGAGCACCGGACACCTGCTCGGTGCTGCGGGCGTCGTCGAGGCCGTCATCGCCACGCTCACGCTGCGCGACCAGGTACTGCCCCCGACGATCAACCTGTCTCATCCGTGCGCGGAGGGGTGGGACTTCGTCCGCGACTGCGAACGACCGCACCCGATCCGCACCGTGCTGTCGACCTCATTCGGCTTCGGCGGCCACAACGCCGCGCTGCTCCTCACCCGGGCGGAGTGAGCTCCGGCTGGTGAGCCCAGCGGGGTCAGCGCACCGGAAGGAAGTGCGTCGGCGTCGGAACCTGCGCCTCGTGGCGGATGCCGAGGGGCGCACCCGTGCGCTCGTCGAGGTCGATCAGGCTGATGGTGTCGGACCGCTGGCCGGCGACGAGCATCTTGCCCTCGTGGACGAGATGGTGCCGCGGCCAGTCGACGCCGGAATCGGCCAGCGCCACCGACTCCAGAGCCTCGCCGCCCCCGCGCACCCGCAGCGCCGCGATCGTGTTGCTCCCACGCAGGGCCGTGTAGAGGAACTGCCCGTCACGGGTGCGGGCGAGCTCCGCCGGGAAGTCTGTCCCCACTTCGGCGATCGGGCTCGTCAGGGTCACCGACACGACGCTCCAGGTGCCATCGACCGCGCGACCGAGTGTGAACACCTCGCAGGAGTACTCGGTGACCACGTGCAGGTGCCCGCTCGGGTGCAGCACCATGTGCCGCGGTCCGGTGCCGAGCGGGAGAACCACCTCGTGGTCGAGCACCAGCCCGCTGCCGCCCTGCCGCCAGAACCGCACGAGGTCGAACCCGAGGTCGGTCGTGGCGACGCGTCCGTCGGGGAGGAACACCGCTGCGTGCGCATGCGAGACACGGTCGCCGCCCATGCCGTACGGGTCCATCGCCGGGGCGCCGTCTCCGGGAGGGGTGGGAGCGGGAGCATCAGGATCCGCGTCATCCCCGAACAGTGCCGCGCGGAGTGCCGCCGCCGCATCCGCCTTCGCGGGGACGATGCGCCCTTCCGCGTCCAGCCCGAGCCTCACGACACGGCCGTCGCCGTAGCAGCTGGCGATCAGCGCCGAGCCGTTCGGGGCGACCGCCACATGACACACGTACTGGCCAACTGGCGCGGGCGCGCCCAGCGGGGCCAGCACACCCTCACCCGCACGGACGAACGCCTGCACCGCGGAGTCACCCTCCAGTGCCGCGTAGACGACGTCGAGGGTCGGATGCTGCGCCAGCCAGGACGGCGACGGAACCTCCACCGCAGGGCCGCGGTAGGCGAGGGTGGATGCCTCGCGGCCCTCGTCTCCCGCGAGCAGGCCGATACCCTCGGCCGAACCGTCCATCGCGGGGCCGTAGCCGCCGAGCCAGAAGCGCGTCATCGGGTTCGGGTCAGTCGAGCAGGTCGTGGCGGACGATGACCTGGTCGCGCTCCGGGCCGACACCGATCACCGAGATGCGCGTGTTGCTCATCTTCTCGAGCGCCAGCACATAGTCCTGCGCCGTCTGCGGCAGGTCCTCGAAGGTCCGAGCGACCGAGATGTCCTCATTCCAGCCGGGGAAGTACTCCAGGATCGGCTTCGCGTGGTGGAAGTCTGTCTGGTTGACCGGCACCTCGTCGAACCGCTCGCCATCGACGTCGTAGGCGACGCACACGGGGATCTGCTCCAGGCCCGTGAGGATGTCGAGCTTCGTGAGCACGAGGTCGGTGATGCCGTTGATGCGCGTGGCGTAGCGCGTGATGGGGGCGTCGTACCAGCCCACCCGGCGCGGACGGCCGGTCGTGGTGCCGAACTCGAAGCCCTGCTTGCGCAGCCACTCGCCCTGCTCGTCGAACAGCTCGGTCGGGAACGGGCCGGAGCCCACGCGGGTCGTGTAGGCCTTGACGATGCCGACGATGCGGTCGAGCGCACCGGGACCGACACCCGCACCCGTCGCCGCGCCACCGGCCGTCGCCGAAGACGAGGTCACGAACGGGTAGGTGCCGTGGTCGATGTCGAGCATCGTGGCCTGGCCGCCTTCGAACACCACGACCTCATCACGGTCGAGCGCCTCGGCGATCAGGTAGCCCGTGTCGGCGACCATCGGCCGCAGCCGCTCTGCGTAGGAGAGCAGGTCTTCCACGATCTCGTCGCACGTGACCGCACGGCGGTTGAAGACCTTCACCAGCAGGTGGTTCTTCTGGTCGAGAGCGCCCTCGACCTTCTGGCGCAGGATGTTCTCGTCGAACAGATCCTGCACACGGATGCCGACGCGGTTGATCTTGTCGGCGTACGCGGGCCCGATGCCGCGGCCGGTCGTGCCGATGTTGCGCTTGCCGAGGAACCGCTCCGTCACCTTGTCGAGCGTGCGGTGGTACTGCGTGATGATGTGCGCGTTGGCGCTGACCTTGAGTCGCGAGACGTCGATACCGCGGGCGGCGAGCGCCTCGAGCTCGGAGAACAGCACCTCGAGGTCGATGACCACGCCGTTGCCGATCACCGGCGTGACGCCGGGCGACAGGATGCCGGAGGGCAGCAGGTGCAGCGCGTACTTCTCGTCGCCGACGACGACGGTGTGCCCGGCGTTGTTGCCGCCGTTGAACTTCACCACCCAGTCGGTGCGCTCACCGAGCAGATCGGTGGCCTTGCCCTTTCCTTCGTCGCCCCACTGCACGCCGACGATAACGATTCCTGGCATGGGTAACCCCCTGGCTTTCGCCGGGTTTGCACCGGCCGATGAGCTGGCCCTCTTCGGGCCGTCCCATCCTATCGAAGGGTCGCTCGACCCTCCGGTCGCGATATGACAGCCTCAGCGGCCGTTGAAGGTGGAATATCGCGACCGGAGCAATCGGCCGGAGCGGTCGTCGTCCGAAATACGACGGGGGATGGCACTCGCGCGGCTCGCTCGATGTCGGACACCCCTGCCAGGATCGGAGGATGCCAGCAGCCGCATCCGGCGACCCCGAGATCACCTCCGACCGGATCACCTCCGACGGGATCCGCACCGACGCCGGGACATCCAAGAAGACCGAGACGCCCAAGAAGCAGGGTGCGCTCGTCCTCATCGCCGCACTGGTCACGGTGGTGCTGTGGGCGTCCGCGTTCATCGGCATCCGCGGTGCGGGTCCGCACTACGACCCCGGCGCTCTGGCGCTGCTGCGCATGGCCGTCGGCACGGCCGTGCTGACGATCATCGCGGTGCGACACGGCATCCGCATCCCTGCCCGACGCCACTGGCTGCTCATCGCCGTGTGGGGCATCGGCTGGTTCTGCGTCTACAACCTCGCCCTCAACAGCGCGGAGCTGACGCTCGATGCCGGCACCGCCGCGATGGTCGTGAATCTCGCGCCTCTGATGGTCGTCGTCTTCAGCGGGCTGTTCCTGCGGGAGGGATTCCCGAAGCCGCTCGTGATCGGCGCACCCATCGCGTTTCTCGGGGTCGTGCTCATCGGCATGAACTCCACCTCCAGCACCGGCCCCGACATCACAGGACTCCTGCTCGCCCTCCTCGCCGCTGTCATGTACGCCGGCTGCACGCTCGTGCAGAAGCGTCTGCTCACCTCTGGTGTCGACGCCACCACCCTCACGTGGCTCGGCGCTGGGGTCGGTACCGTCGCACTGCTGCCCTGGATCGGCAGCCTCATCGGCTCCCTCCAGACGGCGCCGTTGGACGCGACCCTCTGGGTCGTCTACCTCGGCATCTTCCCCACGGCGATCGCCTTCACCACCTGGGCGTATGTCCTGCAGCGCAGCACCGCGGGGCAGACCTCGGCGACGACGTACGTCGTACCCGCGATCGCGATCCTGATGTCCTGGGCGATCCTGGGTGAGGTGCCGACGCCGCTGATGTTCCTCGGCGGAGCACTCTGCCTCCTCGGCGTGCTCATCACCCGGCTGCGGTGGCGACGGCGCGCCTGAGTCGTCGCCCCACCGCCGCGGTCTACGGAGTGACGCTACAGTTTCGCTCGGAGGCGAAATGACGACCTGGTGGCCCTACGCACGACTGGCAGCATCGGTTCTGGCCGTGGCGGCGATCGTCGCCCAGCTGGTGCGTACTCTCGAGATCGCCCTCAGCTCGGAGACCGCGTGGGGCGCACACCTGCCCACAGTGTTCGTGAACTTCTTCAGCTTCTTCACGATCCTCTCGAACGTGCTGGCGGCCGCGGCCCTCGCCATCGGCGGCGTCTGGGCACTCGCGAACCGCAAGACCACGTCGGCCGAACCGCGGTGGCTGGCGGTGCTCCTGGCGTGCGCCAGCACCTACATGATCGTCACCGGCATCGTCTACAACACGCTGCTGCGCGGGATCGAGCTGCCGCAGGGCTCGACCGTCCTCTGGTCGAACGAGGTGCTGCACGTGGTCATCCCGCTCATCATGCTCATCGACCTGCTCTTCGCGCCTCGCCGTCGGGCGCTCGGCTGGAGTGCGGTCGGGATCGCCGCGATCTTCCCGATCGTGTGGGTCGCCTACACGCTGATCCGGGCGAACCTCGTGATCGCGCCGGCGACAGGAAAGCACTGGTGGTATCCGTATCCGTTCCTCGATCCGCACCTCAACGGCGACTACGGGGGCGTGGCGCTCTGGGTCCTCCTGATCGCCGCGATCATCATCGCCGCCGCGGCTTTCGTCGTCTGGGTCGGGCGACGACGGGGCACCCGCGACACCGTGTGACGTCGACGCCCCTCCCGCTCCGCGGACGGAGGGAAGGGGCATCGGCCGAGAGGCTCAGACCGCGGCGAGTGCCTCGCGGTCATCATCACGCGGCTGACCCGCGATGATCCGTGTCGTCTCGGTGGCGTCCGGATCGACGTCGAGATAGCGCTCGAGCGAATCGTCGAGCTCTTCGAGCCACGGCGTGTGGTGCACGACGGCGATCGTGCCCGTCATGACCGACTCGTAGGTGCGGTCGCGATAGCCCATGATGTCTTCCTTCTTGTCGTGCTTCCACGCGAGGAAGATCTCCACGACCCGGTCGATGTCGAACTCCGGGTAGTCGGTGAGCTCGAGGAGATCACGGATGTAGTCGGCCTGGAAGCGGATCTCCGCCGCGGCCGAGTCGATGCGGTCGAAGCGGGCGCGCCACTCGGCGATGGAGGCCGCGCGCTCCTGCTCGTCGGGCAGTTCGAGACGACCGAGGATGAGGTCGCGCACGTACCAGGCCTGCACGTCGAACATGTTGAACGTGAACCACTGGTCCTGCGCGCCCAGGTAGGTCAGGCGCGGATTGCCCTGCCACACGACGCCCCGGTACAGGCCGTCCGGGTAGACGTTGTTGGGCGACGACAGGGCCAGGTCATCGGGCAGGAACGGGTACTTGTGCAGGTATCCGGTGCACAGGATGACCGCATCGACGTGCTTCGAGGAGCCATCCGCGAAGAACGCAGTGCTGCCCTCGAAGCGCTCGAGGACCGGACGCTCTTCGATGCCGTCGGGCCAGTCGTATCCCATCGGTGCCGAACGGAAGCTCGCCGTGACCGAACGGGCACCCATCTTGAACGCCTGGCTGCCGATGTCCTCCGCCGAGTAGCTCGACCCGATCACGAGCACGTCGCGGTCTGCGAAGGCCTCGGCGCCTCGGAATTCGTGGGCATGGCTGATGTACCCGGGGAAGGTCTCGATCCCGGGGAAGTCCGGCACATTCGGGAAGGAGAAGTGCCCGGTGGCGACGATGACGCGATCGAACGCCTCGACGCGCGACTGGCCGGTCGGCAGATCTTCGCTGGTGAGGGTGAAGACCTCGCGCTCCTCATCGAACTCGATCCAGCGCACCACGGTCTGGAAGCGGATCAGCTTCCGCACATCGCTCTTCTCCAGGCGTCCGGCGATGTAGTCCCACAGCACGGGGCGCGGCGGGTACGAGGAGATGGGACGGCCGAAGTGCTCGTCGAAGCTGTAGTCGGCGAACTCCAGCGCCTCTTTCGGACCGTTCGACCACAGGTTCCGGTACATGCTGGAATGCACGGGTTCCCCGAACTCATCGAGCCCTGTGCGCCAGGTGTAGTTCCACTGTCCGCCCCAGTCGGCCTGCTTCTCGAAGCAGACCAGTTCGGGGATCTCCGCCCCCGCGCGGGCTGCGGACTCGAAGGCCCGCAGCTGTGCCATGCCCGAGGGGCCGGCGCCGATGATCGCTACTCGTTCTCTGTTCGTCACGTATCGTCCTCACACTTGCGTCATGTATCGATGAGCGGCCGCATCCGAGCGAGGAACAGGTCTGTCCCGGTGGGAGCGGAGAGCTCGACCGACCCGGAAAGCGGCTGCTCTTCGACGTTAGCAGGGCCGGTGATCGGTCCCGGCGGTGGGGGGATCCCGCGCGACAGGGAAGAGGGCGGAAGGGGCACGCCACCCGTGCGGGTCAGAGATCGGGAAAACGCTGGATGTTCGCCTCGACCCAGTCGCGCAGGCTCTGCAGGGGCTTCGCGGCGTCGGTGCCGAGCGCCGTGAGGGAGTACTCGACGCGAGCCGGCACCTCGGCGAAGATCTCCCGTGAGATGAGATCGCGGTCTTCGAGGCGTCGCAGGCACGCGGTGAGCACCTTCGGGCTGATGCCTTCGAGCTTCCGCTTCAGCTCTCCGAACCTCATCGGCCCGTCCTCGAGGGCGCCCAGGATCAGCGCGCTCCACTTGTCGGCGAGCAGATCGAGAATGCCTCGGCACGGGCACTGCGCGTCGTAGACGTCGTGAGGCCTGCCGGCGGCGCACGTGCTGAGAGAAGTCATGACCCGATGGTATCCGAAAGTTACCATTACTCCTTGCGGGTAACTGCTTCCCTTCGAGTAGTAGCTGAGCGCGGCGCTCCCGTCGCCCTCGACCTCCGCTCGAAGTAGCCGAATCCGCGGGAGAACGGCCGCCTCTCCTCCGAGACGAGATCATCCGCTGGATGTACGGCGTCGGCACTCAGGGCCGATGCCCCATGGCACTGCCCCGTCTTAGCGTGGAAGACATGTCAACCACCGTCTCCCCTTCAGCCCTGTCCGACCCTGCCACCTCGACCGCGAAAGGGACGGTCAGTCTCGTTCTCGGGATCTGCTCTCTCTTCGCCGGCTGGACCTTCTTCGCGCCGGTCATCGGACTCATCCTCGGCATCCTCTCGCTGCGTCACGAGCCGCAGGCACGCACCAGGGCCGGGTGGGGAGTCGCCCTCAACGCGATCGCCATGAGCCTCTGGGTCATCACGCTCGTCGTCGTCCTCGCATTCGGAGGGATCGCAGCCGTCGCGACGATGTTCGGCCAGTGACGACGTCTGCCGCATGCATGATCCTTCGACGGATGCAGGGGGTCTGCACGACGAACCCTCCTGCATCCGCGATCGGTTCATGCAGGTGAGCGGAGCGTGATCGTCAGACCGCACACAGCCGGCCGCTCCGTCGTTGCGATTACGCTGGTCCGCGGGGGACGGCCGCGACGCGGGTCCCCGAACGAGGGAGCCTACCGATGACCGAGTCCTCCACGCCGGACCTGCGGACGATCTCCGCACCGCCGCCTCCGCCCGGCCCCGCGCAGACGCACCCGCCGACACCTCCCGCGTCGCCCACCAACGCGGCGCGCACCAACGCCGCCCCCACGGACGCAGAGATGTCCAGGGCCTCCGAGGTGCTGCGAGTCATCTCCACCTCGTACTCCGCGAAGATGGTCGGCCAGGATCGTCTTCGCACCAGCCTGCTCGTCGCGCTCATCGCGGGCGGACACATCCTGCTCGAGAGCGTGCCGGGACTCGCCAAGACCACCGCGGCGAGCACTCTCGCCGACACCGTGAAGGCGCAGTTCAAGCGCATCCAGTGCACGCCCGACCTGCTGCCGAGCGACATCACGGGCAACCAGATCTACGATGCGGCGACCGGCTCGTTCCGTACGGTGCTCGGCCCCGTGCACGCGAACTTCGTGCTGCTCGACGAGATCAACCGCTCCAGCGCCAAGACGCAGAGCGCCATGCTCGAGGCGATGCAGGAGCATCAGACCACGATCGGCGGGGAGATCCACCACCTGCCCAAGCCGTTCCTCGTGATCGCGACGCAGAACCCGATCGAGCAGGAGGGCACGTACGAGCTGCCCGAGGCACAGATGGACCGCTTCCTGCTCAAGGAGATCGTCGAGTACCCGAGCCCTACCGAGGAGCTCGAGGTGCTCAGCCGCATCGACTCCGGCGTGCTCGACCCCGACCGGCACGTGACCAGCGCGGTCAGCCTCGACGACGTGCACCTGCTGCAGGATGTCGCGAGCCGCATCTACGTCGACCCCGCGATCCGCAACTACATCGTGTCGATCGCCTACGTCACCCGCAATCCCGCGCCGTACATCGGCGAGGAGCGGGCCCGCTTCATCAAGTACGGCGCGAGTCCGCGTGCGAGCATCGCGTTCCTCCAGGCCTCTCGCGCGCTGGCCCTCCTCAAGGGACGCGCGCACGTGCTGCCCGAGGACATCCGCGAACTGCGGCACCTGATCCTCCGGCACCGCGTGCTGCTGACCTTCGAGGCCGATGCCGAGGGCATCCGCAGCGAGGAGATCATCGACCAGATCTTCGCCTCGGTCCCGACTCCCTGACCCGGCGCCTCGGGACTCATCGCCACATGCCCAGCCTGATCACGCAGGTGAAGAGCAAGCTCTTCATCCATTCGACGCGCAAGTCGCTGCACGCGCTCGACGGCGCCTACGCGTCGTTGCTGCGCGGACGGAGCCTCGACTTCGAGGACCTGCGCAAGTACGAGTACGGCGATCAGGTGCGCGACATCGACTGGCGTGCGACCGCCCGACTGGGGACGCCCCTCGTGAAGCGCTCGCGCGCCACGCGCATGCACACCGTGCTGTTCGTGGTCGACACCGGGCGCTCGATGTCGGCCCTCGCGGCGGACGAGCAGTCGAAGAAGCAGCTCGCGATCCTCGCCACGGGTGTGCTCGGTGTGCTGACCCTGCGTCACGGCGACGACTTCACCACGGTCTACGGCGACTCCGTGAAGGTGCGCCGCCTCGCACCGGGACGCAGCGAGGGCGCCCTCGAACACGCGCTGCGCACGATCGACAGGGCCGTGGACGAGAGCAGCGCCCCGAGCGACCGCGATGCCCTGCTGTCCTTCGTCACACGCACGATCGCCCGTCGCATGATCGTGGTGGTGATCACCGACGAGGCTCCCCTCACGAGCGAGACCGAGCGGATGCTGCGTCGACTTCGAGTGCAGCATGACGTGCTGTGGCTCACGCTGCGCGACGCCGAGCCCGTGCTCGATCACGCCACAGGGCGCATCCGCAGGGACGTCGACAGCCGGTGGCAGGTGCCGGGCTTCGTGCAGGGCGACCGGGAGATCGTGCAGGAGCTGACCGCCCAGCGCGAGGCCGAAGCCGCGCACCTCGTCGACCTGCTCACCCGCATGGAGATCAGCCACTCCACGCTGGACGGGCAGGACCATGCCGTCGCTCAGCTGCTGACGTTGCTGAACCGGAGGTCGAATGCCCGGCTCTGACGACCTCTACCCTCCGGCCCAGTACGGCTGGGGGTGGCTCCTGCTCGCGATCGGCATCCTCGCGCTGCTGGTGCTCGGTGCGTGGCTGTTGATCGCGCTCACGCGACCCCGTCGCACCCTCGCCACCGCGGACCCGAATGCCGGGCAGGCTCCGCTCATCATCGACGTGCTGTCGCAGCTGCGCACCGAGTACCTGGCCCGGATCCAGCAGATCGAGACGGACTACCGGGAACGGCGCCTGTCGGCCCGGCAGGCGAACGTCGAGTTGAGCAGGGTCGTGCGCGCCTTCGTGAACGAGTACAGCGGTCTGGAGGCGCCGGTGCTCGCGCTCGACGACCTGGTGGCGCGCGGTGTCCACCCGGCTCTCATCGATGCGCTGGGCAGGCACTACTACCCGAGCATCTTCCGGCCCGGCCCGGTGATCGACCCCGTGGCCGGCGCCGAGGCGGCGAGGACGGTGGTGCGCACATGGCACTAGCGAACGTCTGGATGCTGGTGGCCGCGGTCGCCGTCGTGCTGGTCGCGCTCGCGATCGGGCTCATCCTCGGGCTCCGGCGCGAGGGGCGTGCCGGGGCCGGAGACGCCGCCCGCGTCGCCCGCGCCGAACGCCTGCGAACACTCCCTTCGTTCCGCCGAGCCCTGACGCGACGGGCACTCGCGCTGTCCGGCATCCTCGCGCTCGGCGCGGCAGCCGCGATCGTGTCGGGGGTGGTGGCCGCGCGGCCGATGTCGGCGCAGACCGTGCAGCCCGTCAACACGAGCCGCGACATCATGCTGTGCCTCGACGTCTCCGGCTCCATGACCGAGGTCGACGTCGAGGTGCTGAACGTCTTCGACGAGCTGTTGGACAGCTTCGAGGGGGAACGCATCGGCCTGACGATCTTCAACAGCTCGCCCGTGCAGATCTTCCCCCTCACCGACGACTACGACTTCGTCCGCGAGCACCTGGCCAGCATGACCGAGAGCTTCGACTTCGTCGATCAGGTTCCGGAGCATTGGATCGGCACGCTCAACGGCAACGGCGCCTCCCTGATCGGCGACGGCCTGGCGGCCTGCGCGATGGGCTTCGACCACCCGGACGATGAGCGTTCACGCTCGGTGATCTTCGCCACCGACAACGAGGTCAACGGTGCCTCGATCGTGACGCTGGAGGAAGCCGCCGCCTACGCCGCCTCGAAGGACGTGCGCGTCTTCGCCGTGAACCCCGTCCAGGGCAAGGATGCCGACGTGAGCGCCGAGCTCAGCGCGGCGGCCGAGGCGACGGGAGGTGCCGCGTTCGGGCTGCGCGACACGACCACGGTCTCCGACATCGTGGACCAGGTGCAGGAGCAGGATGCGACCGAACTGCGCGGAGAGGCGCAGGTGGTCTGGACCGACACCCCGAACCTGTGGATCGTGGTGCTCTGCCTCAGCCTGCTCGGGTTCGTCGTGGTGCTGTGGAGGGTACGACTGTGATCTTCCAACCCGTGCTCAACCCGCTGCTGATCGCTCTGCTGTGCGCACCGGTCCTCGCCGTCGCCGTCTGGGTGCTGGTCCGTCCGCCGAAGTCGGGCGGCGTGCCGATCACGGACGGACGAGCACTCGCCGGGCATCGCGCACTGTGGGCCATGCGACTGCTGCTGGTGCTCGCCTGCACCGCGCTCCTGCTGCGTCCGGGCATCCCCGGCGGAGCCACGCAGACCCTCGCGACCGACACCGACATCGTGTTGGTGGTCGACACCACGGCGAGCATCGTGGCCGAGGACTGGGGCGACGGGGAACCGCGACTCGACGGCATCCGCGACGACGTGCGCGCGCTCGTGGAGGAGTACCCGGGAGCACGCTTCGCGCTCATCACCTCGGATGCCGCCGCCCAGCTGCGGGTTCCGCTGACCACGGACACCACCGCGCTCATGGGTTCGCTGCAGGTTCTGCGCCCCGAGGTCACCAGCCAGTCACGCGGAAGCTCGATCGGCATCGCCGCTCCGCTGCTCTCGGACACGCTCGCCTCGGCGGCCGAGTCGTCCCCTGACCGCTCGCGCATGGTCTTCTATTTCGGGGACGGGGAGCAGACGGTCGACACCGCACCGGAGTCGTTCGGCTCCAGCGCGAAGTACACGGACTCGGGAGCGGTGTTCGGTTACGGCACAGCCGATGGCGGCCCGATGCGCATCACCACGGGGGGCGTCTCGGATCAGGCAGGCGACTACATCCAGTACCAGGGAGCCGACGCGCGGTCGGTGATCGACGAGTCCAATCTCCAGGCCGTCGCCGACGACCTCGGTGTGGAGTACTCGCATCGGACGGCGGACACAGCGCCCGTGCTTCCCGCTGCCCCGTCGACCACCACCGATTACGCCGATTCGGGCGAGGTCGGCAACCTCGTCGAGCTGTACTGGATCGCGGCTCTCATCGTCCTCGCCATCCTCGGGGTCGAGCTCGCCCGTGCCACGATGCTGATCGCGCGGCTCCGACGACTCCGCGCCCCGAGGCACGTCTCGAACTCTCGAAGCGGAGAGAGGGGAACCTTGTGACCGTGTCCTCAGACGGTGCCGCCGCGCTGCTGCGGTCGAATCGACTCCGCCGCCGCATCCGTTTCTGGGTGGCGATCGGGACGATTCCCCTCACACTCGCCGCGCTTCTCTTCGTGGGCAAGCTGCTGAGCATGTACGCATTCGCACACCAGGCCATCACCGCCTACGTCGGCGATGACTTCGCCGGCGCCGAGGCCTCCGCGCGCGGACAGGACTTCCTCAACTGGTTCGAGCCGTACAAGGCCCCCTTCAACATCGGCACGGCACTCGGTGCGGCCGAGCAGCTCCCCGAAGCCCGTCTCCAGCTCGAAGAGGCGCTCGACCTCGCGACAGGACTCGAAGTGTGCGCGGTACGGATCAACCTCGCGCTGGTCATCGAGCGCATGGGCGATGCCGCCCGTGCGGACGGCGACGGCGCGGGCGCAGCGGCGCTCTACGGCGAGGCGCTCGGAATCACCGTCGACACTCCGGAGGAATGCCGCAGCGACGAGGCACAGCAGCAGTCCCCCGACCCGCAGCGCGACATGTCCGACTCCCTCGACGGCACGGCGGACCGGCTGAAGCAGAAGCAGCAGGAGCAGCAGCAGCAGCCCCAGCCGCAACCTCAGCCCGGCGAGAAGGAGCAGCCTTCCGAGGACAAGCTGAAGGGCCTCCAGGACAAGCTCGAGCAGGGCACGCAGGAGCGTGATCAGCAACAGGGCGACGATCCCGGTGGCTCGGGGACGGAGAAGCCGTGGTGAGCGATCGCGAGAAACAGCGCGCTCGCTACATCGCCGGCACCGAGGGCGCTCCCCCTGTTCCTCCGCCCGGCGGCTATCGCGGGGCACGTCGTGAGGCCTGGGGATCGACGCCCACCCCGCCCACAGCGGTTTCCACGCCTGCGGAGGAGCCGAAACAGCCCGCGAACGCCCTCGGCTGGATCGCCCTCACCGCATCCATCCTCTTCGCGCTCATCCTGCTCGGCACCTTCGTCGCCGGCGGCACCGACCTCCTCTACGGGATCACGATGCTCGCATTGCAGCTCGTGGTCGTCGGCGTGATCATCGCGGCGCTCCTCTCCGCGCGCGGACGGAAGCTCGGGGTGATCGCCCTGGTCATCACGATCCTGTTCAACGTCGCGACGGTCGGCGGCATGAGCGCACTGCAGACCTCTGCGTCGGGTAACTACGAGGGCACGAAGACGGCCGCCCAGAGGCACGCGGAAGCCTATCCCGCGATCAAGGGCACCGATCCGCAGAAGGCGCTGTCTCAGCAGTCGCTCGACGAGGTGCGAGCGCAGACCGAGACGCTGTTCGCCGACATCCGGGCGCGACTCACCGACGAATTCGGGTTCACCTGGACGCGGGTGGGCGACGAAGACCTGCGCCCGGAGCGCAACGGCTACGGCGGCGAGTCGATGCTGGTCGAGTTCACCTCCGCCGCGTGGGCGACCAACGAGCCCGTCCAGGGCTACGACCGAAAGCGCGCCGTGATGGCCGTGATCAGCGAGGTGGTCGTCGACCACGGGCTGTGGGACCTGTACTCGTTCAATGATCCCGCGGTGTCCGGCATCGACCCCGCGATGATCGCGAAGCTGTACGGCAGCGACGACCCGCGCACGCAGACCACGTGGGAGTACTACACCGAGAACTTCCCCGACCCACTCCGCTTCTACGCCACGATCAACGACCTCTCGAACGATTCGGACGGCGGCTTCCTCGCCGCACGGGAGGCGCAGAACGCGCGCACCGGCGAGCCGCTGGAAGGGCTGCAGCTCACGGCGATCGCGAGCGGAGTGCTCAGCGAGGCGGATCGTGCCGAGTTCCAGGAGAAGTTGAAGGACTACCCCGGCTTCGAGTGAACCGCTCGGTCGCGGTTCAGGAGCCGAGGGTCAGGAGCATCCGCGCCACCACGTACCTGGCGTGGCCGCGGGACGTGCGCGGGTCATACCCGAGCGCATCCACGAGCACGCTCAGGCGTTCCTGCACGCTGGAGTGGTGCCGTCCGAGGCGCGCAGCGGCGGCGCGCACGCTCCGTTCCTCACTGACGGCGTCGAGAAGCTCCCGGCTGCGCTCATCGAGTGCGGCGAGCACCGCCGCATCAGGGTGGAGGGGCGCCTGACCCGCAACCTCGGCGACGAGCAGCAGACCACCCAGGTCGGCGGCATCGACCACCGGTTCCTCCGGGCTCGTCAGTCGCACCGCCACGAGCGCCGACGCCCACGAGGCGGGAAGACCCTCCGCCGGGCCGACGATGCCGAGCCCCAACCGCAGATCTGCACGGTGCGGCCAGGCATCGACGGACTCCATCTCGGCGTCGAGGATCGTCGCGCGCGTGAGCCCGTGCCGGGTGGCGACGACGGCCGAGGGATGCACCGGCAGTGGAGCGGGGTCGGGAGGAGAGGCGACGAGCCGCAGGGAGTCGGCACCGATGCGGAGTCGAGGCAGTGCCGCGGCCCTCTCCTCCGCACCGGCATAGGAGCTGATGGCGAGTTCGACCGCGCTCTCCGGGCCGACCGATCGACGCGCCCTGATGATCCCCAGGGCGAGACTGAGCCGTTCCAGGATCATCGCGTCGTTCGTGTGCGCATCGCCTTCGCGCTCGATCCAGGCGACCGCATCCGGTCCGCTCTCCCTCACCGGCCAGGAGTGAGACGGCTCGACGGGATCGATGCGCACCCCGTCGGCCCGCACCCGCATGATCTGTCTGCCGTCACGCTGTCCGACGGTCGCGCCGCTCAGCACCGCTGCACCTCGAAGCATGCTCTCGACCCCCACGGAACGGGCGACGAGGGCGTCGAAGTAGGTGACGACCTTGAGCGTCTCGCTCGCATCCGGGTCGAGGGCGGTGAGACGCCCCAGCAGATCTTGCATGTCGGGCTCCATCGCACGGGGATTCCACCCTACGGGGTCGGCGTTCCCTCTTCCGGTCGACGCGGGCTCAGGAGAGCAGCCGGTTCACCCAGTCGTCGCGGGCGGCGAGCATGGCCTGCGCGACGGCCGTGTGCGGAGCGAACATGTCGAAGCCGTGGAACCCCCCTGCCCAGACGTGCAGTTCCGCCTGCACCCCGGCCTCCCAGAGCTTCGTGGCGTAGGCGACGTCCTCGTCGCGGAAGACCTCCGCGCTGCCGCAGTCGATGAAGGCGGGCGGCAACCCGCTCAGGTCGGTCGCGCGCGCCGGGGCGGCGTAGATGGAGACGTCATCCGTCCCCACGCGGTCGCCCAGGAGCGCGGTCCACCCGGTCACGTTCGAGCCGCGGTCCCAGACGCCGATCCCATCGATCTGGCGCGTCGACACGGACTCGTCTCGGTCGTCGAGCATCGGGTAGATGAGCAGCTGCCCGACCAGTTCAGGGCCACGTCGATCGCGGGCCAGAAGAGCCGTGCCCGCCGCCAGCCCGCCCCCGGCGCTGCCTCCGCCGATCAACAACCGGGACAGGTCGATGCCGAGCTCCTCGGCGTGCTCCGCGGTCCACAGCAGGCCCGCGTAGCAGTCCTCCACAGGGTACGGATCCGGGAACTCGGGGGCGAGCCGATACTCGACGGTGACGATCACGCCGTTGAAGCGCTCGGCCCAGTCGAGGAAGCCTGCAACGCCGAGCCAGCGGTTGCCGATGATCATGCCGCCGCCGTGGGTGTGGAAGAAGCCGGGGCCGGTGCCGGTCCTGCCTTCCTTCTCGATCACGGAGACGACGATCTCGTCGCCACCATGACCCGCGATCGATACGTCCCGTCGGGTGAAGCCGCTGTCGGCGAGCACCGCGAAGATCTCGTCCTCCCCGCTCACAGGCGACTGGCGCAGCAGCGGGATCATCTCTGACGTCAGGGTCGGCGGCAGCTGGTCGGCGACGAGGGCGAGAGCGGCCTCGAGCTCCGGGTCGAACGGCGGTCGCGCCAGGGTGGTGTCAGTCATCAGAACTCCTTTGTCCTCGGGTCGCCATCGCAGCGGCTTCCCGTCAGCCTCGCGCACACCGCACCCGAGGGTAACCCGCCAGCCGAGGCCGATCCTGCGCCGTGCGTCCGCCGAGTGGCGGGTTCTCCCGCGCCGCGGGTGAGGACTCCCTTGAAGGGTGCCCTCGCCCTGGCTACCCTGGCGCCACAGGGAAGGAGTGCACGCATGATTCGAGTACTCGACGAACAGCAGGCTTACGAGTTGCTGACCACGACCACGATCGGGAGGATCGGCTTCGTCCACGAGGGGCGGGTGCAGATCTATCCGGTGAACTTCGCACTGTCAGGGCGCGATCTGCTGCTGCGCACATCACCCGAGGGCGTCCTCGCCGATCTCACGCGAGAAGACGCCACGTCGGCCGCGTTCGAGGTGGACTACCACGACCCGCTCGGCAGCACGGCCTGGAGCGTGCTGGTGCACGGCACACTGTCTCGGGTGGCGGACGACGACGTCGCCGGCGTCGCCGCGCGCGTCAATCCGTGGGCGGGAGAGGATCGCGATCTTCCCCTCGCCCTCCAGATCGAGAGCATCGCCGGACGCAGCGTGCGCCGCGAATCCACGCGCGGGAAGATCTGAGCCGACCCCCGGTGATGCTCTCCTGCTGAACGCGTGATCAGGAAGCGAGCGCCAGCCCCGCGGCGAGCGCGAAGCCCAGCACGGTGGCGAGACCCGTGGACTCCTTCGCCTTGGACTGCGCCTCGGGGACCATCGAGTCGACCAGCATCACCAGCAGCGCACCGGCTGCGAAACCGCTCGCCGCCGAGCGGAAGTCGTCGCCCGTGATGCTCGCGAGGCCGAAACCCGCGACGGTCGCGAGGGCGCAGATCACGGCCACCCCCGCCCACAGCAGCAGCACGCGCGACTTCGCCATGCCGCCTTCGAGCAGGTCGGCAGCCGAGCCGATCGACTCCGGCAGGTTCGAGACGAGGATGGCGACCACGAGTGCGATGCTCACCGGCTCGCCGGAAGCGAGTCCGATGCCGAGCACGAGCTGCTCCGGGATGCCGTCGAGCAGGGCACCCACCGCGAGCTGTCCTCCGCCGGCCTGCTCCTTGGTCTTCGCCGCTCGGGCATCGAGGATGCGGTCGGCGATGTAATAGCTGACCGCTCCCGCCGCTACACCCACCACGAGGGGGATGGGACCGGCGAGGTCGAGCCCTTCCTCCCACAGTTCGAAGGCGATCGATGCCATGAGAGCGCCGGCGCCGAAGCCCAGCACGATGCCGAGCCACTTCGGGGGCCACTTCCGCAGCAGAGCGAGCACCGCACCGACGAACAGCGGTGCTGCCGCCACCGCGCCCCACAGGATTGCGCCGCCCATGTCCGACCTCCGTGCGCCTACTCTCCCACTTCATCGCGCCTCAGCCGGCCCAGCCCCGTGCGAAAACGGAGACGTGTCGTGCGTGCCTCGGCGAGCCGCACCGCGACACACCGTGTCGCAGCCGGTGCTCCTCCGTTTTCGCGCGGCACCCGCACCGTGGATGCATAGGATGACGAGAACGGGAGCGAGGCGGCGATGCGCGACAGACCGATGGAGGTGCTGCGCGTTCCGGCGTTCGCTCTCTTCTGGTCGTCGTCGACTCTCGGCGCGTTCACCGGCTCCGTGACCGCCGTCGCCTTCCAGGTGCTGATCGTCACGACGCTGGGGGCCTCTCCGTTCGAGATCGGCCTGCTCAACGCCGCGAACGTCGTGCCGTACCTGCTGTTCGGGCTCATCGTCGGCGCCCTGATGGACCGCTGGCGACGCAAGCCCGCCATGGTCCTCGCGAGCATCGGCCGCGCGCTCACGCTGGGTCTCGTGCCCGTGCTGTGGTTCACGGGGACTCTTTCCGTGTGGTCGTTCGGCGCGCTGCTCCTGCTCTACGGCGCGCTCACACTCATCGCCGATTCCGCTGCGCAGCCGATGCTGCCCCGCCTCGTCCGGCGCGATCAGCTGGTGGCAGCGAATGCGAGGCTCGGTCAAGCCGGCACCGTCGCCCAGACGACGGGGCAGGCCTTCGGCGGCGCACTCGTCGGCTGGCTGGGGGCGCCGTTCGCCATCCTGATCGATGCCGTCGCGTACGTCGTGAACGGCGTTCTCCTGAGCCGCATCCGTGTCGAGGAGGTGAAAGCTCCACGCCGCACCGATGGCCGGCACCTGGGACACGACATCATGGAGGGTCTGCGCTGGACCTACTCCCACCGCACTCTCGCACCCATGGCGGTGTCGGTGAACGTCTGGTTCCTCGGCAACAGCATCGCGCTGACGGCATTCGCGCCGTACGCACTGCGAGAGCTCGACGTCGGCGCACTGCTGTTCGGCATCGTTCTCGCGATGGGTGGGCTCGGCGGCCTGATCGGGGCACTCCTCGCCCCCACGGCGGGTCGCCGGTTCGGAGTCGGCGGCGCGGTCCTCGCGGGGCGCCTGCTCTCGGCAATCGCGTGGACGGCGGTGCTCGTCATCCCGCACGCCGAGAACGCCACGCTCCTCGTCGTGGCCATCCCTCTGGGCGTGGGGCAGTTCCTGTTCGGCCTCGGGATGGGGCTGGAGGATCCGAACGAGATGGGATACCGCCAGGCGGTGGCCCCCGACCAGATGCAGGGACGGCTGAACGCATCGATCCGCACCGTGAACCGCGTCACCTTCCTCGTCGGGGCCCTGATCGCCGGCGGCCTGGCGACGGCGTTCGGCTATCGCGTGACGATCGCGGTCAGCGTGGTCGTCTTCCTCGTGGCGGCGATGATCGTCCTGTTCTCTCCCCTGCGCACCGCGCGCCACGAGGATGCTTCTCAATCGGACTAGCTTCCTCGCACCTCACCCAGCCCGGCCCCGGCGAAAACGGAGACGTGTCGGGCGTGCCTCGGCGTGCCTCACCACGACACACCGCGCCGCAGCCGGTGCTCCTCCGTTTTCACACCAGACGAGGCCAGACGAGACCAGACGAGGCCAGACGGCGCGAGACGGGGCGACACGCCGCCGCGGATAGACTGGGAGCCATGTCCAAGGTCCTCCAGTCCCTGCCCGTCGGCGAGCGCGTCGGCATCGCCTTCTCCGGAGGACTCGACACCTCCGTCGCCGTCGCGTGGATGCGCGAGAAGGGCGCCGTGCCCTTCACCTACACCGGCGACCTCGGTCAGTACGACGAAGACGACATCGCCTCGATCCCCGGCCGCGCGCTGGAGTACGGCGCCGAGGCATCGCGCCTGATCGACTGCAAGACCGCCCTGGTCGAGGAGGGCTTCGTCGCCCTCTCCTGCGGGGCCTTCCACATCCGCTCCGGCGGCAAGACCTACTTCAACACGACGCCCCTCGGCCGCGCGGTCACCGGCACCATGCTGGTACGCGCCATGAAGGAGGACGGCGTCGACATCTGGGGCGACGGCTCGACCTACAAGGGCAACGACATCGAGCGGTTCTACCGCTACGGCCTGCTCGCCAACCCGCGCCTGCGCATCTACAAGCCCTGGCTCGACGCCGACTTCGTCACCGAGCTCGGCGGCCGCAAGGAGATGAGCGACTGGCTCGTCGCCCGCGACTTCCCGTACCGCGATTCCGCCGAGAAGGCATACTCGACCGACGCGAACATCTGGGGCGCGACGCACGAGGCGAAGACGCTCGAGCACCTCGATGTCTCGCTCGAGACCGTCGACCCGATCATGGGCGTGAAGTTCTGGGACCCCTCGGTCGCCATCGAGACCGAAGACGTCACCGTCACGTTCGAGGCCGGCCGCCCGGTCGCGATCAACGGCGTCGAGTACTCCGACCCGGTCGCTCTGGTCATGGAGGCGAACACGATCGGCGGTCGCCACGGCCTCGGCATGAGCGACCAGATCGAGAACCGCATCATCGAGGCGAAGTCGCGCGGCATCTACGAGGCTCCGGCCATGTCGCTGCTGTTCATCGCCTACGAGCGCCTGGTCAACGGCATCCTCAACGAAGACACCCTCGCCACCTACCACGAGCAGGGTCGACGCCTCGGTCGCCTCATGTACGAGGGACGCTGGCTCGAGCCGCAGTCGCTCATGCTGCGCGAGTCGATCCAGCGCTGGGTCGGCCTCACCATCTCCGGAACCGTCACGATCCGCCTGCGCCGCGGTGACGACTGGACCATCCTCGACACCATCTCGCCGAACCTCTCCTACGGCCCCGAGAAGCTGTCCATGGAACGCGTGGGAGACGCCGCCTTCGGACCGGTCGACCGCATCGGCCAGCTCACCATGCGCAATCTCGACATCGCCGACTCGCGTGCACGCCTCGAGCAGTACGCGGGACTCGGCCTCGTCGGAGGTGCGACCGGCGAACTGGTCGGCCGCGTGACCGCCGGGGAATCCAGTGAGATCACGGAGTCCGTCCAGGGCTCGATCTCGGAGGCCGATGAGACCCTGGCCGACGCCGTCGACTCGGCCTCCGAGGGCGCAGCCTTCGACTCCGGCACCGACTGACACGACGACGGATCCACCGATGCGCCGGCGCCCCTCGGGGTGCCGGCGCATCGTTCGATCAGAGGTACTGCTCGGGATCAGCGCGCCCGCGACGCGGTGCGGTCGACGACCCCTGGCAGCACATCATCGAAGAGGATCACCAGGGCCGCCCGGGTCTGCACCGCATCACGACGGACGATCGCCTCGCGGATCTCGCGCGTGGACCTCTCGTTCGCCGTCCAGTCGAACGATCCCGCAGAGCGCTGCGTGAAGCGCCGGATCTGCGGCCCGAGCAGTTCGATCACGGACTCGCGCAGGGCATTGCCCTCGAGACGGGCGAAGCCGATGGCGATGGCGCGCAGCGCGACTCCGTAGGCCAGGACGTCGCGCGCTCGCCCCGCGGCGGACATATCGTCCGTCAGCTCCACGAGATAGGCGACGTCATCCTCCTGGAGGAGCGGCATCGCATGGCGCACCGAGCCGATCCAGCTGTCGCCGAAGAGGGCGATGGCGTCGCGGATCTGGTCGAGATCGGGCGGCGCCACGCGGGTGGCACCGTTGCGGTGCATCTCGACGAGCCCCTGTTCCGCCAGGCGCACCAGGGCATGTCTGACGGGCATCGGGGAGGTCCCCAGGCTCTCCGCCAGCTCTCCGTCGCGAAGGCGCTCCCCCGGCCGCAGCTCACCGTCGACGATCGCATCCCGCAACCGGCGGTAGACATCATCACTCTTCGTTCGGCGTTCCCGCACGACATCGATGCCTGCCAAAGCACACCCTCCCTCGACCACAGCGGTCCCCCACCACTTGAAAACGGTCGACACTCGCGTACCGGACGCTCTCGCGTCCGAGACCGGCGCCATCCCCCGTGCGCGCCCACGCGCAACGCGTAACATAACACGCTCGGCTCCGCGACGGCTGCGTGGAAGCGGCGCCTGAGGACACTCCCTGAATGGGAAGAATAATCTTGCACAACAATGTGCATGATCCGTACCATGAGGTCATGACCACTCGTGCACCCCGTCGCGACGCCATCGAGAACCGCGCCGGCATCCTCTCCGCCGCGCGCTCGACCCTGGCCGTCCATCCGCACGCCTCCATCGACGTCATCGCTCGTAGTGCCGGGCTCTCGCGTCGCACCCTCTACGGACACTTCGAGGACCGTGACGCCCTCATCCGAGAGCTCATCTCCAGCGGCACTCAGCGGTTCAACGCCATCGCCACCTCGATCGACGACACCGACGCCCGTCTCGCCCTCGCCCGTCTCGCCGCTCTGCTCTGGCACGAGGCCGCGCACGTGCAGGTGGCAGCGGCGCTCGCTCTCGATGAGGCACACGTCGAGCACACGGCGGCCGCGCTGGCCCCGTTGCGCCGCACGGTGTCGGCACTCGTGCGGCGCGGACAGGACGACGGCAGCTTCCGCACGGATCTCGCCGCCCCCACGCTCGCGCGGCTCATCGAGGAGATGGCCCGCACCGTGATCTCGCGCACGGACGCGACCAGCACGGGCGCCGCCGACGTCGCCGTGCGGACGGTGTTGAGCATCGCCGGTCTCTCCTGGCGCGAAGCCGACGAGCTGCTCGCCTCGCACCCCGACATCGCCGCGGCCGCTGCTCCCACCGACTCCCCCCTCGATCCGGAGGGCCGCGCATGAAGATCTCCCTGCGCGATGTGAGCAAGGGCCGCAACGGCCAGGCGCTGCCCACCATGTCGCTCGAGTTCCACACCGGAGCGGTGCGTTTCGCGATCGCCGAGACCGAACAGCGACCGACCGTGCTCGGCTTGATCGCGAGCGGCCGCATGCGTCCGGAATCCGGGCGCGTGAGCATCGACGACGCGGTCGACGCGAAGTCTCTGCGTCGACGCGTGGCGCTGGTCGACGCTCCGGATGTCAGCGACCCTCATCCCGACGTCGCCCTGGTCGGCGTCGTCGAGGAGGAGCTCATGTTCGCGGGCCTCGGCGCCACTCCGCTCCACGCGCGACGCTGGCTCGCTCGTCTGGGGTACACCGAGCTCGCCGCTGCGCCCATCGGCACGATCGATCCGGCGGCACGCGTGCGCATCCTGTGCGAGCTTGCCGTGCTCCGCTCCGGCGTCGAGGGCATCGTGCTCGTGTCGCCCGACCGTCACGGCGGCAGCCCCGATGGATGGTGGCGCATCGCGACGGAGTTCGCCGACCGCGG
Organism: Microbacterium sp. 2RAF4; assembly: GCF_052115285.1. Lineage (NCBI taxonomy): Bacteria > Bacillati > Actinomycetota > Actinomycetes > Micrococcales > Microbacteriaceae > Microbacterium > Microbacterium sp. 2RAF4. The sequence goes on along the minus strand of NZ_JBFRGI010000002.1, from coordinate 1,681,442 downwards.
CTACGCGATGCTCGTGATCGTCGGCGGATCCGCCGCCGTGGCCCTGGAGCGGATGCACGAGTTCGACGCGATCAACGCCTCCGGACCGGTCGAGCCTCTCGTGTCGGACGAACCGGTGGACGAGGCCGTCGCCGACATCGCGGACACCCCTGCACGCGAGAACGGAGGCACGCGATGAAGGTTCCCGCCATGATCGCCGCCGAGCTCCGACGACTGACAGCGAGCAGGATGGGCATCATCGCCCTGGTCGCGCTGATCTGCGTGCCGATCCTGTACGGCGGTCTGTACCTCTGGGCGAACCAGGACCCGTACGCCAAGTTCCCCGAGGTTCCCGTCGCCCTCGTGGTGGACGACGAGGGCGCGCCCGCACCCACGACCGGCACGGAGCCCGCGACGGGCGAGACCGTCAACTACGGCGAAGACGTGGCGGAGAACCTGATCAAGGGCAACGCGTTCGACTGGCAGCTGATGTCTGCCGACGAAGCCTCGGACGCACTGCGCCACGGCACGGTCGACTTCACGGTGACGATTCCGAGCGACTTCTCCTCGGCCCTCACTTCGGCGGCGGGGACCGAACCGCACCAGGCGCGCATCGATCTCGAGACCAACGACGCGAACAACTACCTCGCGTCGTCGATGGGCACGCAGGCGGTCGAGAAGATCCGCAGCTCGGTGGCCGAGATGGTGGGCAGCCAGGCCGCAGAGCGCCTGCTCACGGGCCTGAGCGACGTGCGCGACAAACTCATCACGGCGACGGACGGCGCCACCAGGCTCGCCGATGGCGCCGGCACGGCGGCCACCGGGAGCACGACTCTGGCGGAGGGCACCGCGAAGCTGGCCGACGGCACGGCGCAGCTCGCGACCGGGGCACGGAGCCTTGCGAGCGGAGCCCAGCAGGTGAGCGCGGGCAACCGACAGCTCGCCGACGTCGCCGACCGCGCGGGGTCAGCGGTGCAACAGGCCGCGAACGCCTTGCCGCAGGTGCGCTCCGACATCGCGAACGCGCTCGCGCAGCAGGGCCTCACCTCCGAAGAGATCGATCAGGTGCTCGCCCGGCTCGATCCGCTGGGCGCGCGTCTACAGGAGGGGAACACGCAGGTGCAGGCCGCGGTCGGCAAGGTCGACCAGCTCGCGGCCGGCGCCGCGTCCCTCGCCACAGGTGCGAACGAGCTCGCCTCCGGTGCCGGCACGGTCGCCACCGGCGCCTCCGCCGCGAACGACGGCGCGACGCAGCTACGCGACGGACTGGCTACGCTCGCCTCCGGCACGGCCGAACTGCGCGACGGGCTCGCCCAGGGCGTGGACGCCATCCCCGCCTCGACACCCGATCTGCGCTCCCGTCAGGCCGACACGATCGCCGATCCCGTGAAGGTGTCCAGCGACAAGGTCGCCTCCGCGGAGGACTACGGCGCCGGTCTCGCTCCCTTCTTCGCCGCACTGTCGGCCTGGATCGGCATCTACGCGCTGTTCCTGATCGTCAAGCCGATCTCACGGCGGGCCATCACGGCCCTCCATTCCCCCGTCCGCATCACGCTCGCCGGCTGGCTGACCCCTGCGATGCTCGGCGCGGTGCAGATGCTCGGGCTCATGGGCATCCTCGCCATCACGCTCGGGTTCACCTTCGACCACCCGCTCGGAACCCTCGGGGTGATGATCTTCGCGTCAGCCACCTTCACGGCGATCATCCTCGCGTTGAACGTGTGGCTCGGCTCGGTCGGACAGTTCCTCGGGCTGGTGCTCATGGTGCTGCAACTCGTCACGGCCGGTGGGACCTTCCCCTGGCAGACGCTGCCGGCACCCCTCGCCGCCCTTCATCATGTGCTGCCGCTGGGATATGTGGTCGATGCGATGCGCCAGCTGATGTACGGCGGCGACTACGCGCGGGCCGGGTGGGATCTGGCAGTGCTCGGAGTCTGGCTCGTCGGCGCGCTGCTGCTCGCGATGATCGGGGTGACCCGGATGACGCACCGCCGCACGCTGCGCGACCTGCAGCCGAGCCTGATCGGCTGAGCCGTGCGGTGCTCGTCACAGGCGGGTGCTCGCCGCGGAACACCTCGCGGCGAGCGCCGAGGTGGATATGATGCGAAGGCGCGACCCTGACACGCGCACTGGGGCTCGGTGGGACTGAGTTCCACCTGTCTACCCGAAAGAGTTCTCGACGATGATGACCGATTCGCAGGAGTCCGCCGCACCCTCACGCCCCTCGCTGGGTGTCCGCATCGGACGCGTCGCGTTCCTCGTGGTGGCCGCGATCGTCGTGGTGGCCGTGGCTGCGGCGTTCTTCGTGACCTGGACGATCCAGCGCTCCTTCCCGCAGACGGACGGATCCATCGAGCTCGACGGCCTCCAGGCCGAGGTCACCGTGCAGCGCGACGACCGCGGCATCCCGACGATCACCGCCGACTCCACGGACGACCTGTTCTACGCCCAGGGCTTCGTGCACGCGCAGGACCGCTTCTTCGAGATGGACTTCCGCCGCCACGTGACGTCCGGACGGGTCGCCGAGATGTTCGGGGAGTCGCAGGCGGGAACCGATGCCTTCCTCCGCACGCTCGGCTGGCGCAAGGTCGCCGAGGCCGAGGTCGAGGCCATGGACGACACCACCCGGGGCTACTACGAGGCCTACGCGGAGGGGGTCAACGCCTACCTTGCCTCGCGCTCGGGTGCCGACCTCTCGCTCGAGTACGCCGTGATCGGACTGCAGAACCCCGACTACGCTCCCGAGCCCTGGGAGCCCGCCGATTCGGTGGCCTGGCTCAAGGCCATGGCCTGGGATCTCCGCGGCAACATCGAGAACGAGACCGAGCGATCGCTCCTCGCCGCCGAGCTGAGCACCGCTGCCGACGGCGCCGCCCCGGGGGCCGCGACCACCTCCGACATGCTGGCGAAGCTCTACCCCGACTACCCGTTCGATGAGAACCCCGTGATCGTCCCGAAGATCTCGACCGTTCCGGCGCTCGGCACGGGAGCGGAACCGGCAGCCTTCACCCCCGGCGAGACCGAGGGCGAGGTCCAGCAGGCGTCCACCACCATCGACTGGGAGGAGACCTCCAACGTCATCGAGGCCGCGAGCGTGCTGGTCGGCGACGTGGGCGAGGGCATCGGCTCGAACTCGTGGGTCGTCTCGGGAAACCTCACCGAGACGGGGATGCCGCTGCTCGCGAACGACCCGCACCTCGGAGCCTCCCTCCCCTCGGTCTGGTACCAGGTGCAGCTGAAGTGCTCGACCGTGGACGAGGAGTGCCCGTTCGATGTGGGCGGCTTCTCGTTCTCCGGGCTGCCCGGCATCGTGATCGGCCACAACCAGAAGGTCGCGTGGGGGTTCACGAACCTCACCACCGACGTCACCGACCTCTACGTCGAGCGGGTCGAGGGCGACCAGTACTGGCGAGACGGAGCCCTGGTGCCGCTGGAGGAGAGCACCGAGACGATCAAGGTCGCCGGCGGCGACGACATCGATCTGACCATCCGCTCCACTGTGCACGGCCCGATCATCTCCGGACTCACGGACGACTTCACTGAGGTCGCCGATGACCCCGAACCCGCGCTCGGCACCGAGGCCTCCGCGCCGACCGCTCCCGCCCCCGGGTCGGAGGACGCCGAGTACGCCGTGAGCCTGCGGTGGACCGCGCTCGATCCAGGGACGGCTGCGACGGCGATCTTCGCGCTCTCCACCGCGCAGGACTTCGACGACTTCCGATACGCTGCCTCGCTCTTCGACGTGCCGGCGCAGAACCTCATCTATGCCGACACTGAAGGCAACATCGGCTATCAGGCCCCCGGACGCCTTCCCATCCGCGGTGCCGGAGACGGATGGATGCCCCAGCCGGGATGGGACAGCAGCTACGACTGGACGGGTTTCATCCCGTTCGAGGAGCTGCCGGTGTCGTACAACCCGAACTCGGGGTACATCGTCACCGCGAACAACGCGATCGTGACGGACGACTACGCCTACTTCCTCTCCCGCGACTGGGACTACGGCTACCGGGCGGCGCGGATCGCCCACCTCATCGAGCGGCGGGCAGCCGTCGCCCCGCTGACCGCCGATGACATGCGCGACATCCAGATGGACAACGAGATGTGGATCGGCACGCAGCTGGCGACCGCCATGGCCGAGGTCGACGTCTCCGGGGCGGGCCCGTCCGATGCCGTTGACCTCTTGGAAGCCTGGGACGGTCAGAACAGCGCATCGTCGGCGGCCGCCGCCTATGCGAACGTGCTCTGGTCGAACCTGGTGCAGAACATCTTCGCCGAGCGCGAGCAGCCTCTCCCGATCGATGGTCAGGGGCGCCTGTTCACGGTCGTCTCCGCCATGCTGACCGATCCATCCGACCCGCTCTGGACCAACGAGCAGATCGACGTCGACGGGATGGAGCAGATGCTCGCGCTGTCGGCGGAGGAAGCCTACGACGAGCTCGCAGCCCTGCAGGGGACCACGATCTCGCGATGGAACTGGGGTGACCTGCACGCGATCACACTCACCAGCGACACGCTCGGCTCGTCGGGGATCGCCCCGATCGAAGCGCTGTTCAATCGTGGGCCGTTCCCCGCGAGCGGAGGAGCGTCCGTCGTGAACGCGACCGGATGGGAGCTCGGCGTCTCGTATGCGACGACGACGGTGCCGTCGATGCGGATGGTGGTCGATCTCTCCGACTTCGACGCCTCGACCTGGAACCACCTCACCGGCTCCTCCGGACACGCGTTCCACGAGCACTACACCGATCAGACCGCCGACTGGGCGGCAGGTGCCCAGAAGCCCTGGGCGTACTCGACGAAGGCGGTGAAGGCCGCAGCCGTCGACACCCTGGTGCTCCGCCCGGCCGACTGAACGCGACGGTCGGGGCATCCGAGCACTGCCCCAGGATGCTCGGCTAGCGTGGATGGGTGCCAACCAGCTACCTCGCCCCCAAGGGCACCCCCGTCACGCTCCTGGAGTTCGAGCACGGAGGTGCGACCCTCATCGCCGAGACGTTCGGCGATGGGCCGCACACGTACCTGCTCCTGCACGGTATCGGCATGGGCCGCAGCGTCTACCTCGACATCGTGCAGCGTCTCGATGGACGGGTCATCGCGGTCGATCTGCCGGGCTTCGGGGAGGCGCCAGAGCCCACGCGCACCCTGACGATGGAGCGGCACGCCGACCTGATCGCGGCCTACCTCCAGCACGTCGACTCGGGCCCCGTCGTCGTGATCGGTCACTCGATGGGCAGCCAGATCGCTGCCGAGCTCGCCGCACGCCATCCGTCCCTCGTCGAAGGAGTGGTACTCGCCGGTCCCACCGTGAACAAGGCGGCACGGAACATCGGAGCTCAGGCCCGCTACCTGCTGACCGACCTCATCGGCGAACGACCCCTGGTCATCTGGCGTGGAGCCCGCGAGTACCTCCGTGGCGGACCCCACCTCTTCCGCAAGATGCGCGCCACGATCGTGCACGAGCCGGAGGACGCCTTCGTGCGCATCGAGTGCCCGGTGCTGGTGCTGCGCGGAGAGAGCGACCCGCTGGCACCGATGAGCTGGTGCCGCGAGATCATCGACGCCATCCCCGGAGCCGACCTCGAGGTCATCCCCGACCACGGTCACGGCACCCTCATCAGCGACTCCGAGCCCGCGGCACGCCTGATCCACGAGTTCGCCGCCCGCATCTGACGCCAGCGGGCCCTCCGTCGACCTGACCGCCCGTCGCCCCCTACGGCGTCGTGAGGACCGCGTCGTGAGGACCGCGTCGTGAACAACTCCGCAAGTACTCCGCGCGAAAGCTCTCCTGCCCCTGTTTCGGCAGAGTTCTCACCCGATCTTGAGGAGTTGATCACACCTCCGTCAACGAAACCGCGGCCCCAGCGCATGGATGACCGCGGCGACGGTCTGACGAACGGTCGAATCCGCACGGAGAATGTCAGCCGCCAGAGGACGAATCGTGACGAAACCCTGGACCACGGCGGCCATGTCCCGACGCCGATCGTCGACCTGCTTCGCCCATCCTTCGTGGAACTCCCTGCTGTCGCACTCGATGATGAGCCAGCCTTCCACCAGGAAGTCCACGCGCCCGACGCCCTCGATGAACACCTGGGTCTCGAAAGCGACGCCGAGTGCGCGCAAGATGAGTCTCATGAACGTCTCCGGCCCGGATGCCGCCGATGGATCGGACAGTGCCAGGAGCGGACGGAACCGCGCTGGGAGTCCGTCGAAGATTGCTGTCACCTCGTTCCTTGTCATCAGTCCGTGGTGCAGCACGCTGTCGAGCGTGGCGACGGCCGCTCGCGGGGTCTGACAGCGGACCGCCTGCGACACCGCATCAGCCAGCGGCACGAGATGCTCGGGACACGGTCCACGAGTCCACGACCGCCAGTGGAGCGTCGTCCTCTTCGATCGAGGAGCCCGGATCCGCGACGACCCGGGGGGTACATGCACGTGCAATCGATCGTGGACATGGACGAACACTCCGACGAGTGCCAGAAGCGAGACGCACGACAGACGCCCGCCGATCCGGACGGCTTCGGCAATGTCTGGGTCAACCGGGTCCGCGGCGTATCGGTCCCGTCGCAACCGTCGTAGCCGCCCATCGTCGACGGACCGGGCGATCTCTCGCCAAGACATCCCCGAGGCGACGAGGTCAGCGCGCGAGAAGACGGTCTCGACGAACAGCTCCGCGGCGCGGTCGCGCACGTTCGTGGATTTCATCCGAGACAGTCTGCGGTGTCGACCGCGACGCATACGCCCTGATCAGGGAACGGTGGGCGTTTCTGCGTCAGCCACCGATGGGGAGGAACAGTCGTGACTCGGTGCGAGTCACGACAGACGTGAACAACTCCTCAACAGTGGCACCGGATCCACGCCTGAACGGCAGGATCGTGCACATGCGCGCCAGAATTGCGGAGTTGTTCACCGCCGGCGGGGCCAGCCGGCGAGGTCAGCCTGCCGGCAACGTCAGCCGGCGGCGGGAGGGGTCTGCTTCGACTCGGCGAGTTCGTCGACGACGAGACCGCGCTGCTCGATCGTGCCGTTGCGGTAGGCCTGCCGTCCGACCATGTGCGCCGAGAGCGGGGCGGTCGCGAACTGCATCAGCACCACCGGAGCGACCAGCACGAATCCGAGCAGGATGCCGCCGATCGAGCGCTGCGACAGCGCGATGGCGATGCAGATGAGGAGCAGACCGAGAACCTGCGGCTTGGTCGCCGCGTGCAGTCGCGAAGGCACATCGCGGAAGTGCAGCAGCCCGACCGCCGCCGACAGGCACAGCACGGCGCCGAGCAGGATGAGCACGAGCACCGCCACGTCGATGACGGCGTCGGGGATCATGAGACCGAACACGTTCATGGTGTCGTGTTGTCCCTTCTCGCGACGAAGCGGGCGACGGCGATCGACCCGAACACCCCGATGGCCGCGATGATCAGGAGCACCGGGATGTTCCGGGTGTGACCGTTGATCGCCATCTCGGCACCGATCACGCACATCACCTCGGTGAGGAGCACGTCGGAGGCCACTGCCCTGTCGAGGATCGACGGCCCGCGCACGATCCGGATCAGGGCGAGCACGGCGGCGATGCCGAACACCACCATGATCAGCAGCAGGAGGATGTTCATCGGGCACCGCCCTTCGTCAGTCCGAGGCCGGCACGCTCGTCGGCCTTGAGGGCACGATACTGAGCGGGGTCTCCGAGCGCACGCACGACCCGCTGCTCCCAGCGCAGCACGCCCTCACGCTGCTTCTCCACGTCGTCGAGGTTCCGGACGCCGATCACGTGCAGGTACAGGATCCGACGGTCCCGGTCGGTCTCCACGACCAGCGATCCGGGGATCAGCGACGACACGACGGCGACGTGCGTCATCACGAGGTCGTCCGCGTAGCGCAGCGGCACCGCGATGATGGCCGTGCCCGGCTGACGACGGAAGTCGAAGACCTGCACCGTGACCGAGAGCGCGCCGCTCAGCACGGCGAACAGGAACTGCACCACGAAGAGAGCCGCGTACCAGAGGTTGATCCGGCCGGAGAGCGCGACGGTCGGCAGGCGGAAGACGCGGGTGACGAAGATCGCGACCACGAGTCCGCTGAGGAACGACAGCACGGTGAACTGCGCCCACAGCAGCATCCACAGCACGACCAGCCACGCGAGGAACGGCAGCTGCACGCGGATGTCGCGCCAGAGGTGACGCCGGGTGTCACGCGCCATCAGCCCACCTCGTCTTCCAGCTGCACGAGGCTGACGGGCTGCAGCAGCCCGGCGCCGATGCGGTCGCAGAGGGCGTACAGGGGGCCGGCGAACACCGTCAGAGCGAGGGTGACGGCGACCATGCCTCCGGTCGCGAGGGTCATGATCTTGGGGATGCGGCGACGCTCCTGCTGCTCGTCTGCCGCGGGGGCGTTGCCCAGGTAGGAGATGCGGCCCTCGGTCTCGGTGGAGTCCTCCTCCTCGCGCCAGAAGGCGAGGTTCCAGGCGCGCATCAGCGCGTACAGCGTCAGCAGCGAGGTGATGATGCCACCGAAGATCAGCACGATCATGATCGGAGTTCCGACGGATGCCGCAGCTTCGAACAGCGCGAACTTGCCGATGAACCCCGAGAAGGGTGGCAGGCCGCCGAGGTTGATCGCGGGAACGAAATACAGCACAGCGATGACGGGGGCGACCTTCAGCAGTCCCTTGACCCGCAGGATCGACGTGCTTCCCGCTCGGCGTTCCACGAGCCCGACAGCCAGGAACAGCGTGGTCTGCACGACGATATGGTGCACGATGTAGTACACCGTGGCGCCGATGGCAGCGGGTGTCGCTATCGCGAGACCGAAGATCATGTAGCCCACGTGGCTGACCAGCGTGAACGACAGGATTCGTTTCAGCTCCGCCTGCGCCACCGCGCCGAGCACTCCGACGATCATGGTCGCGAGCGCGATGATCAGCAGCAGGGTGTCGATGCTGTTCGACGCGAAGAGCTGCGTCTCCGTGCGGATGAGCGCATACACGCCGACCTTCGTCAGCAAGCCGGCGAACACCGCGGTGACCGGGGCCGGCGCGGTCGGGTACGAGTCGGGCAGCCAGAACGACACCGGGAAGATGGCGGCCTTGATGCCGAAGGCCACGACGAGCATCAGGTGCAGCACCAGCTGCGTCTCCTGGGGGAGCTCCGACATCCGCTCGGCGATCTGGGCCATGTTGACCGTGCCGAGCGCGCCGTAGATCATGGCGATCGAGGCCAGGAACAGGATCGACGAGACCAGCGAGACGACGATGTAGACCGCGCCGGTGCGGATACGGGACTCGGTGCTGCCGAGCGTGATCAGCACGTAGGAGGCGACGAGCAGGATCTCGAATCCGACGTACAGGTTGAACAGGTCGCCGGCGATGAACGCGTTGAAGATACCGGCCGCGAGGATCAGGTACGACGGGTTGAAGATCGAGATCGGGGTCTCGTCGGTGCCGTCCGCTGCACCTTGACCGATGGAGAACAACAGCACCGCGAGCAGCACGATGCTGGAGATGAGCACCAGGAGCGCGGCGAGCCGGTCGACGTAGAGCACGATGCCGAACGGCACGGGCCACCCGCCGACCGACACCGCGAGCGGAGCACCCGAATCGACGACGACCAGGAGCACGGCGGCGATGATCGAGACGGCGGCGAGGGTCGCGACGGTGACGACGACCTGGAGGCGCGCATTCCTGCCGAACACGAGGGTGACGGCGGCGCCGAGCAGTGGCAGTGCGACGAGGAGGGGGACGAGGGCGGTCATGGCCTGCCCTCCTCGTTCTCGTCGTGGTCATCGGGTTCGTCGGGGCGCGGTTCTCGGCCCTCGTCCGCGACGGAGGGTTCGCTCCCCCACCCGGTCGGAGCGTCGTACGGCGCATCGTCGTGGATGGAGGGGTGATCCCGCATGTGCAGCACCGTGATCGGCGCGGTCTGCACACCGACGAAGTCCGTGGTCGCCTCGTCATCGTCGGTCTCGGACTCGTCATCCATGAGGTCTTCATCGGCATCCGTGCGCTCGCGCAGCGCGATGTCGGCCTCGTCGTCCTCGACCGTGTCGGCCTGTCCGAGCTGCCAGGAGCGATAGATCAGGGCGAGGAGGAAGGCCGAGACCGCGAACGTGATCACGATGGCCGTGAGGGTGAGCGCCTGAGGGAGGGGGTCGCTCATCTCGCCCTCCGTGCCGAAGAACGGGGCGTTGCCCGGCACGCCCATCACGATCAGGAGCAGCAGGTTCGTGGCGTTGCCCAGCAGCAGGAAGCCGATCAGCACGCGGGTCAGGCTGCGCTCCAGCATCGCGTACACACCGCACGCGAAGAGGATGGCCATGATGACGATCAGGGTGAGGGAGACGTCCATCAGCTGCTCCTCCCGCCCCGCGAGAGGAATCCTTCAGGACCGGGCGTGGTGCGCAGGGCGGCCTGACGGTCGACCTCGGCCCCGAGGCTGCGGAGCACGTCGAGCACGAGTCCGATCACGACGAGGTAGACGCCCACGTCGAAGATCGTCGACGTGACGAACTCCATGTGTCCGATGAGCGGGATCTCCCACTCCCAGAACGTGCTGGTCAGGGGTGCGAGGCCGAAGAAGAGCGGTACGACGGCGGTGCCCACGGCGAGGATGAGGCCGGTGCCGAGGAGGCGTCCGGCATCGGTGGGGGCGGCGGCTCCCAGCTCCCAGCGACCGCCGGCGATGTAGCGCATCACCAGCGCCATGCCCGCGACGAGACCGCCGGCGAACCCGCCACCCGGCAGGTTGTGCCCGGAGAACAGCAGGAAGATCGACACCACGATGATCGTGTGGAACAGGATGCGGACGATCACCTCGAGCAGGATCGACCTATTCTCGGGCTTCATCTTCTGGCCGCCTACGAGCCATGCTCGTGGGCTGCTCTCGTTCTCGGACGTCTGGAACCGGATGCCCTCGGTCGTCTCGACGAGGGGGCGGCTGCGCGCGGCCTTGCGCGTGGCTCGCGGCAGGTTCTTGGTGGCGGCCAGCAGGTCGGCCCGGTGGGTGACGAACACGAGGGAGGCGACTCCGGTCGCGGCGAGCACGAGCACCGAGAGCTCGCCCATCGTGTCCCAGCCGCGCAGGTCGACGAGCGCCACGTTGACGACGTTCTTGCCGTGGCCGATCTCGTACGCGAGCTTCGGGAACGCCTCAGAGATCGGGTCGGCGACGCGGGACTGGGTCGCGACGACCGCGACGAAGGCCATGGTCACGCCGACGCCGATGGCCAGCAGCGCGCGCGGGATGCGCCCGACCGAGGCGTTGTGCTCGCCCATGCGCGCGGGGAGACGACGCAGCACGAGGGCGAAGGTGACCATCGTGACCGTCTCGACCAGGATCTGCGTGAGCGCGAGGTCGGGGGCGCCGCTCGTCGCGAAGAGCACGACCATTCCGAGGCCCGTGACCGAGACCAGCACCACGCCGGTGTACCGCTTGCGCGCACGGACAGCGAAGATGCCGGCGATCGCCATGATCGGCGCGACGGCGATCTGCGCCGGGGTGTGCCAGAGGGACAGGTTGTACCGATCGATGTCGCTCGCGATCAGCGCCGTGACCTCGGCGGCGACGAACACCACGAAGATGGTGCCGACGTACACGGGCAGCGAGCCGCGCTGGGTGAGGGTCGTGCTGAGAACCGAGAGGCGGTCGACGCCGCGCATGACGAAGTAGTACACGTCGGCCGCGGTGAAGCGCAGGATGCGGGCCTTGCGGTCCCAGGCGGTCCTGCGGGTGAGCAGGAACAGCCCGATGCCCAACAGGATCGACAGGATCGAGATGCCCAGCGCCGGTTCGAAGCCGTGCCAGAGCGCCAGGTGGCCAGGGCCCTCGACGGCCTCACCGGCGTGATCGAGGCCCGGGGTCGCCGTGAGGGCGTATCCCTGCAGCGCGGTGTCCAGGGCGGGAGCACCGATGCCCGTGGCGAGCGTGACCCCCGCGAGGATGATCGGCGCTGACAGGAAACCCACCGGCGGATCGGGCCATGCGGTGTCGGGCAGCTGCTGGCCCTGGTCGTCGCGCTTCTTCCAGAACGCACCCCAGAGGAAGCGCACGCCATATGCCGCAGTCAGCATGGAACCGAGGACGATCCCGATCAGGGCGACGAGACCCCACGGTGAGCCGCCCTGCGCGTCGTCGAGGAGCGCGGTGAGCGTCGATTCCTTGGCGACGAAGCCGATGGTCGGGGCGATCCCCGCCATGGAGGCGACGGAGATGAATGCCGCTGTGGCCATGACGGGGGCCTGCCGGCCGACGCCGGAGAGCTCGTTGATGTCACGGGTCGACAGTTGGCGGTCGATCACACCGACGATGAGGAACAGCGCCGACTTGAAGAGGGCGTGGCCGATGACCAGGGCGAGACCGGCGAGGGCGGTCGCCTGCGTGCCGTAGCCGACGACGATCGCGAAGAAGCCGAGCTGACTCACGGTGCCGAAGGCGAGGATGCGCTTGAGGTCGGTCTCCCGAAGCGCCTGGATTCCGCCGAGCAGCATCGTGACGAGGCCGAGCGTGATGACGATCGGCCGCCATGTCGTGCTGAACGCGAAGATCGGGGCGAAGCGGGCGATCAGGTAGATGCCGGCTTTCACCATCGCGGCCGCGTGCAGGTACGCGCTCACCGGTGTGGGCGCCGCCATGGCACCCGGAAGCCAGAAGTGGAAGGGGAACAGCGCCGACTTGCTGATGGCCCCGATCAGGAGCATCACGATCGCGGCGTCGATGAGCGGCCCGCTGGGCGCGAGCTCGAGGATCTCGCGGATGCTCGAGGTACCCGTGTCGACGACGAGCAGCACGACGCCGACGAACATCACGAGACCGCCGAGTGTCGTCACGAGTAGCGCCTGCAGTGCTGCACGACGGCTGGCAGCGCGCCGACGGTAATGGCCGATGAGGAGGTAGGAGAGGATGCTCGTGACTTCCCAGAACATGACGAGCATCACGAGGTCGTCGGTGAGGACGAGTCCGTACATAGCCCCTGCGAAGCCGAGCAGGACACCGGCGAACTGCCCGACCCCCGCGGAGTCCTCGTAGAAGTACCAGCGGCAGTAGAGGAGCACGAGAGCGCCGACGCCGGTGACGATCAGCGTGAGCACCCAGCCGAGCACGTCCATGTTCATGGAGAGGTTGAGCCCGAGCTGCGGGATCCACTCGACGGATTCGAACGGGACGGGACCGTCGAGCACCTGCGGCGTCATGACGAGCGCCTGCACGAAGGCGGCGGCCGGAACGAGGGCGGCGATGGCGAAGGCCTGAGCTCCGAGCCAGCGCACCAGAACGGGCATCAGCAGCGACCCGAGGAGGAACACAGCGAGGAGCATCAGCATATACGCGGCTCCCTCAGGGCTCGTCGGCCATTTCGGCGCAGGCGGGCGGGTGTCAGACCAGTTTACCGGCGCGAGAGGTTCCTGCGGTCCACAGTTGCACGATCGTGCGAGAGTTGGCCCATGCGGCGGGTCTGGGTGCGAGAGCTCGCGGGCTGGTCGGGAGCACTGGTCGTGGCGGTGATCACCGTCGCTCAGGTGGCTTCATCCGCCCGCGCGGAGCTGCTGTTCCGCGACGGAGATTCCCTGGTCGTGGGGATGTTCGCGCAGTCGCTGCTCTCCGGCGGACCTCTTGACTGGGCGATGTCGAGCGTGCTGTTCCTGCCCGAGTCCGCGGTGTTCACCGCGTTGGACGCCGCGCTCCGGCTCGATGTGAACGGACTGCTCACGGTGAATGCCGTGGTCAACATGCTGGCCCTCTACGGTGCACTCCGCGTTGCCGTGGGGCGTCGGCGGGACGGGACAGCCCCCGTCGCATGCGCGCTGCTAGGGCTGGGCACCTTCGCGATCCTCGCCATGACCGATCTCTCGGGGTCCCGAGACGCCCTGGAGCTGGCCTCGCTGCTGCTGACGACCACGTATTACGCCGCCTCCGTGGTCGCCGTCGTCCTTGCTGTGGGACTGGTCCGTCGTGTTCTGGACCGCGGCGCGGGCGGTATCGGCGCACTGATCGCACTCGGGGCGACTGCCACCGTATCGACGCTCTCCAATCCCCTCTTCGCCGCCTGGGCCACTGTTCCGCTCTCGCTGCTCCTCCTCGTGATGCTGCTTCGCGCGGCACCACGCATCCGCACTGCGACGATCCTCGTCGTGCTGGTCATCGGGACCGCCCTGGGTTTCCTCGGACGCATTCCGTTTCGAGCATGGATCTCCAACACCGGAGCCGGCTACATCCAGCCCGAACTCTGGAGGGAGTCTGCGGGCTACTACGGGGGCCTTCTCCTCGACCGCCTTGCGACACCCGCGGGGATCTTCGGCGTCGTGATCGTCGTGGCCCTGGTCGGCTGGGCGATCGTGAACACGGTGCGCGTCGAAGACACCGGCTCCCGCTTCGTCGCCACGGTCGCATGGGCGATGCCCGCTCTCGTCCTGGTCGGGGCCATCGCGCTCGGCACCCACGCCGCCCGTTACCTGCAGCCGCTCGCGTTCGCACCCGTGCTCGTGATCGTGGCCGCTCCTCATATCCCGCGGATGCCCGAGCGGGTGCCCCGCGCCCTCACGGCCACCGCCGCCGCGCTCCTGCTCGTCGGCGGAGTGCTGAGCGTGCCTCGGCTCGTCGCAGCGAGCACGACGCCCGACCCCGATCTCACCTGCGTGACCGACTGGGTCGATGCGTCGGATCGCATCGGCGCCGGACAGTTCTGGACCGTGCGCCTGCCGAAGCTGCATGCCGACGACCCCCGCCAGCTCGTGCAGGTCGATCATGAGCTCAACGCGTACGCGTGGTTGGTGAACCGCGAGGACTTCGATGTCGATGGAGTCTCGTTCCTCGTCGAGGACTCCCAGACCGTCGCGTGGCAGCTCTCCACACCGGCGATCCCCGACGATGTCGTCGAGTGCGGGCGGTACCGCATCCTCGACTTCGGTAACCGCGTTCTGCCGCTCGGCCCGCAGCACAGCTGAGCACGCGGCGAGGCTGCCGCTAGCGCGGAACAGGGCCCGTCGTCGTGCCGGCTCGGAACACGCAGGTGAGGTGCTGCGTCGTCCCTGGTTCTCCGCGCAGCATGCGGGCGACCTGCTCCCCCGCGGCGCGTCCCTTCTCCACCGCGGGCTGCACGCTGGTCGTGAGCGTGAGATCGCCGAGTCCGTCGACCTCGATGCCGTCGAAGCCCGCGACGGACAGATCTTCGGGTACGCGGAGACCGAGCTCCTCGGCTGCGCGGATGACGCCGACCGCGAGCAGATCGCTCTGCGCGAGCACGGCCGTCGGTCGCGCGGCAGGGTCGGTCAGGAGCATGCGGCCGACCAGCACGCCCTCATCGATGAAGCTGCCGGACGCCGAGATCGCCGGCGCGTCAGGGAACACCCGGCGCATCCCCTCGAGGCGATGCACGGAGACATCGACGGTCGCTTTCTCGACACGTTCGGGCGTGACCAGCGCACGCTCGCGCTCGCTGTCGAGCGAGAGGGTGACCAGCGCCACGTCCCGGTGCCCGAGGTCGTAGACATGCTGGGCGACGTCGGCAGAGGCTGCGACGTTGTCGAGGGTGATGCGCGGGATGCCCTCTCCGGCGTCGCCTTCGATGACGACCACGGGCAGTCCCCGGCCGACGACCACTTCGAGCGAGGTCTTCGTGCGCCCGGAACAGCCGATGAGCACGAAGGCGTCGACGGGGGCGTTGGTGATGGCTGCACCCTCCTCCCCCGGCTCGTCACGCATGAGGAGGATGCCGGCGCTCAGGTCGGCGAGCCCGTCGGTGAGGCCGTCCATCATGGCGGTCGTCACGGGGTCGAGGAATGCTGCACGCAGATGCCCTTCGAGCACCACGGCCACGATGCCGCTGCGCCCGCGTCGCAGCGAGGCCGCACGAGGGTCCGGCCCCGCATAGCCGAGATCGGCTGCGGCGGCGAGGACGCGTTCCCTCGTCGCGGCGGCCACGTTCGCCTTGCCGCTGAAGACGACGGATGCGGTGGAGGTCGCCACGCCCGCCTCACGTGCGACGTCGGCGATCGTGGGCCGACGCGGCGTCTCCTGGCTGCTCATACTTCGAGGATAGCTCCCCGCGCTTCCCTACGGTCGAATCGATTCGATAAGCTGTCCGGCATGGAAACAGCCCTCTCTCGTTCGCAGTTCGTGCGCTGGCGCGCGGCGATCTTCGCCATCTTCCTCGCGAGCGGCCTCTCGATCGCGACCTGGGCGTCGCGCGTGCCCGGGATCAAGGAGGCGCTGGGACTCGACAACGCGCAGGTCGGGCTGATCCTGCTCGGCATGGGCATCTCGTCCATCCTCGGTATCTCGACGGGTCCCGCGGTGATGGCACGTCTCGGCGCCCGGCGCGGGATGCTCCTCACGATGCTGACGTTCGCGCTCGGCATCGTATTGGTCGGCCTGGGCGCGAACGTGTTCGGTTCCGTCCCCGTCGTCATCGTGGGCATGGTGCTGTTCGGCTTCGGCAACGGGTCGGTCGACGTGATGATGAACGTCGAGGCGACCGCGATCGAACAGCAGATGGGCAGGACGATCCTGCCGGTCTTCCACGCCTTCTTCAGCTTCGGCACCGTCATCGGTGCGGGAATCGGCGCTCTCGCCGCGCAGCTCGCCCTCGACGTCGCGACCCATGCCGCGATCATGGGTGCCCTGATCGCCGTGATCGCGATCGTCTGCTTCTTCCAGGTCCCGGTGCGCGAGGCCGCCCTCGATCCTGCGGCGCATGAGAAGCCCGCGTTCCGCGTCCGCATGCACACCGCGCTGGAAGCGTGGCGCGAGCCGCGCACCTACCTGATCGGCGTGGTCATGCTCGGCATGTCCTTCGCCGAGGGCGGCGCCAACGACTGGATCGCCCTGGGCACCGAGCAGGGTCACGGGTTCGCCGAGGGCACCGGAGCCGTATCCCTGGCCGTGTTCTCGGTCGGCATGACCGTCGTGCGCCTGTTCGGCGGTCCCCTCGTGGATCGCTTCGGCCGCGTCCTGGTCCTGCGCATCCTCGCTGTCACTGCCGCGTCGGGCATCCTGCTGTTCATCCTCGCCCCCACCTTCCCGCTCGTGCTGGTCGGAGCCGCGCTGTGGGGAATCGGCGCATCGCTCGGCTTCCCGCTGGGCATGTCGGCGGCGGCAGACGACCCGGCCAAGGCCGCGGCCAGGGTGAGCGCGGCCGCCACGATCGGCTACATCGCCTTCCTCGGCGGCCCGCCGGTGCTCGGAATCATCAGCGAGCACATCGGTCTGCTCAACACGCTGTTCATCCTGGTCGCGCTGGTCGTGATGTCCGGGTTGTTCTCGGGTGCTGCACGTCCGCTCCGCGACGACGAGAAGAGCTCGGTCACGACGGTCGCACAGCGATGAGCGTCAGTCGTCGCGGCCGCGCACGAGCGCGGCCGCGTGCGACCGACTGCGTGCGCCGAGCTTGGTGAGCACGTTCGAGACGTGCGTCTTGACCGTGGGGACCGAGATGCGCAGTCGCGCGGCGAGCTGGGCGTTCGACCACCCCTGCAGGATCCCGTCGAGCACATCCTGCTCCCTGGCCGTCAGCTCGACCATCCCCTCGCGGCGCCTGACCGGTGCCGGCATGGCGGCGCTCTCGGCGACGGCGGCGAGCGCTCGGCGCGTCACCCGCGGATCGAGCGCACCTTCGCCGGCCGCGATCGCCCGCACCGCCCCGCCGAGCGTGGGAGCGTCCACCGTCTTGAGGAGGAAGCCGACGGCGCCTGCGCGGATCGCCCCGAACACCAGGTCGTCCTCGTCGAAGCTCGTGAGGACCAGCACGTCGCTCAAGTGGCGCTCGACGATCTCCGCCGTCGCCGATATCCCGTCGCGTCCCGGCATCCGCAGATCCATCAGGACCACGTCGGGACGCAGCGCCGCGGCGTTGCGGACGGCGACATCGCCGTCCGCCGCTTCCCCGACCACCGTGATCCCCTGCGCCTCGAGCATGATGCGCAGCCCCGCCCTGATCGCGCCGTGGTCGTCCGCCAGCAGCACCGTCGGCTCGCTCATGCCGCTGCCTCCGTCGGGATGCGACCTTCCACCGACCATCCGCCGGCGACCGGCCCGGCAGTGAAGGCGCCCCCCAGCGCGGCGACCCGTTCCCTGAGCATCTGCAACCCCCAGCCCTCATCCGCGGACGTGGACGCCCTGCTCGGCGAACCGCCCCTGGAACGTACCTCGACCCGCACTTCGGGACCGCTTCTGCGGATGATGACATCGACCTCGGCGCCGCTGGCGTGACGGATGCAGTTGTTCAGCGCCTCCCGCACGATGCGGATGACGGCCTGCTCGAGCGCGGAACCGACATCGTCCACGTGATCGGCGACGAGTCGCACCGTGAGTCCCGCGCGTTCCGCCTCCTGCACGATCCCCTCGAGGTCCCCCCACCGCGGCGAGGACGCGGGGCTCCCCTCACCGCGCCGGAGCACGGAGATCATCGATCGCAGCGCCGCATGGGCATCGAGACCCGCATCGCGCACGGCCTGCAGGGCCTCGCGGTCCTGCGGATGATCGGGCGGGGTCGACAGGGCGGCCTCCGCGCGGATCGCCATCGCCATCACATGACCGGCCACCACGTCGTGCAGTTCCCTCGCCATGGTCTCGCGCTCCCGTTGCACCGCCTCCACTCGGTCCCGCTCGGCGACCGCGGCGGCGTGCTCCGCTCGCTGACGGTGCAGCTCCGCGAGCTCGTGCGCTTGGGAGACCGCCACGGCCCACCAGTAGTCGGTGCCGAAGATCGCTCCGAACTGCACTCCGATGAGGAACGCGACCGGGAACGACACATCGGTGAGCAGCCAGGCGCAGAGGAAGAGGGTGACGGTCGCCGCCCCCAGCAGCACCAACAGCATCCTTCGCCCGCGGGAATCCGCCAGGAAAGCGGCCGTCCACAGCACATCCAGGAGCACCACGAGGGTCCCGAGGCCGCCCACGGTGAGCAGGTCCGCGACGAACAGCAGGGAGACCAGCACGAGCACGGTCACGGGCATGCGCCGTTTGAAGAGGGCGAGCGCACAGGCGGGAAGAGCGAGCACAAGCGCCCACCACGGGGACGGGGGCTCCTGCAGGAGCGAGAACGGCCCCCAGATACCCCGGAATCCGAAGGCCGCCATCACCACGGCGAAGATCGCCATACCCAGCGGGTCCGCCCACCAACGGTGCCGACGGTACCAGGCGCCGAATCCGCCTTCGACCTGCTCGTGCATGCCCTCATGCAACCACGCCGGCCGCCGCCGCGCATCCGACGAAGGGATGAGTGGTTCTGCGAGGACGGTACTTTCGCCCGATCCGGTATCTGCGGAGCGTCCGTGAACGTGGAGGCATGGAACTCTTCGGCGGACTGCCGCTCCCCCTGTCGCTCGCGCTCCTGGCGCTGATCGACGGGCTGAGCGTCGGCACACTCCTCATCCCGGTCTTCCTCCTGCTGCATCCGGGGCGGGTGCGCGCTGGACGGATCCTGCTGTATCTGGGGACCATCGCCGCGTTCTATCTGGTCGTCGGCCTCCTGTTCCTGTGGGGTCTGGTGAACCTCGTCGACGTCGCGTCCGACTTCCTCGCGTCGCCCGCGGGACTGATCGTCCGACTCCTCGTCGGAGCAGCACTCCTCATCACAGCGTTCGTGATGCCGACCGGTGGCAAGAATGACGAGAGCGCGCCGGCGCCCGCACCGCAGACGGCATCCGCACCTCCCATCCCGTTTCGGGGAGGGACGCCGAGCGCGCAGGATGCGAACGGCTCGCGGATGGCTCCACCGGATGCCGCATCCGCGATCGCGACCGATCCTGCTCCTCGTCCCGGACGCATCACGCGGTGGCGGGAGCGACTCCTCGACCCGCGCACCCGTGGCACCGCCGTGATGGCCGTCGCCATCGCCGCCGGGCTCGTCGAGATCGCCACCATGCTGCCCTACATCGTCGCGATGACCATGCTCGCGGAAGCCGGGATCGACACGCCGCTGCGGGTGCTCTCGCTCGCGGGATACTGTGCGCTGATGATCCTCCCCGCGGTCGTGCTTCTCGTGCTGCGGATGGTGGCCGCTCCGCTCGTGCAACGGCCGCTCGAACGCTTCGCCGCCTGGATGGAACGCACCGGGGCGGAGAACACCGCCTGGATCATCGGCATCATCGGGTTCCTCATCGCCCGCTCCGCCGCCACCGAACTCGGCCTCTTCGAGGCGATCGGTTCGTTCCTCGACCGGTGACCGGCACGCCCTCCGTGTGCGACCACGCAGCGCTCCCGACGAAGTAGGCTCGACGGGTGCGTCTCGTCATCGCCCGCTGCTCGGTCGACTACACCGGTCGGCTCAATGCCCATCTTCCGCTCGCCACGCGTCTGCTCGTGCACAAGGGCGATGGGAGTCTGCTCGTGCACTCCGACGGCGGCAGCTACAAGCCGCTGAACTGGATGAGTCCCCCGTGTTCTCTCTCGAACGAGACTCCGGGCGAGGAAGAGGCGAGCGCCGGCGTCGTCGAGGTCTGGCGGGTCACCCACAAGAAGACCGGTGACGCGTTGCGTGTGCAGATCTACGAGATCATCCACGACACCTCGCACGAGTTGGGGATCGATCCCGGGCTGCAGAAGGACGGCGTGGAGGCGGACCTTCAGCGACTTCTCGCGGAGCAGGTCGAGCGCATCTCCGAGGGTGCGACCCTCGTGCGCCGCGAGTACCCGACGGCGATCGGACCGGTCGACCTGCTGGTACGCGATGCCGACGGTGCGGCGATCGCTGTCGAGATCAAGCGCCGCGGCGACATCGACGGCGTGGAGCAGCTGACCCGCTACCTCGAGCTGCTCGGCCGCGATCCGCACCTCTCCCCCGTGCAGGGTGTCTTCGCCGCCCAGGAGATCAAGCCTCAGGCGCGAGTGCTCGCGGAAGATCGGGGCATCCGCTGTCTGGTGCTCGACTACGACGACATGAAGGGCATCGAGTCGGGCATCCCCCGCCTGTTCTGAGCAGACGGCCTCAACGGACGGGGATGAGCCGCGGCGTCGGCCCCTCCAGACGCGCGATCGCGATCTTCACGTCGAAGATCTCCTGCTCGATGCGATCGAATCGCGCGTCGACACCCGCGAACCGTGCGTCGAACTTCGCGTCCTGCGCGTCGAACCGCGCGTCGACACCCGCGAACCGTGCGTCGAACTTCGCGTCCTGTGCGTCGAACCGCGCGTCGAACCGCGCGTCCTGCGCCGCGAACCGGGCATCGAGCCGGGCGTCCTGCGCCGCGAACCGCGCATCCATCCGGTTGATCGTCCAGCCGAATCCGCCGATGATCGCCACCAGCAGCGTCGCGGCCGTGGCCAACATCGTGATGATCTCCACCGACACGTACATACCCCCATTCTCACTCGCACATCCGCCGTTGTCACGACCTTATATGGGGACATAGAGTGCTCACATGAGACGTGAGTAAGTCCTGTTCGTGCACACCTGTGCAGGAAAGGCGACCCTCCTCTTCCGGGCCATAGGGTGGAGGGGTGCCTCACTCCCCTTACTCCTGCGTGCTGTGGGACGTCGACGGCACCATCGTCGACGCGTCCGTCGGCATCCTTCGCCGGCTCGACATCGCGCTCACGCACTTCGGCCACCCCGCGCCCACGCGCGAGCAGCTGGTGCACTGGATCGGTCCGCCCATGTTCCAGTCGTTCCAGGACCAGGCGGGAATGACCCCGGAGCAGTCCGCCGAGGCGGTGGCCTTCTATCGCACGCTCGGAAAGGCCGACGGCTACACGACCGATGTCGCGACCTACCCTGGCATCGTCGAGCTCATCAACGAGCTGCACGCCGCCGGGGTGCCGCAGGCGACCGCCAGCTCGAAGCCCGAGAACCAGGTCGATGCCCTCGTCGATCACTTCGGACTGCGCCCCGCGTTCCTGACGACGGTCGGCGCGACACCGGACGAGTCGACCCTCGCCTCGAAGACCGACATCGTCGCCGAGGCGCTTCGTCGGCTGCGCGCGCTCGGCGCCGATACATCGCGGCCGGTACTTGTCGGCGACCGCCATCATGACGTGGAAGGTGGCAACGCCAACGACGTCCCCGTCATCTTCGTCGAGTGGGGCTTCAGTGACAGGCACGAAGGCGATGACGCAGCGTTCCGAGCTGCTTCGGTCGCAGAATTGCGCGCGCTGCTGCTGAGCTGATCCTGCGTCCTACCGCTGACGGGGACCGGCCGAAGCAGCGGTCACGGCCCCAGAAAGCACAGAACTCCCCGCCGGATGACGCATCGGGGACGCGATCCGGTGGGGAGTTCGGTGTCTCGCCCGTCTTAGACGGGGCGGATGTTCTCTGCCTGCAGGCCCTTCGGACCCTGCGCCACATCGAACTCGACTCGCTGGTTCTCTTCGAGAGACCGGTAGCCGGATGACTGGATGGCGGAGTAGTGCGCGAAGACGTCAGCGCCTCCGTCGTCAGGGGAGATGAAGCCGAAGCCCTTCTCCGAGTTGAACCACTTGACCGTGCCCTGGGTGCTCATGTACTGCCTGTTCTGCTGATGAAGAAGCCGACGCAGGGATGCCCCGACATCGCTAACGCTAGTGGAGGAGGCCCCGAGCGGAATAGCCGCTGCAAGAAGGTAATCCAAATGTTGCACGAGCGGCATCCGCCCGTCATGAGTCGCATCGCGACCCGCACGGCGCCTGGGGCGCCCGGAAAATGGTGTGGCCCTCACCGCGGGGGGAGCGATGAGGGCCGAAGACGACCGGAGGGTGCGTCAGGAACAGCTTAGCTCCTTTTCGACGCTCTTGTCCCCCTTTTGGGGGACAAATCTGAACTTCGGTGCGACACTGGACGATAGCGGCCCCCTCGAGTAGCCCATTGGGGACTGAACTACTCGAGAGGGCCCAATCGCATGCACGGATCGTCTGCCCCTGGGGAGGGCCGCCGTCTCCTGGGGAGAGACGGAGACGATCAATCCCCGTGTGCATGCACCTTCACCATAGGGGAGGATGCGCGATGTCGCCACGGACTGTCGTCCACGCGATATCGGAGAAGGTCGGGGTACTGATCCCGCAGGGATCGCAGGTTTCGGGCGGAGACGGGACGCACAGCACGGAGGCACCTCCGTCGTCCTCTCTCCCCCGAATCCGCGGGCGCCGTCGCTCGCGAGTAGCCTGATGCGGTGACTCTGCTCAACAAGGACATGACGCTGTGCATCTCGCTCTCCGCACGGCCCAGCAACAACGGCACGCGCTTCCACAACCGCCTCTATGAGGCGCTCGGGCTCAACTGGATCTACAAGGCGTTCGCCCCCACCGATCTCGCCCAGGCCATCGCGGGCGTCCGCGGGCTCGGGATCCGCGGCTGCGCCGTCTCTATGCCCTACAAGGAAGACGTCATCGCCCTGGTCGACCGGATGGATCCCTCGGCGAGCGCGATCGACTCGGTCAACACCATCGTCAACGACGACGGTGTGCTCACCGCCCACAACACCGACTACTCGGCGATCGCGCAGCTCATCGAACGCGAGCACCTGGATCCTGCGAGCTCGGTGCTGTTGCGTGGGTCGGGCGGCATGGCCAAGGCGACCGCGGCAGCATTCCGGGACGCCGGCTTCTCGCGCGTGACCATCGTCGCCAGGAACGAGGAGAGGGGACGTGCGCTGGCGGACCTGTACGGGTTCGACTGGTCGCCGGAGATCGGCGAGGCCACGGCGGACGTGCTGGTCAACGTGACCCCGATCGGTATGGCCGGTGGCGCGGAGGAGCACGTGCTCGCGTTCTCCGAGGCGACGATCGCCACCGCGTCCGTGGTCTTCGATGTGGTCGCGCTTCCCGCCGAGACTCCGCTGATCGCCGCGGCTCGCGCGGCGGGGAAGACCCTGATCACAGGAGCAGAGGTCGCGACGCTGCAGGCGCTGGAGCAGTTCGTGCTCTACACCGGCATCCGACCGTCCGCCGAGCAGGTGCGCGATGCCGAGGAGTTCATGCGCGCAGGGAACGCCTGACGGCGAAGAGGGGAGTGGTGCGTCGATGAAGACGATCGGTGTCCTGGGCGGGATGAGCTGGGAGTCGTCGCTGGAGTGGTACCGGCTGGCGAACGAAAGGGTGCGCGCGCAGCGCGGTGGCCATCACTCGGCACGCATCCTCCTGGACTCGCTCGACTTCGCGGAGATCGAGGCGATGCAGGCGCGCGGCGACTGGGAGGCCGCCGCTGATCTGCTCGCGTCGCGCGCCGCGGCGCTGGAGGGTGCCGGTGCGGAGCTTCTCGTGCTCGCGACCAACACGATGCACCTGGTCGCCGACCGCATCCGCGCGGCAGTCGGGATCCCGTTCCTGCACATCGCCGATCCCGCAGGCGAGGCGATCACCGCTGCGGGTCTGCAGACCGTCGGGCTTCTCGGCACGGCGTTCACGATGGAGCAGCCGTTCTACGCGGAACGGCTCGCGCTGC
Source organism: Microbacterium sp. 2RAF4 (assembly GCF_052115285.1). Taxonomy (NCBI): domain Bacteria; kingdom Bacillati; phylum Actinomycetota; class Actinomycetes; order Micrococcales; family Microbacteriaceae; genus Microbacterium; species Microbacterium sp. 2RAF4. The sequence continues at coordinate 1,657,136 of NZ_JBFRGI010000002.1, read as the reverse complement.
ACGGAGTCCGCACACTCATCCCCGGCGTGGAGGATCGCGCCCTGGTGCACGCCGTCATCTACGACGAGCTCGTGCACGGTGTCATCCGCGACGAGTCCCGTCGACGCTACACGGAGGTGATCGAGAGCCTGGTGGCCGACGGCGCAGAGGGGATCATCCTCGGCTGCACCGAGATCGAGCTGCTCATCTCGTCCGGCGACGCACCGGTGCCCGTGTTCCCGACGACGGCGCTGCACGTGGATGCCGCGGTCGCGCTTGCCCTCGCCGGAGAGTCCGCGCCCGACTGAGCGGACTCAGTCGGCGTGCCCCTCCGCGAGGTAGGACAGGCGGTGGAGCGTCTCGGCATTGCGCCAACGCAGGATCGGGGCGGTCAGGAACTGCGGGATCAGCGCCGCGGGCCCTGCGACGGGCTCCTCATCGATACGCACCTGACATCCGGTGGGGGTCGTGCGTGCCCGCAGCGTGACCGTCGCCTCGCCCATGGGCCAGCCGCGCGCCCTGAGCACGATCCGCCGCGGCGGATCCCACTCGCGCACCTCGGTCGTGTCGTCGAGCAGCGCCGGCCAGACCCCGACGGAGTGATGCAACTGCGCACCCACCGCCGGCCACGTCCCGTCGACATCGCGCATGCGGGAAGCGCCGACCACCCACGCGGGGTACAGCCAGCCGTTCGCGAGAACGCGGAACACGTCATCCGTCGTGCACCCCAGGTCACGGGTGTTCGTCGCCATGTCTCCTCCTTGCAGCGCCGTCTGCTCCTGCGGGATCATTCTGCGCGGGATCCGGGCGCCAGGGGAGCCGCTTGACATCGCGGATCCGACGGAGATAGCACACTCCGATCCGGAGCGCTCCCCCCTGGAGTCATCACGCGCCGCCTGGCACGGTCGGAGCATGTTCCAGAGACTGAGCTCACGCGTGGTGCAGGCCGTCACTGCGGTCGTCCACGACGATTCGCCCTCGCTCCTCACCCGGGGCTACGACTTCGGCGCACGCATCTGGCGGCGTGCGGAGCCCGGTGCACGGTCGGCTCCGATGCGACTGCTCGGAGACGACGCGGTGTTCGTGCGGGGAGTCGAGGGCATCGACCTGTTCTATGACGAGGCGCGCATCGCCCGCCACGGCGCCATGCCGAAGCTCGTCCAGGAGACGCTGTTCGGGCACGGATCCGTGCACAGCCTCGACGGGGCGGCGCACCGACACCGCAAAGCGACGTTCGTCGAGGTGGCCTACGAGGATGCGCAGGTCGCGCGCCTGACGCCCTGGCTGGAGCGCGAGTGGAGAGCTGAGGAGGAGGCCTGGCTCGATGGCGGCACGCGCAGTGCGTACGACGCGGCCGTCGGGGCATTCGGTCGCGCGATCATGGGCTGGGCCGGGCTCCCGGGTACCCCGGCAGCGAAGACCCGGTGGGCGGCACGGCTTGCGCAGATCGTCGACGGCTTCGGCGTGCCCTACTCGCCCGAGTACGTGGCCGCTTTCGTGAACAGGATGTGGTCAGACCGGCACGCGGCACGCCTCGTCGCTGCCGTCCGCGCCGGCTCGCTGCGGGCCGACGAGGGCACGGCCCTGGCCGAGTGGGCTGCCCATCGCGATCAGGACGGCTCGTTGCTTCCTGCCCGACTCGCCGGCATCGAGCTGCAGAACAGTATCCGCCCGATGATCGCCGCGGCGCGTTTCGTGGCCTTCGCGGCCAAGGAACTGCACGACAGGCCCGAATGGCGCGAGCGGATCGCCGCCGAGACCGTCGAACGGAATGCGCTGGTGAACGGGCCGCTGGCTGTGATGTTCGCGCAGGAGGTGCGGCGCACCGCGCTGTTCGTGCCCATGCTGCCCGGGCGCGCGATCGTCGACATCGAGATCGGCGATGTGCGGGTGCCGGCCGGCGGGCGCGTGGTGCTGGACATCCTCGGCACCGACACCGACGAACGATCGTGGGCCCACCCGCATCGTTTCGCACCCGAGCGCTTCACCGACGTCGAAGATCACGAGTCGATCCGCACCTTCATCCCGCAGGGTGGGTCAGACGTCCCCACAGGGCACCGCTGCCCCGGCGAGAAGCTCGTGATCGCCGGGCTCTCGGCGGCGATCGCCGTGCTGAGCGATCCGCGTCTCGACATCCTCGACACCGGACTCGAGGTGAATCGGCGACGACTGCCGACCAGACCCGCATCGGGTGGTGCGGTGCGCAAGAGCGGATCGACCCGCGGCTGTCCGTTCCACTGAGACGCGCGTCCGCACGTCGATCGGCAACTGTCAACCCGGTGGCCGGTCCTTGCGGGAACGAGGAGCGTGGAGCGGACGACGAAGACCGATGATCGGAGGACATCATGAAGGCATTGACCTGGCAGGGCAAGCGCACGGTGACGGTGGAGGAGGTTCCCGATCCGGTCATCCAGCAGCCGGAGGATGCGATCATCCGGGTCACGTCCTCGGCGATCTGCGGTTCCGACCTGCATCTGTACGAGCTGCTCGGTCCGTTCCTCGATCGCGGCGACATCCTCGGCCACGAGCCGATGGGAGTGGTCGTCGAGGTGGGTGCGGACGTGAAGACCCTCGCCGTGGGAGACCGCGTCGTCATCCCGTTCAACATCGCATGCGGAGAGTGCTACCTGTGCCGACGCGGCTTCCAGTCGCAGTGCGAGACCACCCAGGTGCGCGAGTACGGCAGCGGAGCCGCCCTCTTCGGGTACACGAAGCTGTACGGGCAGGTCCCCGGCGGACAGGCGGAGTACCTGCGGGTGCCCCTCGCCGACTACAACCACATCCCCATCGCGAGCGACCTGCCCGATGAGCGTTACCTGTTCCTCAGCGACATCCTTCCCACCGCGTGGCAGGGAGTGGAGTATGCACAGGTGCCGGACGACGGAACCCTCGTGGTGATGGGGCTCGGCCCGGTCGGGCAGTTCGTCTCCCGCATCGGACGGCACCGTGGGCACCGGGTGCTCGCCGTCGATCCGGTGCCGGAGCGCCGGGCCATGGCGGAGCGCCACGGCATCGAGACGTTCGACCTCACCGACACGATCGTGGATGAGCTGCGGGACCTGACCGACGGTCGCGGTGCCGATTCGGTGGTGGACGCCGTGGGACTCGAGGCGCACGGCAACGCGGGCGTGGAGTTCGTGCAGAAGGCGGTGGGCGTACTCCCGGACCCGGCCGCGCGACAGCTGCTCGACAAGGCGGGTGTCGATCGTCTGGCCGCCGTCTACGCCTCCATCGACACCGTCCGCCGCGGAGGGACCGTATCGCTGAGCGGGGTGTACGCGGGCGACGCCGACATCATGCCGATGAAGACACTGTTCGACAAGCAGATCACCCTGCGTATGGGGCAGTGCAACGTGAAGAACTGGGTCGATGAGCTGCTGCCCCTGGTCGAGGACATCGCCGACCCGCTCGGCGTGATGGACCTCACCACGCACAGTGCGCCCCTCGACGACGCACCTGAGCTTTACCGCACCTTCCAGAAGAAGGAAGACGGTTGCATCAAGGTGGTGCTGCGCCCATCGACGGTGTGACGCGAGCCTGACAGGCGCGATTGTCAGACGAGGCAGTCAGGCGAGGCAGTCAGGCGAAGGACGGAGACCTCAGGCGCGGCGGCCGGGGTCTCCGTCTTCGCGAGTCGCCTCATCGACATCGGGCCGACGGGTGCCGATACCCGGGTCGTCGTTGTGCGTCGACTCGTCAGGCACCGACGAGCGGGATCCGGGCTCGACCCCGACCGCCGACGCGGCACCGGAGTCGGCACCCGCTCCTCCAGCCGGCACGTCTCCCGAGTGCGCTGGCCGGTCGCCCCCTCGCTCGGCGAGGTGCTCGGCGATCCGGGATTCGGCGTCGCCCTCGACCGGTGAGTCCGCTGCCTCCGGACGCGGTCCCTCGCCCCCACTCATTCGGTGCCGTCCCTGAGGTCGGCGGGAGCGTCACCGCTGTGGCCCGCGCCCTCGTCTTCCGGAGCGAGGTCGCCCTGGCCCTCTTCGCCCAGCTCCGCCTCGATAGGGTCTTCGCCCTGTGTCTCCGGCTGCTCGCCTTCGGTGGGATACACGTCGGGATTCGACATCCTGCACTCCTCTCGTCGGGAGGACCAGAGTGGAACGGAATCCGCCGGGATGCAGGACCGTTGACACCCGAGCGACGGCGGGGTAACCCGGCTCTACAGGCATAGAGGCTCGATGGCGTCTGGGTCGGTGGGCGCATCGCGCAGAACTCGGCGATGCGCCCACCGGGTCGAGTCCGCTCAGCCCTTCGCGCCCTTGCGGGGCTTGATGAACTCGGCCGGCGCATTCTTCTCGCGCTTCGCGGCTCGCTTCTCCTTGAGTGTGAGCTGCGGTGCCTTCTTGGTCTTTCCGGACATGGTGTCTCGCTTCCCCTTCAGTGGCTGGCGTAACCTCCGACCATAGTGAGAACCCGGGGGAAGTCAAATTTCCTCTTGACCGGGAAATTTTTGATAGACTGAACGCCTGAGAACAACCACGGAGGACGACCTCCGACTGTGGGACTCGACGGGGACGACCCCACCTCGAAGGAGTCCGGCGATGTCACGCACGGAACTGAAGACGTTGATCGGCCCGACGGACATCGTCCGTGTCGTCCTGGGATGGGGAGCCTTCGCCGCCCTCCTTCTCCTCCACCCGGTGCTGGCGCCTCCCGTGGCCACCCCGGTGCTCATCATCGCGCTCGCTGTCATCATCGCGGTGATCCTCGTCTGCGCGTTCGGCGTCGTGAAGCAGGCGGAAGCACTCGCGCATCGACTGGGCGACCCGTACGGCTCGCTGGTCCTGACGCTCTCGATCGTGATGATCGAGGTGATCCTGATCTCGGCCGTCATGCTCGGACCAGGTGAGCACGCGACCATCGCCCGCGACTCGGTCATGGCCGTCGCGATGATCATCCTGAACCTCGTGATCGGACTCGCCCTCCTCGTCGGCGGACTCCGCCACCGCGGCATGGCCCACAACCGCACCGGCACCTCCGCGTACCTGTCCATGCTGGTCGTTCTCGTCGCGTTCGCCTTCGGCCTCCCCGCCCTGATCGGCACGGACGGGTCCTACACGGTGGCGCAGGAGATCCCGATCATCGTGCTCACCCTCGCGCTCTACGCGTTCTTCCTCTATCGGCAGATGGGCGCGCAGGCAGGCGACTTCACCGAGGTCGACCCACGCCTGCTGCAGAGTCCGCAACGCCAGGAGCAGACCGAGCAACGCCAGGAGCAGACCGAGCAACGCCAGGAGCAGACCGAGCAACGCCAGGAGACGACAGAGAAGCATGGCGGGATCCGTGAGGTTCTCGCCGAGCATCGCACGGAGATCCTCGTCCGGCTGGCACTGCTGGTGGTCACCGTCATCCCGATCGTGCTCCTGTCCCACGACATGGCGGCGCTGCTCGACGATGGGCTGGGCCGTCTCGGCGCTCCGGTCGCCCTCGCCGGCGTGCTCATCGCAGGCATCGTGTTCCTTCCCGAGTCGATCACCGCGGTGCGCGCCGCTCTCGGCGGAGAAGCTCAGCGCGTCAACAACCTCTGCCACGGCGCACTCGTCTCGACCGTCGGACTCACGATCCCCGCCGTGCTGATCATCGGCATGTTCACCGGCCAGACGGTCGTGCTCGCGGAATCGCCGGCGAACCTCCTGATGCTCGGCGTCACACTGCTGCTGTCGGTGACGACCTTCGCCGCGAAACGCGTGACGGCGATGCACGGCGCCGCACACCTGGTGACCTTCGCGGTCTACCTCGTGGTGCTCTTGAGCTGAGCCGGCCGGACGCCTCCGGATTCACGTTCCGGCAGGTGCGCCGTCCAGATGCAGAGGGGTCAGTGGTGCAGCGCTGCAGACGGCGATGCGCCCTGGCCCCGGCTCGCACAACGGCTCGTTGAGATACTCGAACTCGCCGTGGGTCACGGTACGCACGCAAGTACCGCACACTCCGACGCGGCATTCGCTCGGCCAATCGAGACCCGCACTCTCGGCGGCGGTCAACAGGCTTCCCGCCGCAGGCTCCCACACGAACGAGCCCGCAGCGGAATCGATGCGCAGTGGAACGTCGGCGCGAGGCACGCGCGGCGGCCCCCACTCCGAACTCGCCGGAGAGGAGAAGAGGTCGACGTGGATGCGCTCGGGAGCGAACCCCGACTGCACGAGCAGGGCGCGCATGTCGGCAGCGAACGTCGGCGGACCGCATACCGAGGCATCCGCATGGTCGAGATCCAGGTCGGCCACGATGGACGCCAAGGCCTTGGCGTCGATCAGCCCCTCGCTGGCCGTGAAACCGTCGCAGCTCTCCGGCACCGGCGTGTCGGTGACATGGAGCTGTGCCGTCGCGTCTGCGAGCTCGGCGACCGCCCTGCATGCCTCCGCCCACAACGGCAGGGACGTCGAACTGCGCGCACTGTGCACGACCCGTATGCGACCTGCTCCGCGTCGCGCGACACGCGAGCGCAGCAGAGCCATGCTGGGAGTGATACCGATTCCTCCGCTGACCAACAGGAGATCTCTCGATGCATCGTCGCCCCCGACGCCGTGGGGCCCCGAGACGAGTATCGTCTCGCCGACCTCACGGGCATCGTGCAGCATCGTCGACACCCGCCCGTCCCGCTTCACGCTGATGCGGAACCGCCCCGGTGCGGTTCCGGAGATCGTGTACGACCGCCAGTTGGGAGTCGGTGCGTCCGGAAGGTGCACCCGCACGTGGGTTCCCGGAGGTGCGGTCGTGAGCAGGCCGAGGGGGTCCGAGAGCCAGAGGCTGACGACGTCATCGGACTCGTGCTCCCTGGCCAGCACCCGGGCAGCGCGCGGCCACCCGGGCTTGCCCTCCAGAGGTGCGACGGCCCCGGGCTCCTCGCGGAGCGCGTCACCCGCACGGACGGTGCCTCCGCCGATGACCCGTGCATAGACGCCGCAGAATGCGTAACCGTAGCGGCTGGCCAGCAGCGCGGGCACATTGAGGTCGGACACCCCTTCGACCGGGCGGATAGTGGTGGCGCGACAGCGGTCGGTCGGCTGGAAGACTTCGAGCTCGACCTCCCCGACGCGGATGCGAGCTCCCACGAGCTCGAACTCCTCGAACGGGGCCAGCCCTGTGAGGTAGAGGTTGGCTCGGAAGCGGCGACGATCGACGGGAACACCGGTCTCCCTCTCCAGCTCCTCGAGGGTCGCGAGGTTGATGATCGACAGATGCGCGTCCTCCCAATCCCAGAGCCCCTCGGAGGCGGCCTCGACCAGGCGGGGCTCGCCATGATCCGCCCCGAGGGTTCGACGCAGGAGGTCGTCGATGGCAGCCGAATCGAACGCCCCGACCTCGCCGGAGAGCGAGGACCTTCGCCCTCCTCGCGCCATACCCTCCGATGTCTCGACGACCAGGGTGGGGGAGTCGGAGCCGTCCTCGACGAGGCCGAGTGAGATGCGGGCGAGGTGCTCGTGGCGGGCGAGGTGGAAGAAGTGCTCGCGAGAGAGCCATCCCGTGGCGCTCGGAGTCGAGTCGCGGCGGGCTATCGCGAATGCCCGGTCCCCGCGCAGGCCCCGACCGGGATCGAGACGAACGGGGTCGGGAGCCGGCACGCCGGAGAGTCCCTTCACCGGATAGCGCACGATGCTGTCGACGAAACCTCGGCTCCTGGCCATGAACGTCCCCTCCCATTGCTCTTCTGATCGATCATCATCATCGGCTCTCGGATCCTCCCGGCCCCTCGGTATTCCGGCATGGGATCTCGCAGCCGTCTCCGCTGTCGGGTGCACGGATCCGTGCCGACTTCTTCCGGCCGTGATATTTTTGGCATAGGCCAAAAGTCGCACCACGCCGGAACCCGGCACAGGAGGGAGCATCATGACCACGAAGATCGCCATCAACGGCTTCGGTCGCATCGGACGGAACTACTTTCGAGCCCTGCTCGCGAAGCGATCGGATGTCGAGGTGGTCGCCGTCAACGACCTCACCGACACGCGCACGCTTGCGCACCTGCTCAAGTACGACGCGGCGAACGGCACCCTGGCCGGACCCGTGAAGCATGATGAGACGCACCTGTTCGTCAACGGACAGGCGATCCGTGTGTTCTCGGAGCGCGATCCGCTCCACCTGCCCTGGGCCGAGCTCGGCGTCGACATCGTGATCGAGTCCACCGGGCTCTTCACGAAGGCCGAGCTCGCCGCGAAACACGTGAAGGCAGGAGCCCGGAAGGTGATCATCTCGGCCCCGGCCACCGGTGACGACGGAACCTTCGTGCTGGGCGTGAACGAGCACACCTACGATCCCGAACGCCACCACATCATCTCGAACGCCTCCTGCACGACGAACTGCCTCGCCCCTGTGGCCAAGGTGTTCCACGAAGCGTTCGGGATCGAGGCCGGACTGATGACGACCGTGCACGCGTACACCGCCGACCAGAATCTGCAGGACGGCCCGCACTCCGACCTGCGGCGCGCGCGGGCGGCTGGCGTCAACATCGTGCCGACCAGCACCGGGGCGGCCAAGGCGATCGGCCGCGTGATCCCGGAGTTGGAGGGCAAGCTCGACGGCTTCGCGCTGCGGGTGCCGGTGCTCACGGGATCCATCACCGACCTCACGGTCACCGCCTCCCGGCCCGTGACGGTGGATGAGGTGAAGGCCGCCTACCGCGCCGCCGCCGAAGGTCCGCTCAAGGGGATCCTCCGTTACACCGAGGAGGAGATCGTCTCCGCCGACATCGTCGCCGACCCGCACTCGTCGATCCTCGATGCCGGACTGATCCGGGTCATCGGCGATCAGGTGAAGGTCTCGGCCTGGTACGACAACGAGTGGGGCTACTCGAACCGTCTGGCAGACCTCACCGAGTACGTCGCCGAGCGGTTGCCGCTACGCGAGGACGACGCGCGTGTCTGAGTCGACCATCGACACCGCGGTGTTCACCCTCGACGTATCGGAATGGGTGAACAGCGCTCCGGTCAGCCCGGAATCACTCCGTGGACGGGTCGTGGTGGTCGCAGCGCTACGGCCTCAGAGGAACACCGTCGATGATGATCGTCGACAGGGAGGGGCGTGTGCGGCAGATCGCGTTCGGGGCCGTGGACGAGCTGGCGCTCGGGGCGTATCTGGGGCGACTCCTCGCCGAACCGACTCCCCACTCCGCCCCGTCGATCCCCGGCGGGTCGGAACGGAACGGGGAGTCCTGCGACATCGACGGTTCGTGCACCTGACGCCCAGGGCCTAGCTCACGGCACCTCGTCGACGGCGGATCAGGACCGCTCCCGCGAGGAGCAGCAGCGCCCCGATACCGGCCAGCAGCGACGCGGAGGCTCCGTCCGCCCCTGTCGTCGGGAGCCCGCCGCCACCGTCCGGTAGCGGCCCGGGGGGCACGACCGGGTCGGGGGGCAGGATCGGGTACACATTGGTGATGGATGCCGTCTGGGTTGTCGGCGGCTCCGCGCCCGCCACCGAGGGTGTCGTGATCGTCACGGTCTGACCGTCTCCGACTCGGGACTGCTCGCCGTGGGCTCCGACGTCTCCGGTCTCCGAGACCACACAGGTCGAGCCCAGTGGCAGAGCGTCGAGCCGCCCCTTCAGCTGGCTCTGGTCCGAGACGGTGACGATCCCGTCGGCGGGGAGTGCCAAGGGGATTCCCGCGACCGAGCATTCGAGTCGGAAGTCGAACGTGGTGGGCGCCCGCCCGGTGTCGCCGACCACGACCTTCTGCACCGCGAGATCACCGTCCTGCAGCAGGACCCCGGCCTGCACAGGGGCCACCGAGTACTCCCGGCCCCCGGCGTCGGTCCCCACGGCACCCATCTGGTTCCACGCGATGCCGCCCGCATCGGGAACGGCGATCGGGGCGAGGTCGGGGTACGTGGCGGACTCCGGCACGTTCTGCGTCTCGTAGTGCAGAGCCAGCACGTCGCCGGGGCCGAACGAACCGGAGGCGGTACCCGTGAAGTCGATCGTGACGCGGATGCCGGTGACGTCCTCCCACGCTCCGCCGTAGGAGTCGGCCGGAGTCCATGTGGCCGTGGTGTCGCAGAGCAGGTCGTCGAACCACGCAGAAGTGGGTCCGGTACCCACGCACGGGGAAGCGGAGGTGGTGACGTCGAGAGTGAACACCGCACCGGTGGGCAGCACATTCGCGGTGAGCGAGTCGGGAAGGAGCACCGGCGCGTAGGTGCTGTTGCGCGCTGTGCCGGTGGCGAGCAGCCGGTCCCCGATCCTCGGCAGCGGATCCACGATCGACACGGTCGGGAACCCGACGGTGCCCCCGTTCACGACGGACAGCCGCCAGTCGTCGGTCGCACCCACGGCCGTGTACGCGGCGCAGGGTGTGCGCGTGTACCCATCGGGGTCGAGCGGGCAGGCGGCGTCCGGATTGTTCAGATTGACCTGGCCATCGACCAGATCGCCGTCGATCTCTCCCTTGACGTACTTGTATGCGGCGAGCGCGCCACCGGGCGACGGTTGCACGTAGTTCGTCGTCCCGCACTGATCGGCGGCGAGATCCGGAATCGTGCCCTCGCCGTTGCCGGAGGCATTGGTGCAGGAGTCGAGGTCCTCAGCGGTGGTCACGACGAAGGTGTTGGTCGTGAACTGATCGAGAGCGAGACCGGGAGCCAGCACGAGGTTGACCGTGATCGTGAAGACCTCGCCGGGAGACATGCGGTCACCCCCCTCGGGCCAGGTGAAGGTCACGTTCTTGCCCGTGTCGTCGATCAGGGCCGACACATCGGTGGAGAGCGTTCCTCCCGCAGAGGTCTGATAGGTGGGCGGTGAGAAGTCCCAGTCGAGGTATTGCGGAAGCTGGTCGGTGAGCTGGTCGATCGTGACGAAGCCCGTTCCCGTGTTGGTGAACTGCAGCGTCCAGGGCAGGCTCGCGCCGATGGACACCACGTGACTCGTTCCCGGCTGCGACTTCACGACGTCGAGCTGGTGGGTTCCCGGGTCGATGGCGAGCTCGGCATCGCCTTGGTCTTCTGCCGCGGGGTAGAGGCCGTCGAGTCTCGCGCTCTCCGCGGTCGCCGTGTTCGGGACGGTGGCGGGCAGCACCAGGGGCGACCCGTCTCGCTGCGTGGTGAGCACCACGACGTCGAAGGAGAGCTGAGCAGTCCAGTCGTCCGGCGGCGCGTTGCGGGAGAACACGTCGCCCGCGGCGTTCCGGAACACAGCCCTCACCCCGACCACCGTCGCCGGATCGACTCCGGCGGGCAAAGCGGCCGTCGCAGCGAAGACGCCCTCCGCCCAGGTCGTCCCGACGAGGGCGTCGATGCGCACCTGATCGGCGCCGGCGGGGAGGACCACGCTCAGTGCCGGATCGGGGGCGAGGCGCACGGTGTTCCAGAAGTCGGCGTCCGCATCGGTGATCGTGACCTGCTGCGTGGCGGCCGTCGAGACGCCGTCCGTCGCATCGAGCGCCACGGTGACCGGGTTCGCCAACTCGGTCTCGAGGATCGAGTCCGGTGTGATGGTCTTCGCGAGAGTCACATCGAGGAGCGCACCGATCAACTCGACCGTGTCCCTGGCCGTGTCATTGGGCCTGGACGCCGAACCGGACGGGGTGAGCACCGGATCGTAGGACTGGGCGATCACGTCGTTGGCGACGGTGCCCGGCTCCACCAGCTGGCCGGCATCCGAGCGCTCGTACTGTCGCACGCGCGTTTCGATCTGCACACCGAGATCCTCCCCGGCACGGATGCTTCCACCGTCGGTCTCGGGGTCGATACCGTGGAAGACGACGCTGACACCGACCACGGTCGCGAGGTCGGCTTCAGCGAGCGCCGCCGCTGCCGTGACGGACATCGTGCGCGTGCTCAGGGTGCCGTCGGCGGCGCGGTCCCACAGCGTGACGGTGGATGTCGCGGGGTCGACCTGATCGGCAGGGTAGCTGAACGCGAGCGACAGGACGTCGAGCCGCTCGTAGGGGTTCGACCCCGCGTCGTAGTCGGCGCCGTCGAAGGGGTCATCCGCCCAGGCATCGGCTGCGCTCACACACTGGTCCGCCGCTCCGGGTGCGCACGGGATCGGATCGGTCACGCGCACGTACGAGGCGCGGGCCGTGCTGTCGTTCCTTGCCGCGATGTCGAACGTCACGGTCGGATAGTTCGCGGGGTCCACGTCAGCCGACTCCGGGATCGTCACGGTCGCCGGCGTGACGGTCTTGTCGACGGAGACGAGCGGCGGCTGATCGATCAGCGTGATGTTGTCGCGCTCCGTATCGCTGCCGTTCCCTGCCGCCGAGGTCCAGTCCCCGCGCAGCGTGTTCCAGACGACTCCCGGGTCGGCGTCGTTGAAGGTCTGGTCGGCGCTCACCCAGCGGTCGGCGGTTGCACTCTCATCGCGCACGACGTTGCGCAGCTCCCACGTGAGGAATGTCGGTCGGTACTGTCCGACGGCCGAGGTGGCGAGCCCGGAGCCGGGTTCCGGCCGCGTCGGGTCGGTGCTGGCAGCGCGGGCGGCGTCATCCGGACGGTAGACGAGCCGCACGCCGGTGGTTCCCGCGGTCTGCTCCGGGGTGAGGGTGTAGCCGATGAACCCGTCCGCTCCCATCCACGAACCGCCGGGCGAAGCGATGGGCGTCCACGAGCCGTCGACGAACAGCCAGACCTCGGTGATGTCGTCCCAGGCCAGCAGCGGATCGTCGGCGAGTGTGACGGGGTCGATGCTCAGGAGATCGAACGCCTGGAAGACAGTCGTCGCCGCACCGGCGGGATCGGCATCGGGTGCGGTCGCAGGGTCCGTCAGATTGAGGACGTCGATCCCCGGGGTCCCCGTCCGCCACTCGTTGCGCGTGGACACGATGGCGCCGGACTGCGCATCGACGAAGTCGACGTCGGTGGTCTTGTCGCCGGTCTCGACCCAGCGCTTCTCGGCGTCGACGCCCGAGCCTTCGCCGGTCGCCGGCGTCTGGACGCCGATCGTGTCCTGATCGGTGACCACGTCGCTGTCGATGCCGTCGGGGAGACCGTCGACCTCACCGTGGCTCTGCGCCGTGGCCTCGTTCTCGTACACGGTGGGTCGCTGCGCCGACTGCTCGTCCTCGGGATCGTCACGCGGGTCGGTGGGGCCCGATCCGTCGCGCAGGTCCGTCCGCGCCTCGAAGACGAGGTGCGGCTCGACGCTGAACCCCTGGGCGAAGCCGTCCGGGTTGTCGAACGTGAAGCGGATGCCGGTGACGTCTGCGGGCGTGTCCGGAGGTGTGAGGGCGGCTGCGAACTCTGCGCGGCTCATCTGGAACGTCTGCGCGGTCGCTCCCGTGCTCACCGTGGCGAGCGTGACCCAGGTGCCGTCCGCGCGCTGGTACTCGGCGGTCGCCGTGGTGTTCGGCGGGACCTGGGTCGGGGCGATGCCCACGAGGTCGAAGGCGTTCCAGAAGTCGTCGACCTGGTCTTCGCGCCAGGTGTCCTCGACGACGATCTGCGTCGGATCGACCTGCGCCACACCGGTAGCGGTCGTGGCGGTCAGACTCGCGACGACGCTGTTCCCCGGCTCGACCGCACCGCTCGGGCTGATCCGCTTGTCGAGCGCGACATCGATCTGCGGGAAGTAGACCGCGATGTCGGCGGAGGCGGAGTCATCCGCCGTTCCCACGTCGTTCGTGGCCGTGACGTCGATCGTGTTCGTGCGCTGATGGGTGGGCGCCTCGGTGCTCACCAACGAGAGGGAGGGGTCGATCGCGACGTCGATCGTGGCAGCCGTGTTCGCGGGGATCTCCCCGGTGAACTCGATGACGAACCCGGTGACGGTCCCCGACGGCGGGGCCGGAGACGCGGAGTCGGCGAACGGCACAGGGGCCTGGGCGACTCCGTCGATGTACCAGGTGATGGTTCCCGCTGTCGCGCCCGCGGGGTAGTCGATGCCGGACGGGAATCCGCCGAACACCATGTCCGCGTCGAAGAAGCCCAGATCCGAGATGGTGAGGCTGTCCACGGGACCGTTCGAGGTGTTGGTCGCCGTGAGCTCGGCGGTCGCCTCGCCCCCTGCCGCGAGCTCGGCGGGGGTGATCGTCTTGCCCGCGAGCACCCCGATCGTCAGCGGTCCGATCTCGTAGGGCGCGGTGGCGTCGTCGCTCGCCGTCGCTCCGCCCGGGGCGTTGACGGTCGAGGTGATGCTATTGGTGACGGAGTCGCCGGTCGCGAGCGTGCTGCCGTCGTTGCGATCCGTGGCGCGTTGACCGACGGAGAACGCCGTGGACGCGGTCGCATCGGAGCCGATCGTGCCGCCCGAGTACGTCAGCCGGATGCCCCCGACGTCTGCCGGGTCGACACCGGTGGGAAGAGCCGGAGTGGCCCCTGGCGTGCCCGCCTGCCAGCTCCATGTGCCGGATCCCTCGTCGTAGACATAGGCGTCGACCTGCACGGCTGTCGCTGCCGGAGGCAGGGTCGTCGCCCCGAATCCCTGGAAGTCGACGATGCGGAACGGGTTGTCGGACGCCAGCGTCGTCGCGCCGTCGACTGCCGTCGTCGGCTCCTGGATGACGAGCGTCTCCGCGCCGATGTTCGACTGGTTCTGCGCGCCGATCGTGATCTCCGACGTCTCGCCCGGATCGAACTGCTGGGACGCGGGCGTCCAGCTCTTGCTCGCCTCGACCCCGATGACGGTGTCGACCGTGACGACCGCATCTGCGGAGTCCGTGATCGTCGCCGGCAGGTCGCCGGGACCGTTGTCCCAGTCGGCCGATGCCGTGTTCGTGACGGTGTCGCCGTTGTACTGCCAGTCCGCGGGGAGATCGAGCGGTGCCCGGAGCACCACGCTGAGTTTGAGGGTCCCGCCCGCTTCCAGCCCGATGCCGCCATCGACCGGCTGCTGGAAGACCACGCGGACGGTGCAGTCGTCGCTGACCTCGACGGGGACGCCGTTCTCCTCGACGCACCCCGTGGTGGTCGCCGTGAGCGGCAGGTCAGAGGGCGTATAGGAGGATCCGACGAACTGGAACCCCGCGAACTCCGCCGGGAGCGTGTCGGTGAGCACGACGTTGAGACAGTCGACGTCGTCGCAGACCAGGTCGACCGTGTAGGTGAACTCATCTCCAGGGCCGAGGGTGTCCTGCGTATCCAGCCCGTCGACGCGCTTGTCGATGCGGAGCGAGGACTCGGCCGCCTGGGCTGCGAGGGGAACGACGAGGCCCGCGCCGACCAGGGCGAAGACCGCGACGAGGGAGAGGAGGAACTTCCGCAGTCGACCCTCGATGGGCTGTGACGTCGTCGACATGGTGCTCGTTTCGTGGGGAAGCCACAAGGGCAACGAAGGAGTGCAGGCCGCCGACAGGTCGATGCATCAGTGATGAGGCCGGGTCGGAGACCACGTGTTCATGTTCTGGCGAGTATAGGAGCGCGAGTCGGTACCGCTCTAGGGGACTCCTTCGTTCCTCATCCTGCCGGGGTGAGGAGCCAAGGACCGCGGGAACAAATAGTTGCCGCACGCAACTGAGCTGTTATCATGAGGTCATGGCTGTCCACGACGAGCTCGATGACATCCGTGACGCGCTGGTCCGAGTGGTCGCGGAGTGGACGCAGAGCGAGCTGCAGGTGCGGATCGCCGAGAGCGTCGACGACTCCCTCGACGCCCTCGAGGTGCGGGCCCTGTATCTGGTCGGCATGAGCGGAGGCTCCCTCGGATTCGGCCGCCTGGCCGATCGCGCAGCACTGTCGCGTCCCACCACCTCGAAGCTGGTCTCGCGCATGTCCGCTCGAGGACTCTTCGACCGGATCCGATCAGGACGCACGGTCGATGTACGACTGACGGATGCCGGCCAGGTGGCGTATGCGCGCCTCGTCGACGCCGGGCGGCAGATGGTCGGCGGAGCTCTCGCAGGGTGGTCCGTGCAGGAGATCACCCAGTTCCAGGCTCACCTCAGCCGATTCGTCGCCGCCCTCCCCGGGGCGACGCTCGCGACCATATCCCGGTCGTCCGATCCCGTCTCATCACCCCTGGAGGAAGAATGACCCGCACTTATGTCATCACCGGCGCCGCATCCGGTATCGGCGCCGCCACTGCCGAACTGCTGCGCACGCAGGGACACTCCGTCATCGGCGTCGATCTGGCCGGGGTGGAGGTCACGGGCGACCTGTCGACGCCCGCAGGCCGCCTCGCCGCCGCGGACGCGGTGATCGCGGCTGCCGACGGAGGCATCGACGCGGTCATCGCATGCGCCGGGATCTCGGCGCCCATCGCCAAGACCATGGCCATCAACTACTTCGGCGTGACCGAGTTCCTGACCGCCCTGCTGCCGAGCCTGAGCCTGGCGGACCAGCCTCGTGCCGCGGTGGTCTCCTCGATGGCGTCGTTGCAGCCCGTCTCGGCTGATCTCGTCGATGCAGCACTGAGCGGCGACGAGAACCGCGCGCTCGAGATCGGGGACCAGCTCGCCGCCACGGCGGAGGGCGGGTTCCTGAACTACTCCTCGAGCAAGCGCGCACTGTCGCGGTGGGTCCGCCGCGCGTCCGTCTCGGAGGAATGGGCCGGCGCCGGCATCCCCCTGAACGCCGTCGCACCGGGAACCGTCATCACGGCGATGACCGCCGGATTGCTCGCGAGCCCTGAGGGACTGGCGCAGGTCGACGCCGCCGTGCCGATGCCGCTGAACTACCACCAGCCCGCATCCTCGATCGCCGAGCTGCTCGTGTGGCTGACGAGCCCAGCCAACACCCATATGGCGGGCCAGACCATCTACTGCGACGGCGGAGCCGATGCCGTGCTGCGCGGCGACGACATCTGGTCCTGGAACGACGCACCGCGCCACTGATCCCTGCCAGACGAGAAGGCCCGGTCCCGTTCACGGATCGGGCCTTCTCGTCGTATCCATCACGCAGTGTCCCCCGCTTATTTTGAATGACTAAAAATAACGTGATACTGTCGGAGGGAACCGCACGGCCAGATCGTCCTTCCCTTCATCGACATCCGACAGCTCTTCGGGAAGGCACCTGGCCGCAGGACGAGCATGCCGTCCATCGGGGGCGCATCGTCCCAGGATGGCTTCGGCGTGCCCGCGCACAGGACCGAGCGCGCCCGCATCCGACGGCGCCCGGCGAGACGAGAGGAAGCACTGATGAAGGAGACCCGAGACGGCTGGAAGCCGAACCCGGTGTTCAGCTCGATGCCGCATTCGATGGGTCGAGGCTCCCGCGAAGACATCGTCTGGGAGGCTCTCGACCGGGTGAACGGCAAGCCGGCCCCCACGATGGGAACGATGCAGGCCGCGATGGGGAACGAGGCCCAGATCCGCATCGTCCATGACACGATCCGCGCCTATCTCGACGCGCACGGCCTCAACGACACCAGCGAGCTCGGTGTCCACGCCGGAGACGTCGCATGAGGGGGAGGGTCGGCAAGGCCGACCTGACGATGCGCATCCGTCCGACCGAGCTGTGCCGCACTCCGCCCCAGACACTGGACGGCGATCAGTTCATCGCCCAACTCGGCTCCGTCGGCCTCGGCAGCACGTCCTATGTGATCGGACGTCGTGACCCGCACGCCCCGGATTGGATCGTGCTCGACTACGCCACCGGAGCACACGAACGGGTGTGGAGGCAGACGGGTGAGCACACGGATGGTGTGCTCACCTACGTACTGGTCGACGACGACTCGTCGAAGGGATACGTCTCGGCTGCCTGACGATCGCTGCCTGAGGGTCATCCGCCGAAGACGACCACCGCTCCGGGCCGAGCACGCGCGGCCCGGAGCGCCACGGCGCCCAGAGCTCCGGTGGCGAGGATGCGCGTCAGGATCAGCACGTTGGAGACCATGATCATCGCGTTCTGGTCGGATACGCCACCCGACATGACGGCGACCTCCATCAGCGACCCCAGCACCACCGCGGCGAGCGCGATCGCCGGGATGGATCTCCAGGGCATCACCAGCGTGCTGCGCAGGACTCCGGCGACGATCGTCCCCGACAGCACCAGCTCCACGAGGGCGTTCACGTAGATCGGCACGGCGGAGCTGAAGTCGAACGCCGCTGTCAGCAGCAGCGGACCGATGGGCAGCCAGCCCGCGAGAAGAAAGAGGGAGACGACCGCAGCCCTCGGCAATCGCGGGGTGTCGTCACGGCGCGCAGCTCCGATCCCGGCGGCGACGAGCGCGAGGCTGAAGGCGAGGGTGGCCGCTGTCGACATCCCGACGAGAGCTTCGACATCGAGGGACCCGGGAAGACTGCGGAAGGCCGCCAGCAGAGCCGAGCCGATGAACAGCACTCCGGATGCCAGCCACCAGGGCGACCACCGCGCTGACGCGCCCTCGACCGCGATCACGGGGGAGTCAGGTCCACTCATCGCTCACCACTTCATCCTCGGGGACAGGTCCTGCACCCAGCCTCTCAGATGCCCCGGGAGCCCACGAGTCGAGCGATCGGCACAACCGCGTGGCACCCTGGATGAGGCACCGTCCGACCCCGAGCCGAGAGCGTCACGACCTTCGATGGATATCCGCATCACGCATGTCGACCCGCAGAA
Organism: Microbacterium sp. 2RAF4; assembly: GCF_052115285.1. Lineage (NCBI taxonomy): Bacteria > Bacillati > Actinomycetota > Actinomycetes > Micrococcales > Microbacteriaceae > Microbacterium > Microbacterium sp. 2RAF4. The sequence continues at coordinate 1,638,756 of NZ_JBFRGI010000002.1, read as the reverse complement.
CACCGCGCTGTTGAACCACTGGAACAGTGTGCTCCGCGACGGGTACGCGGCCGGACGCCGGAAGGTGTGGTCTCGCAGCGATGAGGCGACTCGGCGGCAGTTCCAGAACCCGCATCCGACCCGCATCTCGGTGCTGCTGCGTGCGGAGATGGACGGAGTGCCGGTGGGCGCCGCAGAGGCCCACGTGCACCCGGGAGATCCGGCCGATGTCGAGATCGCCGTTCTCGATCGCTTCCGTCGCCGTGGTGTCGCCCGCGCCCTGCTCCGCGCTGTCCGCGACGCGCTGCGCGGCACCGCCACACTCGTGCGCACCGAGACGTACTCCGAAGCGGGGGTCTCGTTCGCGCGGTCGGAGGGGCTGCGGGTCGGTATGCGCGAGAGCCGGCAGGTGGTCGACCTGCCTCTGCCCGCGGGGACCCTCGAAAGCCTGCCCGCGGCGCACCCGGACATCGAGGTGGTCTCGTGGGTCGGCGCGTGTCCGGACGAGCTGCTCGCCGACTGGGCACGGCTTCGCACGCACATGTCGGACGACGTGCCGATGGGCGAGCTCACCCGAACGGCAGCAGCTGCCGACGTCGCAGCGGTTCGCCCGAACGAGCAGCGCATGTCGGAGCAGGGGTATGCGCTCGTGCGCAGCGTCGCCCGCTTCGAGGGGAACACCGTCGGCTACACGGAGATCCTGCTCTCCCGGCCCGACCCGGCGATCGTACTGCAGGACGACACCTTCGTCGAGGAGCGGGTGCGAGGTCGCGGCATCGGCCGGGCGCTGAAGGTGGCCAATCTGCGACTGCTCATGACCCTCCCGGAGAGCTCGGCGTCACGGTTCCTGCAGACCTACACGGCGCCGACGAATGCACCGATGCTCGCCCTCAACCGATCGGTCGGCTTCACCGAGGTCGACGTCCTCACGGTTCTCGAGGGCCCCCTGGACTGACGACTCGCTCCACGTCCCGGGTCGGTTCTCCGCGTGGTCCCGGTGCCCTCGGTCAGGAGACGTGGCGTCGTCGAGGTCGGCGTCAGTTTCGGTGCCGGTGTCCGTGTCGGTGTCCGTGTGGGCGGCGAGGGATCCCGTGCTCGTGGAGGACGTCGCAGAGGGGGCGAGTGAAGCACAGGCGGCGAGCTCGAGTGCCGAGGTGCTGAGTCCGACGGCGGCGAGCGCGAGAGCGAAGCGAGGACTGGGGGTGCGTGAGGTCACGGGATGCCTTCCCTGAGGACGGGAACTTCCATCTTCGCGCCGACGACGGCGTGCGGCATCCGCCGAAGGTAGGGACGATGTCGTCCTGCAGACGGATGTTTCACGACCCACCCCTCGGAGCGACCTCGGACCCCCGCCCGGATACGGCAGGGGTCCGAGCGCTGCGTGACCTACCGGCGCAACTCAGCGCTCACCGGCTTCGGGATGAACATCGAGAACACGAGCGCGCCGACGAGGACGACGGCCCCGGTGATGAGCGCCGCGACATACCCGCCCGCCGGGACCTCTGTCGAGGCGAACGAGGTCTGCGCCGCGTAGATGACGACGAAGCTCAGCCCGGCACCGAGGTTGATGGCGCCGGTGTTCAGGCCGGGGAGCGAACCAGGGCGATCCTTCGGCGAGAGCACGACACCCAGACCGTTGAGCATGATGTTGCCGATTCCGGCGTAGGTGATGCCGACCGCGATCGAGAGGAGGAGCAGCACGAATCGCGATGAGGTCTCCACGTTGGCGACCATGAGCCCGAGGACCAGCACGGTTCCGCCCAGACCGATGCGCAGCATCGTGCGGTATCCGACCGTGGCTGCGAGCCGACCGCTGAGCGGACCCATCAGGAGCCCTGCGAGGGCGTAGGGCATCAGGATCCACAGCGACACCTCCTCCGCACTCATGGACAGGTTCATCGCGGTGTCCTGCGCGAGTGCGGGCACCACGCCGTTCATGATCGCGAAGATTCCCGACAGGGTCAGGAGAGAGGTGGCGCTCAGCGCCCAGGTCGCCCGCTGCTTCAGCTGGGGGATCGACACGAGCGGATCCGCGATCCGTCCCTCGAGCTTCCAGAAGGCGGCGAAGGAGGCGACCGCGACGATGCCGAGGACGACGACGAGCAGCAGGTCCGCGCCGGCGAGCTTGCCGAGCTCGTTGAGCGCGACGAGCATCGATCCCACCGAGACGACCAGAAGCAGCGACCCCCACCAGTCCATGCGCGGGCGGTCGTCGGCCATCGTCTCCGGGGCGAGGAGGCGCACGGTCAGGGCGGCGACGATCGCCACACCCGCCATGGTCCAGAAGATCGACGCGAAGCCGTGGTTCGTCGCCAGATATCCGCCGAGCAGAGCGTCGCCTCCGGCGATCCCTCCGTTGACGGCGGTGACGACACCGAGGAGGGTGCCGTACGCCTTCGGATCCTTCACCGCGGCCCGCAGCATGATCAGGCAGAGCGGAACCACCGGTCCCGACACGCCCTGTATCAGCCGGCCGACGAACAGCATCGGGACGTTCGTGGCCAGCGCCGCTACGACGCACCCCACGGCCATCACCACGAGCATGCCGACGAGGACCCGTCGACGTCCGATCAGATCACCCAGCCGGGGGAGGAACAGGGTGAACAGCGCGGCGGCTGTGAAGAACACCGTCTGGGTCGCGGCGATCTCGGTGGAGGTGGCATCGAGTTCTCGCTCCATCGTCACCAGCGCGGGGCTCAGCATGCTGGCGTTGAGCTGGAACGCGAGGCAGGCGGCGAGGAGGGCGATCATCAGCGCCACCACGTTCGTCCGGGTGCGAACAGCTTCTGTGTGGTTGGTCATTGCTCACTTCTTCGTGTCTGGTGGGGTGTGTGGGTCGTCGGGGGCTGATCGGGGGGGGCTGATCGCGTGCGTAATCCTTTACGCACGCCCTATCTTTGACTGATGGTGTCGACGGCGGCACCGATGGGGGGTCGAGTCGTGGTCAAGAAGGCGTCGGTCACGCTGCACGAGGTGGCAGCAGCCGCCGGAGTGTCCATCGCGACCGTCTCGCGGGCCCTGAACGGGAAGGACCGCGTCTCCGGTCGCACCGCCGAGCATGTCGCCGAAGTCGCCGAACGGCTCGGCTATCGCGTCAACCTGATCGGTCGCGGACTGCGGGCGGGCAGCGGTGCCACGATCGGCGTCGTGGTCCCGGTGATCAGCAACCCCTTCTACGGTGAGCTCATCCACCGCCTCGAAGACCATCTGCAGCGCCGCGGTTTCGATCTCGTCATCGCCGACTCGCACGGCGAGGTCGACCGCGAACGCGACCGCCTCCGCATGCTGGTCGAACGCCGCGTCGAGGGGATCTTCGTCGTGCCGTCCGACGCCGAGCTCTCGTACGACGCCGTCGCGGACACCGCCCGCAGGGTGCCACTGGTTCAGCTCGACCGCCGCGTGATCGACCTGTCCGCCGACTTCGTGGGAGTGGACAACGACGCCGGCATCGACCTCGCCGTCGACCACGTCACCTCCCGCGGAGCGCGTCGGGTCGTGCTCGTCTCGGGCAACGATGTCACCTCGGTGGGACGTGAGCGACGAGCCGCGTTCGAGGCCACGGTGCGCGCCCGGTCCCTGTCCCACGAGGACAACATCTTCGGCGAGTACCTGCTCGCCTTCGGAGAGCGGGCCGCGGAAGAGCTGCTCGCCCGCGGACCCCTTCCCGACGCGATCATCGCCGGAGACGACCTCGTCGCGGCCGGCGCCATCGCGGCGTTGAAGCGCGCGGGCAGGAGCGTTCCCTCCGATGTGCAGGTGACGGGCTTCGACGGGACGATGCTCGCCGACGTCTGCGAACCACGATTGACGACCGTCGTGCAGCCGTTCGACGAGCTCGCCCAGGAGGCGACCGAGGCCCTGGTGCGACGGATGGAAGACCCCGAGGCTCCGTACGTGCTCCGTCGCCTCGCGCCGAGTCTGCGCGTGGCCGAGTCGACGACGCCCGCCGCTACGCACTGATCCTCATGCCAGCGCGCCGACGGCGTCGGTGACCAGGTTCCAGAACTTCGACACGTCGAGGGTGATCGCGACGTCGGCGTTCGGCTCCTTGCCGAGCATGTCGTGGAGGTCGACGCAGGTCGCTCCGGCGGTGAACTCGCCCGTGGTCTCGATGTCCACGTGGCAGCGCTGCACGGAGGCGACGGCGCGGTCGATCGCGATGGCCACGGTGATGGGGTCGTGCAGAGGGCCCTCGGGCATGCCCTCCGCCTTCTCGTAGGTGCCGCAGAAGAACCGGAGCAGCTCGACGCCGAAGGCCGCGGTCTCATTGCCGACGGCCCCGATGCGCTGGATGACTTCTTCGGTGATGAGGGCCTGGTGGGAGATGTTGAGTCCGACCATCGTCAGCGGCAGTCCGGAGGCGAACACGACTGCTGCAGCCTCGGGGTCAGCCCACGCGTTGAACTCCGGGTATGCGCCCACGTTGCCGCGCCCGGTCGAGCCGCCCATCCAGATGATCTCCTTGATCTGCGACGTGACCTCGGGGTGCTGTTGCAGCAGGAGGGCGATGTTGGTCAGCGGCCCGGTCGGGATCAGCGTGATCGGCTCCGAGGCAGCGGCGAGCGTGTCGGCAAGGAAGTCGACCGCGTGACGGGCGTCGAGCGGCACTGTGGGTTCGGGGAGCACCGGACCGCCCAGCGCGTTCTCGCCGTGGATCCACGCCCCCGGGGTGAGTTCACGCGTGAGGGGCTTGTCGGCACCGGCGGCGACCGGCACGTCCGTGACCCCGGCGACCGTGAGGGCGATACGCGCGTTACGGGTCGTGTGCTCCAGATAGCCGTTGCCGCCGACGGTCGTCACACCGCGCAGGTCGATGGCGTCGTTTCCGGCTGCGAGCCAGATCGCGAAGACGTCGTCGTGGCCCGGATCGCAGTCGAGAAGGACGGGAGTGGTCATGGTGCTCCTTTGCAGATGTTCGTGCGTAAACGTTTACACTTTCTTGCAGGAACGTCAAGTCGGTTGCACCGGCGTCGTTGCCTGCCCCATCCCGCGATCCGAAAGCCGCCGCCATGATCACCCCTGTCTCTCCCTCGCTCGTCGTCGTCGGCAGCGCGAACGTCGACGTCACCGCATTCGTCGATCGCCTCCCCACCGCAGGCGAGACCGTCGCCGGCGGAAGGCTGTCCCGCGACCTGGGCGGGAAGGGGGCGAACCAGGCCGTCGCCGCCGCGAAGCTCGGCGGGAAAGTCCGCATGGTCGGCGCCGTCGGGGACGACGCAGACGGGACGTGGACCCGAGACGAGATGGGTCGGGCCGGAGTGGACACCACCGACCTCCGCGCCGTCGATGCCCCAACCGGCACGGCGCTGATCGTCGTGGATTCCGACGCCGAGAATCAGATCGCAGTGTGTCCCGGAGCGAACGATCGGGTGAGTCTCGACGGCGTGACCTTCCGAGACGACGAGGCGGTGCTCATGCAACTGGAGATCGCGCTCAGCATCGTCGAACAGGTCGCCGCGAGGGCGCCCGGCTTCATCGCCGTCAACGCCGCTCCCGCCCAGCCGCTACCCGAAGCGCTGCTGAACCGCGTCGACCTGTTCATCGTGAACGAGACCGAACGCGAGCTGATGCCCGAGCTCGCCAGGGCCGAACTCGTCGCGGTCACCTACGGCGCGGCCGGCGCCGCCCTGTATCGCCGCGGCGAGGAGATCGCCAGGGCTGACGGTATCCCCGCCGAGGCCGTGAACACGGTCGGTGCGGGGGATGCGTTCTGCGCGGCCCTCGTTCTCGCGCTGCGCGCCGGACACGCGCCGGTCGACGCCCTCGAAGCCGCGTGCGCCGTGGGGTCTGCGGCCGTGTCGCACCTCTCGTCGCAGCCGCCGTTCGAGCACCTGAGCCGGTACCTTCCGGGGCGGTAACGGGAGGCTCCGGGTCACGAATCGGGCTGTCGTACTCACGCACTGAAGCGAAGCTGACCAGGGAGAGGAGGTCCCGTCGTGGAGCCGAAAAGAAGAAGGCCCGGATTCCTGGAAGGAACCGGGCCTTTCTCAACTGTGCGCGAGGGGGGACTTGAACCCCCACGTCCTTACGGACACTGGCACCTGAAGCCAGCGCGTCTACCATTCCGCCACTCGCGCGAGTCGTCTCGTTCCGAAGAACTCAACTTCCCAAAGATATCATGCGTTTTCGGGCTCGTTGCACACTCGACGGGGGTCTTCGGCGGCGTTCCCCCAGGACACCTGGCTACGATGTCCCTACCAGCCGGCATGCCAGAGGAGCCCAGTGGGACTACTTGACAGCTTTGAGAAAGGTCTCGAGCGCGCAGTGAACAGCGCGTTCGCCAAGACCTTCCGCAGCGGCATCCAGCCCGTGGAGATCGCTTCGGCGCTGCGGCGTGAAGCCGACACGAAGGCCGCTGTCGTGAGCCGCGACCGCATCATCGCACCCAACAGCTACGTCGTTCGCCTCAGCGACGACGATGCGGAGCGGATGCGCGGGCTCGGTGGCGCTCTCACCGATGAGCTGCATGCCCTTCTCACCAAGCACGCCACGTCGCAGGGGTACAGCTTCGCCGGCCCGCTCTCGATCACCCTCGAGGCCGACGAGAAGGTCGCCACCGGCACGGTGCGTGTCAGCTCCGGCACGGTCGAGGGCCGCGTCAGCTGGCAGGCCGTGGTCGACGTCGACGGACGCCGCCACTCGATCTCGCGCGCACGCACGGTGATCGGACGCGGTTCGGATGCCGACATCACGATCGCCGACGCCGGTTCGAGCCGAAAGCACATCGAGATCCTGTGGGACGGCGAGCGCGCCATGATGCGCGACCTGGGATCCACCAACGGCACGAAGGTGAACGGTCAGAAGCTCCGCGAAGCCGCGCTTCCCACCGACACCACGATCACGATCGGACGCACCGACCTGGTGTTCCGCATCGTCCCCGTGGCCGCCTCCTCGCGTCCGACGTCCCGAGGCGACGACGCCACCCGAGCGTTCGGAGCCCTCGGGTGAGTGAACTGATCCTCCTTCTGCTCCGCATCGGGTTCCTTCTCCTGATGTGGTTCTTCGTGTTCGGGGTGGTGTACTCGCTCCGGGCCGACCTGTTCGGCGTGCGCGTGCGCAAGCTGCCCGCCGAGGCGACCGCCGGAGCCCCCGCACAGGCGGCGGCACCCGCGGCACCCGTCGCGAAGCCGGCTTCCGCCCGACCGTCCACGGGTCCGGCGACGGTCGCGACCGCCAAGCGGCTCGTGATCACCTCTGGCCCGAAGGCGGGCCTGGAGCTGCCGCTCAGCGCCGACTCCCTCACGATCGGCCGCTCCAGCGAGTCCGCTCTCGTGATCCGCGACGACTACACGTCCAGCCACCACGCCCGCCTGATGCTGCGCGGCGACGCCTGGGCGATCCAGGACCTCGACTCCACCAACGGCACCTTCGTCGCAGGCCAGCGCGTCTCCGGCTCGCCGGTCGCCCTCTCGCTCGGCACCCCCATCAAGGTGGGCGCCACGACCTTCGAGCTGCGAGCCTGACGCCGGCATGGTCTTCGAGGGCTCGAGCGTCGCGATCTCCCACACCGGGAAGGTCCGCTCCAACAACCAGGATTCCGGCTACTCCGGAGCGAACCTCTTCGTCGTCGCCGACGGCATGGGCGGTCACGCCGGCGGTGACGTCGCCTCCAGCATCGCGATCCAGCGCCTCGAGCCCCTCGATCAGGCGTATGCGACGACGGAAGACGCGCAGGCCTCGCTGCAGGCGGCGGCGACCACGGCCGCGGGCGACCTCATCCGTGCCGCGAAAGACCGTCCAGAGCTGGCAGGTCTCGGCACCACGCTCAGCGCGATCATCATGGTCGACGAGTACGCCGTCATCGGTCACATCGGCGACTCGCGCATCTACCTCTATCGCGACGATGCCCTGACGCAGATCACCGCCGACCACACCTTCGTGCAGCGCCTCGTCGACTCGGGCCGCATCACCCCGGAGGAGGCGCGCTACCACCCGCGCCGATCCGTGCTGATGCGCGTGCTCAGCGACATGGACTCCGACCCCGAGCTCGACATGTTCGTCATGCACACACAGCCCGGCGACCGGTGGCTGCTGTGCTCCGACGGACTCTCCGGCGTGGTCGACGAGCCTCACATCCTCAAGGCCATGCAGCTCGGTCTCGCACCCGGTCGCACGGCCGACATCCTGCTCAAGCAGGCACTCGACGGCGGCGCGCCCGACAACGTCACGATGGTCCTGGTCGACGTCGGTGGGCAGCACCCGATCCATTCGGGAACCCCCACCATCGTCGGCTCGGCGTCGAACCCCGACGGCGTGTACGTGCCTCCGGTCCGAGCTCCGCGCGGCAACTGGCTGCACCCGGTGCGACAGGCCGCGAACGAACCCAGCCACTTCGAGCCGGCGCCCGAGTACCTCGAGGAGCTCATCGAAGAGGACCGTCGTCGCGCCAAGCGCCGCCGCCTCGGGTGGATCGCCGGCGCTCTGGTGGTGATCGTGATGCTCGGCGTCGCGGCCTTCGCCGCCTACAGCTGGACCCAGACCCGGTACTTCATCGGCGCCGATGAGGACAGCGTCGTGATCTTCCAGGGCGTGCAGCAGAACATCGGTCCGATCACGCTGTCCACGCCGATTCAGGACACCGACATCCTCCTCGCGAACCTGCCGCCGTATCAGCGGGCATCGGTCGAGCGCACCATCACCGCGCGCTCGCTGTCCGATGCGATGGCGATCGTCGACCGGCTCAAGGCTGGTGCCGACGCGAACATGATCGAGACCCCGCTGCCCACTCCGATGCCGACCCCTGTCGACACCCCGGCCGGGGGTGACGGATGAGCACCGACGTCGCCGCCGACACCAGCGTCATCAAGGCCCTCAAGCGCATCCGCATGCCGCAGAGCCAGCGCAACCGCGAGTTCTGGCTGCTGCTCTTCGCGTGTGCGATCAGCGGTGCCGCCCTCACGCTCGTGCAGCTGGGCGCGCTCGGGGTGATCGACCCGATGATCCTGGCGATCGGCGGTGGCCTCGCCGCCCTCGCGTTCGCGCTGCACATCGTGTTGCGCTTCGTGGCGTCGGACGCCGATCCGTTCGTCGTTCCGATCGCGACCCTGCTCACCGGACTCGGCATCGCGATGATCTACCGCATCGACATCGCCTTCAAGAACACCGGCTGGAACGCCTACTCGACCAAGCAGCTCGCGTGGACCGCGATCTCGCTCGCCGGTGCGATCGTGGTCGTCATCCTGCTGCGCAACTACCGGATCCTCTTCCGCTATACCTACATCTTCGGCCTCGCCGGAATCCTGCTCCTGCTGCTGCCCTTCGTCCCCGGATTGCGCATCCCCGACGCGAACGCGGCGGTGTGGGTGTCGCTCGGCGGGGCTTTCGCGTTCCAGCCGGGTGAGCTCGCCAAGATCTGCCTGGCCATCTTCTTCGCCGGATACCTCGTGCGCACCCGCGAGAGCCTGACCTCGGTCGGCAAGCGAGTGCTGGGCATCACCTGGCCGCGGATGCGTGAGCTCGGACCGGTGCTGGTGGTCTGGCTGATCTCGCTCGGGATCATCGTCTTCCAGCGCGACCTCGGAACCGGAACCCTGATCTTCGGGATGTTCGTCGCGATGCTCTACGTCGCGACGGGGAAGACCAGCTGGGTGCTCATCGGCCTGACCCTCGTGGTCGCCGGCGTCGCGCTCGCGACGCAGATCCTCAGCTACGTGCAGGGTCGCTTCATCAACTGGCTCTTCCTCTTCGACGCGAACCAGGTCGACCCCGACGGTGCCGGGTACCAGCCCATGCAAGGGCTCTTCGGCCTCGCCCGCGGCGGCCTGATGGGCACGGGCTGGGGACAGGGACGCCCCGAGGTCACCCCGCTCGCCCACAGCGACTACATCATCACCAGCCTCGGCGAAGAACTCGGGCTGATCGGACTGTTCGCGATCCTGTGCCTCTACATGGTGTTCGTCAGCCGTGGCATGCGCATCGGCCTCGCCGGTCAGGACGACTTCGGCAAGCTGCTCGCCACCGGACTCTCGTTCACGATCGCCCTGCAGGTGTTCATCATGGTCGGCGGTGTCACGCGCCTCATCCCGCTGACCGGTCTGACCACCCCGTTCCTCGCGGCGGGTGGATCCTCCCTCGTGGCCAACTGGCTCATCGTGGCTCTGCTGCTGCGCATCTCCGACGGTGTGCGGCGCCAACCCCGGGTGGTGATCGGCTGACATGACCAAGGAACTCCGTCGCCTCAGCATCATCATGCTGTTCATGTTCATCGCACTGTTCGCCGCGACCAGTTGGATCCAGGTCGTCGAAGCGGATGCACTGGCCCAGAACAGCAACAACAAGCGCACCCGACTCGACAGCTATGAGATCCAGCGCGGTTCGATCATCGTCGACGGCGTCGCGATCGCGAGCTCGGTGCCGAGTGACGACCGCTACCAGTTCCAGCGCACCTACGCTGATGCCCCCATCTGGGAGCCGGTGACGGGATACTTCAACCCGGCTCTGGGCTCGAGCACTGGCATCGAGAAAGCCATGAACGCCGAGCTCTCCGGCACGGGGTCGAATGCCTTCCTCGGCGAGGTCGAGCGCATCCTCTCGGGTCAGCCGCAGCGCGGTTACAGCGTCGAGCTCTCGCTGAACACCGCGGCGCAGCGAGCGGCCTACGACGCCCTCGACGGCCTCAAGGGCGCGGTCGTGGCGATGGATCCGAAGACCGGACGAATCCTGGCCATGGTCTCCACGCCCGGGTTCGACACCAACCTGATGGCCACGCACGATGCCGACGCCGCGAACGCCACCTACGACCAGCTCGTCGCCGACGCGAACAAGCCGCTGTCCAACCGCGCCATCGCCGGTGACCTGAATCCTCCCGGTTCGACGTTCAAGGTCGTGGTCGCCGCTGCGGCCTACGCGAGCGGCAAGTGGACCCCGGAGTCGACGCTGCCCAACCCGGTCGCGTACACCCTTCCCGGGTCGTCCAACCGCGTCTCCAACGCCTGGGGCGGCACCTGCGGCCCCGGGGAGACGGTCACGATCGCCGAGGCGATCCGCCTCAGCTGCAACATCCCCATGGCCGAGCTCGCGGTCGAACTCGGTGACGACACGATCCGCGAGATGGCCGACAAGCTCGGGTTCAACCGATCGTTCGACACGCCGCTCACGTCGACACCCTCCAGCTACCCGCGGGCGCTCGATGACGCACAGACCGCTCTGACCGGCTTCGGCCAGGGAAAGGTCACCGCCACTCCGCTGCAGATGGCCATGGTCTCCGCCGGACTCGCGAACGACGGCGTCGTGATGAATCCCCGGATGGTCGACGCCGTCATCGGCAACGACCTCTCGGTCATCAAGGCGTTCCAGGACAGCGAGTTCGGACGTGCGATGGAGGCCGATGTGGCGAACGACGTGACCGCCGCGATGGTCGCGAGCGTCGCAACGGGAGCGGCCCAGGGTGCAAGAATAGACGGGATCGACGTGGCCGGTAAGACGGGCACCGCAGAGAACGGAAACAGGCCGCATACGTTGTGGTTCACCGGCTTCGCGCCGGCGAACGACCCCGCGGTCGCAGTAGCGGTCGTCGTCGAAGACGGCGGCGGACAGGGACAATCAGGAAGCGGCGACACCATCGCCGCTCCGATTGCGAAGAAGGTCATAGAGGCGGTGCTGGGCAGATGAGGCCGACGCAGGGTGTGTCGTTCGGTGGTCGTTACGAGCTGCAGTCGCGTATCGCGATCGGTGGCATGGGCGAGGTGTGGGAAGCGACGGATCACGTCATCGGACGTACCGTCGCCATCAAGATCCTCAAGGACGAGTACATGGGGGACCCCGGGTTCCTCGAGCGCTTCCGCGCCGAGGCTCGGCACGCCGCACTCGTCAACCATGAGGGCATCGCCAGTGTCTTCGACTACGGCGAGGAGAACGGCAGCGCCTACCTCGTCATGGAGCTCGTGCCCGGCGAGGCTCTCTCGACCGTGCTCGAGCGCGATGGAGCACTCAGCGCCGACAAGACCCTCGACATCGTCGCCCAGACCGCGTCCGCTCTGCAGGCCGCTCACGCCGCAGGTCTCGTGCACCGCGACATCAAGCCGGGAAACCTGCTGATCACGCCCGACGGTCGCGTGAAGATCACCGATTTCGGCATCGCCCGCATCGCCGATCAGGTGCCGCTCACCGCGACCGGACAGGTCATGGGAACGGTGCAGTATCTTTCTCCCGAGCAGGCGTCCGGTCACCCGGCCTCCCCCGCGACCGACACCTACTCGCTCGGCATCGTCGCGTACGAATGCCTGGCGGGTAAGCGTCCGTTCACGGGTGAGTCGCAGGTGGCCATCGCCATGGCGCAGATCAACGAGCAGCCCCCGCCGCTGCCCCCGACCGTGCCGATCCCCGTCCAGAACCTCGTCATGGCGATGATCGCCAAGAAGCCCGCTGATCGTCCCTCGTCTTCGGCGACGGTCGCGCGCGCGGCTCAGGCTCTTCGCCGTGGCGACCTCAACTCCGCGGCCATCGCCGTGCCCGCGATCGCGACCGGCGGCGTCGCCGGCGGGGACGACGCGACACGGATCCTGACGGCATCGGGAGACGACGGCACCACGCGGATCCTTCCCACCACGGCTCAGCTTCCCACCGAGGCTGCGGCCGAGGAGGAGAAGGAGAAGAAGAAGCGCAGCCCCTGGACCTGGCCGCTGATCGCTCTGATCGCGCTGCTGGTGATCGTTCTCGGCGGCACGTTGTGGGCGATGCTGGCGAACCAGGGCGGCGATGCCGATCCCACCGGTTCGCCGAGCAACACGCCGACGCAGACCCAGACGCAGACGACGCCGCCGCCGACCACTCCCACTCCGGAAGTGACACGGGTCGACGTGACAGCCCTGAACCTCAACGGCATGGACTGCGGCGCCGCCACCTCCACTCTCAAGGAGGCGGGCTTCAACAGCGAGATCACCTGCGTCGACGGCGATCCTGCGCCGACCGATGCGGAGGTCGGCAAGGTCTACCGCGTCGCGCCGACCGGCAACGTCGAGACGACGCAGGCCATGACTCTCACCGTCTACGCGGCTCGTGCGGGCATCCCGACGCCGACCGACGCGCCGACGATCACCGGAAACCCGGTCGCGGGTTCGACCGTGACCATCTCCTGGGGCACCGGATTCACGTGCCCGAGCGGAACGACGCTCTCCGGCTACGTCGTGTCGGTGCAGAACGGCAGCTTCGTCTCCGGCGGGCCGAACTTCCAGCCGACGCAGCGCAACACGCAGGTGAAGATCGCCGACGCCGAGGGGCAGCAGCTCATCGTCACGTATCAGGGCATGTGCTCCGGTGGCGATCAGCGCACGTCCGCCGCATCGCCCCCGCTCTCGGTGACGATCACGGCGGCCCCCGGCGAGGGGGACACCGACACCGACGGGTAACCTGTAGTTCAGTTCAGCAAGCGTAGTTTTCCAGGGGGGTCATCCGTGTCCACAGAGCCACGAATCGTCGCGGGCCGGTACCGCGTCGACGAGCTCATCGGGCATGGCGGTATGGCGAAGGTGTACCGCGGGTACGATCTGACGCTCGGTCGAGATGTCGCGATCAAGATCCTCGACGCCGATCTGGCACGGGACACCACCTTCCGCAACCGATTCCGGCTCGAGGCCCAGGCCGCATCGCGGATGTCGCACCCTTCGATCGTCCGCGTGTTCGATGCCGGCGACCCCTCGACGAGCGAGAACGGTTCCGACGAGCCGCCCTACATCGTGATGGAGCTCGTCAAGGGCACCCTCCTCAAGGACATCATCGCGGCGGGACCGGTGCCGGCGGCAGACGCCGTGCGCTATGTCGACGGCATCCTCGAGGCGCTCGACTACTCGCACCGCGCGGGCGTCGTGCACCGTGACATCAAGCCGGGCAACGTGATGGTGACCGACAAGGGTCAGGTCAAGGTGATGGACTTCGGCATCGCCCGGGCCGTCTCCGACTCGTCCTCCACGGTGGCCGAGACGACCCAGATCATCGGCACCGCCGCCTACTTCTCGCCGGAACAGGCGAAGGGCGAACCCGTCGATGCGCGGGCCGACCTCTACTCCACGGGTGTCGTGCTGTACGAGCTGCTCACCGGCCGCCAGCCGTTCCGTGGCGAGTCGCCGGTGGCTGTCGCATACCAGCACGTCAGCGAGACACCGGTCCCTCCGACCGAGGTCAATGAGGACGCTCCTCGGACTCTCGACCCGATCGTGCTGCGCGCACTCGCGAAGGACCCGTACCAGCGGTATCCGGACGCCGCGCACTTCCGCGCCGCCCTGGATTCCGCCATGACCGGCAATGCCCCGACGCGCAAGGAACTCGGAGCACTGACCAGCGAGCTGTACGGCGCGAGCCCGCGGCAGGCGCAGGAGACCGCGCGGTCGCTGCGGCAGCTGAGCGCGGACACCACCATGACCAGGACCCAGTCCGGACCACCGGTCGCCTGGATCTGGGCCGGAGTGGCGCTGCTCGCGGTGCTGCTGGCCTCGGTGCTGTTCTGGGTCGTCACGATCAGCATGCGCCCTCCCGAGGTGTCGAGCACGTCGCGAACGATCCCGAACCTCGTGAACGTGTCGTCAGAGCGCGCGCAGGACGACCTCGCGAACCTCGACCTCTCGTCGAAGATCGTGATCGAGACGAGCTCCGAGGTCTCCGAGGGCAACGTGATCCGCACCGACCCCGAGGCGGGGGTGTCGGTCGAGGAGGGCTCCACGGTCACGCTGTACGTCTCCAAGGGCGAGGAGACGGTCGTGATGCCGAAGATCGAGGGCATGGCACTCGACGACGCCACGAACGCGCTGAAGGCGGCCGGGCTCCAACTCGGAACGGTCATCCAACGCAACGACAAGGCGTTGGCCGCGAACACGGTCATCTCCGCCAGTGAGAAGGCCGATGCCGAACTCGATCCGGGAACCGTCGTCAACCTGGTGGTGGCCAGCGGCACGGTGACGCTCACCGACCTCGCCGGCTGGACCGTCGACGCCGCCACGGCCAACCTCACCGATCTCGGCCTGGTGGCCGTGCCGACGGAGACGGCGGAGTGCCCGGCCACGGAGCCGCCGACCGTGCACTCCATGTCGGTCGCTCCGGGTGATGTCCCGGTCGGCTCGTCCGTCCAGATCTTCTTCTGCACGGGTTGACGCGCGGTGCCGGCGAGCCGGACCGTACCTTCAGCGTGACAGGGGGTGCAGCGTCTCGGCGCGCCCGACCGCTCCGTCGTCGCCGCACAGTTCCAGCCAGTTCGCCAGCAGTCGGTAGCCGCCCTCGGTGAGCACGCTCTCCGGATGGAACTGCACGCCCCACACCGGCAGGTCGCGGTGGGCCAGCGCCATGACCGTCCCCTCCTCTGTCCAGGCCGTCACCATGACCTCGGGCGGCAGGTCGGAGGCCGCGAGCGCGAGTGAGTGATACCGCCCTGCAGCGAACGGCGAGGGGATTCCTGCGAACAGGGGAGAAGCGTCGTGCGTGACCGACGAGACCATCCCGTGCATGAGTTCGGGTGCTGCGGTGACGGGAGTCCCGAAGGCCTCTCCGATCGCCTGGTGTCCGAGACACACACCGAGCGTCGGCATCCGCAGCCGCGTGGCGACGCGCACGGCGTCGATCGACGCTCCAGCATCGGCAGGTGCACCTGGGCCCGGAGAGAGCATCACCGCGTCGTACTCCGGCACCAGCTTCTCGAGCCGGGCGGCATCCGTGGCGTCCGATTCGATCACGGCGGTCTCTGCGCCGAGCTCCTGCAGGTATCCGACCAGGGTGTGCACGAAGCTGTCGTGGTTGTCGACCACGAGCACTCGCGTCATTCGACGTCGACCTCGCCGGGCGCGATGATCGGGCTCACCCAGGGGAACACGTACCAGAACAGTCCGTAGAGCACGGCGACGATGACGATAACGAGGATGAGCACCCGCAGCCACCACGGGCCGGGCAGCAGGCGCCAGAGGGCGGCGTACATCAGGCTTCTCCCTTTCGGACGTCCATGATCACACCGAGGGTGCGGCCGGCGGAGGCGGCGGATCGGTCAGAGCGGACGGCGGACCCTCGGCGCGCGGCTGGAAGCTCTCGAACACCCCGTAGGCGACGATGCGCTCGGCCAGGGAGTACAGCGGAGAGCAGGCCGTGAGCGTGATGTACTGCTCCCCGGTCTGCTGCTCCGGCATCTGCGGCACGTCGGCGAGCACATCGGTCTGGCTGGGCTTCACGTACTCGAGCGTGCGGAAACGGTAGGTGTACCAGCCGTCGGGGGTCTCCACGACGATCGCGTCGTTCAACTGCAGCTTGTCGAGCTGGTTGAAGGGCTTTCCCCACGTCGTCCGGTGCCCGGCCAGCGAGAAGTTGCCGATCTCGCCCGGCATCTTCGAGTTGGTGTAGATCCCGATCCCCTGCTGGTCGAGCGTGCGGGCACGGCTCGTCCCGCCGAAGATCCCGAAGTTGTAGTCCGCGCCGAAACGCGGGATGTGCATCTGTCCGAACCACTGCGCATCGGCCGGGGCCGCGGGCACGGGGGGCACGTATGCCGTGGTTCCGTCGTCTTCCTCGACGACGGGCGGGAGCGCCGGAGGCTCGGCCTGTGCCAGCGCCTGAGACACGGCTGCACCCTCATCGTTCTTCTGGGCGCTGATGATGATGTCGCCGATCCACATCTGCCATGCGACGAAGAGCAGGACGATCACGCCGGCGGTGAGGAGCAGCTCTCCGAGCACGCTCGCGAACGTCGCGCGCGAGCGCGGCCGCTGTCGCCGCGGACGCCGCCCCCCAGGCACGACGGATGCAGTCATGCGGTGATCATATCCGGGAACGCTGAGCGCGTGCCGTGGCCTCTCCGTCTGCGGAGGCATCCTGGCCTCGGCGGAGGACAGGTCTCATGGGTACAATGACGGAATGGCACGTGACCGCAAGACTGAAGAACCCGCCGTCGAGCGCGCCGAAGGCGACGCCGCTCCCAACGCCGTGTGGTTCAAGCCGGTGATGATCGGCTTCATGCTCCTGGGGCTCGTGTGGATCCTTGTCTTCTACATCTCCGGCATGCAGTACCCGATCCCGGGTCTCTCGAACTGGAACCTGGCGATCGGTCTCGGCATCGCGCTGATCGGCTTCCTGATGACCACTCGCTGGCGCTGACGCCTCCACCCTCTTCAAGAAAGGCCCCCTCGCATCGCGAGGGGGCCTTTCTCATACCTGGAGCGAAGCGGACTCACGTGAGGGCGTGCGTGGATATCCGGAGCCGAGCATCGGGAGGGGCCCGCGAAGCGGGAGGGAACCCGCTCTGCGAGCGAAGGAGATCCACGCGCGCCCGCCCACAAGTCCAGCCAGAGCGAAAGTTATCCACAGGTCCATCCACAGCCTGGGGAGAATTACACCGGTGTTATTCACAGGGGTTAACAACCCTGTTAACAACTGGGGATCAGGACAAAAGGATGAGCGGTGGCACGAAGGCGACGACGACGATCAACAGGACGACCACCGCGGACAGCAGAACGATCTGCAGGGTCCGCTGGTCGCGGCGCTTCGTCTTGACCAGAATCAGGGCGACCAGGGCGCCGACGATGGCGCCGCCCAGGTGCGCTTGCCAGGAGATTCCCCCGGCGAAGAAGCCGAAGGCGAAGTTGATGCCGAGGATGACGAGGATCCCCGTCACATTTGCGCCGATGTGGCGTCCGATGATCAGCAGGGACGCCAAGAGTCCGAAGATGGCCCCGGATGCTCCGACGGTCAACGAGCCCGGCGCCAGGATCGCGACCATCACGGAACCGCCGAGCCCGCTGATGAGATACAGCGCGAGGTAGCGGACACGGCCGAGCATGGGCTCGAGGCTCTGCCCCAGCATCCACAGCGCGAGCATGTTCAGCGCGAGGTGGACGAACCCTCCGTGGACGAAGAGCGCCGTCAGCAGACGCCAGGGCTCGAAGGGCAGGCCGAAGAGATTCGGGTACAGATATGGCGCGTAGAAGCCCAGCGCTTGTGCGATCGGGTCATTGAGCCCCGGGATCAGCTGAACCAGGCCGATGAACGACGTGACGGCGAGCAGCGCGTACGTGACGACCGGCTTGCCGCTGCGGGCCATCGCCATGGTCGCGCCGTTGCCGCCCCAGCGCCGGGCCGCCTTCTTCTGGGCGGGGGTGCGGTTCTTCTTATCCGCGTTCATGCACTCGGGACAGATGACGCCGACCGCCGCCTGCGTCTGGCACTCGGGGCAGATGGTGCGCATGCACCGCTGGCAGAGCACGAAGCTCTGCCGATCCGGATGCCGGTAGCAGAAGTTGTCGCGATTGCTCGTGAACTCTGGCGTGGTCATCCGGATCGGCCGCAGCTGTCGTCAGGCCGCGACGATGTCGATCGACTGCAGCACGACGGGCTCGACCGGACGGTCGCCAGGGCCGGTCTGCACGGCACCGATCGCGTCGACGACTGCGCGGGAAGCGTCATCGGCGACCTCGCCGAAGATCGTGTGCTTGCCCTGCAGCCACGGGGTGGGGTCCGTCGTGATGAAGAACTGCGAACCGTTGGTGCCCTCGGGCTTGCCGGTGATGGCGTTGCGACGCAGACCGGCGTTGGCCATCGCGAGGATGTACGGCTTGTTGAAGTCGAGCTCCATGTTGATCTCGTCATCGAAGTTGTAGCCGGGGCCGCCGACGCCCTGTCCGAGAGGATCGCCGCCCTGGATCATGAAGTTCGGGATGATGCGGTGGAAGATGACCTCCTTGTAGAGGGGTCCGTCGCCGGGCTTGCCGGTGGCGGGGTCGGTCCACTCCTGGGTGCCGTCGGCGAGCCCGACGAAGTTCTTGACCGTCTTCGGTGCGTGATCGCCGAAGAGGTTGATGACGATGTCACCGTGGTTGGTGTGCAGGGTTGCGACATGAGAAGCGTGAGCCATGCCTTCATTCTCGCAGAGCTTCCGGTGAGTTGGCCGAGGCCTGTACCCCTGATCAGGTGAAGAAGCAAGGGTCGGGCGATTCCCTCCCGGCTTCCAGCCTGTCGTGGCAAGATGGGGAACCCGTACTCCAATGGACAGGAGAGCATCGTGAGCCTCAGCCGCAAGCGGAAGAAGGAACTGCGTCGTCTTCAGAAGGAAGCGAACCAGCTCTGGGAGAACCAGCAGGTGCTCGTCGGTCACGCCGCCGATGTCGCCCGGGAGGCCGGACGTCAGCTCGGCAGCCTCAATCGTGAGCAGGTCGTCCCGGTCATCCAGGACACGTACAACCGTCGCGTCGCCCCGGTCGTCGACCGCGGCGTCAAGATCGGCAAGCACGTCGTCGACGACAAGGTCGTCCCGATCGTGGGCGGAGTCGTCGGTTCCGCCCTCACCGCGTGGGATGTCGCCAACGCGAAGCGCCACGGTGTGGCCGTCCCGGCACCCCGCGGTGCCTTCGGGAAGAAGCAGAAGTCGGGCCCGGGCCTCGGCTCCGTCATCGCTATCGTCCTCGGCGCGGCCGCGGCCGTCGGCGTTCTCTACGCCGCCTGGCAGGCACTGCGCGCCGACGACGAGCTCTGGGTCGCGGACGACCCGCTCGCCGCACCCGACGCGTGACCCCGTCCGATATCGCCTCCGTCGCCCCGGGTGACGGAGGCGATCGGCATGCGCGGGTGCGAGAAGCGGCCGCAGCCCGCGGTCTCGAGATCGACATCCGTGAGCGTCCGGCGGCAGGCAGCCTGTTCGAGGCAGCCGAGCTCCTCGGCATCCCGCCGTCGGGCATCGTCAAGACACTCGTCGTGAAGCGCTCGGACGACACGTTCCTGTTCGCGCTGATACCGGGTGGACGCTCGATCTCGTGGCCGAAGCTCCGCGCACTGGTCGGAGTGAACAAGCTTCGACTTCCGGAAGCAGAATTGGCTCTCGCGGCGACAGGCTACGAGCGCGGCACCATCGTGCCGATCGGCAGCACCACCGACTGGCCGATCTACGCCGACGAGTCCATCGTCGGTCAGCGCATCGCCATGGGTGCGGGGGCCCACGGATACAGTCTGTTCGTCGACGCGGACGACCTGATCGCCGCCTACGGGGCGACCGTCGCAGACATCTCCGTTCCCGAAGAACGCTGACCCCGGCCGCGAATCGGTCGGTTCAGAGGATCCCGGCCATCCGCATGGCGATGTCGACGAGCCGCACCCGCTGCAGCCCGGCGACCGCCTTCACCGGGAACCACTCGGCCATGTCGGTCGAACCGCCGGTCTCGAAGCGCAGCTTGCCTCCGGTGACCTCGGCCCGGTAGACGATGCGCAGCGTGTGCAGCGGTTCTGCCGCCTTCTGCACCCGACGACCCGCGGGAATCACACGGGAATGGATGCCGAGGAGCTCGCCGACCTTGACCGTGTAGCCGGTCTCCTCGCGGAGCTCTCGACGTACGGCGTCTTCCGGAGACTCACCGGGCTCGAGCCCACCTCCGGGCATCGTCCACGCGACGCGACGCCCCTCCGTCCAGCGCGCCAGCAGCAGCCGTCCGTCGTCATCGGTGACGACCGCGTACGCCGCGACACGCAGGTCCATGGATCACACACTATCCGTCAGCGAAGGCGGTCGATGACCGTGCGTCACGCTCCGGAAAACCGCCGGTCCGCCCCCATCGATCAGGAATCGAGAAGCGCTCGGTCCTCCGGCCTCCGTAATGTGATCTCCACAACGGAGAGCACCCGGAGAGGACTGACCATGGTCGAGAACGAGAAGAACTTCAGCGCCGAAGAACGCGAGGCCATACAGGCTGCCGCGAAGGAAGCGCGCACGCGCCGCTCCAGAGCGAAGAAGTCCCCGGAGGAGCTCCGTGCCGCGGGGGAGGCCGACATCAAGGAGGCGATCGAGAAGCTCACACCCGAAGATCAAGCCCTGGCGAAGAAGCTGCATGACCTGGTCTCCGAGGTCGCCCCCGACCTGGTCCCCCGCACCTACTACGGGATGCCGGCATGGGGTCGCGACGGCAAGGTGCTCTGCTTCTTCCAGCCGGCCAGCAAGTTCAAGGTCCGCTACGGGACGTTCGGGTTCGAACCGATCTCGAACCTCGACGACGGAACCGTGTGGCCGACCGCCTATGCCGTGACCGACCTCACGAAGGCCGACCTCGACTTCCTGGCCGACCGCATCCGACAGGCGATCAGCTGACGACACCCTGGTGCCCCGAGGCCGCTCGGGCAGTACCGTTGAGCCGTGAGCACACTGCCCTTCCCCGCCTCCGTGTACGCCGCCCGCCTCGCCGACGCCGCGACGCTCGCGGCTGACGCGGGAATCGATGCCGTCATCGTGGGCCCCGGACCCGACCTGCAGTACCTGCTGGGCGTGGAGGGCGACACCATCGAGCGGCTCACCGCACTCGTCATCGGTCCAGGACTCACGCCCACGGTGGTGGTGCCGCGGATGGAACTCGCCAAGCTGCGAACCACCGCCGCCGGTGAGATCGGCATCCGCGTCGCGGACTGGGTGGACGGAGAGGATCCCTACGCGCTGGTCGGCGAGGCAGCGGGCGCGGTGGCACGCGTCGGTGTGTCCGACGCCCTCCCCGCCCTGCACGTCATCCCCATCGGTGAGCGCCTGGGTGTGCGCCTCGAGCTCGCCACACCGGTGCTGCGCGAAGGCCGCATGATCAAGGATGCCGAGGAGATCAGAGAGCTGCGCCGGGCCGGAGACGCCATCGACGCGGTGCACCGGCGCGTGCCTGAGTGGCTTCGTGCCGGACGCACCGAACGGGAAGTGGCTGCCGACATCGCCGAGGCCATCGTCGCCGAAGGGCACCGCACGGTGGAGTTCGTGATCGTCGGATCGGGCCCGAACGGTGCGGACCCTCACCACGAGGTCTCGGACCGCGTGATCGAAGAGGGCGACGTGGTCGTGGTCGACATCGGCGGGGCTGTCCCGAGCGGCTACAACTCCGACAGCACCAGGACATACGTGGTCGGAACCCCCGACCCCGCCGCCGCGGAGCGCATCGGAGTGCTGGTGCGCGCGCAGCAGGCTGCGGTCGACGCCGTGCGCCCCGGAGCCACCGCCGCCGAAGTAGATGCCGCAGCGCGAACCGTTCTCGACGAGGCGGGCCTGGGCGAGGCGTTCCTGCACCGCACCGGCCACGGCATCGGAGTCTCGGTGCACGAAGAGCCGTACATCGCCCCGGGCAACGACCTGGTGCTCCGCGAGGGTATGGCCTTCAGCATCGAGCCTGGTATCTACTTCGCCGGCGAATGGGGTGCCCGCATCGAGGACATCGTCGTCGTGACGGCCGAGGGCGGCCAGAGACTGAACGTCGCACCGCACGGGCTGACTTCGGTCGGCTCCGACTGAGACGCACCCGGATATGCAGCGCCGTCGCAAGGTATCGTCCGCCAATGCGTCGCCGGCGACCCGCGCGCGCTACGCCCGCCGTCGACAGAATCGGCTCGCGCGCGTGGACAACGACCTCACCGATGAGCAGTGGTACGCCCTGATGGACGCCTGGGGTGGGTGTGCGTACTGCGGGGGAGACGGTGCCGCTCTGCAGCGCGACTGCATCCAGCCCGTGTCCCGCGGCGGCCGTTACACGCTCGAGAACGTGGTCCCGGCGTGCGCCTCCTGCAATGCGAGCAAGCACAATGACGAGGTCACCGGCTGGCTGCGCCGCAAGAAGCTCGACGAACGGACGTTCCTCGTGCGGCACGCCACGATCCTCCGGGGGCTTCGACCCGCCGAATGAAGCCGGTGCGCGCACTCGCTACTCTCGACTCATGACGACGATCGCTGCGATCACTGCCGAGGACCGCCCCGAATGGGAGGTGCTCTGGAAGGGATACCTGTCCTTCTATGAGACCGACCTCGATGACGCGACCACGGCGGCGACCTTCAGAAGACTCGTCGACCGTGGGTCAGGGATCCGCGGTGCGATCGCCCGCGATGACAACGGCGTCGCGGTCGGCATCGTCCACTGGCTGACGCACGCCGGCACCTGGACGGTCACGGACTACTGCTATCTGGAAGATCTCTTCGTCGCCCCGAACGTGCGTGGCGGCGGCGTCGGCCGGGCTCTGATCGCTCATGTGCGCGCATGGGCGGAGCGGCATGGGTCGTCCAAGCTCTACTGGCTCACGGCGGAGTCGAACACCACGGCGCGGGGCCTCTACGATCGTGTCGCGTCGCGGTCGGGCATGATCCACTATGAGATCGATCTCGACTGAGACGGCGAACGGAAGAAAGAAGCCCCCGGCACCTGCCAGGGGCTTCTTCATCCTGTGGAGCCTAGGAGATTCGAACTCCTGACATCCTGCTTGCAAAGCAGGCGCTCTACCAACTGAGCTAAGGCCCCGTGAGGGATTTCTTGAGTTAAGGAGTGGGGCTACCAGGACTTGAACCTGGGACCTCTTCATTATCAGTGAAGCGCTCTAACCGCCTGAGCTATAGCCCCGTCAACCTCCAAGACTTTACCGGAGAAAGACGGAAAATCCGAATCGAGGGGGAGCACCCGGGAGTGTCTCCCCCTCGATCGTGTTCAGCGACCCGGTCGGATGGTCGCGGTGCCGGCCGAGAGAGAGACGTCGATCGTCCTCCGCGAGCTCGACGCCTCATCCACTTCGGCGTTCAGCGTGCCCGCGCTGATCTCCTGGGAGATCGCGTACTCGACGTCGGGAACGGTCAGATCGAGGGTGCCGGCACTCACGTCGATGGACGTCACTGTCGGAGGCGTCCCGGTCAGCTCCACGGTGAGATCGCCTGCGGAGACGCCGAGATCGGCCTGGGTGACGCCGTCGAGAAGGATGTTGGCGCGGCCGGCGCTCATCTGCACATCGAGCTCGCGTGCGGCTCCTTCGATGTCGAGAGCACCCGCGTTCACACCGACATCGAGGATCCCGAAGTCCCCGGCCACATCGAGGCTGCCCGCATCGATGTTCAGGTCGGCATCGAGTCCCGCGTCGCGAAGGCTCTCCGGGAGCGTGAGCACGGCGATCTCCTCCTCACCGAACCAGCCGCCGATCCACCATCCGAAGACCCCCTGCGGGCTCCGCACGACCAGCTCATCGCCGTCGCGTTCGAATCTCCACGGGGTACCGCGTCCGTTCGTGATGGCGAGTGTGGCCTCGTCGACATCGCCGAACTCGACCCGCATGCTGCTGGCGTCGGCGGAGAGGTCGATGCTCTCCAGCCCTGTGACGCTCACGCTCTGCACGGAGTCGGCACGGTTCGAAGCGGCGATGGTGCCGACGGCGGCCGCGGCTGCTGTTCCGCCGGCACCGAGAAGCGCGAGCCCTCCGACCACTGCCGTCACGACCATGACCGCGGTCGCACCGGACGAGCGGCCGGCGGGAGGAGGGGTCGGAGCCGCGTGCGGAGCGTCGGACTGCGGAACCGAGGCGGGTGGCGGGGTGAGCGGGGTGTGTCCGCCCTGGGCCCCGTTGTTGTCGGTGGTCATCGTGCCCCTCCTGTCTGGCCGGTCGGCGGCGTCGTGCCACCGGTGTTCTCGATGTGGGCGAGAGCGGCGAGCACACGGCGGTTGCCCGACTCGTCCTGTTCGAAGCCCAGCTTCTGGAAGATGGAGGTGATGTGCTTCTCGACGCTGGCCTCGGAGAGGAACAGCAGACCGGCGATCGCCTGGTTCGACTTGCCCTCGGCGATCAGGGCGAGCACGGTGCGCTCGCGCTCGGTGAGCCGCAGCATCCGATCGTCACGATTGCGTCGTGTCAGCAGTTGGGCGACGACCTCGGGATCGAGCACGGTGGCTCCTTCGGATATCCGCTGCACGGAAGCGAGGAACTCCGAGACGTCGGCGACCCGATCCTTCAGCAGGTAGCCGAGAGGGCCGCCCTGCGCCGCGATCAGATCGGAGGCGTACCGCTCTTCGACGTACTGGGAGAGCACGAGGATCGCGAGCGAGGGGTGAGTGGACCGCAGACCGAGCGCGGCCCGGATCCCCTCGTCTGTGAAGGTCGGAGGAAGACGTACATCCAGGATGCACAGATCGGGTGCCTCCGTGGCGACGGCCTGATCGAGACCCTCGATGTCGGGAAGAGCAGCGACCACCTGGTGACCGGCGTCTTCGAGCAGACGAACCAGACCCTCGCGCAGCAGGACCGAGTCCTCGCAGATCAGGATGCGCACGGGACGCTCACCTCCAGGCTGGTCGGTCCGCCCTGCGGACTGTCGAGGCGGAAGGTTCCGCCGGCGGCGAGGATGCGGTTCGCGATCCCGTCGAGTCCACCGCCCGGCTGCACCTGCGCGCCTCCGATGCCGTTGTCCTCGACCCGCGCCCACAGCGTGTTGCCGTCGCGCAGTCGCACCACAACACGGGCTTCGCTCGCTCGCGAGTGCTTCGCCGCGTTGGTGAGGGACTCGGCGATCGAGAAGTACACGGCGGCCTCGGCCTCGCGACTGCACCGACCGTCCATCCGCACGTCGAGGTGCACGGGGATGTGGGAGCGTCCGGCGAGTGCCGACAGTGCGGCGTCGAGGCCCCGGTCGTCGAGCACAGAGGCGTGGATGCCGCGTGCGAGCTGACGGAGCTCGGTGATGGCCGCCTTGGTCGAGGTGTGAGCCTCGTTGATGAGTTCCTTCGCCGCACCGGGATCGCTGTCGATCTTCTGCTGAGCGAGCCCGAGCGTCATCCCCACGGAGACGAGACGGGGCTGGACGCCGTCGTGCAGGTCACGCTCGATACGAGTGCGCTCGACATCGGCGGCGCGCACGGCCCCCTCGCGCTGGGCCGTCGAGGTGCGCACACGCTCGGTGAGCTCGGTCTCCCTGCTGCGGATGACGATCGCGAGCGAGAGGGTGCGATGCAGCAGCGCGAGGCCGATGATCCCGACGACGCAGGCTGCGATGCCCAGGATTCCGATGAGCGGGGCCCACTCGGCGGGAATGCCCCCGCCGCCGAACGGTCCCATCACGGAGTCGACGCCGGTGAGCGGTGCGAACGAGATGACGATCGACCAGATCAGACCCCAGAACAGCCGGAGCACGACCCAGCCGAGCACGGCGGAGATGGCGAAGTTGGCGACAGCGCGCCACATGCGTCCGTCGATCGCCTGACGGCCCAATGCGCGCAGCCATCCGACGAAGCCGGGGCGGTCGCGTGGCTGCAGCCGCAGGGGGCCGACCGGTGTCCGATACAGCGAGCCGACCCGAGCGATCTCGAACCAGCCGAGACCGTAGAGGGCATAGACCAAGCCGACGAGCAGGACCAGACCGATACCGGCGACGAAGAGGAGTCCGAGTCCGGTACCGAGAAGGCCTCCGAGCGTGCCGAAGATGGCACCGCCGAGGACGCCGACGCCTGCCAGATGCAGGATCGTGAGGAAGATGCGCAACGGCGGCTTCACCGCCGTTGCGGGGGCCGGGGTCGCAGTCTGAGTGGTCATGGTTCCAAGGTACGGCGGTGGGGGGAGACCACGACAGCGAGCCAACCGGACACTCCGATTCGGGTTTTCCGTAAGAATCCCCGTGGTCGTCGCGGTCCGACCACGACGGTTCTGCTTCACTGGGGGCATGAGTACGCATGAAGGGGAACCGCACGGCACCGGTCTCGGTCAGCGGCTGAACTGGCTGCGCGCGGGAGTGCTCGGTGCGAACGACGGCATCGTCTCGGTCGCCTCACTCGTCGTCGGGGTGGCCGGCGCCACGACCGACAACGCCGCACTTCTCACTGCGGGAATCGCCGGCCTCGTCGGAGGAGCGATCTCGATGGCCCTCGGCGAGTACGTGTCGGTGAGCAGTCAGCGTGACAGTGAGAGGGCGCTGATCGCGAAGGAGCGCGAAGAACTCCGTACCATGCCGGCCGCGGAGCTCGACGAACTCACCCAGCTCTATCGCGACCGCGGGCTCTCGCCGGAGACAGCGCGTCAGGTGGCAGAGGAACTCACCGCTCACGATGCCCTCTCCGCCCATCTGGAAGTGGAACTGGGCATCGATCAGGATGACCTCGTGAACCCGTGGCATGCTGCGCTCTCCTCCGCGGTGGCGTTCACTCTAGGAGCGCTGCTGCCGTTGCTGGCCATCCTCCTTCCCCCTCCGGAATGGCGCGTGCCCGTGACCTTCGTCGCAGTGCTCCTCGCTCTCGCCGTGACGGGAACCCTGTCGGCGAGGATCGGCGGCTCCGCACCGATGCGCGCATCCATACGGCTGGTCGGCGGCGGCGGACTCGCACTGGCGGCGACCTGGCTCATCGGCACCCTCCTCGGGACGACCGGCGTGGTCTAGCGATCCCGCGCCGAGGAACGACGAAGGGCGGGTGCCGCAGCACCCGCCCTTCGTAAATCCGTACCGAGGATCAGTTCGACATGAAGCCGACGAGCAGTCCGCCGGTCACCTTCACCGCGAGGTTGTAGATTCCGGCGACCACGGCGCCGAGCACCGTGAAGACAATCAGGTTCAGGATCGCCACCACGGCGGCGAAAGCCATCACCTGCGGCAGCCCGACGACCTCGGACAGCACGAACGTGTTGTCGGTGATGCCGAGCAGGAAGCTCTCCGCCGTCGTCATGATCCCCGTCGCCTGGAACACCAGGAAGATGAGGAAGAACGAGACCATCGTGACGACAGCGAGAGCCACAGCCCCGAGGAACGAGAGCTTCACGGCCGACCAGAAGTCCACGTAGACCAGTCGGAGGCGTACCTGCTTTCCGCTGGTCTTGCGGGTCGACTTCTTCGCCAGCTTGTCGGCCACTGTGCTCATGCGTCTGTATCCTCAGGGGTCTGGGTCGTCTCGGGGGCCTGGGTCTCTGCGTCCTCCGCATCGGCCTCGTCTTCGGCGAGGCCGCGCTCACCGTTACGGGCGATGGCGAGGATGCGGTCGGCCTCCGTCGTGCGGGCGAACACCACTCCCATGGTGTCTCGACCCTTGGCGGGGACCTCGGCCACGGCAGAGCGTACCACCTTGCCGCTGGACAGAACCACCAAGACCTCGTCGTCCTCGGAGACGATCAGACCACCCGCGAGAGTGCCCCGATCGTCGTTGAGTTTGGCGACCTTGATACCCGTTCCGCCGCGACCCTGCACCCGGTACTCCTCCACCGCGGTGCGCTTCGCGTAACCGCCGTCGGTGACGATGAAGACGAACTTCCCCGGTGCGGCGACAGATGCCGAGAGCAGGCAGTCCTCGTCGATCTTGAACTTCATGCCGCGGACACCGGCCGTCGCCCGGCCCATCGGGCGCAGCGCTTCATCTGTCGCCTCGAAGCGCACCGACATGCCTCGACGGCTGATGAGGAGGATGTCGTCCTCGGCGTTCACGAGCAGCGCGCTGACGAGCTCGTCCTCCTCGTTCAGACGGATCGCGATGACACCGCCCTGACGGTTGGTGTCGTAGTTGTCGAGACGGGTCTTCTTGACCAGTCCGTCACGCGTCGCGAGCACCAGATAGTCCGCCACCTGGTAGTCGCGGATGTCGAGCACCTGGGCGATGTTCTCGTCGGGCTGCAGGGCGAGCAGGTTCGCGACGTGCATGCCCTTCGCGTCGCGACCGGCCTCCGGAACCTCGTAGGTCTTCGCGCGATAGACGCGACCCTTGTCGGTGAAGAACAGCAGCCAGTGGTGCGTGGTCGTCACGAAGAAGTGCTCGACGATGTCGTTCGCCCGCAGCTGGGCGCCCTTGACGCCCTTGCCGCCGCGGTGCTGCGAACGGTAGTTGTCGCTGCGCGTGCGCTTGATGTAGCCCTCGCGCGTGACGGTGACCACCATCTCCTCTTCGGCGATGAGGTCTTCCATCGAGACGTCGCCGTCGAAACCGTGCAGGATGTGGGTGCGCCGCTCGTCGCCGAAACGCTCGACGATGCCGGTCAGCTCTTCCCGGATGATCGTCCGCTGACGACCCTCGTCGGCCAGGATCGCCTTGTAGTCGGTGATCTGCGCCTCGAGCTCGTTGGCCTGATCGATGATCTTCTGACGCTCGAGGGCAGCGAGCCGGCGCAGCTGCATCTGCAGGATCGCATCGGCCTGGATCTCATCGATGTCGAGGAGCTTCTGCAGGCCCTCGTTGGCGTCGGCCGTGGTCTGCGAACGACGGATCAGGGCGATGACCTCATCGAGCGCATCGAGCGCCTTCAGGTACCCGCGCAGGATGTGCATGCGCTTCTCGGCCTCGCGCAGGCGGAACTCCGTGCGTCGCACGATCACGTCGATCTGGTGGGAGATCCAGTTCGAGATGAACCCGTCGATCGCGAGCGTACGGGGGACGCCGTCGACGATCGCGAGCATGTTCGCGCCGAAGTTCTCCTGCAGCTGCGTGTGCTTGTACAGGTTGTTCAGCACGACCTTGGCGACCGCGTCCCGCTTGAGCACCACGACCAGGCGCTGACCCGTGCGGTCCGACGACTCGTCACGGATGTCGGCGATCCCGGTGATCTTGCCGTCACGGGCGAGGTCCCCGATCTTCACCGCCACGTTGTCCGGGTTGACCTGGTACGGCAGCTCGGTGATGACGAGGCAGGTACGACCCTGGATCTCCTCCACGTTGACGACCGCGCGCATGGTGATCGAGCCGCGGCCGGTGCGGTACGCCTCGTGGATGCCCTTGGTGCCGAGGATCTGCGCGCCGGTCGGGAAGTCCGGGCCCGGGATGCGCTGGATCAGGCCTTCGAGCAGTTCCTCGCGCGAGATGCCGGGGTTGTCGAGGGCCCAGAGCGCTGCGTCGGACACCTCGCGCAGGTTGTGCGGTGGGATGTTCGTGGCCATCCCGACCGCGATGCCGACCGAGCCGTTGACGAGCAGGTTCGGGAAGCGGGCAGGCAGGACCGTCGGCTCCTGCGTCTGGCCGTCGTAGTTGTCGGTGAAGTCGACGGTTTCTTCTTCGATGTCCCGCACCATCTCGAGCGCGAGCGGAGCCATCTTGGTCTCGGTGTATCGCGGAGCCGCAGCACCCATGTTGCCGGGGGAGCCGAAGTTACCCTGCCCGAGGGCCAGCGGATACCGCAGCGACCACGGCTGCACCAGTCGCACGAGAGCGTCGTAGATCGCCGAGTCGCCGTGCGGGTGATACTGGCCCATGACCTCGCCGACCACACGAGCGCACTTGGAGAACGACTTGTCGGGACGGAATCCACCGTCGTACATGCCGTAGATGACACGGCGGTGCACCGGCTTGAGGCCATCGCGCACGTCGGGGAGCGCACGCCCCACGATGACGGCCATGGCGTAGTCGAGGTAGCTTCGCTGCATCTCCGACTGCAGGTCTACCTGATCGATCTTGCCGTGGTCGTGTTCCGGCTCGGTGCGTTCTTCGTCAGTCATCAATCAATCTCTCTGTCACACATCTGGTCTGAGCCCGCGGGCATCAGATGTCGAGGAAGCGGACGTCCTTGGCGTTGCGCTGGATGAAGCTGCGTCGGGACTCGACGTCTTCGCCCATCAGCACACTGAAGATCTCGTCGGCCGCGGCCGCGTCTTCGATGGTGATCTGCTGCAGGGTGCGCGTGGTGTGATCCATCGTCGTCTCCCACAGCTCCTTCGGGTTCATCTCACCGAGACCCTTATAGCGCTGGATGCCGGCATCCTTCGGGATGCGCTTCCCGTTCTCGATGCCGTGCTTCAGCAGCGCGTCGCGCTCGGCATCGCTGAACACGTACTCGTGAGCCGAGTTCGACCACTTGAGCCGGTAGAGCGGCGGCATGGCGAGGTACACGAAGCCGGCCTCGATGAGTCCGCGCATGTAGCGGAAGAGGAGTGTCAGTAGCAGCGTGGTGATGTGCTGGCCGTCGACGTCGGCATCGGCCATCAGCACGATCTTGTGATAGCGCGCCTTCTCGATGTCGAATTCCTCGCCGATGCCCGTGCCGAAGGCCTGGATCATCGCCTGGACTTCCTTGTTGCCGAGCGCCTTGTCGAGACGTGCGCGCTCCACGTTGAGGATCTTTCCTCGGAGGGCCAGGATCGCCTGGGTGTGCGGGTCACGACCCTGCACGGCGGAACCACCGGCCGAGTCACCCTCGACGAGGAAGATCTCGCTGATCGACGGATCCTTGCTGGTGCAGTCCTTGAGCTTGTCCGGCATGGCCGCCGATTCGAAGACGCTCTTGCGACGGGCCGTCTCACGGGCCTTCCGCGCGGCGAGACGAGCCGTGGCCGCGTCGATCGCCTTGCGGATGATGTTCTTCGCCTGGTTCGGGTTGCGCTCCAGCCAGTCGCCGAGCTGGTCGCCGACCACCTTCTGCACGAACGCCTTCGCCTCGGTGTTCCCGAGCTTCGTCTTGGTCTGCCCCTCGAACTGCGGCTCGCCGAGCTTGATGGAGATGACCGCGGTCAGTCCCTCGCGCACGTCGTCACCGGAGAGGTTGTCGTCCTTCTCCTTGAGGAGGTTGTTCGCTCGCGCGTACTTGTTGACCAGGGTCGTCAGTGCCGCACGGAAGCCTTCCTCGTGCGTTCCGCCCTCGTGGGTGTTGATGGTGTTGGCGTAGGTGAAGACGTTCTCGGTGTACGAGGTCGTCCACTGCATCGCGACCTCAAGCGAGATCTTGCGCTCGGTGTCCTCCGACTCGAAGGCGATGATCTCGTCGTTGACCACTTCGGCGTGGCGCACCTTGTTGAGGTACTCCACGTAGTCGACCAGACCGCGCTCGTAGAAGAACACGTCACCCGGCTGCTTGGTGACGGTCGCGCCGTCCTCTTCGACCTCGTAGGCCGACGACTCGCGCTCGTCCCGCAGCTCGATGCGCAGCCCCTTGTTGAGGAACGCCATCTGCTGGAACCGCGTGCGGAGGGTGTCGTAATCGAACTCGGTCGTCTCCTGGAAGATCTCCGCGTCGGGCCAGAACGTGATGCTCGTCCCGGTCTCGTCGGTAGCCTCGCCCTTCTCGAGCTTCTGCTGGGGGACACCGCCGTCGGCGAAGCTGTGCCGCCAGACGAATCCCTTCTGCTTGACCTCCACGTCGAACCGCGTCGAAAGGGCGTTCACGACGGAGGAGCCGACACCGTGCAGACCACCGGAGACGGCATAGGCGCCGCCGCCGAACTTTCCGCCGGCGTGCAGGATCGTGAGCACGACCTCGACCGTCGACTTGTTCGGGTCCGACGAGTGCGGGTCGACCGGGATTCCTCGGCCGTTGTCGACGACACGGACGCCGCCGTCGGCGAGCATCGTCACCAGGATCGTGTCGGCATAGCCGGCCAGCGCCTCATCGACCGAGTTGTCGACGATCTCGTAGACCAGGTGGTGCAGGCCTCGGGGACCGGTCGAGCCGATGTACATACCGGGGCGCTTGCGCACAGCCTCGAGGCCTTCGAGGATCTGGATCGAATCCGCACCGTACTCTCCGGGCTGCTTCGCCTTGGGTGCGGGCTGTGGAGTCTGGGTCCCTGAGCCAGTCGAAGGGGCGGGGGTTCCCCCGGTGTTCGATTCCGTCTCGTCAGCAGGGGATTCAGGCGTCATCAGAGGGCATTCTCCACATCGATATCACGAACTCCCATTCTAGCGGAGTTTCGTGGAGAAATGCCGCTCAACGGCCGTGTGTGGGCCTCTGAGCGTTTCGACCCCCTCGGATGGTGCCCTACCCGTAGGTATCGCGCGGGCCCCGTCCTGGAACGGCTCTGGGGCCCCATTTCCAGGAGGGGACGTCCGGTCCGATGAACCGGAGGTTCTCCACGCCCGCATCCGGATACCGTCGTCCGATCTCCGTGAGGATCGTCGCCCGCATGAACTGCAGGTTCTTCGCCCACGCCGTCGAATCGCACTTGACGGTGAGCAGACCGCGCTCCAGTGACACCGGCTCCGAGTGCTTCGCGGTGTCGGCACCCGCGAGGTCGGCCCACTGCCGCACGAGGTCCTCCCGCGCCAGGGTGATCTGCCATCCCGAGTCCCGGCTCAGCTTGTCGAGCACGGCGCCGAGCGCACCCGGATCGCGCCCCGGCGTGAACGGAGCGTTGTCGTCGTCGGTGGTGATGCGCCGCTTGCGCTTCCAGCTCTTCGAACTCGGCTGCAGGCCGCGCAGTCGCAGGTACGTGCCGACCGTCTCCGGGACGTCAGCTGGCGGGGTGGAGACCGGGGGAGTCGATGCCGCGTCAGTCATCCGTCCCCCTTTCGTCGCTGATCGTTCCGGCGCTGATCCGCACCACATGCGCGTGCAGCACCTCGGGGATATCCTCCTCCACCGCTGCCGTCACCACCACCTGTTCGTATCCGGCCGTCAGGGCGGCGAGGCGCTGTCGACGATCGGCATCGAGTTCCGCGAAGACGTCGTCGAGGATGAGGACGGGATCTCCGGCCGGGGACTCGCTGCGCAGCAGCTCCGCCGAGGCGAGCCGCAGCGCGAGTGCCACGGACCAGGACTCGCCGTGCGACGCATAGCCCTTCACCGGGAGATCGCGGACACGCAGCACGAGGTCATCGCGATGCGGACCGGTGAGGGTGAGTCCGCGGTCGAGTTCGTTCGACCGTTTCGCGGCGAGCGAGGCGCGGAACAACTCGGCGATGTGCCCAGGATCTCCGAGGCGGTCGACCGATGATCCGGACTGTTGTCCGTCCGCGGCGTCTTCGCCCTCTTCCGGATCTCCCCCGCCGACCGAGAGGGCCCATTCCAGCTGTGGGCGGTGGTCGGCGCCGGCGATCGCCTCGTACGCATCGGCGACCGGCTGCTGCAGATCCACGGCCAGGCGCTGTCGTGCGGTGATGATCTCCGAACCGAGGGAGACGAGCTTGTCGTCCCAGACATCGAGAGTGCTCAGCGCCTCGCCGCGGATTCCCCTGGCCCGTGCCGACTTCAGGAGCGCGTTCCTTTGCTTGAGAACACGGTCGTAGTCGGCGAGGACGGCGGCGAGTCTCGGTGTGCGCTGGATGAGGAGCTGATCGGTGAACCGACGACGAGCCGAGGGATCGCCTCGCACGATCTGCAGGTCCTCCGGCGCGAACAGGACGACGTGCGCATACCGGGGGAGCTCATTCGGCTTCGACGGCGACCCGTTGATGCGCGCCTTGTTCGATCCCTGCCGGTTCACCTGCACCTCGGCGAGGACACGGCGCTCCCCGTGGGAGAGGCGAGCCCTGATGACGGCGAACTCCTGCCCGTCGCGGACCATCGGTGCGTCTGAGGAGACACGATGCGACCCCAGAGTCGCCAGGAACACGACCGCTTCGGCGAGGTTCGTCTTGCCCTGACCGTTTCTGCCCACGAGGACGTTCGGGCCGCGGTGGAGAGCGAGCTCTGCGGTCGCGTAATTGCGGAAATCGACCAGACTCAGGTGCTCCACAATCACGGAGTCAGCCTACCTTCGGTGTCCGACACCTGATTCAGTGTCGGTGAATCTCGGGAGTTGGGAGGCGTGACGCTCCCTGCTCGCGCCGAGCGGGATCAGCGCAGGAGGAGGTTGGGCTGCAGCAGGTACTTGAACGAGTCGAGGCCGGCCTGATCGACAGAGGTCTGACTCGTGATGAGGACCGGGCTGAGCTTGTTGGCGTTGTCGCTCGACGTGAAGGTCACGCGTACGAACTCGCTCTTCACGGCGCCGAGAGCTTCGATGAGGTACTGCGGATTCAGTCCGAGCGTGACCTCGTCACCGCCGGAGAGGATCGCATCGACCGACTCGGAAGCGCGCGCGTGGTCTCCGCCGGAGGCATCCATGGTGACGCTGTCGTTCGAGAACGTGAAACGCAGAGGAGCGGCGCGATCGAGGACCAGCGATACGCGGCGGACCGCTTCGACGAGGTCGGCCGTGTTCACGACCGCGTAATGGTCCGTCTGCTCGGGGAACAGACGACGGACCGGCGGGAAGTTGCCCTTGATCAGGAGCGAAGTGACGGTCTTGTTCCCTGCGGTGAACGCGATGATCTCGCGGTCGCCGGCTCCGGAGAATGCGACCTGGATCGTTCCGGCGTGCCCGAAGGTCTTCCCGACCTCCAGCAGCGTGCGCGCGGGAACCAGGGCGGTGGCCTCGACCGCTTCGCCGTCCCACGGCACGTCTCGGAGCGAGACACGGTATCGGTCGGTGGCGACAAGGCTCAGGGTCTGACCCGATACCTCGAGCTGCACACCCGTGAGGACCGGTGTCACATCGTCGCGTGAAGCCGCGAACCCGACCTGCGCGATGGCGGTGCCGAAGTCGTCGGCGGGAACGACGCCCGACGAGCCGGTGACCTCCGGGATGGACGGGTATTCCTCGACAGGCATGGCTGCGAGGGTGAACCGCGCGGAGCCGCAGGTCACGGCGATGCCGCCGTCTTCCTCGACCGCGATCTCGATCGGGGCGTTCGGGAGGCGGCTGGCGATGTCCGAGAGAAGTCGACCGTGGACCAGGATCGTGCCCGGTGTCTCCACCGTGGCCTCGATGGTGGTGCGAGCGGAGGCCTCGTAGTCGAATGCTGAGAGCGTGAGGCCGGAGCCGTCCGCCTCGATCAGCACTCCGGCGAGGATCGGCTGAGGGTTGCGCTGCGGCAGGAGCTTGACGACGAACGAGACAGCCTCGCTGAAGACATCGCGGTTGACCTGAAACCTCACGGGTGCTCCCTTGTCGTCGAACTGTGACGCGTTGTCGTCGGCCCTGCCGGTGCAGGGCTTCCCATGCTAGCCCCACAGTCCGGCGTATCCCTACGCCGAGCTTCCTGTCATTCGACGGTCGGCTCTCCACACCGTCTGGTGATCGGATCGCGCCCTGAATGACTTAACTCCTTAACGGTGTTAACAGCTGTGGATACTGTGGATAAGTCGGTGGATAGCAAGAGCGAGTAGGGAACTACACAGTTGTCAGTTGTGGAAACCCTGAGGAATCCGCGGGTTACCGGGGGTGAGGTGCTCGAAGCCCCTCCCGTAGTTATCCACAGGTTTGGGTGATCGACCCACATTCGTCCCGATCGAATCCACGGTCATCCACAAGTTATCCACATGTGCATAGAGGCATCAATCGAGAGATCAGAACCCCTGTCCGGGTGACAAAAAAGGGGAGGTCCGCACCTGATCGGGTGTGGACCTCCCCTTTTTCGGAGACGCGGCGTGTCAGCGGCGTCCGAGCTGGGTCGTGATCTCGGTGACCTGGTTGTAGATGGAGCGACGCTCCTTCATGAGCTCGCTGATCTTCTTGTACGCGTACATGACCGTCGTGTGGTCGCGGTTGCCGAACAGCTGACCGATCTTGGGGAGGGACAGGTTCGTCCGTTCCCGGCACAGGTACATGGCGATCTGCCGAGCGGTGGCGATCTGCTGCGATCGACTGGAGCCGTACAGGTCGTCGACCGTGAGCTTGAAGTACTGCGCGGTCGCCGTGATGATGTCGGTCGGCGAGATGATGTTGTCCTCTGCCGTGTCGATGATGTCGCGCAGCACGGTCTGGGCGAGGGCGATATCGAGAGGCGATCGATTGAGGCTCGCGAACGCGGAGACGCGGATCAGTGCCCCCTCCAGCTCGCGGATGTTCGAGGACACCACGGTGGCGATGTATTCGAGCACCTCGTCGGGGATGTGCAGAGACTCGCTCTGGGCCTTCTTGCGGAGGATGGCGATGCGGGTCTCGAGGTCGGGCGCCTGGACATCGGTGATGAGACCCCACTCGAAGCGGCTGCGCATCCTGTCCTCGAAGCCGGTCAGGAGCTTGGGAGCGACGTCGCTGGTGATGACCACCTGCTTGTTGTGGTCATGCAGGGTGTTGAACGTGTGGAAGAAGGCTTCCTGGGTCTCGGCCCGCCCCTGCAGGAACTGGATGTCGTCGATGAGGAGGATGTCGACTTCCCGGTAGCGCGCCTGGAAGGCAGCACCCCGGTTGTTGGCGATGGAGTTGATGAAGTCGTTCGTGAACTCCTCGCTGGAGACGTATCTGACCTTCACCCCCGCGTAGAGGGACTGCGCGTAGTCGCCGATGGCGTGGAGGAGGTGGGTCTTGCCCAGTCCGGAGTCGCCGTAGATGAAGAGGGGGTTGTACGCCTTGGCAGGTGCTTCGGCGACCGCGACGGCGGCCGCGTGGGCGAAGCGGTTCGATTGGCCGATCACGAAGTTGTCGAAGGTGTACTTCGGGTTGAGGCGCGACTCGTGGCGCATCGGGGTGGGCGCCGGTTCCATCGGGGATTCGCTGCGCGTCTGCTCCTGACGACCGAAGTCGCCGACGGCGATCGGCGCGGTCTGCTGCTCGGCGAGCTCGTGGTTGACCACGACTCGGTAGGAGGTGACCTCCTCGCCGATGTGGGAGAGGGCCTCCATGATCGGGAGACGGAGACGTTTGTTGATCTGCGCGGCCGTGAGATCGTTCGGGACCTCGAGATAGAGCGTGGCCGACATCACTCCGGCAGGGACAGCCAGACTGAGGAAGCCCTGCAGTTGAGGTGTCACCCTGTCGTCGTCGACCAGAAGCTCCTGCACCGTGGTCCAGATGGGGACGTCGGGCTGGGCAGGTGAGGACATGACGCTCCGGACGGGTGATCGAGGCGGGGTCTACGTGCCGTGTCCCCTGTGGATAACTTAGGATGCCACGGTAGTCATCCCGGCTGTGAACGGCAACCTGCCCTTGGAATCACGCGGGCGTGTTGCGTCGACGCGAGGTCGGGAGGTTGTGGATAATGGCTGTGCACCCGGTTCCGCGCGACGGCTCCGTGAGAGCCCAGATTTGCTCTGTGCGCCGGTAAGACGTACCCTTACTTGGTTGACTTATGCCATTTTTGGCAGTACCCCATGTCTCCGGTCGAAGTGAACCCGGTGGCAGCATTCCCGGAGTGATTCCATGAGCAAGCGCACCTTCCAGCCCAACAACCGTCGTCGCGCCAAGAAGCACGGCTTCCGCGCCCGCATGCGTACGCGTGCCGGCCGTGGCATCCTCGCCGCCCGCCGCGCGAAGGGCCGCACCGAGCTCTCTGCGTAGTCCGCTGTGCTCGCCCGCCCGTATCGGCTGACTCGCGGGAGCGACTATCGTCTGGTCGTTCGTCGCGGATCCCGTTGTGGCGGGGCGCGTGTCATCACCTCGGTGCTGACCACGGGCGAGAACAGAGCCGCGAGGTTCGGATTCATCATCAGCAAACAGGTGGGCACCGCAGTGGTGCGCAACTCCGTGCGCCGTCGGCTCAAGGCCGTGTGCGCGGAGGCGCTTCCACGGGTCCCTGAGGGCACGGATGTCGTCATCCGTGCCCTTCCTGCTTCTGCGACCGCCTCTTACGCGGAGCTCCGAGCCGATGTCGATCGGTGCCTCCGCCGCCTGGAGCCGGCGGCTTCCGCGGTGTCGGCATGACCGCCCTTCCGGCGTCGTCCGTCGGCACCGCACATCTGCATGCGCAGGACCTGGTGCGGAGCATTCCGGTGATCCCGCGGAATCTCGTACTCGGGTTCCTCACCGCTTACCGCAAGGTCATCTCGCCGATGTATGGAGATGTCTGTGCGTACTACCCCAGCTGTTCCGCCTACGCTGTAGGTGCGGTGCAGCAGCACGGCGCAGTGAAGGGGGCGGCGCTCTCTGCATGGCGCATCCTCCGCTGCAACCCCTGGACCACCGGCGGCGTCGATGACGTCCGTCCGCACGAACACTTCCGTTACGACCTGACCGCACACGGTTTCGTCGTCCCTTCCCGAAAGGACTGATCGGTGGGTCTTGACCTTCTGCTCGCCAGCGCGACTCCCAGCCCTCAACCGGCGGGGGGTGGCTTCGATCTGATCGGCACCATCCTGTGGCCGCTCAAGTGGGTGGTCGAGCTCATCCTCGTCGCCTGGCACTGGCTGCTCACCGCTGTCGGTCTGCCCGCGGCCTCCGGCATCACCTGGGTGTTGTCGATCGTCGGACTCGTGATCGTCGTCCGTGCTGCTCTCATTCCGCTGTTCGTCAAGCAGATCAAGAGTCAGCGCAAGATGATGGAAATCGCTCCTGAGCTGCGAAAAGTTCAGGAGAAGTACCGCGGCAAGAAGGATCAGCTCTCTCGTGAGGCCATGAGCCGCGAGACCATGGCGCTGTACAAGAAGCACGGCACGACACCGATGTCGAGCTGTCTGCCGCTTCTGGTGCAGATGCCGATCTTCTTCTCGCTCTACAGCGTGCTGAGCGATGTCAGCAAGCACGCTCGAGACAACATCGGTGGTGTCGGTCTCCTCAGCCCGGAGCTGACGAAGGAGTTCTACGACGCGAAGCTGTTCGGTGTGGCGTCGCTGCACGAGACGCTGGGTAACGCGATCGATGCGCAGAACACGACGGCGATCATCATCCTGGTCACGCTCGTGGTGCTCATGATCGGGTCGCAGTTCTTCACCCAGTTGCAGATCATCTCGAAGAACCTGTCGCCCGAGGCCAAGACCGGCCAGGCGTACCAGATGCAGAAGATCATGCTCTACGTGCTGCCGCTGGGCTTCATCTTCTCGGGTGTCTTCTTCCCGCTCGGCGTCGTCGTGTACTGGTTCATCTCGAACCTCTGGACCATGGGACAGCAGTTCCTCGTCATCCGCGAGATGCCCACTCCCGGTTCCGAAGCCGCCAAGGCTCGCGAGGAGCGTCTCGCACGCAAGGGCAAGGCGATCGATTCCTCTGGCAAGGTCGTCCCGATGGCCGCCTATGAGGCGGAGCAGCAGCGTCTGCTCGAAGAGGCCGAGAAGGCGAAGGCCGAAGCACCGAAGCGTCAGCAGCCGGTCGGCAAGAAGCGTGCGAAGAAGAAGGGGAGCGGTTCATGAGCGAGACCATGACCGACAGCACCGAGCCGACGGTGGCTCAGCTCGAGAACGAGGGAGACGTCGCGGCGGACTACCTCGAGGAACTTCTCGATATCGCGGACATCGACGGTGATCTGAACCTCGATGTGCGGCAGGGACGGGCATACGTCTCTGTCGAGGCTGAGGGCGACGCGCTTGCGTTGCTCTCCGCTCCGGAGACCGTCCAGGCACTCCAGGAACTGACCCGTCTCGCCGTCCAGAGCAAGACCGGTTCCTTCTCGCGACTGATCCTCGACATCGCAGGTTCGCGCGACACGCGTCGTCGTCAGCTGGAGACCCTGGTCGATGCCGCGGCCGCCAAACTCGACGAGGGTTCTTCCCAGGCATCTCTTCCCTCGATGTCGAGCTATGAGCGCAAGCTCGTCCATGACATTGCCGCCGACCGGGGCCTGGTCTCCGAGTCCTACGGCGAGGGCGCTGACCGTCACACGGTCCTCCGTCGACGCTGACGTTTCACGTGAAACATCGTTCGAACGGGGACGCTCATGAGTGATCTGGAGCAGGAACCCTCCTCCGCTGCCGTTCTCTTCGGGGATCGCATCGACGTGGCCCGTGCTTTCACGGCGGCTCTTTCGCGCGAGGGGGAGGAACGCGGCCTCATCGGCCCCCTCGAGCTCCCGCGCCTGTGGACGAGACACATCCTCAACAGCGCGATCGCTGCTCCGCTGTTTCACGGTTCGGTGGCGGATATCGGTTCGGGGGCCGGCCTGCCGGGACTGGTGCTCGCAATCGCCCGTCCTGATGTGCAGTGGACGCTGATCGAGCCGATGGAGCGACGGGTCACCTGGCTCAATGAACAGGTGGAAGCGCTGGATCTGTCGAACGTGGCTGTGCTGCGAGCTCGCGCGGAGGACGTACGTCCTCCGGAGGGCTTCGATATGGTCACTGCTCGTGCGGTGAGTGCGCTCCGGACGTTGATTCCGCTGACCGCACCGCTGGTTCGTGACGGTGGCGAGCTCACACTGCTCAAAGGCATGAACGCCGCGAACGAGATCGATGCGGCGCAGAAGCAGATCAAGAAGTTCCGGCTCTCGGACGTCCGAGTCGAGGTGCTGGGTGAGGGAGTCATCCCCGAGACGACTCGGGTGGTTCGCGCTCGCGTCCGTTAGACAGGTCTTTGTCGAAGTGGGGTGTTTCACGTGAAACACCCCCTTCGTGTTCATGGGAAGGGTCTCATCGCTCGGACAGCGCCGTCTCCATGCATTGATGGCCGTAATGCGATCGCTCCGCGCATGACCAGCCAGGGCGATCACGACCTCGACGAGACTGATGGCCTGTCTGAAGGCGGAGTTTCACGCCGCACGCAGCGCGATGTTCGGCGGGGGGAGGCCCTATCGACGCAGCTCTCCGGATGGGTCACCTCGAGAACGCGATCGGCATCATGTCGATCGGAGAGTTGTGCATAGCTGGGGAGAAGCTCGGAGTCGTTGAGCACTACGTCTTGTGAGCACCACAAGCCAGGCGTCCTCGTGCGCTCGTCGTGAGGGGTGCTGCGCTCGTTCGCGTAGGCGATGTTTCACGTGAAACATGGACACTACTGGGGAGTTCCGGGCGCGTGGCGATCTGGGAGCAGAGGAGCCGACTAGGGGTATCTGGCGTAGAGCCCTGCGACATCGGTGGCGCGACATTCTTGGCACACCACCCGTGGCACGAAGCCCTGGCATGGATCCAGGGGCTACCCCTGCATGATGGGATGGTCCACCGTGAGAGATCGGCGGCCGGAAATCACCCGGCCTAGGTTCAGGTGACGTTCGACATCGGGAGGCGCCGGCTTCATGTTTCGCCTCTCGACCGAGTTTCACGTGAAACATGCAGACCGGACTGCTGATGAAGCTGCTCGGTCGAAGAGGGTGGGCGGAGTCATCCTCCGTGTAATAGAGGACAGATCTGTCGTGCTCTGGAAGCGCCTGAGAATAGACGGAGTGTCGCAGGCATCCGGGGGATAGAGGCTCCTGGCGGCTGCTCGACGGATGACATGCACCGGCTTTCTGGCGTTGCCTGGCGACGGTGTTTCACGTGAAACATGCAGACCGGACCGCCTACGACAGCTCCTTGGTCGAGGGGAGTTGGCTGAGTCATCCTCTGGGCCGTAGAGAACAGTTCTGTCGTGCGCCTGAAGCTGCGGAGAATGGACGGAGTGTCGCAGGTATCCGGGGGATAGATGCTCCTGGTGGCTGCTCGGCGGATGGCCTGCGCCGGCTGCGTGGACGCAGGGAGCTCTGAGACCACACCCGTGGCGCCGCGCAGGCGGGTTCTTCTTCACCGTGGCCGGCCAGAGGCGTGAGGACCGCTCCCGTCCGAATCAGGGGGTGGTGGCACCGAAAGACGACCGACGTGGGCCTTGCCGAGCGCAGCGACATTCGTCTGTCGGCCGGTGCACCGTGCGGCGGCCCCGGCACACTCCGCATGCGGCGGGACTCCTGCAGGTGAGGTGCGCCATACCCGCCTGCACCGGGAGGGCCAGCCCGGCACGCCAGTGGTCGTGATCCTGGCCGCAGTACGCACTGTTTCACGTGAAACACGCGCGAAGCGATGCGGGCAGCGGAACGGAAGAAGCCGGTACCGCGGAGACTGGCCGCGGGAAAGACGACCCCGACGTGGTTCGCTCGAGGTGCGAGAGTGCTCTCGTCATCGAACGTCTCTGCTTGCGATTAGAGTGGAACGCGGCCCCGAAAGG
Organism: Microbacterium sp. 2RAF4; assembly: GCF_052115285.1. Lineage (NCBI taxonomy): Bacteria > Bacillati > Actinomycetota > Actinomycetes > Micrococcales > Microbacteriaceae > Microbacterium > Microbacterium sp. 2RAF4. The sequence continues at coordinate 1,596,638 of NZ_JBFRGI010000002.1, read as the reverse complement.
AGTGGATGTTTCACGTGAAACCATCCGAGAAGACATCCTCGAGCGAATCGTTCGGGATGGACACGCCGCTTGCGCGGGAACTCGCTGACCTCTCCGCCCGCAGGCGCGCACTCGAAGGGGTTGCCGTGGAGTTCACCGGGGAAACCCGCGTTCTCACGGTGTCGAACCAAAAGGGTGGAGTGGGAAAGACCACCACCGCCGTGAACATCGCTTCGGCACTGGCAGGGATGGGCGGGAAGGTGCTGGTCATCGACCTCGACCCGCAGGGCAACGCATCCACAGCCCTGGGAGTACCCCACAGTGCTGAGGTCTCCAGTGTCTACGACGTACTGATCGACGAGCTTCCGCTGGCAGAGATCGTGCAGCAGAGCCCGGAGGATCCGAACCTCTTCTGCGCACCGAGCACGATCCATCTCGCGGGGGCGGAGATCGAGCTGGTCGCGCAGGTGGCTCGAGAGCATCGCCTTCGTCGCGCGCTCGACGTGTACCTCGAAGAGCACCCGATGGACTTCGTCATCATCGACTGCCCACCCTCCCTGGGCCTGCTCACGATCAATGCCTTCACCGCTGCGACAGAAGTATTCATCCCCATTCAGTGCGAGTACTACGCACTCGAGGGACTGAGCCAGCTGCTCGGCAGCATTCAGATGATCCAGAAGCACCTGAATCCGGTGCTCCACCTCTCGACGATCCTGCTGACGATGTTCGACGGACGTACCCGTCTGGCGCAGCAGGTCGCGGAGGAAGTGCGGACGCACTTCCCCGAGCAGGTGCTGGAGACCGTGATCCCTCGATCCGTACGGGTATCCGAGGCCCCGAGTTTCGGCCAGACCGTGATCGCCTACGACGCCCAATCCGCCGGCGCGATCGCGTACCGTGAGGCCGCTGTTGAGATCGCGTCGCGCAGAGCGACGCAGAGCAAGGAGAAATGATGGCGAAGCGCACTGGACTGGGCCGCGGCATCGGTGCCCTCATTCCCACGGCGGATCAGTCGGAACGTCCCGTCGATGTCTTCTTCCCGGGCGCGAGCCTGCGACAGACGAGCACCGAGGCGGTTCCCGCGGCCGATGTCGAGGCGCCGGAACTCGAGAGTGTTCCCGGCATTCATCTGATCCAGGTCGACCCGAACAGCATCGTCGCGAATCCGCGTCAGCCTCGGACGCACTTCGACCCGGAAGATCTCGCAGAGCTGGTGCACAGCGTCCGCGAGTTCGGGGTGCTGCAGCCCGTCGTGGTTCGCAAGAACGCCGACGGCGAGTACGAGCTCATCATGGGGGAGCGCCGTACACGCGCTGCGCGCGAGGCCGGCCTCGACGTCATCCCCGCGATCGTCCGTGACACCGCAGACGAGGATCTCCTGCGTGACGCCCTGCTGGAGAACCTCCATCGTTCGGAGCTGAACCCACTCGAAGAGGCCTCTGCATACCAGCAGCTGCTCGATGACTTCGGAATCACCCAGGAGGAGCTGGCCACGCGCATCGGCCGTTCCCGCCCGCAGATCAGCAACACGATCCGACTGCTGAAGCTCCCCGTCCCCGTGCAGCAGCGGGTGGCCGCAGGAGTTCTCACCGCCGGGCACGCGCGTGCGATCCTGAGTCTCGACACCCCGGAGTCGATGCAGCGCCTTGCGGACAAGGTCGTGAATGAAGACCTCTCTGTGCGCGCGACGGAGGAGGCGGCGAAGGCACAGCCCCGTGCCGGGTCGTCGGCGAAGCCGACCCCGGGTGCGCGACGCGCGTATCTGGATGAGGTGGCCGGCAAACTCGGAGACCGTCTCAACACGCGCGTGAAGATCGCGCTCGGAGCGCGAAAAGGGCAGGTCACTATCGATTTCGCTTCCATCCAGGATCTCAATCGGATTCTCGAGGAACTCGGAGAAGGCGGTTACGGCTCGTCGAAGTGAGGTCCCGCCGGCGGCAGCGCTAGCCTAGACTCGCGTCATCGTGACGACGAGGGGGATGTCATGTCGAGAACAGCCGGTCCAGCAGCCATCAAGCGCCGTGTGATCGCGGTCAGCATCGCCGCCGCGTTGGGTGGATTCCTCTTCGGATTCGACACGGCTGTGATCAACGGGGCGGTCGACGCGCTCGCGGGCGACGTCTCCGGATTCGACCTCGGTACTGCGCTCAAGGGTTTCGCCGTGTCGTCGGCCCTCATCGGCTGTGCGGTGGGCGCGTGGTTCGCCGGCCCCGTCTCCAACAAGTACGGACGCATCCCCGTGATGGTGGTCGCGGCCACGATGTTCTTCATCTCCGCGATCGGGTCCGGTCTCGCCTTCAGCGTCGTCGACCTCATCATCTGGCGGGTGATCGGGGGACTGGGTGTCGGTGCCGCCTCCGTGATCGCGCCGGCGTACATCGCCGAGGTGTCACCCGCAGCGATCAGAGGGCGCCTCGGCTCGCTGCAGCAGCTGGCGATCGTCACCGGTATCTTCGCCGCGCTGCTCTCCGATGCGCTGCTCGCGGGCATCGCCGGCGCGGCGGACCAGCCGCTGTGGGGGCTCACCGCCTGGCGCTGGATGTTCATGGTCGCCGCGATCCCTGCGCTGGTCTACGGCCTCGTCTCGCTGCGACTCCCGGAATCTCCGCGTTATCTGGTGCGCAAGGGCGAGCTGAAACGGGCGGCCGATGTGCTGGAGACCGTCACCGGCACCGTCGATGTCCAGGGCAAGATCGAGGAGATCACCGGGACGATCGACACGGAGCGCTCGGAATCGTTGCGTGATCTGCGTGGTAACCGCCTGGGGCTGAAGCCCATCGTCTGGATCGGCATCCTGCTGTCCGTGTTCCAGCAGTTCGTCGGCATCAATGTCATCTTCTACTACTCGACGACGCTCTGGCAGTCGGTGGGCTTCGATGAGTCGAGTGCTCTCCTGACCTCTGTCATCACCTCGGTCACGAACATCGTGGTCACGATCGTGGCAATCCTGCTTGTCGACAAGATCGGTCGCCGGATCATGCTGCTGGTGGGTTCGGTCGGCATGACCGTGACACTCGGCCTCATGGCAGTGGCTTTCTCGTTCGGCACGCTGGATGCGCAGGGGACGGCGACGCTCCCCGATCCGTGGGCCACGATCGCCCTGATCTGCGCGAACGGATTCGTTGTGTTCTTCGGTGCGAGCTGGGGGCCGCTGGTCTGGGTTCTGCTCGGCGAGATCTTCCCGAACTCCATCAGGGCCGGAGCCCTCGCGGTGGCCGCAGCGGCACAGTGGCTCGCGAACTTCTTCATCTCCACGACCTTCCCGGCCTTCGCCGAGATCGGCCTCACGTTCGCCTACGGGTTCTACGCGTTCTTCGCGCTCCTGTCGTTCTTCTTCGTGTTCTTCAAGGTGCCGGAGACCAAGGGCAGGGAGCTCGAAGACATGACGGAGAACATGAAGGTGGAGCGCCGGAGACGTCCGCAGCGGACGTAGGCTGGAAGCATGACCGAGTCCGTACAGCGCCGCGCCAGCCTGGAAGTGCTGCGCGCCGAAGCATCGGACGAACTCGCGGTCCTCATCCAGGAGCGGCTTCTCGGGGGAGAGGATCCGTGGGAGTTCATGGAGGAGCTCCCGAGCGTCGACGAACTCGTCGTCTACCTGCTGCGCGCAGACAACATCAATGCGAACGACGGTGTGCGCCCCAATGCGGCGAGGCACTACCGGGTGCTGCGGCAGATCGCCCTGGAGTACCCGGAGCTGACCTCGGCGGTCTGGGGCCTCCTGGACGAGAAGCAGCGCCACCGCCGCTGGGATCCGACCGTCGCCGACGCTTCCTGACGTGGAGGTCGCGCTCTTCCCGCATGACCCGACGTGGTCGGAGACCTTCACACGTGTCGCGGCGGAACTGCGCAGGCACGGGAATCCGGACTGGCTCGTCGAACACATCGGATCCACGGCGATCCCCGGGATGAGTGCGAAGCCGATCATCGACGTCGCGGTGCGCATTGCCGACGACGAGGATCTCGACCTCCATCGACCGGGGCTCGAGGCCGCAGGATGGGCGGTCGGGAGCAGTGTGCGAAGCCATCGGGTGATGATCATCGAGGAGAATGGTGTGCGGACGCAGATCGCCCACTTCTTCGAAGCGGCCGATTGGGATCAGGTGAACCAGCGCATCCTTCGCGACTGGCTGTTGCAGAACCCGGAGGATGCCCAGCTCTACGAGCGGGCGAAGCACGCTGCGGTTGACGCTTCGCGCAGGGGAGAAGAGTCGTACAACGCGGGGAAGACCGCGGTGGTTCAGCTCCTCGTCGACCGTGCACGTGCTGCTCGCGGACTGCCGTCGGTCTCCGTGTACGACAAAGACTGAACCGAGCGGTCCGCGGGCCGGCTGGAGCACAGATACGAGAAAGGGCCGCACCTCCCCGGGAGGTGCGGCCCTTCGTCTCGGGGGACTCAGCCGATGAACGCGGCCAGGTCTTTCTCCAGCGCGAACTTGGGCTTCGCACCGATGATGGTCGTCTTGACCTCACCGCCGTGGAAGACCTTCATCGCCGGGATCGACGTGATCTGGTACTTCATGGCCAGCTCAGGGTTCTCGTCGACGTTGAGCTTGAGGATGGTGATCTTGTCGGGGTTGTCCGCCTGGATCTCGTCCAGGACCGGCGCCACCATACGACACGGACCACACCACTCGGCCCAGAAGTCCACCAGCACGGGACCGTCGGCCTGCAGAACGTCCTGCTCCCAGGTCGCCTGGCTCGTAGCCTTTGCACTCATCAGAGTTCTCCTTGATTCGAGGTTCGCCTGCTACAACAGCGGGCGAGGGAAAAGTGTTCCCGCCCCTACGCGGTGGCGGTGAGGATCTCCGCGGCCTCGGCGGCCGGAACCTCCACGGAAGGGTCTTCGAGGTCCGCCAGGAAGTGCTCTGCGTCGAGAGCAGCGACCGTGCCGGAGCCAGCCGCCGTGATGGCCTGACGGTAGGTGGGGTCGATGACGTCACCGGCAGCGAAGACTCCCGGAACCGACGTCTTCGACGAGCGGCCGTCGACCCAGATGGTGCCCTCCGGCGTCAGCTCGAGCTTGTCATGCACGAGGTGCGTGCGCGGGTCGTTGCCGATCGCGATGAAGAGCCCGTCGAGCGGGAGGTCGCTGAGCGTGCCGTCGACCGTGGAGCGCAACTGCACGCCGGTCACGGAGTCGCCTCCGAGGACCTCGGCGACCTCGCTGTTCCACACGAACTCGATCTTCTCGTTCGCGAATGCCCGCTCCTGCATGATCTTCGAGGCCCGCAGGGTGTCCTTGCGGTGGATCACGTAGACCTTGTCTGCGAAGCGGGTGAGGAACGTGGCCTCTTCCATGGCGGAGTCGCCACCGCCGACCACCGCGATCGTCTTCTCGCGGAAGAAGAATCCGTCGCACGTGGCGCACCAGGAGACTCCGTAGCCGGAGAGTCGCTCTTCGCCGGCGATGTCGAGCTTGCGGTACGCCGAGCCGGTCGCGTAGATGAGGGACTGCGTCTCGTGCTCCGCACCGCTGCCGAGGATGACCTTCTTGACGGGCCCCTCGAGCTGGAGTTCGGTGACATCGTCGTAGACGACCTCGGTGCCGAACTTCTCCGCCTGCTCCTGGAACTTGGCCATGAGCTCAGGTCCCTGGATCCCTTCGGGGAAGCCGGGGTAGTTCTCGACCTCGGTGGTGTTCATCAGCTCTCCGCCGACCTCGACGGAGCTCGCGATGAGCAGCGGCTTGAGGTTCGCCCTGGCCGCATAGATGGCAGCCGTGAATCCGGCGGGGCCGGAGCCGATGATGATGACCTGACGCATGTGATCTCCGTCTTAGAAACTGCAGTCGAATGACCTTCGAATGCTTCAACCCATGGTAACCGCGAGGCATTCCCTGCACAGTGTGCGTCGTAGGCCGCGGAGCGGGCTGCGTGCGTGGATCAGCGCCCGGGGAGGAATCGGCGGACGAGAGCAGTGCCGGCCTTGAGCTCGGGGGCGCGCATCACGGCGAGGATCGCGACGTAGACGACCACCACGACGAGGCCGATGATCGCGGTGCCCACGGCGCCCTGGATCTTGTCGACCATCATCCATCCTGTGGTGCCACCGAGCAGGACGAAGGCTCCCCAGCCGGCCAGCCCCGCCGGGACGCCGGCGATCGCGAACCGGCCGACGGCCGACATCCAGGAACGCACCTGCAGGCCGCCGATCTTTCGATGCAGCAACCAGGTGGCGAGTATCGTCTGCAGGATGCTCGCGATCGACTGTCCGAGCGCGACCGCCGCGGCGAGGGAGGTCAGAGGGATGATCCCCGCCTCTCGCATACCGAGGGCGATGAGAGCGGTGACGACGATGAGGGCGCACTGGATGATCGTGAACCAGAACGGGGTGCGAGTGTCGTCGTAAGCGTAGAACGTTCGCTGCACGATGAAGAGGATCGTGAGGGGGATGAGTCCGACGAGGTAGGCGATGAGCACCAGTGCGGCCGCCTGAGCGTCGTCGGCGGAGTCTGTGAACACACGCGACGCGGGGATGGCCGCGGCCGCGACGGCTGCGACGGCTGCGACGATGAAGAACAACAGGGTTCGAATGCTCCGTGCGATGTCGGCCCGGACCTCATCGTCGCGTCCGGCGGCGGCGTGACCGCTGATCTGGGTGAAGTACGGAGTCCCGATCGAGAGCACGATCACCGAGTACGGCAGCATGAAGATCAGCCAGGCGTTCGCTGTCACCGTGGCGGAGGCACCGAGACCGGCCACCTCACTGACGATGTAGCCCTGAAGAACCCCCGCGGAAAGGCTCGCGAAGGCCATGAGGAACGTCCAGCCCGCCAGGCGACCGACGTTGCCGAGCCCCACTCCACGCCAGTGGAAGTCGGGTTTCAGCGCGAGGCCGGTGCGACGCCAGAAGACCAGGAGGACGACAGCCTGGAGCGCGATACCGAGCGTGGCAGTCGCACCGAGCAGGGTGATCATCTCCGGTGTCCAGTCGGAAGCCTTCGTGGACACGGGGCCGAACAGTGCTCCGAGCGCGAGGAAACCTGCGATGGACACGATGTTGTTGACGACAGGAGCCCAGGTGAACGGACCGAAGATCTTTCGTGCGTTGAGTGCCTCGCCCAACATCGCGTAGAGGCCATAGAGGAGGATCTGCGGCAGGCACCAGTATGCGAGTGCCGTGGCGAGGGCGAGAGTGGACTCGTTCGCCTTGCCGGCGACCAGATGCACCAGCCACGGAGCCGCCACCGTCGCGATTCCCGTCACCACGACCAGAACGACCGTGCCCAGGGTGAACAACTTGGAGATGAAGGCGTTGCCGCCGTCGGCGTCCGCCGTCGCCTTGACGATCTGCGGGACGATCACGGCCGTGAGGATCCCCACGGAGATCAGAGAGAACACGCTGTTCGGCAGCTGGTTCGCGTAGGTGAAGGCGTCGGCCGCTTCGGATGCGACAGATCCGAGCACACCGACGAGGACGATGCTGCGCAGGAGCCCGGTGACGCGCGAGACGAGGGTCCCAGCGCCGATGATGGCGCTCGCCCGGCCGAGGCTACTCATTCGTATCCGGGGTCGAGGACGTGTCGTGGGCCGACGACGTGCCATCGCTCGGTGTCCCCTCCGGTCGGGTTCTCACGGCGTCCTCTTCCAATGACTCGATCTCTGCTTCCACAGCCGCCTCCTCGGCGGCCTCGCGGCGCTTGCGGCGGACGGTGCGGATCACGCCGACCACGATGAGGAGTGCGGCGAGGCCCCCGAAGACGATGAGGCCGATGGTCTCCCACTCCGCTCGCACAGCCACCCTGATCTTCTGCTGATCCTGGATCTGCACGCCGGTGGGGCTGTAGAGGCTGAGGCGCAGGTCGACCTCGCCGCTGCCGACCCGTGCGGATACCGGGACCTTGACGCGCTTGGTGGAGTTCGCCTCGACGACCGTCTCGGTCATCGGCTTCACCTCGAGGCGAGGGTCGGTGGGGGAGACGAACAACTGCACCGTCACCGGCCACGGCAGGTCGTTGCGCACGGCGATCGGCAGATCGGCGTTGGCGGTGAGCAGTTGAATGGTGCTGGAGGGGGGGATGCTCACGGCAGCGAGCGTCTCGGAGGTGCGCTTCTGGTGCTCCTCGACCTTCTTCGCGAAGGCCTTCGCCGACGATCCGACGGACAGCGTGCGGAGGATCCTGATGCGTTCAGGGCTCAGCAGCACCTGCGGGTCGGCGAGGATCGACGAGAAGGCGGTGAGCGTTCCCTCGTCGGCCAGGAGGGTCGTCACCGCTGCCGCGCGCGCGGGATCGGCTTCCGATGTGAGGGAGGCCGATGCGGGCGGAGTGGCGCGCAGTGCCGAGAATTCGAATCCGATCGAATCGGCCGTCGAGATCGCGTCGCGCAGCGCGTCCGCATTGCGGTTCTCGTCGCGGTCGAGCCCGATCAGCAGCGGGGCACCCGCGACGCGGCTCTCAGCCAGTGTCAGGAGCGCGGCGGCTTCGGCCAGGAGCCGCTGACGCTCGACGGAGTCGGCCTCTGCGGCGACCTGGGAGAGGGTCTCCGACAGGCCGCTGTCAGTGACCAGGAGGTCGTGCCCGCCGACGGTGGCGTGCGCAGCGCTCTGTCCGCCCAGCGCTGCGGAGGAGACGACGGTGCTCGTCCCCTCACCCAGGTATCGCGCGAAGGTGTCGAGATCCTCTTCCCTCAGCTCGTCGTCCGGCCACAGGATCTGAGGAAGCGCGCCATCGATCGCCGTGAGCTCCGCGTCATCGGGCAACTGAGGAGTGCCGGTCGGGCTGGGTGTCGGGCCCGGTGTCGCGGTCGAGTCCGCCGCCGGCGACGACGTGGCAGGCGTCTGTGGAAAGTCGGTGGGGTTCGGGAACGGAGCCAGTGTCGTCGGCTGCAGCAATGCGGGGAGACCCGCTTGTGCTTGCGCCGTCGCATCCGCATCGCCGAACTGCAGTGCGAACCGGGTGTTCGGCAGAGCTTCGAGTCGGTCGAGCCAGTCCCGCGCGGTCTCGGGAGCCGCGGAACCGAGAGCGCGGATCGCGGCGGGAACGGCGGGATCGATGGCGAGCACCGCGGTGGTGCCGGCCACGCCGTCGAGTTGAGCGGTCAGAGCCCCTTCGGGCCCGGTGAGAGTGCTGAGTTCCTCCGAGCTCAACAGCACGCCGTTCTCGGGGGTCGCCGTGAGCGGGACCAGCACGCCGACCTGAGCGGTCTGGGAATCGGCGACGACGAGCACGCTGGTCGCGGTGGCGTCGACCGTCGCCGAACGATCCTCAGGCGTGTTCACCGTCTTGGCACCCTTGAGCTCCGCCCGCAGCGGGTAGACACCGGGGGCGAGGGCACCGAGAGTCTCGGCGGGGACGAAGACCGTGGTCATGCCGGAGGTACCGGCATCGAGCGCGGCCGTCGTGTCGGAGCCGATCGTGTCGAAGTCGCCCGGTGCCTCGCCCTCATCGAGCCAGTTGGTGACCGAGGCTTCGTCCGTCAGAGGAGTCCTGCTGAGCTCCACCTGCACCTGACCGCTCGACAGCTTCGATTCCGTCTCGTTCTGCACCGTGAGCATCGCCGTGGTCGAGGAACCGGGGGCGACGAGGCCGCGCAGACCCGCGGAGACGTGGAAGCCCACGTTCGTTTCCTCGTCGGAAGCGGACCCGCCGGCGGCGACGGCCGTGCTCGGTGCGGCGACCGCGCACGCGCCCAGCACGATGGCGAGAACGGCGGTCCTGCCGGCGAGCCGTCGCAGGCGCGCACGGAGGCCGTGTTCGGGGGTGATGGCGGTCATGAGGGTCTTCCTCGAACGCCCGGAACGGGGCTGCTCGTGAGTACTGACCTCCTGATTCTAGGAGGCACAGGGAAGGAGAACCCTGAAGACGCGTAGAGTGACGGCCGTGTCCGACACCCCCGCACCTCACCCAGACCCCCTTCGCACCTCCGCGCTGGCCGCTGATCTCGATGCCGCCGACTTCCGGTCCGCACCCCTGCGTCGCCTGTGGGGAGAGGAGGCAGACGACGCCCTCGCCCGGGGGATGCGCGAACCGATCCTGCGGGCCATCGCCGAGGATGCCGGAGTCCTGGCCACCCTCGGCCGCCTGCTGGTCCTCGGTATGAGTCAGCCGCGGGCGGCGGTCGCCGCCGCTCTGCCGAATCTCGGGGTGGACGGACTCCAGGCGCTCGGACTCGCCACCGCGGATGCCGAGACGGTGACGCCGACGGCCCTGTTGCGTCCGCAGTCGTTCGTGGACGCCGAGGGTGTCGGCGAGTGGTGGATCGCCAGCGACCTCGACGAGGTCGCCCTCGACGGACCTCTCCCCGCCGATCATGTGCTCGGCGTCGGCGGAGCCTCGCGCACCCTCGCCGAGACGATCGTGCCCATCCAGGTCGATCGAGCTCTCGACCTCGGCACCGGGTGCGGGATCCAGGCGCTCCTCGTCGCCCGTCGTGCCGGCACTGTGGTCGCGACCGACATCTCGGCCAGAGCCCTGGCGTTCGCCGAGCTCAACGCGCGGGTCAACGGGGTGACCAACATCGAGTTCCGTCACGGCAGCATGTTCGATCCCGTCGCGGGCGAAGCGTTCGATCTGATCGTCTCCAATCCGCCGTTCGTCATCACACCGCGGGTGGAGGGCGTCCCCGCGTACGAATACCGCGACGGCGGACTGGTGGGCGATGCTCTCGTCGAACAGTTCGTCCGGAGCGCCCCGGCGCATCTGACGCGGAACGGAATCGCGCAGCTGCTCGGCAACTGGGAGTCGCGGGCAGGGGTCACGGGGCTTGCCCGTCTGGAGGCGTGGGTGCCGAGCGAGCTCGACCTCTGGGTCATCGAAAGGGAGGAGCTGTCGCCGTTGGGGTATGCGGAGCTGTGGATCCGCGACGGGGGCACCACCCCGCGCGACCCGGCATTCACTTCATTGCTGACCGCCTGGCTCGATGATTTCGCCGCCCGCGGCGTGACCTCGATCGGCTTCGGCTACGTGCTGATGCGTCGAGGTCTGTCGTCCCCTCCGCTCCGCCGCACGGAGCGGATCTCCCAGCAGGTGTCGAACGTCGGTGCCGCGCTCGGAACCGGGCTTGCCGCGCATGACGCTCTCGCCGAGGGGATCCCCGCGACTCTGCTCACGGCGCCCGATGTCACCGAGGCCCGCCACCTGCTGCCGGGCAACGACGACCCCAGCGTCATCGAACTGCGACAGGGTGGCGGTTTCGCCCGCACCGTGAACGTGGACCCTGCGCTCGCCGGGTTCGTCGGGGCCTGCGACGGCGACCTCACCGTGATGCAGATCGTCTCGGCCCTGGCCGACCTGTTCGAGGTCCCCCTCGCAGACCTGTGGGCTGAGCTCGAGCCCCGCATCAGATCGCTCGTGCTGGACGGCATCCTCGTACCGGGGGAATAGCTGCGGGATACATGCGTTGGAATAGATCATGAAGGCTTTCGGATTCCTCTCCTTCGGGCACTATGCAGATGTGCCCGGCTCAGCGACCCGCACCGCGGGCGACATGCTGAAGCAGACCATCGAGATCGCCGAGGGCGCTGACGAGATCGGTGTGAACGGCGCATACGTGCGCGTGCACCACTGGGCCCGTCAGGCCGCCTCCCCGATGCCCCTGCTGAGCGCCATGGCCGCGCGCACGAAGCGCATCGAGGTCGGCACCGGCGTGATCGACATGCGGTACGAGAACCCGTTCCAGTTCGCCGAGGAGGCCGCCGCCCTCGACCTGATCTCCGACGGCCGCATCGCCCTCGGCGTGAGCCGCGGTTCACCCGAGACGGCTCTGCGCGGCTACGAGACCTTCGGGTACGTCGACGAGGAGGACACCGAGCGGGGCAGCGTGATCGCTCGGGAGAAGTTCGACCTGTTCCTCCGCGCGATCGACGGCGAAGGCATCGCTCCGGGAGACCCCCGCATGGTGGGCGCCGGCCGCTACCTCGCGATCGAGCCGCAGTCCCCGACGCTGCGCGATCACATCTGGTGGGGATCAGGCTCACGCCCGACCGCGATCGAGACCGGCCGCAAGGGACTCAACATGATGAGCTCGACCCTGGTGACCGAGGCCACAGGGCAGCCATTCCACGAGTTGCAGCGCGAGCAGATCGACCTCTTCCGCTCGGCCTACAAGAAGGCCGGTCACACCGGCACACCGCGCGTCTCCGTCAGCCGCAGCGTGTTCCCCCTGGTGTCCGACATGGACCGGGCCTACTTCGGACTGCGCAGCGAGGAGAACGCCGACCAGATCGGCATCATCGACGGATTCCGTTCCACGTTCGGCAAGACCTACGCGGCAGAGCCGGACGTGCTGATCGAGCAGCTCCGACAGGATGAGGCGGTGATGGCGGCCGACACGCTGATGCTGACCATCCCGAACCAGCTCGGACCCGAGTACAACCTGCACGTGCTGGAGTCGTTCGCGAAGCATGTGGCTCCGGCGCTCGGGTGGAAGCCGAACACGGAGGGTCCCGTCCAGGGCGATCCGGTCTGAGCGGGATCACCGCTCTCGGCACGAGTGGCTTGACACGAGTTGCTTGACACGAGTTGCTTGACAAGGAGCGTTGGAGCACTGACGCTGGGGAGGCTGCGCCGATCGACGCAGCCTCCCTTCATGCCTTCGGAGGCAGACCATGACCCGTGTTCGCGTCGATCTCAACATCTCGCTCGACGGCTTCGCCACGACGACCGATCAGACCCCGGAGAACCCCTTCGGTGAGGACTGGGGCCGGCTGACGGCGGCGTACACGGCCACGCGCACGTTCCACGAGCGGGTCTTCCTCGACACCAGTGGGGCGGGAACGACAGGCGTCGACGAGAAGTACGCCGCGCACTACTTCGAGAACATCGGCGCCGAGATCATGGGCGCCGGGATGTTCGGGCTCCACGCCAACCCGGACGACCCGGACTGGCGCGGCTGGTGGGGCGATGAGCCGCCGTTCCACGCCCCGGTGTTCGTGCTGACCCACACACCGCGGCCTTCGATCGAGTTCGCCAACGGCACGAGCTTCCACTTCCTCTCGGCTTCTCCCGAGGAGGCGCTGCAGAAAGCGGTCGAGGCGGCCGCCGGCGCGGACGTGCGGATCGGTGGAGGACCCACGACCGTGCGTGAGTATCTGCGCGCGGGATTGGTCGATGACCTGCACGTCGGCATCACCCCGATCCTCATCGGCAGCGGGATCCGACTCTGGGACGACCTGCGCGGACTCGAGTCCGGCTACCGCGTCACCTCGGAGATCGCGGAGTCGGGCGTCACGCACATCACCTTCTCCCGCGAGGAATGACGCTCGCGGGAGGGCCGATCTGGGAGGCTGGACCAGTGCGCATCCGACCCTTCCGATCTGAAGACACCGATGCCGTCGTCGCCCTGTGGGAGGCGGCGGGGCTCACTCGACCGTGGAACGATCCTCGGAAGGACATCTCCCGGAAGCTGACGGTGCAGCCCGAGCTCTTCGTCGTGGCGGAGGACGAGACGGGGCGCATCCTCGGCTCGGTCATGGCGGGATACGACGGGCATCGAGGGTGGATGAACTACCTCGCCACGCAGCTCGACGCGCGCGGACTCGGAGTGGGCAGGGAGCTCGTGGCCCACGTGGAGGCCCGCCTGCGCGACCTGGGCTGCCCGAAGGTGAATCTGCAGGTGCGTGCCGGTAACGCGCAGGTGGTCGATTTCTACCGGCGGCTCGGCTACGAGATCGATGAGACGGTCGACCTGGGCAAGAGGCTCATCGCCGACGTGTGATCGCGGAGAACTCCCTTCTCGACGATCCGGTATACCAGTACGCTGACCGCATGCGTCTGCGTCGCAGAGGGATCATCGCCGGAGTCATCGGGCTCGTCGCCGTGCTCGTCGGCGCCATCCCCGCTGCTGCCGCCACCACATCATGGGCCACTTGGCAACCGCTCGCGGGCACGGGAGGTGCCTTCACGACAACAGTCCAGGTGGCACCCAACCCTGCACTCACCGCCACCATGACCAGCGACTCGCGCGCAGGCCAGGTCGGCGTGATCACCGGTGCATCGACGTGGCTGGCCGAAGGGACCCCCATCGGAGCCGTGTACGGATCCAGCAGGGATCAGCCGTACCTGAACCTGCGGCCCAAGGCCGACAACGCCACGAGCCCGTCGACGACGACCTATTCGTTCGCCGCGCCGACCCCGACGTCGGGCTGGGCCTTCGCGTTGGGGGATATCGACTCCGACAGCGTGCGCATCCACGCCGTCGCTTCTGACGGGCACGTGCTCACAGCGGCGGAGATCGGCCTCAGGGACCTCTTCAACTACTGCGCTCCTGGGGTCGTGGGAAAGCCCGCGTGCACCGGCGCGGCCGACGACGTGCCGACATGGGATGCCGCGACCCTCACTCTCACCGGGAATGCGGCAGCTGCCGACACCAGCGGATCCGCGGCATGGTTCGAGCCGTCGACTCCGATCCGCTCCCTTAGCTTCATCTTCACCCGGCGATCCGGTCTTCCGGTCTACCAGACGTGGTTCGTCTCTGCCGCGAATGACGTCCGAGGATCGGTCGCCGACGTGGCCACCGGGGCGCTGGGCGGTGTCGCTCTCGCACTCACCGACGGCAACGGCTCGATCGTGGGCAGGACGACCACCACGCCGGACGGCGCCTACTCGTTCCCCGGGTTCATCGCCACGGACGGCTACCGGGTGAGTGTGACGGCACCGCAGGGCAAGATCGCGGTCGGTGAGACGACGACGTCGGTGAACCTCAGCAGCGGCAATGCGGAAGATGTCGACTTCACGGTGCGCGACGTCGTGCCGTCCCCGGTCACCGGGCGCGTGGTGGACACGGAGGGAAACCCCATCGCCGGTGTCGTCGTGACGATCGACGCACAGACCAGGACCACCGACGCCGACGGGAGGTACCTGTTCGACATGGTCCTCGATGGGCCGCAGGAGGCGACCATCGCCGTTCCGGCCGGGTACGCCATCGACACGGCGCCGCCGGGCTTCGTGGTCCCGGCGGACAACGAGGATCTGATCACACTCACCGACTTCGTCATCAAGGCGAACCCGAGCCTGAGCGGGGTCGTCCGATGGAACGGCGGCGGTGTGCCAGGCGTCACAGTCACGGCCGTGCAGCAAGGGGGCAGCACCCTCACCACGGTGACCGGCGCGGATGGAGGCTACGCGTTCCCCCGCCTTCCGGCCGGCAACTACACGGTCACGATGACGACGCCCGATGGCTACGTCGCGACATCTCCGCTCAGCCGCACAGCACCGGTCGCGGAAATGGACGTCACAGGCGTGGACTTCGACCTCGCCCGGCTGGGGGCGCTCGACGGCACGGTGCGCACCGACGGCGGTGAACCCGTCGGAGGTGTGGTGATCGATGTCTCCGGTCCCGTCTCGGCACAGCTCACGACGGGTGCCGACGGCACCTACGGTCTCGGCAGCCTCCCTCCGGGCAACTACGAGCTGATCGTGCGCGCGCCCGACGGCACCACGATCGTCGGGGCGGGAACCCGCAGCGTCATGATCTCCGATGTCGGCGAGTCCGTCGAAGGGCAGGACTTCACCCTCGCGGCGGCCGTCGTCCCACCGGCACCGTCGCCGTCACCCGAGCCGTCGACCGGGAGCGCGAACAGCAACGACAGTGGTCGCCTTCCGGCGACCGGCCTCGGTGCCGAGACGTTCGCCTGGGCGGCGGGTGGTGCCGCGGTGATCCTGCTCGGGGCGACTCTTCTGGTCGTCGCCCGCCGTCGCTCCGGCCGGAAGTAACGCGGCGCCCGCTTTCGTGGTCAGCTGCCCTTGGGCGGTCCGAACAGTTCTTCGCCGTGCTCGTGGAGGAGCTTGTAGGCGTCGGCGAAGGTCTCCGGTTCCGGCTCACCCTGAAGACGGAGGCGTCGGCATGACTCAGACCGGACAGAAACGGTCCCGGCCGCACCACTGGAAGAGGGGCGGGCGCCGGGCACGTCGACGCCGATGGTGGCAGAGGGAGGTGGCCCTCCGGCCTCGCGGGCATAGTCTGCGCCCCTGATATCAAGAGAGTGGATCGTTTGGAGCAACGATCCACGTGGCGTGACCGACTCCACCCCCTCGCGCCTGCGGCATCTCACATCACCCCTCGCGGTCGCATCCAGATCACGGTGACGAGTCCGGTCGGGGCGCTAGGTGGTTGTGGTGCGGAGGTCGGCTTGCACGTCGAATGCCGGCATGAACGCCTCTTCGATCTTTTTACCGCGGAGATCCCCGCGGATCCATCGGCGAATGACTTGCGCGGCTGCTTCGACGCCAGCGGAGACCAGCTGCGGATGGGCGTCCGTGCTCAGGATGAAGCTCGTCACCCGCTCAAGCGAGGATGCGTCATGACGGTTGGCGAGCATCAACAGCTTCTCGTTCGCCACAACCGCGGAGGCGCGGTGAGCGATCATGGCGTCGAGGTTTCGGGCGGCGCGGGCGTGGACAAATGCCACTAGCGCCTCGAGCAGCTCGCCGGCCTGATCGCGTCGGCTGCGCTGCAGTTCATCTCGTCGTCGAGCGCGAATGGTGAAAACCGGTACTGCGGAAGTCGCGATGGCGCCGATGGCCGCACCACCCAGCCCGATGAGCGCACCGGTTAGCGTCGGATCCATGCCGGTCAGCGCGCAGCCGCGCCGCGCTGGTGGCCGATGATGCCCTGCAGATAGGCGACACGGTTGAACACGTCCGCACGCTGCGCGGCATTCCATACCGGCACATTCTCCGTATACGACTGCCCTTCGGGGCCCCAGATCGTCACATTCACGTACCCGGTGACTCGTACTTCCCTGGCCAGGAGGAACAGCAGGCTCAGGAGAAAGAACCAGATGAACAATACGACCATCACGATCGCCCACCCCGGCGTGTGCGTGGTGGTCGCGGTCTGATCCTGGGTAGTGACGTTAATCGACGCGGCCCTCCATGATCCGGCCGGCGTCACCACCCACTCTTGCGTGGCATGAACATTGCCGATGGAAACCAGATACGGCTGCAAAGGAGCGGTTCCCCCGGTGTGCGGTTGCATAGTCATGAATGAACCGTAGCGGCAACGCTCCGCCTTGAACCGCCCCGCTGGGGAAGCCGTGCGCCCACCCCAACGAATGAAGTAGAGCCGGCTCGTGGGCAGTGTGTTGATGGATGCGCTTCACGCGGCCAGGCGGATACAGCACGAGCGCTACTCCTCCTGCCCGTTGCCGACGATTCCGGCGCTCACAGGCGCACCGTCGGACCCCCGTCATGGTCACCCCACGCAAGGTTCACAATCTCGATGACGACGGCGACAATCAGACCGTTGATCAGGGCCAGAAGTGGTTCGAAGATGCTCATACTTCAACACCCCTGCGGCACGTACCCGGGGACCATTCAGTTTCTGCGTGGTGGGCGAGGGTAATCCACTCGCCACCCCCGGAACCCACCGACTCCACCCATGCCGACAGAGACACCTCCGGTGGTCTCCTGCGATACGTGCACGGCGACCGGCCTCGGTGCAGGTGGTGCCGCGGTGATCCTGCTCGGGGCGACTCTTCTGGTCGTCGCCCGCCGTCGCTCCGGCCGGAAGTAACGCGGCGCCCGCTTTCGTGGTCAGCTGCCCTTGGGCGGTCCGAACAGCTCTTCGCCGTGCTCATGCAGCAGCTTGTAGGCGTCGGCGAAGGTCTCCGGTTCCGGCTCGCCCGGCTTCCCGTAGCGCGCGAGGAGCAGGCCGAGCAGTCCACGTGCGGGCGGAGTGAGCGGCTTCAGCTGATCCTTCTCACCGGGCTGCGGTGCCGCGTCCTCCGGGTTCGGAGGCGTGTAGGCGGGCGTGGTCACCGGCCAGTCGGACGGGTGCCGGGGTTTGTCGAGGTTGACGACATTCAGGAGCGTGTTGGCGGACGCGTCCCGGTCGTTGAGCGGCTTGAGTCCGTGCAGGCGCGAGAGGGTGGCGGTCACCGAGCCGTGATGCATCTCGTCGTGGATGATGCTGCCGCGCTTCGTGTAGGCCGATACGGCGATGGCCGGGACACGGCAGCCCAGCCGATCGAACGTGAAGCCCATCTCGCCCGGCCCCGTGTCGGGGGTGGGCTTCGTCACCGCGGGCGGCGGCACGTGGTCGTAGCAGCCGCCGTGTTCGTCGAACGTGATCAGCAGGAGCGTGTTGACGGCGTTCGACCCCTTCGGGGAGGCACTCGTGCGCACCGCCTCGTAGATGTCGTGGATCAGCCGGTCGCCGGCCCGCACGTCCGAGATCGCGCTGTCGAACACGGGTTCGCCGTCGACCTCGCTCTCACGGGGCGATCCGAACGGCGGATGGAAGTCGTTGTGGTCGTAGACCATCCGCGGTTCGATGAAGGCGTAGGCGGGGAGGGTGCCCGCCTTCGCCTCGGCGTAGAAGTCCTCCATCGTGCCGAAGTGTTCGGTGCGCCAGTACTTCTCCAGCACCGCCGCATGCAGCATGCCGGTGAAGGAGACGAGCTGGAGCTTGTCGATGTAGATCTTCCAGCTCACCTTCTCGTCCTCGAGCCGGTTGAACACGGTGGGCGCGGCCGGCGCATCGAGCCACTTCCGGTAGCCGCCGCCGGCCTGATTCGTCACGAAGCCGTGAGACGTGGAGGCGTGGAAGAACGAGCGGTTGCAGAACGTCTGCGATGGCACTCCGGCGTACCAGTGGTCGAACACCGCGAACTCCGCGGCGAGCGTCGACAGGACGGGCAGCATCTCGGGCGAGAACGAGCCCATGATGTGCGCCGCCTCTTCGGGCTTCGGATCGACGCCCTTGCGCAGTCTCCGGAAGTTGATGATGTAGTCCTCGAGGAACCCCGACATCGTCGCCTTCTCGCCGTGCGTGGGGGCGTTGAAGGGGGCGGTCATCTCGTCGACGAAGAGGTCGGCGTTGGTCTTCGGGTCGACCGTGCCGAAGATCTGGGTGTTGACGTGCGGGTACTCCTCGCCCGGATCCGGGTCGGGGAGGCTCATGATCCGGTCGGTGTCACCGGTGTACACGTGTGCATCGACGACCGTGCCGTCGGACGAGGTGTTGCTGTACGAGCCGAAGTCGAGCCCCTCGAACGTCTCACCCTGCGGCAGGGTCTGCTTCGAGTAGAGGTAGCCGAGCAGGTTGTCGAACGAGCGGTTCTCGCCCATCACGACCACGAGATGGTCGAACCCCGGCTCGCTGCGCGGAGTGAGTGCGGCGAACGGGTCGGCATCGGCCGCGAATCCATCACGTGCATTGCCCGCGACCGACGCCCCGATGGCCGCACCGCCCACGCCGCCGACGACCGCGCCCGCGAGAGCAGCTCCACCGACTTTGAAGAATCCCCGGCGGGAGGCATCGCGGGGAGCATCGGGGGAGGAGGACTCATCTTCGGTCATGCCGTGATCCTACGACCGTGTGACGACGGCCGTCGGGAGGACTAGGCGGCGGCGATCCAGAGCACGGCGCCGTCGCGCCAGCCCAGGCCGGCGGTGCCCTCAGGGATCGGTTCCTCGTGCCGAGGGCGGACGACGCGCATCCGCGTACCCGCGAGCTCCACGATGTACACGATGTCGGCTCCGCGGTAGACGTGCGCGACGACCTCGACGCTCACCGGGGCATCCGCACCTACGACGGGGGAGAGGCGCAGGTCCTCCTGGCGGAGCACCACCTCTCCCGCTCCATCAGGACCGGCGCCTGTCATCGGCACCTGGATCGTGGTGCCGTCGAGGGTGGCCACCGCTCCGGAACGGGTAGCCGGAAGCAGGTTCGCCGCGCCGATGAAGTCGGCGGCGAAGGGGGTGCGGGGAGCGCCGTAGAGCTCGGCGGGTGCGCCCTCCTGCTCGATGACACCGGCGTTCATGAGCACGATGCGGTCGGAGAGGCTCATCGCCTCCTCCTGGTCATGCGTGACGAACACCGTCGTGAGCCCGAGCGTGCGGTGCAGCTCCTTCAGCTCGACCTGCATGTCCTCACGAAGGCGCGCGTCGAGGTTGGACAGCGGCTCGTCCAGAAGCAGCACGCGCGGCTCGAAGGCGATGGCACGGGCCAGGGCGACGCGCTGCTGCTGTCCGCCCGAGAGCTGCGCAGGCATCCGATCGGCGAGGTGGCCCATCTGCACGCGCTCCAGCGCCCGCACGGCGAGTTCCTTCTGCTCGGCCTTCGACTTCTCGCCGGACATCCGCAGACCGAAGCGCACGTTCTCGGCGACGCTCATGTGCGGGAAAAGCGCATAGCTCTGGAACATCATGCCGAGGTGCCGCTTCTCGGGCGGGAGCTTGGTCACATCCTGCCCCGCGATCTCGATCGTGCCGCTGGTCGGCGACTCGAGGCCGGCGATGCAACGCAGCAGCGTCGTCTTCCCGCAGCCGGAGGGGCCGAGCAGAGACACGAACTCTCCGGACTGCATGGAGAGATCGATGCCCTTGAGCACGGAGGTCCCCTTGAAGTCCTTGGTGAGTGAGGTGATGGTGAGTGTTGTCATCAGACGAACAACCTTCCCAGGCCGATGATGCGTTCGAGCACGATCATGAGGACGACGGTGAGCAGGACCATCAGGGTCGAGACGGCCGCCACGGTGGGCGACGTGCTGAACTCCAGCTGGCCGTAGATGGCGATGGGAAGCGTCTCCAGCTGCGGGGTGCGCAGGAAGAGGGCGATGACCGCATCGTCGAACGAGATGTTGAAGGCGAAGAACGCGCCGGCCGCGATGCCGGGGCGCGCGATGGGCAGCACCACGAGCCGGTAGCGGTTCCAGGTGCTGGCGCCGAGGGTGCGCGCCGCCTCCTCCGTGAAGTGGTCGGCACGCGTCATCACCCCGGTCACGGTGCGCATGACGTAGGGGATGGCGATCACCACATGGATCGCGATCAGCACCCCCACGTTCGGCGCCCCGATCGTGAGGGACGAGATGGACAGCGCTCCGATCGCGAGGATGATCGTGGGGATCGTCAGCGGCGACATCAGCAGCGCCTGGATGGCGGCACCGCCGGGGACCTTGAAGCGCGTGAGCGCGAGCGCGGCAGCGGTGCCGATGGAGGCCGCGACGATCGCGACCGTCACGCCGACCAGCAGGCTCAACCGGAACGGTTCGAGGTAGGTGTCGGAGGTGAGCGCCTCGACGTACCAGTCGAGCGTGAAGCCCTGACCGGGGAACGTCAGGAAGCGGTTCTCTCCGATGGAGGCACCGGCGACCACCATGAGCGGCACGAGCATGTAGAGCGTCACGATGACGCCGAGGATGATGGCGAGGACCCTGCCGAGGATCGGAACGGAACGGACCATGGTCACACCTTCTGCTTCCCGAGTCGGGACGTGGCCGCGAGCACGAGCATGACCCCGGCGAACAGCAGCACGGCCTGCGCGGCCGCGAACGACCAGTCGAGGTTGGTGGTCGCATCGATGTAGATCGTCTGGGCGAACACCGGGATCTGCGCTCCGCCGATGAAGCGCGGGGTGATGAACGAGCTCACCGAGAGGACGAACACGAGCGAGGCACCGGCCACGATGCCGGGGATCGCGAGGGGGAGGACGACATGCCACAGCGTGCGCCAGAACCCGGCACCGAGGGTGCGTGCGGCCTCTTCGAGTTGCGGGCGGATACCCGAGATCACGCCGAGGATGCTGAGGACCGCGAACGGCAGGAGCACCTGGACCATCGCGATCACGACGCCGGTCTCGGTGCCGAGGAAGCCCTGTGTGCCGCCGACGAGGAACTCGGCACCGGGGATCTTCATCAGCAGACCGGACGGGCCCATCAGCACGACCCAGCCGAATGTGCGGACCACGACGCTCGTCATGAGGGGCAGGATGACGACGATCAGCAGGAACGAGCGCACCTTCGAGCCCGCTCTCGCCATGACGTAGGACAGCGGGATGGCGATGATCAGTGTGATCACCGTCTGGATCACCCCCAGGCGGAGCGAGCGCAGCGCCGCCTGGAGGTGATATTCACTCGTGAACAACCGGGTGAAGTTGTCGAGGGTGAACCCGCCTGCCGACGACTGCACGCTCATGAGGAGCATGCCGGCCACCGGGGTGACGAAGGCGAGCGCGAGCAGCACGATCGCCGGCAGGAGCAGGAGCCAGGGCTCCCTACGGGTTCGCACACTCATTTGGTGATCAGCGCATTCCACTCATCGGTCCAGGCCGGTCGCGAAGCCGCGACGTCGCCGGGAGCGTAGACGACGACCGTCTCGAGCTCGTCGCCCGTCAGCACGTTGTCAGCGGCTTCGTCGGAGAGCTCGGTCTTGGTGTTGACCGGCGAGTACCGCATGTTCTCCGCGAAGACGGCCTGCGCTTCGGGGCGCAGCTCGAAATCGATGAAGAGCTTCGCGAGGTCGGGGTTGTCCCGGCCCTCGACCACGTTCGCCGTGATGAGAGAGGCGGTGACGCCCTCTTCCGGGACGATGAACTCCACCGGAAGGCCCGCGTCCTGCAGCGTGCCGGCGTAGTCCATCGCGTACGGCGCGAGCCACGTGTCGCGCTGCGCGAACGCGGTCTGCAGATCGGGCGAGGTCGGGACGACGATCGCGTCACCGGACGACGCCAGCGCACCCAGGTCGGTGATCGCCTGCGAGGTGTCGTCGATGCCGCCGCCGAGCGCGTCCGCGACGCGGAGCATCGAGAGCACGCCGTACGTGTTCGAGAAGTCCGTGAGCGCGACGTGACCGGCATAGGCCTCGTCGAACAGGTCGAGCCACGAGGTGGGCGCAGGCGCATCCGCCTCGGTGTTGTAGACCAGTCCGATCGGAGCGAGCTGGATGACCGGGCCTTCACCGCGCTCGAGCCCGGCGGTCGCGAGGTCGATCAGGTCGCCGGTCTCGGAGAGGTCATCGGCGGCGATCGAGGCGATGAGCCCCTGCTCCGCAGCGGTGAACTCCTGCCCGCCGGAGAAGTGCACGACATCGATCTGCGGGCTCGCCTTCTGGGCGGTGACCTGCGCGAGAGCGTCGGCGCTGTACAGCGTGATCAGCTCGACCTTGGCGCCGGTCTCCTCCTCGAAGGGGTCGACGACGGCCTCGATGAAGGCCTTCTCCCAGTCGCCGCCGAACGACGTGACGACGATGGTCTCTCCGGCGAACTCCTTGTCGCCGCCTGACGCTGCGCTGTCATCACCGGTCGAGCATCCGGCGAGGACGAGGGCACCGGTCGCGACGAGCGCTCCGGTGGTGAGGATTCTTCGGGTATTCATGCACTGCTCCTTCGGGATGGGTCCAGCACTGAGGTGGACGTCTTAGACCAGGCGTCCGATGGTGAGCTGCTTCGCTCCGTCGATGCGGATGGCCGCGCTCTCCTTGGCGAACTCGGCGAGTCCTTCGGTGATGCCGCCCCAGATGTTGACGGGTGTCCATCCGAGCGGGCCGAGAGTACGGGCACCACGATCGTAGAAGACGCCGATCTCGTACCACTCGAACGGCAGGCCGCCCATCTGCATGGGACGCTGCCAGTACCACTGCAGGTCACCCGGCGCCGGTACGACCTGCTGGTTCTCGAAGGGCACCTTCTCGGGGTCGAAGTTCTGCGCCTCTTCGGGAAGGCCGACCATGACCTCGGGTCCGGCGTACATGGCGTGCATCGCCTGCATGGTGACCGGCTTCTCCAGTGCGCCCCACATGGCCTCGCACGTGCGAGGGGCGAGGTCCTCGAACAGGGTGGCGACGGCGCGGACGCCGTTCTCGTACTCGAGGAAGACCTGCTTGGTCATCGTGTTCCTTTCTCTGCCGCGGGGTGTTCCGCTGCTCTTTCACGGGCGGCCGAGACGAACGCCGCGAACAGCGGCATCTCCTCTGCGGCCTCATCGGGGGCGATCATCTTCTCGGGGTGCCACTGCACAGCCCAGAACGGCCAGTCACCGTCGGCCTCCACGGCTTCGACGATCCCGTCCGGTGCCCAGGCGACAGGGCGGAGGCCGGGGGCGGGGGCGTCGATCGACTGGTGGTGGATGGTGTTCACGGTCCGCTGGCTGGCACCGTAGAGCGAGGCGAGGCGACTGCCCTCGGCGAGGAGGATCGGATGCCGGGCCGCGAGCTGCTGGTCGGCGCCGCGCACCGTTTCGTGGTGCTCCGTGACCGGGATGTCGACGAGGAGTGTGCCCCCGAACGCGATGTTGCTCACCTGGAGCCCACGGCAGATCGCCAGGACGGGGATTCCCCGGCGCCGTGCACCGAGTGCGAGCGCGATCTCATAGCCGTCGCGGGAGGGGTCGTAGTTCTTCCCCTCCTGCGGCTCGGCACCGTAGCGGGAGGGGTGCACATCCTCGCCGCCGGAGAGCACGAGCCCGTCGAGACGATCGAGCACCTCGTCGACGCCCGCCGTGGGAGGCAGCAGCACGACCGCGCCGCCGGACGCCTCGACGGGCGCGGCGTACTCGGTGCCGAGGGTGTGCGCCGGGCGGCCGCTGCCCAGGTCGGTGTCGATGGAACGGCGCCAGGTGGTGATGCCGATGAGCGGGCGGGTCACGAGAGCTCGATCCAGGTGGTCTTCAGGTCGGTGAACTTCTCGAGGGCGTGCAGGCTCTTGTCGCGCCCGAAGCCCGATCCCTTGACGCCGCCGAAGGGGATCGTCATGTCGCCCTCCTCGAAGCAGTTGACCCAGACCACGCCGGCCCGGAGTCGCCGAGAGAGGGCGTGGACGGCATTCAGATCGGTGCTCCAGAGCGCGGCGGCGAGGCCGTACTCGGTGCCGTTGGCGATGGCGAGCGCGTCTTCCACGTCGTCGTAGGCGATGACCGAGAGCACGGGTCCGAAGACCTCGCGCCGGGCTACCTCGTGCGCGGGGGTGACGCCGAGCACGACGGGGGCGAAGTAGCTGCCGCCGTCGACGGCCTGGAATCGTTCGGCGGTTCCCGCGGCGAGCTCGGCGCCCTCGGCCTGGGCGCGCTCGACGAAGCCGGCGATGCCTGCGAGCTGCTTCTCGCTCACGATCGCCCCCATCGAGGTGGACACATCGAACGGGTCTGCGGGAAGGCTCGTGCGGGCGACCTCCGCGGCGATCTCCAGGGCGCGATCGCGCTGCGCGCGTGGGACGAGCAGCCGAGAGGAGGCCGTGCACATCTGGCCCTGGTTGTAGAAGCAGCCGTCCGCGGTGGCGCGGACAGCACGCTCCAGGTCGGCGTCCGGCAGCACCAGGCTCGCGGTCTTGCCGCCGAGTTCGGGCCAGACGCGCTTGCCGTTGGAAGCGGCCGAGTAGCCGAGGAGCATGCGGCCGACCTCGGGCGAGCCCGTGAAGGTGACGACGTCGACGTCGTGGTGCTCGCCGAGTGCGCGACCGGCGACCTGGCCGGTGCCCGGTGTGACGTTGAGCACGCCGGCGGGGATGCCGGCCTCGTGGGCGAGCTCGGCCAGACGGAGTGCGGAGAAGGTCGTGTGCTCCGCCGGCTTGAGCACCACGCTGTTGCCGACGGCGAGTGCCGGGGCGAGCTTCCAGGCGGTCATGGTCAGGGGGAAGTTCCACGGCACGACGGCGGCGACGACGCCGGCCGGTTCCCGGGTGACCAGCGCGAGGCTGTTCGGGGCGGTGACGGGCATCTCGTCGAGCACCTTGTCGGCCGCCTCGCCGTACCAGCGGAAGCAGTTGACGACGGCGCGGAGCTCGGTCTGCAGCGCCTCCCGTACGGGCTTGCCCATCTCGAGCGAGATCGTGAGAGCGAGCTCTTCGGCGTTGTCGTGGATCTTCTGTGCGAAGGCGATCAGCAGCTGGCCGCGCTCCCGGGGTGCGATGCGCGACCAGACGCCCGAGTCGAAGGCCACGCGGGCCGCGCGGACGGCGCGGTCGACGTCGGCAACCGATGCCGTGCTGATCGGCGGAAGGGCACGACCGTCGCGCGGGCTCACCGGGATGAGGGGTGCGGCCGAGCCGTCTTCCCATGCGCCGTCGATGAACATGCGCGTGCGCAGGGGCAGCGTCGCAACGCGATCCGCCCAGTCGTCTCCAGTAGCCGTGAACACGGTCGTCCTCTCCAGGGGTGATGGCCCTGGAGAGGATACTTGCTCTATTTCGCCACTAGGTCAAGCTGTTAAGAACGATCTCGCCATTTCGTTACATGTCAGTAACAGAATCAGACTACAACCGGATCGCGCCGGTCGGCATGTCATTGGCCAGCGCCTCGGGTGCCTCATCGACGATCAGCGATCCCCGCAGCACCGGGGTGATGACCACCAGCGACTCCACGACCTCGAGACCCTCGTGCCCTGCCACTGCCGGGCCCGTGAGGAAGTCGTAGAACTCATCGGCGTCCTTGACCAGCACGTTCGCGAGCAGCTGCGAAGTGCCCGTGGTGGCGGCGATGAACTTCACCTCGGGCGCGGCCGCCAGAGCCGTGCCGACCTTCTCGAGGCGCGCCATCGGCACCCGAAGCCACACGAGCGCCTCGAGGCCCAGACCGAACAGACTCGGCACGACCTCGGTGCGCGGATGCATGAGACCTCGACGACTCAAGGACTCCATGCGACGCCGGGTGGTGGTCACGTTCAGGCCCAGGGATCGGGCGAGCTGGGCCACCGGCATCCGCCCGTCCTTGAGCAGCAGTCGGATGAGGGCCTCCTCGTCTTCGCTCAGGGAGTCGGCGGGATCGACCTCGGAGCCGGAGGACTCGTCGAGCATGCGCGCCTGCTCCTCGGTGAGAACTCCTGCGCGCCAGTCGTGCCCCGACCGGAAGAACTTCAACACCGTCGTGACGTTGATCGAGTCGATGCCCTCGAGCTCGGGGAAGTCGGTGAACAGCAGCTCCCGGATCGAGGCGTCATCGTGGGGGAGGAGCATCCCGGCGATGTCGCTGCTGCCCTCGAGCACCGAGACCGATGACGCATCTGCCCGCCGTGCGAGGGTGCGCGCGACCTGCCACAGCGCATGGGGTTCTGTCGTGATGCGGAAGAGCACCGCGCGGGCATGCAGCACCCTGGCGGGGTCGACGTAGGTCGAGACGCGGACCAGTCCTCGATCGAGCAGCCGTTGCCCTCGACGGGCGACCGTGCGCTCGGGCAGATCGACCACGCGGGCGATCTCGCCCCACGACGCGCGGCCGTTCACCTGCAGAGCCGCGGCGACGATCCGATCGGTCTCGTCGGCCATCACATCGTTCGCGGGCACGTGCTCTCCTTCACCGGGGATGGGCTCGGTGGAAGGCTATCTCAGTCGGCGGTGCCGTCGCGTGGCGCGGAGGGGTGGGGAGGGGCGGGGAGGCAGGTGCGGAAACGGAGACGATCTGTGCGGCGCAGGGCGTGTCGTGGAGCGGCGCGCCGGGTGCAAGCCCATGGATCTGGGTTTTGGCCGGATCCGAGGAGCGCGAGAGGGGCGCCACCCGAGTTCGAGACCCGGGCGACGCCCCCTCTCCGACTACTCCGCCTCGGTCGTCTCCACCGTGGCGTGCCGGCGACGACGGCGCATCGCGAACAGGCCGAGGCCCGCCGCGAGGAGCACGACGGCAGCGGCGATGTACGGCAGGCTGTCGGCTCCCGTGGTGGCGAGGCCGCCGCCTGCGGAGCCTCCGTTACCTGTGGAGCCCCCGTTACCCGTGGAACCGCCGTTGCCCGGTGTCGTCGCTCCGCCACCGGACGCGGCCGTGACGCTGAGTGCCGCGGTGACCTCGGTGCCGTCGGGCAGGATCACGGCCAGCGTGTGCGCACCGGCCGGAGTGTTCGCCGGGATGGTAACCGTGCGCTGGAACGAGCCGTCCGCACCGGCGGTGGCCGTGCCCAGCTGTACCGGGTCGGAACGCAGCTCGAGGCGGAGCTGAGCGCCCTCTGCGAAGCCGCTGCCCGATACCGTGACCGTGTCGCCGGCCTGCACGGACGCCGCACCGAGCTCGACCTTCGCCGGAGCCTCGGGCTCGGGGGTGACCGGAGGTGTGACGCCGGCTTCGGTGACCCACTTCTCGCCCGCATCCGACTTGGTCACCGTGAACGTGTCGTAGACGGCGCCGACGGGGAGGTCCGTCGTGGCGTCCGGCTGCTTCTCGGCCAGGTACGACCGGTAGACCAGCTGGTTCTTCGAGACGTCGATCACCTGGTACGTCGTCACGCCCTGACCGCGCAGCACCTGAGTGGCGCCGTTGTTGGTCCAGACATTCTTCTCGGGCGTCTCCAGGTCGTAGTGCTTCGCGCCCGAGTTCGAGACGACGTAGACCGGGCCCGTGGTGAGGCCGGCGGTCTCTGTGGCATCGGTGTTCACGTATCCGCGGGCGTAGGTGTGGTCGTGTCCCATGAGAACCAGGTCGATGTCGTTGCGCTGGAAGACCGGCAGCCACTCGGCGCGGAGGATGGGCTCATCGCGCCCGGCCGAGGCCGAGAACACGGGCTGGTGGAACGTGACGACATTCCACTTCGACGGGCTGTTCTGCAGCAGCAGGTCGAGCCAAGCGCCCTGGAAGCGCGTCCAGAGGGTGCCGATCTGCGACGAGGGGCACTCCGCCCCCGTGCACGACGGGAGGCCGGCCGGGGTGAGGAACGTCGTGTCGCGAGTGGCGTTCAGCGTGATGAAGCGTACGCCCTGGTAGTCGGTGTAGTACGCGGTCTCGGCGGCGAAAGAGCTCCAGTGGTCGAAGAACGCGCGGTACTGCTGTGCGACCTCGGAGTCGCCCTTCGCCAGGTTCGCGAGTTCGCCGATCGAGCTGGTCGACGGGTTGTTGTGCGGGTACTCGAACGCGGCCTTCCACGCCGTGAGCAGCTTGTCACCGGAGTACTCGTGGTTGCCCGGAGCTGCCATCACGTTGGTGCGGACGGCCGAGTCCTTCATGCCCTTGAACCAGTTGACCCACTCGTTCTCGTTGCTCGACGTGTTGATGAGATCACCCGCGTGCACGGAACCGATCGAGCGGGGAGCCTGCGCCTCGGCCTGCTTCACGACACTCGGCCACGTGGTGTCGAGGCCGATCTGGGCGTCGCCGTAGTAGATGAACTGGAAGTCGGTCGCGGACGGATCCGCGGTGCGGAAGGTGAACCAGTCGCTCCAGCTCCCGGGAAGGCCGACGCGGTAGCGGTACTCGGTGGCAGCGGTGAGACCCGTCACCGTCGCCGAGAAGTGCTTGTTGGGGTTGCCGTTCACGACTCCCGCGTCGTACGCGTCGACCGTGCGGGTCTCTCCGCCGGCGGACGGGGCGATCTCGACCTGTCCGACCGTGTGCGAGGCGTCGCCCGCGAGCCAGGAGAACGACTGCGAGACGGCCGGCTGCTCCGTCGGGGTGAGGATGACGCGCGTCGGCGGTGCGACGACGGGAGTGCCTGGCGCGGAGGCCTTCACGAGGGTCAACGACGACATGTCGAAGAAGATGTCGGAGCTGGTCGCGCGATCCTGGAACAGCGACACCGCGATCGTGTTGGTGCCGTCGTGCAGGAGGGTTCCCTCGGCGCTGAACGTGCTCGTGAGCGGGTCGCCGTTGCTGTCGCCTGCGTACTCGACGTTGACGGTGTCGGTGATCCTGCCGTCGACGTACCGGGCCACCTCCTGGCCGTTGATCCACACGATGACGGCGTCGTCGTAGGTGATGGTGCTCTGCAGGGCGGCGACCTGCTCCGCGACGCCTGCCTCGAGCTCGAACGTCGTGCGGAAGAAGTAGGTCGGCACGGTCGGTGCCGCCGTGCCGTCGAGGTAGTGGTTGAGCAGGGTCTTGGGCGTCTGCGGGCCGACCGGTGCGAGCTTCCCACCCTTGGCGCCGAACGAGCCGGGCGCCGTCTTCCATGCGTTGTCGTCGTAGGCGGGCAGGGTCCAGTCGCGGAGGGCTGCGGGAGCGGGAGACGGGTCGGAGCCGTCGTCGAGGTAGTGCCAGGCGGTGTCGCCGGTGATCAGTGAGCCCGTCGGCACTTCGGGATCGGGGGCGGCAAGAGCCGCGGGGGCGACGACGGCGCCGCCGAGCAGGGCGAGGAGCGCGACGGCCGTCAGTCCGCGGCGCCGCCACCGCACCGCAGGGGTGGGGGAGGTCATGTCAGTCCTTCGAGGTGGGGTATCCGTGCTCAGCCGCACGGGGCCCCTCCACCCCATCGAAGCGGGATGACCGGCGTCTGACCCCGAAGCGAAGGGAGGGTGAACTCCGTTTACGATGAGCGCCCGGCCGAAACGGAGACCGACGTCGTGCGGAGCGGCGTGTCGAGGGGCGGCGCGCCGGCGCGCGGACGGATGGTCTGGGTTTTCGCAGAAGAGTTCGCAGAAGAGGAGACGCCCCGGCGCGGACGGCTCGCCCCGGTACGCTGGAACCCATGCTCAACATGGCTGACGGCCTCGCTCGTCTCGGTGCGCTCGCCGAGAATCCGGTCGTCCGCACCCTGGCGACGGCGTTCGAGGAGGCGGGCTTCGACCTCGCGGTCGTCGGCGGCCCGGTGCGTGATGCCCTGCTCGGCCGCGACACGCACGACCTCGATTTCACGACGAACGCGTCCCCCGACGAGATCCTGGCCATCGTCACGCCCATCTCGACCGCGCAGTGGGACATCGGTCGCGCGTTCGGCACGATCGGCGCACGCGTGCAGCGTGAACAGGTCGAGATCACGACCTATCGCGCGGACAGCTACGACGGTGTGACCCGCAAGCCCACCGTGGAGTTCGGCGACACCATCGACGGCGACCTCGTGCGCCGCGACTTCACCGTCAACTCGATGGCGCTGCAGGTGCCGTCCGTGAAGCTCGTCGACCCGACCGGCGGGGTGGAAGACCTCATCGCCGGCGTCCTGCGCACCCCGGCGGATCCTCGGGTGTCGTTCGGCGACGACCCGCTCCGGATGCTGCGGGCCGCTCGCTTCAGCGCCCAGCTCGGCTTCCAGGTCGAGGAGGCCACGGCCGCGGCGATCACCGAGCTGCGCGAGACGCTGAAGATCGTCAGCCCCGAGCGCATCCAGTCCGAGCTGGTGCGCCTCATGCAGACCGACGACCCGGTGCGCGGGATCCGCGTGCTGGTGGACACCGGGCTGATCGACGAGTTCCTCCCCGAGGTCACCGAGCTGCGCCTCGAAGTCGACGAGCACCACCACCACAAGGATGTCTACGAGCACTCGCTGACCGTGCTCGCCCAGGCCATCGAGCTCGAACACTCCCGTCATCCCGGAGCCGCACCGGATGTGCCGCTGCGCATCGCCGCGCTGCTGCACGACATCGGCAAGCCGCGCACGCGCAAGCTCGAGGCCGGGGGCGTCGTCACGTTCCACCACCATGACGTCGTGGGTTCGCGCATGGCGCGCAAGCGGCTGCAGGCGCTGCGTTTCGACACCGAGACCACGAACGCCGTCGCCACGCTGATCGAGCTGCACCTGCGCTTCTTCGGCTACGCCGAGGGGGCGTGGACGGACGCCGCCGTGCGCCGCTACGTGCGCGATGCCGGCGACCTGCTCGAACGCCTGCACATCCTCACCCGTGCCGATGTGACCACGCGGAACAAGCGCAAGGCCGGCCGTCTCGCGAGCGCCTACGACGACATCGAGTCACGCATCGCCGCGCTCCGCGATCAGGAGGAGCTCGACGCCATCCGTCCGGAGCTCGATGGCAACCGCATACAGCAGGTGCTTGGGATCGCACCGGGGCGCGAGGTCGGCGAGGCCTATCGGTTCCTTCTCGACCTGCGCCTGGACGAGGGTGTGCTCGGTGCGGATGTCGCCGAGCAGCGCTTGCGCGAGTGGTGGGCTGCGCGCGACTGACCGCGCACGGTGGCTGCATGGTGACCGCCCTCGGTAGCCGCACTGTGGTGGCTCAGACCAGGGGCGAGGTCACGATCGCCGCACTGTCAGACGGCAGCGTCACGAGCGAGTCGTCCCGACGGAACCCCGACGTGGACAGCAGCACCCTGGTTCGGGCTCCCACGTCGAACGCCTGCGACGTCGATGTGAGGTTGACGACCACGGAGAGGTCTCCGCGGTCGATGCGGTAGACCCGCCGTTCGGGCGTGCCGTCGGTCTCTCGAACCTCCACCGCGGTGTGCGTGGAGTCGGGGTCGGTGAGGGCGGGCCACTCTCTCCGCAGCATCACGAGGTCGCGGTACAGGGCGAGCATCCGGGCGTGCTCCGGATCGTCGAGCTCGCTCCAATCGAGGTGGGAGCGGGCGAACGTGTCGGGTTCCTGCGGATCGGGCACCGCATCCGGGTCCCATCCCATCCGGGCGAACTCGGCGGTCCGCCCCTCGGCGACGGCGCGGCCCAGCTCGGGTTCGGGGTGCGAGGTGAAGAACTGCCAGGGGGTGGACGCGCCCCACTCCTCGCCCATGAAGAGCATCGGAGTGCCGGGGGCGGTGAGGGTCAGGACCGCAGCGACGGCCAGGCGATCCGGAGAGAGGGTGGCGGAGAGGCGGTCGCCTGCCGCGCGGTTTCCCACCTGATCGTGGTCCTGCGCGAAGGTCACGAGTCGCCAGGTCGGCACGTCGGGGGGAATCGGCGTGCCGTGGGGGCGTCCGCGGAACGAGGAGAACGTGCCGTCATGGAAGAACCCGTGCTCGGTCACCTTCGCCAGGGCATTCTCCGCGGCGAAGTCGGCGTAGTAGCCGCCGGTCTCACCCGTGAGGGCCACATGGACGGCGTGGTGCCAGTCGTCTGACCACTGCGCGGTCAGGCCGTAGCCACCGGCCTCACGGGGCAGGATGAGCGTCGGATCGTTGAGGTCGGACTCGGCGATCAGGGCGAGCGGACGATCGAGATGCACCGACAGCGCGTCGACGCGTTCGGCGAGTTCGCGGAGGATGTGCACAGGGCTCTGATCGTGCAGAGCGTGCACGGCGTCGAGACGCAGCCCGTCGACATGGAAGTCCTGCAACCACATCAGGGCGTTGTCGATGATGTAGTCGCGCACGGCCGGTTCGTCGAGGTTGACCGAGTCGCCCCACGCCGTGCTCTCGCCCTCGCGCAGGTAGGGACCGAACAGGGGGAGGTAGTTGCCGCTCGGGCCGAGGTGGTTGTAGACCACGTCCTGCACCACGGCGAGCCCGTGCGCGTGCGCGGCATCCACGAACCGCTGGTACGCGGCAGGGCCCCCGTACGCCTCGTGCACCGCGTACCAGAGCACGCCGTCGTAGCCCCAGTTCCAGCGTCCGTTGAAGGCGTTGACCGGAAGCAGCTCGACGTGCGTCACCCCCAGGTCCACCAGGTGAGGCAGCCGCGTGATCGCGGCGTCGAGCGTCCCCTCCGGCGTGAACGTGCCGAGGTGCAGCTCGTAGACCAGGCCTCCGGCGAGCTGCCGTCCCGCCCATCCCGCATCGGTCCAGGCGAAATCACCGATGTCGAACGCCGCCGAGGGCCCGTGCACACCGTCGGGCTGTCGGCGAGAACGCGGATCCGGCCGCAGCTCGGGATCGTCGTCGAGGAGGAACCCGTAGCGCTCGCCGGCCTCCAGCTCGGCGGCGGCGCGCCACCATCCGCCTGACGCCGGATCGAGATCGGTCTGCGTCGTGCTGCCGTGTCGAGAGGCCCGTCTCAGCCGCACCCTCCTCGCCTTCGGTGCCCAGACCTCGATCATCGATACCCCGCCGTCATCGATACCTCGCCGTCATCGACGTCCTGCCCTCACCGACGTCGTGCCGACGTCGAGCACACGGAGTTCATCGGGCGAGCTCGAGCAGAGCCACCGGATAGGTGTCCAGCAGCTCGGCCAGCCGGACCGGCCCCGCTCCGATGCGCCGGCCGGTCAGCAGGTCGGTTGCGGGGATGTCGGGACGCATCATGACAGTGTCGCCCCATCCGCCGCGGCGCGCCAGCCCCATCGGAAGACGAGTGGCAACGGAGGTGATCCCTCCGCGATGAGCCGCGACGGCGTGGTCGGCCGCCGCGCCCTCGACGACAGCGGGACGGTAGAACCGGAACAGCTCGGGGTTGTCTCGACGGGCGCGCAGAGCTCGCGACGTGACGAGCAGCTTCGCCCGCGCAGAGTCGTCGACGGCGGGGAGGATGCCCCGCGCGACGTCCGCGTCGAGCTCCGCGAGCATCCGCCTCCGCAGCTCGAAGTCGACGGGGCGGCGGTTGTCGGGGTCGACGAGGGAGAGGTCCCACAGCTCCGTGCCCTGATACACGTCGGGGACGCCGGGCGCGGTGAGCTGCAGCAGCTTCGCGGAGAGCGAGTTGGAGCGGCCGGCCGCCAGGATCTCGTCCACGAAGCCTTCCAGGATCGGCGCGGCTTTGCCCTCGAGCGTCTGCGCGATCGTCGCGAGGCCCTCCTCGAACCGCGCATCCGGGTGCTGCCAGGTCGTGGCCTCTGCCGCCTCGCGTGCCGCCTTGGTCGCATAGGCGAGGAACCGCTCGGAGGAGAGGGGCCACGCACCGACCGCCGCCTGCCAGAGCAGGGCATCCAGCGGACCGTGGCCGCTGGTCGCGATGGTGCGGAGTTCACCCAGCACCTCGGCCCAGCGCTCGGGGATCTCGGAGAGGACCGACAGCCGGGCGCGCACATCCTCCGAGCGCTTCGTGTCGTGCGTCGACAGCGTGGTCATCGAGTGGGGCCAGGCGCCGAGCCTGGCGTTCTGCCGCCGATGGAAGTCGTCGACGGTCACGGCGGGGATCGCGGGGTCGGCGCCCACCTCGGTGAGCGTCCCCAGTCGGGTCAAGCGGTAGAACGCGGTGTCCTCGACGCCCTTCGCCATCACGGCTCCGGTCACCTGGGGGAAGCGCTGCGCGACCTCGAGGTGCGGGTCGGACAGCAGTGGTTCGAGCTCGGCGAAGGCGGCGGAGAGGTCGGGGCGGCGTCGACGGGCCTCGGTGAACGCGGCGCGCAGATGCTCGCGCCCCTCGGGGAGGTACGAGCGATACACCGGGAAGCATGCCACGAGCTCTGCCAGAGCGTCATCGGCGTGCACGATCCCGTGGGGGAGCGTGCGCACGAGCCGGCGCACCTCCGCCTGCAGCAGCCCGTCGGCGATCATGCGCTTGGTGTCGTGGATCAGGTCCGGCCACGCGGGGGCGGCCGGGAGTCCGGTCTCCGCACGCAGTCTCTCGTCGAGTGCGTCGAGCGCATCGACTCCCGCCCGGTCGACGAAGAGCCGATCGATGTCGGCGAGAGCGTCGTATCCGGTCGTTCCGTCGGTGCGCCACCACGCGGGCAGGGCTTCGCCCGGTTCGAGGATCTTCTCGACCAGTGTGTACGCCCGTCCCGTCGCATCCGCCAAGCGCTCCAGATATCCGGTCGGATCGACGAGACCGTCGGGGTGATCGACGCGCAGTCCGTCGGCGAGCCCGCTGCGGATCCATCGGATGATCTCCCGATGGGACTCCGCGAACACGTCCGGCAGCTCGACTCGGAGGCCGGCGAGCTCGGAGACGGCGAAGAACCGTCGGTAGTTGAGGTCGGTGTTCTGCTCTTCCCAGTAGCGCAGGTCGTAGTGCTGGGCGGCGAGCAGTGCGGGAAGGTCGTCGGCCAGCTGCGCGGTGCCGGGGGCGAGAGGCAGCACGTGCTCGAAGTACGTCAGCACCCCGTCTGGCGCGTCGGGCGCCGGGGTCGTGTCGACGGTGAAGGCGCGCTCGGTGATCGCCTCTTCCGGCGAGGAGCCCAGGATCGGCAGGATCAGACGCCCACCGCCGGCCGCCCAGTCGATGTCGAAGGCCGCCGCGAGACGGGTCTCCCTCCCCAGGCGCAGCACCTCCCACCACCAGGCGTTCTGGCGTGGGGCGCCGACTCCCATGTGGTTGGGCACGATGTCGGCGAGGATCCCGAGCCCTGCGGCCCGCGCGGCGGCGGCGAAGCGCTCGAGTCCTTCCTTGCCTCCGCGCTCCGGGTCGACGCGCCCGTGGTCGACGACGTCGTATCCGTGGTTCGAGCCGCTGACCGCCGCGAGCACGGGGGAGAGGTATGCCCAGGAGACGCCGAGGTCGGCGAGGTAGTCGGTCACCCCTGCCGCGGAGTCGAGGGGGAAGTCGGCGGTGATCTGCAATCGGTAGGTGGAGAGCGGACGCAGGGTCACGACGCCGCCTGCCCGCTCTGGGCGCGGAGGGAGGCGTCGACCGAGTCGTCGGAGGCTTCCGGCACTCCGTCGACCTCCTGCAGCACGAGTGTCGCTCTTCCGTCCAGAGGCACACCCTCTCCTGGCGCCAACGCGCGGTCCGCGGCCAGCTCGCCTGCGGTGTCGACGACGATCCGCCAGTGCGCACCGTGCCGCTCGTCGGGGATGACGAGGTCGATCGGCTCGTCTCCGCTGTTGAAGTAGACGAGGAAGTTCACGTCGGTGACGGGACGCCCTCGCGAATCCTTCTCGCGGATGCCCTGTCCGTTGAGGAACATGCCCACCGAGCGGCCGAATCCGGAATCCCAGTCCTCCGGTGCCATCGGTCGGCCATCGGGCCGAAGCCAGACCACGTCGGGGATGCGGTCGTCGTCGGAGCGGCCGGGACGACCGTCGAAGAAGCGGCTGCGGCGGAAGGTGGGATGCTCGCGGCGGAGTCGGGCCACGGCGGCGGTGAACTCGACGAGGGGCAGGTCGGCCGCCTCCCAGTCGATCCAGGTGAGCTCGTTGTCCTGCGCGTAGCCGTTGTTGTTGCCGTGCTGCGTGCGGCCGAGCTCGTCGCCGTGGGAGATCATCGGCACGCCCTGCGAGAGGAGCAGCGTGGCGAGGAAGTTCCGCTGCTGACGCGCGCGGCGCCGGTTGATGTCGATGTCGTCGGTCGGTCCCTCCGCACCCATGTTGTCGGAGCGGTTGTGGGATTCGCCGTCGTTGTTGTCCTCGCCGTTCGCCTCGTTGTGCTTCTCGTTGTACGAGACGAGGTCGCGCAGGGTGAAGCCGTCGTGCGCGGTGACGAAGTTGATCGAGGCGACGGGTCGTCGGCCGGAGTGCTCGTACAGGTCGGCGGACCCGGTGAGGCGGGAGGCGAACTCGCCGAGTGCCTGCGGCTCACCGCGCCAGAAGTCGCGCACGGTGTCGCGGTACTTGCCGTTCCACTCGGTCCACTGCGGCGGGAAGTTGCCCACCTGATAGCCGCCGGGGCCGATGTCCCACGGCTCGGCGATGAGCTTCACCTGCGAGACGATCGGATCCTGCTGCACGAGCTCGAAGAACGCGGCGAGTCGGTCGACGTCGTAGAACTCGCGGGCGAGGGTCGCCGCGAGGTCGAAGCGGAACCCGTCGACGTGCATCTCGGTCACCCAGTAGCGCAGCGAATCCATGAGCAGCTGCAGGGCATGCGGGTTGCCCGCGTTCAGGCTGTTGCCCGTGCCGGTGTAGTCCGTGTAGTAGCGCTTGTCCTCTTCGAGTCGGTAGTACGCCTCGTTGTCGATACCGCGCATCGAGAGCGTCGGGCCGAGGTGGTTGCCCTCAGCGGTGTGGTTGTAGACGACGTCGAGGATGACCTCGATCCCGGCTTCGTGCAGGGTGCGCACCATCGCCCGGAACTCCTGCACCTGCTGGCCGTGCTCGCCCGTCGCGGAGTAGGCGTTGTGCGGGGCGAAGAACCCCAGGGTGTTGTAGCCCCAGTAGTTCGACAGCCCTTTCTCCTCGAGCACGGAGTCGTCGACGAACTGGTGCACGGGCATGAGCTCCAGCGCCGTGATGCCGAGGCGCTGGAGGTGCTCGACCACGGCGGGGTGGGCGATGCCGGCATAGGTGCCTCGGAGCTCCTCGGGGATGTCGGGGTGCCGCTGGGTGAGGCCCTTCACGTGCGCCTCGTAGATCACGGTCTCGGCATACGGGGTCTTCAGTGGTCGATCGCCCGCCCATTCGAAGAAGGGATTGACCACGACGCTCTTGACCATCGCGGCCGCGGAATCGTCGTCGTTGCGCGAGTCGGGGTCGCCGAAGTCGTAGCCGAAGAGGGGCTGGCCCCAGTCCATCCGCCCGGCGACGGCCTTGGCGTACGGGTCGAGCAGCAGCTTGTTCGCGTTGAACCGCTGCCCCTGGGCGGGGTCGTACGGTCCGTGCACACGGTAGCCGTACAACTGCCCCGGCTGAACCGTGGGGAGGTAGCCGTGCCAGACGAACGCGTCCACCTCGGTGAGGGGCACCCGGGTCTCGGTGCCGTCCTCATCGAACAGGCACAGCTCGACGCGTTCAGCGCCTTCGCTGAACAGGGCGAAGTTCGTCCCCTGACCGTCGAAGGTCGCCCCGAGCGGATATGCGGTTCCAGGCCAGATCTCGCCGCTCATCCGGCGACGGTGTGGTTGCGGGTGCCGACTGCCATGGCATCGACGATACTCACTGCACGCTCGAAATCGTAGACCTGCGCGACCTCCACCGAGCGGGGATACGGGTGGCCCAGATAGCAGACGAAGAGCGGTGGCACGACGTCGATGTAGCCGACGGGACGGTCGTGGCTGACGACGTACCGGTCGAAGCCGACGCGCTCGCACACGGCTTCGACGGCGGGCCGGTGAGCCGGGGTGTCGACGGGGTGCGCGGAGGCGTGGCGGGCAGAGCCAGTGGGGGTGGGGGTTCGGACGTTCATGGCGTCTCCTGACTCGTGGGGTGCTCCCACGCTACGAACCACGTCCTCGTTCGGGAACACCGTTGCCAGGGCGGCGAGGAGGAGGTATGGAGCGTCGCCCTCCTCACCGTCCTGGCGTCAGGTTCCGTCCGCAGATCAGCTCTCGTGGGGGCGGCGTTGCAGTTCCGTGACGACGACGCCCGATTCGTAGGCGACGGTCTGCACCGCATCGAACCGCTCGGGACGATAGGAGCGCTCACGGAAGAGCGGGATGCCCGACCCGAAGAGCAGCGGCTGCCGCTTCAGCACGAGTCGATCGACCTCGTCTGCCAGGGTTGCCGCGAGTGCGCCGCCGCCGCACAGCCAGATCGCTGCTCCCTCTTCCTGCTTCAGGCGTCGCACGACCGACACGGGGTGCTCCGCGGTCACTTCGAGGTTCTCGCCGTCCGCTGTCCTGGTGCCGCTGAACACGATCTGACGGAGGTGTCGATAGGGACTCGACAGCCCGCCCACGGCGTAGGTGTTCCACCCCATGAGGACGGTGTCGAACATGTCGCGCCGCTGCGGAACCCCGAGGGCTTCGGCGGCGACGGTCGGCAGCGTGTCGGCGAAGCGGGCATTGATGCCGTCCATGTGGTCGCCCTCGATGAGGAACGCGTCGAACTCGCCGTTCGGACCGGCGATGTACCCGTCGAGGCTGACGGCGGCGTAGTACACGAGCTCTCGCATGGTTCTCCAATCACTACATCTGTAGCGGTTACAGTACAACAGGCGTAGTGATTGCGCTAGGGTTCCTTCCATGGTGAAGAACGACTCGCGACGACGGACCATCGCGGATGCGGGACTCGCCGTGCTCGCACGAGAAGGATCACGGGGGCTCACGCACCGAGCCGTCGACGTCGCCGCTCAGGTCCCGATCGGCACGACGTCGAACTACTTCCGCAGCAGGGACGCCTTGATCGAAGGACTGGTCGAGCGGATCGGGGAGCGTCTCGCACCGAGCGCCGATGATCTCGAACGCCGCGCGAAGGCCGAGCCGGGACCCGCGCTCTTCGCCGACTACCTCCGCGACATCGTGCGGCGCCTGACCGATGATCGGGACGTGACGCTCGCGCTGTTCGAGCTGCGGCTCGAGGGCGGTCGGCGGCCCGAGGTCGCCGCCGTCCTCGGTGCGTGGCAGCGCGCCGGCTTCGACGCCGACGTGGCTTTCAACACCGCGGCGGGACTCCCGGGAGGACGCCGTGAGATCGCCCTGTTCCACTACGCGATCGATGGACTCCTGCTCGACAGGCTCACGACGCCCATCGATCAGGAAACCTCCACCGACGATGTCATCGACGACCTGGTCGCCGGGCTCATCCGCTGACCCGGCGGGGTGTTCCCTCGGGGGCGCGCTGCTCGTACACTGAGGCAACGCACGCTCTCGACGATCGGAGACCGCTGTGTCTGCGCCGTGGCAGGTATCCCGCGAGTCGCTTCCCCCGACATCGCGACTTCTCATCGAGCGTGCGCATGAGGAGCTGCTCGCCGGGAACCTCGAGGACCGGCGTCTGCAGGAGGTGCGGCCGCTCGTCCGGGAGTCGTGGGAGCGGGCGTGGCGCAGTCGCGTCGGCCCCGAGGGCGCTCCTCCGCTCGATCTCGTGAGCGACGAGCTGGACGCCTATCGGTTGGCGCATCCGCTCGCCTCCGTCATGGACATGATCCGTGCGCTCCTGTTGCCGGGCGAGGCCCAGGATGCGGGCGTCGTCATCGCCGTCGGCGACCAGGCCGGCCGTCTGCTGTGGATCGAGGGCGACAGGCAGCTGCAGTCGCTCACCGACGACATGGGATTCGTCGCGGGAGCCAACTGGTCGGAGGATGCCGTCGGCACGAGCGCACCCGGAACCGCTCTGGTCCTCGGGCAGTCGGTGCAGATCCGCGGCGCGGAGCACTACAACCGTCTCGTCCATCCCTGGTCGTGCACCGCGGCTCCCGTCCGCGACCCGGAGACGCAGCGCGTGCTCGGGGTCATCGACATCACCGGAGGGGCAGAGGTCGTCTCGCTGCAGGCACGGCTGCTCGTGGATGCGACGGCCCGCGCTGTGGAGTCGGAGCTGATGGTGGCGCGTCTGCGGGCGCGCAGTGAGACGCACCGACCCCGCGCGGTCGCGGCGAAATCCCGTGTGCCGGCCACCGCGCGGGCGACACTCCACGTGCTCGGACGCGATCGGGCCCGGTTGGAGACGGAGTCGGACCACGACGAGTCCGTGATCGAGCTCAGCGCCCGTCATGCCGCGATCCTGCTGATGCTCGGCGTGCATCGACAGGGGCTCTCGGCCGAGCGCCTGTGCGAGCTCGTGTACGGACCGGGCGTCTCGCCCGACACGCTCCGACCCGAGATGGTGCGCCTGCGGAAGGTGCTCGAGCGCACGGCTCCCGACCTCGTACCCGAGTCGCGACCGTACCGCCTGCCCGTCACGCTCGACACGGATGCGCACGACGTCCTGTCGCTGCTGGACCGGGGTGCCCACAGAGTGGCGCTCACCGCCTACCGAGGACCGGTGCTGCCCGAGTCGACGTCGCCGGGTGTGGAGGAGTTCCGCGAGTCGGTGCGTGCGGCGCTGCGGGAGGCCATGCTGTCCGAGGCGAGTCTCGACGTGCTGCTCTCCTATGCGGAGATCCCCGAGGGGCAGGGTGACGCCGAAGCTCTCCGCCTCGCGCTGGAGATGCTGCCCGCCCGGTCGCCGAAGCGCGCGGGACTGGTCGCACGGATCGAGCGCCTCGAGGCCTGAGCCTCCGCAACCGGTCGCAACGTTGCGCATCGGGGCGCAACGTCTGTCGACCTAGCTTCAGGGAAGAGCCGCAGCACCGACGCGCGGCGCACCCGTCGAAGGAGACCCCCATGACCATCGTCGAAGAAGACGTGTCCGTCGCCCCATCCTCCACCGCCTACGCCGCCCCCGGACAGCCCGGAGCCGTCGCGAACTACCGGCCGCGCTACGGCCACTACATCGGCGGCGAGTTCGTCGCACCCGTGAAAGGCCAGTACTTCGAGAACGTCAGCCCCGTCAACGGCAAGCCCTTCACCGAGGTCGGGCGCGGCACCGGCGAAGACATCGACCGGGCGGTCGAGGTCGCCTGGCAGGCGTTCGCCGGCTGGGGCAAGACGAGCCCCGCCGAGCGATCCGTCGTCCTCAACCGCATCGCCGACCGCATCGAGCAGCACCTCGAGGAGATCGCAGTCGCCGAGACGTGGGAGAACGGCAAGCCCGTGCGGGAGACCCTCGCCGCCGATATCCCCCTCGCGGTCGATCACTTCCGGTACTTCGCCGGTGTGCTGCGCGCTCAGGAGGGCGGCATCAGCCAGCTCGACGAGAACACCGTGGCGTACCACTTCCACGAGCCGCTCGGCGTGGTCGGGCAGATCATCCCGTGGAACTTCCCGATCCTGATGGCGGTCTGGAAGCTGGCGCCCGCGCTCGCCGCAGGCAACTGCGTGGTGATCAAGCCGGCCGAGCAGACCCCGGCCTCGCTGCTGTTCCTGTTCGACATCATCGGCGACCTGCTGCCCGCCGGCGTCGTCAACATCGTCAACGGATTCGGCATCGAGGCGGGTGCTCCGCTCGCGCAGCACAAGCGCATCCGCAAGGTCGCCTTCACCGGAGAGACCACGACCGGGCGCCTGATCATGCAGTACGCCTCGCAGAACCTCATCCCGGTGACGCTCGAACTCGGAGGCAAGAGCCCGAACGTGTTCTTCGAAGACGTCGCCCGCTCGACCGACGACCCCTTCTACGACAAGGCGCTCGAGGGGTTCACGATGTTCGCGCTCAACCAGGGCGAGGTCTGCACCTGCCCGTCTCGCGCACTCATCCAGCGCTCGATCTACGACGGCTTCCTCGCCGACGGCCTGGAGCGGGTGGGCAAGGTCGTGCAGGGCAACCCGCTCGACCCCGCCACCATGATCGGAGCTCAGGCGTCGAACGACCAGCTGGAGAAGATCCTCAGCTACATCGACATCGGGAAGCAGGGCGGTGCGCGGCTGCTGACCGGTGGCGAGCGCGTCGACCTCGGAGGCGATCTGAGCGACGGATTTTACGTGGCTCCGACCGTGTTCGAGGGCACGAACGACATGCGCATCTTCCAGGAGGAGATCTTCGGGCCCGTGCTGTCGGTCACCTCGTTCGACGGCTTCGACGATGCGATCTCGATCGCGAACGACACCCTGTATGGACTCGGCGCCGGGGTGTGGAGCCGCAGCGGCGACACGGCCTACCGCGCAGGACGGGCGATCGAGGCCGGACGCGTCTGGACCAACACGTATCACCAGTACCCCGCGCATGCGGCGTTCGGCGGGTACAAGCAGTCCGGCGTCGGACGGGAGAACCACAAGATGATGCTCGACCACTACCAGCAGACGAAGAACCTCCTCGTCTCGTACGCCGAAGGCCCGATGGGCTTCTTCTGAGTCGCCTCCGGGCGGGCGCACGAGCGTCCGCCCGGACATATTCTCTGAAGGGAATGAACCGTGATCGGCGAAGAGACTGTGGAACGCGTGGCCGTGACGGAAGCGGCGGCATCGCTCGTGCGCGACCTCGCCAC
The DNA here is from genome assembly GCF_052115285.1 of Microbacterium sp. 2RAF4. Taxonomy (NCBI): domain Bacteria; kingdom Bacillati; phylum Actinomycetota; class Actinomycetes; order Micrococcales; family Microbacteriaceae; genus Microbacterium; species Microbacterium sp. 2RAF4. The sequence continues at coordinate 1,553,932 of NZ_JBFRGI010000002.1, read as the reverse complement.
GCAGCATGGACCCCTCACGTTCCACCAGTCCGGCGGCTGCTGCGACGGCTCATCACCCATGTGCTACCCGATCGGCATGTTCATCACCGGACCCAGTGATGTGCTGCTCGGGGCGCTCGACGTCGGCCTGGAGCACCCCGTCGAGGTGTACATGTCGGAATCGCAGTTCGAGTACTGGAAGTACACCCACCTGACCATCGATGTCGTCGCAGGCCGCGGTGCCGGTTTCAGCGTCGAGGGCCCGACCGGCATGCGGTTCCTCATCCGCTCCCGGATGCTCTGACCTGCTCCGGTCGCGATATGACAGCCGAATCGGCGAATCTAGCTGGAATATCGCGACGGGAGCGGCGTTCAGCGCGGCAGCCGGGGAACCGCGTCGACGAGTGCTCGCGTGTAGGGGCCCTGCGGGGCGTGCAGCACAGTGGCCGTGGCGCCCTGCTCCACCACACGGCCGTCCTTCAGCACCACCGTCCGGTCGCAGGCCGAGGCGATCGCGGTGAGGTCGTGCGACACCATCACGAGCGAGAGGCCGTTCTCGCGGCGCAGGCGATCGAGCAGCTCGAGCACCTGCACGCGAGTGGTCACATCGAGCGCGCTGACCGGTTCGTCGGCGAGCAGTACCCGGGGGCGGGAGACGACGGCACGTGCGATCGCGATGCGCTGACGCTGTCCACCGGAGAACTCGTGCGGGTATCGGCGTGCGGTGTCGGCAGGAAGCCCGACTGCCTCGAGGGACTCAGCGATGCGGCGCTGTGCATCGGTGCCGGACGCCAGCCCCAGCGACCGGAGCGGTTCGCCGACGATGCGGTCGATGCGTTGGCGGGGGTCGAGAGACGAATACGGATCCTGGAAGACCGGCTGCACACTCGCGCGGAAGCGACGCATCTGGGCACGGTCGCGCAGGTTCAGGACGGCGCCCTCGAACAGCACCTGCCCACCGAGCGGGATGGCGAGACCGAGCAGCAGTCGCAGGACCGTCGACTTGCCCGCTCCGGACTCACCGACCAGGCCGAGCGAGTCGCCTTCATCGATGCTCACAGAGACGTCGTCGAGCACACGACGTGATCCGTAGGCGAAGCCGGCACCGTGCAGTTCGAGGAGCGTCATCGTCCACCCTCCTCGGCGTCGAGGAACGCGTCCAGCGCACGGGCGCTGTCCACCAGCATCCGCGTGTACGGCTCGGCCGGCTCGTGCAGCACCTGCGCGACCGTACCTGTTTCGACCACGAGCCCGTCGCGCAGCACGACGATCCGATCGACCATGCGCGAGACGACGGCAAGGTCATGGCTGATGAACAGCAGCGCCATGCCGCGTTCGTCGACCAGGCGCTCGAGCAGCGCGAGCACGCCGTCCTGCACGGTCACATCCAGCGCGGTGGTCGGCTCGTCGGCGATGAGCAGCTGCGGGCGCGCGGCCAGGGCGATGGCGATCGCCACACGCTGACGCTGACCGCCGGAGAGCTCGTGCGGGTAGGCGCGCGCGATGCGGGTGTCGGTCAGGGCGACCTCGTCGAGCGCTGCGGCGACGGCCTCCGTGAGCGCGGAGCCGCGCAGCCCGAGATGGCGTCGCAGGGGCTCCGCGATCTGACGCCCGACCCGCATCAGCGGATCGAGCGCGGTGAGAGGCTCCTGGAACACGATCTGAGCAACGGGACCGCGCAGCGGACGCAGCTCCGCATCCCGGGCGCCGACGACCTGGTGCCCGTCGAGCAGCACCGAGCCCGATGCGCTGAGGGCGTCAGGGAGCAGGCCGGTCACCGCGAGCGAGGTCAGAGACTTGCCCGAGCCGGACTCGCCGATCAGCCCCAGGCGCTCACCCGCCCCGAGGGAGAACGAGACATCGCGCACCAGCGGCCCGGAGGCAGAGCGGACCGTGAGGCCTGCCACGTCGAGAATGCTCATCGGCTCCTCCGACGGGTCGGGTCGGCGAGGTCGCGCAGACCGTCGGCGAGGAAGTTCACACCGAGCACCAGCGCGATGATCGCGATACCGGGAGCGATGGCACCCACCGGGGCGACGAGGACGGTGCCCTGCGCTTCCTGCAGCATCCGTCCCCACGAGGCGTTGGGCGGCGGTGCGCCGAGGCCCAGGTACGACAGGCTCGCCTCGGCCAGCACAGCCGCGCCGAACTGCAGCGCCAGGCTCACGGCGAGGGTGGGGGCGATGTTCGGCAGCACGTGCTGGAACACGATGCCGAGCACGCCGGTGCCGCTCGTGCGCGCGGCGGTGATGTACTGCTCCTGCAGCACGCGGCGCGCCAGGATGCGGGTGAGACGGGCCACGACCGCCGACATCGCGAGACCGATCGCGAGCACCGCCGACCACAGCGACGCGCCCTGCACGGCGACGACCAGCATCGCCAGCAGCAGCACGGGAAAGGCGATCACGACGTCGAGTCCGGCCGAGAGTGTGTCGTCGACCCAGGGGCGGGCGAACGCGGCGACGAGGCCGACCATCGTGCCGAGGATCGCCGCGATCGCGACGGAGCAGGTCCCGACGATGAGCGCGATGCGCGCGCCCCACATCAGCTGCGAGAACAGATCGCGTCCGAGTCGGTCGGTGCCGAGCAGGTGCAGGGCGCTGGGCCCTTCGAGGCGGCCGCCGCTGGTGTCGGCGAGCGGATAGGGCAGCCAGAACAGCGACACCAGAGCGATCAGCACGATGAGGCCCGTCAGCACGATCCCGATCAGAAGGGTCGCCTTCGGACGCCGCCGCGCGGGTACGGATGCGGTGACCAGCTGTTCGGCGACGCGGCTCATCGGTTCCCCGAGACGCTCGTGCGCAGGCGCGGATCGATCAGACGCTGCAGGATGTCAGCGGCGAACCCGACCAACAGCACGAAGAGAGTGCTGACCACGAGCACGCCCTGGATCACCTGGAAGTCGTGCTGTTCGATGGCCGACAGCAGCAGGCTGCCGAGCCCGGGCAGGGTGAAGACGCTCTCGACGACGACCGCGCCGAGCAGGGTGGTCGACAGTTCGATGCCGAGCACCGCGACGACCGGCACCGCGCCGTTGCGCACACCGTGACGCAGGAGCGCCTCTCCCATGCCCGAACCTCCGGCGCGGGCGGTGCGGAGGTAGTCGCTGCCGAGCACGTCGAGTGTGGCCGAGCGGACGTAGCGGCTGAGGGAGGCGCTCATGACGATCACGATCGTGATCACCGGCAGTGCGAGCGAGCGCAGCGCGTCGGCCGGGTCCTCCCAGTCCTTGCGGGGGAAGCCGCCGGACGGCAGCACGCCCAGACCGAGCGCGAACACCCAGACCAGCACCACTCCGACCCAGAACACCGGAACCGCGACGCCGAGCTGCGCGAACCCCGACAGCACGATGCCGTACCAGCGGTCGGACTTCACCGCGGCGGTGATGCCGATCACGAGCGAGACGAGCAGTGCGATCGCGAAGGCGATGAGCGTGAGCGGAAGGGTCACGGCAAGGCGGTCCGCGATGTCCGGGCCGACCGGGCGTGAGCTGAGGAAGGACTCGCCGAGATCGAAGCGCAGCAGCTGGCCCGCCCACGTCGTGAACTGCTGGAGCAGCGGCTGGTCGGAGCCGACCTGGGCTCGGGCGGCCGCGATCTGTTCGGGGGTCGCATTGACCGAGAGCAGGGCATTCGCGGGGTCACCGGGGAGCAGGCGCAGCAACACGAAGATCGCGATCATCGCGACGACGAGCGAGATCGCGAGGAACGCGAGGCGGCGCAGCAGATAGGCGAGCATGGCTTCTCAGGATGACGTGGGGGATGCCGACGCGCGGCATCCCCCACGCACGTCAGGACTTGACGATGTCGTAGGCGAAGAACTGCGAGTTCAGGCCGTTGACGGGGTAGCCGCTGAGGTCGCTGGAGGCGACCACGATCTGCGGGTACAGGTACAACCATACGCTCGCGGCATCCGCGGCGATCTTCTCGTTGACCTGCTTCAGAAGGGCGGTCTGCTCGTCGGTCGTCGCTGCCTGCTCGGCCTCGGCGACCCACTTCTGCACATCGGCGTCGTTGTAGCCCCAGTAGAAGTCGGGGTTGCCGTACCAGACCACATCGCGGTCGTTCACGTGCTCCTGCAGCGTCGCCTGGAAGTCCTGCTCCTTGAAGACCTTCGTGTACCACTCGTCGGCGCTGATCGTGTTGATCTCGACGGTGATGCCGACCTCGGCGAGCTGCGACTGCAGGAACTCGGCCACGGCGGGGTGCGGGTCGTAACTCGGGGTGTCGAGGGTGAAGGTGAACCCGTCGGCGTAGCCCGCCTCGGCGAGGAGCTTCTTCGAGAGGTCGACGTCGTACGGGTTGACCTTCGTGAGGTCCTCGTACCAGGGGTCGGTGGGCGGCACCATCGAGCCGATCAGTGTGCCGTAGTCACCCCAGATCGACTCGAGGAGCTTCTTCGTGTCGATCGCGGAGTAGATGGCCTTGCGCACGAGCGTGTTGTCGAAGGGGGCGACGCGGTCGTTGAAGGCGAGCAGCTCCTTCGTTGTCGAGGTGCCCTCGCTCACGACGTAGTCGTCGGAGTCGAACTGGGTGAGCGAGTCGGGGTTCTGCACGCTCGTGATGACGTCGATCTCCCCGGTGAGGAGCGCGTTGTTCTCCGCCGTCGCGTCCGTGAAGTACGTGTAGACGACCTCGGCGTTCTTGGCCGGATCGCCCCAGTAGTCGTCCCAGCGCTCGAGGGTGAGGGTCGAGCCCTTCTTCCACTCGTCGAGCGTGTAGGGGCCGGTGCCGTCTTCGGTGCTCGTGATATCGCCTGCCTCGTCGTTCACGATCCACACGTAGCTGAGGTTGTAGAGGAAGGAGATCGACCGCTGCGAGAGCGTGAACACCACGGTCTTGTCATCGGGGGTCGCGATGTCGGCGATCGTCTTGAAGCTCGACTTGCGGGCGGAGACGGAGTCCTCGGCGGTGACGGCCTCGATGCTGGACTTCACGTCGGCGGAGGTGAGCGGGTCTCCGGAGTGGAACGTCACGTCGTCGCGCAGGGTGATCGTGTACGTCAGGCCGTCGTCGGACACCTGGGCGTCCTCGGCGAGAAGCGGCTCGACCTCGCCGTCGTCGGTCAGCCGGTAGAGGCCTTCGTAGACGTTTCCGGTCAGCGCTTCGGTCACGCCCTGGCCGCCGCCCTGGGTGTTGCTGAGGTTGGTGGGCTCGTACAGCGAGCCGATGACGATCGTGGCGTCTTCGCTCGCAGTCGCGTCGTCGTTCGCGCCGGACGCGCAGCCCGCCACGAGGGCGAGAGTGGCGACGGCGCCGAGCGCGCCGAGGATGCGGGTTCTTCTCATGAGTACTCCAGGGTGAGCGGGTGCGGCGTCACGCCGCGTAGATGTCGAAGCCGTCGCGGAACACGACGTTCTTCTCGCCTGCTCGGATAGGCAGGGGGAAGCGGTTGGACGCCGGCGGGAGCGGGCAGTTGTACTGCGCGCTGAAGCCGCAGGGCGGCACGAACGCACGGTTGAAGTCGAGGACGACGGAGCCCTCGTCGTCACGCAGCTCGACGAACAGGAAGCGCCCGGATCCGTAGGTCTCCGATCCGTTCGTCTGGTCGCCGAACACGAGCAGCAGCGTGCCGCCGTCGTCGAAGGCGGCGAGGGTGTACTCGTGGCCGTCGAGCTCGAGGCGGATGTCGCCGGGGACGACCAGGTCGCGCGTGCCGCCGTTGTCGCGGATGTGCTCGAACGACACCCGGCGGTCGCCCGCCACGGGGGTGAAGTGCCCTTCGAGCACCCACGCCGGGTCGTACTCGTAGGTGTCGATGCGGTCGAAGGCGCGAATGGCGCGGGAGTCGGCGTCCCAGACGCGCAGTCCGTGCTCGGCTTCACCGGTCTCGATGTTCGTGCGCTCGATCGGGGTCACGGTCACGGTGTCGGCCGCGGCGCGCTGTTCCGCCTCCACATCTGGGCGTTCGCCGGTCCACCGGGTCTCGATCAGGGCGAGGTTGCCGGTCGCGGACGTGACGGCGGCGCGGCGCTCGGCCTGCCAGTGGGTGTGATCTTCGCGTTCAGACATCACTTTCAATTCTCTTGCATGCAGAACGCGGCGGGGTCGAGCTCGTCACTCGGGGTAACGCGGGTGTGGATCCGGGAGAGAACGACGACGAGATGGTGTCGTGACCGTGCCGGACGGGCACGGAAGGTGGGCCTCCCGCAGCTTCACTCCACGGTGGTGACCTCGGCGAGCACCGCCGCGCGCAACCACGCCGCGTAGCGATCGCGTTCCCAGCCCGATTGCGCGACGAACTGCTGGTAGCTCTCCGGGGAGAGCAGGAACGACAGCACCTCGGCGGTGGCCGGTTCGTCGATGCCGGGTGAGGCGACGCCGCGCCGCCGCAGTTCCGTCACCAGCAGCCGATAGTCCCTGCTCCGGTGTTCGAGGATCCGCCGGAGCGCATCCTCGACCACGGGGTCGGACAGTGCGGCGCCGAGAAGCACCGTCCACAGCCCGTGGCCCCGCTCGTTCGCCGTCGTGATCTGAGTCAGCACGGCATCCAAGAAGACGTCGTCGGGCAGGTCGAGCACTCCCGCGGCGACCTCGGTGTCGGCGAGGGATTCTGCGGCTTCAGATCCGGAGAAGGTCACCTCGAATGCGGCGATCAGCAGCTCGGCCTTCGATGCCGTCGTCTTCACCGTCTCTGCAGAGACTCCGGCTTCGCGGGCGATCGCCGCGATCGTCGTCGCCTGATAGCCCTGGGTGGCGAACAGGTGGGCGGCCGCGGCGACGATGCGCGCACGTGTCTCCTGAGCTTGGCGCGCGCGCAGCTCGGATCTGTAGGCGCGGGGAGCGGCCTCAGTCATTGACTTTCCTCACAGGGTGATGAATACTTCAGCGGTACATTCAATTCTAGGGAAAGACACCGCCATGTCCAGCTACCTCATCACGTGCACGCCCGCACACGGCCATGTCGTGCCGTTGCTGCAGATCGCTCGTCACCTCCTCTCGCTCGGGCACGACGTGAGGTTCCTCACGAGTCGGCGCTACGCCGAGCGCGTCGAAGATTCGGGAGCGCGTTTCGTCCCGCTGCCGGCCGAGGCCGACGTGGACCTGGACGACGCCGACGGCGCATTCCCCGACAGGGTCGGGCTCACCGGTCCCGCAGCACTGCGCTTCGACATGAGCACGCTGTTCGTGCGCCCCGGTGCCGCCCAGCTCGCCGCGGTCCGTGCAGAGCTCGACGCACATCCCGTCGATGCGATCCTCACGGAGCCGCTCTTCATCGGTGCGGCACTGCTGCAGTTGCTGCCCCCGAAAGAGCGGCCGCCCGTCGTGGTGCTCGGCATCTTCCCTCTCGGAGCCCGCAGTCGGGATGTCGCGCCGTTCGGTCTCGGGGTCACTCCACTGTCCGGCCCGATCGGGTGGGTGCGCAACGCGGCCCTGCGCATAATCGCGGAGCGGGTGATCTTCGGCGGCGTTCAGAAGGAGGCTGACGCGATGGCGCGGCACGAGGTCGGACGCCCGCTCGACGGCTTCGTCCTCGACTGGGCAGGCAGCGCTGACGCCTACGTGCAGTTCACCGTGCCGGAGTTCGAGTATCCACGCATCGACCTCGCGCCCACCGTTCGCTTCGCCGGCCCCCTCCCGCCCGCCGCTTCCGACCCGACGCTGCCGTCCTGGTGGTCCGACCTCGACGGCTCACGGCCCGTCGTACACGTCACCCAGGGCACCATCGCCAACTCCGACTTCGCACAGCTCGTGCAGCCGACGATCACCGCGCTCGCCGCATCGGAGGCCCTCGTCGTGGTCTCGACCGGTGGTCGTCCTGTCGACGCATTGGTGGGAGACGTGCCGGCCAATGTCCACATCGCCGAATACCTGCCCTATGACCGCCTGCTGCCTCTGGTCGATGTGCTCGTCACCAACGGCGGCTATGGCGGCGTCCAGCAGGCACTCGCGCACGGGATCCCGCTCATCGTCGCCGGTCAGACCGAAGACAAGGTCGAGGTCTGCGCACGCGTGGGGTGGTCCGGTGCCGGCGTGAACCTGCGCACGAGCACGGCTACTCCATCGAAGGTCGCGCAAGCCGTCGATCTCGTGCTGTCGAAGCCATCGTTCCGCGAGAACGCCGAGCGGATCGGCGCCGCGATGCGGGAAGCGGACACGTGGGGCGCTCTCGACGGAGCGCTGGAGGATGTCGTGGGACGCTGGCCCCACCCGAAGCCTCTGGCATCTGCCCGACGATCATCCCGGGCTGGTGACCGGCCATCGGGGATCGGGCCCGATGGCCGGTCCGCACACTGACGCGGCCGCATCAGTTCCTCCCGTGCGTCACGATGTCTTCTTGAAGCCCCAGTCAAGCCGGGCCCACCGCCCGGTGCATCGTTCACCGCCTCAATTCTTCGCGGGCGCTGAGGGCTCGAAAAAGCTGAAGGCGAATCTGTGTCGGATTCGGGGCGATAGGTGGCGAATCCGACAAAACGCCGATGGACATGTGTTCGGTGCCACGATCCCGCTCCAAAGTGGGGCCGAAGCCGTTCAACCCTCAATACTGTGGACGCGAAAGTGTCAGACGAGGGGAGCGTGGATGCGGCCGACCACGGTCACGGGTGCGTCGCGGCGGTGAGAATATCGATGCCACAGGACCGGCGCAGCGAGTCGCTGAACCTCCAGACGTACCATGCCCTCAGGAACGCGCTTCTCGGGGGCCAACTGCCTCCCGGTGCACGGGTGAACATCGAACTGGTCGCGCGTGAACTCCACGTGTCGACGAGCCCGGTGCGACACGCGCTCAATCGACTGCAGCGGGAAGGCTTCGTCACCGCGACTCCGAACCGTGGTTTCACGACGACCTGGCTCATCGATCAGGACAATGTGCTGAACGTCTACACGTACCGGCAGATCGTCGAGCCTGCTGCAGCGGCGCTCGCAGCGCGACGGGCACCGTCGTCGCACTCGAAAGAGCTCTTGGAGGTCTGCGAAAGGTCTCTGGACGACAGGCGACGCTCACCGCGTGGCGCCCCGGAGCCGCTGCGGCGAAACCGGAGTTTCCACCGGACGGTCGCGGCGGCCACGGGCAACCCGCTCGTGGTGAGATACCTGTCCGATGCGCTCGCCTCCATCCACGTAGGCCCCGTGCATCTCGAACGGACGGCGTGGGAGCAGTCATGGGAGGAGCACCGGGAGATCGCTTTCGCGGTTCGGGACGGCGATGCGGAGGCTGCCGCCGCGTATATGCGAGCCCACCTTCAGAACGGGCTTGATCGGATCAAGTTCTGCGCGGAGAAGCGTCCCGATGAGCACGAGTGATCGTTCTGAGCTGAGGCGCAACACAATCCGGCTGCGGTGCCGGGCGCGCTCGAATGACTCGAATGAGAAGCGCGGGGCATCGCCCACGATGGTCTCCGTCACGCAGGACGGGAGAGCGGACGGACGAGACCTCACCCGTTGAGTCGCTCGGTGAGATGCACCGTCACCTCGTCGCCGTCGCTCTTGCCGATGCGTTTGCGGATCGCGGCCGCGATCGGGAGCTTGTGCGTCCCGTCGCCGAGCGCCATGAAGGCACCCCGGAAGGGCTCGCCGTCGACCGAACCCGCGACCTTCACGAGTCCGCGCGTGCCGAAGATCGTCGCCGAGTCATCGAGTTGCACGCAGGTCCAGGTATCGCCTTCGCGCACCTTTCCGAGGGTGGCTGTGAACGTGATATCGAGGGGCGTGGGCATGGCAGTCTCCTTCTGGATCAGAGGAACGATCCGACGATCGCCCCGATGATGACGAGTTTGAGGATCCAATCGAGCAGGTGGATGCCCGCCGCGGAGGGGGCGGTGCCCTCGTGCACGACACCGCCCATGAGCAGGGTGAGGGGGAGCGCGCTCAAAGCCAGCCCGAGGAGGGCCCCGGTGCCGATGCCGTGCCACCCCGCCGCGAGCATCAGGCCGGCCAGGAGGCACGAGGCGATGAGGCTGCGGAGCGCGACGGATGCCATCTGCGCGATGACCGGAAGGCCCTTTCGGGGTGTGCTCGTCCTCGAGATCACGGCCGAGACCGGGGGTAGGGCGTACAGCGCGGCGCTCGCGATGAACGATGCCAGCGTGGCGAGGGCTACGGCCAGAACGATCATGTCTGCTCCTTTAGTACTTACTAGTACTCAAGGTAGATCCGGGGCACGGAACTGTCAAGTACTAAACTTTGAGTTGTGACTACGACGCCTCGAACCCCAGGGCGCCCCGCCGGTCTCACCGGCGATGCTCTGCTCGACACCGCCCGCGATGTCTTCCTCGAATTCGGATACGCCGGAGCATCCATGGACGAGGTGGCGAGGCGAGCGCGGATCTCGAAGGCATCGCTGTACCGGGAGCACGACTCGAAGTCCGCTCTGTACGCGGCGGTTGTGCGACAGTGGGCGCTCGCCGGGCGAGATGCCATGCGACCCGCTCTCGATGCGCTGAAGGCGAACCCCGACATCCGGGCGGGACTTGTTGCGCTCGGTGAGACCATGCGTGCCGGAATGCTGAGCGCTCCCGTCATGGCGATGCGTCGCCTCGTGGTGGCTGAGGCCCCCGCCCATCCCGAAGTCGCGCGAGATTACCTCGCGCAGAGCTGGGACAGCAACATCCGCAATCTCGCTGAGGTGATGACCGAAATCTCCGATACGCACGGACTGGTCGTCGACGATGCGAAGGCCCTCGCGAGTGATTTCACCTGGCTGGTCGTCGGTGCGCCGCTGAACGCCGGGCTTCTCGGTGGGGAGAACACCGCGCAGCCGGTGACCAGGGCGGTCGACCTGTTCTTGACCGCCTACGGTCGTCGCTAGCTCGGACCCGGGTGCGTCGAGGCCGAAGCGCAACATATTGCAACCTCTGCCGGTATACCATTTGGGCATACGCCCAGCAGCGTCAGTCCCCAGCTGACCGTGGGCGGGGCGGCTCAGCCGTCATGCGGAGGGAGAGTGGATCTCTTTTCGATCCCGAGGGGGGATGGGGTGGGAGTTCGGTCCCCAGCCGGCACCCACCCCCACACTCGGGCTCTCCGCCACCGCCGCTCCGGCGTCTCCCGGCTCCATCGGCTCAGTTCATCCGGCTCAGTTCATCCGGCTCAGGATCCAGAACCCGACGATCGCGACCAGGACGATGACGGGCACCCACGTCCCTCCCCGCTTGAGGCGACGGCCCTGTCGTGCGACCCCCGGTGGTGGGGTGAGCATGCCTGCGGGAGGGGCGAACGGGAGCGCGGGCGTCGGCGGCAGTGCCGAGGCCGCTGTCTCGGCGATGAGGCGTTCGTCGCGCCACCGCGCCCACTGATCGAACTTCGTCAGCAATGCTCCGACGGTGCCGAACAACCAGGCCCAGGTGGCGGGGTCGAGGGTCGAGACTTTGCGCTGGGTGTACAGGAACAGCCAGTCGTCAACGATCTCCACGTCGAGCGCTGCGGCGTTGTCGATGAAACGCGCCATGATGTCGGGCGTGAACAGGTACAGCGCATCGCGTTCGTAGCCGCGGGGGCAGTAGAGCGTGAAGTGCTGATCGAAGTCGCCTTCGAGCGACAGCCGTTGGCTCTTCTGGAACGACGCCGGCAGATTCGATCCGAATCCGTTGTTGCCCTTGGCATCGAGCACGATGTTGGGCAGCGGCACATCGAGCTTCACGGCCACGTACCCCCAGCGATAGGTCGTGGAGTTCTTTCCCGACTGCACCGTGTACTGGTAGTTGCCGAACTCGACGAAACGCGGCCTGGTGCCCCTGATCAGATCGGTCGCCTGTCGTGCGCGCCCCAGCTGGAAGATCATGCCGGGCAGGGGCGGGTCGGCGACCTTCGGCTCGTAGGTCATGCCGTTCGCCTGGGCGAATCCGTGCATTCGGTACCGCCGCACCCGCGCGTTGCGGACGCTCATCCAGATCATCACGCCGACCGCGGCCAGGAGCAGCGCGATCAGCACGAGGGGGATCGCCGCTGCTCCGGGAGACTCGCCGAACGACGCGAGGCTCAGCACCACGCCGACGAGGGTCGGGATCAGGACGACCGCGGCGATCGCGACGGCGACGATCCCGATGATCGTGGATGCCGAGGGGCCGCCGGTCGGCCGGGAACGCAGCTCGGCCGCGAAGGCACGCACCTTCGCGGGATCGACGGGGTCGGTGAGAGGGCGGGCGTCGAAGCTCATCGGCGGGCGCTCAGCTGTTCACCGTGTCGGCGCCCCAGGTGAGGTCGGCGCCTTCCGAGAGGGGGAGGGCTTCCAGCTGTTCGTCCGCGCAGAGCGCCTCGATCAGCGCGGGGGAGCCGGCGACGATCGTGGAGTCGAAGTCGACCTCGCTGACCATGACCCAGGAGCGGTCCTCGGGCCAGAGCAGACTCGGGCTCTGCGCCGAGGGCCGGAACCCGTGCTCCTCGGCGGGGCGATCACGCCACGGCACCTGCAGCACCCACTCCGGATCGGCGAAAGCGCGAGGGGGTGCGGAGAACAGCACGTGGTCGCGGCCCGGCAGCTCGAACCTCGGGCCTTCGGAGATCTCTTTCGACAGGATGCCCTCCTGCCAGGTGGGCCTGCGGAAGACGTTGTTGAACGGGTCGCGTGCGCTGCGGTCGAGCATCGCCTGATGGTTCGGGTCGTCCGAGAACGTCAGGAAGGATCGCGAGGGGGTGATCCCGAAGAAACCGAGCAGTCCCCCTCGTCCCTCCCACAGCGCGGCGAAACCGGAGTCAGGGGTCTGCGTGTGGTCCACCAGGTGCGCGGCGACGGCTGCCAGGTGCGCGGGCTCCAGCTCGCCCTCCATCGGGGCGGAGAACTCGCGACCGTCGGGGGCCATCCTCGTGCGCCAGTCGCTCTCGGGCGGGGTGCGCACCAGTCGCTGCCACTGTGCGAGCGGATGCAGAACCGTGCCGAACGCCGCTGCCGTCTCCGCCCACGAGACCTGCTCGTCGACGAACTCGGCCATGAGCGCGTGCTGCTCCGACTCGGGCATGCGCACCAGCTCTTCGGCCGTCGGAACCGCTCGTCCGGGCAGCGATCTGACGATGGCGGGATGGAAGATGCGCGCATATGCCGGATACCCGCGAGGTACCACGCCGTGCATGGTCTCGTAACCCGCATCGAGCCGCTCACGCAGCCATGACCCCGCCGAGGGATCGGACATCCACTCCATGCCACCACGCTACCTGCCGCGCTGCTGCCCACTACGGTAGGAGTCGCGTCACGCGGGTCGACCGTCATGGGGAGAGTTCGAAATGCTGGATCAGGCTGAAGCGATGTCTGGTGAACGAGTGTTCCGCAGGAACCCGCTGCGCTCAGCCATAGGCGCGATCCTGCTCTCCGCTGCACTGTCGGCGGCGACGCTCTTCGTGCTGCCGAAGTTCCTGCCGGGCACCATGAACATCTCCACCCGCGGCGTGGTGGTGCTCGTCGTCGCGATCGCTCTCACCGTGGCGGTGTTCGCCGGGTTCTTCTGGTTCCGCAACATCCGGATCGTCGTGCGCCCCGATGCGGTCGAGATCGGGAAGGCGGGCAATCGCGAGACGTTCGCGCGTGCGTCGACGCAGTTCCGCTCCAAGATCACCGAGCATCGGACCAACGGACTCCCGAGCGGCACGACGCGCGCTCTGATCGTGCAGACGGGCGGCCGTGAGATCACGATCGAGCTGCCGGGGTACTCGCGGACGATGTTCAACGAGCTCATGGCGACGCTGAATCCGATAGCGCTGCCCGTCTTCGACGATCCGGTCGCTGCGGCGCGGGCGGTGTCGCAGCTGCCGACGCAGTTCACCGTCGACGGCACCGGGGAGCGGCGCCTCGCCACCCGGATCACGATCGCCGCGGTCGTCTTCCTCGTGATCGCGGTCGGTGCGGGCCTGCTCGCCGCCGTTCCCGGATTCCTCGAGGGCGAGCTCTCCGCCCTCATCCTGCTCGCGCCGTTCGCCGCGCTCGCCGCCGTCGGTTTCGGGATCGGAGCGCTGCAGCGCCGACGCGTGGTGCGTTCGATCCCCACGCAGGTCTCCGTCGGCGTCCAGGGCATCCGGATCGACGACGTCGACACCCCGTACGCGCACCTCGATCGCATCTGGCTCACTCCGCCCGCCTATCCGGTGAGACGGCTCCGACTGCAGCGCGCCGGTGGCGGGACCGCCACCCACCTGCTGGCGTCCTCCCGGGTGGAGATCGTGCCGGAGTACGACGACCTGCTGTTCGTGGTGCGTGCCAGGACCGCCCAGGTGCCCGGTCTGCTCTCCTTGGACCTCGAATGACGACCGGATCGACCGTGCCGCCGGTGGGGCACGACCCCGAGTACCCGATCGTCACGGACCGCTTGCTCCTGCGCCCGATCGCACCCTCGGATGCGGTCGCGATGCACGCGTACAAGTCGGATCCGGACGCCGTGCGCTATGTGCCCTACCCACCGCTGAACCTCGCCGACGTCGAGCAGCGCATCGCCACCACCTGGGCGAACACGCGATTCGCGGCCGAGGGCGATGCCGTGTGTCTCGCGGTCGAGGAGCGCGACACGGGGTCGCTCATCGGAGACGTCGTGCTCTTCTGGCGCAGCGAGACCGACCGATCCGGCGAGGTCGGGTACATCTTCGACCCGCGCGCCGCCGGGCGAGGCTACGCGACCGAAGCGGTCCGCGCCCTGCTCGCCCTCGGCTTCGACGGGCTCGGTCTGCACCGCATCGTCGCGCGGATGGACGAGCGCAACACATCGTCCGCTCGTGTGGCGGAAAGGCTCGGATTCCAGCGAGAGGCACGGCTGGTGGAGAGCGAGTGGTTCAAGGGCGAGTGGACGACGCTGCTCGTCTACGCGCTGCTCGAGCACGAGTCGCGCGAGCGCTCCGCGGCGGCCGACGCCTGACGGCATCCTCCATAATCGAGGATGTGACTGCGACTGCAACCCTCCCCTCCCTCGACGGCCGCCGATTCCGGATGGTGTCGTCCACGACCTCGGCGGTCGACCCGGATTCCCCGAGCATCTTCGAGTACTTCGAGCGCGACGGCGCGATCTGGGGCGGGTACGAGGGCGACACGGTCACCTTCGGCAAGTTCGTCGGCACCCGCACCGGCGACACGATCTGGGTGTCGTTCGTGCACGTGCTCAAGAGCGACGGCACGGTCGTGACCGGCGACGGCGAGAGCGAGCTGGAGCTGACCGACGACGGCGGCATCCGCCTCGTCGAGCACTACGAGATGCACGGACTGCCGCAGCTGAGCGTGTGCGAGGAGATCTCGGCCTGACCCGGGTCAGCGTGGCGGAAGCGTGTCACGCCCCGGCGAGGCCGGCGTCCACCGCGTCATGCCCAGGGGTGCGGTGACGCTGCTGCGCTCCGGCAGATCGGCCGGCAGCAGGTAGGGCCGACGGATCACCTCGTCGAGCACGACGACGCTGACCACCGTACGCACCTCTGGCAGCTGGGCGATCACCCCGGTGGAGAACTCGTGCACGCCGCTGACGTCGACGGCCCGGATGAGCAGCATCGCATCGTGCTCGCCCGTCGTGATGGCACACCATTCGACGTCCGGCATCTCCGTCACGCGCTCGCGGAACGACGCCCATGCCTGCGGCATCACCGTGACGAACACGAGCGCCCCGATCGAGAGACCGGCCTTCGCCTGGTCGACGCGCGCGCTGAACCCGGTGATCACCCCGTCATGCACGAGCGACTCGACGCGGGTATAGGCGTTCGCGCGAGAGATGCCGACCTTGTCGGCGAGGGCGGCGATCGAGACACGACCGTTATCACGGAGCACTTCGAGGATTCTGTACGCCGTCTCGTCCAAGGGTGCGGCACTTCGTCCAGAATGCTTCGACTCTTCCGCATTCTTGCTGGACATATTGTTACCCACAATCGAGGTTCTGGACAGAGCGTGCCGAGGTGACCCGCTCTTGCTGGACACATCGTCGCATATGATGCGAATCTGATCCACGGTCGTCCACATCGGTGGCGGCTCACCCGAATGTACTCCTCGCCCTTGGAGGCCCTCATGTCGTCACGCCGTATCACGCCGGTCATCGCGCTCGGAGCCGTCGCGCTCCTCGCGCTCGCAGGTTGCTCGGGAGGGAACTCGGCGAGCAACGGCGGGTCTTCCCAGGGCTCCGACTCCCTCGTCATCGACACCGCGTTCTCGATCGAGACGACCGACCCGGGTCACACCTACGACCCGACCGGCAACATGATCGCCAAGGCGCTCTACGAGACCCTCGTCGACTTCGAGGGCTCCGACGTCTCCACCCCGGTTCCGGGCCTCGCGTCGTGGGAGCAGAACGACGAGGCGACCGAGTTCACCTTCACCCTCGAGGGCGACCGCGTCTTCTCCGACGGTTCGCCCATCGAGGCGAAGGACGTCGTGTTCTCGCTGCAGCGCATCCAGGGCATGGAAGACGCCAAGCCGAACTTCCTCCTCGGCGGCCTGACCATCACCGAGGTCGACGACAAGACGATCACGTTCACGTCCGAGACCCCGTTGCTGCAGCTGCCCGCGATCCTCGCGAACCCGGCGCTCGGCATCGTCAACTCCGACGTCGTGATCGAGAACGGCGGCGCGACCGACGGCACCGACTCGGCGCAGAAGTTCCTCGACGGCGCATCCGCCGGCTCCGGACCGTTCGTCCTCGACACCCTCGACCTCAGCTCGCAGGTCGTGCTCACCAAGAACGACGAGTACAACGGCGACGAGGCGACGGACTACAAGCGCGTGGTCGTGCGCAACGTCTCCGAGAGTGCGACGCAGCTCGCCAACCTCAAGGGCGGCGACTCGATGGTCGCGATGGACCTGAACGGCGACCAGGTCGCCGGTCTCGGCGACGACATCACCGTCGACTCGGTGCCTTCCGGTCAGACCATCTTCCTGCTGCTGAACCAGGGTGCCGCCGGCGGCGACCTGGCGAACGTCAAGATCGCCGAGGCCATCCGCTACGCGCTCGACTACGACGCGCTGCTGGAGCTGGCCGGTGCCGGCTCCGTCCAGGCGACCGGCGTCATCCCTCCCGGCTTCGAGGGCGCGCTCGACAGCGGTGTGAAGCAGGACCTCACCAAGGCCAAGGCGGCACTCGCCGAGGCCGGATACACGGGTCAGACGCTCAAGCTGCAGTTCCCGAACGACTACCCGGTCGGCGGCGTGGAGTTCACCCCCCTCGCCGAGCGTGTGCAGGCACAGCTTGAAGACGCCGGCATCACGGTCGACCTGGCCCCCGCGCCGTTCGCGACCGAGCTCGACGCCTACGTCAACGGCACCGAGGGCTTCGGCCTGTGGTTCTGGGGCCCGGACTACGCCGACTCGGCGAACTTCCTGCCCTTCGCCCCGGGTCTGAAGGTCGGCCTCCGCGCCGGCTGGGCGGCCGAGGCCAACCCGGAGATCGCGGGCATCGCCGCCGGTGCTGCCGCAGCGACCGACTCCGAGCAGCGCACGTCCGCGTTCACCGCGTTCGCCGAGGCGATGCAGGCCGAGGGTCCCTTCGTCCCGCTCATCGTCCCCGGTCGCAACATCTCGTCTGCCGACAGCGTGAAGGGCGCCGTGTACAACTCCGTGTGGGAGATGGACATCGCCGAGATCACGCCCGCCGGCTGATCGGACGACTCATGACGACAGTGGCCGTGCAGAGGCAGGCGCAGCGGCGCCGCTCGCCTCTCGTCGGGTACCTGCTGCGGCGGGCCGGCACCTCCCTGCTCCTGCTGGTGGGCGTGACGATCGTCACCTTCGCGCTCACCAACCTGGTGCCGGGAGACCCGGTCTCGGCCGCACTCGGTGAGGGCGCATCGCAGAACCCCGCGACGCGCGAGGCGTTCATCAAGGCGAACGGACTCGACCAGCCACTGTTCGTGCAGTACTTCATCTACATGGGGAACCTCCTCCGCGGAGACCTCGGCACGTCGCTGGTGACCGGACGCCCGGTCACCAGCGACCTCGCCACGGCCGTTCCCGCGACGATCGAGATCGCGATCGGCGCGATCATCGTCAGTCTCGCGGTCAGCATCGTGCTCGGCACCCTTGCGGCCTATCGCCGCGGACTCGTCACCGACCAGGTCATCCGCGTCGTGACGCTCGTCGGCCTCAGCGTCCCGACCTTCTGGCTGGCGCTGGTCAGCTTCTACGTGTTCTTCCTGGAGCTGCGCATCGCTCCGGGTTCCGGCCGCATCTCGCCGTCGATCACCCCGCCGCCCCGCGTCACCGGGCTCTACACGGTCGACTACCTCCTCAACGGAGACGCCGTCGGCTTCTTCGACGCCCTCGCGCATCTCGCTCTTCCGGTCATGGTGCTCTCACTCGTGACCATCGGACTGCTGACCCGCTTCATCCGCACCTCGGTGCTCGAGGTGCTCGGCAGTGACTACGTACGCGCGGCCCGCGCCAAGGGACTCCCGGCCATGCGTGTGATCCTCGACTACGTGCTGCGCGGCGCCTCGCTGCCGATCCTCACCGTCGTGGGTGTCGCGTTCGGGGCCCTGCTCTCCGGCACGGTGCTCGTCGAGTCGGTGTTCGCCTGGCCGGGACTGGGTACGTACGCCTACAACTCCGCCGCGAACCTCGACCTGCCCGGCATCATGGGCGTCGGCCTCGTGGTCGGAGTCATCTACCTCCTCATCAACTTCATCGTCGACCTGCTGTACGGCGTGCTCGACCCGAGAGTGAGGATCGCATGAGCCGCATCGCCGCAGCGACCCCCGCCGGACGCTTCCGTTTCCGCTGGCCGCGTGCCTGGCGCACCCCGCTCGGCATCATCGGCACCGTGATCGCCGGCGCGTGGATCATCGTCGCCTTCACCGCGCAGTGGTGGGTGCCGTACCCGCCGAACGCGCAGGTGCTCCCTCGACTGCAGGCGCCGGGCATCGACACGCTCCTCGGCACCGACGGCAACGGGCGCGACATCTTCTCGCGTCTGATGACCGGCGCCACCGTGAGCCTGCCGCTCGCGCTCATGCTCGTGATCGCCGCCATGATCATCGGCACGCTCATCGGTGCGCTCGCCGGATACTTCGGCGGCTGGGTCGACGAGACCCTCATGCGCATCACCGACCTGTTCATGGCGTTCCCGACCGTGATCCTCGCGATGGTGGTCGCCGCCTCGCTCGGGCCGTCGCTGTTCAATGCGGTGATCGCGGCGATCGTGGTGTCGTGGCCGCAGTACTCCCGCGTCACGCGCAGCATCGTGCTGGGCCTGCGCGGACAGAACTACGTGATCGCCGGTCGCCTGCTCGGGCACTCGCCGGCGCGCACGCTGTTCGTCGACATCCTCCCGAACATCGCCGGCCCGGTCCTGGTGCTCGCGACGCTCGACATCGGTGCGGCGATCCTGCTCCTCTCCGGACTTTCCTTCCTCGGTCTGGGCGCGCAGCCGCCGACAGCCGAGTGGGGGTCGATGATCTCCGGCGCGATGCAGAACTTCGATGCCTGGTGGCTCGGAGTCTTCCCCGGTCTCGCGATCCTCACGGTGGTGCTCGCGTTCAACTTCCTCGGAGATGCGATGCGCGACGTGCTCGACCCGACCGCCGAGATCACGCACGAGAAGGCTGCAGAGCACAAGGCCTCGGCGACGGGGGTGGCCGCATGAGCGCCTCAGCACTGAGTA
This sequence comes from Microbacterium sp. 2RAF4, assembly GCF_052115285.1. Taxonomy (NCBI): domain Bacteria; kingdom Bacillati; phylum Actinomycetota; class Actinomycetes; order Micrococcales; family Microbacteriaceae; genus Microbacterium; species Microbacterium sp. 2RAF4. Next base: position 1,534,473 of record NZ_JBFRGI010000002.1, on the reverse strand, counting down.
TCCGCGAGCTGACGATCGACATCGGGCGGCCCCTCGTGAAGGGCGTCTCCCTCGAGCTCGAGGCCGGACGCATCCACGGCCTCGCCGGCGAATCCGGGTCGGGAAAGACCCTCACGTCGCTCGCCGTGCTGGGGCTGCTCCCTCGTCAGGCGAAGACCGGTGGTTCGATCCTGCTCGGCGGCGAAGAGCTCGTCGGTCTGAAACGTCGTTCCCTCAACCGGGTGCGCGGCGCGCGCATCGCCATGGTGTTCCAGGATCCGTCGGCGTCGTTGCACCCGCAGCTGCCCGTCGGTCGTCAACTCACCGACCACATGCGCGTGCATCTCGGACTCAAGGGTGCGGCGGCACGGGAACGCGCCGTCGAACTGCTCGAGACCGTGCAGGTGCCCAATCCGACGGAGGCGCTGAAGCGCTACCCGCACCAGTTCTCGGGCGGACAACGGCAGCGCATCGCGATCGCCTGTGCCCTCGCCTGCGACCCCGAGGTGTTGCTGGCGGATGAGCCGACCACCGCGCTCGACGTGACGGTGCAGGCGGGGATCCTTCAGCTGCTGCGAGACCTCGCCGTGGAGCGGAACCTCGCCGTACTGCTCGTGACCCACGACCTGGGCGTGATGAGCGCGATCGCCGACACGGTGGCCGTGATGAAGGACGGTCGGATCGTGGAGCTCGCCGACCGCGAGACGCTGTTCCGCGATCCGCAGCACGAGTACACGCGTATGCTGCTCGCGGCCCTGCCGGGTTCGCGCATCGATGAGGCACCGGAAGGGCAGGCCGCAGATGAGTGAGGTCGCAGTCCTCGACGCGCAGGACGTGGTCGTGCGCTACCCGGGCAACCCGCCGGTGATCGCCGTGAACGGGGTGTCGATCAGCGTCGCCGCCGGGGAGACCGTCGCGCTCGTCGGCGAGTCCGGCAGTGGCAAGTCCAGCCTCGCCCGTGCCGTCGTCGGCATCGAGAAGACCGCTGCGGGGACGGTTCTCTTCCGCGAAGCACCCGTCTCGCCGCTCGGCATCCGCCGTCGCTCGCTCGCCCTCACCGGCATCCAGATGGTCTTCCAGGATCCGGCGACGTCGCTGAATCCCCGACGCCGTGTCGGAGACCAGATCGCGGACGGTATCGCGACGGCACGGGCACGAGGTGCCGAAGGATCCACCGTCGACGAGTGGCTCGAGCGCGTCGGGCTGCCGACGAACGTGAGCACCCGCTTCCCTCATCAGTTCTCCGGCGGGCAGAAGCAGCGCATCGCGATCGCCAGGGCGCTGGCGGCCCGACCGTCGCTGCTCGTGGCCGACGAGCCGATCTCGGCGCTCGATGCGTCGACCCAGACGAGTGTCGCCGGCCTGATGCGCGACCTGGTGGCCGAGTCGGGTGCGGGCATGCTGTTCATCTCGCACGACCTCGCCGTGGTGCGCCGCATCGCCGACCGCACCTTCGTGATGTTCGGCGGTCGCGTGCTGGAGTCGGGTCCGACGGATCAGCTCTGGGCCGCTCCGCAGCATCCCTACACGCAGGCGCTCCTGGCTGCTATCCCCGAGCCCGACGGCGCCGGACGCATCCCCGCCGCCCCCACTGTCGACGACCGCACGGTGTGGGCGGAGGTTCCCCCGGTCGCGTACTGACCCGCGGCGGCTCCTGCCGAAACGGAGACGACCCCTGCCGCAGGCGGAGTGTCGAGGTACGACACTCCGCGCTGAGAGGGGATCGTCTCCGTTTTCGCTTGCGCTCCGAGTGGCGGTGCTGGGTAAGCTTAGGCAACCCTTACAGCTCGGAACGGTGCCCCCATGCCTCTCACCCGCTTGAAGGCGCTCGCCGCCCTCGTCGCCGTCACCGTCTCGGTGGCCGCTCTCACCTCCTGCGCCCCCGCCGCCGACGGCACGGGAAACACCCCCGCCGGCGACCCTGGCGCCTTCCCCGTCACGGTCGAGCACGCCTACGGCGAGACCACGGTCTCTGAGCAGCCGCAGCGCATCGTCTCGGTGGGCTACACCGAGCAGGACACCCTCTGGGCGCTCGGACTCGAGCCCGTCGGCGTGACCGATTGGTACGGAGACTACGACTTCGCGTCCTGGCCCTGGGCCGACGAGGCGCGAGGCGACTCCGAGCCCGAGGTGCTCACGACCAGCGACGGCCTGGACTTCGAGGCCATCGCGCTGCTCGATCCCGACCTCATCATCGGGACGAACGCCGGGCTGACGGAGGAGGACTACGACCGCCTGTCCGACATCGCCCCCACGGTCGCCCACTCGGGCGACTACTCGATGTACTTCGAGCCGTGGGATGTGCAGACCCTGCAGATCGGCGAGGCCGTGGGGATGAAGGACGAGGCGCAGAAGCTCGTCGACGACATCGACGCGAAGTTCGCCGACGCCGCGGCCGCCAACCCCGAGTTCGCCGGGAAGTCGATCGTCTTCCTGCAGAACGCCATCTACGACGGCGCCGCGATCGCCTATCAGGACGGCCTCAGCACTGACTTCCTCACCGGTCTGGGCTTCACGGTCCCGTCGGACATCGATGCGTACGCGCCGAAGGATGCCTCGGGTGGCCAGGCCTACATCCCGGTCGAGAACCTCGACGTGCTCAACGCCGCCGACGTGCTGATCTGGGGTACCGAGTCGGACGACGATATCACGGCGCTCGAGGGCGAGGCCTTCGTCACCGCGATCGACGCCATGAAGAACAACTCGGTCGTCTACACCGACGGAGTCACCGCCGGCGCGATCTACTTCACCTCTCCGCTCAGTCTCCCGTACGTGCTCGACGCCCTCGTGCCGGCGCTCGCGGATGCCGTCGCCGGGAACGGGCCCGCCCGAACCGCGGAGTGACCCTCAGCACGCGCACGAACCGCGGTCCGCGCCGGCTCTCCGCCGGGCGGACCGCGCTCGTCGTCGTGCTCTCCGTGCTCGCTCTTCTCGTTGCGGCCGTCGTCGGGTTGACGGTCGGCACGAAGTACGTCGGGCTCGACACCGTGCTCGACACGATCTTCCGGTACGACGGGAGTGACCTGCAGCTCGTCGTGCGCGAATCGCGCATCCCGCGCACCGTGCTCGGGATCGTCGTCGGGCTCGCGCTCGGCGCGGCCGGCGCCATCATGCAGGGGCTGACCCGCAACGCGCTGGCCGATCCCGGGCTCCTCGGCGTCAATGCCGGTGCATCGGTCGCAGTCGCGATCGCCGTCGCGGCGCTCGGTATAAACGCCTTCCCACAGCTCATGGCCTTCGCCCTCGTCGGCGCCCTGATCGCGACCGTCGGAGTCGTTCTGCTCGGAGCAGCGGGCGGGGGCAGCCCTGTGACGCTGGTGCTCTCCGGTGTCGCGCTCACGGCGGTGCTCGCCGGCATCACGACCGCACTCGTGCTGCTCAATCCGACGGCTTTCCTGCAGATGCGCAGCTGGGAGTCCGGGGCGCTCGCGGGGCGCGAACTCTCGATCCTCCTGGTCGCCGGTCCCGCGATCGCGATCGGCCTGGTGCTGGCCCAGCTGATGACGAGGAGCCTTGATCTGATCGCCCTCGGTGACGACACCGCGGCAGCGCTCGGCGTGAAGATCGGCCTGCTCCGCGTCGGATCGATAGGAGCTGTGACGCTGCTGGCAGGCACCGCGACGGCGGTTGCCGGACCGGTCGCCTTCCTTGGCCTTGCAGCTCCGCATATCGCACGCGGTATCGTCGGGCCGGCCCAGAAGGCGGTCGTCCCGCTCGCCGCCGTCATCGGTGCGATCGTCGTCGTGCTCGGCGACGTCATCGGTCGGGTCATCATCGCGCCGCAGGAGGTGCCGGTCGGCATCGTCATGGCGTTCGTCGCCGCGCCGTTCCTGATCTGGGTGGGCCGCCGCAGGAATCCGGTGCAGATGTGAACGTCTCGACCCGCACCGACATCCGCCGCGCACGTCGCACCCTCGGCCGACGCGGACGCTGGGCGATGGGCATTCTCGTGGCCGCCCTGCTGGCCTCGTTCCTCGCGAGCCTGTCCATCGGCGACACCGTGCTCTCGCCGATCCGTGTGATCCAATCCCTGTTCGAGACGCAGGGCGGCATCCGCATGGTCGTGGTCGACTGGCGGCTTCCGCGCGCGCTCGCCGCGGTGTTCTTCGGGGCGGCGCTCGCGCTCTCCGGAACGGTCTTCCAGACCATCACACGCAACCCCCTCGGAAGTCCCGACGTGATCGGATTGACGACCGGCGCCTACACGGGTGCCCTGGTGGTGATGACCAGCGGCAGCGGATCGGGCGCTGCGGTCGCGATCGGCGCGATCCTCGGCGGCTTCGCCACGGCCGCTCTGGTCGCGCTGCTGATCGCCGGTCGTGGCGCCCTGGGGTATCGCATCGTGATCGTCGGCATCGGAGTGAGCGCCGTGCTCGCCGCCCTGAACTCCTGGATGCTGCTGCGCGCCCGACTCGAGGTCGCCGTCTCCGCGGCGATCTGGGATGCCGGATCGCTGAACGGGGTCGGATGGCAGCAGGCGACTGTGCCGATCATCGTGGTGACGGTGCTGATGCTGCTGGTCGTCCTCGCCCGACGCGGGCTGTGGCTCATCGAGCTCGGTGACGAACTGGGCACCAGTCTCGGTGGACGCATGGGCCTGGCCAAGATCGGGCTCGTGGCGATCGCCGTCGGCCTCACCGGTGTGGTCACCGCCGTGATCGGACCGATCGCGTTCGTCTCACTCGCGGCGCCGCATCTGGCGCGCCTCGTGGTCAAGAGCGGAACAGCGCATCTCGTGGCGACCGCGCTCATGGGTGCCATGCTGCTCTCGGTCGCCGACATCATCGGGCAGAACCTCGTGCCCAAGCATGCCCTGCCCGTCGGCGTGGTCACCCTCGTGCTCGGTGGTGTGTATCTGGTCTTCCTCGTCGTGCGTACTGCTCGGCGGCGCTACTGACTCGCATCCTCCTGCCGAAACGGAGACGACTCCTTCCGCCTGCGGAGTGTCGAGGTGTGACACTCCGCGCTGAGAAGGGATCGTCTCCGTTTTCGCCGGCGGCCCTGCGGATGTCAGAGTGGTGCGACGATGTCCTGCTTCACGTCCCACTCGGTGACTTCCTGAATGCTCTCGATCTTCTGGCCCTCGACCTCGGTGGAGGCGTTGGCGGCGAGCACCGCGTAATCGCTCGTGACCTCGAAGACCATCGCGACGCTGGTGCCCTGCGCCTCCGAGGTGCCGGTGAGGAGGAACACGTCCTGGCCCAGACGCGTGCCCTTGCCGGTGACGGTGTACTCGCCGGAGAGCGTGTCGGCCACGCCCATCGGGTCGGACGCGTCGACGGCCTTCGCGGCCGTGCTGAGCGTGCTGATCTCCTGGTCGGTCGAGTTCTCGTCGGCGACCTGCCACTCGCCCGTCGCGGACTTGACCCATGCGTCATCGCCGATCACGATGACCGACCCGAACGTGGTGGTGGTCTCGACCGCGTCGTCGGCGGGGTTGTAGCGCGTGGTCGACTCCATGCCCAGGGTCGTCATCTTCGCCGAGAAGCCGGCGGTGTCGGTCATCGCGGCCGTGACGCACTCCGCGAGGGTGGCACCGTCGATGGTCGCGCCCTCCTTCAACTCGGGGCAGTCCGTCTGCGGTGCTTCCGCCTCCTGCGAGGCCCCGGCGCTGGGCTTCTTCTCGGCGGTCGAGTCCGAACCGCTTCCGGTGCATCCGGTGAGCAGCACGGCGGCGGCGAGCACGACGCCGACCCCCCATTTGTTGACGCGCATCGCGTCCCCCCTCTGGTCGAGTGCCCGATGACCGTCATCGGGCACTCTTTCCAGCATGCCAAACACCCCAGGCGTTCCCGTCACCACCGACCGCTGTGTCGGGGTCTTGTTCGCGCCCGCACCGCTCTTCCGCTAGACTGTCGAGGTTGTCTGCCTTGCGGCGTCCATTCGGGATTCCAGAGGCGGGCACGTGCACACACCCTCCTGCTCCCGGGAAATTCCCGAGAGCCGTTCTAGTCCGAAGGAGGTGGGTAAGTGACGCACCAGTACGAACTCATGGTCATTCTGACCCCCGAGATCGACGAGCGCCAGGTCGCACCTACGCTCGACAAGTTCCTGAAGGTCATCACCAACGATGGTGGCTCTATCGAGAACGTCGACATCTGGGGCAAGCGCCGTCTCGCCTACGAGATCCAGAAGAAGACCGAGGGCATCTACGCCGTCGTCAACTTCACCGCGACCAGCGCCGCCACGCAGGAGCTCGACCGTCAGCTGAAGCTGAACGAGCAGATCATGCGCACCAAGGTGCTCCGCGCTGAAGAGGCTCAGGCGATGATCGCTTCCGAGGCCAAGCGCTCCGAAGAGAAGGCTGCCCGCAAGGCCGCCAAGGCTGCGAAGGCCTAAGTCTCATGGCCGGCGAAACCGTCATCACCGTGGTGGGAAACCTCACGGCCGACCCCGAGCTGCGCTACACGCAGAACGGGCTGCCGGTGGCGAACTTCACCATCGCATCGACACCTCGGAACTTCGACCGTGCCGCGAATGAGTGGAAGGACGGCGACGCGCTGTTCCTCCGTGCATCCGTCTGGCGCGAGTTCGCCGAGCACGTGGCGGGTTCGCTGACGAAGGGCATGCGCGTCATCGCGCAGGGCCGTCTGCGTCAGCGCTCCTACCAGGACCGCGAGGGCAACCAGCGCACCGCGATCGAGCTGGAGGTCGACGAGATCGGCCCCTCGCTGCGGTACGCGACCGCGCAGGTCACCCGTGCGGCCTCGACCGGCGGTGCCGGCGGTGCCGGTGGCGGTGGACAGTCTCGCCCCGCGCAGCAGCAGGTGTCGGAGGAGCCGTGGTCCACGCCCGGCTCGTCGACCAGCGCGGATGCCTGGAGCACTCCGGGCAGCTTCGGCGACGACACCCCGTTCTGAACAACTTCTGGATCCGGCCCGCACGGCCGGCATCCGCTCATCACTAAGGAAAAACTATGGCTGGAAAGTCGAGCGGCGACCGCCGCAAGCCGCGGAAGGGTGGCAAGCCCACCGCTCCCGCGAAGTCCATCCGGGTCGGTGTCATCGATTACAAGGATGTCGCCACCCTTCGCAAGTTCGTCTCGGAGCGCGGCAAGATCCGTGCCCGTCGTATCACCGGTGTCTCGGTGCAGGAGCAGCGTCTGATCGCCACGGCGATCAAGAACGCGCGCGAAATGGCGCTCCTGCCCTACGCTGGCGCCGGCCGGTAAGGGGTATCGAGATGGCAAAGCTGATTCTCACGAACGAGGTCGCCGGGCTCGGTAGCGCCGGTGACGTGGTCGAGGTCAAGAACGGGTACGCCCGTAACTTCCTCATCCCGCAGGGCTTCGCTACGGCGTGGACCCGCGGTGGCGAAAAGCAGGTCGCTTCGATCCAGGCCGCGCGTCAGGCACGCGCGATCCACGATCGTGACGACGCTGTCGCACTGAAGAACGCCCTCGAGGGCACCAAGGTGCGCCTCACGGTCAAGGCCGGCAAGGAGGGTCGTCTCTTCGGCTCCGTCAAGACCGACCACGTCGCGGATGCTGTCGCAGCCGCCGGCCTGGGTTCGATCGACAAGCGCAAGGTGCACATCCCGTCGCCCATCAAGGTGACCGGTGAGCACGAGGCGACCGTGCGTCTGCACGACGATGTCACCGCAGTCATCACGCTGCAGGTCATCGCCGCCAAGTAAGCACACGCGGCAAAGCCCCCTGTCCTTCGGGACGGGGGGCTTTCTGCATCCTCGGCGATGAGGCCGCCTCAGAGGTCGCGGCCATGCACGGGTCTGGCATTCGCCGGGGGCTCCCCGACCTCGTCGACGGTGTGGCCGGTGCAGGCCGCCGCTGTCACGCTGGCCCGCTCGACGCGCGAGACGGCGAACCACCGCATGGCATCGCGCAGTCGACACCAGCCGACCAGGTACCACCGCCCGCCTGTGGAGGCGAACAATACGGGTTCGACATCTCGGGTGGTCGTGATGCCGTCCCCCGAGGTGTAGCGGATGCGCACGACACGCTGCTCGGACATCGCCTCCTCCAGCGCCGACCGGACCGCGCGCGACGGCGACGGGGGTGCGTCGACCCAGACGCGGTGGGCGAGCTCGTCGGCACCGGCGCGGGTGCGCGGGTCGAGGACGTCGATGATCTTGCTCACGGCGGCTGCGGCCAGATCGCCGTACGGAGCATCCGGGCTCGCCGACACGGCCGCCATCAGGGCCACGGCCTGCGCGGGGGAGAGGGTCACGGGTGGCAGAGATGCGCCCGCCGCGAGTCCGTAGCCCCCACCCGGGCCGGGTCGTGACCACAGCGGCGCGCCGCTGCGCCCGAGAGCGGCCAGGTCGCGCTTGACGGTGCGCACGGAGACCTCGAACTCGCGCGCCAGACGCTCGGCCGACACGCCCCGCGAACCGCTGCGGCGCAGCATCTCGGACAGGGCATGCAGGCGCTCCGCACGCTTCACGGGTGGACCATCACAGAATTCATGACATAGATGGTGACACACACCTGTCTGCCGTGCAGCGCAGGCTGGTGGCATGACACACACCACGAGCAGCCCGACCATCCTTTTCATCGCCGGACATTGGCTGGGGGCGTGGGCGTGGGACGAGGTCCTCCTGCACCTGGACGATGACGTCATTCGCGCGTCCGCGATGACGCTGCCCGGCCTCGACGCGGACGACCCCGACCGCTCCGCGAGGACCCTCGACGACCAGACGGAGGCGATTCGCGAAGAGCTCGTCCGACTCGGGGTGTCGGCGCAACGGCGCGCAGTGATCGTCGCGCACAGCGGTGCGAATGCTCCGGTCAGCCTGATCCTCGATCGGCACTCTGAGCTGGTCGCGCGCGTCGTCTGGGTCGACTCGGGACCGGTCGCGTCCGGGAGTGTCTTCGCCCCCGACCTGCCGCCGGAAGTGGTCGAGCTTCCCCTTCCGCCCTTCGACGTGCTCGGGCAGCAGGCGAGCCTGGAAGGACTGAGCCCAGAGCTGCTCGCCCGCTTCCGTGAACGGGCCGTCCCCGAGCCGGGCCCCGTGCTGCGCCAGCCCGTCGAGCTCGTGAACGACGACCGTCGTGCCGTACCCACCACCCTGGTGTGCTGCTCGATCCGAAGCGGTCAGGTGCGGGAGCTGGCTGACGCGGGTCACCCGATGTTCGCGGAGGTCGCCCATCTGAAGGATGTCGACATGATCGACCTCCCCACGGGGCACTGGCCCCTGTGGAGCAGGCCGGGCGACCTCGCCGATCTGGTCCGGGCGGCGGCCGCCCGGACCAGCTGATCGAGTCGGAGCGTCACTCGCGCTCGGCCGCGACCTCGAAGATGTCGGTCGGTGTCTCGGCTGCCGCGGCACGGCGTTCCTCGCGTCGTGCGCGTCGCTCCGCGCGCTTCGCGATCCGGCGGTCCCGGCGGCGCTCCACCAGCGTGTAGAGGATCGGCACGAGCACGAGCGTGAGCAGCGTCGAAGACACGAGCCCGCCGATCACCACGATCGCGAGGGGCTTCGAGATGAACACCCCACCGCCGGTCAACCCGAGGGACATCGGGATCAGGGCGAACACCGTGGCGGCCGCCGTCATCAGGATCGGACGAAGGCGCAGACGGGTGCCGTGCTCCACGGCGTCGTCGAGGCTCGCGCCCGCCTCGCGGAGGCGGTTCACCAGGTCCATGAGCACGATCGCGTTCGTCACGACGATGCCGATCAGCATCAGCAGTCCGATCAGAGCGGGCAGACCCATCGGAGTGCCGGTGAGGAGCAGCCCGAGGATCGCCCCGGTCGCCGCGAACGGGATCGAGATGAGCAGCACGAGCGGTCCGCGGAAGTTGCGGAACGTCGCCACCATCACCAGCAGCACGAGCACGATGGCGCCGAGCATCGCCAGACCGAGCTGGCTGAACGCCTCGTCCTGCTGCGCCGAGGCGCCGCCCTGTTCGAAGGTGACACCCGCCGGCAGGTCGGTCTCGGCGATGGCTCTGTCGATGGCCAGTCCGGCGGCGGACAGCCCGCCCTTCTCCGGCGTCACCGTGAGCGTGACCTGGCGCTCTCCATCGGCGCGTGTGATGGTCGGAGCCGTGAGCTCCTCCTCGACCGTGGCGATCGCGGCGAGCGGGATCGCGGTGCCGGTGACCTCGGCCGCCGCCTTCTGCTCGGCCTCGGCGGCCTCGGCCTCGGCCTGCTGGGCCGCGGCGTCGGAGCGGCTCTGACGCAGGGCCTTGATCTGCTCGTCGGCGGCCTGTATCCCGGACTGCGCGCCCTCGATCGCACCCTGGAGCGCGGCGAGCTGCTCTGCACGCTCCGTCTGCGCCTTGAGCATGGCCTCGTCGTCCGGGCTCAGCGGATCCGCCGGCACGATGGGTGCTGCCGACAGCTCGGCCAGCTGCCGGTTGAGGGCGCCGATCTGACCGGCCATCTCCGCGCGCTGCTTCGTGGCGGTGTTGATCTGCGAGTTGAGTTCGTTCTCCGCCTTGACCTTGGCCTCGTTCGCCTTCGCATCGGCCTTGGCCTGGAGGGCGTCCGCTGCCGCTTTCTGCGCTTCGGCAGTCTGCTGGGGCGTGACCGGAAGCATGATCTCACCGAGCTTGTCGGCCGTGCGTGCCGATCCCGGCGTGCGCACGACGATGTCGCGCTCCTGGCCCTCGTACATGAGGGTGCCGACCGTGATTCCGGAGAGCGCCTCCTGAACGGCCTTGGCGATCATGGTGCGGTCGAATCCGAGGCGCGTGGCCAGCGGCTCGTCGACCTTCACGCGCAGCACCGGCTGCTCACCGGACAGCTCGCTCTTCACGGAGCGCACTCCGTCGGCGTCGGCCAGCTGCTTCTCGAGCAGGTCGCTCGCCGTCCGCAGCGCGGTGGGGTCGTTGCCCTGGATCTGGAGGGCGATGCCGTCACTCGCCCCCGCGAGGGAGGCGTCCTGCGCGGCGAGCTCGATCTCTCCGCTGTCGGGTAGCCCGTCGAGGGCCTTCTGCACCTGTGCTTCGACGTCCGCGACCTCGGCGCCATCCTCCACGCGGAGGTCGTAGGTGATCGAGGTGGGAGTGCCGGGGGTCGGCACCGGGATCGACGTGGTGATGTCGGCGATGCCGTCGATCTTCCCGAGCGCCTTCTCGACGGGTTCCGCCGCGGCGACCAGATCGGTCGTGGCCTCCTTCGGCGGAGTCTGCACGACCTGGAGGCTCGCCTGGCCGGACGATCCGAGGAAGTCCGTCTGGATGAACGGGGTCATACCCAGCGTCACGACGAGCAGCAGGGCGGAGGCGACGAGCGTGATCACCGGGTGTCGACGGGTCGCGTTCAAGGCCGGCATGAATGTGCGCTGCAGGCGATCCGGAGCGGAGTGGATCTCGTCGAGCTCAGACGGGATCTCGCTCTCACGGGCGGGCTCGGCGACGGCGGAGGCCGTCCCGAGCGCTACCGGCGCACCCACCCCGGCGGTAGGACTCCCGTCCTCGCCAGACGCCTCCGACGAGGGCTGCGCCTCCGCGGGGGTCGAAGTCCGGTGCCGGGGTGCCTTGTTCAAGAACCACGAGGCGAGCACGGGCACGATGGTGAGCGACACCACGAGCGAGGCGAGCAGGGCGATCGAGACGGTGACCGCGAACGGGCGGAACAACTGACCGGCGATACCGGAGACGAACGCGATCGGAAGGAAGACCGCGACGGTGGTGAGCGTCGATGCGGTGATGGCACCGGCGACCTGCCGCACGGATGCGACGATGCCGTCGATCGTGAGCGGACCATCACCGCGCCGCCGGGAGATGTTCTCGATCACGACGATGGAGTCGTCGACCACGCGTCCGATCGCGATCGTGAGAGCGCCGAGGGTCAGGATGTTGAGAGTGTTGCCGCTCCACCACAGGCCCACGAGAGTGATGAGCAGCGACAGCGGGATCGAGACCGCCGCGATGACCGTCGAGCGCCATGAGCGCAGGAAGGCGAGGATCACGAGCACCGCGAAGAGCAGGCCGAGACCGCCTTCCACGGAGAGGTCGTGGATCGACTGCTCGATGTAGGGTGCCTGGTCGAAGATGGTGACGAACTCGGCGTCCAGGATCGGTGCGAGCCGGTCGAGCTCGGCGTTCACGCCGTGCGAGACGTCGACGACGTTGGCGCCCTGCGAGGGGATGACCTGGAGTGTGAGGGAGGGCTTGCCGTTGACGCGCGAGATGGTCTGCGCCGGAACCGTCTCGATCGAGACATCGGCGAAGTCGGCCACCGCGACCGCGCCGTCGGGGGTGGGGACGGAGAGCGTCTGGATGTCCTCCAGGGTCGCCAGCCGGGATCCGACGGTGATGGAGAGCGGGCCCTCGGCCGAATCCGCCTGACCGGCGGGGAGCGCCGCTCCGTGGGCCTCCAGGAGCGGTCCGAGTGTGGAGGGCTCGACCTTGAGGCGCGTGACGTCTGCGGTGCGGAGGTCGATCGTGATGCGCTGCGTCTCCTGACCGGCGAGCGTGACGTCGCGAACACCCGAGACGCTCTTCAGCGCCGGGACGACGGTCTGCTGCAGGGCATCCCCGAATGCCTCCTGGTCGCCGCCGGTCCCCGCGCTCAGCACCATCGCCGGCAGGTCTCCCGCGCCTCCGGAGGCCACATTGACCTCGGTGCCGGAGGGGAAACCGGGCTTCAGGGACTCCGCCGCGCTGCGGATGGTGCGCAACGTCTCCTCATCGTCTTCGCCGAAGGTCCACTCGACGAGGACCTGCGCGTCGCCGGTCGCCGTCGTCGAGGTGACGCTGGTCACGCCGGGTACGGCGCGGACCGCCTGCTCCAGAGGCTCGGTGATCGTGCTCGCCATCTCCTCGGGAGCAAGGCCCTGCGACTGCGCCGAGATGAACGCCATGGGCGCCTGCAGCGACGGCATCAGCTCCTGCTTGAGCGAGTTCATCGATATCAGCCCGAGGGCGACGATCGCGAGCGTCGCGAGCGAGAGGATGAGGCGGTTCTTGAGGCTGCTGCGGGTGAGGAACGACATGGCGCGGTGGCGTGCTTTCGTGTGAGGCGCGACGGACGGACAGGCGGACGCGCGGCGGGTGCGGCCGGCGCGCAGGCGCCAGTCATCGGGCCGTACCGGTTCCCGCCCGGTTCCTGCACAGATCGATGAGAGGCGACTGCGCAGCGGCGACACGGTCGATGCTTCGAGCCTGCCGGGTCGACCGCGCCGGGACATCCCCCCGAGGGCTGATAGCGGTCATCCCGCGGGACGATGGTCGGCCGGGAACAGCACGGTTGCGGGAGCGTATGCGGTTCTGCATACGCTCCCGCAACATCGGCTGCGATTGGCTCGAAGACATGAGTGCTCTCCTGCTGAACCCCGCGTCTCGTCGCCGAACCGGCCTCCGCGCGTGACCGCGGTCTCGTCGCCACCGCGGGCGGCGTGGGGAGATGCCGCGAAGGGTCTGCTGATCGTCCTGGTGGTCTTCTGGCACGTCGTGCTGAAGACGTACCTGCAGGTCGATTGGCGCATCGGCATCCCGATCCCCGGTGTCTGGGGACTCGCGAGCGATCTCATCTGGCCGTTCCTGATGCCGTTGTTCCTGCTCGTCTCCGGCTACTTCGCCGCCGGCGCGCTCGCGCGGCCATGGGCTGCCGTGTGGCGACCTCGGGTCGTGCGCTTCCTCTACCTCTATCTGGTGTGGACACTCATCCACATGGTCGCGATGTGGGCGTTCCCCGACTTCCCCACCTTCGTTCCCCGGAGCGTGTCCGAGTTCGTCGAAGGGGTGACGATCAGCCCGCCGAACACCTGGTACCTCTATGCGCTCGCGCTGTACTTCCTCGTGGCCAAGGGGCTGCAGCGTCTTCCGCGCTGGATGCTCCTGGTCGCCGCATCTGCGCTGTCTGTCACGGTCGCCGCCGGCGTGGTCGACGTGGTGAGCAATCGAGGCTCGCTCCTCTACAACCTGCTGTTCTTCCTGGTCGGGGCCTATCTCGCGCCTCGGATCGGTCGCTTCACGGCACGGCCGCGGCGTCTCGCGGCAGGGGTGCTCCTGCTCGCCTACCTTGCCGCCTACGCCGTGATGCGGGTGACGGGCGCGGAGCAGGTACCCGGCGTCTGGCCGGCCGTGTCGGTCGTCGGAGTGGCGATGGGTCTCGCCGTCGCGACCCTCCTCCCGGGGGTGCCGTTGCTGGGGAGAGGGCTGACTTGGCTGGGGCCCCGCACCCTCCCGGTCTACCTCCTCCACATGCCGCTCCTCGTGCTCGCGGATGCCGCACTGGTCGGGCCCCTGTCCGACGCGGGGAACGCCGCGCAACTCGTGGGCGCGCTGGTGCTCCCGCCGTTGCTGACGGGTGCACTCGTGGCGGCCTGCGTCTTCCTCGCGCGGCTCACCGAGCGCGATGGGCTGTCCTGGCTCTGGGACCTTCCCCGGTGGCAGCCCGACCGGAGGAGTGGTGCCGCTCGCCCGCGCATCCCCTGGCGCACTCCGGTGGCGGTGCTGGTGCTCGTCGCCATCGCCGTCGGGCTGAGCGCGGCCGCGGCATTCCCGGCGCGTACGTCAGAGGCGGGGGCTTCCTCTGCGACGCGCTCGGGGGAGGTGAGCATCGGAGCGGTCGGGGACATCCTCCTGTACGACGCGCAGCACGCCGTGCCGGATGATCGCGGCCGGGCGTACTTCGACGATGTCCGGCCGTGGTTCACGGAGGACATCGTCACGGGGAACCTCGAACAGGCGATCAGTGCGGAGACCGGGTACGACAAGTGCGGTCGCAGTGCGAGCTGCCTGGCGTTCCGGAGTGATCCCGATGCCGCCGCCCACCTGCAGGGCTTCGACCTGCTCAACCAGGCCAACAACCACAGCCACGACTACGGCAGGACGGGTTTCGACGAGACGAGGACGCTTCTGCGTGCCGTGGGGATCGACGCTGTGGGGGAGCGCGACGAGATCGTCGTCACCCGCGTGGGGAGCACCTCGGTGGCGATGGTCGGATTCGCGCCCTACAGCGGCTTCAACCGCATCACCGACCTGCGGCACGTGCGGCAGCTGGTTCGCGCTGCTGCGGCGCAGGCCGACATCGTGGTGGTGCATGCCCATATGGGGGCGGAGGGCCCCGGCGCCGACGCGGTGACCCCGGGCACCGAGTTCATGTACGGCGAGAACAGGGGGGACCCGATCGCGTTCGCGCACGCGGCCGTGGACGCGGGCGCCGACCTGGTGATCGGACACGGCCCGCATGTGCTCCGCGGGGCAGAGCTCTACCGCGGGCGTCTGATCGCGTACAGCCTGGGCAACTTCGGGGGCGGGGGAGTGTTCGGCGCTGAGGAGGAGACTCGCTACGGCGCCTATCTCTCCGTCCGGCTGCGGGCGGACGGCAGCCTCGTGACGGGGCGGGTGCGACCCGTGCGGTTCGAGTTCGACGGTGGCGCGCCTCATCCCGACTCGACCGGTCGGGCGACCGACCTGATCAACGAGCGGAGTCGGCGTGACTTCCCCGACACGGCGGCGCTCATCGACGAGGACGGCGTGCTCCGGGTGTCATAGCGCGTCGAGCCTGGCCGAAGGTCGTCGAAGATTGGACGAAAGTCTCCCCGGTTCGGCGTAATGATCCGACCTCCCGCTCCATCTCTCAGTGTGAGGGTTGCTCGGTCGAAAGGGGGCCGGGCATTGCGAGGGGTGAGGGAAATCGTGAGTGGTCGAAGCCCAGCGGATCGGCTTATGGATGAGTTGGAGGTCGAGTGCGGGGCGAGCGTGCAGTGCGTCACGGATCGGGTCTCCGCCATGATGGGAATCGATATCGAAGTGCAGGTTCTCGGGGAGGCGGAAT
Source organism: Microbacterium sp. 2RAF4 (assembly GCF_052115285.1). NCBI lineage: Bacteria > Bacillati > Actinomycetota > Actinomycetes > Micrococcales > Microbacteriaceae > Microbacterium > Microbacterium sp. 2RAF4. The sequence continues at coordinate 1,518,801 of NZ_JBFRGI010000002.1, read as the reverse complement.
GGCAGGCGACCCCCAGGCACGTACTGGTGGAGGGTGATCGCGCCAGGATCCCCGTCCGGGCTTCCGACCCGCGCTGGTATCGGTTGCATGTGGTCGTCCACGAACTCGCGCATCTGTTGAGCGGAGACTCCCGCTGCACCGCCCTGCCCATGTCGTTCGATCAGCTCCGGCGCCCCGCCCAGGCGCGCGTGCTCATGCACGCGGGTGTCAGCGGCTTCGAGCCGGACGAACCGGGTGTTGACGAGATCGCGGAGCAGCAGGCCGACGTCCTCGCTCGTCGACTGGGCGCCCTGCTCTGAAGCGTCGCGCCAGAGCGCATGAACTGCCCGGGCATCCGTACTCCCGGCCAGTGCGCCGATGACGGACTTCCGGGCGCGACGGATGCCCCGTGGGTGGGGTTTCCACGGGGCATCCGCCCTTCTGCGCCGGCGTCGAACGACGGTGTGAGCTGGGGGCTACGACTCCGTCGACGTATGGGGTTGACGCAGCGGCGCACCGGCGATGCGGGTCTCCTCCCCCGAGGACGAGCGCACCGCCGGCGTCATCGCTACGCCGTCAGCCGGCGGCGTCGCAGCAGTCCCGCGCCTCCGAGGAGAAGCAGGATCGCGGCGAGGGCGATCAGTCCGTCAACGGGCGCTCCACCCGTCATCGCGAGCCCGTGGGCCTGGCCGGTGGTCGCTGCGCCCGAGGCGAAAGCGGCTCCGGAGGTCCCGGCGGTCGGGGTGCCGGGGTTCGTACCCGGGTTCGTACCGGGGTTGGTGCCGGGGTTCGTGCCGGGGTCTGTCCCCGGATCCGTTCCCGGATCCGTTCCGGGGTCGGTGCCCGGGTCCGTTCCCGTTCCCGGGTCGGTCACCGTGGCCTCGCCGATCACGGAGATGGCGTTGCCACCGAGTGTGATCGGCAGGTTGACCGGCAGCGCCAGCTGGGTGCCGCCGAGGATGCCGTCGGTTCCGGTGGTGGTGTTGCCGCCGGTGGCCGGGGCGGGTGTCGTGGTCCCGCCGGTTCCGGTGCGGGTGACGGTGGCGTCGTCGAGGACGGAGATCGCGTTGCCGGTCACGCCGATGGGGGCGGTGACGGGTGCGGTGATCTGGGTGCCGCCGAGGACGCTGTCGGTTCCGGTGGTGGTGTTGCCTCCGGTCGCGGGACCGGGGGATGCGGTCGCAGCCGCTCCGCTGCCCGTGGCCGAGGAGTCGCCGAGCAGGGAGATCGCGTTGCCCGACACCGTGACGGGTGCCGTGACGGGCGCGGTCGCCTGCGTGCCGCCGAGGATCGCGTCGTCACCCGAGGTGCCAGCCGACGTGGCGGGAGCGGACGAGCCTGCCGGACCGGCGGTGCCGACGCCCGTCGAGCTCGTGTCGCCGAGCAGCGAGATCGCGTTGCCCGACACCGTGACCGGTGCCGTGACGGGAGCGATGACCTGTGTGCCGCTGCCGACGCCGTCCTCACCGGACGTCGTCGATCCGGTCGGGGAGGGCGCCGGTGCTGCGGTGCCCTGCCCGGTCGGAGCCGTGCTCTCGGTGTCGCCGATAACCGACAGGGCGTTGCCCGTCACGGTGATCGGTGCGCTGACCGCGAGCAGTGCCTGGGTGCCCGAGAGCACTCCGTCCATGCCGTTCGTGGTCACGAGAGGCGCCCCGGCCGATGTGCCGGTCTGGGGAGCCGAGCTCTGGGGAGTCCCGGCCGGGGCGCTGGTCGTCGACGTGTCGGTCACGCTCACGGCGTTGTTCGACACGGTCACGGGGAGGTTGACGGTGACGGCGGCCTGGGTACCGGACGCCGTCCCCGACGCGCCGCTCGTCTCGGCAGGTGCCGGGGCGGGTGCAGGTGCGGGTGCAGGTGCGGGTGCGGGTGCCGGAGCCGGTGCCGGAGCCGGTGCCGGCGCGGGGGCTGGCGGGGTCGACACGACGGCGTCGCTCAACACCGAGATGGCGTTGTTCACGACGGACACCGGGGCGGTGATCGCCGTCTCCGCCTGGGTGCCGGAGAGCAGTCCGTCGTCTCCGGTCGTCTCGGCTGCATTCGCGACCGTCGCGCCGAAGAGCGTGATGCCCCCGGCGATGAGCGTGCCCCAGAGGGCCCGCTTCAAGGAAGTACGCATGATGGTTCTCCTGACTGGGTGGATCGTCTGATGGGTGCACGCGATCGAAGTGCGCGTGCAGCACGGCATCTGTCGTTCCTCGGAAGGAACGACGTGACGATCCGTCAGTCAGGAGAGACGTCGGTGTCGGCGACCGGCGAGGAGGGAACCTCGTCGTCGGAAGCGCCGGAGGTCCGCTCGCCAGCACGGAGCGGAGAAGCGTTCGCGTCGCTGAGACGCGCGGGGGAGGCGCCGTTTCCGCCGCCGGAACCGGCAGAGGAAGACGCGGGGACAGCAGTGCCGAGTGGGCCTCCTGGCGGAGACCCCGCGGGCACAGGAGTGGTGTGGTCGAGGGCCGCGGTGGTGCTCTCGATCGCTGAGCGCGCGGTCGATGGAGGTGACACTGCGGTGGACCCCGAGGTCGCTGTGCCCGATTGTGCCGCTGCGGCATGCTCCGTCGCGAGGACGGCGTCCGTCACCACCGCGTGTTCGACGATCACGCCGGAGACCTCGCCTGGTTCCTGCGTCGGTTCCTGGGCCGTCGGAGGGTTCGTCGGGTCGATGGCTTCCAGTACGGGAGGGACGGTTCCGTTCGTCACGTTCCCGAGGAGGGCGGTGGTGTCGTCGACGACACCGACCACGTCTCCGACTGCCGAGATCAGGCCGAGGTCGGAGGCGAGTCCGCCGACGACGGGGATGCCGGACACGGCCTCGAGAACCGGGTCGGTGATCTGCGAGACAGGCGCACCGGTCAGGGTGTCGGTGACCGGTGCGACGACGGCGGCCGCCGTCTCGGTCACGGCGTTCACGACGGGTGCCACGGCCGGGCCGACGACCGGTGCGCTCGTGACCGGCTGCGTGACGGCGGCGACCACGGCGGGGGCGGCCTGCTGTACGGGGGCGACCACCTGAGTGACCACGGGAGCGACCACCTGCGTGACGACCGGAGCCACAGGGGTCGTGACGGTCGACACCGTCTCGCTGACCAGCGTGGTGAGTCCGTCGAGGGGTCCGTCTTCCTGTTCGTCCGCGTGCGCGGACCCGCCCGCGAAGAGCACTGCGAGCGTCGTCAAGGCGAGCACGCCGATGCCACCCCAGAAGACGCCGGCAGAAATGCCGCGTCGGGTGGCTCGAGCGTCCACGTCAACCTCCCCCTCAGAAGGCCAAGCACGTGTGCCTCCCCCTCAGAAGGCAACGCCTGTCGACGCAGGTGCGTCGATTGCGGGTGACGATACTCGCGCGCAGGCCATCTGTCTAGGGGGTTATCCGCGGGTTTCTGCGGATGTCAGCGCGTGACGCGCCCGAGGAAATCTCGGCTTGACTTTCCCCAGGTTCTACACATCCCGAACGCACACAGGGCAACCTTCAACGCCCGATTTAAACTGATTTTCATCCACAGCCTGGGGAATAGATAAAAGGCTGATCAGAAGCCATAAAAAAGTTTGGATGCGCACTCCTCCACGGGGTTATCCACACCCGTTGTGCACAGACACTCCAGGTTTGTTCGCACGCTCTCCACAGAGTTATCCACAGGCCGTCTTGCATGGGGAAACAGTCGCTCGTAGCGTGGGCGAGCGACCGAATGTCGGAAGCCTCTGTTCTGCTGTTCAGGACGGCGTGAGCGTCGAGACCCGAGGGGCCCGCCCCCGGCCGTCGCACCACGACATCGCATCGGAAACGTCGCATCGAAGGGAAGACTGTGTCGATCGCCGACATCTCAGAGGAGCGCATGGGCGCGAAGCGCGCGCCGGAGCGCACGCCTCCCCACGATCTCCTCGCCGAGCAGAGCGCCCTGGGCGGAATGCTCCTGTCGAAGGACGCGGTAGCGGATGTCATCGAGACCCTCAAAGGTGCCGACTTCTACATCCCGAAGCACGAGCTGATCTTCGAAGCGATCCTCTCGCTGTACTCGCACGGCGAGCCCACCGACGTCGTCGCCGTCACCGATGAGCTCATCAAGACCGGCGAACTCGGTCGCGCCGGCGGCGCCGACTACCTGCACACGCTGACGTCGATCGTCCCCACCGCCGCGAACGCCGGCTACTACGCCGGCATCGTCTCGGAGCGCGCCATCCTGCGCCGCCTCGTCGACGCCGGCACCCGTATCGTGCAGCTCGGCTACGCCGGTGAGGGCGATGCGACCGACATCGTCAACAACGCGCAGGCCGAGATCTACTCGATCACCGGATCCGAGACGGCCGAAGACTACGTGCCGCTGCAGATCGCCGTCGACGCCGCGCTCGAGGAGATCGAGGCGGCGAGTGGCCGCGACGGTTCCATGACCGGCGTGCCTACCGGCTTCAAGGAGCTCGACGAGCTGACCAACGGCCTGCACGGCGGTCAGATGATCGTCGTCGCCGCACGACCCGCCATGGGTAAGTCCACGCTCGCGCTCGACTTCGCGCGCGCGGCATCCATCGGTCACAACCTCCCCTCCGTCTTCTTCTCGCTCGAGATGGGCAAGAGCGAGATCGCGATGCGTCTGCTCAGCGCCGAGGGAGCGATCCCGCTGCAGAACATGCGAAAGGGAAACCTCGACCCGCGCGACTGGACCACCGTCGCCGCGACGCGAGGACGCATCAACGACGCGCCGCTCTACATCGACGACAGCCCCAACATGACGCTCGTCGAGATCCGCGCGAAGTGCCGTCGCCTCAAGCAGCGCGAGGGCCTGCGCATGGTCATCATCGACTATCTGCAGCTCATGACGTCGGGCAAGCGCGTCGAGTCGCGTCAGCAGGAGGTCTCGGAGTTCTCGCGAAGCCTCAAGCTCATCGCCAAGGAACTGCAGGTTCCGGTCATCGCCCTGTCGCAACTGAACCGTGGCCCGGAGCAGCGCACCGACAAGAAGCCCGCCATCAGCGACCTGCGAGAGTCCGGATCGATCGAGCAGGACGCCGACATGGTCATCCTGCTGCACCGCGACTCGGTCTACGACAAGGACGTGCGTCCCGGTGAGGCCGACCTGATCGTCGCCAAGCACCGCAACGGTCCGACCGCGACGATCACGGTCGCGTTCCAGGGACACTACTCGCGCTTCGCCGACATGGCTCCCGGCGGCGACTTCAACTGATCACGGGTCTGTCCTCACGCGGCGTCGCCGCGAGGGAGAGGGCCACACCGCTGCGGTCAGAGGGCCAGCAGCCGATCCGCACGCTTCCTGTCGATGCCCCCGCGCCATCCGGAGAGCGGCGGTGTGATGTCCGACCGCGGCCCGCCGGCCCACGCGTCCGCGACCTCCCCGCGCGACACGAATCGGTCCCAGCTCGGGGACAGCGTGCTCGGCAGCAGACCGTACTCGGCGAGTCCGATGAGGATGCCGTACCGCTGGTACTTGTCCGTTCCCGGGATGACCTTGGCGCGGGCGACGGCCTTCTCGAGCCCGCCCGCCGTCGTGCCGGTCGGTAGCGAGTCGATCACCTCGATGAGGGTGTGCAGTCGCTCGCGGTCCTCCTGCGTCGGAACGGGGAGTCCCGTCGTGACAGCGGTCTCGAGGTCGGGGAGGTAGCGGGCCGGCTGTTCGTTCCACGCCCAGCCGAGCGCGATTCGCAGCAGCACCTCGGTCGCGTCGAACTCATGAGCCTCTCCCTGCCCTCGCGCCAACCCGCAGTCCGGGAGACCGTCGACGTCGACGGGAGCGGTCGCGAGGTGTCGTGCCCAGGCGAAGGAGATGACGATCTGGCGTCCGTGCGCGGCGCTGCCGAGTCCCGCGACGAAAGCGCCGAGCACCGCATCCTCGCCCAGTGCCGAGGCGGCGGTGATCGAACGTTCGAAGACATCGGCGGGAGTGAAACGCTCGACCTCGCGAATAGGCCAGCCGAACGATGACGCCGCCGCCACATCGCCGGGGTCGTCCGTACGGTCGGCCCCGGCGATGCCGCCCGTCCGTGTGAAGCGGTATCCGTACAGTCGCATGAGGACGTCGAGCTCGGTTCCGGTGGGAAAGCGGCGTGGTGCGGTGATCACCTCGCCAGGCTAGAGCACAGCGGGATGGAGGAGACGTCTCAGCGCCGGACCGGGACCAGAGGTTGGAAGTCCCCGGGCGCGACAGCCGGGTCGCTGCTGTCCCGCCGCAGCCGTTCGATCGCCTCGTGCAGAGGGTTCCCGACCGAAACGCATACGCTCACGCAACATCGGATGCGGTGGGGTGGACGTATGAACCCCTCTGCTCGCCCTCGCGCATCCTCCGGTCCCCGGCTGCTCGTCGCGGGTCTCGCGGCGCTGGCGGTCGTCGCCGTCACACTGACACCGCGCCGATTCGCGGGTCCTGCCCGCGCGCTCTTCATGGACTTCGCCCACGTCTTCGCCGCGCCGCTGGTCGAACCGATGAGCTATCTCCAGCTGGAGAGCACTCTCAATGCTCTGCTCTTCGTCCCGCTCGGAGCCGCAGTGGCGCTCGCGCTCAGCAGGCGCCTCTGGATACTCGCGCCCGTGCTGGTGTTCGGCGCGTCATTCGCGATCGAACACGTACAGGCCTCGATCCCCGGTCGCGTTCCCGACGTGCAGGACATCGTCTGGAACACGGTGGGCGGCGTCGTGGGAGCAGCCGTGGTGGGGATCGTCCGTGCGATCGGGGGAGTGCTGCGGCGCGATCGGTGACGACGGGGCCCGCGGCTCAGTCAGGGACTGGTTGCGGTGCGCGGCAGGGCGCGGGTGGGCAGGGCACGGGTGGTCGCTCCGGACGCGGCGACGACCAGCGCGAGCGCCGCAAGACCCCAGGGCAGCGTCGCGGCCACGGCGACGGCGCCGACCAGCAACGGCCCTCCGGCGTCACCGAGTTCGCGCCCGAGCTCCGCCGTCCCCATCGTGCGCCCCATGCGTTCGGGCGGTGTCGTGTCGGCCAGATGGGCGAAGGCGAAGGGTGTGGCGATACCGATCCCGATGCCGAGCAGCCCGGCGGCGACGTACAGGCACGCGACGGCGGGGACGACGGCGGCGACGAGGATACCCGCCGCGATGACCCCGAGGCCGAGCGCCATCGCGGCCCGATCACTCAGACGTCCACTGTCGCGGAGCCGCCCCGACCAGGGCTGGGTGAGCGCCGAGCTCAGTGCCAGGACCGAGGCGATCGCGATGCTCGCGAAGAGCGGCGCGCCCTCACTGCTGGCGAGAGCGGGGAGGAAGCCGATCGCCGCACCGAGCGCGCCGGTGGACGCGGCGAGCACGAGCGTCGGGATGAGGAAGCCCCGCTCCGTCGCCTGACGGACCAGGTCGGCGACCGTGTACCGGGGTCGAGGCAGCGGCTCGAGTCGGGGCAGGGAGATCGCCACCCAGATCGCGGTGAGGACGGCGAGCGCGCTCAGGCACGTGAAGAGGAGGGTGAAGCCGCCCAGGAAGATCAGTGCGGCGCCGAGGAGAGGACCCAGCGTGTAGCCGAGGCCCTTCCAGGATCCGTACCTGCCGAAGTATCGCCCCTTCGCGCCCGGGGCTGCGAGCCGTGCGACCATCGCCGAGGAAGCGGGCGAGAACGCCGAAGCGGCCGCGCCCTGTCCGAGCCGTGCGATCGCGAGGGCTGCCGTGCTCGACGACCACACCCCGATGAGCGACGCGACACCGAACGCGAGAAGCCCGAACACGATGACCGGTTTCGCGCCGATCCGGTCGGCCAGCGAGCCGAAGACAGGTTTGAGGAACACCTCGGCGAGGTCGTAGATCGCCAGAAGCGCTCCCAGACGCAGCAGGTCGAGACCGATGTCCTCGCCGGTCGCGCCGATGCCTGCGGCGATGCTGTGGGCGCCGAACGCCGTGACGAAGCCGGCTGCATACAGCGGTGCGACCTGGCGGGTCGCCGGTGCGGCGGCGGTCGGCGCGCTCACGCGTGGACGGCCTGGTAGACGAGATCGGCGAACCGGGCGAGGTCCTGCACGCACGCGGCCAGCTCGCGGTCGGCGTCCTTGGATGAGCCGGAGTCGAACACGTCGCGGGCGCGGATCGTGCGGTGCCAGCGCTGCAGTCGGTCGAGGCTCTGCTCCTCCTCCTCGAGCTCCGCCAGCGTGAACTTCTTCTTCTCGATCTCACGCGCGATCTCGGCGCGGTACTTCGCGCAGTCGGCGACGAACTCCGCCCAGTCGTCTGCTCTCGCCGCGTCGAAGAGCTTCCGGAGCGCGGCGGTGTCGCCGCCGTCGGCCTGGGTGCGGAGCACGAGGATGTCGCCATCGCCGCGCTGTGCGAGCGCCCGTGCCCGGTCGACCCCCTCGACGCACGCCGGCACATCGGGCGTGACCCAGGTGCCCTGCCCTGCGGGCACCGCGCCGAACTGACGCAGCTCGCGCCAGACCGCGACGCGATGCCGCGACGGTGATGCGGGTACCTGCACCAGGAGCACGAGCCAGCCGTCTGATTTCGTCACACCCCAAACTGTAACAGCTGTTACATCCATCCTCGAGCGAGACATCGATAGCGTGGAGTCCGATCATCGCGAGAGCGGGGAGGGCCATGGCTCAGCAGGAGACGGACGATGCGCGTGTGCGCGACGGGTACGCCGCGCGAGCCGCCGAGTACACGAAGCTGTTCGGCGACATCGCGCAGATGGACGACGACGACCGGGAGCGCATCGGCAGCTGGGCGGACGGCGTCGACGGACGCATCCTCGACGTCGGGTGCGGTCCTGGACACTGGACGGCGTTCCTCGTCGAGCGCGGCGCCGACGCCGAGGGCATCGACCTCGTGCCGGACTTCATCGCCGGCGCCTCCGCGCGATTCCCCCATGTCTCGTATCGGACGGCGTCTCTGGCCGATACCGATCTCCCGCCCGGTTCCTTGGGTGGTGTGCTCGCCTGGTACTCGCTGATCCACGCGACTCCGGATGGGCTTCCGCATCTGCTCGGGGCCGCTCGCCGCGGGATTCGTGAGGGCGGACATCTGCTGGTCGGCTTCTTCGACGGGCCGGACGGACAGCCTTTCCCGCACACCGTGACGACGGCTCACTACTGGTCGGTGCCGGGCATGTCGACCCAGCTCGAGCGTGCCGGCTTCGCGGTGCTCGACAGCGAGACCAGGGTGCAGGAGGGAAGGCGCCCGCACGCATCGATCAGCGCGGTCGCGATCTGACGTCACGCGACTCTCGAGAGCACCCATCCTCAGGGGATCGGCACCGCGCGGTCGGCGCCGAGTCGCTTCATCACCATCGTCGACGTCAGCCGCTGCACGCCCGGCAGGGCCCCGAGGGTGTTGTCGTAGAGCTCCTGGTAGGTGCCCATGTCACGTGTGAGGATGCGCAGCATGTAGTCGGGGTCGCCGAACAGGCGCTGCGCCTCGACGACCGCCGGGATCGCCACCACCGCCTCTTCGAACGCGACGATGGTGTCTTTGTCGGTGCGCCCGATCGTGACGAAGACGATGGCCTCGAACGTCAGGCCGACGGCCGCCGGGGCCACCACCGCCCGGTACCGCTCGATGGCTCCGGACTGCTCCAGTTCCTTGAGTCGACGATGGCACGCGGACAGACTCAGCCCCACCCGGGACGCGAGGTGCGTCGCGCTCATCCGGCCGTCGTCCTGCAGCAGAGAGAGAATCTCCCGGTCAAGTGCATCCATGGTGACAATTCTTGCAGGTAGACGGCATGCTATGCCGAAGAATCGAAGCACCTTTCGCGAGATCCTTCGTAGTCTCTTCCTCGGATTGAGGAGGACCGATGGACATCGCTCTGGTCATGCAGTTCTGGCTGGTCGCCGTCATGCTCGCGTTGACCCCGGGCGCGGACTGGGCGTATGCGATCTCGGCCGGCCTGCGCGCCCGCTCGATCGCCCCGTCCATCCTCGGGATGATCGCCGGGTACACGGTCGTGATCGTCGCCGTCGCTCTGGGGCTCGGCGCCCTGGTCACCGCGTATCCCGTCACCCTGACGACCCTGACCGTGATCGGCGCGCTCTATCTGGTCTTCCTCGGAGCCATGACCCTCGCCAGCCGCCCTGCCCCGATCGCGGAGAGCGGCGAGCCGATCGCCACCGGAGGATGGGGGCAGTTCCTGCGCGGCTCCGGTGTGAGCGGCATCAACCCGAAGGGTCTGCTGCTCCTGCTCGCGCTGCTGCCCCAGTTCACGAGTCCGAGCGGATGGCCCTCGACCACGCAGATGCTCGCCCTCGGGGGACTGCACCTGCTCAATATCGCCGTCGTGTACACGACCGTCGGGCTGCTCGCCCGTCGACTGCTGCGGACGAGGCCGCGTGCGAGCTCGGTCGTCACGCGGATCGCCGGGATCGCGATGACGGTCATCGGCGTCGGCATCCTGATCGAGCAGGTGCTCGAGTGGCTGTGACGGCAGAGGGCTCTTGCCAGGACACAGGTCGTTACCAGCGCACAGGTCGTTACCAGCACACAGGTCGTTACTAGCGCACAGGGTTTTTCCCCGGTGGATGCTGACCTCTCCCGCACACCGCGGAGGTAGCGTCGAGGCGCGACCACGACCGGCGAGCCAGGAGGACCACGTGACGAAGACGGGACGGACGTCCACGGCCCTGCGGCTGCTGCTGCCCGCGTTCCTGCTGGGCGCGATCATCGCGATCTCGTTCCTCGAGGCGCCGCTGAAGTTCCTCGCACCCGGCGTCACGATTCCGATCGGGCTCGGCATCGGGCGACTCGTCTTCACCGCGTTGAACGTGCTCGCGGGTGTCGTGCTCCTCGTGCTCACGCTCGTGAACGTGCGAGCGCGGGCAGGGCGCGGTCCCCTCATCATCCTGGGCGGGATCTGGCTGGTCTTCGTCGTCGAGGTCGCCCTCATCCGTCCCGTGCTGAACCGGCGCAGCGACCTCGTGATCGCGGGTGCGGAAGCGCCGGGGACGGACTGGGCGCACTATGCGTACATCGCGGCCGACCTCGCGATCACCGCACTCCTCGTATCGTTGATCGTCATCACCGCGAGAAGTGTGCTTTCGCCGCCGGACCGCTGAGCTCGTCCCCGGCACCGCGCGGTTTCAGGCCCGCGCACGACGCTGGGCGGGACTTAGGTCCCAAGGACGTCTATCCGCATGCGCTCAAGTGGAATGACGGCCCTCGATAGCCTGACGACATCGGGGCACGCGGAGAAGGGAGACACGTGACCATCGAGGATTCTGAACGGGAAGCGCCGGTGTCGCCACCAGCGCAGGGGCTCATTCGCGTCTTCCTCGTGGATGACCACGAGGTGGTGCGCCGCGGGGTCGCTCAGATCCTGAACGCCGAGCCCGACATGACGGTGGTCGGAGAAGCCGACGGGGTGCAGGCCGCGTTGCGCGGCGTGCGCGGCACCCGCCCCGACGTCGTGGTGATCGATCTCCGGCTCCCCGACGGGAGCGGCATCGAACTGTGCCGCCAGGTGCGCTCCGACGATCCCTCCATCAGGTGCCTGATCTTCACGGCGTATGACGACGAGGCGGCGCTGTTCAGCGCGGTGCTCGCGGGCGCGGCGGGCTACGTCCTCAAAGAGGTGGGTGCGTTCGACCTCGTTTCCGATATCCGGGCGGTGGCCGCCGGAAGAACGCTGCCAGCGAGTCGAGCGAACCAGGCCGGGGAACCGGTGCTGCGCACTCAAGATCCGCGATTGGGTTCACTGGGGCTGCGCGAGCGGCAGATCCTCGGCCTGATCGGCGAAGGTCTGACCAACAGGCAGATCGGGGAGCGGCTGGGACTCGCCGAGAAGACCGTCAAGAACTACGTCTCCGGACTGCTCGAGAAGCTCGCGGTGGAGCGCCGCACCCAGGCTGCGGTGCTCCACGCCGAGTGGCGTCACCACGAATCGGACCGTCATCGCTTCGAATCCTGACCGGCTGTCCGCCGCCTCTCGAACCTCGCTCCTGTCGAGCGCGTCCCCAGATACAGTGCCGCACCGAGGGCGAGCAGGACGGCCGCTCCCGCGATGAGTGCACCGTCGGCTGATCCGCCGGTGGCGCCGAGCGCACCCGGAGCCTGCTCTCCGGGGAGGGAAACCAAGGCCCTGGACACCGAGGCGATGGCCAGGAGCATCGTCCACGGGTGTCGACGGCGGGATACGGCGGTGTCCCTCTCGTTGCTCACGTCTTCTGCCCGCTTGAGTCGGGCGATGGATGTCATGAACCGTAACCGCCGGAATCGGTCAGTGCGGGGACCGAAGGCCCGGAACGAGTGGCGACAGCCGGAACGCCCCGTCGCATGTGGGTACGATCGGCATATCGGGGGAGAGAGAGCAGGAGGAGAAGACGCAGGAGCTCGGTCGGGCATGGCCGACGGGCGAGCGAAGGAGGGTGCGATGCACGATCGCAGATACGGTCAGGAGGCCGTCGCGCGGTTGCACGCGACGGCCGAGAGGCTTTTAGCGGAGTTGGATCTCGAGACGCTGCTGACCATCATCGTCAGCGCCGGTGCCGAGTTGCTTCGGTGCCGAAAGGCGACCCTTCGGATCGTCGATGGTCAGGGGAACGTCGAACGTGAGATCCGCGCGGGGGAAGCAGGCGGCTTCGTGGACGGAGATGCTCCGACACATTCGTCGGAGTCGACGGACCGGACGAGCCTGACGAGAGACGTCGGCGTCGGCGGGATCCGTTTCGGAGTGCTCTCCTTCGTCGGACCGCATGCGGGAGGCTTCACAGAGGAAGACGTCGATATCGCGGACGCTTTCGCCGCGACGGCAGCGATCGCCTGGCAGAACGCGCTGAGGCACGGCAAGGCGCTGCGAGAGGTCCGAGCTGCTGTGGCACTGAACATGCTGATCACACCGATGATCAGTGCGGATGCCGAGGAGATCATCCAGGTCGCCGCACAGGGTGCGTTCAAGATCGTGCCTGCGACCTTCGTGAGCATCGTCTGTCCGCGCGAGGACTCGGGCATGCTGGTCGTGCGGGGAGCGGTCGGCCCTCATGCGGATGAGATCCGCGGTATCGCCTATCCGGCCGACGGCACACTGGCCGGCCGAGCGCTGGCGACGGGCCGGGTCGCCGTCGCCGTCGGCCCGATCGAGTTCCTGACGGCGTCGGGTCCCTTGCGACTCGCTCATGTGGTCGCAGTGCCGTTGCTGGACGGAGAGCGGCGCCTCGGTGTCATCCATCTGGGGCGCGACCATCGAAGCCCGCTCTTCTCGCACGCAGAGATCGACACTGTGGCGACCTTCGCGTCCGCTGCGGCGGAGATCGTCGGCCGCTTGCGGAAGCGACCGACGCTGCGGGAAGTGACTGCGGCAGTGGCGGAGGAACGCAGCCGGATCGCTCGTGACATTCATGACACGGTGATCCAACGCCTGTTCGCGACTGGTCTCGGACTGCAGGCGATCGCCGTGGCCAACCCGCTCATCGATGACGTCATCGAGGCCCAGACGAGTCAGATCGATGCGGCGATCGGCGAGCTGCGATCCACCGTGTCGAGGCTCGTCTCCGTTGCCCGTTCGGATCGACCGGAAGACGTGCGCGACCGGGTCGTGCAGGAGCTCTCTGACCTTGCGGCGACCGCGGGGGCTACCCACCGGGTGGTCTTCGCCGTCCCGCCTGATCAGAGACTCTCGCCCGCGCTGATCGACGACATCCTCGCTGTCGTGAGGGAGGGGTCGTCGAATGTCCTCCGTCACGCGCAGTCTCGCTGGAGCGAGGTGACCGTCGTCATCGACCAGACGACGGCGACCGTCTGCGTCGAGGACGACGGTGTCGGCATCGACGTGGGTGCCCACCGCAGAAGCGGAATCGGGAACATGGAGGAGCGCGCTCTCCGGCACGGTGGCAGTTTCGTCGTCCGCCCCCGCGAGGAAGGAGGAACGCTGATCAGATGGCGGGTGCCCCTCGGTGCGGAGCCTGTGCAGACCTGAGGCGTCTGCCTCGCCGACCGCGGCTCCCGGCCGAGGTCACGGCCGGACGCGGACGGTGCGCCCCTCGAACGACACGAGGTCGCCGTCGCGCAGCTGTCGTCCGCGGCGTCGATCGATCTCGCCGTTCACGGTCACGTACCCGTCGATGATGACCTCTTTGGCGTCGCCGCCCGAGTCGAGCAGGCCGGCGAACTTGAGGAACTGTCCGAGGCGGATCACCTCACCGCCGATGGAGATGTCGTCGATCGGGTCGGAGTTCGTCATCCTTGAATGCTAATCGGACTTGTGTGCTGATCGGCTTCGTCCTCGCAGGACGCGACGATGCCGCCGCCCCGGTAGGGGAGCGGCGGCATCATCATGCCGGGCGTCTCGCGTCCGCCCGACAGGACGCGGCCCGTACCGAGTCAGTCGATGTCGGTTCCGACGACCGCGAAGCCGGCGTCGAACTCGATGTCGATCGATCGGCTGTCCGCGGTGAGCACCGAGGCGTCGTACGGGCTCACCTCGTCGCCGTCCACATCGAGGTCGGTGATCATGCCCTCGGCCTCGGCGAGTGCGGCGGCGACCAGTGCGCGGATCGTCTCATCGTCAAGGGTGAGCGTCGGGCCGGTGTCGTCGCCGTCTGCCGCGTCGGTGGAGGCGACGGTCGCCGCGAGGTCCTCATCGACGCGGACCTCGGTCTCATCTCCCGCCGCTGTGCTCAGCTGCACCTCCCAGGTGCCGTCGCGCTTCGCATCGATCGAGGTGACGTCGCCGTCGGCTGCGCCGCGTGCGGCATCCGCGATCGCGATCAGCTCGTCGGCGGAGGCGGAGCCGATGCCCGTCACCGGGCCGCGACCGTTCGAGGGGGCGTCGCCGCGATCGTCGCTCCGGGGGCCGTCACCGGGCCGACCGTGATCCTCGCTGTCGTCATGGCGGGGGCCGTCCGACACCGAGGCGCGGTCGTCGTCGTCGAACTCGTCACCGATCGCCGCGCCGATGGCGATGCCGCCGCCCGCGAGGACCACGGCTGCCGCGATGCCGCCTCCGATGAAGAGCGCACGCTTGCGGCCGGCCTTCGGGGTGGATCCCGCGGCCCCGGGGGTCGGCTCGGACGCAGGGAACGTCGGGTGCTCTCCGGCGCCGGGCGTGGGTGCCGTCGCGGCAGGGGGCGCGGGAGCCGTCGGCACGGCTGCAGCATCGGGAGTCGGGGTCACCGGCACGGTCTGCGCGTCCGGCGCGCTCTCGGGGGTCTGGTCGGGAGAGGGTGTCTTGTCGTCCATGACTCGATGCTCTCCCGCGGGCGCTGAAGCCTCCCTGAAGCGTCCTGAAGAATCCTTCAGGAACCCGTCGCTCAGGCGCTGCGGGGGAGGGTGAGGACGAACCGCGCTCCGCCCCATCGGGAGTCGTCGACCGTGAGAGACCCGCGGGAGGAGCTGGCGATGCCACGCGCGATGGCGAGTCCGAGGCCGCTGCCGCCCGCGTCGCGGCTGCGTGCATCGTCGAGGCGCACGAAGCGCTCGAAGATGCGTTCACGCTCCTCGGCGGGCACGCCGGCCCCGTCGTCTTCGATCGTGACGAACACGTATCCGTCCGAGGGGACGACACCGATCGCGACCCGCCCGCGGCTGTGGCGCACGGCGTTGTCGGCGAGGTTGCGCAGCAGTTGACCGAGCAGGCGGGGGTCGCCGCTCACCCTGGCGGCGCTGATGCCCGTGCCGTCGACGTCGATCCCGGCCGTGCGGAGCCGTCGCACCTCCGCGAGGGCGATGTCGTCGAGGTCGACCGGTTCATCGTGCGTGCCCGCACCCTCGTCCAGACGAGCGAGAAGCAGCAGCGACTCCACGATGCCCTGCAGGCGGAGTCCTTCCTCGGACACGACCTCGGCGAGCTCGCCGATGCTCGTCACCTCGGGGTGGGCGTGGGCGAGCTCCGCATGCTGGCGGATGGTGGCGAGCGGGGAGCGCAGTTCGTGCGAGGCATCGGAGACGAAGCGTCGTTGGGCCGTGGCCGCGGCGTCGAGGCGATCGAGCATGCCGTTCATGGTGGTCGCGAGCGCAGCGATCTCATCCGCCGTCTCGGGCACGGGCACTCGCTGGTGCAGGCGTTCGGCGGTGATGCCGTCGACCTCTTCGCGGATGCGTTCCACCGGGCGCAGCGCGCGACCCACGACCAGCCACGTGGTGACGGCCACGAGCAGCAGCAGCAGGGGGACCGCGATCCCGAGCAGCGTCGCGACCGTCGCCAGGGTCTCGGCGTCGTCGTCCATCGAGACCGCGAGCACGAGCGTCTGATCGCCGTCGATGTCTTCCGAGACCACCAGGACGGTGTCGCCGTCGACGGTGGTCGTCTGCGGGTCGTCGTCTGCCGGGAGCGGGGTCGACCCCAGTTTGTCGCGGGCCTCCTCGCTCGCGGCGCGTACCGAGCCATCCGGACCGAGGATCTGCAGGATCTCGTCTTCGAGCGCGTCGATGCCCTTGCCGCCCGGTCCACCCGCACGCTCGGCGAGCTCGCTGAGCCGCTGTTCCGCGGCGCGCTCCGTGCTGTCGTGGATGCTCGCGCTGAGCACGCCGTAGAAGGAGAAGGCGCCGACCAGCAGCGCGACGGCGACGACCGCGGTGGCGCCGAGCGTGGTCCTGCCGCGCACCGAGCGCCAGCTGCGGCTAGCCACCGTCCGCCGCCAGACGATAGCCCGCACCGCGGATGGTCTCGATGGCCTCGCGCCCGAAGGGCTTGTCGAGTTTGCGGCGGAGGTGCCCGACGTAGACCTCGACGATGTTGGGGTCGCCGTCGAAGTCGTCGTCCCAGACGCCGTCGATCAGGGCACGCTTCGACAGCACCTGCCCGCGATGACGCATGAGGTGCTCGAGCACGGAGAACTCCCGAGCGGTGAGGGTCACGGGCGTCTCCCCGCGCCAGACGCGGTGCGCGGCCGGATCCAGCCGCAGATCGCCCGCCTCCAGGATCGCCGGACGCGCCACGGCCCCGCGGCGCACGAGGGCCCGCAGGCGAGCGACGAGGATCGCGAACGAGAACGGCTTCGTGACGTAGTCGTCGGCTCCGCTCTCGAGTGCCTCGACCTGATCCCACTCGCCGTCCTTCGCGGTGAGCATCAGCACGGGTGTCCAGTTCTCCTCGGCTCTGAGTGCCTCGCACACCTTCCAGCCGCTCATGCCCGGCATCATCAGGTCGAGCACGATCGCGTCGTACGGCGTCTCGCGCGCCCGCCAGAGTCCGTCGACCCCGTTGTGAGCGACATCGACGGCGAAGCCCTCGGCCTCGAGCCCCCGACGCACGCCGTCGGCAAGGCGCACCTCGTCGTCCACCACCAGGATCCGCATGCCTCCAGTGTGGCCGGTCGACGCTGAATCGCCGCTGAAGCCGTCACGAGCCGCAGCTCGGATGCACCATCTGCGCGATTCGAAGGAGGGACCTAATCGCTGGTGGACGAAAGGTGTGTCTGGATCTCGCGGATCACCTCGCCGAGGGAGCCGGAGGAGAGGAGCCCGGGGCCGAGGGGGCCGGCGGGGTCGGTGCCCAGGGGTGGGAGGGGGCGCAGGGCTGCAGCGGCTTCGGGGGAGAGGTGCGCGAGTTGCCAGCGCACCTCTGCGGCACGGGCGTCGGCGGCACGGGCGTCGGCGGCACGGGCGTCGGGCGCGTCCGGGTGTGCCAGCTCGACGGCCCGCGCGGCGTAGGCGGCTGCCCCGAGAGCATGCGCGCCCATGTGCGCGACCCCGGCGGCCTGAGCTGCGGAGCGGGCGGCGGCTGTCCCTGCAGGGGTCAGGGCGCTGCGGGCGGCCCTGCCAGCCACGAAACGACGACGGATCTCGCCCGCCGCCGTGAGCTCGCCCCGGGCGAAGGCGCGCGTCCTGGCGATGGCATCGCGCGCACGGACGTCGTCCGGGGCCTCCCTCTCGAACAGCGGCAGCACGCGCTCGGCGCAGTCGGCCGCCCACACCGCGACGATCCGACGGTCGGTCTCGGTCATGCCCTGAGGAGTCGACACCGGGCTCATCTCGCCCGTCGTTCGGTGCGAGCGCGTGCGGCCTCATGCGCGTCGCGGAGGAGGGCGAGCACGGCACCGTCCGTCGTCTCCGTGGGGCCGATCACGCATACCCAGCCGGCGGCGCCGTACAGAGGGTGAGGCCGGAACACGTCGACCGCCGTCGGGTCGGTGCCGTCGTCTGTGAGCGACCCCGCCGCGATGATCGACTCCGCTCGCTCGCGTCCGACGTGGATGTTCACCCGGAAGCGCCCTGGAGCATCCAGCGCCGAGGACGTGTCGTCGGGGTAGTCCTTCGTGATGATCGTCCCGTAGGGCTGAGTGCGCTCCGGCACCCGTCCGTCGGGCGCGTAGTAGAAGTACGCGTCTCCCCACGACAGTTCGGGGAAGTCGCCGCCTGCCTCCGGGGCGACGACGAGGACGCCGCTGAACGCGCTGACCTCTTCGAGGATCTCCTGCATTTCCATCCTTCAATGCTGAGGCTGACGTGCTTATGTGGACTCAAGCACGGGAAAGACGAGGATGAGCGTGCAGAACCCTCAAGAGCAGGCGATGACCACGGCGGCGCTCGGCCGACTGGTCGAATACTCGACGCAGCAGGTGCGCGACCTCGAGCGACTCGGCGTCCTCCCTGCCGCGGAGCGCGGTGCGAACGGTTACCGGCGGTATCGGGCGCCGCATGCGCTGGCGCTGCGCGCCTATCGCGCGTTGGCGACGGCGCTCGGTCCGGTGCCCGCGCGTCGACTGATGCCCGCTCTCATCGGCGGATCGGTCGAGCAGGCGGCGGAGCGGATCGACGCCCTGCACGCGGACCTCGCCCTGGAGCGCTCACGGGTGCGCGCGGCCCTGCGCGGCCTCGAGGACGCGGTGGCGGAGGCCGACGATCCGTTCGTCGAGGACGATGCGATGGCCATCGGGGAACTCGCCCAGGCGCTCGGCGTCCGTTCCTCCGCACTGCGCCACTGGGAGCGAGAAGGGCTCGTGCGCCCCCTTCGACGTGCGGGATCGGTCCGCTCCTACGACTCCATCGCGATCACCGAGGCGCGGGTCGCCGCGGCCCTGCGTTCGGGCGGCTACGGCATCCCCGCCGTTTCGCGGATCATCGACGAGGTGCGCGCGCACGGTGACACCGAGCAGGTGCAGCGCACCCTCGCCGAGCGGCTGGCCGACCTCACGCGCCGCAGCGTCGCGCTTCTCGCAGCGGCGGGACACCTGCACGCCCTGCTCGTGGAACGTCTCGCGGAGCAGGGGGGAGCGTCGCTCACGCCCGTGCCCCGATCTGCGCCA
Source organism: Microbacterium sp. 2RAF4 (assembly GCF_052115285.1). Lineage (NCBI taxonomy): Bacteria > Bacillati > Actinomycetota > Actinomycetes > Micrococcales > Microbacteriaceae > Microbacterium > Microbacterium sp. 2RAF4. Next base: position 1,499,712 of record NZ_JBFRGI010000002.1, on the reverse strand, counting down.
GGACTTCCGGGATCAGCGGATTCTCGTCGAGGGGGTCGGTGATGACCGCGGCGACCGCCTCGAACGGCAGCACCGGGTAGCGAGAGGCGGCGCCGATCTTCTCGTCGCTGGCCAGAACGATGGTCGCGGCGCATCGGGAGGCGATCGCCCGCTTGGTGACGGCATCGTCGAGTTCGCCCGTCGTGAGGCCGTGTCGAGGGTCGACGCCCGTGACGCCGACGAAGAACGCGTCGGCAGCGAGGTGTTGGATCGCCTCCATCGCGAGTCCTCCGCCGGCCACGAGAGAGTGCCTCGTGAGCTCGCCGCCGATCATGATCACGCGTGCATCCGAGTGCTCGGCGACGGCGAGCGCGACGGCGGGGCTCGGGGTGATGACCGTGATGTCGGTTCCGGAGGGCAGCAGCCGCGCCATCGCCAGCGTGGTGGTTCCCGCATCCAGCACGATCGTCGATCCGGGACGGATGGTCGTGACCGCCCGACGGGCGACCCGCTCTTTGCTCTCAGTCGCCAGGTCGTGGCGTTCCCGCACCGGGCGATCCGCCGCGGCGATGGGCAGCGCCCCGCCGTACACGCGCTGGAGCCTGCCCTCCTCGGCGAGCTCGCGGAGGGCGCGGCGGATGGCGTCTTCCGATACTCCGAGGTCCTCGGCCGCAGCCTTCGCCACGACCCGTCCCTCGCGGGCGAGCACGTCGAGCAGGTGTTCTTTGCGCTGAGCAGCGAGCATACGTTTCCTCACGAAGTTGCACGTTTATGCATGATTCAGACTACAGTCATCTCCATGATGAAACCACTCCTGATCCTGATCGCCGGCCCCTACCGTTCCGGCACGAACGGCGACCCCGCCCTGATCGCTCGCAATCTCGCGCGCCTGGAGGAGGCGTCCGGTCCGATCTTCCGCCTCGGCCACGTGCCGATGATCGGGGAGTGGGTCGCGTTGCCGGTCCTGCGCACCCTCGAGCAGGGCGGCTCCGGCGAGGGAGACGTCATGTACGAGACCGCCCGCCGACTGCTGCTGCACTGCGATGCCGTGCTCCGGCTGCCCGGGGAGTCGTCCGGCGCGGACAAGGACGTCGAGATCGCCCACGAGCTCGGGCTCCCCGTGTACCGGTCACTCGACGAGATTCCCGCAGCTCCGACTCCGTAGGCTGGAGGCATGACCAAGAACCTCTGGACCATCCTCGGCGTCATCCTCGCCGTCGTGATCGCGTGGTGGATCGTGAGCGCGCTGTTCTCGGTCCTCGCGTTCATCTTCAAGCTCGGGATCGTCGCTGTCGTCGCCGTGGTGGTCTTCCTCGTGCTGCGCGGCATCTTCAGTCGCAGCGACGACTGACGAGGCGTCACCGCGGGTAGGTCACGTCGCTCAGCTGCTCCGAGAGGTCCCAGCTGCGCGCGGCATCCGCGGTGCTCCGCAGCGGGCGATAAAGAGCCTGCTCGGCCGGAGCCCCGCCCACGTGGCCCAGGCCGCGCGGTCCGTACATCCGCCCGGGCAGAGCGGACGGAACGACGGCCGCATACAGGGCGGGCAGCGCGGCGCTCTCGGCCGTGCCGACGATCAGACCGCGCTGGGAAGCCCACCGGATCACCCGCACCTCGACGGTGTCGTCGGCGCGACCGAGCTCCGGGCGAGCAGCCAGCAGGCTCGTGGGGGCGACTCCGGGGTGGGACAGGTTCGATGTGATGCCCCATCCGAGCGCCTGGCTACGGCGGTCGAGTTCGAGACCGAACAGGCCGAGGGCGATCTTCGACTGCCGGTAGGCCCGCATCCCGTCGTAGGACTTCTCCCCATTCGGGTCCTGCCAGTCGATCGATCCGCGGGCGGCGGCCACGCTCACCTGCGAGGTCACGCGCGCCCGCCCCGCACGGAGCACGGGCAGGAGGTGCGCGACGAGGGCGAAGTGGCCGAGATGGTTCGTGCCGTACTGCACCTCGAATCCGTCGACCGTGGTCTGCCGGTCCGGAGGGTTCATCACGCCCGCGTTGTTGATGAGCAGATGCACGGGGCTGCCGTCCCTGCGCATCGTCTCGCCGAATTCCGCGACGGAATCGAGCGATGAGAGGTCGAGCGGCGTCGTCTGCACCTGCGCACCCGGCGCGGCGTCCCTGAGGGTCGCGGCGGCGGCATCCCCCTTCCGCGGATTGCGCACGGGCAAGACGATCTCGGCTCCGGCGCGGGCGAGACGCGTGGCGATGTGCAGGCCGATGCCGTCGCTGCCTCCCGTCACCACCGCACGGCGGCCGGCGAGAGAGGGGATGCGGATGTCGGGGATGCGCGGACTCATGGTGTGCTCCTTGGGGTCGTCCTCCAGCGTGCGTGCTGTGCGTCGCCGCAACCAGGACTCCCCGTGCAGTGGATACCCGCACCGACGGATGCGAGGATCGGGGCGTCGGGAGGAGGGCCGGATGGTCATCGACAGGACGGCGCTCGCGGGGTTCCTGCGACTGCGGCGAGACAGTCTGCAGCCGGAGGACGTGGGGCTTTCGCGTGGCGCGAGGCGTCGCACCGAGGGGCTTCGCCGCGAAGAGGTCGCCGCGCTCAGCCACATGTCGGCCGACTACTACGCGCGACTCGAACGCGGCGACGGGCCGCTGCCCTCGGAGCAGATGCTCGCCGCGATCGCCCAGGGGCTGCACCTCACGATCGACGAGCGCGACCACCTGTTCCGCCTCGCCGGACATCAACCGCCCGCGCGGGGCGGAGTCGGCGACCACATCGGACCGGGGATGCTGCGAATCCTCGACCGGCTGCAGGACACTCCGGCCGAGATCGTGAGCGAACTCGGAGAGACTCTGCGGCAGACGCCCCTCGGCGTCGCGCTCACCGGCGACACGGCGCACCTCACCGGTATGGAGCGGAGCCTCGGCTATCGCTGGTTCCGCGACCCGTCCACGCGGGACCTGTACGACCCCGCTGAGCATGGGTTCCTGTCGCGGCTGTGGGTGTCGGGACTGCGCGAGGTCATCGCCCGGCGGGGCCCGTCGTCCCGCGCTGCCCGCATGGCCGACTCGCTGCAGGAGCACAGCGCCGAGTTCCGCGAGATCTGGCAGCGTCACGAGGTCGGGCTCCGGCCCCGCGAGACGAAGCGCTTCGTGCATCCCAGCCTCGGGCCGATCGAGCTGACGTGTCAGAGCCTCATCGATCCCGAGCAGTCGCAGTTCCTGCTCGTCTACACCGCAGCCCCGGGGTCGGAGAGCTACGAGAAGCTCGCGCTGTTGTCGACCCTGGCTCCCAGGGCTCTCGTGTAGCGGGACTTTCGAATCGCGCAAAGGGTGGTGAAAGGGCGTGCGGAGTACCCATGCGCGCGATTCGAAGGTGGAGGGGGCTACGCCTTCGCGAAGGAGCCGACGCGGTACTTCGCGGCGCGGTGCGTGTCCTGCACACGGTCGCCGCGACCGTGGAGCTTGTTGCGGAGCGTGCCAGGCGCATACTCCTCGGGGTAGGCGCCACGCTCGCGCAGCACCGGGATCACGTGCTCGATGATGTCCTGCCAGGTGCCGGGTGTGACCGCGTAGGCGAGGTTGAAGCCGTCGATGTCGGTCTCGTCGACCCAGGACTGCAGCTCGTCGGCGATCTCCTCGCCCGAGCCGACGATCGTGGGGCCGAGGCCACCGATCGCGTTGTGGCGCCCGAAGTCGCCGACGGTCCATTCGCGACCGAGGTCGGCCTCTTCCTTCAGGTGCTGCAGCACCGACTGGATCGCGTTCGATTCCACGTTTCCGACCGGCTCGTCCTCGGCGTACTGCGAGAGGTCGACGCCCATCCACCCCGACATGAACGTGAGCGCACCCTCGGGGCTGGCGTAGGAGAGGTACTCGGCGTGCTTCGCGGTGGCCTCTTCGCTCGTGGCGGCGGTGATCACAGTGAGCAGGGTGTAGATGCGGGCGTCGTAGCGGTCGCGCCCCGCGGCTTCCAGGGCGTCGCGGATGCGCTTCACGGTGCCGGCGAGCACCTCCTTCGACGGCGCGGCGACGAAGATGGCCTCGGCGTTCTCGGCCGCGAACCTCACCCCGCGCGGGCTCGCACCGGCCTGGTAGATCACGGGAGTGCGCTGTGGCGACGGCTCGGAGATGTGGATGCCGGGAACGCTGAAGTGCTTCCCCTCATGCCCGATCGGGTGCACCTTGCCGGGGTCGGTGAAGATGCCGCGCTCGCGGTCCTCCACCACGGCGTTGTCCTCCCACGAGCCCTCCCAGAGCTTGTAGAGCACCTCGACGTACTCGTCCGCGTGGTCGTAGCGGTCGTCGTGGGCGAGCTGGTCCTCCTGGCCCATGTTCCGCGCGGCACTGGGCAGGTACCCGGTCACGACGTTCCAGCCGACGCGGCCCTGTGTGAGGTGGTCGAGCGTGCTGAGTCGTCGAGCGAACGGGTAGGGGTGCTCGAACGCCGTGCCGGCCGTGATGCCGAAGCCGAGGTTCTCGGTGACCGCGGCCATCGCGCTGACCAGGAGGATCGGGTCGTTCACCGGCACCTGGGCGCCGTTGCGGATGGCGGCCTCGTTCGTGCCGCCGTAGACGTCGTAGGTGCCGAGCACGTCGGCGATGAAGATGCCGTCGAAGGTCGCGCTCTCCAGCAGCTTCGCCAGGTCGGTCCAGTACGAGATGGTGTTGTACTGCCGCGACCGGTCGTCGGGATGCCGCCACAGGCCGGACGACTGGTGGGCGACGCAGTTCATGTCGAAGGCGTTGAAGCGGATCTGACGGGTCATGGGCTCCATGAAAGGCGAACCGCGCCGGGGAATCCAGAGTCGCCGACATGCGCCGACACATTCGGGCACCACGGACGCGCCACGCTCATCCGCACGACGGATCGACGGGGTACCGAGGGTGGATGCGCATCCTCGACCGCTCATGCTGAGCTTGATCTCTCCGCGATTCTTCGAGAGGTCACCCGTGAGCGCACCGCACATCATCCCGCCGACGGCCGACGGTTCCACAGCCGGATCGGGCGGCCGAGCCGACCGCCGAGAAGGCTCCGTACCGAGCCGGCCACGCATCGTCGGGGTCGACGTGGCGCGCGGACTCGCGCTGGTGGGCATGTTCGGTGCGCACCTGATGGTCGCGATCGGCCCGGAGTTCACGCTCGCGGATCCCGCGACGTGGCTCGACATCGTGAACGGGCGCTCCTCTCTGCTGTTCGCTCTGCTGGCCGGGGTGTCGCTGGCACTGATGACCGGCGGCGCCCGGAACGCGACCCCGGGGGAGTTGAGGAAGATCCGTCTGCGGCTCGTCGGGAGAGGAGCGGCGATCTTCGTGATCGGGCTCTTCGTCGAGCTGCTCGGCTCCGGCATCGCCGTGATCCTGACGCTCTACGGTGTGCTCTACATCCTGGCGGCGTTCACGGTGCACCTGCGCACCAGGACCCTCGTGATCTCGGGAGCAGCGCTGGGTGTCTTCGGGCCGCCGCTGCTCGCACTGCTCGGCACGCTGTCGCCGGACCTGAGCGGGCCAGGAGTGTCGCTCGTGCTGTTCGGCACCTACCCGATCACGGTCTGGGCGGCGCTGCTGTGCGCGGGGCTCGTCATCGGCCGGCTCGACCTGACGCGTGTGAAGACCGCCGCCGTCATGGTCGTGTGCGGTGCCCTGATCGCGATCGGCGGTTACTCGCTGGGCGGTCTGCTCTCCGGATCGCAGCCGGAGATCGACAACGCGGCCTCCGCGTCGAGCTCGCTCAGCACGACTCCGGGCGACGAGGTCGACGTGTCAGGACTCACCTGCCAGAAGAGCGACGGAGTGGTGGCGTGCTACGACCCCGGCAAGGCTTCGCTCTTCGGCGGTGACGACGTCACCGGAGGTGAACAGTCCTATATCGAGCGCGTCGTGGCGCAGGATCCGCCGGCGCAGATGCTGCATGCCGTGATCAGCGCCTCCGCACACTCGGGTGGAGTGCTCGAGGTGCTGGCCTCCGGCGGATTCGCGGTCGCCATCCTCGGCCTCTGCCTGCTGGTGACGCGCTACGCGAGATGGATCGTGCTGCCCCTGGCGGCCTACGGTGCGGTTCCGCTCACCGGCTACGTGCTCCAGGCGGTCCTGATCCTGGCGGGTGCCGGCACCTGGCTGCCGAACCCCGTGCTGGTGTGGGTCGCCCTGTCGTTGCTCATGATGGGCGGCGCGCTCATCTGGACGCGCACCGCGGGGAAGGGACCCCTCGAGCGCCTCACGGCGTGGGCGGCCGACGCCATGGCTCTCACCGGCGGGCGCGCTGCCACGGAGCGGCCGCGCGTGTGACCACCGATCTCGTGCCGAGGAGGGGCGGCATCGGGTCGGAGGGGATGCCGGGGGAGGGCGGGCTCAGGCGAGCTCTTCCTCCTCCGGCCGTCGGGGGCTCGGGTCGGGCGGAATGATCTCGATCGGCGGTGCGGCCGTGCGCTGTGCACGCCACCAGATCACGAAGCCGACCGCCGTGAAGACGCCGTAGAAGACGTACATGAGGCCGGTGGCGTAGTAGCCGGAGCCGAACAGCAGCGGCACCCCGACCACGTCGACGGCGATCCAGATCAGCCAGAATTCGGTCCAGCCCTTCGCCATGCCGTACGTGGCGAGCAGCGACCCGACGAACGTCCAGGCGTCGGCCCAGACGGGCTCCCACGATCCGAGCAGCCGGAACAGCGGGGTCAGGGCGACCGTGCCGACGATCATGACCAGCACGATGCCGATGCGCGCGCCGGTCGGGGCCCAGCGGGGGACGACGCGTCCGCCGTCGAGATTGCGCCAGCGGATCCAGCCGTAGATCGCGACGGCGATGAACATGATCTGTCGCCCGGCCTGACCCAGCAGGTGCGGCAGCGACGGGTCGGGGCTGAGGGCCGAGCCGAGGAAGACCGTGAGCAGCAGCACGTTGCCGATGATGCCGACCGGCCACGCCCACACCTTGCGGCGCATCCCTCCGAGGGCGCTCGCGAGACCGAAGGCGTTGCCCACGACTTCACGCACCAGGAGCGTCTGGCCGCCGGGCAGCATCCACTGCGAGTTGAAGGCGTCGACGAACCACTGCAGCAGGTTCATCGTCAGGATCCGGTGCGGGGTTCGGTGCGGGGTTCGGTGCCGAGTTCGCTGTCGGGTTCGGGCCGATCGTCGAGCACGAGTTGCAGCATGCTCAGATCGAGCCAGCGTCCGAACTTCGCGCCGACCTGCGGCATGCGGCCGACCTCGACGAAGCCCAATCGCTGGTGCAGGGCGATGGAGGCCGCGTTGCCGCTCTCGACCCCCGCGATCATCACGTGCATCCCGGCCGCCCTGGCACGCTCGAGGAGGGCCGTCATCAGCGTGGTGCCGATGCCCCGACCGTGTTGACCGTCGCGCACGTACACCGAGTGCTCGACCGTGTGACGGTATCCGCTGTGCGGGCGCCACTGCGCGTACGACGCGTATCCCAGCACCCCGGTGTCGTCGACGGCCACGATGACCGGGCAGCCGCGGGCGGTGCGATCCGCCAGCCAGGCGACGCGATCGGCGAGGTCGACCGCCTCCTCGTTCCAGATCGCGGTGGTGTGCAGCACGGCATGGTTGTGGATCGCGGTGATCGTCTCGAGATCGGCGGTCTCGGCATCCCTGATTCGCACGGCTGTCATCGGCGGGCGGTCCCTCTTCTTCTGCGCTTCGGGTGCGCATCCTTCGTCGGCGCTCGGGTGCGCATCGCCGACGCTAGCAGGAGGAGCGCCGTTCGGGCGCGCTGCGACCGAACAGTTACGAGGAGCGGCGCGCCGGCGCCGTGCTGACGGCCTCGCGCACGAGGATCGCCCGCCGCATGTCGGCCATGATCGGGTCGAAGAACCGCTCCCGGTAGCGGGCCTCGCTCACGGCCGAGAACACGAAGGGGAGGGCGGCGATCACGGCGAGCAGAGTCGCGGCCTTGAGCAGGTTGACGGTGAGCGGCAGCTTCGCCCCGAAGAACTCCAGGGGCTGCACCGCGAGCGGCTGGGCGGCGCTGCTGGGACCGAGCCAGATGCCGACGACGCCCTGGGGGATCGCGATGCCTCCGATCACGATCAGCAGCGCCGCGAGGAGCCCGGCGAAGAACAGAGCCTGCACGAGTTGCGCGACGGTCATCGCGAGCAGGATGTTGATGCGCTGCGGAGCGTGCAGGCGCCCCGGCCGCTCGGGTGCAGGACGCCCTTCCGCCGGGGTGTCGATGAGCAGCGCGGCTCGCTGCTCGGTAGTCGGAGCCTGGGCGTCGTCGTCGATCTCCGACGCGCTGACGCGTAGCACGACGATGCCGGCGAGCACCGCGACGACGAGGCCGACGAGGGCGATCGATCCCCATGACAGCGCGGAGGCCATCTGCCAGACCTCGGCGGAGAAGAACGAGAACACCACCAGCATGAGGATCACGGGCAGCGCGATCGATGCCATGTGCCCGATCGCCGAGGCGTTGCGCACCGCGAGTCGCGAGGCCCAGGAGATCATGGCGCCGCCGCCCATGCCCGTCACCAGGACGCAGAGGGCGAGCACGAGCGCCGTGCGCAGGATCGGCCCCACCGTCGAGTTCGGATGCGTGCTGTAGTCGTAGACGATCGTGAAGGCGAGGCTGACGGCGATCAGGACGACGGCGACCGCCGTGCCGATCCCCGCAGGGAGACGCCGCAGCAGGGCCCGGACGAGGAAGTAGGCCGCCCAGGCGAGGCCCACCGCCAGCAGGAAGATGATCAGGGCGAGGGGGACGATCAGGAACTCCCACCCGATCGAGTCGTCGTCGAGGGCGAGGTCGAACACGACCTCGATCCCGTCCTGGAAGAGGTAGGCGGCCACCGCGACCCAGGCGATGAGGGGTGCGACGCGACGGGGGAGGTCGGTGAACCAGCGCCGCAGCGGCACGAAGGTCGGAAGGCCCTGCTCGCGGAACCAGCGGTCGGCGTCGCGCTTCGTGCTGCGGGACTTCGGCGACGGCGAGGTGGCGGACATGGCGATGAGACTACGGCACCGGGGCGCACCGACTTATCCACACCCCTCCGATATATCGAAGATATGTTCTAAACTGGCGGTATGGCGAACCCGCATCTGAGCCCTCTCCTCGAGGCCGTGGAGTGCCTCGAAGACGTGTGGGCGGATGCGTCGAACGCGGCCGAGCTGACCAGAGCGCAGCTGCTCGAGGCGCATCGCACGATGGGGCTGGTGCAGCGTCGCCTCGACGGCATCCACGCCGAGATCGCGGCGAGCATCGCGCGCGAGTCGCGCCCGGAACTGGGAGCGGCGAGCCTGGCGAAGGAGCAGGGGTTCCGCAGCCCCGCGACCATGATCGCCGCGACGACCGGCGGATCGACGGGGGATGCGGTGCGCCTGGTGAAGGTGGGGGAGGCCACGGCTCCCCGGGCGAACCTGCTCGGCGAGCCGCTGCCGCCGCGTTATCCCGCGGTCCAACGGGCGATCGGCACGGGCGCGCTGAGCGCCGCAGCAGCGGCGTCGATCGTGACCCTGCTCGATCGGGCCCGGCTGAAGGTCGGTCTGGAGCGGATCATCGAAGCCGAGCGACTTCTCGTCGAACGTGCGGCAGGGCTGTCGCTCGACGACGTGCGCAAGCTGGTCGTGCACGCCGAGGCCTGGCTCGACCCCGACGGTGTGGCGCCGCGCGAGGACGAGGCCCGATCGCGGCGCTCGCTGACGATGTTCGAGCGCGACGGGTCGCTGCACCTGACGCTGCAGACCGACGTCGCTTCCGGCGCTCCGGTGAAGGCAGCGATCCAGGCCTACGTCACTGCGACGTTCCAGGCCAGGGCGCACGTGCTCGATCCCGAGGCGCCCGATGCCGATCGACGCACGATCGCGATGCTGCAGGCCGATGCGCTCGCCGAGATCTGCGCACACGCGAGCGGTTGCGACAACGGCGGCCTTCCCGTGTCCGGAGCGACGGTCGTCGTGCGGGTGGGGCTCGACGACCTGACCGGCGGCAGCGGGTTCGCGACGGTCGATGGCCTCGATGAGCCGGTCAGCATCGCCGCCTGTCGTCGGATGGCGGCGGGCGGCGGCATCATCCCCGTCGTGCTCGGCGGTGGAGGCGAGATCCTCGACTGGGGTCGTGAGAAGCGGCTGTTCACCCGTGCTCAGCGGCTTGCGCTGGTGGAGCGTGACGGCGGCTGTGTGATGTGCGGGCTCGCGCCGCAGCTGACCAGGGCGCATCACCTGCGTTGGTGGCAGCGTGATACCGGGCCGACCGACCTCGACAACGGGGTGCTGCTCTGCGAGAGCTGTCACCACCGCATCCATGACAACGACTGGGAGATCAGGATCGAAGGGGTCGGGTTCGCGGCGCGGGTATGGCTCATCCCACCGCCGAACGTCGATCCGGAACGCAGGCCGAGACTCGGGGGAAGAGCGCGCTACGACATCGCGGCGTGACTGCGTGCCGCGCGGGTGCTTGGGGTGAGGCGCGGGCGCGTGGGTGTGTGCGGGTTGGGTGAGACGCGGGCGCGGGTGCGGCTCGGACGCGGGTTCGCTCAGACGCGGGTGCGGCTCGGGAGCGGGTGTGGCTCGAACGGGGTGCGACTCAGACGTGCACGTCGGCGGGGGAGGTTTCGCCCTCGTGGAAGCTGGGCGTCTTGCCGAAGAGCCGCGCGATGCCGAGCACGATCCCGACGATCAGCAGCCCCAGTGCGAGGCCCGCGATCGCCGACACGACAGTCTCGACCAGCCAGACCACGAATCCGCCGGCCGGCTCCAGGGCGTGCTCGATCCCGTGCAGCAGGTCGGTGGTGACGTGCAGCCCCACCTCGCCCAGGTTCACGAGCGCCAGGTGGCCGCCGACCCAGAGCATCGCGACCGTGCCGAGGATGCTGATGAAGCGGAACACCGCCGGCATCGAGCGCACGATCCTGGTGCCGGTGTGGCGCACGCGCTGCACCGGATTCTTCGCCATCTTCAGGCCGATGTCGTCGATCTTCACGAGCAGCGCGACCGCACCGTAGACGACGCCCGTCATGAGGAGGGCGATCACGGCGAGGATGGCCAGCGTCGCCCAGATGTCGAGCCCCTTCTCGAGGCTCGCGAGCGAGATGAGCATGATCTCGGTGGAGAGGATCAGGTCGGTGCGCACGGCGCCCAGCACCAGCTTCCTCTCGTCGCGCGCGCCCTCGTCGGCGTGGCCGTGCTGCACGCCGAACCACTCCAGCACCTTCTCCGCGCCCTCGAAGCAGAGGTAGGCCCCGCCCAGGATCAGCAGATACGGCAGCACCCACGGCGCGAACGCGGTGAGCAGCAACGCCACCGGGATGATGATCAGGAACTTGTTCGCCAGCGAGCCCAGGGCGATCTTGCCGACGACGGGGAGTTCCCTGGCCGGAGTGAGGCCCTGCACGTACTGCGGGGTCACCGCGGCATCGTCGATCACGACTCCGGCCGCTTTGGCCGAGGCCTTCATCGCGGCGCTCAGGATGTCGTCGACGACGGCCAGAAGTCCAACGGACATGCGTGGGTTCCCCTCGGAGGTGTGCAGTGCGGAGGCAACTCTATCGACTCGGAGGGTCTCGGCCTCGCCCGCGCGAGCGGCCTGAAAACTCACAGCCCGTTCCCAGGGCTGCGGGACCAAATCGGGCCGCTCGTCGGTTCTTCTCTGAGACGGCGCAGCCAGCGACGTCGGAGAAGGAGTCAGATCATGTCGAACGACTACGGCAAGACCCCCGAGGCCGTCAGCGGTCTCAGCCCGCTGCAGTACGAGGTGACGCAGCAGGATGCCACGGAACCGCCGTTCCGCAATGCCTACTGGAACAACCACGACGACGGCATCTACGTCGACGTCGTGTCCGGCGAGCCCCTGTTCTCGTCGACCGACAAGTTCGACAGCGGTACCGGCTGGCCGAGCTTCACGAAGCCCATCGATGCGGACGCGGTGACCACGCGCACCGACCGGTCACTGTGGATGAAGCGCACCGAGGCCCGTTCCGCGGGCGCGGACAGCCACCTCGGACACGTCTTCGACGACGGACCCCGCGCCGAGGGCGGGCTGCGCTACTGCATGAACTCCGCGGCCCTCCGCTTCATCCCGGCCGACAGCCTGGAGGAAGAGGGGTACGGTCGCTACAGCGCCCTCTTCGCACGCCCCACCACCACCACCCACACCCCCGACACCGCTGAGGAGCAGTCATGACCGACGACGGAAACATCACCCGCACCCCTGGAACCGAGACCGCCGTGCTCGCCGGCGGCTGTTTCTGGGGCATGGAAGACCTGATCCGCCGCCAGCCCGGCGTGCTCGACACCCGCGTCGGCTACACCGGCGGCTCGAACGATCACGCGACCTATCGCAACCACCCCGGCCACGCCGAGGCGGTCGAGATCGTGTTCGACCCGACGAAGACGACGTACCGCGATATCCTCGCGTTCTTCTTCCAGATCCACGACCCGTCGACCAAGGACCGTCAGGGCAACGACATCGGATCGAGCTACCGTTCCGCGATCTTCCCGCTCACCCCGGAGCAGGAGACGGTCGCGCGGGACACGATCGCCGACGTCGACGCCTCCGGTCTCTGGCCCGCGAAGGCCGTCACCACGATCGAGCCGGCCGGTCCCTTCTGGGAGGCCGAGGAGGAGCACCAGGACTACCTGATCAAGTACCCGAACGGCTACACCTGCCACTTCCCGCGTGCGGGATGGGTGCTGCCGAAGCGCGACGAGGCTGCCGCCGTCTGAGCGCATCCCGACGCATGGCCCGGTCGCCTGTCGACCGGGCCATACGTGTGTGAACCGCGCGCCTGAGGGCTAGGACTCGGCGAGGAACGCCACGGCCGCTTCCTTGAAGTCGCGGGAACCAGGGGCGTTGAAGTGGTTCCGGTTCGGGATCTCGAAGAACCGGCCGTCGGGAGCCGCTGCGGCCAAGGCGCGCGAGCCCTCGATGATCGCGTCTTTCGAACCGGTGGCGAAGAGGATCGGTCGCTTCGGCGCATCCGAGGGATCGGGGTCGATCATGCCCGATGCCCGCATGCCCTCGGCGAGTGCGACGAGCGCCTGCAGGTCGTTGCCGGGCACCCGCTCGGTCAGCGCGATGTAGTTCTGCGTCGTCCGGTCGGCCACCGGCGTGCCGTCGGCGATGTAGGCGCGCACCTGATCGAGGTCGAGCCGCGCGAGGGGGATGCCGTCCGGCACGCCTCCGAGCACCGCCCGTCCGATGCGATGCGGAAGCTCGCGGACGACCTCCCAGCCCACCCGCGCGCCGAGGGAGTACCCGACGTAGAACGCATCGTCGACGAGGTACGTGTCCATCACGGTCTCGACGTCGGTGACCAGGGTGCGGATGCGATAGCCGTCGGGGTCGTGCGGCTTCTCGCTGAGGCCGTGCCCGCGCTGGTCCAGCGCCAGCACGCGGTAGCCCTCACGCGTGAGCTCGCGCACCCAGCCCGTGAGCACCCAGTTGTCGCGGGCGTTCGATGCGAAGCCGTGCACGATGACCACGACCGGCGCGTCGAACTCACCCCAGGTGTAGGTCGCCAGCCGGGTGCCGTCGGCGGCGTACACGTGTTGGGGTGCGGGCATGCTGGTCAGGTCGGAGAGAGGGACGGCCACCTCTCCATCTTGGCCCTGTTCGCGGACGCGAGGCTCAGAGCACGACGAGGAGCCGAGCACCGCGCTCGCGATGCCCGCGGCAACGGGGCGTCGGCGCAGAACGTTCCCATGACGAAACCCCCTCCTGTCGCCGGGCGCAGAAGGGGGTTTCGGTGCGAAGACGATGTCTCCGCGGGTGCGATGGATCAGACCCGATCGCGCAGAGCGGCACCGAGCTCGGCGTCGACGTTCGTCCAGTACTGGAAGAAGCGCTCGCGGATGGCGTCGACCGTGATCGAACGCCCCTGACCGGTCAGGGTTTCCAGGAAGCGTGCGCGCTGCTCACCGTCGAACACGTCGCGGTAGAGCGTGCCCGGCTGACCGAAGTCGTCGTCCTCGGCGTGCAGGGTCGCGGCGGAGCGCTGGATCTCGCCGTCGGCCTCCCAGTTCACCTCGATGCCCTTCGACGGATCGGCCTCCGGTCCGCCTGCCGCTCCGTAGGAGTTCGGCTGGTAGGTGCGGTGCTCGGCGTCGTTGAACTTGTAGCGCATCGAGCCCTCGTGCTGGTAGTTGCGGGCCTCGCTCGCGTGCGGCTGGTTCACCGGCAGCTGGTTGTAGTTCGGACCGATGCGGTGGCGCTGGGCATCCGGGTAGGCGAAGATGCGCCCCATCAGCATCTTGTCCGGGGAGATGCCGGTTCCGGGCACCTGGTTCGATGGCGAGAAGGCGGCCTGCTCGATCTGCGCGAAGAAGTTCTCCGGGTTGCGGTTCAGGGTCAGGGTGCCGACCTTGATGCGCGGGTAGTCCTTCTTGGAGATGGTCTTGGTGAGGTCGAACGGGTTGAACCGGTAGTCCTTGGCCTCGTCGTACGGCATGATCTGCACGTAGAGGTCCCACTTCGGGAACTCGCCGTCGGCGATCGACCGGAACAGGTCGCGACGGTAGTGGTCGGCGTCCGACCCGGCGAGCTGCTCGGCCTCTTCGTTGCTCATCGCCTCGACACCCTGCTGCGAGATGAAGTGGTACTTCACCCAGAAGACCTCGCCCGCGGCGTTGATCCAGGAGTAGGTGTGCGAGCCGTAGCCGTTCATGTGGCGCCAGGTGAGGGGGAGACCGCGGTCGCCCATGAGGTACGTGACCTGGTGGGCGCTCTCCGGCGACAGGGTCCAGAAGTCCCACTGCATGTCGGGGTCGCGCAGGCCCGAGTCGCCCAGTCGCTTCTGCGAGTGGATGAAGTCCGGGAACTTGATCGCGTCGCGCAGGAAGAACGTCGGAGTGTTGTTGCCGACGATGTCGAGGTTGCCCTCCTCGGAGTACATGCGGAGCGAGAAGCCGCGCACGTCGCGCCAGGTGTCGGGAGAGCCCTGCTCGCCGGCGACCGAGGAGAAGCGGATGAGGGTCTCGCTGGTCGCTCCCGGCTGGAAGACGGCTGCCCGTGTGTAGGCGGACACGTCTTCGGTGACGACGAACTCGCCGAACGCGCCGCCGCCCTTCGCATGCGGGTTGCGCTCCGGCACCCGCTCGCGGTTGAAGGCCGCGATCTTCTCGACCAGGTAGTGGTCGTGCAGGACGGTGGGGCCGTCGGCGCCGACGGTGAGCGAATGCGTGTCGCTCGCGATCGGGGCTCCGGCCTGCGTGGTGGTGGCAGGTTTCGTCATGGTGTTCTCCTTCTCCGCGTGGGTGCGACGAACACCCCCATCCGGGGACGGGTGCTCGGCGGACTGCTCCTACGCGGCGTTCTGGCAACTGGGGCAGAGGCCCCAGAAGGTGACTTCGGCTGTCTGGACGGTGAATCCCCCCGTCGATGACGGGGTGAGACACGGCGCTTCGCCGACGACGCAGTCCACATCGCCGATCGCACCGCAGGAGGTGCAGACGACGTGGTGGTGGTTGTCGTCGATGCGCCGCTCGTAGAGCGCTGCGGAACCTGCCGGTTCGATCCGGCGGATGAGACCCGCCGTCGTCAGGTCCGCGAGGATGTTGTGCACCGACTGGATCGACGTGGTCGGCAGCACTTCGGACACGGCACGGTAGACCCGTTCCGCATCCGTATGGGCCATGGAGTCGAGAGCCTCGAGAACGGCGACGCGGCCCGCGGTCGCCCGAAGCCCAGCACCGCGAAGCGCCGAGTCGAGTTCTGTCTCCATCCCCTGAGGCTACCTTGTTTTTTGAATAACTCAAAAGAAAGCATTCCGGCATGCCGCGGCCGGCGGCGGGGAGGACCGGAGATCTAACCCAGGTGAGGTCACAAAAAAGTCCTGGGAATCCGCCAAGCCCTCCGTTACTCTGGGCAAAATCACAGCTTGGGTGGCGGGGTGGTCGCTCGAGTGAAACCGAGGGAGCCTCGATGCCGTCTCAGAACAGCCAGTCCGGCGCCCTGTCGTCTGCGCGAGAAGAGCACCGCAGATCGTTTCTGGCTCGTCTTCGTGTCTCCCGCGCGCGTCGGAAGCCTTTCGCCGTCGTCGCGCTGCTGACTCTCGTGATGGCAGGGCTCGTCGTCCCTGCGACGACGGCGAGCGCCGCCCCCGGTGATGCCGCACAGCTGTACCTCGGGCCGTCCTACGAGGGCCCGATCGTCGGATCGGACAAGGATCTGACCGCACCGACCGAGTGTCCGTCGAACTCCGTCCTCACCGGGGTGCAGACCGAGAACCGTCAGCAGACCTCTCCTGTCAGCCCCAACGCGAACTCGATCCTGGTGCGCTTCGCTCTTCAGTGCTCGACGATCACGGTGAGCAATGCCGGCGTCATCACCGGCACCGTGAACCCCACCTGGATCAACGGCCCGGTCTACGACCAGAGCCGTGGAAACCTGCAGACCGGAACCTGCCCGGCCAACACGTTCGTGCACCGCATCACGGGTACGACCTACGTCGGCGACAACGGGGCGCGCTGGCCGTCGTCCGTGCAGATCACCTGCCGACCGATGATCCTCACCGGGGCGGGGCAGCTCCGCGTCAACCTCGCCGCCACACCGACGGTCCTCACCATCGGGCAGGACTTCAACACGAACGGCGGGCTGCAGACCCCGACCCCGCGCTGCGGCCCCGGAGACACGACCGGCACCAGCGACATCGTGGTCCGCGGCTACCGCGCGCAGAGCGGTGGGGAGGGCATCGACGGCTTCAACCCCTCGTGCGCCACGGTCCCCGACGACTTCGGCGACGCACCCGCCAGCTACGGTTCCGTCTCCCACGAGCTGAACGCTGCGACCTACCTCGGCTGGTCGGCCGATGCCGAGACCGCGATGCAGTACAGCGCGAACGCCACCGGCGACAACCAGGTCGGCGGCACGGCCCCGAACCAGGTCATCAACGACGAGAACGGCGTCTCCACGTTCAGCCCCATCACGGCAGGCATCACCAGCAGTTATTCGGTCTCGGTGCTGGTCGCGAACAAGGCGCCCGGCACGACCGCCACTCTCGTCGGCTGGGTCGACTTCAACCGGAACGGCGTGTTCGACGCCAACGAAGGGGTCTCGGCACCCGTGCCGGCGGGAACCCCGGACGGCTCGTCGGTGACGCTCACCTGGCCGGGCATCATCTCCCAGACGGTCGCGGGCCCCACATTCGCCCGATTCCGGATCGCGAGCGGCACCGACCTGACGCCGGCGACCCCGACGGGTGCGGCCATCACCGGTGAAGTGGAGGACTACGCCCTCACCATCGCCGCAGCGAACCCCGGCATCTCGGTGCTCAAGACCGCGACGCCGTCGGGGCCGGAAGCGTTCACCGTCGGACAGGTCATCTACTACTCGTTCCTGGTGACCAACACGGGCGACGTGACGCTCACGGGTGTCGCCGTCACCGAGACCGCGTTCAACGGCACCGGAACGATGTCTCCCGCCGTGTGTCCGACGACCACCCTGGCTGCGGGTGCATCGACGACGTGTACCGCGAGCTACACACTCACCCAGGCCGACATCGACAGGGGCTCGCTGTCCAACACCGCGACGGCGACGGGAACCCCTCCCGGCATCCTCACCCCTCCGGTGTCTCCTCCCTCCTCCGTGACGGTGCCTGCTGCGGCCGCTCCCGCGATCACGCTCGTCAAGAGCGCGAACACCACCGAGATCACCTCCGCGGGCCAGGCGATCACCTACTCGTTCCTGGTGACGAACACGGGCAACGTCACGCTCTCCAACGTGTCGGTGGCGGAGACGGCGTTCACCGGAACCGGCACCGCTCCCGTGGTCACCTGCCCGGCGGGCGCGGCATCGCTGGCGCCGGCCGCGCAGGTCACGTGTCAGGCGACCTATACGACGACCACGGCCGACTATCGCGCCGACTCCCTCGACAACACGGCGACGGCGACCGGCACGCCGCCATCGGGCACGCCTCCGGTGTCGCCGCCGTCGACTCTCGAGATCCCGGTCGTGCCTGCTCCCGCCTTGACCGTGGCGAAGACGGCCGACCTCGAGGAGCTGACGGCTGCGGGGCAGACCATCAACTACTCGTTCCTCGTGACCAACACGGGCAACGTGACGATCACCGACGTCTCGGTGACGGAGACGGCGTTCTCCGGCACGGGCACCGCTCCCGTGGCGACGTGTCCTGCGGGCGCGGCATCTCTCGCGGCGGGAGCCAGCGTGACCTGTACCGCGTCGTATGTGGTGACGCAGGCCGATATCGATGCGGGTGGTGTGACGAACACGGCCACGACGACGGGTACGCCGCCGACGGGCACGCCTCCTGTCTCGCCGCCCTCGACGGTGGAGGTGCCTGTCGATCCCACTCCCGGGATCTCGGTGGTGAAGTCGGCGAGCCCGAACACCGCTGACGCGTACGTGGTGGGTCAG
Source organism: Microbacterium sp. 2RAF4 (assembly GCF_052115285.1). Lineage (NCBI taxonomy): Bacteria > Bacillati > Actinomycetota > Actinomycetes > Micrococcales > Microbacteriaceae > Microbacterium > Microbacterium sp. 2RAF4. Next base: position 1,481,453 of record NZ_JBFRGI010000002.1, on the reverse strand, counting down.
GAGATCACGTACTCGTTCGTGGTGACCAACACGGGCAACGTCACCCTCACGGATGTGACGGTGGATGAGGGGACCTTCACGGGGTCGGGGACGGCGCCTGTTCCGACGTGTCCTGCGGGGGCGGCGTCACTGGCTCCGGGTCTTCAGGTGGTGTGCACCGCGACGTATGTGCTGACCCAGGCGGATGTGGATGCCGGAAGCGTGTCGAACTCCGCCACCGCGACGGGTGTCCCGCCGACGGGTACCCCGCCGGTGTCGCCGCCGTCGACGACCGAGGTCCCGGTGGACCCGGCCCCGGCGATGACGGTGGTGAAGTCGGCCGATCTGCAGGAGCTGACGGCTGCGGGGCAGACGATCAACTACTCGTTCGTGGCGACCAACACCGGCAACGTCACTCTCACCGACGTCACGATCACGGAGACGGCGTTCTCGGGCACGGGCACGGCTCCGGTCGTGACGTGTCCCGCCGGAGCGGCCTCGCTGGTCCCGGGGGCCAACGTGACGTGCACCGCCTCCTACGTGGTGACGCAGGCCGACATGGATGCCGGGGGCGTCACGAACACGGCCACGACGACGGGTACTCCGCCGACGGGCACCCCTCCGGTGTCGCCGCCGTCGACGACGGAGGTCCCGGTGGATCCGGCTCCGGCGATGACGGTGGTGAAGTCCGCTGATCTGCAGGAGCTGACGGCTGCGGGCCAGACGATCAACTACTCGTTCCTCGTCTCCAATACCGGCAACGTGACGCTCACCGACGTGTCGGTGACGGAGACGGCGTTCTCGGGCACGGGCACGGCTCCCGTCGTGACGTGCCCTGCGGGCGCCGCATCTCTCGCCCCGGGAACGGACGTGACCTGTACCGCGTCGTATGTGGTGACCCAGGCCGATATCGATGCGGGTGGTGTGACGAACACCGCGACGACGACCGGTACTCCGCCGACGGGCACTCCTCCGGTGTCGCCGCCGTCGACGACGGAGGTCCCGGTGGATCCGGCTCCGGCGATGACGGTGGTGAAGTCCGCTGATCTGCAGCAGTTGACGGCTGCGGGGCAGACGATCAACTACTCCTTCCTGGTGACCAACACCGGCAACGTGACGTTGACGGGGGTCACCGTGACGGAGACCGCGTTCTCGGGCACGGGGACGGCTCCCGTCGTGACGTGCCCTGCGGGTGCCGCATCTCTCGCACCGGGAACGGACGTGACGTGCACCGCCTCGTATGTGGTGACGCAGTCGGACATGGATGCCGGTGGCGTGACGAACACCGCGACGACGACGGGTACGCCGCCGACGGGCACGCCTCCTGTCTCGCCGCCCTCGACCGTGGAGGTGCCGGTGGGGCCGGACCCCGGGATCTCGGTGGTGAAGTCGGCGAGCCCGAACACCGCTGACGCGTATGTGGTGGGTCAGGAGATCACGTACTCGTTCGTGGTGACCAACACGGGCAACGTCACCCTCACGGATGTGACGGTGGATGAGGGGACCTTCACGGGGTCGGGGACGGCGCCTGTTCCGACGTGTCCCGCCGGGGCGGCGTCACTGGCTCCAGGTCTCCAGGTGGTGTGCACCGCGACCTACGTGCTGACGCAGGCGGATGTGGATGCCGGGAGCGTGTCGAACTCGGCCACCGCGACGGGTGTTCCGCCGACGGGCACCCCGCCGGTTTCGCCTCCCTCGACGACCGAGGTCCCGGTGGACCCGGCGCCCGGTGTGAGCATCGTGAAGTCCGCGACGCCGGAGACCATGACGACCGTGGGGCAGACCCTCTCGTACTCCTTCGTGGTCACCAACACGGGTAACGTCACTCTCACCGACGTGACGGTCGATGAGACGGCGTTCTCCGGATCCGGGTCGCTGTCCGCCATCGAATGCCCGGCGGGCGCCGCAAGCGTGCTGCCCGGCCAGATCGTCACGTGCACGGCCGAGTACCGGACGACGCAGGCCGATGTGGACGCGGGGCTGCTGACGAACACCGCGACCGCGACGGGCACTCCTCCTTCGGGGCAGCCTCCGGTGTCGCCGCCGTCGACCGTCGAGGTGCCCTTCGACGGGGACAACTCTCTCGGACTCGAGAAGCGCGCCAACCCGGTCGACGTGAACGGCAACGGTGTGACCGATCCCGGTGACCGCATCGAGTGGACGATCATCGTGACGAACACCGGTGCGCAGACCATCGCGGACATCGTGGTGTCCGACCCCACGGCCGGAGCGGTCACCTGCCCGGCGACCAGCCTGGCCTCCGGGGAGCAGATGACCTGCACGGTTCCTCCGCACACCGTGACGGCTGCCGATGTGCGCAGCGGTCAGGTGCGCAACGTCGCGACGGCCACGGGCACCCCGCCCGGGGGAGACCCCATCGACCCGCCGACCTCGGAGACGACCACGCGGGTCTTCCCGCCGCCGCCGCCCACGCTGGCGGTGACCGGTGGGACGCTGTCGGTCGGCCTGCTGTTCGGAGGGCTGATGCTGGTCGTGGGCTCCGCGCTCCTCCGACGGCGTCGACTGAGCTGACGCGCGGTCAGTGGGCGGAGGTCGGGATTCCCGAGTCCTCCGCCCACTCCGGCCGGTGCTCAGACGAAGCGGACGGTCTGCTGCAATCGGGTGCGCACGTCGAACAGCTCGTTGCCGCCGATAGCACGCGCCTGGGGGACACCCTGGCGCAGGACCATCGCCAGCGCGCTGCGCCGCACGACGACGACTGGCACTCCGCGACTCGTGCCGAGCGGGGTGACGGCCTGGGCGAGGTCGTCGTCGGGCAGCACGATGATCGCGCCGCCGAACTTGACGCGCGCGGCTTTGGCGACGGCGCGCATCCGGCCCAGGGCCGCGGTGACCGGTGCGCGGGTGCCCACGCTCGGGCCGGTGATCTCTCCGCGACGGAAGCCGACCACTCCGCCGAAGTCCTCCGACATCACGCCGTACAGTCCTGAAGGCCCCAGCACCACGTGATCGAGCTTGTCGTCGGCATCGGTTCCGACCGCGACGTCGTGCCACACCGTGTATCCCATGCCGAGATCGGAGACCGTGCGGGCCGTGGCCTCCTCCGCGAGCGCGTCGGCGAGGAGTCGGCGCAGATCGCGCGGGGCGGAGCGCACGAGCGCGGGGTCGTACGGATCGGGGACCTCGACGCCGCGTCCCGCCCATTCGCGGATCAGTGCGAGGTAGCGCTCACGACGCCAGCCGCCGGGGTGACCGTAGGACCGGGCGCGTGGACGGGTGTCGGTGCGGGCCGCGGGCGGACGCCATCCGCTCCAGCCCGCGGTCGAGTCGGTGGTGCCTCCTGCGCCGGCGGTGGATGAACCGGCCACTCCGGTGCGGCGGTCGTAGGCGGCACGGCTCTCGACGGTGCCGACCAGTTCCCACGCGCGCTGCACCTGGATGAACACCGCCGCATCGCCGCCGGTGTCGGGGTGCGTCTGGCGCAGGCGGAGACGGTAGGCGCGGCGCAACTCGATGTCGTCGACGGCGGGGTCGACCTCGAGGATCTCGTAGGCCGAAGCCGAGAGCGGACTGTCGAACATCGCTCTCCCTCCGCGACCGCGGCATCCAGGATATCCGGCGGTTGTTGTGGGTCTGCCCGGATCCACGTCCTCAGAATCGCGCGAAAGCGGGATCAGCCCGGCACGTCGACGATGCGCTCGACGCCGACGACGGGGACGATCGAGCCGGCGGAGGCGGCGGCGATGTCATCGGTGAGCCGGGGGAGCTCTGCCTCGGGAGCCCACAGCTCGAGCGTGGCCATGGCCGCATACGTGGGATCGCCGAGTGTCGCCCCGTGATGCGCGGCCCAGTCGCGGAGCAGGTTGTCGTATCGACCGGCGTCCGCGTGCGGAACCTCGAGTGTGACCTGGCGGAGCGCGGCCCGTCGCACGAGAGACGCCCGGTCGAGCGCTTCGGACACGGCGGACGAGTACGCGCGCACCAGCCCTCCGGCACCGAGCTTCACGCCCCCGAAGTAGCGGGTCACGACCGCGACCACATCGGTGAGCTCTCGTCGCCGCAGCACCTCCAGCATCGGGATGCCCGCGGTGCCTGACGGTTCTCCGTCGTCCGATGACCGGGCCTGATCGCCGAGGAGCCCGGTGACCATGGCGGTGCAGTTGTGGTTGGCATCCCACGCCCGCTTGCGGATCCCGGCGATCACGACCTCGGCCTGCTGGACCGAGGAGACGGGCTCGATGCGGGTGACGAAGCGCGACTTGCGGACGACGCTCTCGTGATCGACCGCCGCCGCGATGGTCGCGGGATAGCTGCGGGCGGAGGTCACCCGCCTCACGATACCGATGCGCTCAACGGTCGACGAAGGCCATCTGCTGCGGGTTGTAGCGGTCGCCGCTCACCCCGAGGCGCGTCGCGAGGGTCGTGAGATCCGCCATCTCGTCGGCCGACAGGGCGACGGACGTGCTTCCGGCGTTCTCGGCGATGCGCGCGGTGCGTCGGGTGCCGGGGATCGGGACGATCCACGGCTGCCGGGCGAGCAGCCACGCCAGCGCGATCTGGCCTGGCGTGGCGTCCTTGGCCGCAGCGAGGTCGGCGACATGCGCGACGAGCGCCTGGTTCGCCGTCCGGTTCTCGGCCGTGAAGCGCGGGATCGTGGCGCGGATGTCCCCGGCGGCGAAGTCGGCCGCGGTGTCGACGGTGCCGGTCAGGAAACCTTTGCCGAGCGGGCTGAAGGGGACGAACCCGATGCCCAGTTCGGCGAGCACCGGCAGGATCTCGGCCTCGGGGTCACGGGTCCACAGCGAGTACTCGCTCTGCAGTGCGGTCACGGGGTGCACGGCGTGGGCGCGGCGGATGGTGTCCGCCGACGCCTCGGAGAGCCCGAAGTGGCGCACTTTGCCTTCCGCGATCAGCTCGCCGACGGTCCCGGCGACGTCCTCGATCGGCACCTCGGGGTCGACGCGGTGCTGGTAGAACAGGTCGATCACGTCGGTGCGCAGACTCCGCAGCGAGGCCTCGGCCACCCGCCGGATCTGCTCGGGACGGCTGTTCAGTCCCACGCTCCTCCCATCCTCGATGTCCCACCCGAACTTGGTCGCGAGCACGACGCGGTCGCGGAGGGGTTCGAGAGCCTCGCCGACGAGCTCCTCGTTCACGTACGGACCGTACACCTCGGCCGTGTCGAAGAAGTCGACACCGTGATCGAGCGCCGACCGCAGCACGGCGATCATGTCGTCGCGGCTGCCCGGGTTGGGTCCGTAGCTCTGCGACATGCCCATGCAGCCGAGTCCGACCGCCGAGACCTGCAGGCCCTGTCCGAGAGTACGCGTGTGCATGGGGTGGTCCTTTCATCGTGGTCGCAGACGGATCGGCGGCGCTGCACCCGACGTTACGCGCGGGCAGGATCGTGAGGGAGGGCCTGACGGAACCCCGCTGACCAGAACCCCGCTGACCAGAACCCCGCTGACCGGAACCCCGCTGACCGGATCCCCGCTGACCGGAACCCCGCTGACCGGATCCCCCTTTCAGGTGCGGGCGGATCCATCGAACGGTGGAGAGGAGTGTCAGCCCCCTGCCCGATCCCCGCGACGGAGGCGGCGGCTGGACTGGATGCATGCTCCGTACCCTCCGTTCCCTTCCCCTGTGGCTCACCTCGCGGCGCGGCGCGTGGATCTCCCTGCTCGTCGCGGTCGTCGCGTTCACCGCTCTGCTCGGTGCCCTGGGTCGGGCATCACTCCCCGCGGGGAACGATGTGGCTCCGCCGGACTCCGAATCCGCGCGGGCGGCTGTGCTCGCGGAGGGCTTCCCCGATGCCGACGAGCGCACGGTGCTCCTGATCGCGACCAGAGACGACGGTGCGCAGCTCGGCGATGCCGACGTCGATGCCCTCGCCGATCTCGCGGTGGACGTCCGAGCCGAGTCCGGGCGCGAGCCGCACGGACCGATCGTCAGCGACGACGGAGAGGCCGCGGCGATCCAGGCGACATTGACGCTGGAAGACGACGATGCCGCCGCTGACGCCGTGCGCGATCTGCGCGACACCGTGACGCAGCATCCGATCGACGGAGTGAGCGTGCGGGTCACCGGCGGACCCGCGTTCGGTGTGGACGTCGCCTCGGCGTTCGACGGAGCCGACTTCACGCTGTTGATGGTGACCCTCGGGATCGTCGCGCTGCTGCTCATCGTCACGTACCGCTCGCCTGTGCTGTGGATGGTCCCCCTGGTGGTGGTCGCGCTCGCCGATCAGCTGGCGAACAAGGCGACGGCGGCGATCGGCGCGGGCCTCGGACTGCAGTTCGACTCCGGCATCGTGAGTGTTCTCGTCTTCGGCGCCGGCACGAACTACGCCCTCCTGCTGATCTCGCGGTATCGCGAGGAGCTCGCGCGCGAGACCGATCACCGCCGGGCCCTCGTGGGCGCATGGCGGGCCACCGCACCGGCGATCGTCGCCTCGAACGTGACCGTGGTCCTCGCCCTGTCGACGCTGGTCCTCGCGGTGATCCCCGGCACACGCGGGCTCGGTATCGCGTCGGCCGTGGGGCTCCTGATCGCGCTCGCCGCCGTGCTGCTGGTGCTGCCGCCCGCGCTCGCCGTGTGCGGGCGGCGCCTCTTCTGGCCGTTCGCGCCGCGGGTAGGCGATGCCACCGCGACGGGTCGTGTGTGGGGTGCGGTCGCGCAGCGCGTCTCCCGGCGCCCGTGGGTGCCGCTGGTCGGGGCGCTCGCGTTGCTCGGCGTCTTCGCCGGTGGTCTCGCGGGGGCCTCCGTCGGACTCACGCAGATCGAGAAGTTCCGTGTCCCCTCCGAGTCGGCGGCGGGTCTCACAACGCTCGGCGAGCACTTCCCCGCGGGAGAGGCCCAGCCGATGATCGTGATCGGCGATGCGGCGGACAGCGATGCGCTGACCGCGGCGATCGGCGATGTGCCCGGGGTGCTCCGGGTATCGACGACCGGCGAGAGCGCCGACGGCGCGCTCGTCCGGCTGCTCGTCGTCGGGGATCCGGCGCCGGGCACGGACGAGAGCCTCGACCTGGTCGGAGTAGTGCGAGAGGCCGCGCACGCCGTGCCCGGTGACGCTGCGGTCGGTGGCCCGGTGGCGGCCGACCTCGACGCGCGCGAGGGCAACCAGCGCGACCTGCTCCTGATCGTCCCGCTCGTGCTCGCGGTCAGTCTGCTCGTGCTCATCGTGCTCCTGCGCTCCCTGGTGGCGCCCGTGTTGCTGCTCGCGGTGAACATCCTCAGCGCGGTCGCCGCGATCGGTGCGGGCACCTGGCTGAGCCGCGTCTTGTTCGGATGGGAGGCGCTGGACCTGCAGGTGCCGCTGCTCTCGTTCCTGTTCCTCGTGGCGCTGGGGATCGACTACACGATCTTCCTCGTCCATCGGACGCGCGTGGAGGCGCGGACCGTCGGCACCCGTCAGGGGATGGTGCGCGCACTCACGGCGACGGGCGGCGTCATCACCAGCGCGGGTGTCGTGCTCGCCGCGGTGTTCGCCGCGCTCGGATTGCTGCCCCTGGTCACGCTCGGGCAGATCGGGCTCATCGTCGGCATCGGAGTGCTGGTCGACACCTTCGTGGTGCGCACACTCGTGGTTCCGGCGATCTTCGCGATCGTCGGCGAGTGGATGTGGTGGCCGGGAACTGCGGGGCGGAGACGATCCCGAGCGGATCGAGGCGGAGAACGGCCCGACGGGGGAGAATACGAGCATGCCGCCGTCGCCAGTACCCGAGATGCGAGCTGAGTCGTCGCCAACGGAGTCGTCGCGGCCGGAGCGCGCGGTCGGCTTCCGCGCTCCGCGCACGTGGGCGAGCCTGGTGGGGTCGATCCGGATCGGCCAGGCCGTCATCACCGTGGTGCTGCTCGCCGTCGGAGCCTGGCGCGCGGCGGCGGACGGCGTGCCGCTGCCGTGGGTGCTCGCCCTCTCGCTCGTGTTCCTCGGCTGGTACGGAGGAGGGCTGCTGCTCAGCGAGCGCACCTCCGACCGCCGTCTGGCGACGTGGTGGCTGCTCGGACTCACACTCATCTGGCTCGGCGCGGTCGTGGTGTCGCCGGAGTTCGTCTGGCTCGCGTTCCCCCTGTGGCTGCTCGCCGGGTTCGTGATGCGCCTGCGCTGGGCGCTGCTGCTCAGCGCGGCCGTCCTCGTCGTCGTGGTGACTGCTCCGCTGCTGCACACCGGCACCACGACCTATGCGAACGTGATCGGTCCCCTCGTCGGCGGGGTCTTCGCTCTGGGGATCTCCCGCGGGTACCTGGAGCTGGTCCGCGATGGACGGGAGCGACGCCGACTGATCGCCTCGCTCGTGGCCACCCAGGAGGAGATGGCCGCGCTGCAGGACGAGCTTGCTCGCACCCAGCGCGAGTCGGGTGCGAGCGAGGAGCGCACCAGGGTGTCGCGCGACATCCACGACACCGTGGCGCAGAGCCTGTCGTCGATCGGGATGCTCACACGGTCGGCTCTGGAGGCGGACGACCCGGCGCAGCGCACCCGTGCCCTCGAACAGATCGGTGCGCTCGCCGCGGAGGGGATGGCCGATGCGCGGCGCATCGTGAACGCCCTGATGCCGGCCGAGCTCGAATCCACCGCGCTCGGCGACGCCTTGGCCCGCATGCTCGAGCGCCTCACCGAGGAGACAGGGATCGAGGCGACTCTGCACGCCGACGACGACCTGCCGTCGCTCGGCATCGACGCCGAGGTCGCCCTGTTGCGCACGGCGCAGTCGGCCCTCGCGAACGTGCGCTCCCACGCATCCGCGACCAGGGTCGTCGTCACCCTCGCTGACGCCGGCGACGCGGTGCGGCTCGACATCGTCGACGACGGGATCGGTTTCGATGCGCGGCAGTGGGACCGGCAGCGGGATGCACAGGGTGGTGTCGGCAGCGCGGGTGGCGGCTACGGACTGCGCTCGATGCGCGCGCGCCTGCGGGAGCTCGGCGGAGGGCTCGACGTGGAGAGCGCCCCGGGAGACGGCACCGCGCTCTCGGCGCACATCCCCCTCGGCGGCACCGCTCAGGGGCGACGGAACGGAGGGGAGGGATGACCGCGGTGCGCGTGCTGCTCGTCGACGACCACCCCATCGTCCGAGCCGGCGTGCGCTCGCTGTTCGACCATCGCGATGACGTCGAGGTGGTCGGGGAAGCGGCATCCGGTGAGGAGGCCGTGGCCCTTGCGCGGCACCTGCATCCGGACGTCGTCCTGTGCGACCTGCGGCTCGGCGAGGGCATGGACGGCGTGCAGACGACCGCCGCCCTCCGCGCGCAGGAACCGGCGCCCGCGGTGCTGATCCTGACGACGTTCGACCGCGATGCCGAGATCCTGGGAGCCATCGAGGCGGGCGCTGCCGGCTACCTCCTCAAGGATGTGCCGCCGGACGACATCGCGCGCGCGATCCGCCAGGCGGCGTCGGGAGCGCTCGTGCTCACCCCCGAGCTCAGCGAGCGGGTCGTGCGCGTCATGCGTGCGCCGCGGGTGCGCCTGACCGACCGGGAGCTCGAGGTGCTGCGTCTGCTCGACACGGGGGCGTCCAACCGCGAGATCGCGAAGACCCTGTTCGTCACGGAGGCCACCGTGAAGACCCACCTCGTGCACGTGTTCGAGAAGCTCGGTGCCGACAGTCGCGCACGCGCCATCGCCATCGCGCACGACACCGGTCTGCTCTGAGTCATCTGTCTGCTCTGAGCCATCTGTCTGCTCCCACGAGACCGCATCCGCATCGGAACGGGCCTGTTCTCAACCGTTCGATGGATCCCCGGAACGGTCACCCCGGCGAGTCTGGGATCAGACCGAAAGGATTCCGATGCGCCGCCTCTTCTCCGCCGCGTTCGCCTACATGCTCGTGGGCGTCGCCTCCGGACTCTTCTACCGAGAGTTCACCAAGATCAACGACTTCCCCGAGGGCGAGGCGACGCAGCTCGGCCTGGTGCACACGCACCTGCTCGTGCTCGGCTTCGTCGTCCTGCTGATCGTCCTGCTCCTCGAGAAGGCGTTCGCGCTGTCCGAGAGCCGCCTGTTCGGCTGGTTCTTCTGGCTGTACAACGCGGGCCTCGTGCTGACGTCGGCCATGATGATCTGGCACGGCAGCCTCACGGTGCTCGGACAGGAGTCGAGCGGCATGATCGCCGGCATCGCGGGCCTCGGCCACATCCTCCTCAGCGCCGGCATGATCCTGCTGTTCCTCGCCCTCCGGAAGCGCCTGTTCGCCCCGAAGCCCGCCGTCGCCTGACTCGGACGGGGAACCGTCAGTCCGCCTCCACCGAATCGTCGCGCAGGTGGGCGATGTGTGCCGCATGCCGGGCGAGGTGGTTCGGTGAGCGGCGCACGAACAGCCACGCCACGAACAGCACCACGAACCAGATCGGTGTCACGAGCAGCGCTGTCAGCGTGTCGGGCTGGGTCGTGAGCGCCCACAGGATGAACACGAAGAACGCCAGCACGACGTAGACCATGAACACGCCGCCGGGCAGCCGGAACGTCGACGCGGCGACCTTGTCCTTGCGGGTGCGCCGATACACGAGGTAGCTGCACAGGAAGATCGTCCACACGAACATGAAGCACAGTGCCGAGACGGTGGTCACCATGTCGAAGGCCGTGCCGATGTCCTTGCCCGCATACAGCAGCACCACACCGGAGAGCAGCAGGATGCACGACAGGAACAGCGCGTTCTGCGGCACGCGGCGGCGGGAGAGGCGGGCGAACATGCGCGGGGCGTCGCCGTCCTGTGCGAGTCCGAACACCATGCGCGAGGTCGAGTAGATGCCGGAGTTGGCGCTCGACATGGCCGAGGTCAGCACCACGAGGTTCACGACCGTCGCGGCGATGCCCAGACCCGCGAGGGCGAACATCGCGATGAAGGGGCTTTCGCCTGCCACGTACTCCGTCCACGGGGTGACCGCCATCAGCACGATGAGTGCTCCCACGTAGAACAGCAGCACGCGGATCGGGATGGCGTTGATCGCCTTCGGCAGGTTGCGCTTCGGGTCCTTGGTCTCGGCCGCGGCGGTTCCCACGAGCTCGATGCCGACGAATGCGAACACGGCGATCTGGAAGCCGGCCACGAAGCCCATGAACCCGTGCGGGAACATGCCGCCCTTGTCCCACAGGTTCGAGAAGCTCGCGGTGCCGGCGTCGTGCTGGAACCCGGTGAAGATCATCACGAGTCCGGTGACGATGAGTGCCACGATCGCGACGATCTTGATCAGCGCGAACCAGAACTCCATCTCGCCGAACGCGGCGACCGTGGGCAGGTTCAGGGCGAGCAGGATCACGATCACGAGGACGCCGGGGATCCACAGCGGGATTCCGGGGATGAGCGCGTCCGTGTAACCCGCGATCGCGATCACGTCGGCGACGCCGGTGACCACCCAGCAGAACCAGTAGGTCCAGCCGGTGAAGAACCCCGCCCACGGGCCGAGCAGATCGCTCGCGAAGTCGCTGAACGACTTGTACTTCAGGTTCGACAGCAGCAGCTCGCCCATCGCCCGCATGACGAAGAACAGCATGAAGCCGATGATCATGTAGACGAAGATCACCGATGGGCCCGCGACCGAGATGGTCTTGCCGCTGCCCATGAACAGCCCGGTGCCGATGGCCCCGCCGATCGCGAGCAGCTGGATGTGGCGGTTGCTCAGTGCTCGCCGCAGGTGCTGTTCCTCTCCGTCCGCGGTGGCATCGCCCTCGCGTTCGGTTCCCCCCGTGTACTGCTTGGTCACATCTTCCTCCGGTCATCGTCGACTGCGCGTGCTCGCGAGCGGGCACGCTGATGCAGGCTAATGCACGCGGATGCCGACGCCTATGTGATCGTCGGCGGTTCAGCGGCGCGGCGCGGCATCGGGCGCGCGGTACGTTCCGATGATCGCCGCGATGAGGTCAGAGTACGCGGCGTCCTGACTCTGGAAGGAGCCGTTGTTGCGGCCGTGTCTGAGCACCTCGACGCGATCGGAGACGGCCTGCACGTCGGCGATGTTGTGGCTGATGAAGACGACGCCGAGGCCGAGCTCGCGCAGCTGCTCGATGTGGGTGAGCACGTCGGCCGTCTGGGCGACGCTCAAAGATGCCGTCGGCTCGTCCAGCACCACGAGACGCGGCCGACTGATGAGGGTCCGGGCGATGGCGACGGCCTGCCGCTGCCCGCCGGAGAGCGAGTTCAGAGGCGACCGGATCGAGGGGATGTTGGCGGCGAGATCGTTCAGCGCCTGCTTCGTCGCCTGTTCCATCTCCGGCTCGCGCAGCATCCCCTTGGTGGTGCGCAGCTCGCGGCCGAGGAAGACGTTCGCAGTGACGTCGAGGTTCTCGCACACGGCCAGATCCTGGAACACGGTGGCGATGCCGAGCCGATTCGCCTCCGCGGGGGAGGAGATATCCACCTGCTGTCCGTTGATGCGGATCTCGCCGGAGGTGGGATCGAGGGCACCGGCGATGATCTTCGCGAGGGTCGACTTGCCTGCCGCGTTGTCGCCCACCAGTCCCACGACCTCGCGCGCGTTCACGGTGAAGTCGACATCCGTGAGCGCCTCGACGGCGCCGAATCGCTTGGTGACGCCGCGCAGGGTGAGCAGAGGCTCGGCTTGCGATGCGGTGAGGTTCATGAGCGGTCCTCGAGGAGCCGGGACGGGTCGGTCGACTGCAGGATGTGGATGGTGGCCCCCACCAGCACGGCATCCTTCCCGAAGGAGGAGGGGACCGGATCCCGGCGCGACACCCGGCTCTGGGGTGCGGTGTCGCGCAGCGCGCTGGTGAAGGGCAGCAGGAAGATCGGCCCGGCCTCGGTCAGCTCGCCGCCGACGGTGATCACCTCGGGCGCGAGGGACTGGTGCACGCCGGCGACGACCCGTCCGAGCGCGGTCGCGGCGTCGGCGACCACGCGTGCACAGCCGGGGTCGCCCGCGGACGCGCGCGCGATCACGTCCTTGAACGTGACCTGCCCGTAGGTGGCTCGCAGTGGCGCCGTGATGGCGTCGGCGCCGGCGACCGTCTCCAGGCAGCCGCGCTGTCCGCATGCGCAGATCGACCCGGAGGGATCGACCTGCACGTGGCCGATCTCGCCCGCCGTGCCCGATCGCCCGCGGTACAGCCGTGAGCCGAGGACCACGCCGGCGCTCGTCGTGTAGGACGCATGCACGAACAGGCTGTCGGCGACGTCTCGTGCGGTCCCGAGCGTGGCTTCGGCGAGAGCGGCGAGGTTGGCGTCCTTCTCGACGAGCACGGGGCAGCCGAGGCGCTGTTCGACGACGTGGGCGACCGGCTGACTCTCCCAGCGGCGCATCACGCCGGGGTAGGCGATGAGTCCCGACGCGGGATCCACGGGCGCGGGCACTCCGATGCAGACGCCGATCAGATCGTCGGCGTCGGCTGCGATCATTCCGAGCATGTCGATCAGCAGCAGAGTGATGCGGTCGAGCACGGTGTCCTCGGCATGGTCGGCCGGCAGCGGCATCGCGCGGTCGGCGAGCACATCCTGGCCCACGTCCGTGAGCCGCACCCTCATGCTGCGGCTGCCGATCTGCACCGCCGCGACGAGCCCCGCCCTCCGCGCGATCGTCACCAGCTGGGCGCGTCGGCCGCTCCGTGACGTCGGGCGGGTCTCCACGAGCCCCGACGACGACAGCTCTTTGACGATGGCGGAGACCGTCGCGGTCGAGAGGCTGGTCGCTTCGGCGAGCTCGACCTGGGTGAGCCCGCCGAAGCGCTTCACGGCATCGACGATCTTCGCGGTGTTGGCCTCGCGCAACCCCGATTGGGAACCGCTGGCCCATCTGCTCATAGCGGGAGCCTACCGCGCGGTGATCGTGTCGATCCGGGTCAACGGGCGGCACCTGTGCGGCGCTTGTTCCAGACGTCGAATGCCACCGCGATCAGCAGCACGAGTCCCTTCACGACCTGCTGCGTCGCCTGGTCGAGACCCATGAGCTGCATGCCGTTGCTCATCACGGCCATGATCAGACCGCCGACGATCGCGCCGCCGACACGGCCGACGCCTCCGGTGACCGCCGCGCCGCCGATGAAGCAGGCCGCGATCGCGTCGAGCTCGAACATGTTCCCTGCGCCCGGCTGCGCGCCGTTGGTCCGCGAGGAGAACACGACGCCCGCGACCGCGGCGAGCAGGCCCATGTTGACGAAGATCCAGAAGTTCACCCTGCGCACGTTGACGCCGCTGAGCAGTGCGGCGTGCAGGTTGCCGCCGATCGCGTACACGTGGCGGCCGAAGACGCTCTTCTGCGTGATGACCGAGTACGCGATGATCAGCACGGCCAGGAGGATCAGCACGAACGGCAGACCGCGGCTCGTCGACAGCTGGTAGCCGAACCACATGACGACGGCGGCGATCGCCACGATCTTCAGGATGAACCACGGCAGCGCCTCCACGGACTGCTGGTGCGAGATCTTCGACCGGCGACCGCGGACCTGCCAGACCGCGTATCCGACGACCCCGACGGCGAAGATGACGAGGGTGAACACATCGACCCCGTAGCCGCCGAGAAGTCCGTTGAAGAAGCCGTTGGCTATCGCGTAGTACGTGCCCCCGAACGGAGACAGCGACACGTTGCTGAGCACGATGAAGGTGAGCCCGCGGAACAGGAGCATGCCCGCGAGCGTCACGATGAAGGCGGGGATCCCGACGTAGGCGACCCAGAACCCCTGCCATGCCCCGACCAGCAGCCCGACGATGAGCGCGGCGATCACGCCGACCCACCAGGGCTGCTGCATGCGGATCACGAGCACGGCTGCCGTGGCGCCGGTGAGCGCGACGACCGAGCCGACGGAGAGGTCGATGTGCCCGGCGATGATCACGATCACCATGCCGATCGCGAGGATCAGGATGTACGAGTACTGCAGCACGATGTTGGTGAGGTTGCCCGCAGAGAGGAAGGCGGGGTTCAGGATCGCGAAGAACGCGACGATCGCGACGAAGGCGACGAGGATGCCGCTCTGGCGCAGATTCCGCGTGGCGAGGGTGAACAGGTTGGTGACGCCGTTCATGGTGCTGTCGTCCTTTCGACGGTCATGAGGTGCATGAGGTTCTCCTGCGTGGCGTCGGCGGCGGGGAGCTCCCCGGTGATCCGTCCGAAGGCGAGGGTGTAGATGCGATCGCAGA
Organism: Microbacterium sp. 2RAF4; assembly: GCF_052115285.1. Classification (NCBI taxonomy): domain Bacteria; kingdom Bacillati; phylum Actinomycetota; class Actinomycetes; order Micrococcales; family Microbacteriaceae; genus Microbacterium; species Microbacterium sp. 2RAF4. The sequence goes on along the minus strand of NZ_JBFRGI010000002.1, from coordinate 1,466,427 downwards.
TCCCGAGGAGCTCCGGCAGCTCGGACGAGATCACCAGCACGCCCTTCCCCTGGGCGACGAGGCGGTTGATGATGGTGTAGATCTCGTACTTCGCGCCGACGTCGATGCCGCGGGTGGGCTCGTCGAGGATCAGCACCTCGGGCTCCGTCTGGATCCACTTGCTGAGCACGACCTTCTGCTGGTTGCCGCCGGAGAGGTTCCCCACCAGCTGCAGCACCGTCGGCGACTTGATGTTCATCTCGGCGCGGTAGCGTTCGGCGATCTCGAGCTCCCGGTGCGCGTTGATCCATCCGCCGGGGCTGATCATCCGCAGCGACGCCATCGTGATGTTGTGCCGGATGTCGTCGATGAGGTTGAGGCCGAACTTCTTGCGATCCTCCGTCGCGTAGGCGATCCCGGCACGGATGGCGGCGCTGGTGGTGGAGGTGTCGACCTCCTTGCCGTGCATGAGCACGCGCCCGCGCGCACCGCGGCCGTAGGTGCGGCCGAAGACGCTCATCGCCAGCTCTGTGCGCCCGGCGCCCATGAGCCCCGCGATGCCGACGACCTCACCGGCACGGACGGAGAGGGTTGCGCCGTCGACCATGACGCGGCCGGGTTGCGTGGGGTGGTGCACGGTCCAGTCCTCGATGCGCAGCACCTCCTCTCCGATGTCCGGGGTGCGCTCGGGGAACCGGTGTGCGAGGTCGCGGCCGACCATGCCGCGGATGATCCGGTCCTGTGTGGACTCCGGATCGCGCATGTCGAGCGTCTCGATCGTTCGACCGTCCCGGATGATCGTCGTGCGGTCCGCGATCGCGGCGATCTCGTTCAGCTTGTGCGAGATGATGATCGACGTCATCCCGTCGTCGCGCAAGCGCCGGAGCAGGTCGAGCAGATGCGCCGAATCGGTGTCGTTGAGCGCGGCGGTCGGCTCGTCGAGGATCAGCAGACGCACGCTCTTCGACAGCGCCTTGGCGATCTCGACGAGTTGCTGCTTGCCGACGCCGAGCTGGCCGACGGGCGTGGTCGGGTTCTCGTCGAGGCCCACGTGCGCGAGCAGTGCGGAGGCCTCGGCGTTCGCGCGGTCCCAGTCGATCAGACCTCCCGTGCCGCGGCGCTCGTTGCCGAGGAAGATGTTCTCCGCGACGCTGAGGTGCGGGATCAGCGCCAGCTCCTGGTGGATGATCACGATCCCCATGCGTTCGGAGTCGGCGATCGACGAGAAGATCGCCTCCTCGCCTTCGTAGATGATCTCGCCTTCGTAGGTGCCGTGCGGGTATACCCCCGAGAGCACCTTCATCAGGGTGGACTTGCCCGCGCCGTTCTCGCCGCAGATCGCGAGGATCTCGCCGCGCTGCACGTCGAGGCTGACGCCCTGCAGCGCCTTCACCCCGGGGAAGCTCTTCTCGATCTCCCGCATCTGCAGAACCGGTGTCGTCATGAACCGATGTCCTTCCGTCAAGAGGGGCGTGCCGKCGTCGCCGACGGCACGCCCCGGGTCATCAGCTATTCGGCGACGCCGGAGTCGACTTCGGCCTGCGTCCAGTACCCGGAGTCGACAAGGAGCGGAGTGATGTTGTCCTTGTAGACGATGTCCGACTGGAGGAGGTAGGAGGGGACGACCTTCACGCCGTTGTCGTAGGTCTCGGTGTCGTTGGCCTCGGGCTCGTCGCCTTCCAGGATGGCCTGCGCGACGACGACCGACTGCTCGGCGAGCTTGCGTGTGTCCTTGAAGATCGACGCGAACTGCACACCCTGGTCGATCAGGGCGACGGAGCCGATCTCGGCATCCTGGCCCGTGACGATGGGCAGGCCGTCGGCGATGGCCGGGCCGAGGCCGCCGGTGCCCTGCAGGGCCGTGATGATTCCTCGGGAGAGTCCGTCGTAGGGGGACAGGACGCCGTCGAGCTTGGTGCCGCCCGCGTACGTCGAGGTCAGCAGGTCTTCCATGCGCTTCTGCGCCGTCTCCTGCTGCCAACGCAGGATCGCCGCCTGCTCGATGTCTGTCTGACCGGACGGCACGGCGAGCACACCGTCGTCGATGAACGGCTGGAGCGTGTCCATCGCGCCCTGCCAGAAGAAGTGCGCGTTGTTGTCGTCGAGGGAGCCGGCGAACAGCTCGATGTTGAACGGGCCCTTCTCGCCGGTCTCCTTGCCGTCCTCGCCGAGCACCCCGAGACCGGTGAGCAGCGATGTCGCCTGCTGCACGCCGACCTTGTAGTTGTCGAAGGTGACGTAGAAGTCGACGTGCTCGCTGTCGCGGATCAGGCGGTCGTAGGAGATGACCGGGATGTTCGCGGCCGCCGCGGCATCCAGCTGCGACGACAGCGCCGTGCCGTCGATCGCGGCGATGACGAGCAGATCGGCTCCCTTGGTGATCATCTGGTCGATCTGCTGTCCCTGGGTCGGGATGTCGTCGCCGGCGTACTGCAGGTCGACCTGGTAGCCAGCCTCCTCCAGCCCGTCCTGCACGGCATTGCCGTCGGCGATCCAGCGCTCCGAGGTCTGCGTGGGCATGGACACGCCGATCAGCAGGTCGCCCTTGTCGCCGGATCCTTCCGCGCCGGAGCCGGCCGTCGAGCCTGCGCCGCCACCGCCGCAGCCCGCGAGGGCGACGATCCCGGCCAAGCCGAGTGCGGCAAGTGCGTACTTCTTCTTCATCACGAGCTCCTTCGCTGTGCAATGGGTCGTCCGAGGTTGCCACCGGACTGGAATCCCGGCCATTCGGGACTCGCTCCGGATACTTTCCTTGAGTTCGAGTCTCGAAGTCAAGGGGTTGTGATGATTTCGTGACAACGGGTGATTACGCTGATTCGCCCATTTCTCCCTTCGAGTCTCGAAGTCAGTCTCGATCGGGAGGAGATAGATATTCCGCCGCGCCGAATCGATTCGATAAGCTTGTCGCACCCCCGATCAACCCCTCAGTTCTGCGAGCCGCCCCTTCATGGCCACCTCCCTCACCACGGGCCGCCCGTGGCGCGTCATCCTTGCCTTCTCCATCCCCCTCCTGCTCGGCAACGTGGTGCAGCAGCTGTACCAGTTCGCCGATGCCATCGTCGTCGGTCGGCACCTCGGCGTCACCTCCCTCGCGGCGGTCGGCGCGACCGGCAGCCTGCTGTTCCTGCTGCTCGGGTTCGCCTGGGGGCTGACGAGCGGTTTCGCGATCCCGATCGCCCAGGCCTTCGGAGCGAGGGACGACGCGGCCGTGCGCCGTTCGGTCGCGACCGGGGTCCTGCTGAGCGCCATCACGAGCGTGATCCTGACGATCGGAGCGCCCCTCCTCGCCGGTCCGATCCTCACACTGCTGCAGACGCCGCCCGAGTTGATGGCCGAGGCCACGATCTTCACCCAGATCAGCTTCCTCGGCGCCAGCGCGACGATGTTCTTCAACTACCTCTCGGCGATCATCCGTGCGATCGGAGACTCCAAGACCCCGCTGGTGTTCCTCACCGTGTCCTGCGCCCTGAACGTCGGGCTCGTCGTCCTGATGGTCGGGCCGCTGGAGTGGGGAGTGGGCGGAGCCGCGCTCGCGACCGTGGTCGCCCAGGCGGTCTCGGTCGCCCTGTGCCTCGAGTTCGTGCGTCGTCGGCTGCCCATGCTCCACCTGCGCCGTGCGGACTGGCGGATCACCGGCGGTGACATCGCAGAGCACCTGCGCCTCGGTCTGCCCATGGGCTTCCAGGCGTCGATCATCGCCATCGGCACGCTGACCGTTCAGGTCGCGCTGAACACGCTGGGTGCGGATGCGGTCGCGGCCTACACGACCGGATCCCGGGTCGACAGTCTCGCTGTGGCCCTGCTGTCATCGCTCGGACTCGCTGTCTCGATGTACGCCGCGCAGAACCACGGGGGTCGCCGACCTGATCGCATCCGTCGCGGTGTCGTCGAGGCGACCTGGATGGCGGTCGCTGCCGGCGTGGTCCTCGGTGGGCTGCTCATCGCCTTCGGTGCGCCGATGGTGCGTCTGTTCATCGGCGAGGGTTCGGACAGCGTCGTCGACGAGGCGCATCGGATGCTCATCATCAACGGCTGCGGGTACTGGGCGCTGGGCATGCTGTTCGTGTTGCGCGGTGCCCTGCAGGGCCTCGGCCACACGCTCGTCCCCACGGTCACCGGTGTGATCGAGCTCGTGATGCGCGTGGGAGCCGCGATCGTGCTGGGGGCGTGGATCGGGTTCGATGGTGTCGCCCTCAGCAACCCGCTCGCCTGGCTGGGCGCGATCGTCCTCCTCGTCCCCGCGTACGTCCGCGCGCACCGCGCCCTCGGTCGGCTGCCCATCGACCCGGCGGAAGCCACCGAGACCTCGGCCATCGCGATCGTCGGCCCGACCGACGGATCGATGGTCGTGGACGCTGTGGTCACCCAGCCTGTCCGCGTCGTCCGCGCGCGCCGCCTGCGCTGGCCGCGTCGTCGCTGACGAGTCCGTCGCTTTGTCCGCACCGCACGGATATCCCTCTCCAGGATGATGCGGATCGCACTTGAGACGGATGCCCTCCCCGGGAGACACTTCTAATGTCGAATGAGTGGAGTAACCACTGACGGGGGGTCGTCATGACGACATTGAGAGTGGCCAGCGATCTGGCTGCGGTGATGGTGCCGATCGGTTACGTGGGTGCGGCGCTCGCCGCCATCTTCGCGATCGTCGCGGCGGTAGCCATCGTCCGGGGAGCCGGTGGGCTCGCCGGGGGAGCGGTGGGACTGTGGATCGTGGGAGCGCTGATGAGCTTCGCGGCGTCGTTCGCGCGCGACTGGACGCCGCTGATCCTGGCGGGCGGATCGCTCGTGGCGATGCTGATCGTCGGGAGCGTCGTGCGTGCCATCGTCGATGCGGGCGGTGTCGGACGCGCCGACCACACGGTCGAGGAGGCACTGCCGACGGCGATCCCGGTCTCGAAGGCTCCCCCTGCTCCGACATCGAAGCCGGTCCTCACCAAGACCGGACCGGCGACGGCCTCGATCGCCATCGTGCGCTGAGCGCTGAGTGCTGACCGCTGAGTGCTGACCGCTGAGTGCTGAGCGCTCAGCGGTAGTCGCGGTCGCGGTGCTGTCCGCTCTCGTCGCCCGACAGCACCCGCTCCGCTTCGCGTGCCCTCAACTCCACGCGGCGGATCTTGCCCGAGATCGTCTTCGGCAGCTCGGGCACGAACTCGATGATCCGCACCCACAGATGCGATGACAGACGCTCGTGAGCGTACGCGAAGATCGCACGCGCTGCCTCGGTCTCGGTGTCCGTGGAGTCCGGGGTCAGGCAGACGTAGGCTTTCGGCACGGCCAGGCGCGTGGGATCGGGACTCGGGATCACGGCCGCCTCGACCACGAACTCATGCTCGAGCAGCACCGACTCGAGCTCGAAGGGCGAGATCTTGTAGTCCGAGGCCTTGAACACGTCGTCGGAGCGACCCACGTAGGTGAGGTAGCCCTCGTCGTCGCGCACGGCGATGTCGCCGGTGTGGTGGTAGCCGCCCGCCCGGGACTCCGCGGTCTTCTCGGGGTCGTCGTAGTACCCGGCCATGAGCCCGAGCGGTGGGTGCGCCAGGTCGAGCGCGATCTCGCCCTCTCCGTCGACGACCTCCCCTGTGACGGGGTCCAGCAGCACGACCGGGTACCCGGGCAGGGGTCGACCCATGGACCCGACCGTGACGCTCTGCCCGGGGGAGTTCCCGATGCAGGCGGTCATCTCGGTCTGTCCGAAACCGTCGCGGATGGTTCCGCCCCAGGCTTCCCGCACCCTGTCGATGACCTCGGGGTTCAGGGGTTCTCCCGCGCCCACGAGCTCGCGTGGCGGGTGCGTCAGGCGGGCGAGGTCGGCCTGGATCAGCATGCGCCACACCGTCGGCGGCGCGCAGAAGGTCGACACGTGATGGGTGTCCATCACCTGCATGAGGGTGTTCGCGTCGAAGCGGGCGTAGTTGTAGACGAAGACGGTCGCCTCAGCGAGGAACGGCGAGTAGAAGCTCGACCAGGCGTGCTTGGCCCAGCCCGGCGACGAGATGTTCAGGTGCACGTCGTCGGGGCGCACTCCGAGCCACCACATGGTCGACAGGTGTCCGATCGGATAGGAGGCGTGCGTGTGCTGCACGAGCTTGGGCCGGTTGGTGGTGCCGGAGGTGAAGTAGAGCAGCGCCGTGTCGGATGACGGAGTGGGGCCGTCGGGCTCGAAGTTCGTGGGCGCCGCAGCGGAGTCGTCGTAGGACGCCCATCCCGAAGGCAGGTCAGCACCCACGCCGATGCGCAGGATGCCGGGATCGATGCCGGCGAGGCGGTCGGCGAGCGTTCCGAGTGTGACGACGGCACGTGCGCGCCCGTGATCGACGCGGTAGGCGAGATCTGCCGCGGACAGGAGCGTGGATGTCGGGATCGAGACGGCTCCGACCTTCGTGATCGCCAGCATCACCTCCCACAGCTCGATCGTGTTGTTCAGCATGACGATCACGTGGTCGCCGCGGCGGATGCCGATGCGGGTGAGCCAGGCGGCCACCTGGTCGGAGCGCGTCGAGAGCTCCCCGTAGGTCCAGGAGTGCAGGCTCAGATCGGGCTCCACGATCTGCACGGCCGGTCGGTCGGGTGTCTCACCGGCGATGACGTCGAACCACTCGAGCGCGAAGTTGAACTCGTCGACCTCGGGCCAGGCGAATCCCTCTCGCGCGGCGGCGTAGTCGGTCGCGTTCGTGAAGAGGAAGTCCCGCATCTCCCGGATGGTGTGCGTGGCGGCGGTGGCGCTGCGGCTCATGGTGCTCCCTTGCTCCTTGCTGGCGTGCACTCCATCCTGGCCCATGGGTCGGTGCCAGGAGAACGGCCGGTGCCAGGAGAACGGTCAGGGGGAGAGGACTCCCGGTCCGTCGCGGAGCTCGAAGACGAGCTGGGTCTCGGTGCCGCGGACGACCGGGTGGATCGTGATGTGCTCGAGCACGATGTCGCGCAGTGCCGTCGCGTCCTGCACGGCGACGTGCACCAGGAAGTCGTCGACACCCGCGACGTGGAACACCTGCAGGACACGAGGGATGCCGGCGAGCGCGTCGAAGAGCGCTGTGACCTTGGCTCCGGTGTGGTTGGCGAGGCGCACCTTGATGATCGCCTGCAGCGGGAAGCCGAGTGCCGCCCCGTCGACGCGGATGCGGGTGTCGCGGATGACACCGCGCTCGCGCAGTGCCCGTACCCGATGCGCGCACGTGGATTCGGCGAGACCGAGTCGATGCGCGAGCGCCTTGTTGGTGGTCGCGGCGTCGCGGGTCAGGACCGCGAGCAGCTCGAGGTCGATCTCGTCGAGTTGTGCTTTCGCCAACGTGAGGCCTCCTCGCCTGCGGGACTTTGCACAGAATAGCGTTTCCACTCCTCGATCCGGCGTCTTCTGTCGATTCCCTGCGCTTCCACCGCGATTCCGTCAACGTGGAGTCATGACTGCACCGCTGCATCCCGATACCGTCGCCGTCCACAGCGGGCGTTCCGATCTGGAGGGTCTCGGGGTGCATGCGCTGCCGATCGACCTGTCGACGACCAATCCGCTGCCCGACATCGAGCGCGGTGGCGACTCGTACGAGGCCATGGCGACGGGCGGTCGTCCCCCGGCCGACGGCAGCATGGTCTACGCGCGGCTGTGGAACCCGACGGTGGCTCGGTTCGAAGAGGCGCTCGCCGAGCTCGAGCACGCCGACGCCTCCGTGGCCTTCGCCTCTGGCATGGCCACGATGACGGCGGTGATCCTCGCTCACACCGGTGCCACCGGCGCGCGGCACGTCGTCGCGGTGCGTCCGCTCTACGGCGGCACCGACCATCTGCTCGGCTCCGGGCTGCTCGGTGTCGAGACCACCTACTGCCACCCCGACGAAGTGGCGGCGGCCATGCGGCCCGACACCGGCCTCGTCGTGGTGGAGACGCCGGCGAATCCCACCCTCGACATCGCCGACATCGCCGACGTGGTGCGGCAGGCAGGCGCGGTCCCGGTCGTGGTCGACAACACGTTCGCGACCCCCGTGCTGCAGAACCCCATCGATCTGGGGGCCGCGATGTCGTTGCACAGCGCCACGAAGTACCTCGGCGGCCACGGCGATGTGATCGCCGGCGTGGTCGCCTGCAGCGAGGAGACCGCGGAGGCGCTTCGTCGTGTGCGGGCCGTGACCGGCGGGCTGCTGCATCCGCTCGGGGCCTATCTGCTGCACCGCGGTCTCACCACGCTGCCGGTGCGGGTGCGGCACCAGCAGGAGAGCGCGCGTCGGATCGTGCAGTGGCTGAGCGATCGGCCCGAGGTGGCGGAGGTGTTCTATCCGGGACTCGACGGCGACCCGCGCGGCATCCTCGAGCGGCAGATGCGCGGCACCGGCGCGATGATCGCGATGCGCATGCGCGGCGGGTTCGCCGCGGCCTCCGCTGTCACGACGGCGACCGCATTGTTCACGCACGCGGTCTCGCTCGGCGGTGTGGACTCGCTGATCCAGCATCCGGCGGCGCTCACCCACCGGCCGGTGCCGCCGGAGGCCCGTCCGGCAGCCGACGTGCTGCGGCTGTCGATCGGTCTGGAGGACGTCGACGATCTGATCGCCGATCTCGCCCAGGCCTTCGCGGCAGCACCGGCCTTCGCTGCCGAAGCGCCGCTCTCCGACCGGGTCACCTCCTCGCGCGACGCCCACCGGGGGGCAGTGCGCGCCTGAGGGGGTGACTCAGCGCCCGCGAGCCCGTCGGCGCGGCGCCGCATCGGCCCGACTCACGGTGAGGGGAGGCGGATCGTCCCGGTCGCGAGGTGCTCCGTCGGCATCCGGTCGCGGTCGTAGGTGATCTCGTCGTAGCCGTGCGGGGTCGGCACTCCGTCGTCGTCGAGGCTCACGAACACGATCTTGTCGATCGTGAGGATGCGCCTGCGTGTGATCATGTTCCTCGCCATCGCGCGCATGGTCAGCGACGTGGTGCCGAAATGAGTCGCCTGCAGGCCGATCTCGATCAGGTCGCCCTGCACGGCCGAGGCCTCGAAGTTGATCTCCGAGATGTGCTTGGTGACGGCGCGATAGTTGCCCAGCTGCACGATCGCGTAGATCGCGGCCTCCTCGTCGATCCACTTCAGCAGACTCCCGCCGAACAGGGAGCCGTTCGCGTTCAGGTCCTCGGGGCGCACCCACTTGCGGGTGCGGAAGTTGAGCCCGTCCTCCGACCACTGCCACGCCGGTGCCTTCTTCTTCGCCATGCGCACGAGGCTAGGCGGCGCGTGAGTCGGAGATGTTACGGCCGGTTTTCACGGAGGACACGGCCGTCGGCCAGGTCCCTTTGTGCATACCTCACAAGAAACTCAGTGTCAGATGTGCTGGGACTTGGTTTCGAGCGGCAAATCCGTCACTCGCGCGTCGGCACAGCCATACAGTCACCGGTGGCAACGACGCCACTGACCCCCGGGAGTCCTCGATGACGAGTACCACGCCCCATTCGCACGGAATCGGCATGCGCATCGCCGTCATCGTGCTCAGCCTGCTGCTGGCCGCCATGGTGGTCCTGTTCCTGGTGACCACAGGCAGGATCGCCGCCGGTGCCTCCGAACTCGCCGACGGCACGACATCGGCCAAGGACGGTTCGGCCGACCTGGCAGCCGGCGCTGCAGACCTCTCCACGGGGGCATCCCGTCTGGCCGAGGGCACGCAGGACCTCGCAGCGGGAGCCGCCAGCGCGCAGCAGGGATCGCAGAAGCTGAGCGACGGCGCCACGACCGCAGCGACCGGCGCGACGACCCTGGCCGAGGGGGCGAACACCCTCGCCGCCGGTGCATCGACCGCCGTGGTCGGTGCGGGCAAGGTCAGCGGGGGCGCGCAGACGGCGCTCGCCGGAGCGCAGGAACTGGCGACGAAGATGGCGCAGGCGGATGCCGGTGCGCAGACCCTCTCCTCCGGGGTGTCCTCCCTCGCCGCCGGTGTGAACGGCGCGCACGCGTATGCGAACGGCGTGCTCGTCGGCGCGACGCAGCTCAGCGACGCCCTGGGAACCAAGGTGAACGCCGACGTGGTGGCTCTCGCGCAGCCGGGAGCGAAGACGCTCCTCCAGGGCGTCGCGGCCTCGGCGCCGGGCCACTCGCAGCAGCTCGCCGACGCCCTCGCGGGGATGCTCGCCGCCGACCCGGAGAACCCGCAGCTGAAGGCTCTCGCCGCTCTCGCCGCCGGAGTCGACCAGGAGGTCGATGCGATGGCTCCCGTCGCGGCCAAGGGCTCCGACCTCGCGCAGGGACTCGTCGCGGCTGCCGCCGGTTCGGCTCAGGTGACGGGTGGCGTGAATGCGCTCATCAGCGGTGATGCCGCCCGCCAGTGGCCCGGCACCGCAGCACTCGTCGCTCCTCAGGGCGTGCCCGCTCTGGTCGCCGGCGCGCAGGCTCTGCACTCCGGCACGACGCAGCTCTCGGCAGGCGCATCGAGGCTCGCCGCGGGTCTGCAGACCCTGTCCACCGGGGCATCCTCGCTCTACTCGGGAACGGCGAACCTCAGCGCAGGCGCGACCCGCCTGAACGACGGCGCGACGACGCTCGCGACCGGGATCGGCACGCTGCAGACCGGCGCGGGCGACCTGAATGTCGGGATCGAGAAGCTCTCCGCTGGCGCCACCACCGTCGCGGACGGCTCGGGCGAGCTGGCTGCCGGCGGGGACAGGCTCGAAGCGGGTGCCGCCGACCTCGCCGCGGGCAACGGCCTGATCGCGGACGGGTCCGGCACGCTCGCCACCGCGACGGCGGGAGCTGCCCCGTCCATGACGCCGTGGGGCCTCGGCATCGCCCTCGCCGGGTTGATCGCGATCGGCTTCTGGGTCGGTCACCGCGTCTCCCATCGACGCGCACTGGCTCTGAGCGCCTGACCCCCGCCCGACCCCACTCCGCCCGGCCCCACCCCCCGCCCTGAGCGGATGTCTCCCACGGCATCCGCTCAGGGCAGAGCCGCTGAGGGCGGATTCGTGCCCACCGCGATGCGCCGCGGCCGATGCTGGGGGCATGAGCGAAGACAACCCCATCCCGCAGTTCGGTCCCGAAGCCCGGCGCGCGCTGTTCCACGAGCGGGTGCTCGTGCTCGACGGTGCCCTCGACGACGACAACGGCACGCTGCTGATGACGCAGCTGCTCGCGCTGTCGGCCGAGGATCCGACGGCGGACATCGGCCTGTGGATCCACTCGCCCGGTGGGTCCGTGCCCTCGATGCTCGCGATCCGCGACATCATGCGACTGGTCCCCAACGACGTCGCGACCCTGGCCCTCGGTCTCGCGTGCAGCGCCGGGCAGTTCCTGCTCTCCGCCGGCACCCCGGGCAAGCGTCGGGCGCTTCCGCACGCGCGGATCCTCATGCATCAGGGGTCCGCGGGCATCGGCGGCTCCGCGGGCGAGATCGAGACGCAGGCCGACGACCTGCGGCACATGCGCGACACCGTGCTCGGACTGATCGCCGACGACACCGGTCAGCCCGTCGCGCGCATCTTCGAGGACTCGCTGCACGACCGCTGGTACACCGCGACGCAGGCGCAGGACTACGGCTTCATCGACGGGATCGTGGCCTCGATCGGCGATGTGATGCCGCGACGACGCGCGCGCGTCGGACTGGGGGTGGACGCATGAGCACCTACTCGATCCCCAACGTCATCGCGCAGCATCCCCGAGGCGAGCGCATCATGGACGTGTACTCGCATCTGCTCGCGGAGCGCGTCATCTACCTCGGCACCGGCATCGATGCGGGCGTCGCGAACGCGCTCATCGCGCAGCTGCTGCACCTCGACGCGGACAGCCCGGAATCCGGCATCCAGTTCTACATCAACAGCGAGGGCGGCGATCCGGGGGCCGCGCTGGCGATCTACGACACCATGCAGCACATCCGTCCGCGCATCGCGACGACCTGTGTCGGCCAGGCCATCGGCCCCGCGGCGCTCCTGGTCGCTGCAGGAGACGCGGGGGAGCGGGCGGCCCTCGCCCACGCGCGCATCGTGCTGCATCAGCCTGCCGGGCAGTCCCGCGGTGCGATCCCCGACCTCATCCTCGCCGCCGACGAAGTGGTGCGGGTGCGCTCCGACATGGAGGAGATCCTCGCCAGGCACAGCGGTCGCACGGTCGCCGAACTCCGCACCGACACGGACCGTGACCGGGTCTTCACCGCACCCGCCGCGCTCGACTACGGACTGATCGACACCGTGCTGGGCGCGCGCAGCTGAGGTGCGGTCCGGGCTGGCGGGCGGATGCATGAGCGTTGGACGGATGCATGACCGAAGTGGGACCTGTGGTCATGCATCCGTCCGTGGATCATGCAGATGACGGGTCCGGGATCAGATGACGGGTCCGGGACCAGAGGACGGGTCCGGGATCAGGCGGCGAGGGCGAAGGCACCGCGCGAAGGGGCCGTCATCCGCAGACTGTCGGCCACGTCGCTGGTGAGCTCGATCAGACTCGTGTCGAGCGCCCCGGCGATCGCGGCGATCATCTCGCTCGAGGGCTCCTTCAGCCCGCGCTCCACCTCGGAGAGGTACTGCGGCGAGACGCCGGCCTTCTCGGCGGTCTCGGTGAGCGTCTCCTCGCGCTCGTGTCGTCGGCGTCGCAGCTGGTCACCCAGAAGGTGACGCCACAGCGGCTCGGGGTCGTTCGACTTCGGGCGGTCGGAGCGAGGAGGGTGCGGGAACGAGATCAGGTCGGCCATGCCTCACGATAGGCCGGGGCGTCCGGGCGGTTCGAGCTGTTCTGCTCAGAGCAGAACAGCGGATGCTCAGGCGTCCGCGTGATCAGGGGCGGAGTCCGTGGAAGCCGAGGGGCCGGCGGCTTCGGCCGAGGTGGATGCCGCCGCATCCGTCGCCGCCCAGCTCGCGAGCATCCTCAGCTTGTCGGCCGATGCCGTCCCGGGTTCCGCGGTGTACGTCGACAGGTGCAGCCCGGCGTCGGCCGGCAGCTCGAAAGCCTCGTAGGAGAGCTCGATCTCCCCGACCACGGGATGCGCGATGCGCTTGACCCCGGTGCGATGGAAGCGCACGTTGTGGGCGGCCCACAGCGTGCGGAACCGCTCGCTCCGCGTCGAGAGCTCGCCGACCAGGTCGGTGAGCTTCCGGTCGAACGGGTTGCGTCCGGCCTCCCCGCGCATCGCGGCCACGAGCTCCTGCGTGTTCCGATCCCACTCGGGGTAGAACTCCTGCGCGGCCGGATCGAGGAAGGCGAACCGCGCGCTGTTCGGCTGCGGCTGCGCGAACACGGGCGCGTAGAGGGCACGGCCCAGGGCATTCGCGGCCAGGTAGTCGAAGTAGTTGTTGCGCACGACCGCCGGAGCTTCGGTCATGGCATCGAGGAGGCGCAGGATGCTCGGACGCAGCTCGGTCGCCCTCTTCCGCGGCGTGCGCGCGACCGGCGAGGCGTTCGCGGCGCGCGCGAGATCGAACAGATGCGCGGTCTCGGCCTCATCCAGCTGGAGCGCACGGGACAGCGCATCGAGCACGCTGTCCGATGCCCCGGACAGGTCTCCGCGTTCGAGACGCGTGTAGTAGTCGACGCTGACGCCCGCGAGCAGCGAGACCTCCTCGCGGCGCAGTCCGGGAACGCGGCGGTTGCCGCCGAACGCCGGGAGTCCGGCCTGATCGGGGGTGATGCGTGCGCGCCTCGTGGAGAGGAACTCGCGCACCTCGCTGCGGGTGTCCATGCATCCGACGCTACGCGCTCGATGACCGGACAGGGAGGTACTGGCGGTACCGGTGACCCGCGGGCCGCGCGTCAGAGGGCCGCGGTCACGCCGGGGAGCAGCTTTCCGAGGATCGCCCCCAACTGCTCGCGCTCCTCGCTCGTGAGGGGGGCGAGCACGAGCTCCCGCACCTGCTCGACGTGCACGGGGGCCGCCGTGCGGAGCATCTCCCGTCCGGCCGGCGTCAGCGTGGCGGAGAGAGTGCGCTTGTCGGAGCCGCAGGAGGTGCGCTCGACCCAGCCGCGCTCCTCGAGCGAGTCCAGTGCGTGGCTCAGGCGCGAGCGGCTGAGGCCGGCGATGCGGGCGAGCTCGGTCATGGTCACGGCGCTCTCGCCTCGGCCGGCCAGGGTGATGAGGATGGCGTAGCGGGCGTGGTTGAGACCGACCTCTTCCTTCAGCGTGCGGTCGAGCACCTGAGGGAGCAGCTGCACGAAGCGGATGACCGGCAGCCAGGTGTCCATCTCGGTGTCGTCGAGCCGACGCGGATTCTGCTCCGCTGGTCCGTCCGCCTCAGACGACATGATGCCCTCCCGTGCTGTCGCGCCTGCCGTCATGCCCGCCGTCATGCCGCGGACAGGTCGAGTGTGTGCGCCGTGTGGTCGCGCTTGGCCTGCAGGTAGCGGGAGTTCGACTCCGACAGGTGCACCTGGGTGGGTACGCGCTCGGTCACGCGGACGCCGAGGGCTTCGAGCTGCACCGCCTTGTCGGGGTTGTTGCTCAGCAGGCGGATGCCGTCGACGCCGAGTGCGTGCAGCATCTGCGCGGCCACCGTGTAGTCGCGCTCGTCCTCACCCCGACCCAGGGCGACGTTCGCCTCGTACGTGTCGAGGCCTGCATCCTGCAGGGCGTAGGCGTCGAGCTTGGCGTACAGGCCGATGCCGCGCCCCTCCTGGCGCAGGTAGAGCAGGAAGCCGCCCTCCTCCGCGATGCGCTCCACGGCCTCGCGCAGCTGAGGGCCGCAGTCGCACCGTTCCGACCCGAACACGTCTCCCGTCAGGCACTCGCTGTGCGGGCGCACGAGCGGGGCTGCGCCGCCGTCCTCCGCGCGATCGATCGCCGCCCGCCAGTCGCCCAGCCCGAGCAGCAGGTGCTCGCGGCCGTCCGCCAGCCCGTCGAAGGTGACCACGTCGGCAGTCGTGGAGAAGCCGTCGCCGAATCGCAGCGGGACGCGGACGCGAGTGCGTTCCGTCGCGACCGGAGCGACGGTTGAACTTTCAATCATGCCGGGTGCAACGCGGACTGCTGCGGAGTATTCCCCGTGGAGCCGATTCCGAGGGGTTCCCTCAGTACCTCCCATCCGCCGTGGAATCGGAGTTGACTGGAGGCCACGCGACAGAAGGAGCACCACGAATGCGCGGAGTAGTCATGCACGCCCCAGGCGACGTCAGGGTCGAGGACAGGGAGAAGCCCACCATCACGCGGCCGACCGATGCCGTGATCCGTATCGCCGCGACCTGCATCTGCGGCTCCGACCTCTGGCCGTATCGCGGTGCGAACCCCGTGGACCACGATCCGATGGGACACGAGTACGTCGGCGTGGTCGAGGCCATCGGCGACGAGGTGCAGACGCTGAAGGTCGGCGACTTCGTGGTCGGCTCCTTCATGGCATCCGACATCACGTGCGAGATCTGCCGGGCGGGATACCAGTCCCGGTGCGTGCACGTCGTGCCGATGGGCAGGTACGGTACGCAGGCCGAGTACGCGCTCATCCCGCACGCCGACGGCACCCTGGTCGTCACCCCTGGACAGCCGGAGCCCGACCTCATCCCCTCGCTGCTCGCCGCATCCGACGTCCTGGGAACCGGATGGTTCGCCGCGGTCGCCGCCGAGGTGGGGCCGGGCAAGACCGTCGCGGTCGTCGGAGACGGCGCGGTGGGTCTGCTGGGCGTCCTGGCCGCACGCGAGCTCGGTGCGGAGCGCATCATCGCGATGAGTCGCCATGCCGATCGGCAGGCTCTGGCGCGCGAGTTCGGCGCCACCGACATCGTCGAGGCGCGCGGGGACGAAGGGGTCGCGCGCGTCAAGGAGCTCACGGACGGACTCGGCGCGCACTCCGTGATCGAGGCGGTCGGCACCCAGGAGTCGATGATGCAGGCGATCCGCTCCACCCGTCCCGGCGGTCACGTCGGCTACGTCGGTGTCTCGCACGATGTCGCGCTCCCCGGCGAAGAGCTCTTCTTCTCCGGAGTGCACCTGCACGGCGGCCCTGCTCCCGTGCGGCGCTTCCTCCCGGAGCTCATCCAGCTCATCTGGGACCGGAAGATCGACCCAGGCAAGGTGTTCGACCTCACGCTGCCACTCGAGGACGCGGCGGAGGGTTACCGCGCCATGGACGAGCGACGCGCCACGAAGGTGCTGCTCACGGTGTGATGTGCGGAGGCGCCGCTTCCTGCGGGCGCCGTCGCTGGCGCACGAGCTTCACCTCGCTCGCGAGGATCCCGAGCACGACGAGTGCGCCGCCGACGAGCGCGGTCGCGGGCAGGCGCTCGCCGGCGAGGCGTCCGATGACCCCCGCCCACACCGGCTCTCCCGCGTAGATGATGGTCGCGCGTGTGGGGGAGACCGACTTCTGCGCCCAGTTCATCGTCAGCTGGATCAGACAGCTCGCCGCCCCCAGTCCCACTGCGCAGCCGACCCAGATCCAGGAGAACTCGGGAACCCCCTCACCGACCACCGGCATGGTGAGCAGTCCCAGCAGGCCGGCCGTGAGCAGCTGCACGACCGTGATGCGTCCGAGGTCGATCTTCCCGGCGAAGAGGCTGATCAGGATGATCTCGGCCGCGATCGGCAGGGTGCTGATCATGGTCGCGATCTCACCGGCGCCGAGCGTCAGGGCGAAGGCATCAGGGCCTGCGATGAACAGCAGCCCCACGAACGCCAGTCCCGCACCCGCGAACGCCATGGCCGGGGGACGCTTGCGGAACACGGCCCACTGGGCCAGCGGCACCATCGGCACGTACATCGCGGTGATGAACGCGGAGGTGCTGCTGTCGATGGTCTGCAACCCCAGCGTCTGCAGGCCGTAGCCGAGGTAGATCATGACGCCGATCGCGGTGCCGGCGCCGATGTCGGGCCAGCGGATGCCGCGCAGGACGCGTCGGAAGATCACGACGCTGATGAGTCCGGCGATGAGGAAGCGGATGCCGACGAAGAACCACGGTCCGGAGTGCTCCATGGCCCAGTGCACGAGCAGGAAGGTGCCACCCCAGACCGCGGTGATCGCGATGAGCGCGGCTTCCTGGGGACACAGACGCATCCACCGGAGACGAGAGGGCATCGTTGCCCCTTTCTCGACGTTGCCGGATAGAGCCTAACGGGCCGCAGTCGATGCGAAAGTGACGGGAGAAGACGGCCGGGTGCCGATGCCGTGGCGGACTCGGTAGCCTCGCAGCATGAGCGACTTCGTGAGTGCCGTCGAACTGAACGATCTGTTGACCGGGGGTGCGCCGGTGCGTGTGATCGATGTGCGCTGGCGGCTCGACCGTCCTGACGCCGGACATGACGACTACCTCTCAGGGCACATCCCCGGCGCGGTGTTCGCCGCTCTCGACACCGAGCTCTCCACGCACGGCGAGGCCTCGGAGGGGCGGCACCCGCTTCCGTCCACGGCCACGCTCCAGGACGCGGCCCGTCGCTGGGGCGTGCGATCCGGCGACACGGTCATCGCCTACGACGACTTCAGGGGCATCGCCGCCGCCCGCGCCTGGTGGCTCCTGCGGCAGGCCGGTGTCGACGTTCGCGTGCTCGACGGCGGCATCAGGGCATGGCGGGCCGAGGGGTTCGACATCGCGACCGACGACGTGAGTCCGGAGCCCGGCGACGTGGTGCTCGACCCGATCGGCGACGATGCACTCTCGATCGACGAGGCCGCGGCCTTCCCGGCATCCGGCGTGCTGATCGACGCGCGCGCCGCGGATCGGTATCGAGGTGACTCCGAACCGTTCGATCCCGTGGGTGGACACATCCCCGGTGCGCGCAATCTTCCCGAACCCGTGCACTTCGACGCGGACGGGAAGATCCTCGATCGGGAGACGATCCTGGCGACCTTCGCCGAGGTCGGCGTGACGCCGGGAACGCCTGTGGCCGCGTATTGCGGTTCGGGCGTGACGGCTGCCCACACCGCACTGGTCCTGCACGAGGTGGGCATCGAGGCCAAGGTCTTCCCCGGTTCGTGGAGTCAGTGGTCGAACACCCCGGGGCGTCCGGTCGCGGTGGGCGATCAGCCCGGCTGATCCTCGCGGGGGCCGTACCCCCACTGCAGGCACAGCGCACCAGGTCCGAAAGCCCGACGCACCAGGTGGACCGAGTTCCCGCGAGGCGGCGGGAGGGGGGTGATCGTGACCCCGTCCGGTGTCTCGATGTGCTCCTCGCACCAGTCCGGGATCGCGTCGGGGTGGAAGCGCGTCCACACCAGCAGCTCCCTGGCCTTCTGCGCCAGCGCATGGCCGGTGTCGTGGGTCTCCGGGTAGTCGGGCGGATACTCGACCGACCACTCGACCATCGCGGTCTCCGGCGCCGTCAGGGGTACGTCGAGTTCGAACAGCACGCCGTGCACCTCGCCGTCCGGGTGGGAGTAGCGCGCCGCGATCCTGCCCCCGGACACGGCCTTGAGCAACGGCGCCGGCGTGCGGACACCCGGGGTGATCTCCAGGAACGGTATCGCCGTGATCGTGCCCACCGTCGACTGCACGATGCTGCGGGTAATGCTGTACGCGACGTTGCCGTCGGCCCCGACATCCGTCACCGAATGGGTGGTGAGCTCACGAGAGGTGTCGGGGTAGGACGCACCCAGCGCCCGGAAGGCCTCGATCACGGCCACCTCGAGCTCCTCCTCGTCGATCGGGAACTGATTCGGCCCGAGGGGGCCGGTGCGATTCGTCGAGCGGAGCATCCTGCTCAGGGCGCCGACGCGGAGTCCGAGGAGCTCCTCGATGTCGGCGAGGGCTGCCAGCGACTGCGCGCCCTCCGGTCGCCTTGCCCCCGACCGCCAGTAGCTCAGGGTCGCCATCGACACGCGGTTGCCCCGCGCTTTGAGCTGCCGCTGCAGCCAGGACAGGGTCACCGGTCTGGCGTTTATCGCGTCGCGCAGGGCGCTCGCGAAATCATCGTGCTCGGCTCTGCGCGCGTCATCTTCGAGATTCATCACAGATCCCCTCCGGTATGTGAAGATCAGCGCTTTAGAGTGAGCATACGACCGCACGCGCGTACCTCAGGGGACCGGGTGGGCATGTGGGGTCACTTGGCCGTCTTCGCGGGCAGGGTGCCCGTGCCTGCGAACGACCGGCCTGACGCAGTGATGCCCCCCTTGCTGCGTATGTCGTGAAGCCCGGCAATCGATCTGGGGAGATCCGCCGGGCTTCACGAACTCTCCCCCGCACGGCTCCCGGCGTCGCGGCCACGCAGCCTTGCGTAGACTGGGAGCAATACCCCGGAGGACTCTGGACCGTCATGTCTGCCCCTGCTCGCGCATTCACCATGCGCCACGTGCAATTGCTGCGCGCGCTGTTCGCCGCAGTCGCCGCGCTCATGATCACGTTCTCGTCTGATCACTCCGCGCCCGTCGGTCTGTCCGTCTTCAGCGGTTTCGTGTTCCTCATGGCGCTCGTGCACATGCTCGCCGCCTGGCTGGTGCTGCCGGCCGGATCGCGCTGGCCGTCCGTGCTGCTCGCCGCCGTCGGGGTGGTCGCCGGCCTCGTGAGCGGCATCCCGGTCTGGCGGTCGGACGATCTGTTCTTCGTGGTCGTCTCCTCCTGGGCGATCATCAGCGGGGGCATCGAGCTGTTCGCCGGCATCCGCTCCCGTCGCGCCGGCGGCATGCTGTCCCGCGACGCGATCTCCGTGGGAGCGCTGGGCGTGCTGCTCGGCATCGCTCTGCTGCTGATCCCGGCAGGGTTCCTCCAGGAGTACACGATCGACAAGGCCGGCACGTTCGTGCTCTCCGGCATCATCCTGGGCGTAGGCATGTTCGGCGGCTACGCGGCGATCGTCGCGGTCTTCCTCGGCATCGCCGGCCTCACACCGAAGCAGGCCGACGCGGTCACGGCGGCATCCGATTCGAACGACAGCACCGCTCCGGCGGGGCACGGAGGAGAGCGATGAGCGACGAGAAGCCCACCCGCCGGGACATTCTGCGACCCCTGCACCTGCTCCTCATCGCGCTCGGCTGCGGTGTGTTCGCCATGGTCGTGACGCTGGTCTCCACCGGCGCGTTCACTGCACGGGTGAATGCCTCCATCGCCAACGGCACCTACGAGGGGCTGACCCCCATCGCCCTCGGTCTCGTCGTGGGCGGCGGCGCCTTCATCGTGACGCTGCTGATCCTGGCGATGCTGATCCTCGCCGTCGATCCCGCTGACGTGACGAAGACGATCGATCGTCCGGTGCTCTACGACCCGGAGCCCGAGGACGAGAACCCCGATTCCGCGGCGCCCGGACGCTCCGCGTCCTCCTGATCCGGTAGTTCCTCGAGCAGGTTCACCGGCTCGACTACCGACGGAACATCGGGTTAAAGCGCTCAGCGCAACCTGATGAAGCTGACACTTTCGCCGTGCCTTCTGGACAATCGTCACTATACATCCGATGTTTCGTGGCGCACACTGGGCTCCGACGCCTCGCATCCACGATCGGCTGTGAGGCCGCACGGCCCCAGTAGATCAACGATGCTCCGGAGGATTGCTGTGATGAAGGACCCCATTTCCCGCCGACAGGCATTGCAGGTGGGCGGTCTCGCCCTTCTCGCCCCGCTCGTCCCCCAGTTCCTCGCCGCCCGCCCCGCTGCGGCGAACACATTCTCGGCGCAGGCTCCTCTCCGCGCCGTGCCGGCGGGGGCGATCCCGCGCCCACAGCTGTCGCCGTATGCGCTCTGGTACGCGACGCCGGCGACGGACTGGGAGACCCAGGCTCTCCCGATCGGCAACGCCCGTCTCGGTGCGAAGCTGTTCGGCAACCCGGACGCCGAGGTGATCCACTTCAGCGAGCAGAGCCTGTGGGGCGGGGTCAACGACTACGACAACGCTCTCGCCGGCCAGCCCGACGGCGCGTACGACACCAGCGTGACCGGCTTCGGATCCTTCCGCGACTTCGGCGAGGTGACGGTGGCGTTCGGTGCGCGCACGACCGTCAGCTCTCCCGGCGGCCCGTACCAGGTGTCCGGCAGCGAGAGCGTCGAGAAGACGTTCGACGGCAACCCTGCGACGAAGTGGTGTCTGATCGCGCCGCCCGCAGAGGTGATCTGGCAGGCCGATCTCGCCGCCCCCGCCGTCGTCTCGTCGTATGTGCTCACGAGCGCCAACGACGTCCCGGCACGGGACCCGCAGGACTGGCGCCTGGAAGGCTCGTCCGACGGAGCGGCCTGGGTCGTGCTCGACGTCCGCTCCGAGGCGCCGTTCCCCCAGCGGCTCCAGTCCAAGAGCTTCTCGGTCGCCAACACCACCGCGTACGCCCACTATCGCTTCGTCTTCGCTCCGAAGGCGGGAGTCAGCCACTTCCAGGTGGGGGAGATCGCACTCGGCGGCGTCGAGCTGGCGCAGGGAAGCGCCGTCTACGTGTCATCGCCCAGCGGACACGCGGACTCCCTCGTGGGCACCATCGACGCCGATCCCGCGACCGTCTGGGCTGTTCCCGCGACGGGCGCTGGCGCGGTATGGCAGGTCGACCTCTCCTCGAAGAACACCCTGAACGGCTACGTGCTCACCAGCGCACCGGACGCGTCGGAGCAGGATCCGCGCGACTGGGTCGTCGCCGGCTCGGACGACGGACTGACCTGGAAGACCCTCGACACCCGAGTCGGGGAGACGTTCCCCGAGCGCGGCGTGGGGCGGACGTTCACGTACGCGAACACCACCGCGTTCGCGATGTACCGCATATCGTTCTCCGCGCCGGGAGCCATCCGTCTCGGTGGCATCGCCTTCACGGGCGGCGGCTTCAGCACGGCGGGCGCCAAGGCGGTCGTGGACTACCGTCGTGCACTCGACATCGCCGACGGCACGCACAGCACCCACTTCGCGACCGCGCAGGGGACGGTGCTGCGCGAGGCCTTCGCGAGCCGGGAGGCCGACATCATCGCGGTGCGGTTCACCGCCGATCGGCCCGGCGCGCTGACGGCGCTGCTCACTCTGACCTCCAAGCAGGAGAGCGTCGCGACCGTGGTCGACGCGGGCGGGCGCCGGCTGAGCTTCGCCGGGACGATGGCCAACGACCTCACGCACGCGGCCGTCGTCCGCATCGCCGAGACCGACGGCCGGGTCGTCGCCGCCGAGGGCGGGCTGCGCGTCTCGGAGGCGTCGAGCATCACGCTGCTGCTCGACGCGCGCACCGACTATCGTCTGAGCGCGGCGCACGGCTGGCGCGGCGCCGCACCGCAGCCTGCGATCGAGAAGGCACTGAACGCTGCCGCCTCCCGGTCGTGGCAGAGTCTCCGCTCCGCGCACACCGCACAGGTCGCCGAGCTGATGCAGCGCGCGAAGGTCGAGTGGGGAGCGACCGACGGCACCGTGATGGCCATGCCGACGGACCGCCGGCTGCTCCGCTACGGGAAGGGGGAGACGGACCCCACGCTGGAGCAGACGCTCTACGCCTACGGCCGGTATCTGCTCCTCAGCTCGTCGAAGCCCGGGGGGCTGCCCGCCAACCTGCAGGGGCTGTGGAACAACAGCAATCAGCCGGCGTGGGCCAGCGATTACCACACCAACATCAACGTGCAGATGAACTACTGGGGCGCGGAGACCGCCGACCTCCCGGAGTCCCATGAGGCTCTCGCGACGTTCATCCGCGAGGTGGCGGTCCCCAGCAGGGTGGCGACGCGCAATGCGTTCGGGGCTGACGTGCGCGGGTGGACGGCCCGCACCTCGCAGAGCATCTTCGGCGGCAACTCGTGGGAGTGGAACACGATCGCGAGCGCCTGGTACGCCCAGCACCTCTACGAGCACTGGGCGTTCACGCAGGACAAGAAGTACCTGCGCGACCTCGCCTACCCGCTGATCAAGGAGATCTGCCAGTTCTGGGAGGACCAGCTCAAAGAGCTCCCCGACGGCACGCTGGTCGCGCCGATGGGCTGGTCTCCGGAGCACGGTCCGCGCGAGGACGGCGTCATGCACGACCAGCAGATCATCTGGGATCTGTTCCAGAACTACCTCGAGTGCGCCGAGGCCCTCGGCGCCGACAAGACCTACCGGAAGACCGTCGCCGACATGCAGTCCCGTCTGGCTCCCAACAAGATCGGCCGCTGGGGGCAGCTGCAGGAGTGGCAGACCGACCGTGACGACCCGAACGACATCCACCGGCACACGTCGCACCTGTTCGCCGTGTACCCGGGGCGGCAGATCACCCCCGACACCCCGGAGCTCTCCGCGGCGGCGCTGGTCTCGCTGAAGGCGCGCTGCGGGGAGAAGGAGGGCGTGCCGTTCACGGCCGCCACGGTCTCGGGAGACAGTCGCCGTTCGTGGACCTGGCCGTGGCGGGCCGGCCTGTTCGCGCGCCTGGGCGATGCCGAGCGGGCGGGGATCATGGTGCGAGGACTGCTCACCTACAACATCCTGCAGAATCTGTGGGCCAACCATCCGCCGTTCCAGCTCGACGGCAACTACGGCATCGTCGGAGCGATCGCGGAGATGCTGGTGCAGAGCCATGGCGGGGTGATCCGTCTGCTCCCCGCCGTGCCGGCGGACTGGGCGGTGAGCGGATCGTTCGCCGGTGTCCGCGCGCGGGGCGGGTATCGCGTGGACTGCACCTGGCGGGACGGGAAGGTCGTGTCCTACGACGTGGTCGCCGACCGCGCACCGAACATGAGCAACGTGGTCGTGGTCGTCAACGGGGAACGCCGCAAGGTGAAGCCGGGCAACCCGAAGAACGGCAAGCCCATGCGCGACCTCGGCCCGGCGCACTGAGCGGACCCGGTGCACTGAGCGGACCCGGTGCACTGAGCAGGGGCGGCGAACGAGGCGGGGACGATCCGGAATACCGGTGGGGCGGATCGGCTTGTCCCTGAGGTGACTGCCTCCGTCGACCGCGCCTCCATCGGACTCCGGTCGGAGCGCGGACCCGTTCTCGGCGCGCTCATGCTCGCCACCGGGCTCATCGCGATCGATGCCACGATCCTCGCGACCGCGGTTCCGAGCATCGTGCGCGACCTCGGCAGCTACCAGCAGTTCCCTTGGCTGTTCTCGGTGTACCTCCTGGCGCAGGCAGTGAGCGTGCCCATCTACTCCCGCTTCGCCGACACGGTGGGCCGCAAGCCGATCATCCTGCTCGGCATCGCCCTGTTCCTGCTCGGGTCCATCCTCTGCGGGTTCGCCTGGAGCATGCCGGCGCTGATCGTGTTCCGCATCGTCCAGGGCATCGGGGCCGGTGCCGTCGCGCCGATGTCGATGACCATCGTCGGTGACATCTACACGGTCGCCGAACGCGCCAAGGTGCAGGGATACGTCGCGAGCGTCTGGGCCATCTCCTCGGTGGTGGGCCCCGCACTCGGCGGCATCTTCGCCCAGCTCGACGCCTGGCGATGGATCTTCTGGATCAACGTGCCCCTGTGTCTGATCGCCGGATGGATGCTGCTGCGCAACTACAAGGAGCAGAAGCAGACCCAGCGGCACAGCATCGATTACGGGGGAGCGGTGCTGCTCACCATCGGGCTCACGGCGCTCATCCTCGGCATGCTGGAAGGTGGGAATGCCTGGGCGTGGTTGTCGGTGCAGAGTGTCCTCTGCTTCGGGATCGGCGTGGTCGCGCTGCTGGCCTTCGGGGTGGTGGAGCGCCGCGTCGCCGAGCCGATCGTCGACCTGCGGCTCGTGACCCGTCGGCTCATCCTCACGACCACGATCGTCTCACTCGGCATCGGTGCGCTGATGCTCGGTGTGACGAGCTTCGCTCCGGCCTACCTCGAGGGGTCGATGGGCATCGCTCCGCTGTTGTCGGGTCTCGCGGTGGCAGCCCTGACCCTCGGCTGGCCGCTCGCCGCCGCGAACGCCGGCCGGCTGTACCTGCGCATCGGCTTCCGCCGCACCACGCTGATCGGCATGAGCATCACGACCGTCGCCGCCATCGCGCTCGCCGCCGTCGCCTCCTGGCCGAACCCGTTCGTCGTCGCGGGCATCGCGTTCCTCCTCGGCTTCGGGCTCGGGTGGAGTGCCGCCCCGACCCTGATCGCCGCGCAGGCCTCGGTCGGCTGGGGCGAGCGGGGCGCGGTGACCGGGATGAACGCCTTCGCGCGGTCAGCGGGAAGCGCCGTGGGTGTGGCGGTGTTCGGGGCGATCTCGAACGCGGTCATCGCGCAGGGCGCGGGACCCGACGACCCCGACACGATCGTCCACGCCTCGGTGTGGGTGTTCGTCGCGGTCGCGGTGACCGCCGTGCTCACCCTCCTGGCGGCGTCGTTCATGCCGAAGGACCGGGTGGAGGACCACTCCGGGGAGTCGGGCTCCTAGCTCCTGCCGGATTCAGCGAGCGAGGCGCTCCGCGATGCCGGTGTAGGTCGCGGGGGTCAGCGCGAGGAGGCGCTGCTTGGCCGCGTCCCCGATCTCCAGGCCCTGCACGAACTCGGCGAGGTCGGCGGCGCCGACGCGGTGTCCGCGGGTGAGCTCCTTGAGGAGCGCGTACGGGTCCTGGATGCTCGACCGGCCGGCGACGACCTCGGCGCGGATCACCGTCTGGATCGCCTCGGCCAGCACCTCCCAGTTCACGTCGAGATCGGCGAGCAGCACGTCGCGCGACAGCGAGATCGCGTTCAGACCGCGGCGAAGGTTGTCCAGTGCGAGCAGCGAGTGCCCGAACGCGACGCCGATGTTGCGCTGCGTGGTGGAGTCCGTGAGGTCGCGCTGAAGGCGGCTGGTGACGAGCGTCTGGCCGAGCGACGCGAGCAGGGCGCCCGAGATCTCGAGGTTGGCCTCGGCGTTCTCGAAGCGGATCGGGTTGATCTTGTGCGGCATCGTCGACGAGCCGGTGGCCCCGGCGACCGGGATCTGCGCGAAGTAGCCGAGCGAGATGTAGGTCCAGATGTCGGTGGCGAGGTTGTGCAGGATGCCGCCGGCGTGACGCACGCGGTCGTACAGCTCGACCTGCCAGTCGTGCGACTCGATCTGCGTCGTGAGGATGTTGAAGCCCAGGCCCAGTCCCTCGATGTACTCGCGGGCGATGGTCGGCCAGTCCGCATCGGGGTCGGCCGCGAGGTGGGCGGACCAGGTGCCGGTCGCCCCGGAGAACTTCGCGAGGTACTCGGAGCCGGCGATCTGGCCGCGCACGCGCTCGAGGCGCCACGCGAACACCGCGAGCTCCTTACCCATCGTCGAGGGTGTCGCGGGCTGGCCGTGCGTGCGCGAGAGCATCGCGGCGTCGGCGTGTTCGACCGCGAGCTCGCGCAGCTTCGCGATCACGGTGTCGAGGGCCGGGAGCCAGACCTCCTCGACCGCGCGCTTGACGGTGAGGGCGTAGGACGCGGAGTTGATGTCCTCGCTCGTGGCGGCGAAGTGCGTGAGCTCGGCGATGTGGTCGAGTCCGAGCGTCGAGAGCCGGTCGCGCACGAGGTACTCGATCGCCTTCACGTCGTGCTGGGTGACGGCTTCCTTCTCGGCGAGCCAGCCGATCTCGGCCTGACCGAAGTCGCGGTAGAGCGAACGCAGGCGCTCCTTGTCGCCCTCCGACAGCGGGCTCGTCTCGAACAGCGAGCGGTCGGTGAGTGCGATCAGCCATTCGACCTCGACCTCGACGCGTGCCCTGTTCAGGCCCGCCTCGGACAGGAAGTCGGCGAGACCGGTGACGGCGCCGCGGTAGCGGCCGTCGAGGGGGCTCAGGGGCTGGGGCGGGAGCGAAGGCTGGAAAGTCAGGGGAGTCCTCCTGATCGGGCCCCTCAGAGGCGGGGCGTGCGGGGGAGACGCAGAGCGGGTTCGAGCTGGCGGAACAGGCCCCGAGTCGCCGCCTCAATCATACCGAGCACGGAATCGAACATCTCCGCGCCCGCGTAGTACGGGTCGGGCACGTCGTGGGTCGTCGCCGTCGGGTCGAAGGCCAGCAGCAGGGTGACCTTCCCCTCCTCGTCCTCGTCGTGGGCCCATTCCCGCAGGATGCGCTCGTGCGTGCGGTCGAGCGCGACGACGAGATCGTTGTCGGCGAAGGCGGCCGCGGTGAACTGGCGGGCGCGGTGCTGGGAGCCGTCGTAGCCGCGTCGTGCCAGCGAGTCGATCGTGCGGTGATCGGCGCGCTCGCCCAGATGCCAGTCGCCTGTTCCGGCGCTGCGCGAGACGATGCGTGGGCCGAGTCCCTGCCGCTCGGCGAGGTCGCGGAAGACGACTTCGGCCATGGGAGAGCGGCAGATGTTCCCCGTGCAGACGAAGATCACGCGGAAGGGATCCGGGGATGTCACAGATACATTCTGCCCGCCCGTGGCCGTCCTGCACAGCGCGAACCTGCTCGCGGGGCCCCTGCACACCATGAGCGGGCGACCACCTGTCCACGGGTTGCGGGTTACTGGCGACCCGCGTGGGGCGTGATCCCGAATGCTGGAGTCATGTACTCGTTCGCACCCGATCAGTCCGGTGGATCCGCGCAGTCGTGGGGGCAGATCCTCGCGCACCGGGGGATCGGCGACGCCATCGCGACGCTGGAGGAAGCGGGAGCGGTGCTGGTTTCGCTCGTCGATGCGACGGAGTGGAGTTCGGAGGGGTTCCGGGCGCTCCACGAACTCCTCGCGCGGGTACGCGACGACACCGGCACGCAGCTCGGCGGTCTCCGGATCCGGCAGTGGGAGCTGGAGGGATCGGAGTGATGGGGGTCGCAGGCGGGCACGCCGCCACGGCCGCCGGGGGCCTGGAGATCGACCACGGCGGCGCGATCGCGATCGACACCGAGCAGTTGCGCGAGGTCGGCGCGCGCCTGCGGACGGTCGCGGTGCGATACGAACAGGCTCGGGATTCGGTGGTCCGCGCCGCGGAGGTGATCTCGTCATCCGACGGTTCCGCGCTGCGCGTCGACATCGGCGCCCTGCGACTCAGCGGCGAGCGGATCGGCGCACTGGTTGCCGAGATCGAGAACGCCTGCACGGGAACGCTGCTGATGGCCGACGCGTTCGAGCTGGTGGAACTGCGGGCCCAGGCCGAGGCGCTCGCCCTCACCGACGCCGCGGCGGCGGACGACGTGCGCGCACGGGCCGACGTGATGATCGCCGACGACGAGCGCGTGGGACGGATGGCGGACTGGCTGGTCGCCGGCTGGAAGCGGCGGAGGTTCGAAGGGCTCGGGGATCAGTACGACCTGGGTGGGATGCTGCCGCCGATGTTCCTGGTCGGGGCGCTGGTCGGGCTCACCTCGGGGTATGGGAAGGTGCGGTCGGGGGTGACGGGATCCGAGGTGCCGGTCGTGAAGGCTCCGACCTCCGTGCCGGTCGATCCGGTGCAGGTGATACCCGTGAAGACGTCGACTCCGCGCGCGCCGGACGACCTCGCCGGAGCGTTCAGGAGGATCCCGGGCGGGGGAGCCCAGGTCGCCGTGGAGAAGTACACGATGGTCGGTGGCACGACCCGATATGTGGCCTACGTGGCCGGTACCCAGAGTTCGCTGCTGTCCCTGAAGAAAGGCGCGGAGCCGTGGGACATGACCTCGAACATCGAGCTCTATCAGGGTGCGACGTCGGCGTCGTACCAGGCGACACTCGATGCTCTGGCGGCCGCCGGTGTCGAACCGGGCGATCGCGTCGACGTGGTCGCGCACTCGCAGGGCGGGATGATCGCCACGCGACTCGCCGTGGAGAGCGAGTACGACGTGTCGATGCAGATCACGGCGGGGAGTCCCACCGAACCGACCCTTCGGGAGGAGCAGACGCTGATCCAGCTCCGCCACACCGACGACGTCGTGTCGGCGCTCGCCGCGGGCGGGTCGGCCGAGGGGACGGGGTCGCCCGACAGCTTCACCGCCTCGCGGGTCGGCGATCCGGGGGACGGCGTCGAGGACCTGCGGTTGAAGACCCACGGTCTCGAGACCTACATCGAGACGGCCGAGATGGTGGATGCGTCGACCGACCCTCGCGCGGTGGCTCTCGACGAGTACTGGGACGAGCTCGGCCGGGCCGTCGAGGTCGAGCGCACCGAGTACCGCGCGGAGCGGAGCGGGTGACCGTGGTGGCTGTTGCCGGTGGCTGTCACCGCGGTGTCAGCGGGTCAGTCGCGACGGCTCTTGCTCTGCGGGCGCAGGATGAATCCGAAGATGCCGTTGATCACCGAGATGATCAGTGCCGCGAGCACGCCCCACCAGAAGTCGCCGACCGTGAGACCCCAGCCGAATCCGCTCGTGATCCAGGCGGTCAGCCACAGCAGGAAGCCGTTGATCAGGAAGCCGATCAGCCCGAACGTGATGATGTAGAGCGGGAACGCGACGATCTTCACGACGGTGCCGATGATCGTGTTCACGAGCGCGAAGATCGCGGCCACCGCGAGCAGGGTCAGCACCAGCTGCAGCGTCTCTCCGGGCGGGAAGGCCCTGATGGTCACCTGCAGGGCAGGGATCAGAGTGACGACCCAGAGGGCGAAGGCGTTGACGACGACGCGGATGATGAAGCGCATAGTCCGACCAGTGTCCCACGGACTCCCCTGCGTGTCAGCGGGCGGTCCGTCGGGGGCTTAGCGGAAGTGAGCGCGCAGAAGCGCAGCGACCTCTTCCAGGGAGGACTTACTCTGCGCCGTCCGAAGGATGAGGTCGAAGGCGAGCTCCGTCTCCATGTCGATGATGACGTTGTTCATCTCGAGAAACGTCAGCGTGAGGACCCAGGAGAAGCGCTTGTTACCATCGAACAGAGGGTGATTCGGGCTCAGAGACGACAGCAGAGCTGCTGCCTTGACTTCGAGATCCGGGTAGGCCTCGACTCCGAACATCGAACTCGACGGGCGGGCGAGCGCGGAGGAGAGAAGCCCGATGTCTCGGATGTGGAGCCCGAGCTCCTCTGTGATGCCTACCGCGTGCGGAAGCTCGACGTATCGAGTCACGCGTCTTCGAGCTTCTTGAGGAGATCTGCGTATCGGTCAGCCACCCCGCGGGCTATCGACACGGCCTGCTCGGTCGTGACCTCCTCGCGGAGAAAGCGGTCCGCAGCCTCGATGAGGAGTGCGTGCTTGGACGTGTGTCGCCGCGATGCCAGCTCGCCGAGCTGCGCATCGAGTTCTTCCGGGAGTCGCACCGTCATCGCCATACCAAAATGGTACCACCGGGCATCGAGCCGCGACAGGGGACAATCGACCGCGTTCCGTCACCTGAGGCTGTGCTCGCCCGCCCTCGTAGACTCGACCTCGTGACCGAGCCGATCCTGCCCCGCATCCGTCCCGCCATCGCCGCTCTCGCGCCGTATCGCCAGGGAAAGCAGGCCGGCCCCGACGCCTTCAAGCTGTCGAGCAACGAGAACCCGTTCGATCCGCTGCCGTCGGTGCTCGACGCGCTGCAGAGCACCACTCCCATCAACCGCTACCCGGATGCCACCGCCGGCCGTCTGCGAGCGCGCCTCGGCGCCCGCTACGGAGTCGAGCCCGACCAGGTGCACGTGGCCTCCGGCAGCGTGTCGATCCTGCATCAGCTGATCCTGGCCACCGCTTCGGTGGGCGACGAGGTCATCTACGCGTGGCGCTCCTTCGAGGCGTACCCGAGTCTCCCGCTCGTCGCCGGAGCCACCGGGGTGCAGGTGCCTCTCACCGCCGACTCCCGCCACGACCTGGAAGCGATGGCGGATGCGGTGACCGAGCGCACGCGCGCGATCATCCTGTGCACGCCCAACAACCCGACCGGTCCGATCATCACCTCGGCCGAGTTCGCCGCCTTCGTTGCGCGCGTGCCCAGCGACATCCTGGTCATCCTCGACGAGGCCTACGCCGAGTTCGTCACGGCGCCGGACGCGGTCGACGGCCTCGCCGAGCGCGTGTTCGAGAAGCACCCGAACGTGGTGGTGCTGCGCACCTTCTCGAAGGCCTACGGACTCGCGGGGCTGCGCGTCGGGTACGCCATCGGGCACGAGAAGGTGCTCGACGCCGCACGCACGACCGGCATCCCGCTCTCGGTCACCTCCGCGGCCGAGAACGCCGCGATCGCCAGCCTCGACGCCGAACCGGAGCTCCTGGAGCGCGTCGCCGTGATCGTCGAACGCCGCGGCCGTCTCGTGGAGGGGCTTCGTGCGCAGGGGTGGGAGGTGCCCGACTCCCAGTCGAACTTCGTCTGGCTGCCCGCGGGCGAACGCACCGACGAGGTGGCTGCCGTATTCGTCGAGAACGACCTCATCGTGCGCCCGTTCTCCGGCGACGGCATCCGGATCTCGGTGGGCGAGGAGGACTCCATCGCCCGCGTGCTCGAGGTCGCCGGCTCCCTCCGCTGAGTCGCCGCAGTCCGCGCGTTCTCGCGGATTTCTCCGGTTTCCAGGCATTTACGAGGGCGTCCTAGGTATGCGTGACCTGGCATGCGGGCGCGGGTAGCGTGAGAGCGTGACCACCTCCGAGACACCCCTTGTGAGCGTTCTGGACGAGACCGGACGGTACGCTCCGTCCGCCGCCGCAGAACGGTACCTTCCTCTGATCGACGCGATCGGCGATGCGGAACTCGAGCAGTTCTACCGGGACATGGTCGTCATCCGCGCGATCGACACCCAGGCGACGAACCTGCAGCGTCAGGGCCAGCTCGCGCTGTGGCCGCCGAGCCGTGGACAGGAGGCGGCGCAGGTCGGGTCGGGGCGTGCGCTCCGCTCCCAGGACACCGTCTTCCCGTCGTACCGCGAGCACGCGGTCACGCGCATCCGCGGCGTCGACCCGGTCGACATCATCAAGCTGATGCGCGGCGTCTCGCACGGCGGGTGGGACCCGACAGACCCCAAGAACGGCAACACCCGGCTGTACACGCTCGTGCTCGGATCCCAGGTGCTGCACGCCGCGGGCTACGGCATGGGTCTCGCCTTCGATGGACGCACCGGCTCCGGTGATCTCGACCGCGATGAGGCGGTCATCGTCTACTACGGCGACGGCGCGTCCAGCCAGGGCGACGTGCACGAGGCGATGGTCTTCGCTGCGAGCTACCAGGCTCCGACGGTGTTCTTCCTGCAGAACAACCACTGGGCCATCTCGGTGCCCGTCTCCACCCAGTCACGCGTGCCCCTCGTGCAGCGCAGCGCCGGTTACGGCATCCCGAGCGTCCGTGTCGACGGCAATGACGTGCTCGCCAGCTACGCCGTCTCCCGTGTCGCGTTGGACGAGGCTCGCGAAGGCAAGGGTCCGCAGGCCATCGAGGCCGTCACGTATCGACTCGGCGCCCACACCACGAGCGACGACCCGACCAAGTACCGGGGCAGCGACGAGGAGCAGTACTGGGCCGGTCGCGATCCGATCGTGAGGATGCGCGCATTCCTCGAAGCGCGCGGAGCGTCGGGGCAGTTGTTCGCCGATGTCGATGCCGAAGCGGCCGATGCCGCCGAGGATCTGCGCGCCCGCACGGTCGAGCTCGGGCCGCCCAGTGCCGACAAGATGTTCGACCACGTGTACAGCGAGCCGCATCCGCTGATCGACCAGCAGAAGGCCTGGCACGCGCAGTACGAGGCGTCCTTCGAAGGAGGAGCCCAGTGACCCTGGAGACGATGCCGCTCAGCAAGGCGCTGAACGCGGGTATGCGCAAGGCCATGGAGAACGACCCGAAGGTCCTGCTCATGGGTGAGGACATCGGCAAGCTCGGCGGCGTCTTCCGGGTGACGGAGCATCTGCAGCGTGACTTCGGCGACCGCCGGGTGCTCGACACCCCGCTGGCCGAGTCGGGGATCGTCGGCACCGCGATCGGCATGGCGATGGTCGGCTATCGCCCGGTGATCGAGATCCAGTTCGACGGATTCGTGTTCCCCGCGTTCGACCAGATCACCACGCAGCTCGCGAAGCTGACCAACCGGCATGAGGGCGCGATCAGCATGCCGATCGTGATCCGCATCCCGTACGGCGGACACATCGGCGCCGTCGAGCACCACCAGGAGAGCCCGGAGGCGTACTTCGCGCACACCCCCGGCCTGCGTGTGGTGTCGCCGTCGACGCCGAACGATGCGTACTGGATGATCCAGGAGGCGATCGCGTCGAACGACCCGGTGATCTTCATGGAGCCGAAGAGTCGCTACTGGCAGAAGGGAGAGGTGGAGCTCGACGCCTCGGCCGTTCCGCTGCACTCCTCGCGCGTCGTGCGCACGGGCAGCGACGTGACGCTCGTCGGACACGGTGCGATGGTCACCACGCTCCTGCAGGCCGCCGCGCTCGCCGAGGCCGAGGGCACGAGCTGCGAGGTCGTCGACGTGCGCTCGATCTCGCCGGTCGACTACGAGCCCATCCTCGACTCGGTGCGCAAGACAGGCCGCATGGTCTACGCGCAGGAGGCGCAGGGCTTCGGCAGCATCGGCGGCGAGATCGCGGCGACCGTCATGGAGCGCGCGTTCTACGCGCTCGAGGCTCCGGTGCTGCGCGTCTCCGGCTACGACACCCCTTTCCCGCCCGCGAAGCTCGAAGGCGCGTACCTCCCGGATGCCGACCGCATCCTCGAGGCCGTCGACCGCTCGCTGGCATACTGACAGACCCTTCCATGTGCACAACTCCTCAGGAATCACGCAGGCGGGGCGCCAATCCCGTCGTTTCGGCGCGGTCCGCGCCGAAACTGAGGAGTTATTCACGCGGTCCACGAGAGGATCAGACATGAGCACGCAGAACTTCACCCTCCCGGACGTCGGCGAAGGCCTGACCGAAGCCGAGATCGTGGCCTGGAAGGTCGCTCCTGGCGACACGGTCGCGATCAACGACGTGGTGTGCGAGATCGAGACGGCCAAGTCACTCGTCGAGCTGCCGTCGCCGTATGCGGGCGTGGTTGGCGAGCTCCTCGCCGCCGAGGGCACGACCGTCGAGGTCGGCGCCCCCATCATCACGTTCCTGACCGAGCCCGCTGCGGGCGCTCCGACCGCTCCGGCTCCTGCAGCTCCGGCGGCGGAAGAGGGGGGCGGTTCCGTGCTGGTGGGCTACGGCACGGGAGGCGGTGCCACCTCGCGGCGCAAGCGTCCGGCCGAGCGTCCCGTCCGCTCCTCGGTGGGCGTGATCGCGAAGCCGCCCATCCGCAAGCTCGCCCGCGACCTGGGCGTCGATCTCACCGCGGTCGCCGCGACCGGTGCCGACGGCGAGGTCACGCGCGACGACGTGATGAAGCACGCCTCGCAGGCGAGCGTCTTCCGCAACATCGAGACCCCCGAGTGGGGGACCGTGCGCGAGGAGACGGTGCCCGCCCCGCAGGCTGCCCCGGCAGGTCTCGCTCGCGGCCTCACCGCAACGCGTCCGTCTGCCGCGGGCGACGACCGTACCGAGTCGATCCCGGTCAAGGGGGTGCGCAAGGCCACGTCGTCGGCGATGGTGCAGAGCGCGTACTCGGCCCCGCACGTGACGGTGTGGAAGGAGATCGACGCCACCCGCACGATGGATCTCGTCAAGCGCCTCAAGGCCTCGCCCGACTATGCCGACATCAAGGTCTCGCCGCTGCTCATCATGGCCCGCGCCGTGATCTGGGCCGCCCGCCGCACCCCGATGGTCAATGCCGCCTGGATCGAGACCGAGTCCGGAGCCGAGATCGCCGTGCGCCACTACGTGAACCTCGGTATCGCCGCCGCCACCCCGCGAGGCCTGCTCGTGCCCAACATCAAGGACGCGCAGGACCTGAGCATGAAGGAGCTGGCGCGGGCGCTGAACCGTCTCACGCTCACGGCCCGCGACGGCAAGACCCCGCCGGCCGATCAGCAGGGCGGCACGATCACGATCACCAACATCGGTGTGTTCGGGATGGATGCCGGCACCCCGATCATCAACCCCGGTGAGGCCGGCATCGTGGCGATGGGCACCATCAGTCAGAAGCCGTGGGTCGTCGACGGCGAAGTGCGCCCGCGTTGGGTGACCACGGTGGCCGGATCCTTCGACCACCGCGTGATCGACGGCGACGGCATGAGCCGCTTCATCGCCGACGTCGCCTCGATCCTCGAGGAGCCCGCGCTGCTCGTGGACTGAGAGCTGCCGTTTGACCGGGCCGCAACTCCGCGCCGTTGCCGACGACATCTGCACAACGCCAAACGCGGAAGCGGTGTCGCGCGCAGACTGGTTCTCAGGGCGCGTTATCCCGGGGGTGGCCGCGGACGCCGCGAGGATCTGACGGTCGGCGCCGAAGGCGGAGTGAGCTCTATCTAGAGCCGCAGCGGAGGGGTGGACCGAGACGAGAGAGAAGCTCTTCCCAAGTGGCGTGGAGGGAGGCTGTCGAGATGCAACGCGGCTGTTACTAGCGGGGCGCGGTCGCGCGTACTGTCCATCCGCTGTCCGACCCTCCCGCCTCGAGGAGGCCGCCGTGCTGTTCGAGTCGTTGCCGTGAGCGGATCAGCCCTCGACCCCCATGTTCGGCCGCTGCGGTGGGCTGCGCTCTCGTTCCGACGTTGGAGATAACGACCTCTGCGCTGTCTGAAGTTACCCGCAGGCTGATCCTCGCGGATTGTGACTTGGGAGCATGCTTGAGAATGTTGGTGACAGACTCGATGGCTGCGACGGTCAACAGTCCTTGACTCTCGTGCGACGCGTCGAGTGGGACCTCCGGCACTATGACCCGGGTAGGAATCCCTGCGTCGTTGAGTAGCACTCCGAGACCTGAAACCGTTTCAATGAGGCTCTCGTTGGATCTGCCATCCTCAGGGCGAAGAGCCTCTAGCTCAGGACCGCGCATCAGGGACAGCAAAGACTGGATGCTCAGAAGAGCTCGTTCCGCGGACTCTTCTATTGTCGTGACGGAAACGTCTCGGCTCGCGGCATCGGGTTGCTTGGGGAGTGCACGGGCGTGAAAGAGCACAAGCGTGAGGTCATGAGCGATTCCATCGTGGAGTTCATCGGCGATGCGCTCCAAGTCGTCGTGCACGATGCCTTCTAGATGCCGCACCAACTGTTTTCGGTCCGCAACGAGGAGTGCTTCGCGTGCCGTTATGAGGCGGAAGCTGATCCCGGCGAGGACCGAGATCGACGCTATGCCAGCGATGCCGAAGATCCCCCCATCGGTGAGGGTCGCGGTGCTGATGTCGAGGTACACGGTGAGCGATGCCAACACCGCAACATAGCTGAGAATCAGGCTGCGAGAACATGTCGCTGCGACGAGAAAGCCAGCGAGAGCGAGCTCGATGAGGTCCCCACCGCTTCCCGTGAAAACGACCCCGACGCCGCCGACGAGCATAACGATGAAGGCCGCTGTGACGGGGTGCCATGCGAAAGCAGCGAGGCCAGCGTAGAGCGCGACCGCCACAAGGTCGTATCGGGAGAATCTCCCGCTCGCGACGATGAATGCGATGGCCACCAGCAGTAGCACGCCGACGACGACGAGGAGAAGCGCGCGAGCTATGGAGTGGAGTGCTCGTGTCTCCCAAAATCTCCTGGACCGCAGCAGCCGTCCAACGGATAGGCGTGGAACGTCGCTCGCGACCCGCGAGATCGGTGAACGGGATTCAGGCACAGATGCCGAGTATCTGACACAGCCAGTCGCCGAGGTCGGCAACAGTGGAGTCAAGAAGAACTTCGATGCTCGGCTCGTTGAACAGGACCATGTCATCTCCTTGTGGCTCGGTGGCGCCGACCCGCGCGTGCTGAAGGAGCCGCACGGGTCGCTTCGCTTCAACCCTACGGCGCCTCCTTTCTCGAAACAGTGGCCCCAGGGTCAGAGTTCGGTTCCACCGCTTCGGGATACCGTGGTCGGATGGGTGAAGCGGTGCGAGTTCTCGTCGTCGACGACGAGGCTTTGGTTCGCCACGCGCTACGAGCCTTCCTCGAGTCGGATCCGCGTGTTGCGCTCGTTGGTGAGGCGACAGACGGCTCTGAGGCTGTTGACGCTTACGAAGCCACCCGCCCCGACGTCGTATTGATGGACATCAAGATGCCCGCTGTGGGCGGGCTCGAAGCCACCCGGTCGCTCCTGGCTTTGGCCCCCGAATGTCGGATCATCGCCTTGACGACATTCACGACCGAGTGGCGCGCTCTGGAGGTCCTGCGGGCCGGGGCATGCGGATATCTCGTGAAGAATTCCACCCCCGAACAGATCATCGACGCGATCATCGCCGCGCATGCAGGTGATCGGGTCGTGTCGCCAGAAATCCAGACACGATTCGTGCGGTCAGCTATCGGCGACCGTGAACTTCTTCGACATGACGACAGCGCACCCAGCGCGCGCGAACTGCGGGTTATTGAACTCATCGCTCAAGGCCTGTCGAACGCCGAGATCGCGGACGCGCTCCACTACGCCGAAGGCACCGTGAAGGCAGACATACGGCACATCAACAGCCTGTGGAGCGTCGAAAATCGGCTGCAGATCGTGCTGCGCGCCGTTGAGTTGGGCCTGATAGTCCTCTAACCGGCCGCCGCCCGGAAACTTCATAGACCCAGGGCTACGAAAGAGCTTTCTGCCTTGCCGTCGCGCTTTTTCCACGGAAAGGATGCCGTTGGGCGCCGCTCTCGCGCCGCCTCGCGGCTGTGCCGCGGCTCACTCCAGAGAAGGACGAACAGTTGAGAAACCCATTCGCTCGCTCCCACCAGGACGGGAACACTCCTGATTCCCCGAAGTCTCCCGCCTTCACGAGGGGCAAGGTCGCCACGGCAACAGTCGCCGCCGCTGCGCTCGCCGCCACCCTCTTCGCGGCGCCGGCCACGGCTGCTCCCACCGCAACCTCGGCTGCCAGCTCGACGCACCAGGCGGCGAGCACCTCGAAGTACTCGGACGATGACTTCCTCCTGGCGGTGCTTTTCGGGACCGGCCCGCTCGCGGAAGCACTGGGCACTTATCTGGCGGATGAGGTGCCTCTCCCTGAGAACTACGATCAGCTCGCCAGCAAGCTTCTTGAAGACTTCCGTGGAGAGTTCCCCGAAGTCGTCGAGAGCGCAACGGAGGCATTCCGCTCGGGCAACCCGCTCGAGGTTCAGGAAGCGATCACGTCCGTGCAGGCCTCCTTCCAGAGCCGTTACCTCGACAAGGCGCCCGAGGTGCGTAACGGCACACTGTGCGCAACCGTCAACCTCGTCCTCGCAGGAAACCTCGCGGTGTTCCTCAACGTCGGCATCGCAGTTTTCGTCGGCGTCATCGCCTACGTCGCTATCGACCAGGCGAACAGCGCAAGCAGCATCGAACTCACCTCAGCTCGACTGGCGGATCTCGGAGCAGAGTGAAGTTCAAACGATCCGCCATCGCGGTCTACGCACTTGTCGTGGCCGCTGTCGTAGTCTCAGCGATACCGGCGTCTCGGTACCTGCCGGCCGAGCTAACGCGCGCTTCCAAAGCGTTGTCGGTGGCACTGCCGCAGGGGTGGGCCTTCTTCACGAAGGATCCGACCGAGGCCGAAGTGCACGCGTACGTTGAGCGCGACGGTATCTGGGTTCCCATCGAGTCCGCGCAGAGCGTCGCGGACTCGATGGGCCTCAGCCGCCACAACCGGTCCGTCAGCGCACAGATCGCTACCGTTGTGGCTTCTGTCGAGGTCGAAGGGGCAGAGTGCAAGTCGGAGGCGGACATCCAGGACTGCGCGTCAGAAGCTCCGCGAGCCGAGCAGACGTTCGACGGTGCGAAGCCGCCGGTTTGTGAGCCCCTCCTGCTTCGGACGATGGAGCCGGTGCCGTTTGCGTATGGCACTCGTGTATCGACGATGCCGTCGTCGGTGATGGTGGTGGACATTGACTGTGCTGAGTGAGTTGCGACGGATCGCAGGCCTGATCAATCCCGTCGGGGCGGGGAGAGCGGTTCTGGCGTTGGGTAGCCTCTCTACGCTTGTGTTGACCGAGGCCGGTGACCTTTTCATCTCGTTCGCGCCCCATGCTGCGGATTCGCGGTGCGTGGGAATCGGCAGCGCAGGGGTCTTTTGCCTTTCCGACACTCTGAC
Source organism: Microbacterium sp. 2RAF4 (assembly GCF_052115285.1). Taxonomy (NCBI): domain Bacteria; kingdom Bacillati; phylum Actinomycetota; class Actinomycetes; order Micrococcales; family Microbacteriaceae; genus Microbacterium; species Microbacterium sp. 2RAF4. The sequence goes on along the minus strand of NZ_JBFRGI010000002.1, from coordinate 1,427,901 downwards.
TGACAGTCCCATCGCCGGCGTTGCGGTTTCCATTGTGGTCCTGCTCCTTGTCCTTTCTGGCTTCGGTGCACGCACCCTGGCGATCCCGCATTTCTACATCGCATGGAGCATCTCGCAGAACGTCGTCGTCGTCGAAGGTGGCGACCAAGTCAACGCGGTCATTGTGTTGCTTCTCATCCCTTGGATCTTCGCAACGCCTCGAGGGAACACCTGGCTTCGGCAGATGCCCTTCCTCGAGACTCTCCGGACCAACGCCTTTGCGTATGGTGCAGCGGAGCTCATACGAGTCCAGCTTTCGGTTGTCTATGTCGTCGCCGCCGTCGCAAAGCTCGCCGTCCCGCAGTGGTCCGAAGGGTCCGCTCTCTGGTATTGGCTTCAGGTACCCGGCTTTGGGGTTCCGGCAGATATGTTCGCGGCTCTGGCACCGGTCTTGGAGATGCCCATCATCTTGGTCACGTCGACCTACGCCGTGATGGTGTTCGAGGTGCTGCTCGCAGTGTCGATCTGGATGCGTGGCGCGTTTGCGCGAACAATCTTGTACCTTGGGATCGTCTTCCACGCGGGTATTGCCGTGGTGCTCGGTCTCTGGTCGTTCGGCGTGACGATGACCGGCGTTCTGCTTCTGTGCCTCGCACTCCAGAAGGCGAACGTGTTCTTCATCCAGTTCCAGCGCGCAAAGCCAGCTTCGCCCGCGAAGGCAGAGGAGGTCACCGCATGATCTATATCGAGATCGCTGTCGCAGCACTCGCCATCCTTGTCACCGTACTTCCCGCGGTCGGGACGATCCCACGCAACCGCTTCGTAGGGGTGCGCACGCGAGCCACCCTCGCGAGCGACACCGCTTGGCGTGCGGGTCATCGGGCAGCGGTCCTTCCGATGGCCTTGACCGGTGGCGTCGCAATCGTCGGTGGCACGGTCCTGGCCGTTCTCGGGTTTATGAATGAACCTTCCGTTGTCATCGTTCTCGCGCTCATCCTTCTTTCGGGCGCGGTCTGGAGCAGTGCGGCAGCCCGGCGCGCAACCCGGGGTGAGGCCTCCAGCCCCGCGCCCCGTCGCTGACCGCATCACGCGGTCGCGCGCAGACGCTCCTCCGCCAGCCGCGGTACCGCGTGCTCCCTGGCTGCACGTCGTGCCGTCGCCACGGCCCCGCGTGACACGACCTCCGCACCGAGTGTCGACGCGAGGATCTCGGGCGCGGGCAGGTGCAGCTCCTGGGGGAGGATGCGGCGGGCAGCGGTCAGCACGGGCTCGATGCTCTCGGCGACCGCTCCGCACACGATGACGCGCGCCGGGTCGTACATGCTGCCGAGCACGCCGACGACGCGGGCGACGGTGGCCCCGACGCGAGAGGTGATCAGCACCGCGTCCCGGTCGCCCGACGCGGCGAGGGTCAGCACGAGTCGAGGATCGATGCGACGAGTGCCGACGAGGCGTCCCACGGCGCTGTCGTGCGAGATCTCGCCGGAGTCGACCGCCGCGCGCACCTGGTCCTGCACGGCATAGCGCAGGCCGAACGCCGAGCCGACACCCACGATGTGGTCGAACACGACGCCCTCGCCGACACCGCCGTGCGCGCCGTGCAGCACGTGCCCGTCGACCACCACGCCACCGCCGAAGCGCTCGCTCGCGAGCAGGGCGACGTAGTCGCGGCATCCGATCGCGGCTCCCTCGGCCCCTTCGGCGATCGCGGCGAGCTGGGCGTCGTTCTTGATCTGCACGACGGGTGCCCAGTCCTGCAGCGCCTGGGCGAGCCCCGGGTTGGTGCGCTCCCAGAAGCCTTCCGGGTGCGGGGGCGAGATGCCGTCGCGGTTCACCGGTGCCGCGACCCCGACGCACACCGCGAGCACCTGCTCGCGCGCGATCGCGGCTTCGGTGAGGGCATCGCCGAGGCGGCCGAGGATCGTCGCGCGTCGCTCGGAGACCGTCTGCGTCGGATCGAACTCCACCCGGTGGTGCACGAGCGTCTCATCGAGCAGGTCGGCCACGGTCACGGCGAGGTGGGTGTCGCCCGCATCGACGCCGATCACGACGCCCAGGTCGGCGGGCAGCACGAAGCGGCGAGAGGGCCGCCCTGCGCGGTAGGTGCCGGCGGCGCGGGCGTTGGGGAGTTCACGGAGGATCTCCGCGCCGACCAGGGTGTCGATCGCGTCGATGGCGGTCGAGCGGGTCAGCGAGGTGCCGGCCATGGCCTCGGACGCGGTGAACTCGCCAGCCGTCCAGGCGAAGTCGAGCACGGCGCTCACGCTCGCTCGACCGGTGCCCAGGCCTGCGGAGACATCTGCCACGGCGCTTGACCTTCCTCTCGTCCAATGAGAGAGTACCGTTCGACAGAGTAAATTCGCTCACTAGATTTAGTGCACGGATCTACGGGATGGAAGGACGACGGTGTCTGGCACACGAACACGCGCGGCGCGAGCGGTGGCCGCGGCCCTGGGGGTCACCCTGGTGGGCACGGCGCTCGCGGGATGCGCCCCCGGCTCGGGAGCGGAGACCATCCGCTTCACCTTCAGCAAGCGCGAGGCGATCGAGTTCATGACCGCCCTCGTCGCCGACTACAACTCCTCGCAGAGCGACGTGAAGGTCGAGATCGACACCTCGGGCGTCGACGTCGTCTCGGCGAGCTTCGTGCGGGGCAATCCGCCCGACATCATGCTCGCCAACTACAACTACGAGATCGCCCGTTTCGTGCAGCGGTGCGCGCTCACCGATCTCTCCGAGACCGACGCCGCTGCGGGCATCCGCGATGACCTGCAGCCGCTCATGGACCAGTACGGCTCCTGCGAGGGACGCACCAGCGCCCTCCCGTACTCGGTGATGGCCGCTTCCGTCATCTACAACAAGGAGATCTTCGACGCCCAGGGCCTCGAGGTCCCGCAGACCTGGGACGAGCTGCTCGCCGTGTGCGAGCAGCTGAAGGCGGCCGGTATCGACCCGTTCTACGGCACGTTCAAGGACGACTGGACCGTGGGCCAGGGCTGGTACGACTACACCGCCGGCGGCTCGGTCGACGTGATCGACTTCTTCGACGCGCTCGCGGACGAGGGTGCGGATGTCGGTCCCGACTCGGAGGTCTCGTTCTCGAAGGACTTCGCCGAGCCGATGGACCAGATGCTGCAGCTCGCGAACGACTACACGAACGCCGATGCCCCGAGTCGTGGCTACGGCGACGGCAACCTCGCCTTCGGCAAGGGCGAGGCCGCGATGTACCTGCAGGGTCCGTGGGCCTTCAGCGAGATCGCGAAGACCGCACCCGACCTGCAGCTGGGCACCTTCCCGCTGCCGATGACGAACGACCCGGCCGACCTCGGGGTGCGCGTGAACATGGACCTCGCCGCGATGATCCCCGAGGGCTCGCGCCATCAGGAGGCCGCCCGCGACTTCCTCGAGTTCCTCTACGAGCCGCAGAACATCGAGGAGTACAACGCCTCGCAGCTCGGCTTCACGCCCACGAAGGGCGCTTCCGCCCCCGACGACCCGCGGGTCGAGGGGATGGTCGAGTACTACGACAACGGGCAGATCTATCAGGGCCCGTCCGTGCTCGTGCCCAAGACGCTGCCGATGATGAACTACGCGCAGGCGATGGTGCTCGGGGCTTCTCCGACCTCGATCCTGCGCACCATGGACGCCGACTGGGCACGCATCGCCTTCCGGGCGCCGATCCCCTCGACGCAGGACAACGCCGCCGGCGAGGAGGGCGCATCATGAGCACCACGACAACTCCCTCTGCTTCCGACAGCACGACCGTCATCGTCACGGGAAGCGACCGGAAGCTGCGACGCCACACCCGCCGCGTCGAGCCGATCTACTACCTGTTCCTGCTGCCGACGCTCGTGATCTTCACGCTCGCGATCACGGTGCCGGGCGTCATCGGCATCTTCTTCAGCTTCACCGACTCGATCGGCATCGGGGAGTGGAGCTTCAACGGGCTGACGAACTACATCGCCCTGTTCAGCGATCCGTCGATCCTGCAGAGCTACCTGTTCACGTTCGGCTTCTCGATCGCCACGGTCATCGTCGTGAACGTGATCGCGTTCCTGCTGGCGGTCGGACTCACCTCGCGCATCCGGTTCAAGACGGCCCTGCGCACGGTCTTCGTGATCCCGATGGTGATCTCGGGCATCATCATCGCCTACGTCTTCAACTTCCTGTTCTCGAACTCCATTCCGGCGGCGGGTGCGGCGGCGGGCATCCCGTGGCTGGAGACGAGCCTGCTCGCCAACCCCGACCTCGCCTGGGTCGCGATCGTCATCGTCACCGCCTGGCAGGCCGTGCCCGGCACACTGCTCATCTACATCGCCGGCCTTCTGTCCGTTCCCGGCGAGGTCTACGAGGCGGCGAGCATCGACGGCGCCAGCAAGACGCAGCAGCTCACCCGCATCACGCTGCCGCTCGTCGCCGGATACGTGGTGATCAACGTGATCCTCGGGTTCAAGGGCTTCCTGAACGCCTACGACATCATCGTCGGTCTCACCAACGGCGGGCCGGGCACCTCGACCCGCAGCGTCGCGATGACGATCATCGCGGGCTTCAACGGCGGCGACTACGCGTACCAGATGGCCAACGCGACCATCTTCTTCATCGTCGCCGTGCTCATCTCCCTCCTCCAGCTGTCGCTGACGCGCGGAAGGAACGCACTCTGATGTCGACGCAGACACTCACCACCATCCCCACCTCGGGCAAGAAGCCGCGCATCCGCATGGAACGCGTGAACTGGTCGGGCACGATCATCCTGATCCTGTGCGCAGTCACGGTCCTCCTGCCCCTGTACGTGACCATCTCGATGGCGCTCAAGACCACGGGGCAGGCGGTCGACGGCAACGCGTTCTCGCTCCCGGCGCCGTTCAGCATCGACGGCTTCGTACAGGCGTGGACGCTGACGAAGTTCCCCGTCGGCGCAGGGATCTCGCTGCTCGTCACCGCAGGCACCGTGATCGCGACGATCGTGCTGGCGGCCTTCGCCTCCTACGCCATCGTGCGCAACTGGGACCGACGGCTGTTCCGGTACTCGTTCTTCTACCTGCTCGCGGCGATGTTCATCCCGTTCCCCGTCGTGGCGCTGCCGCAGATCCAGCTGACCGGACGCGTCGGGCTCGACAATCCGCTCGGGGTCATCATCCTCGCGACCATGTTCCAGCTGAGCTTCAGTGTGCTGCTGTTCACGGCGTTCCTGCGGTCGATCCCTATCGAGCTGGAGGAGAGCGCACGCATCGACGGCGCGACGACCTGGCAGACCTTCTGGAAGCTGATCTTCCCGCTGCTCGCCCCGATGAGCGCGACCGTCGGCATCTTCGCGTTCTTGTACGCCTGGAACGACTTCATGATGCCGTCGCTCATCATCGCCGACCCCGCGCTGCAGACGCTGCCCGTGCGGCAGAACCTCTTCCAGACCCAGTTCAGCAACAACTACAACGTCGCCTTCGCCTCGTACCTGATGGCGATGGCCCCCGCGATCGTGGCCTACCTGTTCACTCAGCGGTGGGTCATGGAGGGCGTCACGCAGGGCGCCGTCAAGGGCTGACACCGCACGACCACACGAACGCACGACACCCGCAAGAAAGAAGGAGTTCTCCCCTCATGACCGACGCGCTTCTCGTCGAGACCCGCACCGCCGAAGACGCCGCCTGGTGGCGTCAGGCCGCCGTCTACCAGATCTACCCGCGCAGCTTCGCCGATGCGAACGGCGACGGCATCGGCGACATCCCCGGCATCGTCTCCCGGGCCGACTACCTCCAGGGCCTCGGCATCGATGCGGTGTGGCTCAGCCCGTTCTACCCGTCCGCACTCGCCGACGGCGGCTACGACGTCGCCGACTACCGCGACGTCGATCCGCGGCTCGGCACCCTCGCCGACTTCGACGACATGGTGGGGGCCCTGCACTCCCGCGGTATCCGCGTGATCGTCGACATCGTCCCCAACCACTCCTCCGACCAGCACGAGTGGTTCCAGGAGGCGCTCGCCGCAGGACGCGGGTCGGCCGCACGGGACCGCTACATCTTCCGTGAGGGCACCGGTGCCGACGGCTCGGAGCCGCCGACCGACTGGGAGTCCGTGTTCGGCGGCAGCGCCTGGGAGCGCGTGGCGGACGGGCAGTGGTACCTGCACAACTTCGCCGTGGAGCAGCCCGACCTGAACTGGGACCACCCCGAGGTGCGCGCCGACTTCCTGAAGACGCTGCGCTTCTGGTCGGACCGCGGCGTCGACGGGTTCCGCATCGACGTCGCCCACATGCTCACGAAGGACCTCAGCGAGCCGCTTCCCTCGCGTGCCGAGCTCGATGCGATGGACCGCACCTCGGGCACGCACCCGATGGTCGACCGCGACGACGTGCACGAGATCTACGCCGAGTGGCGCGCGGTCTTCAACGAGTACGACCCGCCGCGCACGGCCGTGGCCGAGGCGTGGGTGGACACCCCGGAGCGCCGGGCGAAGTACGCCTCGGCGGAAGGGCTCGGGCAGGCGTTCAACTTCGACCTGCTCGTGGCCGACTTCGACGCCCGGCAGTTCCGGAGCATCATCGCCGACAACCTGCAGCAGGCGCAGGAGACCGGATCGTCGACCACCTGGGTGCTGTCGAACCACGATGTCACCCGGCACGCCACCCGCTACGGACTCCCGGCGCTGAACGGGCGCCCGGTCAAGCAGGGCACCGAATGGGTCAAGGACGGCGGTCCAGCGGACGGCCTCGACCGCGAGGGCGGACTCCGCAGGGCCCACGCCGCGACCCTGCTGCTGCTCGGCCTTCCCGGCAGCACCTACCTCTACCAGGGTGAGGAACTGGGACTGCACGAGGTGGCGCAGATCACGCCGGAACAGCGTCAGGACCCCGGGTTCTTCCGCGGTGCCGAGTTCGACGGGCTCGGCCGAGACGGGTGCCGTGTGCCCCTGCCGTGGACGGCGTCCGGTTCATCGTACGGCTTCGGCGCGGAGGGCGCGCACCTGCCGCAGCCCGAGTGGTTCGCCGAGTACGCGGTCGACGTGGAGGCCGCCGATCCCTCGTCGACGCTGTCGCTGTATCGGGAGGCCCTGCGCCTCCGGCACCTGCTGCAGACCGAGGAGACCCTGGAGTGGATCGACACCGGACGCGCCGACGTGCTGCGCTTCACCCGGCCGAACGGATGGCAGGTGGTGTCGAACTTCGGCACGGAACCGTTCGACCTCGGGGATGCGGCCGCGGATGTCGTGCTCGCGAGCGCTCCGCTCGACGCTTCTGCGCTCCCCGGTGAGGCCACAGCCTGGATCGCACCGTCCGGCCTGCTCGGCTGAGCTTCCGCCCGCCAGCCGCAACCCCAGCCGAAACGGAGACGATCCGCGCTCCGCGCGGGCTGTCGAGCACTGACACGCCGCGCGGATGTCGGGTCGTCTCCGTTTTGGCCAGGGGGCGGTCAGGGGCGATTTGATAATGGTTCTCATTAGCGTTTAGAGTGAGAGCATGAAGAAGCCCGTCGTCGCCCTCGCCCTCGCATCTGTCGCCGCACTCTCGCTGGCCGGATGCTCGACCCCCTCGGCGGGAGAGGGCGACGACGGCACCATCACGGTCGTGGCGAGCACGAACGTCTACGGCGACATCGCATCGACCATCGGTGGAGACCGCGTCGACGTGCAGTCGATCATCACGTCGGCGTCGCAGGATCCGCACTCCTACGAGGCGAGCGCCCGTGACCGGCTGACCGTGCAGAAGGCCGACCTCGTGATCGAGAACGGCGGCGGCTACGACGCCTTCATCGACACACTGCTGCAGGATGCGAAGGATCCGCACGTGGTGACGGCCGTCGAGTACTCGCACGACTTCCCCGGCAACGAGGGACACGACGGCGAGGCCGACCACGATCACGCGGACGAGACCGCCACCGACGCTCCCGAGGAGAGCGCTGCCCCCGAGGAGGACGCTGCCCCCGAGGAGGGCGCTCACGATCACGACCACGCCGAAGGGGAAGACGGTCATGAGGGGCACGACCACATCGAGGGCTTCAACGAGCACGTGTGGTTCGACCCGCACACGATGATCCACGTCGTCGAGGCCATCGCCGACGAACTGACCGAGCTCGACCCCGACGGGGCGAAGGAGTTCGCCGCCAACGCCGCCTCGCTCACCGCCGACCTCGAAGGCTTCGAGACCGACCTCGCGACCCTCAAGACGGATGCGCCGAACGTCAACGTCTTCATCACCGAACCGCTGCCCGGCTACCTCGCCACCGCCGCCGGATTCACCGATGTCACCCCCGAAGGCTTCGCCGAGTCGGTCGAAGAGGGCACCGATGTCGCACCCGCCGTGCTGCTCGAGGCGCTGAACGTGATCGACAGCGGCCAGGTCACCGCGCTGCTGACGAATGCGCAGACGGGTGGGTCCGAGACCCAGCGCGTCGAGACCGCGGCCAAGGACGCCGGGGTCCCGGTCGTCGCCTTCACGGAGCTGCTCGAGGACGGATCGTCGTACTCTGAGTGGATGAGTGACGCGATCAAGAGCCTCGCCGCCGCCGTCCAGCCGTGAGCGGCGCCCTTCGGCACGCTCAGGGGCCCACGACGGCCAAGGACCCGGTGCTCCAGATCTCCGACGCGTCCCTGCACCGCGGCGATCGCGAGCTCTGGTCGGGCCTCGATCTCACAGTCGCCCCGGGGGAGTTCATCGCCGTGCTCGGTCCTTCCGGCTCGGGCAAGACCACGCTCCTGCGCAGCATCCTGGGGCTGCAGCCGCTGTCGTCCGGCACGATCCGCGTCGCGGGTGAACCCGTCCATCGGGGCAACTCCCGCATCGGGTACATCCCCCAGCAGCGGAATCTCGCCCCCGACACGAGCATGCGGGCCCGCGATCTGGTCGCCCTCGGGGTGCAGGGCAGCCGCTTCGGCTTCCCCATCCCGCACCGCGGCGACCGGGCCAAGGTCGACCGACTGCTCGACGCGGTCGGTGCCTCCCACTTTGCGGATCGCCGCGTCGGGCTGCTCTCGGGCGGCGAACAGCAGCGGCTCCGGGTCGGCCAGGCCCTCGCCGACGAGCCCGCACTCCTGCTGTGCGACGAGCCGCTGTCGAACCTCGACCTCGCCAATCAGGTGGCCGTGACCGACATCATCGACCGTCAGCGCCGCGAACGCGAGGCGGCGGTGCTGTTCGTCACCCACGACATCAACCCGATCCTGGGCAGGGTCGACCGCATCCTCTACATCGCCGGCGGGCGGTTCCTGCTGGGAACCCCCGACGAGGTGCTGCAGACCCGCGTGCTCACCGACCTCTACGGCACCCCGGTGTTCGTCCTCCGCGCCGGCGACCGTCTGGTCGTCGTGGGCGTGCCTGATGCCGAGCCTCACCACGATCACGGCGATCACGCGCACGGGGGAGCGGCATGAACGCGGCGGCAGCCATCGCGCCCATGGTCGGCTGGGACGACATCTTCTCCTTCCAGGACTACGGCGAGCTCGTCGCCCTGCTCGCGAACTCGATCATCGCGGGAGCCGTGCTGGGGATCGTGGGCGGCCTGATCGGCGTCTTCGTGATGCAGCGCGACCTGGCCTTCGCGGTGCACGGCGTGAGCGAACTCTCCTTCGCCGGGGCGGCGGCAGCCCTGCTCTTCGGCGGCAGCGTGGTGGCCGGTTCCCTCGGCGGGGCGCTCGTCGCCGCGATCCTGATCGGCGTGCTCGGGGCCAAGGCCAGGGACCGCAACTCCATCGTCGGTGTGCTCATGCCGTTCGGTCTCGGTCTCGGCATCCTGTTCCTGTCGCTCTACGACGGCCGCAGCGCCAACCGCTTCAGCCTGTTGACGGGGCAGATCGTCTCGGTCTCGAGCCCCGACCTCGGATGGCTGATCGGCATCAGCATGGTCGTGCTCATCGGACTGCTGGTGATGTGGAATCCGTTGCGCTTCGACTCGCTCGACCCGGAATCGGCGGCCGCCCGCGGAGTGCCGACCCGAGCCGTCAGCCTGCTGTTCATGGTGCTGCTCGGCCTGATCGTCGCCGTGAGCGTGCACATCATCGGAGCGCTGCTCGTGATGGCACTGCTGGTCACCCCCGCCGCCGCCGCGATGCGCGTCACCGCCGGTCCCATCGCGGTGCCGCTGCTGGCCGCCCTGTTCGGGTTCGTCTCCGCGGTCGGCGGCATTCTGCTCGCCCTCGCCGGAACGCTGCCGGTGAGTCCGTACATCACCACGTTCTCGTTCACGATCTACGTCATCTGCTGGATCGTGCAGCGCTCGCGTGCCCGCATCCGCCGAGTCCAGGCCTGAGCGCCGCTCCCAGCCCCCGCTGATCGCCGCGGCCTAGACTCTTCGTATGGCTCAGCGGAACACCTGGCAGCGCGAACGCGTGCGCGAAGCACTCGCCGACGCGCGCGGATTCGTGAGCGCCCAGAGCCTGCACGCCTCGCTGCGCGACGACAACACCGGCATCGGCCTGGCCACGGTCTATCGCGCCCTCGCCGGGCTCGCAGCCTCCGGAGACGCCGACTCGCTGCAGAGCCCCGAGGGCGAGGCGCTCTACCGGGCCTGCACAACGCAGGGCCACCACCACCACCTCATCTGCCGGTCCTGCGGCCTGACGGTCGAGATCGAGGCCAAGGACGTCGAGCAGTGGGCGCACCGCACGGCAGCGCTTCACGGCTTCACCGAGGCCGCGCACGTGGTCGACATCTTCGGACTGTGCACCCCGTGCGCGAACAAGCGCGACGCCGAGAGGGCCGCGTCCGCGTGAGCTCCTCCGCAGCAACGGCGACCCGTCACGGCCACTCCCATCGCCCGTCACCCTCGCCGCGATCGGCTTGGATCGGCCTCGGCCTCGGCGCGGCCATCATCGCCGCCCTGTTCCTGATCGACGCCTTCCTGCCGAAGCTGTTCCCCGCCTCGCTGCCCACCCGCGCGCAGGACGGCCTCACGCTCGCGCTGAGCGTGCTCATCGAAGCCCTGCCGTTCGTGATCCTCGGAGTGCTGCTGTCGATCGTGGTGCAGGTCTGGCTTCCGGCCGACGTCATCCACCGCTGGCTGCCGAAGCGCGCGTGGGCCCGTCGCGCTGTGCTGTCCCTGCTCGGCATGCTGATCCCGGTGTGCGAGTGCGGCAACGTCCCCTTCGCCCGCGGACTCATGATGCGCGGCCTCGCGCCGGCGGAGGCGATGACGTTCCTCATCGCCGCACCGATCGTGAACCCGATCGTGATCCTCACCACGCACGCGGCGTTCGGCTGGGACGGCGGCATCCTCGTCGCCCGCCTCGTCGGCGGCTACCTGATCGCGAACCTGATCGGCTGGATCTACAGCCGCCACCCCGACCCCGACGGCATGCTCACGCAGCGCTTCGTCGACACCTGCGACCGGGTGACCCACGAACCGGGCACCCCTGTACGTCGCAGTCTCACCCAGTTCCTCATCGAGCTGCGCGCCGTGATGCCCGCACTCGTGATCGGCTCGGCGCTGGCCGGGGCCGTGCAGGTGCTCATCCCGCGGGAGTGGCTGCTGGCGATCGGCTCCAACCCGGTGCTGTCGATCGTCGCGATGATGGCCCTCGCGATGACGGTGGCCATCTGCTCGAATGTCGACGCCTTCTTCGCGCTGTCGTTCGCGTCGACGTTCTCGTCCGGCGCGATCGTGGCCTTCCTGCTCGTCGGCCCGCTCGTCGACATCAAGATGCTCGCGCTCATGCGCACGACCTTCACGGGCCGCACGCTCGTCGGGATCGTCGGCATCGTGCTCGCCGCGGCCTTCGCCATCGGGATCGGGGTGAACGTCCTTGTCTGAGCATGTGGCGCTGTCCGAGCATGTGGTGCTGTCTGCGCCCACCGCAGCGCGCGTTCGCGCCCTCGGCACCCGCTGGCTGGGTGTGGGGCTCGCCGCCGTGATCTCGGTCGTCACCCTCGGTCTCGGTCTCACCGGACGTCTCACCCTCTACATCAGCCCCGAGTCGGTGTGGTTCGCGTGCACAGCCGCTGTCGTCACCCTGGCCGGTGCGATCTGGTCGTGCACCCTCCCACTCGGCGAGGAGAGCGACCATGGTCACGATCATGGGCATGCCCCCGCTCCCACGCGCCGCACGGCGCGCGCGGAGAACGCCGACCCGGAGAACGCCGACCCGGAGAACGCCGACCCGGAGAACGCCGACCCGGCTCACTCCGACCCGGATGACGGCGACGGGCGCCCGGCCACTCCGTCCTCTTCGCGTCGCACGCTCGCCGGGGTCGCCGCCGTCACCGGTGGAGTCATCGCCTCGGGGGTGGTGGTGGCCGGCCTCGTGCTGCCGCCCGCCTCGCTGTCCGTCGAGCTCGCGATGTCGCGCGCGGGAGAGCAGAGCGCGTTGTTCGCGGGTGCCGACACGGTGGCCCTCGGCGTCGCCGACACCTCGACGTTCGGCGTCGGCGACTGGGCGAGCGTGTTCGCCGCATCGACGAACACCGCGGCATATGACGGTGCGCCGGTGAAGCTCACGGGCTTCGTGACCCCGGACGATGCCGACGACGGCGTCAATCTCACCCGCCTGGTCATCACGCACTGCGTGATCGACGCGCAGACCGCCATCCTCCCGGTCGACGTGAAGCCCGACGACTACGCCACCGGCCAATGGGTCGAGATCACCGGAACCGTGCGTGCGGATGCCGACGGGAAGCTCCGCATCGAGCCGACCGACGTCGTCGCGATCGACGAGCCGGGGGACCCCTATGAGTACTGACGACGAGCGCCCGGAGGTGCCCGCCGTCCCGCGCACACGCGCGGAGATGCGAGCGGCGCGAGAAGCCGCCGAAGCCGCGGAGGCGGAGCGGATCGACCGCGTGATCGCGTCCGCCGAACACGTCGCCCCGTCGCCGGAACACACTCCGCACACCGCGGATCCCTCGTCTGCCGCTACGGACCCTCGGACTGCCGAGCAGCCGGATGCCGTCGCAGACGAGGCAGCCCTCCGTGAAGCTGCCGTGCGCGAGGCGGGCGACCGTGAGGTCGCCGAGCAGGAGGCCGCGGCCCGGAAGATGGCCGCCTTCGAGGCTGCAGCCCGAGAAGACGCGGAGGCGACCGCCCTTCCGCCCGTCCCGCTCGCGACAGAGCCCGTGTTCGTCGGTGCGGCCCCGGACATCGAGAGGGAGGGGGCAGAGGCCGCAGAGCCGTACACGCCTCCCAGCCCTCGTGTCGGAGCAGAGCCGGAACCAGGCCACACTCCGGGGAGCCGTCGTCGCTTCGTCGTCACGCTCGCCGCCGTGCTGGGCGTCCTCGTCATCGTCGGAACGGGTCTGGGCGTCGCGAGTCTCCTCCAGGGACCGCGCATCAGCGATGTGCAGGTGAACGCCGCGCAGGCGATCGAGTCCTCAGGCAGCCGCGTCATCCTCACCGCGAACCAGGCGCTCGCAGACATCGACCCCGCGCAGGTCACGGTCGAGCCGGCGGTGCCGTTCACGGTCGATGCCTCCGGTCGTGGCGTGGGGGTGCGGTTCACCGTCCCACTCGACGATTCGACCGAGTACACGATCCGCGTGGCCGATGTCGTCGGCGCCGGAGGCGGCCCGACGACGACGCTGTCCACGAGCTTCACGACGCCGCCGTCGAACATCTTCCTGCTGCGCCGCGACGTCGAGGGCAAGGACAAGATCTTCCTCACGGACCTCAGCGGAGAGAAGGCCGTTCCGGTCTTCGAGCACGACAAGATCAACGACTTCCGTGCAACATCGACGCAGCTCGTGGTCTCGGTCGAGGAGGACGAAGGGTCCCGCCTGCTCGTGATGGACCGCGACGGCAAGAACCAACGTGAGCTGAAGCTCCCCGGTGACGGCTACGTGGGGGCCATCCAGGTCTCCGAGCGCGGCGGCCTGGTCGGCTACAGCTACTCCGACAAGGAGCTCAGCGATACCGAAGGGCGGGCGAGCGTTCTCGTCACGCAGTCGCTGAGCGGCGACGACGACCCGCAGATCATCGAGGTCGCCGGTGCCGAGGCGAGCGTCTTCGTGTGGCAGTTCGTTCCCGACAGCGCGGCCGTGCTGTTCATCGACTTCGACGGAGCGCTCTCGCTCGTCGACCGTTCGACCGATGCCGGCGTGCAGTCGCTCGGCCTGGCAGCCACCATCCAGGGGATCTCCCGAGGCACGTACACGGCGATCGTGGAGCGGCTCGATGGAGCCGTGGTCGAACTGGATCTGGCCGACGGCACGGAGCAGCCCCTCGCCGCCTCGGACCCCGACTACGGCACGGCGAGCTCCATCACGCCTTTCCCCGGTGGCACACTTCGCCACGTCGTCGCCCGCGACGACGAAGGACTCCCGGTCGGGCAGGTGGTCGTGCGGGTGGACGACGACGGTGCGGCGACCCCGCTGGTCGAGGTCGGGTCCACGGACTCGATCCTCCAGGCCTGTGCATCGCCGAGCGGTCAGTATGCCGCCGTCGTGGTCGCGCCCGACCTGGCGAACAACGCCTACGACGGGATGCTGCTGCCGCTCCCGGAGAACGTCGAGACGCACCTGATCGACATGGACTCGGGCAAGGAGCTCGTGGCCCTCACCGGCTTCGACGCCTCGTGGTGCCAGACGGCCCCGAGATTCTGAGATGACCGGCGGTCCCGACCCCGTGCGCGGTGCCGAGCCGCAGGAGGCTCTGCGCCGTGCCGTCCGCACCGACCTGAGCGGCTCCGCCGTCGACGTCGCTCCGCGCCTGCTGGGTGGAGAGCTGCGCACGTTCGTCTCCACTGCGGCGGATGCGGATCCCGTCGAGGTGCGGCTGCGCATCACCGAGGTCGAGGCGTACCACGGGCAGGGCACGGGTGAGGTCCCCGACCCCGGCTCGCACGCCCGCATGGGACGGACGGCGCGCAATTCGACGATGTGGGGTGAGCCGGGGCATCTCTACGTGTACCTGAGTCACGGCATCCACTCCTGCGTCAACGTCGTGTGCGGACCGGAGGGACAGGGCGACGGCGTGCTGCTCCGCGCCGGTGCGGTCGTGGCAGGGGTGGAGACCGCTGCCCTGCGTCGTGGTGTCGCCCTTCCACTCAGGCGCATCGCGCTGCGGGACCTCGCCCGCGGACCGGGGCGCCTCGGACAGGCTGTGGGTCTGCGGCATCCGTTGCACGACGGGATCGACGCTCTCACGGGAGACCAGCAGCACGGGGCGCGGGCGGAGCTCTGGCTGGGTCCGCAGCGCGACGACGTGGTGAGCGGCCCTCGGGTCGGGGTGGCAGGCATCGCAGGGACCGCGGCATTCCCGTGGCGCTTCTGGATCGACGCGGATCCCACGGTGTCCCCGTTCCGGTGGGGACGCGGTGCGGCTGAGGCTTCGAGTCGCGCGAACGGCTCGATGTCGGGCTGAGATGGTGCCGTGTGCGTGATGCGACCCGGATTGCCGACCGTGCTAAACTGACTCTTTGTCTGCGCACACTCCTGTGCGCAGTTCGCATGCTTCCCCTTCTGCGGCCGAGAGATCGGCGGGTCGTGGTCGTGTGCAGACAAGGGATCTTGGGTGGGGCCGTCCGGCCTCACGGTATAGAAGGAGTCACATCATGGCAGCAGTGTGCCAGGTGACCGGAGCTGTTCCCGGCTTCGGACACAATGTCTCGCACTCGCACCGCCGGACGAAGCGTCGCTTCGACCCGAACGTGCAGAAGAAGACGTATTTCGTTCCCTCGCTCGGTCGTAAGATCACGCTCAACGTGTCCGCCAAGGGCATCAAGGTGATCGACGTCCGCGGCATCGAGAACGTGGTCAAGGACCTCCAGGCGAAGGGTGTGAAGCTCTAATGGCCAAGAAGGCTCAGGACGTCCGTCCGATCATCAAGCTGCGTTCGACGGCAGGTACGGGTTACACGTACGTGACGAAGAAGAACCGCCGCAACACCCCCGACCGCCTCGTGCTCAAGAAGTACGACCCGGTCATCCGTCAGCACGTCGAATTCCGAGAGGAGCGTTGATCAATGGCTAAGAAGAGCAAGATCGCTCGCAACGAGCAGCGCAAGGTCATCGTCGAGCGTTACGCCGAGCGTCGCGCAGAGCTGAAGAAGACCCTGATCGACCCGAACGCCACCGACGAGGCCCGCGAGGCCGCACGCGTCGGCCTGCAGAAGCTGCCGCGCAACGCGTCGCCGGCTCGCGTGCGTTCGCGCGACGTCATCGACGGCCGCCCCCGCGGTGTCCTCACGAAGTTCGGCATCTCGCGTGTCCGCTTCCGTGACATGGCACACCGTGGCGAGCTGCCCGGCGTCACCAAGTCGAGCTGGTAAGTCTCAGCAGACAGCCGAAAGGGGCGAGGATCTTCGGATCCTCGCCCCTTTCGCGTCCCCGCCCCGTGAGCCGGATCAGGCGAACACGCCGGATCAGGCCGTTTCCTGGAACTGCTCTCCCGTCCGCCGAGGCCCCCGAACCTGTGACTGGAGTGACAAAAGTGACGCGACACGCCCAGTAATTGCCCAAAACCCGCGAAATGACGCGGAAATGAGGGTGGTCGTTGATACATTCAAGGCGGTCGACAGACCAGGAGCATCCGCTCCGACACCCCACAACGATGCGACGGTCCTCGTCGCTGGAGGATGACATGGCTGACAAGTCCATCACCAAGACCGAGCTCGTCGCGAGCATCGCTTCCGCCACCGGCCAGAGCCAGGCCACCGTCTCCGGTGTCCTCGACTCGCTGTTCGCCACGGTCTCCGACGCTGTTGCCAAGGGCAGCAAGGTCTCCATCCCGGGCTGGATCTCCTTCGAGCAGGTCGACACCGCTGCTCGCACGGGCCGCAACCCGCAGACCGGTGCCGAGATCAAGATCCCGGCCGGCAAGCGCGTCAAGGTGACCGCTGGTTCCAAGCTCAAGGCTGCCGTCAAGTAATTCGACCGCACCTCTTCGAAGGCCGCTCCCGTTCCGACGGGAGTGGCCTTCGTGCTTTCTCATCGCCGGGCGCGCCTAGGCTGGAGGGGTGAGTTCCCGCAGCGAGTCGACGAGTCGGATTTCGGCGTATCGCATCGTCGGCGTCGCCATCCTCCTCGTCGCCGCCCTCGTGGCCCTGGTGCTGGCGCTCCTCGTGGGTGGCGGGGCCAAGCCTCCACTGCTGCAGGACCCCGGTCCGTTCGTGCTCTGGGGCACGCCCGTGGCCAAGCTCGTCATGAACGTCTCCGGCGCGGTCATGCTCGGCTCGCTCGTGCTCGCGCTCTTCGGTCTGCGCGCGGGGGAGCGGTCGTTCGACGCGGCTCTGAACATCGCCTCGGTCGGCGCCGCCGTGTTCACGGTCTCCGCGGGCCTCGCCGGGTTCCTGGCCTTCATGGCCGCCTTCAACCCGAAGCTCAGCATCGAGCGCGAGTTCGGCTCGCAACTCGGCCGCTTCCTGCTGGAGCTGCCGCTGGGTCAGTCCTGGCTCATCACCACCATCTTCGGTGCGATCATCACCGTGCTGGCGTTCGCCTGGCGCTCATGGACGCCCACGCTCATCACGGCGCTGCTCGCCGCGGCATCCTTCCTCCCCCTCGCGACGCAGGGGCACGCCGGCGACCTCGCCGGGCACAACATGGCGGTGAACTCGATCCTGCTTCACACGATCGGCGCCGCGGTCTGGCTCGGTGGCCTTCTGCTGCTCGTGCTGCTGCGGGGACGGACCGACGTCGATGCCGTCCGCCTCGTGGGCCGCTACTCCTCCCTGGCGATCGCCGCGTTCGCCGTGGTGGCGTTCTCGGGGGTCACCCGGTCGATCGTGGCCGTCGGAAGCTGGGAGGCCCTCTGGGCCACCCCGTACGGCTGGATCGTGCTGGCCAAGGTCGCCTTCCTGGGCGGGATGGGGCTGCTGGGTGCCTGGTATCGCGCCCGCCTCATCCCCAAGCTCGCGGGTGAGCGCGCGGCGGGCTGGTTCTGGCTCCTGGTGCTGTGCGAGGTCGCGCTGATGGGCCTCGCATCCGGTGCGGCAGCCGCTCTCGCACGCACGCCTCCCCCCACCGGCGAGGTCGCTGCCTTCGCCCAGACCCCCGCACAGATCCTCACCGGCTCGACGCTGCCTCCGGAGTTGACGCTGGAGCGCTGGTTCACCGCATGGGACTTCGACGTGCTCTGGCTCGTCGCTGCCGGCTTCGGTCTGTTCCTGTACCTCGCCGGCGTGCGACGCCTGCGGCTGCGCGGCGACCGGTGGCCGATCCATCGCACCGTGTTCTGGGTGCTCGGCATGGTGATGCTGGTCTGGGTGACCAGCGGCCCGCTCAACGCGTACCAGGAGTACCTGTTCAGCATCCACATGATGGGCCACATGATGCTGTCGATGGCCATCCCGCTGCTGATGGTCTCCGGCGCCCCCATCACCCTCGCCCTCCGTGCGATCCACAAGCGCGACGACGGCACGCGCGGCGGTCGCGAATGGATCATGTGGGCCGTGCACTCTCCGTTCGCGCGCGTCGTGACCCACCCGTTCGTCGCGGCCGCGATCTTCATCCTGTCGCTGTGGGCCTTCTACTTCACCGATCTGGTGCGGTGGTCGATGTACGAGCACCTCGGCCACGAGTGGATGGTGATCCACTTCCTGATCTCCGGCTACCTCTTCGTGATGAGCCTGATCGGCGTCGACCCCGTCCCGTACCGTCTGCCGTACCCGGGCCGGCTGATCACCCTGATCGCCGTGATGGCGATGCACGCCTTCTTCGGGATCGCGATCATGATGCAGGAGGGGCTCATGGTCGCCGACTGGTTCGGCTCGATGGGTCGTGACTGGGGTGTCGACCCGATGATGGACCAGTACGTGGGCGGCGGCATCGCATGGTCGATCGGCGAGATCCCCACCCTGATCCTCGCGATCACGGTCGCGATCCAGTGGAGTCGCAGCGACACCAAGCTGCAGAAGCGCCGTGACCGGCATGCCGACCGCACCGGGGATGCGGAGCTCGAGGAGTACAACGCCAAGCTGGCGGCCCTCGCCGAGCGCGACCGCCGCGAAGGGCGCTGAGGCCGACGCGGGGTCCGTTCAGCCGACCGGGGCCTCGCTGGGGGATCCGACCCTGATCGACGCCGTGCCGTCCGGCAGGATCGTGATCGTCCCGTTGAGCTGGAACGGCACGTCTTCGGACAGCGGCTGGACCTTGCCGTCGAACAGTGACCTGATGTCGACGTCCACGTGGGCGACCGCGTCCGTCGACGGAATCTGCCACTGTCCGCCGTCGGGGGTGACCGTGACGCGGGGCTGGGTGGCGATCGACCACTTCGGAGCGGACGCGAGACGATTCGTGACCCGCAGACCGAACGGGCAGGCAGTCGGCTGGAGCACCTCCTGCTTCGTGCACTCGGCGAGGAAGGACTCGACACGCTCCTGGACCACGTCGACGAACGCCTCCGTCGGCTCGGTCTGCACATCGAGCGGTGTGATGGCGAGCGGCGTGTCGGCGAGCACCCCATGGCCCGAGGCGGTCGAGATCGGGGTGTCGACCGTCACCGCATAGAGCCCCGGTGTGAACACGAGCAGCGGCAGCGGGTCGAGCGAGGCCGCATCGACCCCGTCGACCGAGATCTGACGCCTGTCGACCTCGAACCCGTTCACGGCGAACCGGTCTGCGCCGCGCAGCGTCAGATCCACCACGGCCAGCGGGCTGGTGGTGAAGCGCCAGTTCGGGGTGACACCCGCCCACCCGTCCTGCTCGATCAGGAAGGTGCTGGTTCCCGGGTGGCCGCTCGCCTTGTAGCTGACGGTGACGGCCGTACCGCCTTCCGCCGGCTCCTCGGAGGTGACCTCCACATCGGTCAGGGGGGCGAGCGCTGCGTGACGGAGCATGGCCTCGGACGCGGCGGGATCGATGCCGGCGGCGTCGAGGGTCTCGCGGTCGACTGCGACACCGGGCACACGCAGCGCATCGGCGGCGCGACCGGAGGAGAGCAGGTCGAGGTAGCGCACGACGAACGCCGACGGTCCGTAGAACTGCTGGTAGAGCGTGGCTCCGCCTGCCCCGAGAGCGGCGACGAGCACGAGGCCGACGACGGCGAGCATCGCCAGGTCGACCCCCAGGCGCGCGCGCCGGGGCGCGCTCGCACGTGCCCGGTCCATGGCGTCAGTCTAGGAGGGCGTCCTGGGGGGACGCCGAGCGTCGGCGGCCGTGCGCCGATGCCGCGACGTAGCATGGACGAGCGCCCTGTCCATCTGCTGCCCCTGTGAGAACCGTGTCCCTTCCCGCCCTGTCCGAGGAGCAGCAAGAGCTGTTCCGGCTCATCGAGGACACCGGCGAACACGTCTTCATCACCGGGCGAGCAGGGACAGGCAAATCGACCCTCCTTCAGCACTTCGCCTGGAACACGAAGAAGCAGATCGCGATCTGCGCGCCGACGGGCGTCGCGGCGCTCAACGTCGAGGGACAGACGATCCATTCGCTGTTCCGACTTCCGATCGGCCTGATCGGAGATGCGGATATCGATCAGAACGATGCGACCCGCCGCATCCTGAACGCGATCGAGACGCTCGTGATCGACGAGATCTCCATGGTCAACGCGGATCTGATGGACGCCATCGACCGCTCGCTGCGGCAGGCGCGGGGCCGTAGGGGTGAGCCGTTCGGCGGCGTGCAGGTGGTCATGTTCGGCGACCCGTACCAGCTCGCACCCGTGCCGCCGCGCGGTGACGAAGCCCGCTACGTGCAGGACCACTACCGCTCGTTCTGGTTCTTCGATGCGAAGGTATGGGCGGGAGGCGGTGGTGGGGCCGGCGAGTCGGATCAGGACGGCCTGTTCGCTGTCGACACGCGTGCCGAACTGCACGTGCGCGAGCTCGTGCAGATCCATCGCCAGTCCGACGACGGATTCAAAGCCATGCTGAACGCCGTCCGCTACGGGCGCGTCACCGCCGAGATCGCCGGGGTGCTCAACACCCAGGGCGCGCGGACGCCGCCCGATCCCGAGCCGGGCGAAGTGCCGATGATCACGCTCGCCACGCGCAACGACATCGTGAACAGCATCAACAGCCGACACCTCGCCGCGCTGCCGGGCAAGGAGCAGACCGCTCGCGCCGAGGTGAGCGGAGACTTCGGGAGGGGCGAGGCCGCGCTCCCCGCCGAGTCGGAGCTGAAGCTCAAGGTCGGCGCGCAGGTCATGTTCCTGCGCAACGACACCGCGATGTCGGGCGAGCCGCCGCGCTGGGTCAACGGCACGATCGGGACGGTGGTGCGCATCCTCGGAAGCGCCGTCCGTGTCGACATCGACGGCGAGGAGGTCGACGTCGAGCCCGCCGTGTGGGAACGGTTCCGCTACGCGTACGACCAGAACACCAAGAAGCTCACCCGAGACGTGGTGGCCGAGTTCACGCAGTTCCCGCTGCGGCTGGCATGGGCGGTCACGATCCACAAGTCGCAGGGCAAGACCTACGAGCGCGCGATCATCGACCTCGGCTCCGGAGCGTTCGCACCGGGACAGACGTATGTGGCCCTCAGCCGGCTGACCTCGCTGGAGGGCCTCTACCTGTCGCGGCCGCTGCGCCCCCGTGACATCCGCGTGGACGAGGACGTGCGTCGGTTCATGCGCGATGCCTGGCTCGCGGCATCGACGCCGGAGCTGCCGAAGAGCTAAGTCCGGGTCAGGCGGCGGCGCGTGCGCGGTCGAGGTCTTCGAACAGCTCGGTGTTGAAACGGTAGGCGAGCAGCACCTCGTCGATCACGCGCTCGCGCTCGGCATCGTCCCACGGCGCGGCGTCGAGCTGCTCACGGTACACGTCCTTGAACGCGGCGGGGTCGGCGATGTCGTCGAACAGGTAGAAGCCGATGCCGTTGGTCTCGAAGCCGAAGCGGCGAGCCATCACGCGTCCGATGAAGATCCCGCCGGACAGGTCGCCGAGGTAGCGGGTGTAGTGGTGCGCGACGAAGCCGCCGGCCCAGGTGGCGCCGACCTGCCGGATGCGGTCGACGTAGCGCTGCGTCGTCGGCAGGGCGACGATCCGGTCGCGCCAGTCGGCTCCGAGCAGGAACTCGAGGTCGGCTTCGAGCGCCGGGAGCCGGGTGAGCTTGTCAGTGATGAAGACGGACGCGACGGGATCCTGGCGCATGCGGTCGCCTGCGGCTTCGAGCGCCTCGTAGATGAAGTAGTGCTGCGCGACGAGTGAGATGTAGTCCTCACGAGACCCTTCGCCCTTCAAGAGGTCGGACATGAAGCCGGCGGTCTCGCTGCGGGAGTGCGATCCGGACGAACGCTCGCGCAGGGCGGCGGAGAAGGAGAGGATCTCGGGCATGAGGCAAGTGTAAGGCTTGCCTTACCTCAGGGGAAGTCCGAGTCGTCAGGCGTGCGCAGTCGTCAGGCGTGTGGTCGCGGTTCGACACCGAGGCGGGCGCACGCGGCGTCGTAGAGTGCCACGACCTCCCGGCGCACGGACGGGCGGTCGGCGATCGGACCGCCGGGCCACGGCACGCGCAACTCGGTCACGATGCCCTCGCGGGTGATGTCCCATGTCCCGGCCTCGCCGTCGAATCCGGTCATGACGGAGTCCGTGATGTGCGCGTCCGAGGTGTCGGCGAAGGCTCGTGCGATGAGCAGGTTGTCGTCGGTGTGGTCGCCGTTCATGTGGCGGAGGACGGCGGTGATCACGTCTGCGTCGAAGGTGTGGGGCACGCTCCCCACCCTATGTCGACCTCCGACCCCGTCGCGGGGCCGACTTTCAGCATCGGCGCTCTAGACTCGGGAGACACGTCTTCGGGGGTTCTATCCATGCAGCTTCTCTCGTCGCGCCGGTGGCGCGCCGCAACGGCGACGGCGGCCGTGCTCGCTCTCGTCCTCACCGGATGCTCTTCTGAGGAGTCCTTCTCCTACACGCCTCCCGCGCAGGTGGACGGCGCATTCCCTGATGACACGGTCGCCGCGATGCAGGCGGCAGTCGACAACGCGATCGTCTCGTCCGGCGCGTCGGGGGCGATCGTCGGCGTGTGGGCTCCGTGGAGCGGGAGCTGGGTGGCGGGTGTCGGCACGCAGGATCGCGAGGGCGGAGCGAAGCTGACGACGGACATGTCCTTCCGCATCGCGGACGTGACCCGTCTGATGACCTGCGACGTCCTCTACGCCCTCGCCGACCGGAAGGTGGTCGAGCTCGACGCGAACGTCGCCGACTACGTCTCCGGTGTCGCGGACATGCGCGAAGAGGGCATCACCCTCCTCGACCTCTGCAACGGGACCAGCGGCGCCGGGTCGTCCGAGGAGACCGTCAAGTCGGCCTGGCTGAACACCCCCGACCGGGTGTGGTCCCCGCTGGAGCTCGCGGGCTTCGGTCTGGCACGCGACCGGGTCGCGCCGCACACGACGTTCCGCGACTCCGACGCCGGCTACCTGCTGCTCGGCCTGGCCCTCGAACGCGCCTCGGGCATGACAGCCTCCGAACTGATCGCGGAGTACGTCACAGAACCGCTCGGACTGTCCGACACCTCGCTGCCGGGGCCGACTCCCGGGAAGCCGGGAAGCGGGGAGGCCCTGAACGGGCACTTCCTGAACGCCGTCGAGGGTGGATACGACTGCGCGGCACCCGTCGACATCACCACGCTGTCGTCGAGCACCGGCTTCACCGATTCGGGCGTCGTGTCGACCATCACCGATCTCGGCCGCTATGCGCAGGCCGAGGCCCAGCAGGCGCTGCGCACGAAGGACAAGCCGGACCGCTTCGGCGACCCGTTGCCGGCCAGAGACGGCGCACCGTCGTGGTACCAGGCCACCGGTGGAGCCTATCTCGTCGGCTCGATGATCGGCCAGCACGGGTGGACCCCGGGTTACGCCACCGCGGCATACTCCGACCCGGCGACCGGCTTCACCGTGGCCGTCGTGCTCAACGACTCCACGGGGGGAGCGCTGTTCGCCCAGCAGCTCTCGTGGGAGCTCGCCGCCATCGCGTCGAAGGCTCCGGCAGCCGCGGGTCAGACGGCACCGGAGTTCGGGCTGCCGTTCACGGCGGAGCAGTACCACCAGGGCACGGCCGAGGCCGCGCTCCCTTGCGTGGCCCCGCCCGCTGCCGAGTGATCCGGGTCTGAGCAGCAGGCACGACGATGGCGATCATCGACAATGCGATCTACGTGGATGGCGTTCGCACCGAGAACCCGGTGACGCTCAGCGAGACCTTCGAGCGCATGCGCGAGCGCGGCGGCATGGGCTGGATAGGCCTCTACCGGCCGAGCGAGGAGGAGATCCGCGAGGTCGCCGACGAGTTCGGCATCCATGCGCTCGTCGTGGAGGACGCCCTCTCCGGTCATCAGCGCGCCAAGCTCGAGCGCTACGGCGACGTGCTGTTCATGGTGCTGCGACCTGCCCGCTATCTCGACGACGTCGAAGAGGTCGAGTTCGGCGAGGTGCACGTCCTCGTCGGCCCGGATTTCGTCGTGACGATCCGGCACGCGGAGGCCCCCGATCTCGGTCGTGTCCGTCGGCGCCTGGAAGCCGACCCCGCGCTCCTCTCCCACGGTCCGGAGGCCGTGCTCTACGCCATCCTCGACGAGGTCGTCGACGAGTACACGCCCGTGCTCGCCGGACTCGAGAACGACATCGACGAGATCGAGAGTCAGCTGTTCGAGGAGGACACCGATGCCACGCAGCGCATCTACGACCTGGGCAGGGAGGTCATCGACTTCCAGCGCGCAACGCAGCCGCTGTCGGGAATGCTCGAGGCGCTCCTGCGCGGGTCCGACAAGTACGAGGTGGGCGAGGAGCTGCGCCGCTACCTTCGCGACGTGCTGGATCACACCCTGCGCGTGAGCGACCGCGCGACCACATTCCGCACCGTGCTCGATAACGCGCTCACGGTGGAGTCGACCATCGTCGCCCGTCGCCAGAACGAGGAGATGCGGCGGATGACGGAGCTCAGCATCCGTCAGAACGACGAGGTCAAGAAGATCTCGGGGTGGGCGGCCATCCTGTTCGCCCCGACGCTCGTCGGCACGATCTACGGCATGAACTTCGACCACATGCCCGAGCTGCACTGGCTGCTCGGGTACCCCATGGCGATCGCGATGATGGTCGCTCTGGGCTTCGGCCTCTACGCCGCGTTCAAGCGCAAGGGCTGGCTCTAGGCGCCGTCGCGGCGGTCGGAGCTGTCCGGAATCGTATGCTCGGCGACGTTTCCTCTTCTTGCCGACGGGCCCGGCACCGGCGACGATGAGCGGATGAACGCTCATTCCGACACCGCCCTGCTCGTCATCGATGCACAGGAGTCGTTCCGTCAGCGCGCCGAGGACTGGGCGAGCACCGCGAATCCCTCCGTGCTCGAGAACATCGCGCTCCTCGTCGCGCATGCCCGTCTCGCGGGGGACGAGGTCGTCTGGATCACCCACTCCGAGCCCGGTTCGGGCGGCGTGTTCGACCCGGTCAACGGGTTCGTGCGTGTGATCGATGCTCTCGAACCTCTCGCGTCGGAGCCGGCCCTGACGAAGACCACCATCAACGCTTTCGCGTCGACCGACCTGGAGGAGAGGCTGCGCCGCGACGGTATCCGCCGGCTGGTGGTGTGCGGCATCCGCACCGAGCAGTGCTGCGAGACGACGACGCGGGTGGCGGCCGACCTCGGCTTCGAGGTCGAGTTCATCACCGACGCCACCACCACGTCGTCGATCCCGGCGGCGGGCGCTCTGGCGGCGGTGTCGGGGGAGGACATCATGCGACGCACCGAGAGCATCCTCGCCGCCCGCGGGTTCGCGACGATCGGGAGCACGCGGGAGCGGACGAGCGCACCCGTGGGTGAGGCGCCCGCCGCGCGGTGACCCCGACCAGGGGGCCTCAGTCCTCGGGGTCGGCCTCGGGCATGCCGGGTCCTGGACCCGGACGCACCGGCGCCTCGGGGGCGATGTCGATGCGGGTGTTGCCGTCGTGCTCGGTGACCTCGATGCGGGGGGCGGCGTCGGCCTCCGTGGCGTCAGGGGCGGACGTCAGCTGATCGTGTCGCTTCTCCGCGCTCGTCATCTCGTCGTCCGACGTGGGTTTAGGCGTGCTCATGGGTCTCCTTCTGGTCGCCGGCGGGCTCTCCGCCGGAAGAGGTGTTCATCTTGTCCGCATGTCTTCTGCTCCAGCGCGCCAGCGCGTAGAGAACGCCGCCGATCGCGAGCAGGATCGCCCCGAAGAGCCAGACGGCCGGTCGCTGCTGGGTGAGCAGCAGGATGCAGGAGCCGATACCGAGCACGGGGACGAAGGTCCAGACACGGAAGTGGTCGTTCTCGACGCGGTCGCGACGCAGCACCAGCACGGAGACGTTGACGCTCAGGAAGACGACGAGGAGCAGCAGCACCACGGTCTCGGCGAGGGTGGCCAGATCGCCGACGAGTGTCAGACCCATGGCCACGAGGGTGGTGGTGAGGATCGCGACCCACGGGGTCCTGCGCTTCGGGAGCACCCGTCCGAGAGCGGCGGGAAGCAGCCCCTGCTCTGCCATGCCGTAGGTGAGACGGCTGACCATGATCATCGTGAGCAGGGCGCCGTTGGCCACGGCGACGAGCGCGATCAGGCTGAACAGCCACGACGGGATGCCCGCTCCCGTCGCCTCGACCACGGCCAGCAGCGGGCCGCTCGACTCCTGCAGCTCGGCGGGCGGCAGTGCGATCGAGCTCGCGAGTCCCACCAGGATGTAGACGGCGCCAGCGGTGATGAGGGCTCCGAACAGGGCGCGGGGATACGTGCGACGCGGGTTCTTCACCTCTTCGATCATGTTGGCGGAGGTCTCGAACCCCACGAAGGAGTAGTAGGCGATGACCGCTCCGGACAGCACGGCGATGGCGACGCCGGTCCCCTCAGGGCCCTCGACGGTGCGGGAGGCATCGCCGCCACCGCCGAAGAAGAAGACCGCCACCACGGCGATCACGATCACCAGGCCGCTGAGCTCGATCGCGGTCATCACGAGGTTGGCCCCCATGGATTCGCGGATTCCGCGGGCGTTGAGGAGGGCGACGAGTGCGAGGAAGGCGATCGCCACCGGGATGGTGGGCAGGTCGAGGAAGGTGCCCAGGTAGTCTCCGGCGAACGCGATGGCGAGTCCGGCCGCGCTGGTCACGCCCGCCGCGAGCATGCTGAACCCCACCAGGAACGAGACGAGGGGGCTGTGGAACGCGCGCTCCGCGAACACTGCAGCGCCTCCAGCGCGAGGGTACTTGGTCACGAGCTCGGCATACGATCCGGCCGTGAGCATGGCGAGCAGCAATGCCAGGAGCAGCGGGGCCCACAGCATCCCCCCGACCTTCTCGGAGAGCACGCCCATCAGCGCGTAGATGCCCGCACCCAGCACATCGCCGAGGATGAACGCGAACAGGAGGGGGCCGGTGATCGCTCTCCGCAGGCGGGTCGGGGATTCAGCCTGAGGCGCGGTCTCGGTGGTCATGCCAGCAGGCTAAACGGGCGCGCAACGGTCCGACCACGGGGTTGACATGGCAGGACCGGACGACGGAGCAGGCGGCCGTCTTCCGCGTCTCCGCCCAGAGCACTCAGCGGATTCACAGAAAGTCCGCGCGGCTCCCGGATTCGCGCACGGCGCGGCGATATCCTCGGTGCCGCACGAGGGGCGGACCGGCCGGATGCGCGGGCTTCCTCTCTCGAACTCCCAAGACAAGGGGCTCTCTCATGACCGGTACCGCACGCAAGGCGCTCGCAGAAGCGATCGCCACCTTCCTCTTCGTCCTCGCGATCATCGCGGCAGTGAACAGCGACAGCCCGCTGACCCCGCTCGCGATCGGTTTCACCCTGATGGTGCTCGTGTTCTCGACGGGTCACATCTCCGGTGCTCACCTCAACCCGGCCGTCTCGGTCGGTGTCTTCCTGCGCGGCGGCCTCAGCGTCGTCGACTTCATCAGCTACCTCATCGCCCAGTTCGTCGGTGGTGCGGTCGCTGCGCTCGTCAGCATGTCCGTGTGGCCGGCGGGCGAGAAGGCCATGGTCATCGAGGTCGGCCCGGCGTTCCTGGTCGAGGCACTCTTCACGCTGATCCTGGTGTGGGTCGTGCTCAACACGGCCACGTCGAAGGACACCGCCGGCAACTCGTTCTACGGGCTCGCGATCGGAGCGACGGTGTTCGTCGGTGCGGCGACCGTCGGATCGATCTCGGGTGGTGGTTTCAACCCCGCCGTCGCACTCGGCCTCTCGGTGAGCGGCCACTTCGCATGGAGCTCGCTGTGGCTCTACATCGTCGCCCCGGTCATCGGTGCCGTGATCGCGGCGATCCTGTTCCGCGTGCTCAACACGGACGACGCCAAGAAGATCGCCGCCGCGGAGTAACCACCGCTGCATGCACGAAGCGCCGCATCCTCTCCGGGGTGCGGCGCTTCTGCGTGGGGCGGCGAGCATCCGGGCGCGTTTCAGCCGACGGACACGGAGGTGGTCGCGGTGGGGGTCGCCTCGCGGGTCGCGGTGCTCCGCGCACGCGCGGCGGCGACGACCATCACGATCAGGGCGATGGCGGTGAGGATCGCGCCCAGCCAGATCGGGGAGGTGTAGCCGAGTCCTGCGGAGATGCCGAGTCCGCCCGCCCAGGCGCCGAGTGCATTGCCGACGTTGAACGCGCCGATGTTGGCCCCGGAGGCGAGGGTCGGAGCGCCTCCGGCGTACTTCATGACACGGCTCTGCAGCCCGGGGACGGTGCCGAATCCGAAGCCGCCCATCAGGAACAGGGCGATGGTCGTCGCGATGCCGGACTGCGCCGACATCGCGAACACGGCGAGGACGACGACGAGAGCGGCGATGAAGATCAGGAGAGTGCGGTCGATCGCACGGTCGGCGAGGCGTCCGCCCAGCCAGTTGCCGAGCACGAGGCCGGCGCCGAAGAGCACCAGCAGCCAGGGCACGGCGGAGGACGCGAATCCGCTCACCTCGGTCAGCGTGTAGGCGATGTAGGTGAAGGCGCCGAACATCCCGCCGAAGGCGAGGATCGTGACGACGAGCGAGAACCAGACCTGTCCCGAACGGAACGCCGCCAGCTCCCCGCGGAGGCTCACCTGTTCCGTGGGGCGGGGGAGGCGCGGCACGAGCAGAGCGATGCCGAAGAAGGCCAGCACGCCGATGCCCGAGATCGCCCAGAAGGTCGAGCGCCATCCCAGCTCCTGGCCGAGGAAGGTGCCGAACGGTACTCCGAAGACGTTCGCGGCGGTGAGGCCGGTGAACATGATCGCGATCGCGCCGGCCTTCTTCTCAGGGGCGACCAGGCCGGCGGCGACCACCGAGCCGATGCCGAAGAAGGCACCGTGGCAGAGGGCGGCGACGATGCGGCCGACCATCGCTGTGCCGTAGTCGTCGGCGAGCGCGGTGAGCACGTTGCCGATGATGAAGAGCACGATCAGACCGAGCAGCACGGGCTTGCGGGGCAACCGGGTCGCCGCCGCGGTGAGCACGAGTGCGCCGACGACGACAGCGAGTGCGTAGCCGGAGATGAGCCAGCCGGCAGCCGACTCGGTGACCCCGAAGTCTCGGGCGACGTCGGGGAGCAGGCCCATGATCACGAACTCGGTGAGTCCGATGCCGAACGCCCCGATGGCGAGGGCGATCAGTCCTAGAGGCATGACGATTCTCCTGATAGATTGGAGGGAATGTTTGCAGACGCGGCATATTGCGCGTCGAAGGATAATGATTGCATACGCAAGTATCCGGCGCAAGCAACTATCGCGGAGGGTGGCCATGGGAATCGGTGACGACGCCGTCGAGGTGCGCGCTCAGGGGTGGCGGACGCTCGCCGCGCTGCACGGGCTGATCGAGACCGCTCTCGAGCGGCGCCTGGGTGAGACCGTCGAGCTCTCCGTGGTCGAGTACACCGTGCTCGATGCCCTCGATCGCCAGGACGGGTGGCACATGCGCATGCAGCAGCTCGCCCGTGCGGCAGCCCTGAGCCCCAGCGCCACCACGCGACTGGTGAACCGGTTGGAGGATCGAGGCCTCCTCACGCGCATCCTCTGCGCCGACGACCGTCGCGGCATCTACACCGAACTCACTCCCGCCGGCCGCGAGCTGTATGAACGCGCGCACCCTATCCACGATGCGGCGCTCGCGCAGGTGCTGGAGGAAGCGGCGTCGCAACCCGAGCTCGCTCCCGTGGTCGATGCGCTGCACGGGGTCGCACTCCCTGTGCTGACCGCCGGTTGAGCGGATCTCGGTGAGCGCTCTCGATCCGGCCCCCCGCCGAACCCTCCTCGTCGGCTACGGCAAGCTCGCCACCCGCCTCGCGCCGCTGCTTCTCGCCCGTGGTGAGGAGGTGATCGCCCTCCGACGCACCGAGGGAGCACTTCCCGACGGGGTGGAGGGTATCGCCGCCGACCTGGCGCATCCGTTGCCGGCTCCTCTCGAACGGGTCGACGCGGTGCTCGTCACGCTGCCGCCCGGCGATGCCGAGACCTCCTACCGCACGGCTCTGGGGCACCTCGCGCGCGCCCTCCCGGAGCCTCCCACCCGGGCGGTCTTCGTCTCCTCGACGGGTGTGTTCGAGGGGGCGGATCCCGATCATCCTCTGACGGAGGAAGACGAGCCGGCGCCGACGACACCGCGATCGCGCGGACTCGTCGATGGCGAGAGGGCCGCGGTGCAGCTCTTCGACGCCGTCGTCGTGCGCCCGGCCGGCATCTACGGGCCCGGGCGGGACTTCCTGGTGCGGAAGGTGCGCGAGGGCGCGGCCGTCGATCACTCCCGTCGCACGAACCGCATCCACGAGAGCGACCTCGTGCGCACCCTCGATCTGCTGCTGCGGATGGACGACCCGCCTCGCGTGCTGCATGCCGTCGACCAGGGCCCTGCTCGACTCGGAGACGTGGTGCGCTTCCTCGCCGCACGGCTGAATGCGCAGGTGCCGCCGGATTCGGGGCCGACCGGACCGCGCGGCGTCGTGTACGACGGGACTCTGCTGCTCTCCCTCCTCGGTGGCCTCGAACACCCGACGTACGCGTCGGGCTACGCGCGGATGGTCGACACCGCCTGACGGGGTGCCCGCCTTGGCGCGCTTCTTCGGCCATAAATGATGCTTATGTCCCCATGAGCATCGATCCTCTACTGCGACACCGCCTCGATCCGTAGCGTTGCTCCTCCGGAGAACCCGGAGAACCGGACGAACAGAGGATTGACGACAGTGACCGAGAACGACTTCCGCGGAGACAAGCTCATCGTCGTGGGCGGCAGCAGCGGCATGGGGCACGCCATCGCCGACGTCGTCGCACGAGGGGGCGGCGACATCGTGCTGATCGGCCGCGAGGAGGCGAAGCTGAGCGCGGCGCAGGCGGCGATCGCCGCGCACGGGACCGTGGTCTCCGCGATCGCGGCCGACCTCACCAGCCGTGACGACGTGCAGGCGCTCCAGGACGCCTTGGCGGCGGAGCATTCCGACGCGAATCTGCTCGTCAACGCCGCGGGGGTGTTCGCGCCCAAGCCCTTCCTGGAGCACACCGTCGCGGACTATGACGGCTATCACGACCTCAATCGCTCGACCTTCCTCGTCACGCAGACGGTGGTCAGGGGCATGATCGCCGCCGGGCGCGGCGGCTCCATCGTCACCCTGGGCTCGATGTGGGCCCATCAGGCGATCGCCGCGACCCCGTCATCGGCGTACTCGATGGCCAAGGCCGGCCTGCACGCGCTGACGCAGCATCTCGCGATCGAGCTCGCCTCCGCGGGCATCCGCGCGAATGCCGTGGCGCCGGCCGTGGTGCGCACACCGATCTACGAGGGATTCATCCCGAAGGATCAGGTGGACGAGGTGGTCAGCGGCTTCGACGGCTTCCACCCCCTGGGGAGGGTGGGAACGCCGGAGGACATCGCCGAGGTCGCCTCCTTCCTGTTGTCGGATCGCGCGGGCTGGGTGACCGGAGCGGTCTGGAATGCGGATGGCGGGGTCATGGCCGGACGCCACTGACGTCGGGGAGAATGGGAGGACCGTCGCAGGCGGAGAGCGATAGCGAGGATCTATGGCCGAGCGGATGACCATCGAGGGGCTGCGCTACGCGCAGGCCGTGGGGGAGACCGGGTCTTTCAGCGCAGCGGCACGGGCGTTCGGGGTCACCCAGCCCGCGCTGTCGGCCAGCATCGCCAAGCTGGAGGAGTACTTCGGAGAGCAGCTGTTCCTCCGCTCCACTCGAGGAGTGCGCCCGACCGCCTTCGGTCTGGCGGTCCTTCCCCTCGTCCATCGTGCGCTGGGGGCGATGGACGAGGTCTCCGCCGAGGCGAACCGCTGGACGGCACCGTCGACGTCGGGGATCCGGATGGGGATCTCGCCGCTGGTGGACCGTCGAGTGGTGGCAGACGCCTACGGAGCCGTGTGCTGTCTCTCCTCGACGGTGACGCCCCGCCAGTTGATCCTGCGCGAGGCCAACATGGCAGACCTGCGCGAGGGACTCGCCGCGGGCGACCTCGACATCATCGTGATCCCCTCGGTCGGCCCGATGCCGCGCTACACGCACCGCGTGATCGATGCGGAGCCGGTCGTGCTCATCGGTGCGCCGGGCCGGGAGCAGGGGCCCGTCGGAGTGCGCGATCTCGCGGGGGCGGAGCTGATCCTCATGCCAGACACCTGCGGTCTCACGACGTTCACCCGCGACCTGCTGGATGCCGACTCCGTTCCGGTGCGGACCTACGCGGGCGAGGCGGCCAGCTATCGCGTGCTCGAGGACTGGTCGGGCATCGGCCTCGGGGTCGCACTGCTCCCTGGATCGAAGGTCTCGGCTGCGAGCGTGGAGCGGCGAGCGGTCGTGGACGATGAGGGGGAACCGGTGGAGATCTTCTACGAGGCGGTCTGGGACCCGAGGTCGGAGCTCGCCACCGAACTCGCCGAACTCGCCGAACGTCTGCACCGACCGCAGCCGGAGGCGGCGCGCGACGGCGCGAGCTGATCCGACCGGATTCTCGTCGAGGGCGTCTAGCCTGAGGGCATGACCAGCGCACCTGCACGCACCGCCCTCGAGGTCGTCGACTGGCGGCGCCGGGTGTTCGCCCTGTACGACGCCGTGCGCGGCGCCGACTCCGCGGAGGAGGCACACGAACTCTGGCGGATCGAGCGCGACGACCTGATGCTCCACCACCCGGCGACGCCGCTGCTGCCCGAAGACCGAGCGCTGTTCGAGGGGCTGCCGATCGCCTCGTACGACGCGCACTGGCGCTTCGAGCTGCCGGTCCTCCCCGCCGACCCCGGTGGGTTCGACTTCGCGACCGGCACCGACGGCATCGTGCCGTTCGAGCGGGTCGGGCGCGTGGAGGTGCCGGATGCGGGGTCGCTCGACGTGTGGCGGCTGACCACCTACGGCGGCGGGCTCTTCGTGCCCGTGCGCGATGCGCTCGCCGGGGGCAGCGGCGGGACCTACGGTGGCGGACGCTATCTCATCGACACGATCAAGGGCGCCGATCTCGGGTCCGCTGCGGAGCGCGGCACGATCGTGCTCGACTTCAACTTCGCCTACAACCCCTCCTGCGCCTATGACCCGGCCTGGGCGTGCCCGCTCGCGCAACCCGGCAACGTGCTCTCCGTTCCGGTCCCCGTCGGCGAGATGTACGGCGGTTCCGGCGCCTGAGAGCCCCCTCCGCGGGTTGCCCGGGCGGTGCGGAAACGACTTTGTGACGATTCCGCCGGCGCATCCGTCCTATCTCCGAGCGAGCGTTTCGCTCCCGGCGGGAGTTCCACACGGGACCCGCGACCGGTCTTCAGATCGAGATGGGACACCTCATGGCAAACCAGGACCAGACCACCCCCGCTCCGGCCGAGAAGGAGCTCGCACAGGCCGCTCCGAAGGCCGCCGGCGCTCCCGCGTCGCGCGTCGACCGGTCGAGCGGATTCTCCTCTTCGCGCGTCCCCGCCGACGAGAACGCCGCGGGCAAGACCACCATCGCCGACGGTGTCGTGGCCAAGGTCGCCGGCATCGCCGCGCGTGAGGTCGCCGGCGTCTACGCCCTCGGTGGCGGCGGTGCACGCGCCTTCGGCGCCATCCGTGACGTGATCAACGCGACCGACCTCGCGCAGGGCGTGAAGGTCGAGGTCGGCGACACGCAGGCAGCGGCCGACCTGACCATCGTCGTCGAGTACCCGGCGCCGATCCAGGACGTCGCCAACAACGTCCGTGCCGCTGTCGCCGGTGCGATCAGCCGTCTGGTCGGTCTCGAGGTCGTCGAGGTCAACGTCGAGGTCAACGACGTGCACGTGCCCGGCGACGACAGCGACGACAACGAGGAGTCGCGCGTCTCATGAGCGCCACAACGGTCGGCGCCGTGATCGGCGCACTGCTGGCCCTCGCCGCCCTGCTGTTCGGGTTCTGGGGATTCCTCCTCATGGCTCTCTTCGCGGGCATCGGGGCGCTCGTCGGCCGGATCGCCTCCGGCAAGCTCGACGTCCGCGGACTCGCCGACGTCTTCACCGGGCGGCGTACCTCCTGATGGGTGCCGACCAGCACATCGCCGGCGGCGCGCTCTCCGGAGCCGCCGCCGGCGGGGCCGCCCTCCGTGGTCGCGTCGAGGTGAAGGACCGCGTCTACCGCACCGTCACCGAGAAGGCGTCCGCGACGTTGATCGGGGTGCCTCGCAGCGACGTGAAGGTCGATGTCGCGGAGCACCCGCGCGGGGTCACCGTGCGCATCGCCACGCCCCTCCCCGTCCCGAGCCTGGACGACACGGCAGCGATCGCTCGGGCCGTGCCCGTCCTGGAACGGGCACGCGAACTGCAGGAACAGCTGCAGCAGAACCTGAGCACGATCCTCGGACGCAACGTCATCCGCATCAACCTCACCGTCACCGGTGCCGTCATCCCGGAAAGGAGACGAGTGCAATGAGCACCCCGGTCCTGCGCCGCGTCATCCGACGCGAGACGCACTCGCCGCGAACCGTCGCGATGTTCGTCGCAGTCGTCCTGCTCATCCTCGCCCTCGCGTACATCGGACTCGAGATCGTGCTGAGCCTCGCCGCCCAGCCCGCCCTCCTGGTCGGTCCTGCTGCAGCGGCGGGCTGGCTGATCGGCGTGCCCACGGCGCAGCCCGCCGGTCTCGTGATCGCCGGCAGCGTCGTGCTCGCCCTCATCGGACTGGTCTTCATCGTGCTCGCCATCACACCGGGACGCCTGTCGAGGCATGTCCTCGATGCGGGTGGACGCGCGGTCGTCGTCGACAACGGCGTGATCGCCAGCGCCCTGGCCCAGCACCTCGCCGAGGAGACGGGTCTCACCCGCGACAGCATCACCGTCGGTGTCGGACACCGCACCGTCGACGTGACCGTGCGCCCCGGCATCGGAGTGCCGCTGGACAAGGCCGATGTGCAGTCAGCGGCCGAAGCGGAGCTGCAGACCTACCGGCTGACCGACAAGGTGCGCACCCGGGTGCGCATCGAGCGTCCCACCGAGAAGGAAGACGAGCTGTGAACAACACGAATCGCGCATTGAACCGCATCCTGCTGCTGGTCATCGGACTGCTGTTCCTCGCCCTCGGTGCGGTGGGCATCGCCATCATGAGCTGGCCCACCCTGTCGGACATCTGGACCGCGGCGGGCAAGGATGCCCGGTCCTGGCTCGACCAGGCCATCGCCGCGACGGCGATCGCCGGTGGCGGCCTGTCGTGGATCGGCATCGGCGCGGTCGTCGCGATCGTGGTCGTCATCGTGCTGCTGATCCTCGCGCTCACGAGCATCGCGGGGCGTCGGTCGAAGACGGTTCTGCGTTCCAGCGGAGCGCAGAACCCGCTGGGTCGCGTGACCGTGAACGAATCGTTCGTCTCCGACGCCGTGAAGAACTCCCTCACCACCCGCGATGAGGTTCTGTCCGCGCAGGTCACCGCCAACGACATCCGTCGCCGCCCCGTGCTGCACGTGGCCGTCACGCCGCGTCAGAACACCGATCCGCGAGAGCTCGTCGACCACGTCGATCGCCTCCTCGCCAACCTCGCCGTGCTGACGGGGCGCGACACCGACACCTTCGTCTCGGTGCACACGAGCCTGCGGGCCCGACTCGCCCACGACCAGCGTCGGCTCTCCTGACCGGACCCTCTCCGCAGCCCCACAGAAAGCAGGCATCATGCGCAACAAGATCCTCCTCGTCGTCGGCGTCGCCTTCGTCGCGTATGTGTTCGGGAGCAGGACGGCGACGGTGCAGATCGACAAGGGTGAGTCGGTGGGGCATCAGCTGGTGCGGATGTGGAACGACCCGAAGGTCAGGAAACAGCGCCGGAAGACGGCGGAGAGAGCGGCGAAGAAGGCGAAGAAAGCCCTCGGGCGCTGAAATCCCGCCGCGGCGACCGGCTCGCTCTCAGGTCGGTCGCGCGGTCGACTCCCGTACGACGAGCTCGGGCTGGAACACCACGCGTTCCCGCCCGGCGTGACCGCCGGCTTCTCGCAGCATCAGATCGACGGCCGTGTATCCGATGAGTTCGGCGGGCTGGCGGATCGACGAGAGCGGGACCACGGCGGCGGCCGCGAAGTCGATGTCGTCGTAGCCGATGAGCGCGATCTCGTCCGGGACCCGGATGCTGCTGCGCATCATGAGCGCTTGCAGCACCCCCATCGCGAGGAGGTCGTTCGCGGCGAAGACGGCATCGGGTCGATCTTCGGGTGCACGAGCGCTGAGGGTCTCGCCGGCGGCACGGCCCGAGAGCACGCTCAGGGAATCGGTCAGGATCACCTCGAGGGAGACACCGGCCTCGTTCGCGGCTCTGCTGGCACCCTCAAGGCGGTCGACCACCTGTCGGATGCCCATCGGACCCCCGACGAAGGCGATGCGTCGTCGTCCCTGCGCCGCGAGATGTTGCACGGCGAGGTAGCCACCGCCGACGTCGTCGACCGACACCGAGGAGAAGCTCTCGTCGGCGACTTCCCGGTCGACGAGCACCACGGTGGTGCCGCGATCGCGCAGGCGTCGCAATCGCGGGAGGTCGTCGGCGAGCGGAGAGATGAGCAGGCCGGCGATGCGCTGCTCCTCGAACAGGTCGATGTAGGCGCGCTCGCGTTCGACCTTCTCGTCGCTGTTGCCGAGCGTGACCGTCATCCGCGCCTCGGCGGCCCGTTCCTCGGCGCCGCGGGCGATGTCGGTGAAGAACGGGTTGCGCACGTCGAGCACGACCAGGCCTATCGAGCGACTGTGTCCTGCGCGCAGCTGCCGGGCGGCGTCATTGCGCACGAAGCCGAGCTTCTCGATCGCCGTCGTGACGCGTTCGACGGTGGCGGGCGACACCTTGTCCGGGTGGTTCAGGACGTTCGAGACGGTCCCGACCGAGACGGATGCGGCGAGTGCGACATCTCGAACACTGACGACCACGGCGTGATTCCTTTCCGCGCCATCCGCGAAACCTGTCCCTGAAACGTACCATCGACCAAACCGTGACTTGACAGGAAGCCAGCGAGAGTCATAAATTTCAGGTGCTCCGCTCTTTAAAACGATTCAATCCGCAGGGACGATCCTGCAGCTTAGGTCCGATCGATGACGATTCCCTCTGACACCTCCGGTGCTCCGCCGGCGCTCGAACTCCGCGACATCCGCAAGTCGTTCGGCGCGGTGGTCGCCCTCCGTTCCGGGACGCTCTCGGTCGACGGCGGGTCCATCCACGCCCTGGTCGGCGAGAACGGCGCGGGCAAATCCACCCTCGTGAAGATCGTCGCCGGTCTCTACCAGCGCGACGCCGGGGTGTTCCGGTTCCATGGCGAGGACGTGGACTTCTCCTCCACCGCGCAGTCGAAGAGCGCGGGCGTCGCGGTGATCTATCAGGAGCCGACGCTGTTCCCCGATCTGTCCGTCACCGAGAACATCTTCATGGGCCGACAGCCGACCGGGCGCTTCGGTCGTATCGACCGCAAGGGCATGCGCCACGAGGTCGAGCGCCTCTTCACCCGGCTCGGTGTGACCATCGATCCCGACCGTCCGGCGGAGGGGTTGTCGATCGCCGATCAGCAGGTCATCGAGATCGCGAAGGCCGTCTCGCTCGATGCGAGCCTGCTGGTCATGGACGAGCCCACCGCTGCGCTCTCCGGCGTCGAGGTCGAGCGGCTCTTCACGATCGCGCGGAGTCTGCGCGATGAGGGCCGTGCACTCATCTTCATCTCGCATCGCTTCGACGAGGTGTTCGCACTCTGCGACACCGTCACAATCATGCGTGACGGGGCCTACATCGCCACCAGCGCGATCGCCGACACCTCGGTCGAGGAGATCGTGCACCAGATGGTCGGTCGCGAGGTGACCGAGCTGTTCCCCAAGCAGGAGACGACGGTCGGCGCACCGCTGCTCGTGGTCGAGAACCTCACCAGCCCTGGCGTCTTCCACGACATCTCCTTCACGGTGCGCGCGGGCGAGATCGTCGGTCTCGCCGGCCTCGTCGGGGCCGGACGCAGTGAAGTGGTGCGTGCCGTCTTCGGGGTCGACCCGTACCGCGAGGGCTCCGTCACCATGCAGGGCGCACGCATCCCCCGCAGTCGACCCACCGAGGCCATGCGTGCGGGCCTCGCGCTCGTGCCCGAGGACCGTCGCAAGCAGGGGCTCGTGATCGAATCGGGCGTCGGCGGCAACATCACCCTCTCCATCCGCCGCCAGCTCGCGAAGCTGGGCTTCCTCACCACCGGCATCGAGAACCGCGCCGCCAGGGAATGGGCGACCAGGCTCGAGGTCAAGACCCACGCCCTCGACACGGTCGCAGCGACGCTCTCCGGCGGCAACCAGCAGAAGGTCGTCCTCGCCAAGTGGCTCGCCACGCAGCCGAAGGTGCTCATCATCGACGAACCGACCAGAGGGATCGACGTCGGCACCAAGTCGGAGGTGCACCGACTGCTCTCCGAGCTCGCGGGGCAGGGAATGGGGATCCTCATGATCTCGTCCGAGCTGCCGGAGGTGCTCGGCATGGCCGACCGTGTCCTCGTCATGCGCGAAGGGCGCATCACCGCGGAGATCGCCCGCGCCGAGGCGACTTCCGAGAACGTCATGTACGCCGCTACGCACGCATCGGAGCTCTCCTCGTGACCACCGCCATCCCCGTCTCGTCGATGACGAAGAGGCTCTCCGCGCTCGGTCGGGCGCGGGAGTTCGGCATCCTCCTCGCTTTGGCACTCGTGATCGTCGCCGCCACGACGAACAACTCCAACTTCCTGTTCAGCCCCGACGGCTGGCGCGACCTGCTGCTCACGCCCTCGATCCTCGTGCTGGTCGCTGTCGGGCAGGCCATCGTGCTCATCACCCGCAACGTCGACCTCTCGGTCGGCTCGGTCATGGGGCTCACGGCGTACCTCACCGGTCGCCTGTTCATCGACATACCCGGCATCCCCATCGTCATCGTGGTCGTTGCCGCCGTCGTGTTCGGCGCTCTCCTCGGACTCGTCAACGGGGCACTGGTCGCCTTCGCCAAGGTGCCGGCCATGGTGATCACGCTCGGTACGCTCTACGCCTACCGCGGCATCAACGTGCTGTGGACCGGCAGCGACCGGGTGAACGCGTCCGACATGCCGAAGGACTTCCTCGCGCTCGGCACCGGGCAGCTCGTGGGCATCCCGATCCTCACGATCGTGGCCCTCATCGTGCTCGCCGCGGCCGCCTGGTACATGAAGAACACCCGCGGTGGTCGGGAGTACTACGCCATCGGATCCGATCCGGCGGCTGCGGAGCTCTACGGTCTGCGCGTCACCCGTCGCGTGCTGACCGCCTTCGTCGTCTCCGGCGCGCTCGCCGGTCTCGCCGGAGTGTTCTACGCCGCCCGCTACGGCACCATCAACTCGCAGGCCGGAGCCGGATGGGAGCTCGACGCGGTAGGGGCGGCGGTGATCGGCGGCGTCGCGATCACCGGCGGCATCGGCTCCGTGTGGGGCGCGGCGATCGGTGCGGTGCTGCTGCTCACGATCAACCGGGCGCTCCCCATCCTCGGCATCCCCGACTTCTGGCAGCGTGCCGTCGTCGGCCTGCTGATCATCGGCGCGATCGTGCTCGACCGCGTGCTCGCCGTCCGCCAGAAACGACGGCTCATCGAAGCGAGGGACAAGTCATGACCGCCGCGACAGCGACTGCGACCACCCGGGTCATCCGCGACTTCGACAAGCCGCTCTGGCGCCGCGTGCTCCTCACCAGGGAGATGGCGATCGTCGCCCTGCTGATCGTCGTCATCATCGTCTCCGCGAGCACCGTACGCGGGTTCGGACAGCCGATCACGCTGACGTACCTGCTCCTCGATATCGCGCCGATCCTCCTGATCGCCCTGCCCATGACGCTGGTGATGATCACGGGGGAGATCGACCTGTCGGTCGGCAGCATGGTGGGCCTCTCCAGCGTCGTCACCGGGGCGCTCGTGCAGGGCGGGATACCCTTCGAGGTCGCCGCTCTCGCGGCACTGCTCGTCGGTCTGGTCGGCGGCGCCTTCAACGGATTCCTCGTGACCGTCGTCGGTCTGCCGTCGCTCGCCGTGACCATCGGAACGCTCGCGCTGTTTCGTGGCCTCGCGGTCGGCCTGCTCGGAACGACGGCGGTCACCGAGTTCCCGGAGTTCTGGACCGATCTCGCCAAGGCGAAGCTCGCCGGCACCACGATCCCCGTCATCATGATCCCGTTCCTGCTCCTCCTGGTGGCGTTCATCCTGCTGCTGCACTACACCCCGTTCGGTCGCGGCGTGTACGCGATCGGCCTCTCGAAGGACGCCGCACGGTTCTCGGGCGTGCACGTGGAGCGTACGAAGTTCATCCTCTTCGTGCTCTCCGGGGTGGTCGCCGCGTTCGCCGGGATCTTCTACACCCTCCGCTACGGCAGCGCGCGCGGGGACAACGCCACCGGCCTGGAGCTGCAGGTGATCGCTGCGGTCGTGCTCGGCGGCGTCTCGGTGTTCGGCGGTCGGGGCAAGATCTACGGGGTCGTCGCCGCGGGACTGCTCATCGGCTCGCTCGCCAGCGCACTGCGCCTGATGAACGTGACCTCCGACGTGATCAACATCATCACCGGCGCCCTCCTGGTCATCTCGGTGGTGGCCGCGAGCTTCCTCGCCTGGCTGCAGAAGGCTCGTCGCAGACCGGGACGATACACCACCGGCGCCGCACCCACAGCTTCATGACGCCGACGCCGCGGTTGCGGCACACCCTCACGAAAGGAACAGAACAATGATGTCTGCACGTAAACGTGTGACCGCTGTCGCCGCGCTCGCGGTCGCCGCCGCGGTCGCCCTGTCCGGATGCGCGAGCACCGGTGGTGACAGTGGTGGAGGCGACGAAGGTGACGGCAACCTCGCCGTCACCTTCCTGCCCAAGAACCTCGGCAACCCCTACTTCGACACCTCCAGCAAGGGCGGCAAGGCCGCCGTCGAGGAGTTCGGCGGCACGTTCGCCGAGGTCGGGCCGGCCGAGGCGACTCCCGACGCCCAGGTCAGCTACATCAACACCGCGACGCAGCAGGGCGTCGGGGCACTCGTCGTCTCGGCGAACGACCCGAAGGCCATCTGCGACGCGTTGAACGAGGCCCGCGACGCGGGAGTGAAGGTCGTCACGTTCGACTCCGACACCAACCCGGAGTGCCGCGACGTCTTCGTCAACCAAGCCGATTCGGAGGGCATCGCGAAGGCGCAGGTCGACCAGGTCGCCGAGCAGATCGGCGGTGCGGGAGAGATCGCCGTCCTCTCGGCCTCGGCGAACGCGACCAACCAGAACGCCTGGATCGACCTGATGAAGGACTACCTCGCCAGCGACTACCCCGACATCACCCTGGTCGAGACGGTCTACGGCGATGACGACGACCAGACGTCGTTCGACAAGACCGCGGCCCTGCTGCAGACGCACCCGAACCTTAAGGGCATCATCTCGCCCACGACGGTCGGCATCGCCGCAGCCGCCCGCTACCTGTCCACCTCGGACTACAAGGGCAAGGTCGCGCTCACCGGTCTCGGCACCCCGAAC
This sequence comes from Microbacterium sp. 2RAF4, assembly GCF_052115285.1. NCBI lineage: Bacteria > Bacillati > Actinomycetota > Actinomycetes > Micrococcales > Microbacteriaceae > Microbacterium > Microbacterium sp. 2RAF4. The sequence continues at coordinate 1,386,254 of NZ_JBFRGI010000002.1, read as the reverse complement.
CAGATGCGCGAATACGTCGAGGACGGCACGGTCACGTCGTTCGCCCTGTGGAACCCGGAAGACCTCGGCTACCTGGCGGCCTTCGCGGCGCAGGCGCTGATCGAGGGCGACATCACCGGCAAGAAGGGCGACACCTTCACCGCCGGCGACCTCGGTGAGTACACGGTCGGGGAGGACGGCGTCGTGGTTCTCGGCGATCCGTTCGTGTTCAACGCCGACAACATCGGCGAGTTCGACTTCTGATCAACCTCGGGCGTCCGGCCGGCACCAGTGCCGGTCGGACGCTCCCGGAAAGGTCCTCATGATCCGCGTATGCGTGAAGCTCCAGGTGCGTCCCGAGCTTCTGGACGAGTACCGCGAGCGTCACGCGCCGGTGTGGCCGGAGATGCTCGCCGAGATCGCCGCGGCCGGTCGCCGCAATTACTCGCTCTTCCTCGCTCCCGACGGTGAGCTCATCGGCTACTACGAGACCGACGACGATGTCGCGGCGCAGGCGTACCTGGCCGCGTCGCCGGTCGCCGCCCGCTGGGAAGCCGAGATGGCCCGCTTCTTCGTCGGCCTCGACGGACGCCCGGACCAGGCGGCACCCACACTTCCCGAGGTGTTCCACCTCGAAGACCAGCTCTCCACCTCCGGTCTCCCCAACGAAAGCAGTGCATCGTGAGCATCCTCAGTCCCTCGAACCTCGCCGTCCTCGCCCAGCAGGGCATCGAGCTTCCCAGCTGGGCCTTCGGCAACTCCGGCACGCGCTTCAAGGTGTTCGGCACTCCCGGCACCCCGCGGGACCCGTGGGAGAAGATCGCCGACGCCGCACAGGTCAACCGCTACACGGCACTCGCGCCCGCGGTGGCGCTGCACATCCCGTGGGACGTGGTGGATTCGTACTCCGACCTGCGGAAGCACGCCGAGGACCACGGGGTGACTCTCGGCACCGTGAACTCCAACACGTTCCAGGACGACGACTACAAGTTCGGCGCCCTCACGCACGAGGATGCGGCCATCCGGCAGAAGGCGATCGACCACCACCTCGCCTGCATCGACGTGATGGATGCGACCGGCAGCCGTGATCTCAAGATCTGGTTGGCCGAGGGGTCGAACTACCCCGGCCAGGCCGACATGCGGGGGCGTCAGGATCGGCTGCAGGAATCGCTGCAGGAGATCTACGACCGCCTCGGCGACGACCAGCGCCTCGTGCTCGAGTACAAGTTCTTCGAGCCGGCGTTCTACCACACCGACGTCCCCGACTGGGGAACCTCCTACGCGCAGGTCAGCTCCCTCGGAGACAAGGCGATGGTCTGCCTCGACACGGGCCACCACGCGCCCGGCACGAACATCGAGTTCATCGTGATGCAGCTGCTGCGCCTCGGCAAGCTCGGTTCGTTCGACTTCAACTCGCGCTTCTACGCCGATGACGACCTGATCGTCGGCGCTGCCGACCCGTTCCAGCTGTTCCGCATCCTGTTCGAGGTCATCCGCGGTGGCGGCCTGAACAACCCCGAGGTGGCGTTCATGCTCGACCAGTGCCACAACGTCGAGGACAAGATCCCCGGCCAGATCCGCTCGGTGCTGAACGTGCAGGAGATGACCGCCCGTGCGTTGCTCGTCGACCGCGACGCCCTCACCGCCGCGCAGAAGTCGGGGGACGTGCTCGCAGCGAACGCCCTCTTCATGGATGCGTTCTACACCGACGTGCGTCCGGCCCTCGCCGAGTGGCGCGAGTCGCGCGGTCTTCCCGCAGATCCCATGGCCGCCTACCTCGCGTCCGGCTACCAGGACAAGATCGCCGCCGAGCGTGTGGGCGGTGTGCAGGCCGGCTGGGGCGCCTGAGCTCAGCTCCGCGCGGCGTACTGCTCGCGGATGATCGGGCGATGGTCGACCGCGAATGGGCGAGCCTCGCCGTCGTGCCACGACGGACGCTCGCCGGTGAGCGCCCACGCCGCCTGCACCGCAGCACCGCGGGCGACCGCCTCGTCGATTCCCGGCACCACGATCGGCACGTCGAAGACCTGCGCCGCGATCCGTGAGACCGCCGGGTTGCGTGCGGCGCCACCGATGAGCAGGATGCGCGAGGCCGGTACTCCGCACCGACGGATCGCATCGAGGCCGTCGGCGAGACCGCACAGCAGCCCTTCCACCGCGGCACGCGCCAGGGGCTCGCGACGCGTGGAGGCGAGGGACATGCCGAACAGGGTGGCGGTGGCATCCGGACGGTTCGGGGTGCGCTCTCCCTCGAAGTAGGGCTGCAGCACGAGGCCGCCCGCACCCGGCTCGGACGCCAGCGCCAGGCGCGCGAGCTCGCCGTGATCGACGCCGAGCAGACCCGCGACGGCATCGAGCACCCGCGCCGCGTTGAGCGTGGCGACGAGGGGGAGATGGTTCCCGCTCCCGTCCGCGAAGCCGGCGACCGCTCCGGTGGCGTCGGCGATCGGGTGCTCGGACACGGCGAAGACCGTGCCACTCGTGCCGATCGAGATCACGGCGTCGCCCGGTCGGGCATCGAGTCCGAGCGCGCCGCCGGCGTTGTCCCCCAGCCCGGCGCCGACCACTGTGCCCGCGGGCGTGACCCCCATCCTCTCGGCAGCTCCGAGCACCCGGGGGAGGATCGGGACGCGACCGAACGCGTGCGCGAGCAGATCGAGATCGTAGGCACCGGTCGAGGCGCTCCAGTACGCGGTGCCGCTGGCATCGGACCGGTCGGTGGCGAGCGCGTCGAGGTCGGGGCCGAGGGCGCCGGCACCCGTCGGCCCGAAGCCGCGCAGCCGCCAGGAGAGCCAGTCGTGGGGGAGGGCGACGGCAGCGACCCTGGCGGCGTTGGCCGGCTCCTGCTCGCGCAGCCACCGCAGCTTTGCGCCCGTGAACGATGCCACGGGCACGACTCCGACCCGGCGTGCGTACTCCTCCGCCCCGACCTCCGCCACGAGCGCCGCCGCGGCATCGGCACTGCGGATGTCGTTCCAGAGCAGCGCGTCGCGCACCACGTGCCCCTGGGCGTCGAGCGCCACGAGCCCGTGCTGCTGGGCGGCGACCGAGATCGCGGCGACGTCGTGCAGTCCGCCGGCGTCGACGATCGCGCTCTGGAGCGCCGACCACCAGGCCTCGGGGTCGACCTCCGTGCCGGACGGATGCGATGCCCGTCCGGTGCGCACGACCTCGCCCGTCTCCAGGTCGTGCACACTCACCTTGCAGCTCTGCGTGGACGAATCCACCCCTGCGACGTATGTCGGCATCCGCTTCTCCCTCATCCGTGAACGACCCGTCCGTGAAACGCCAGTCCATGAACGACGGATCCCTTGAACCACCGATCCCGTGAACCACCGATCCCTTGAACCACCAGGGCCGCGAAGACACCGAAGCATCTCCGCGGCCCTGGCCCGGCGGTCACTCGGACTGGCCGGTGAGACCCTCGTAGGCGATGTTGCCGCTCTTCAGGTTCTTGTTCGTCATCTCGCTCAGGTTCTTCAGGAACGCGTCGCGCTCCGTGACCACGTGGCCGATCGCCTCGTCGACGTTGTCCTTCGTGATCGCGGGCATCAGGTAGACCGGGTTCTCCTTGACGTCCTCCCCTCGCACGATGGCGGCGGCGTAGGCGACACCGGCCGACAGCTCGACCGTGCCGTTCTGCAACGAGGTTCCGATGAAGTCACCGTTCTTGACGGCCTCGAGGCCGTCGGCGATGCCGTCGATGCCCACGATCGGCACGTCGGTCATGCCGGCTTCCTTGAGCGCCTGCAGCGCACCGAGGCCCATGTCGTCGTTCTGGGCGATCACGCCGTCGATGTCATCGCCGAAGGCCGAGATCCAGTTGCTGACCTTGTTGACGGCCTCGTCGCGCTTCCAGTTCGCGGTGTCCTTGGCGAGCACCTTCACGTCGGGGTTCTCGGCGAGCACGTTGTCGATGCCCTTTCCGCGGTTGATCTCGCCCGAGCCTCCGAGCGGTCCCTGCAGGATGATGACGTTGCCCTTCCCGTCGAGGGCGTCCATCATCATCTGCGCCTCCTGCTCACCCGCGGCCACGTCGTCCGGCTGCACGGAGCCGGTGAGGTCTTCGCTGTTGAGTGAGGCATTGACGTCGAAGAACGGGATGTCGGCGGCCTTCGCGGCGGCGATCTGAGGCTGCAGCGAGTCGGCCTGCACGGGGATGACGACGATCGCGTCGACACCGGCCGTCACGTACTGGTCGACCTGGCTCGCCTGGGTGTTGACGTCGAGGCCCGCGGAGTTCCACAGGATCTCGATGTTGTTCTCCTCGGCGTAGCGCTCGATGCCCTCTTTGCCCTCCGTGACGAAGGACGACATGTCGTAGACGCTCACCCCGATGGTGATGCGCTCCTGACCGCTGTCGTCTGCGCCGCCGGCGTTCGCGTTCGGGTCGCCGGCGCCGCACCCGGCGAGCATCAGCGCTGCGACGGAGGTGACGGCGAAAGCCGCGGCGATGCGGCTCTTCTTGGTGAACATGGGATTCCTCTCGTTGGGTGGTGCGATGAAGCAGGGTCTTCTTCGTCGGGTGGTCGTCGGGAGCTAGCGGCTTCGTCGTCGGGTCGCCCACACGTCGACGGCGACCGCGGCGACGATGAGCACGCCCTTGATGACCTTCTGCCAGTAGGCGGGCACGGTCAGGATGTCGAGACCGTTGTTGAGCGTCTGGATGAGGAGCAGACCGAGGGCCGTTCCCCAGATGGAGCCGCGTCCGCCGAGCAGGCTCGCCCCACCGATCACGACCGCCGCGATCGCGTCGAGTTCATACCCGACGCCGAGGTTCGGTGCACCGAGGGTGACACGGCTGGCGAGCATGACGCCGGAGATCCCCGCGAGCATGCCGGAGATGGCGTACACGCTGAAGATGGTGCGGCCCACGTTGATACCGGCGATGCCCGCGGCGATCGGGTTGCCGCCGATCGCATACACGCGCATGCCCCACGTGGTGCGTCGCATGATGATCGCGAGTCCCAGGATGCCGACGATCATCAGGATGACCGGGAGCGTGAGCCCCCCGAACTGCGCGTTGGCGATGCGGGAGAAGTCGGCGGGCAGCCCGGTGATGGGGGCGCCGTTGCCCGCGACATAGGCGACGCCGGATGCGAGCGTGAGCATCCCGAGCGTCGCGATGAAGGGTGGCACTTTGATCACCGAGACCACGAAGCCGTTGATCGCGCCGGCGATGAAGCCGACGACGACGCCGGCGACGATCGCGAGCCAGATCTGGTCGGGGAAGGCCTTCGCGGTGAGGCTGCCGAAGACGGCGGATGCGGCGATGACGCTGCCGACCGACAGGTCGATGCCGCCGGTGAGGATCACGAGCGTCTGTCCGAGGGCGATCAGGGCGAAAGGTGCCGCGGCGACGAGGATCGTCTGCAGGTTGTCGACCGTGCCGAAGCGCGCGCTGCGGTAGAGGAAGAAGGCGATGATGAGCACCATCACGATCACCATCGCGTAGCGGATGGCGAGGTCGCCGAACCAGGTGGGGCTGAAGCGCTTCACTTCCGACTCGGGCACGAAGGTCTGCGCGGCGGTGCGGGTGTCGGTCATCGGTGGTCCTTTGCGGAGGGGGCGGTGCTGCTGGCGGGGGCCTCGGAGATGTCGAGTCCACTCGCGAGGCGGAAGATGCGGTCCTGCACGTCGGGCTGCTGGAGGGCGGCCCGGTCGAGCTCGGCGACCACGCCCCCGTCCTTGAGCACGAGAGCGCGATGTGACAGCGCGAGGATCTCCGGCATGTCGCTCGAGGCCATGACCACGGCCATGCCGGAGGCGGCGAGGTCGGTGATGATGCGGTAGATCTCGCTGCGGGCGCCGATGTCGACGCCGCGGGTCGGCTCGTCGAGCAGGAGCACCTTGACCTCGCCGGTGAGCCAACGCGCGAGCACGACTTTCTGCTGGTTGCCGCCGGACAGCGTCTCCATGAGCTGCCCGAGGCCGCGGCTGCGTAGCCTCACCGAACTCATGACCTCGGAGACCGCGTCGACGCGGCTGCGGCCCTTGAGCCATCCGGCGACGGAGAACTGATCCATTCGCGGCAGCGTGGCGTTCGCCAGGATGTCCATGCTGAGCACGGCGCCCGCGCCCTTCCGGTCCTCAGGGACCAGCGCCATGCCCGCGGTGATCGCGTCGGCAGGGCGTCCGCGGCGGACGCGACGGCCCCCGACGGCGATCTCGCCCGCGGTCGAGGAGCGCACTCCGAACAGCGCCTCGATGAGCTCGGTGCGTCCGGCGCCGACGAGCCCTGCGAGTCCGACGATCTCGCCGCGGCGCACCTGCAGGTCGACCGGCTGCGGGGCCGGCGTGTAGTCGAGGCCGCGCACCGAGAGGGCGATGTCGTCGGACGCGGGCGGCAGGTCGGGGAAGAGGTCTTCGAGCTCGCGGCCGATCATCGCGGTCACGATGTCGTCGTCGCTGAGTTCCGAGAGCGGCGCATCCGCCACGAGGCCGCCGTCACGGAGGACCACGACCCGATCGGCGATCGCGCGGATCTCCTCCATCTTGTGCGTGGTGAAGAGGATCGCGACGCCGCGGTCGCGCAGCATCCGCATGTTCTCGATCAGACGGGCCACCTCGCGTTCGGCGATCGCGCTGGTCGGCTCGTCCAGCAGCAGCACGCGGGCGCCGGTGCTGGTCGCCTTGACGATCTCGACGATCTGGCGCAGGCCCACCGGCAGGGACCCCATCCGCGTGGAGGGGTCGATGTCGACGCCGAACTCCGCGAGCATCTCCTTGGCCTCTCTGGCCATGCGACGACGATCCACGAGCCCGAGGCGCCCCCGCAGCTCCCGGCCGACGAAGATGTTCTCGTACACCGTGGTGTCGAGGATCGACGCGAGCTCCTGCGGCACGATGGCGATCCCGCGCTGGTGGGCGTCGCGTGCCGATCCCGCGGCCAGCTCCTCGCCGCGGACCAGCACCTGACCGGCGTCCGCCTTCATCTGGCCGGAGGCGATCTTCATGAGCGTCGACTTGCCGGCGCCGTTCTCGCCCGCGAGGGCGGTCACGGTGCCCGGCTCGAGATGCAGCCCGACGCCCTTGAGCACAGGCACCCCGCCGAACGCCTTGCGGATGTCGACGCACGCGAGCATGTCGGGCTGCTCGTCGAGGGTGATGCTCCCCGTGCGCTCGAGGTCGGTCATGATTCCCTCGCGTGCTCGCGGTCCGGACGCACGATGCTCTTCAGCGTCGACGGGTGGGATGCGGAGTCGAGCGCCGCACGCACCTCGTCGAGGCCGAAGGATCCGGTCACCAGGGCATCGAGGTCGACGGCGCCGGAGGCGACCAACTCGATCGCGGTCGGCCAGGTGTTCGCGTAGCGGAAGATGCCGGTGACGACCAGCTCGCGGTTCTGGATGGTCGAGACGGGAAGGGCGATCTCGTCGGCGCCCATGCCGACCAGGACGGCCACACCACCGGGCTTCAGCGCCGAGATGCCCTGCTTCACGGCGACGGGGGAGCCCGAGGCATCGACGAAGGAGTCGTATCCCGAGCCGAGGGGACCTGCGGCGGGGTCGACGGCCTCGGTCGCGCCGAAACGCAGGGCGACCTCCCGGCGTTCCGCCATCGGATCGCTGATCACGATCTCGGTGGCGCCGAAGGCCCGTGCGGTCTGCGCGGTGACGATGCCGATGGGGCCGGCCCCGGTGATCAGCACCCGGCTGCCGGGGCGTACCTCCGCCTTCTGCACGGCGGCGATGGCGACGGACAACGGCTCCATGAGCGCCGCGGCGTCGTCGCTCACGGAGTCGGGGACGGCGTAGGCGAAGTCGCCCTGGATCGCGACGTACTCCGCGAAGGCGCCGTCGATGGGCGGGGTGGCGTAGAACTCGATGCGCGGGCAGAGGTTGTAACGGCCACTCCGGCAGAACTCGCACACGCGGCACGGGTGCTGCGGTTCGATGGAGACGCGCTCGCCGAGGCGGGAGTCATCGATGTCGGTGCCGACCGCGACGATGGTGCCGCCGGCCTCGTGGCCGAGGACGAGGGGCTCCTCCACGACGAAGTCGCCGATGCGTCCCTCGTGGAAGTAGTGGACGTCGGAGCCGCAGATGCCGACCGCGTTCACCCGGACGATCACCTGATCGGGGGCGGGGGTCGGCACGGGGCGGGTCTCGATCGTCAGCTCGCCGGCTCGGACCAGCACGCTCGCACGCATGGTCGTCGGCAGTTCAGTGCGCTTCATCGGGCTCCTCGTGGTGCGTGTGCAGTCGCGCGGTCGTGATTGCTCGACCGACATTAGCCATGCGTGACGGATGAGACAACTGGGCGCTCAGATGAGCGCAAGTGGTCGAATCCGGATATGCTGATCGGACTTGGCGGCGTGAGAGGAAGAGACGACATGGGACCCGATGAGCTGGTGCGGATCTCGCACGTCGCGCGCCGGCATTACCTCGACGGACGGACGAAGATCGAGATCGCGGAAGAGCTCGGCCTCTCGCGCTTCAAGATCGCCCGGATGCTGGAGGATGCGCTCGAGCAGGGACTGGTGAAGATCACGATCGAGGCGCCGGACTCGCTCGATCTCGACCTGTCGATGCAGCTGCGCGCCCGGTTCGGCCTCACGCGCGCTCTCGCGGTGATCACCCCGGGGACGGCGCCAGAGCTGATCCAGGACCGACTGGGTCGCGCCGCCGCCGACCTGCTCAGCGAGATCGTCACCGACGGCGACGTGCTCGGGCTCACGGCCGGTCGCACCCTGACCGCGATGGCCGGGCACCTGCGCACCCTGGCGACGTGCGAGGTCGTCCAGCTCGCCGGTGTCGCCGCACCGACGCCGGAGAACGGCGTCGAGGTGATCCGCCAGGTGAGTCGCATCTCGGGCGGTCGCTCCCGTGCCATCTTCGCGCCCCTGCTCGTGGAGACCGCCGCGACCGCCTCCGCTCTGCGGCGCGAACCCGGCATCATGGAGACCTTCCGCCGGTTCGACTCGGTGACCAAGGCCGTCGTCGCGGTCGGATCGTGGAGTCCGCCAGACTCTCAGCTCTACGACAACGCGGGGAGAGCGGGTGCGCTCGACGAGTTGCTCGCCGCCGGCGTCAAGGCGGAGATCTGCGCGACGCTCATCGATGAGAACGGAGCCGTGGTGGGGTCGGTGGCCGAGCGCTCGCTCGCGGTGTCCACCGAGCAGTTGCGGCACATCCCCGAGGTGATCGCGGTGGCGGGCGGCCCGTCGAAGACAGGTGCCGTCATCGCTGCGCTGCGTTCCGGGATCGTCGACTCCCTGGTGACGGACGCGGCTCTCGCCCGACGGCTTCTCGAGTCGCCGGTCTGAGCACGACCGGCGCACCGCATCAGCGCGGGGCGGGGTCGTAGTTCCGCAGCTCGGTGGAGGCGCGCACCATGCGGCGCAGGTCGGCGAGGCCTCCGTGCGCTGCGCCGTGCGCACGGGCCTGCACCAGGAGGTTGCCCATCGATGTGGCCTCCGACGGTCCGGCCGTCACCCTCCGGCCGGAGCGATCCGCGACCGCCTGGGCGAGGATCGACGACTCGGAGCCGCCCCCGACCAGATGGATCACCCGCACGTCCACGCCGGAGAGCGTCGCCGCTTCCTCGACCTGCCGCGCGACGAAGGCGCCGAGGCTCTCCAGCACCAGCCGCACCACGGCGGCGCGGTCGGTCGGCATGCGTCCGCCGGACTCGGCCACGAGCTCGGCGATGCGCGCGGTCATCTGCCCCGGCCGCAGCAGGCGGGGGTCGCCGGTGTCGACCAGCACTCCGGCGCTCGGGGCGGCGTCCGCACGAGCCAGCAGGTCGCGACGGGCGGCGGTGCTGCGCGCACCCCAGCCGTCGAGCCCCCATTCCCGCATGCATTCGTTGACGATCCAGAGTCCCGCGGCGATGCGCAGGAACCGCACGGTGCCGTCGAGGCCGAGCTCGTTCGTGAAACCCGCTTCCCGGGCACGGTCGCCGGTGATGAGGTGATCGACCTCGACGCCGGTGAGGATCCAGGTGCCGCACGAGACGTACGCGAAATCCTGATCGCGGGCGGGCACGGCGATCACCGCGCTCGCGGTGTCGTGCGAGGCTACGGCGGTGATGTCGGTCGCGTCCCCAGGGGCGAGGATCCCTTCGGAGACGCGGCCGGTCACCGTGCCGGGGGAGACGACGTCGGGGAAGATCCGCGATGGCAGGCCCAGAGCCTCGATCCGCCTGACATCCCAGCCGCCGCCGCGGGGGAGTGCGAGGCCGGTGCTGGAGACGTTCGTGGCCTCGGCGACGTCCGCGGCGCCGAGCCAGCGTCCGAGCAGGTCGGGCATCAACAGCATCTGCTGCACGGTGTCGAGTCGTCCGGCCTCCCGGTCGGCCGCCAGCTGATAGATCGTCATGATGGGGAGCGCGGTGACCCCGGTCGTGCGGAAGGCCTCTGCGGCGGGCAGGACCTCCTCGACGATCGGGAAGCTGCGCTCGGTGCGCGCGTCGCGCTGATGGAACGGGGCATCGAGGAGACCGTCGTAGCCGAGCAGGCCGTAGTCCCCCGACCACGCGTCGACGCCGATGCTGGTGAAGGCCGGCCCTTCCCTGCGCAGTCGGGTGAGGCCGACGAGTGCATCGCGATACAGCCGTTGCGCGTCCCAGCGCAGGCCGAGCTCATCCGTGAACGCACGGTTGCGGAAGCGGTGCACCCCGTCGATCCGCAGCCGGTCGCCGTCGACGGTCGCGCTCACGACACGACCGCTGGACCCGCCGAGATCGACGGCGGCAGCTCGGAAGGTCGCCGAGCCGAGGGGCAGTTCGGGCATGCCACTCAGCCTATGGCCGGGCCTATGGTTCGGGCCTACGGTCCGGTGAGCCCTCAGACGCTGGTGTATCCCCCGTCGATGAGGATGCTCTGCCCCACGACATAGCTCGACCGCTCACTCGCGAGATAGACCAGGAGGTCGCCGAGCTCTTCGGGCTGTCCCATGCGCCCCGCCGGGATGCGCCGTACCCACTCGTCGGCCATCTCCGGGTTCTCCGCCACGAAGTCCCTGGTCATGTCGCTGGCGAAGTATCCGGGGGCGATCGCGTTGACGCGGATGCCGAGGGGCCACCATTCGATCGCCGCGCTCTTCGTGAACATCGACACCGCGGCCTTGGAGGTGTTGTAGGCGGCCTGGGTCTGCGGGATGTTCACGGCGAACGCCGACATCGACGACACGTTCACGATGCTGGCCGGGTTGCCGCGGTCCGACTCGACGTGCCGGCGCGCGAACTCACGGCTCGTGACGAACGTACCGGTGACGTTGACGTCGAGCACACGCCGCCAGTCCTCGGGGGTGGTCTCGAGGAGGGGTGTGCCCGATGTGATGCCCGCGCTGTTGACGAGCACGTCCGCCGTGCCCAGTCGTTCGCCGATGATGTCGAAGGCAGCGGCGACGGATGCTTCCGAGGTGACGTCGACGCTGACGCCCAGGCAGCGTCGTCCCGACGCGGACTCCAGGGCATCGGCGGCTTCGGTGACGGTGTCGAGGCGGTCGAGGAGTGCGACCGCGGCGCCCGCGGAGGCGAGGGCCTCGGCCATGGCGTAGCCGAGGCCCCGCGCTCCGCCGGTGACGACGGCCACGCGGCCGAAGAGAGGTTCCGTGGTGTTTCCGAGCATGAGCAGAGCCTAGCGGTGGCGCTCAAGCTGAGACACTCACCGCTCATATGAGCGCGTGCGACCGATGTCGTCGGTCGCGCGATCGGTCTCGTCGCGCGCACCGGATAGATTCCTCCCATGGCTCTTTCCGGCAATCTCGAGGCGCAACGACGCCGAGACGAACTCGTCGAACTCGCCAACGGCCCCCAGGGTGTGATGATCGAGGCTGCGGCCGAGCTCTTCGCGGTGTCGTCGATGACGATCCGTCGAGACCTGCTCGAACTCGAGGCCGAGGGTCGCGTGCGCCGCGTGCGTGGCGGGGCGACGGCCGCGCCGCGGGCCCGCCCCTTCGACGCGCGTCGGGCCATCAGGGCCAGCGCGAAGCGCGCGATCGCCGAGAAGGCCCTGCGTCTCGTCCCCGCCCAGGGGAGCGTCGCCTTCGACGCCTCCTCGACGGTCAACATGCTCGCGTCGGCGATCGGGCCGCGTGCGGGGCTCACCGTCTACACGAACTCGTTCGAGTCGTTCCAGGTGCTGCAGCCGCTCGGGGGCGTCACCGCGGTGATCTCCGGCGGGACGGCCGAGCCCACGACGGGCAGTCTCGTCGGGCCGATCGCCCGCCGGAGCATGCGCTCGGTCTACTTCGACGCATTCTTCTCCTCGGCGGATGCGCTCGACGGTGCCGACGGCACGTCCGAGGTGTCGGTCGAAGAGGCCGAGTTGAAGCAGGCGATGGCCGCGAACGCCGGGACGACGGTCGTGTGCGTCGACTCCAGCAAGCTCGGCCGTCGCTCGGTGGCGCGCGCGCTCGACCGTGACGAGATCTCCGTGCTGATCACGGAGCTCGATCCCGCGGACGAGCGGCTCGATGCCTTCCGAGGGGTCGCCGACATCCTCTGATCACCGGCGCCCTTCTCCTTGACGTCGATTCATGTTATCTTTCACATGAAGTAACAGCATGAGTGTGCACGGTCGTGTGCACCGCCCCTGTCTTGGAGAGTCATGACCAACGCCACCGCCGCCGCTCTGATCGCCCGGTCGAACCGCCTCGGCGCCGACCCGAAGAACACCAACTACGCCGGCGGGAACACCTCCGCAAAGGGCACCGAGACCGATCCGGTGACGGGTCAGCCGGTGGAGCTGATGTGGGTCAAGGGGTCGGGCGGCGACCTCGGCACCCTCACGGAGAGCGGTCTCGCGGTGCTGCGCCTCGACCGCATGCGCGCTCTCGTCGACGTGTACCCCGGGCTCGACCGCGAAGACGAGATGGTCGCCGCGTTCGACTACTGCCTGCACGGCAAGGGTGGGGCTGCGCCGTCGATCGACACCGCCATGCACGGCCTGGTAGACGCCGCCCACGTCGACCACCTGCACCCCGACTCGGGCATCGCGATCGCCACCGCGGCCGACGGCGAGGCGCTGACCGCGAAGATCTTCGGCGACAAGGTCGTCTGGGTGCCGTGGCGGCGGCCCGGCTTCCAGCTCGGACTCGACATCGCCGAGATCAAGCGCCAGAACCCGCAGGCGATCGGCTGCATCCTCGGCGGACACGGCATCACCGCCTGGGCCGACACCTCGGAGGAGGCGGAGGCGAACTCCCTCTGGATCATCGACACCGCAGCCGCCTACATCGCGGAGCACGGCAAGGCCGATCCGTTCGGCGGGGTCCGCGCGGGCTTCGAGGCGCTGCCGGCAGCCGAGCGTCGCGAGCGGGCGGCGGCCCTCGCCGGCACGATCCGCGGCATCGCCTCGACCGACAAGCCGATGGTCGGGCACTTCACCGACGCCGACGTGGTGCTCGACTTCCTGGCCTCCGAGAAGGCGCCGACGCTCGCCGCCCTCGGTACCAGCTGCCCCGACCATTTCCTGCGCACCAAGGTCAAGCCGCTGATCCTCGACCTGCCCGCCACCGCATCCGTCGAGGAGCAGATCGCTCGCCTGCACGAGCTGCACGCGCAGTACCGCACCGACTACCAGGCGTACTACGACGCCCATGCCACGGCCGAGTCGCCCGCCATCCGCGGCGCCGACCCGCTGATCGTGCTGATCCCCGGTGTGGGCATGTTCTCGTACGGAGCGAACAAGCAGACCGCCCGCGTCGCCGGCGAGTTCTACGTGAACGCGATCAACGTGATGCGCGGCGCCGAGGCGCTCTCGACCTACTCTCCGATCTCGGATGCCGAGAAGTTCGACATCGAGTACTGGGCGCTGGAGGAAGCCAAGCTGCAGCGGATGCCGAAGCCGAAGTCGCACCAGGGGCGCATCGCCTTCGTCACCGGTGCCGCCTCCGGCATCGGCAAGGCCATCGCCACCCGTCTCGCGGCCGAGGGTGCGTGCGTCGTGATCGCCGACCTCGACCTCGAAAAGGCACAGGCGGCGGCTGCCGAGCTGGGGAACACCGATGTCGCGATCGGCATCGCTGCGAACGTGGCCGACGCCGAGGCCGTCCAGGCTGCGTTGGACGAGGCTGTGCTCGCCTTCGGCGGCGTCGACCTCGTGGTCAACAACGCCGGACTCTCGCTCTCGAAGCCGCTGCTGGAGACCACGGAGAAGGACTGGGATCTGCAGCATGACGTGATGGCGAAGGGGTCGTTCCTGGTCTCGAAGGCCGCCGCCCGCGTGCTCATCGACCAGAAGCTCGGCGGCGACATCATCTACATCTCGTCGAAGAACTCGGTCTTCGCCGGGCCCAACAACATCGCGTATTCCGCCACCAAGGCCGATCAGGCGCACCAGGTGCGGCTGCTCGCGGTCGAGCTCGGCGAGTACGGTATCCGTGTGAACGGCATCAACCCCGACGGCGTGGTCCGCGGCTCCGGCATCTTCGCCTCCGGGTGGGGTGCGAACCGTGCCGCCACCTACGGGGTCAAGGAGGAAGACCTCGGTCAGTACTACGCCAACCGCACGATCCTCAAGCGCGAGGTCGTGCCCGAGAACGTGGCCGACGCGGTGTACGTGCTGACCGGTCCCGAGCTCAGCCGCACCACGGGCCTGCACATCCCGGTCGACTCCGGCGTCGCCGCGGCGTTCCTGCGATGAGCATGCGCGCGGTCGCGGCCGTCGATCTCGGGGCGACCAGCGGCCGCGTGATGATCGGGCGGATCGGGGAGGGGCGGCTCGAGCTCGAACTCGTGTCCCGCTTCCCGAACGGTCCCGTGGAGCGGGACGACGGGCTGCACTGGGACTTCGACGCGCTGTACGCGCACGTCGTGGACGGGCTGGCGGAGGCGGTGCGGCGGGAGCCGGCGATCGAGAGCATCGGGATCGACTCCTGGGCCGTCGACTACGGCCTGCTCGCGGACGGGGTTCTCCTCGCCGAACCGTTCCACTACCGCGACTCCCGCACGGCGCAGGGCGTCACCCAGGTGCACGCCATCGTGCCGTTCTCTGAGCTGTACGCCCGCAACGGACTGCAGTTCCTGCCGTTCAACACCCTGTACCAGTACCGGGTCGACGACCGGATGGCAGGGGCGGACACCGTGCTCCTCATCCCCGACCTGGTCGCGTTCCTGCTCACGGGCGTCAGCGTCGCCGAGCGCACGAACGCCTCCACGACGGGACTGCTGGGGGTCTCAGACGGTGAATGGGACACGGACCTCGCGACGCGCATCGGCATCCCGTCGCGTCTGCTGCCTCCGTTGGTCGACCCCGGCGCGGTGATCGGGTCGCTGCGCCCCGAGATCGCCGCGCTCGTCGGCAAGGATCTCCCCGTGATCGCAGTGGGATCGCACGACACCGCCTCCGCCGTCGTCGCCGTCCCCATGACATCGCCCGCCGCCTACATCTCGTGCGGCACGTGGGGCCTGGTCGGCCTGGAACTGACGGAGCCCGTGCTGACGGATGCCGCGCGCGAGGCGAACTTCACTCACGAGCTCGGTGTCGACGGTCGTTACCGCTTCCTGCACAACGTCACCGGCCTGTGGCTGCTGAGCGAGAGCGTGCGGGCGTGGGAGGCGCAGGACGGAGCACGCATCGACCTGCCCGAGCTGCTCGCGGAGGCGGCCGCCGTCTCGGAGGATGTGCCGCTGTTCGATGCGAACGACCCTTCGCTCAGTGCACCCGGCGACATGCCCGCGCGTATCGCGACGCTGATCGAAGCGACGGGAGCCTCCGCTCCGACGGAAAGAGCCGCGTTCACACGCAGCATCGTGGAGAGCATCGCCGCTGCATTCGCCGAGACCGTGCGCGCGGCGTCCGACCTCTCCGGGCGCGAGGTCGACGTGATCCACCTCGTCGGGGGCGGATCCCTGAACGCGCTCCTCTGCCAGGCCACCGCCGATCGCTCGGGACTCCCGGTGCTGGCCGGCCCCGTCGAGGCGACCGCGCTCGGCAACGTGCTCGTGCAGGCGCGTGCGCTGGGCGCAGCGGTCACCGACCTGGAGGGCCTGCGAGAGCTGGTCGCCGAGACCCACCCGGTCCGTCGGTTCGAGCCGCGCGGCTGACCGTGCCACCGACTCGATGGCCACCCGCCGGCCGCGTGTCACATCACGTGCGTGTTCGGCAGCGAGCTCACGGTCGGGCGTGCGAAGGCGCGGCGCCGGGCGGAGATGTCGGTCGGGCGGGCGGCGCGCGGAACGCTCCGATCGACCGCGACGACCTCGAACTCCTGGATCTGCGCGGGCCGCACCGGGGTGAGGTGGATCATGCAGATCAGCTCGCCGCGCTCGCCGGGGATCGACCAGGTGATGTCGGCCGGTGTCGCCGCGGAGACCACCTCCGGCGTGCCGAGGTCGTCGCGCAGCGGACCCACCAGGGCGATGAGCTCCTCGATCGCGGCCCGGCGCTGGAGGAGCGGGCGGTCGAAGTCGATGTTGTCGGCGAAGATCGCGGCAGCGGCGTCGTCATCCCAAGAGCGGATCAGCGCATCCGCCGCGGACATCAGCCGACGTGTCTCCGGCCACGGCTGCACCGTGCGGGCGGGGGCGTCGTGGAAGGCGAGTGCGCGGAACAGCGCCTCCTCGGAGAGGGCGACCGGGTTGCTCCGGTGGCTGTTCGTCAAGACGACGATGCCCATGCCGGACCCCGCGTGCCACACCATGTTCAGGATGAACCCGGGGAGGCCCCCGCTGTGCGTGACGATGCGCCCGCGGTGCAGGTCTTCGCGCACGAAGAGGCCGAGCGCGTAGCCGCCGGCGACGAACTTCCAGGAGCCGTCGGGGCGGGCCTGCAGCGAGGGGATATCGACCTGATGGATGCGCTGCAGCTCGCGCCGTGACGCACGGCTCACCACGGCATCGTCGCTGCCGGGCAGTGTCGATGCCGCGAGGAACCTGACCCAGACACTGAGGTCGTTGATGGTCGACTGCATCCCACCGGCCGCGGCCATGGCGTCGGACACCTCCGGCGGGAAGCCCACCCAGTCGCCCGCGGTGTCCAGCGAGTAGCCGACCGCCCTTGCGAAGCCGCCCTCCGGGGCGCGGTTGTCGAACCACGTGCTGTTCATCCCCAGCGGGCGCAGGATCTCATCGGTCACCCAGTCCTCGACACGTCGGCCCACGGCTGTGCCCACGGCGAGACCCGCCATCGTGAACCCGATGTTGGAGTACTCGAAGGTGCTTCCGGGGTGGGTGCTGTAGTTGAAGCCGGGCCTGATCCGTTCGACCAGCTCCGCTTCGGAGAGGCCGAGGAACGGGTCGACCCAGGAGTTGTCCTCGGTGAGACCTCCGCCCCTGCTGAGCAGCTGCCGCAGGGTCGGGGCGATCGCCGGTTCGTCGCCCACGGTCCCGTGCCATTCGGGGTAGAAGTCGGTGATGGGCGCCTCCAGATCCAGGAGTCCGCGGTCCCGCGCGAGCAGGGCGCCGAGCGCGACGAAGCTCTTGGTCATCGAGGCGATCGGGAAGACGGTGTCGGCGTTCGGGGAGGTGCCTTCGTCGTCGGCGGTGCCGAACCCACGCGTGTGCTCCAGGCCGTCGGGTCCGACGAGGCCGTAGACCAGGCCCGGCGACTGGCCCGCGGCCGTGTACTGCCCGAAGAACGCGTCGAGCTGATCGACGAGCGGCACGACGAGGGTTTCGCTGGACATGGAGACTCCCTTGCTCGGGCGACCGGCTTTCGGCCGTTGCGCTGGTTCGTCTCCACACTCTCGTGTGCCGCGCTCGAAGTCATGTCCGCGAACACCGAGTGTCGGCTCCTGCTTGTGCGGGGTGACGAAGAAGCGGCTCGGCGGGCTGGCCAGGGCGCCGTCTACCTGGCCGTCTCCCGCACCGCGGGCCGGGTGAGCTTCGGGATCAGCACCGGTGTCTGCTCGCGGTAGGCGACGTAGTCGGCCCGGTCGCCCCACTTCTTCTCCGCGCGGGCTTCGAGCAGCGGGATGCCGCTGACGCGGGTGAGCAGCAGGATCACGAAAAGGGGAGAGAGCAGCGCGACCCACTGCCATCCGACGAGCACGGGGGCGGCGGTGACGAAGACGCCCACCCAGATGACGATCTCGCCGAAGTAGTTCGGGTGACGGGACCGCGACCACAGGCCGGTGCGGATGAACTCGTCCCGGTTGCGCGGGTCGGCGTGGAACGCGGATTTCTGGGCGTCGGCGACGATCTCGATCACCATGCCGAGGACCCAGACGACGATGCCGACGACGGTCAGCCATCCGATCGGCGCGCGGGAGGGGGCATCCGCACTGATCGCGATCCAGGCGGCGGCCGCGGTCAGCGACACCCATGCACCCTGGATCACCCACACCTGCAGGAACCGCAGCGGCGACCCCTTGATCTGGTCGAAGCGGCCGTCGGATCCCGCCTTGTGCACGCGCAGGGCCAGGAACGAGCCGAGGCGCGCGGCCCACAGCATGACCATCGCCGCGAGGATCCAGCTCCGCGCGTCGGGCATGGGGGCCAGCAGCACGAGCGCTGCGGAGATCACGAAGAACGTGAGGCTGCCCGTCAGGTCGAAGAATCGTTCGGTCTGCAGCAGCATCGCGGGGATGAACGCGATGACCTGGATCGCGAAGGCCGCGGCGACGGCGAGGGCGAACAGGGGGACGCCGCCGATGGTCGCACCGCCCTGGCTGCCGGCGATCGCGACGAGCGCGCCGATCGCGAGGGCGACGACGATCGCGATGAGAGAGGAGCGCGAGGAAGTCGGACGGGTGGGAGTGGGGGAGGACATGGTGTGGTTCCGATTCTCAGAGGTACAGGTCTTCGACAGCGACGGCGGCGCGATCCAGCACGACGCTCCGCTTCAGCTTCATGGTGGGGGTGACGAGTCCGCGGTCGTCGAGGTCGGCGAAGACCACGCTGAACCGGCGGACCTGCTCGCTGCGCGCGACGAGCGCGTTGGCCTCGTCGACGGACAGTTGCAGGTGAGCGTGCAGGGCTGGGTTGTCCACCGTGCGGATGTCGGTCGGGGTGGTCTCGGGGATGCGGCTGCCCTGCGCTTCGGCCCAGGCGCCGGCCTGTTCTGGATCGAGCACCAGCAGTGCGGAGAGATACGGCTTCCCCTCGCCGACCATGACCGCGTGCGAGACGAGCGGATTCGCCTCGACCGCGCTCTCCCAGCGGGTCGGCACGATGGTCTTGCCGTTCGAGGTGACGATCACGTCTTTGAGCCGTCCGTCGAGGATCAGCCTTCCCTGCTCGTCGAGCCGCCCGAGGTCGCCGGTGCGGAAGAACCCGTCGATGAACGCACCGTCGTCGTGCGATGGGTCTCGGTAGCCGTCGAAGACGCCGATGCCGCGCGCCAGCACTTCGCCCTCGTCGCTGATGCGGACCGTGAGCCCTGGCAGCGGTGCGCCGACGGTTCCCGAGGCGATGCGCCCCGGCAGGTTGCCGGTGAGCGGTGCGGTCGTCTCGGTCAGCCCGTAGCCCTCGATGACGGGAACCCCGATGCCGCGGAAGAACAGCGAGAGGTCGGCGTCGAGAGCGGCGCCGCCCGACAGGATGTATCCGACCCGCCCTCCCATGACCGTACGGAGGCGCCCGTAGAAGAGTGCATCGAAGAGGCGGTGGCGCAGGCAGAGGCCGAGGGTGCGCGCGGCGCCACGACCGGCGTCGACACGCTCGACGCTGCGGCCCCACGCGATGGCCGTCGCCTCGGCTTTCGCCCAGATCTTCGTGAGCCCCTTGTCGGCGGCCTTGCCCGCGGCGGCCGCCTGGATCTTCTGCAGCACCCGTGGCACCACCACCAGGAACGTCGGTCGGAGCGTCTCGAGCGTGGCGACGACGGTCGAGGGGTCGGACAGGTGCGCGATGCGCATGCCGCTGGCAAGGCAGATCAGCTGCAGGCCGCGCGCGAGCACGTGAGCGAGCGGGAGGAAGATGACCGTGTTGCCGGACTCGTTCACGATCTCGCTGTAGGCCGCGGCGATGTTCAGCACCTGACCGAGGAAGTTGCGATGCGTGAGAACGACGCCCTTGGGCTCGCCCGTCGTTCCCGAGGTGTAGACGATCGTCGCAGGGTCATCCTGCGTGGCTGCCGTCCGGCGGGCCTCGAGCTCCTCGTCGGTCACGTCGATGCCGCGGGCGACCAGGTCGAGGAGGGTCCATGGCGAGGTCTCAGCGCTCATCACCCACGCCCCGAGGGTGACTCCGCCGGCGTGCGAGAGCGCCGACTCGAGCAGCGCCGCATGTTCGGTCGTGCCGCCGATCGCCAGGCGCACACCGGCATCCGCGACGATCGCGTCCACCTGCGACGGCGACGAGGTCTCGTAGATCGGCACGACGACAGCTCCCGCGTACCAGGCCGCGAGGTCGGCGACGGCCCATTCGTAGCGGGTGGGCGCCATGATCGCGATGGGGTCGCCGACCCGGATCCCCTGGGAGATGAATCCCTTCGCCAGAGCGCGCACCTCGTCCTCGAACGCGCGGGTGGTGACCGGCCGCCAGGAGCCCGTCGACGCGTCCTCGACCTCGAACGCCACATGATCCGGCGCGGCGGCGGTCCGCGCAGCCAGCAGGTCGGTGACGTTGCGGTGGCCGTCGAGGGCGGCGAGCGGTGGTGTCGACGATTCGATCATCGGGGCTTCTCTCGGTCGTGCGGACGGCGCGGAGGGCGCACGAAATCGCCCTTCCTGTCACTGTTCGGAACCGATGACGATTCGGATGGGATGCTTTTCGAACGAACGAACGAACGAACGAACGAAGACGAAGCGAGGCCGCTGATGAGCATCAGGTACGACCCCGAGGTGGACGCCGCCTACATCACGATCGGCCGCGATCTTCTTCCGGGTGAGGCGGCCGCCCAGGTCGCCGACATCCGTGACCCTCGCGGAGAAGGCGAGATCATCCTCGACTTCGACTCGGAGGGACACCTCCTCGGCATCGAAGTACTTCACGCATCGAGACTTCTCCGGTCCGAGGACCTCGATAAAGCCACCCGCGCTCTCTCGACTGAGGGTTAGCCGGCGAACGCTGGAAACTCCAGGCTCTTCTGGAGGGCATCGACGACGAAGAACCTCCGAGAACCCACGTCTGCACACGCCATCAGCGGGCGCTTCACCTCAGTCCATCCGGCTCGCAAGCTTCAGCCGCTCGTGCCCTGTCATAGGCGTCAAGGCGGGGAAGTCGAATGTGACGGCGTGGATCTTGCCGGTGAAGGGGAAGAGTCCGCGGTCGGCGTAGTCGTCGCAGACGGGGGAGACGCAGTCCATCCCGACGTCCATGGTCTCGGTCCCGCATCGTTGAGGGATCTGCTCGGGCAGGTGGAGCTCTCCCGCGGGCTGGCCGTCCACAGTCATTGTGACGTCCGCCGGTCCTCCTGGTTGCGGCGTCCGGGGTGCGATCTCCACTGTGACCCTGTGCGTGCCCGGCGCGAGCGGCTCTGAGGACATGAGGTCGTAGCGTCGGATTCCGAAGAAGTTGTAGTGGAACCGTGCGGCGCCCTCCCATCCGAAAAGCGACCATCCGGCGGCGTCGCCGCCGACGGCGAAGATCACGCCGTCTGCGCCTGCCTCGGGGATGTCGATTTCAGCAGTGAGTGTGAGGGGGACGCTGACGAGTTTCGGACCGCTGCCTTCGGGAAGCCGCACCATTCCCTCGTGGAATGTGATGTGCGTGCGCCCGGCGAAGAAGCTGGGGCGCAGGGTCACATCGAGACGTTCAGCGAATCGGTCGTCGAGGGGAAGGACGTTGTAGCGGGCGGCTTCGGCCATGAACATGTCCTGCAGCGCGCGGAGCCGCTCGGGTTCTCGGGCCGCGAGATCATCGGCTTGGCTGAAATCGTCTTCGATGTTGTAGAGCTCCCAGACGTCGTCGTCCCAGCTGTAGGTGCCGGAGGTCTCCCAGGGAAGCCGCCCGTGGCGGCACGAGGCGATCCACCCGTCGGCATACATCGCACGATTGCCGAGCATCTCGAAATACTGCTTCGTGTGGCGACTCGGGGCATCGGCGTTTGCGCCCGCGAAGGTATAGGCGAAGCTCGTGCCTTCGATCGGCTTCTGGATGACGCCGTTCACCTCGGTCGGCTGAGTCATGCCGACGATTTCGAGAAGCGTCGGTGCCACGTCGATGACGTGATGGAACTGTGAGCGCGTCTCGCCCGTCGTGGTGATCTTCGCCGGCCAAGACACGATCATGCTGTTCCTGGTGCCGCCGAAATGGGAGGCGACCTGCTTCGTCCATTGGAAGGGCGTGTCGCCGGCATGCGCCCATCCCACGGCGTAGTGCGGGGAGGTTCCGGGGAGGCCCCACTTATCGATGAAGCCGACGGCTTCGTCGATGGAAGGCTGGCGGCCGTTGAGGCTCATGATCTCGTTCGGCGTTCCCACGAGGGAGCCTTCGCCGCTGGAGCCGTTGTCCCCGAGGATGTAGATCACGATCGTGTTGTCCAATTCGCCGAGCTCCTCCAGAGCATCGACGACGCGGCCGACCTCGTGGTCGGTGTGCTCGAGGAAGTCGGCGAAGTTCTCCGCCTGCCGTGCGAACAGCGCTTGATGCTCCGGGGGCTGACTGTCCCAGGAAGGGATCTGTTCGGGCCGCTCCGTCAGCCTGGTTCCTGCCGGGATGATGCCGGCATCGAGCTGGTTCTGGTGCACGACTCGGCGGTACTCGTCCCAGCCGGCGTCGAACCGGCCCTCGTTCCGCCCGCGCCAATCCAGCGGGGGCTGATGCGGCGCGTGCGCCGCTCCGGTCGAGAAGTACGCCAGCACCGGCCGGTCGGGCGCGATGGCCTTCTGGCTGCCGATCCAGGCGATGCACTTGTCGGCGAGGTCGGTGGTGAGGTGATAGCCGTCCTCGGGGCGCGCAGGCGGCTCGACCGCTGTGGTGCCCTCGTACAGCGAGGGGTAGAACTGATCGGTCTCGCCGGAGATGAATCCGTAGAAGTAGTCGAAGCCCTGGTTGGTAGGCCAGTTCTCGAACGGGCCAGCCGGGCTCGTCTGGTTGTCGGGCACGTTGTGGTTCTTCCCGAACCACGCGGACGTGTAGCCGGCGTGTTTAAGGAGTTCGGCGAACGTGGCCGTGCCCTTGGGGATGATGCCGCTGTATCCCGGATAGCCGGTCGCCATCTCCTGGATGACCCCCGTCGCGACGGTGTGATGGTTGCGGCCCGTGAGCATGGCTGCTCGTGTCGGGGAGCACAGCGCGGTGGTGTGGAACTGGTTGTAGAAGAGTCCCCGGCCTGCCAAACGTTCAGCTGTGGGCATGCGCACCAGTCCGCCGTTCACACTCGGCCACCCGAACCCGACATCATCCAACAGCACCAGCAGCACGTTCGGAGCGCCCGGTCGCGCAGACTTCGGCGGGGGGAAGTCCGGCACCGATTCCGTCGCGTGCAGGCCGATCTCGGCTGCGGCGTACGACCACTCCGGCTCCGGGAGATGGTTGCGATCCAGGCTCACCGGAAACCCTTCGCGCTCATTCCGACCCGATGGTTCGATCTGCTCGCCGCCGCTCATGAGCTCGAGTATCCGTCGACTGCTCGCTCGGCCGCGCGGGGACCTCGCCCCAAGCGGGTGACGGCGTGCTCGACCGGTCGGGAACGCTCTGACGTGACCTAGTGGTGTCGGGAAACTGTTCTAGGCCGTTGTGGAGGGGCTGACGGGAATCGAACCCGCGCTGTCTGCTTGGGAAGCAGAAGTTCTACCATTGAACTACAGCCCCGAACCCGCATCCGAGGAGCGGGCGAACGCCAGCCTACCCGTCCGGTGCTCTTTGGCCAAAGCAGGCACGGCGTCGGAAGCCCATGGCAACTAGGCTGGTGCCGTGCTTCTCAGCGACCGCGACATCAAGGCAGAACTCGCATCCGGCCGCATCGGCCTCGACCCGCGTGAAGACGGGATGATCCAGCCGTCGAGCATCGACGTGCGCCTGGACCGGTACTTCCGCCTGTTCGACAACCACAAGTATCCGTTCATCGATCCGTCGGTCGACCAGCCGGAGCTCACGCGCCTGATCGAGGTCGACCCCGACGAGCCGTTCATCCTGCACCCCGGTGAGTTCGCGCTCGGGGCGACGTTCGAGCAGGTCACGCTGCCCGACGACATCGCGGCACGTCTCGAGGGCAAGTCGTCGCTCGGACGCCTCGGACTCATCACGCATTCGACCGCTGGCTTCATCGATCCCGGCTTCACGGGGCACGTCACGCTCGAGCTCGCGAACGTCGCGACCCTGCCGATCAAGCTGTGGCCGGGTATGAAGATCGGTCAGCTGTGCTTCTTCCGGCTCACCTCTCCCGCCGAGAACCCCTACGGCTCCGGCCCCTACGGCAACCGGTACCAGGGACAGCGCGGACCGACGGCCTCCCGGTCGTTCCAGAACTTCCATCGGACGGATGTCGGCACCACCGACATCGGAGCAGTCGGAGGCTGAGATGACCGACGCCAGCGGTACGCAGCCGGAAGAGCCAGCCCTCCCGGAGGAGACGCCATCTCTGGAGGGCCCCGGTCTGACGGAGGGCGCCGATCTGCCGGAGGGGCTCGATCTTCCGGACGAGTCGCTGATCCCGCCCGCCGACGTCGTGATCCCGCCGCCTCCGCCGGAGATCCCGATCCCGGAGGGTCTGCTGACCCCGCCGCCGTCCGACATCCCGTCGGCCGACGCGGTGATACCGCCGCCTCCACCCGCGACGCGTCGCGCCGACCGAGCCCGTCCCACGCCGGCCATCCTCGAGGGGGAGCCGCCCGCCGCGGTGGCCGACGACTGGGCGTTGCCGTCCGTCGCGCCGGAGGTGCCGACATCGGGAGGCTACCGTGTGCTCACCATCGTGATCTTCGCGTTCCTGTTCCTGCTGTTCGTCGCCGCGATCGTCGTCGGCGTCTACCTGCTGAACACCACGACCTTCCCGTTCGCCGGCGCAGACGCGGCGAGGTCGCTCGCGTTCGCGCTACGTTCCTGACTCTTCCCTGACCGAGGAGCTCAGGCGCGCCGCGGGGCCGTCCTGCGCCGGAGAGCTGCCGAGGCGACGGCGACGATCGTGCCGACGGCCACCCCGATCACGGTCTCGATCGCGCGGTCCTGCACCAGCATGTCGACGGGTGTGGGCGCGGCCAGGTGCACCATGAGCAGCGCGAGCGGGGTGATGAAGATCATCGCGATGCCGTAGTTGCGGCCGACGAACAGCTCGGCGGCGGCCTGCAGCACGACCACGAGCGCGATCACGGCGAGTGGGGGCAGGTCGATCGCGAGGATCCCGGCGGCGACGAGCACTCCGAGCAGCGTGCCGATGAGGCGCTGGATGCCGCGGATCACGCGGGCGTTGAGCTGAGGTCCGCTCACGGCGGCCACCGCGCCGACGGCCGCCCAGTACCAGTGCGAGTCCATGATCAGCAGCCCGGCGAAGCCCGCGCCCAGGATCGCGACTCCGACCGACGCGGCCATCTCGCCCGCGATCGGGCCGACGGGCTGCAGGGTCTTCGGCGGCACGTCGTCGGTGCTGCGGGTGAGGACGCCGATGAGGGCGGTGATGGCCAGGCCGAACACCACGCTCGGTCCACCGACCAGCACCACGTCCCCGAAGGAGGCGGCGGTGGCGGGAATCGTCGCGCAGGCTCCGACCGCGAACACCGGGAACAGCGGTCCCGGCGGGTGCCACCGCATCGTGTAGGCGAGCAGGGTGACGGCCGACGCGATGACCGCGACCACGAGGATGCTGACCGCGGCCGGGGCGGCGAGGACCGACAGCGCGGTGCCGACGAGCATCGAGGCGAGGATCACTCCGCCGGCGCTCGCCTGCATGCGGATGCGGTCGCGGAACACGTCGTGCCGCCCGTAGAGGGCGGCGAAGGCTCCGAAGCTGGCGTAGATGCTGAGGTCGAGCCGCCCCAGCGCCCAGAGCACGAGAAGGGGGACGGCCACGCTGACCGCGGCGCGCAACGCCACCCGGTGGTCGCCGCGGTGCGGCTCGACGCGCAGAACGCCGGTCCACACTCTTCCCCGGGAATCCGCCACTGATCAAGCCTACGTCCGACTCCCGATCCGCCTCCGCCGTCGGGTCAGGACCTCGCCGCATCTGACGGCGGATGGGAGTCGTTCGGGTGCCGTCAGCCCTTCGGATCGAGGTCTGTCGGCAGCAGCGGTCGCATGAAGGTGCGTTCGTAGCGCAGCACGCACCCGCTCTCGTCGCGGATGCGATCCGCCTCGATGAACTGTGGGTCGACACCGAAGCCCTTCCGGTACACCTCGTAGTCGGCGAGCGACGGGAACGTGAACAGCGCCAGGGCCTGATCACTCGCTCCCTCGGAGGGGAGGAAGTACCCGTGATGCCTGCCGCCGTGACCATCGACCAATCGCATCCAGGCGCGCGCGAACTCTTCGAAGGCGTCGATCTTCTCGGGATCGATCGTGTACGTCACGACGCAGGTGATCACGGGGTCAGACTACTCGCGGCGGACTCGCCCGTGGCCAGAGCGACGACGGCGTCGAGGGTCGCGTCCGCCGACAGCACCCGCGTGTGTCCGAGGCCCTGGGTCTGCACCAGATGCGACCGCGTGCCGTGCGCATCGTGCAGGCGGAGGGAGTCGTGGTCGGGCATGCGGCGGTCGCCGCGGTCGTGCACCACGAGCAGCGTCGTGTCGTCGGGGAGGGGGTGCTGGACGGCGTCGTACCGAGCGGAGATGGTTGCCTGATCCACGCCCAGCCTCCTGCGGAATCGCTCCGACAGACGGGCCGTGGTCGCGGCGTCGAGGTGCAGGTCTGCGGCGAACTGTGCAAGGAAGGTGTCCGGGGCGGCTGCTCCGGCGATCGCGGCGACCGCGGGAGTGGGCACGGTCGAGCGGGCGATGGTCAGCGCCGCCAGCGCCCCGAACGAATGCCCGACGATCACGGCGAACGACCCGCGCTCGGTGTGCAGCTGCTCGGCGGCGTCGATCCAGTCGCGGATGTCGGTGCTCCGCCCGGACGATGAGCCGTGCGCGGGGGCGTCGAACGCAATCACGCGGAAGCCCTCGCCGCGCAGTTCCCGTACCAGGGGCGCGAACTGCGAGGCTCGCCCTCGCCAGCCGTGCAGGAGCAGCGCCGTGCGGGAACCGGTGCCCCATTCGTAGGTGACGACCTCGCGACCGCGTACCGTGAGCCGGCCGCGTCGGGCGTCGGCGTGCGTGGGGGCATCCGCTTCGCTCACCGACATCCGCGGCGAGGTCGCGAAGAACAGGCGGTACGAGATGTCGCCCGCGAGAGTCGGTGAGACGGCGGCGGCGAGATGGATGCTGCGGGCGAGCATCGCGGGGACGGACGGCATGTGGCTCCTTCGCCGGAACAATACGAACGATCATATGTATAGTAGGCGAACGATCGTTCGTATACTAGGCATATGACCGAGAGCGGTGTGCGTGACGGACGGCGGGCCCGGGGCGATGCATCACGGCGCATCGTGCTCCACAGCGCGACCGACCTCGCCTCGGTCGAAGGCCTCGACGGACTGACCATCGGGCGGCTCGCCGCGGCTTCCGGGTCGAGTAAGAGCAGCATCGCCACGCTGTTCCAGAGCAAGGAGGGGCTGCAGCTCGCGACGGTCGCCGCTGCCCGCGAGGTCTTCACGGCGCGGATCGTCGAGCCGGCACGAGTCCATCCGCGCGGGATGCATCGCCTCGCCGCACTGCTGCGCAACTCGCTGACATACTCGCGGGACCGCGTGTTCACCGGGGGATGCTTCTTCGCCGCGACGGCGGCCGACGTCGACTCGAAGTCCGGCCCGGTGAGCGATGCCGTTCGGGCGGCGCTGGTCGACTGGTACGGCTATGTCGAGGCCCAAGTGCGCCATGCGGTGGATGCCGGAGAGGTCGAGGCTGACCCCGAGGTGCTCGCGTTCGAGCTGGTCGCCCTGAACGAAGAGGCCAATTCGCGCTCGCTGCTGCTGGATGACGCCCGGCCGTACGCGATCGCCGCCGCCGCGATGCGAGCGCGGCTGCGTGCCGCCGGTGCGGGCGAGTCGGCCGTGGTGTTGCTGGAGCTCTGACTCTCGAGCTCTGACTCTCGAGTGCGGAGAACGCGAAACGCCCCACTCGAGGGTCGAGTGGGGCGTCTCGCCGTGTCTTGCGGGGTCAGGCGTCGCGACCGCGGGCGAAGCCCGCATCGAAACCGCGCTCGAACGAGTGCTGAGCGATCCGCTCCGCACGGTGCGGACCGTGTCCGCGTCGGTCATGACCCTGCTGACCGTGACCGTGACCGTGCTCGCGGCTGTGCGCGTGACCATGCTAGCAGCCGTGTTCGCGGTCGAAACCATGCTCACGGTGGTGTTCGAAGCCCTGCCCGGATCCCTCGCCGAAGCCGTGACCGAAGCCGCGACCGAACGGGCGCCCGAAGCCGTGGCTGAAGTCACGACCGTGGCGAGGGCCGCCGAAGCCGTGCCGACGTCTGCGGGGAAGAGGGGTCTCCTCGTCCCAGCCGAACGCGCGGGCGATCTTCTCGAGCGAGGCCAGCGTGGTGGCCATGTCCTCGGGGGAGACGGCCTCTGCCGCCTTCGTGCGGATGTCGTCGACGATGGCGCCGAGGCGCTCCTTCGCCGCGCGACCGTCCTCGGTGAGCGCCCAGCCCTCTCCCTCGCGGCAGATCCAGCCCCGCTCGACGAGTCGATGCAGCTTGTGGCCGCTTAGTGGGCGATCGGTGGGGACGGTGCCGTCGACGATGTTGAGGATGCGCCAGTCGCGACGGTTCGCGTGCTCGCCCTCGAAAGCGGTGGCGAACTCGGCCGCCATGAGGCGGTCTGCTGCCTTCAGCCAGTAACCGAAGGGGCGGGAGGTGTTCTGTGATTCGGAGGTGTTCATGTGAAGTCCTTTGGTTGAGATGACGTAGTTGTCAGTGTGCATGTGCATGTCACTATGCATGTACATGTAGTGTGACATGAAGTTCCAATACATGTCAAGTCGCATGTAAAATCGATCCATGACCACCGACCCGAGCGACGCTGCACCGGATCCTGCCGAAGCCATCGCGCAGGCCCTGTCCCGCCTGCGCGGACGCCGCCCCGGCGAGCGCGGACCCGGTGGGAGAGGATCTGCCGAACGGGGCAGCGGGCACGGTGGTCCGCATGGCTGGCACGGTGGTCCGCATGACGGGGACGACCCTCACGATCACTTCGCCCATCACCGCGGTCACCCGGGGATGCCCCCGTGGATGGCTGACCCCGCGGGTCGCCTCGGTGGGCCCGCTCGCATGCGGATGCTCGAGGCGCTGGCTGCCGCATCCGCTCCGCTCAGCGTGAGCGACCTCGGCGTCGCCATCGGTGTCGACCAGCCCCGCGCGTCACGGCTCGTTCAGCAGGGCGTCGAACGCGGATTCGTGCGCCGCGAGGCCGACCCCGACGACGCGCGGCGCACCCGCATCGCGCTGACCGACGAAGGGCGCCGGCTCGCCCGAGGCATGCGCGGCGAGCGTCGCGAGATGCTGACGACCGCGCTGACGTCGTTCACCGATGAGGAGCGTGTCGAGCTCGCCCGACTGCTGAACAAGCTCGCCGACAACTGGCAGCGCTGAGGGGCGTGAAGGGATTGCGCTAGCGGCGGAGGGCTGCGACGTCGGCGGCGACGTCGATCACGGAGTCGACCGGGATCGCCGTGTCCGCCGATGCAGAGAGCAGCATGCCGGTGGCCACGATCGTCACCGTGCCGCGGGGGGAGAGCAGCTGGACCGAACCCACTTCGCCGAGAGTGTCGCCGTCGCCCAGCAGCAGCACTCGTCCGTCGAGAGCCGCAGCGCGCGGATCGTCGATCGCTCCCGAGAGCGTGCTCAGCTCGTCCATGCTCCAGGTCGTCTCATCGATGCCCACTGCGAGCGAGGCGTAGTCCTCGAGAGCGGTGGACGCGGAGGCCACCGCGTCGTTGATCCACACGCAGGTCGTGCCGGAGGCGTCTTCCGAGGAGTCCTCGGACGAGAAAGCGAAGCCTGCGGTGATCGGAGCGGCGAGCGGCTCGATGTCCGCGCAGGTGATGACGGTGTCGGTCGAGTCCGCAGGTGCCGCCGTCGGTGCGCCGGCGTCGTCGGCCGGTGCGGAGCTCTGGTCGGCGGGAGCGGAGGAGCAGCCCGCGAGCAGCAGAGCAGCGGTCACGGCGAGGAGGCTCAGGAGCGGGGGAGTCGTCGGGCGCACAGCCCCGATCCTGCCATACCTCGCTTCGCCGGTTCTCGCGGTCGCACGGCCGGCGCAGGCTCAGGCCGACGCGAATCCGACGGACGGCTCGTCGTCGACCGAGAGGGACAGCACAGCGGTCTCGACGGCGTCGTGCTGCTCGATCCGTTGCTCCAGGTCACGCAGCTGCCGTGCCACGTTGTGCTCGCGCGCGTCGCCGGCGAGATCGACCTCCGCCACGATGAAGAGACGGTTCGGGCCGACGTACTCGATGTGCAGGTAGGTGACCCGCTCGATCTGCGGCAGGACCAGCAGGGCGTTCCCCACCCGCGCGCGCAGTTCCGGTGCGGCGGTGGCGCCCACGAGGAAGGCGATGTTCCGCCGGATCAGGATGATCGCCACCACCCCGAGCAGAATGCCGACGAGGATCGAGCCGATGGCATCCCAGGCGGCGACGCCCGTAATCTGGTGGAGGAGGATCGCGCCGCCGGCGAGCACGAGTCCGATGAGCGCGGCGGAATCCTCGAAGAACACGGCCCGCAGTGTGGTGTCGCTCGTCTCCAGCACGAAGTCCCAGGTCGACGAGCCGCGCTCCTTCGCGAGGCGGCGGGATTTCACCATCGCCTGCGTGAACGAGGCCCCTTCGAGCACGAACGAGATGCCCAGCACGATGTACGCCACGTTCGGGCTC
Organism: Microbacterium sp. 2RAF4; assembly: GCF_052115285.1. NCBI lineage: Bacteria > Bacillati > Actinomycetota > Actinomycetes > Micrococcales > Microbacteriaceae > Microbacterium > Microbacterium sp. 2RAF4. The sequence goes on along the minus strand of NZ_JBFRGI010000002.1, from coordinate 1,355,598 downwards.
TCGACAGGACCGGTGTCGGACAGCTCCTGGATGCCGTGCATGATCGACACGATCGACCCGGCGGTGAAGATCCCGAACGCGGCGATCAGTGACCACACGAAAGCGTTGCGACCGTAGCCGAGCGGATGCCGCGCATCTTTGGCCTTCGCCCCGCGGCGGTCGGCGATGAGGAGGAACACCTCGTTTCCCGCATCCGCCCACGAGTGTGCCGCCTCGGCCACCATCGACGCCGACGAGGTGATGATCGCGGCGACGGTCTTCGCGATCGCGACGAGGATGTTGGCGAGGAAGGCGAGGATCACGGTCACGCGGTCAGGCTACTCCCGCCGTGGCTCACGGTTTCCGCAGGATCCTTTCAGCGCGGCGCCTTGACCGGGAGCAGCAGCAGGAAGCCGGCGATCAGCACGACCACGATGCCCAGGATTCCGTAGGCCGTCTGGCTCGTCAGCACGATCAGCACGGTCCAGGCGCCGGATGCCATCCAGCTCGCGGCTCGCCCGGTCGTGGCGTAGAGGCCGAAGATCTCGCCCTCGCGTCCGGCCGGCGTCACTCTGGCGAGGAAGGAACGGGCGGCCGCCTGAGCGGGGCCCACGAAGGCGCACAGGATCAGACCGCCCACCCAGAACACCATCACACCGGCGTCGCGGAGGAAGAACACGGCGAGACCGGCGACGATCATCGACCCGATCGAGGCGAGGATGATCCGCTTCGGTCCGAGCCGGTCGTCCAGTCGGCCGGCGGCGATGGTCGAGACGCCGGCGATCAGGTTCGCGGCGATGCCGAAGATGATGATGTCCTGCGCGCCGAACTTGAACACGGCGGTGCCGATGATGGCGCCGAACGCGAAGACGCCTCCCAGCCCGTCGCGGAAGACCGCGCTCGCGAGCAGGTACCAGAAGGTGGGCCGCGTCTCCTCGTTGCGGTAGAGACCTGCGACGTCCTTCACCAGCAGCGGGTACGAGGCGAAGAAGCCGACCTTGCGCTCCGGACGGCCCAGCGACGGCTCCGGCACGTTCAGGAAGATGGGGATGCTGAAGACGATCGCCCAGACGGCGCATCCGACGGCGATCAGCCGGTAGGCCAGTCCGTTGTCGGTCGACATGCCGAACCAGTCGAAGGTGTCGAGCACGACCACGATCACCAGTGCGATGATGCCGCCGAGGTAGCCGAAGCCCCAGCCGAGGCCGGAGATGCGACCGACGTTCTTCGGGTTCGCGATGCCGATGAGCATCGCGTTGGAGTTCACCGCCGCGATCTCCTGGAACACCGTCGCGGCCGAGATCAGGGCGACGCCCAGCCAGAACAGGCTCGGCATCGGCTCGACGAACCAGAGGCCGAGCATGCACAGGATCAGCGCGCCGGTGCCGATCCCGAGCCAGAGCTTCTGACGGCCCGCCGCGTCCGCGCGTTGGCCGAGGACGGGCGCGAGCAGCAGGATGCCGAAGGCAGCGATCGTCGAGCCCAGACCGAGACCGGAGGCGAGGTCTGCCTCCGCGGCGAGCCGGACCGGATCGTCCACGTCGAGCGACGCGACCTCGGGCGGGAGGAAGCCCTCGCCGACGAGATAGAGCGCCGTGAACACGAACGTGAGGATGACGGTGTTGAACGGCTGCGTCGCCCAGTCCCACAGCGCCCACGAGTAGACCTGCTTCTTCGGGGCGGGCGTCTCGCCGCGCAGGTCCAGGCCGACGACGGCGACGGCACCGCTGTTGGCAGTCGCCACGGGCTCGGGCACGGCGCCGTGCCCCTCGGTTTCGCTCATTCTCGAAGTCTGGCGGTGCCGGGTGAACGCCCGGTGACGGCGCGCCGCGCGGTGCGGCGCGGAAACGTCGTGGTCATGGGGCTCGTCAGAGGGCCGGTCCGCGGCGGATGCGGACCGGACCGCGGGCCTCGTCGATCCGGACGGCCTCCCCCTTCTGCGTCACGACGATCTGTCCGCTCTCCGCCAGGGCCGCGGCCACGCGTCGGACGTCGGGCATCCGTGAACGCCAGGACTCCCCGCCGATGGCGCGGGCCACATCGCTCGGACAGATCGACGACTCCGCGCGCTTACGGGTGAGGGTTCGGATGGTGGCGGCGATACGACCGTCCGCGGCTTCCGGCTGCGGGTCTTCCCACCACGGGGCTCCGCGCTCGCCGAGCGCCGTCTTGGCGTCGTGCACCCGGCGACGGGCATCCTCATCCGAGGTCTTCACCGCTCGGCGCGCGGCCATGAGCTCGTCCACCAGCTCCTGGCGCAGGGCGTCGGGGATCGACGGGTCGGTCGTACGCCAGCGCCGCCCGTTCACGACGATGTGGTGTCCGTCAGCCGTGCGCTCCGGCCCGGCATCCGCCGCCGCCGACTCCTCGCTGCTCATGCGGGCAGTCTGCCCGTGTCCTGCCGCGTCTTCCATCCCCTTGACGCAGGCAGTGAGGGCGTCGCCGACGCGGGACGTCGTCCCGGGCGGCGGTGCTCAGGCGTAGAGCAGATCCGCGTCGACGGCCGCGGGCCAATCCGGTACCGCGAGCGTCGTCGAGTCGTTCCAGCGACCATCGGCGATCTGACGAAACGCGCCGCGCACGCCGAAGAGCTTCTCCAGTGGCGTCCAGTCCGACTCTCCCGGCATCGGGACCAGTGACCTCTCGGAGAGGGAATCGGGGTACAGCTCGGCCAGCAGCGACAGGAGGCGCACTCCGGTGTGGACGGGGCGTAGGGCCGTGGCATCGGTCACGTGCAGGATCACGCCCTCGCACTGCTCGCCCGCATGGTCGCGGACGAGAGGAGTGAAGCCGTAGGGGGAGGCGGAGACCCCGGGGAGCTCGAGCGCGGTGATGGCCTGCGCAAAGCCCTCCGCGTCGATGAACGGTGCCCCGATCACACGGAAGGGCACGGCGGTGCTCCGTCCTTCGGAGACGTTGACGCCCTCCGCGAGACACGTCCCGGGGTACAGCAGGGCCGTCGCCGCGCTCGGCAGGTTCGGTGACGGTGGCATCCAGCGCAGCTCCTCGCGACCGATCGCGGTGTCCTCGCGTCGCCAGCCGTCGACCCCGACGACATCGAGTGCGACGTCGATGCTCCGCGTGCGTACCCAATGACGGGCGAGTTCGCCGATGGTCAGTCCGTGGCGGATCGGCATCGACCAGCGCCCGACGAGCGACTGCGCCGCCTCATCGAGCATCGGGCCCTCGGCCTGTTCGAGGAGTCCGCCCAGGGGATTCGGGCGGTCGAGGACGAGCACGGCGACCCCCGCCTCCGCACAGGCCTCGAGCATGTGGCTCAGGGTCCAGACGTAGGTGTAGAAGCGGGCGCCGACGTCGGGAAGGTCCACCAGGACGATGTCGAGACCGGCGAGGTCCTCCGGGGAGGGGCGCACGGCGTCTCCGTAGAGACTGCGCACAGGGACGCCGGTGACGCGATCGAGTGCATCGCCGATGAGGTCGCCCTCCCGCGCGCGTCCGTCCATCCCGTGCTCGGGGCCGAAGAGCAGATCCAGCGACCATCCCTCGGCCGCGAAGGAGGCCCTCCCGCGCGTGAGGTGGGACGTGAGAGCCAGGTCATTGGTGAGCATCCCGATCCGGGCGCCGCGCAGCGTCTTGAGGAGGCGCGCAGGCAGTTCGTGCCGGAGGAGACGGTCGATGCCGAGGTGCATGGTCAGTCGATTCTGTGAGTGGTGACGGCGTCGAGGGTGCGCTGCAGGTTCGTCGAGATCGTGTCGTAGTCCGCCTGCGCGATGCGGGTGTACAGGAAGTCGAGGATGGCGAGCTGCGCGATGCGGCTCGCCATCGCGCCGGAGCGGAAGGTCGACTCCGACACCGCGGTGACGAGCACCAGATCGCAGGCTCTCGCCAGTGGCGACTTCGGGTTGTTGGTGATGGCGATCGTCGTCGCGCCCGCTCTGCCGGCGACCTGCGCCGCCTGGACGATCTCGAGTGTCCGTCCGGAATGGGAGATGGCGATCGCCACGTCGCGGGAGTCCAGCAGTGCGGCACCCGTGAGGGCGAGATGGTGATCGGTGCGGGCTTGGGCGACGAGCCCTGCGCGGTGCAGCTTCTGCTCCAGGTCCTGCGCGGCGAGTCCGCTGGAGGCGGCGCCGTAGATGTCGATGCGCCGTGCTTCGCGGACTTCGGCCACGCACCGCTCGAGTTCATCCAGGTCGATCTGTCGAGCCGTGCGTTCGATGGCTGCGGCCTCCGCGAAGGCGATCTTGCGGACCGTCGTGGCGACGTCGTCGTAACGGCTGACGTCGCCTGCAGACACCTGGAATCTCTCTTGATCGGACGCGCTGCGGGTGAGTTCCGTCGCGAGGGCCAGCCGCAGGTCAGGGTAGCCGCCGAACCCGACGCTGCGGGTGAAGCGGGCGACGCTGGCGACGGAGACCTCGCATTCCTCCGCCAGCCGGGTGATGGAGCTCTCGACGACCGTCTGGGGCTCGGCGAGGACGTACTCGGCGATACGGCGCTCCGTCGGGGTCAACTCGGAGAGGCGCTGATGGATGGCTGTCACGACACTGTTCGGCACGTGCCCATGATGCCAGGCCGATTCCCGCTTCGAAAGGAATTTTCAGATTTGCTTGCATTTCTGGAAGAGATTGCCCACAGTGGGCTTGGCGGCATCTCCCCACAACGGACATGCCGCATGACATCGACGTCACGCGACGTGTCCTCAGCTTCGAGGATGCATCGAAGGACGTTCCCCCCGAAGTAACGGCAGCCCCCGACGTGCCAGGCCGCTGCCACCGTCCGAGAGGAACATCATGCGAAACCGCCCCGTCCGCCTCGCATCCGTTGCCGGCATTCTCGTCGCCGGGCTCGCCGTCGCGGGTTGCGCCCCGGCCGCATCCAGCGGTGCCGGCGAGAGCGATGTCACGCTGACCATCTGGTCGTGGCAGGCATCCTCGTCGCCCAAGTGGGAGGCCGTGTTCGACCAGTACGAAGAGTCCCACCCCGGGGTCACCATCGAGTTCGAGGGCTTCCAGCCGACCGAGTACAACCAGATCCTGGCGACCGGTCTCGAGGGCAGGGATGGCCCCGACATCGCCATGCTCCGCGCCTACGGCGGCATCCAGTCCGCGATCCAGTCCGAGCAGATCGTGCCGATCGACGACATCGTCGACGGGCTCGACCAGTTCGATCCGACGGTGTTGCGCGCGGCGCAGGGCAAGGACGACGGCAAGACCTACGGCGTCCCGTTCGCGTATCAGACGATGCAGATGTTCTACAACAAGACGATGTTCGACGAGATGGGCCTGGAGGAGCCGACGGACTGGGACGAGTTCATCGACCTGCAGGAGACCCTGCTCAGCGAGGGGGTGACCCCGATGGCTCTCGGTGCCCGCGAAGACTGGGTGCTGCCGATGTTCCACGACATCGTGGGTTCGGCGAACTACGGCGGATCCGACTTCGAAGAGAAGGTTCTCGCCGGAGACGTCGACTTCACGGACCCGACCTACGTGGCATCGCTGCAGATCGTCAAGGACATGCAGAAGTACCTCGACAAGAACGTCAACGCGATCGCCGTCGCCGATGCCGTGCTGCAGTTCACCTCGGGTCAGGCCGCGCAGTGGCCGGGCGGATCGTTCGACCTGCCCACTTTCCAGAACTCCGCACCCGACACGGAGTGGGGCGTCTACGAGGTGCCGCCGGCACCTGGGAGCGCGCTCGACCATGCGGTCACTCCCGGTTACGCCGACGGCAGCTTCGGGATCAACGCATCGAGCGAGAATCAGGATGCCGCCGCCGAGCTGCTCAACTGGATGACCACCAAGGAGTTCGGACAGCTCGTCGCCGATGAGGTGGACCAGTTCTCGGCGCTTCCCGGCGTGAAGTACTCCGACCCGCTCATGCAGGAGATGAACGAGCAGTACACCGCCAACCCCGCGCCGTACCTGCTGCTCGTCGACTTCCGCTACGGCGACCCGACCGGCACAGCCGTTCTCGGACCGGACATCCAGGCCATGTTCCTCGGCGACAAGAGTCCCGAGCAGCTCGGGGCCGACCTGCAGTCCGGGGTCTCCTCCTGGTTCACCCCGGGTTCCTGATCCGAACACGAGGGGGCGTCGATCCGGCGCCCCCTCGCGGAGCGAAAGACACACCATGGCACTGACTCTCCCGCTGCGGCGCGACACAGCGAAGCGCCGCACACGCGCCGGCATCGCCCTCTCCACGCCGACGGCCACGCTCTTCGTGCTGCCCGCCGCCGTGCTGTTCGCCGTGCTGATCCTGTATCCCATGCTCGCCGCGCTCAGCTATTCGTTCTTCGACTGGCAGGGCACGAAGCAGGGCGGTTTCGCCGGCGTCGCGAACTACGTCACCCTCCTCACCAAGGAGCCGTACGCCTCCGAGCTGTGGAACGCGTTCGGCCACAACCTGCTGCTGTTCGCGGGTGCTCTCGTGTTCCAGAACTCCCTGGGGCTGGGCATCGCCACGCTGCTGCACCGCCGCAAGCGCACCAAACGCTTCTTCCAGACGATCTTCGCGCTGCCGTACCTCGTGAGCCCGATGGTGATCGGCTACCTGTGGTCGCTGATGCTGTCACCGCTGTTCGGTCCCGTGAACGCGATCCTCCGCGGGGCGGGACTCGAAAGCCTCGCGCTTCCGTGGCTCGGCGACCCCCAGCTCGCGATCTGGGTGATCGTGCTCGTCAGCGCCTGGCAGTGGATCGGCTTCCCGATCCTGCTCTACGGTGCCGCCCTCGGCGGCATCCCGGAGGAGATCGAGGAGGCCGCGTCCCTCGACGGGGCGACGGCGGCGAAGCGCTTCCGCTACATCACCCTGCCCATGCTCACCCCGACCATCGGCATCATCACGGTCCTCACGTTCATCGGGAGCATGGAGGCGATGGCCATCCCGTTCGCTCTCGCCGGATCGAACGGCGCACCTGCCGGGTCGACCGACGTGATGATGCTGCTCTTCTATCGCACCGCCTTCGAGTCGGGGAACCCGAACTCGATCGGCGTCTCCTCCGCGCTCGCGACCGTCCTGTTCATCTTCATCATGGCGATCTCCGTCCTGATCACCTCGACGATGCGTCGCGCCGAACGAAAGCTGTTCTGATGAGCACCGCCATCGACACCCGCCAGGAGCCCACCACCGAGGCGATCGTCGCCGGGCGTCCGTCCGCACCTCGCCGCCGGTCGAGCCGTACCTCCGACACTCCGTTCGTCGGGCGGCTGTTCGCGAACGTGTTCCTCTGGGGATACGCGTTGGTCGCGATCGGTCCGCTGCTGCTGATGGTCAACAACTCGCTGCGCACGCAGCAGCAGATCGCGACCGAGCCGCTGGGTCTCCCCGTGCCGCCCACCTTCACGAGTTTCCAGAACGCCTGGATCACCGCATCGTTCGACACGTACTTCCTCAACTCCATCACCGTGACCGTCGGTTCCGTGATCGTCACGACGGTGGTGTCGGTGCTGGCCGCGTATGCGTTCGCGCGAGCCAGGGCGAGGTTCTTCCGCGGCATCGAGGCGGTCTTCCTGTCCGGCCTCATGCTGCCGGTGCATCTGGCCATCCTGCCGCTGTTCTATCTGCTCGATTCGCTCCGGATGACCAGCAACGTCTTCAGCCTTATCCTCGTCTACGGCGCTCTCGGGATCCCGTTCACGACGTTCGTGCTGACGGTCTTCTTCCGCGCCTTGCCGATCGAGCTCGAGGAGGCGGCACGCATCGACGGGGCCGGTCCGTTCCGCACCTTCATCCAGATCCTGCTGCCGCTCGTGCGTCCGGCGCTCGCGACCGTGATCGTCTTCCGGTTCGTGCCGGTGTGGAACGACTTCTTCTACCCGCTGATCCTGCTGCGTGACCGTGACTCGTACACGCTCCCGGTCGGATTGACGCGGTTCTTCGGCGAGTACTCGACGGACTGGCCGCAGCTGTTCGCCGGCCTGACCATCGCGACGATCCCGTTGATCGTGCTCTTCCTCCTCGCGACGAAGCAGATCATCAACGGGTTGACCTCCGGGATGAGCAAATGAGGCGAGCGGGATCGTGGTGAACGGGGCGCCGGGGTCGGCGTGGGCATCTCTGCGCAGCACACCCGGCGGCGAGGACGAGCTGCAGCTGATCGGCTCCCCGGCGCACGACGACCCGACCCCGTTGAGCGATCGGCACCTGTTCGACCTGGCATCGCTCACCAAGGTGTTCACCGCTGTCGCGGCTCTGCGGCTCGTCGACCAGGGAGTGATCGACCTCGACGCGCCGGTGGCTCCCGTGCTCGAGGTCGGATCGGGAAGCGGTGCCTCCGGCATCACGCTCCGCCATCTCCTGACGCACAGTTCCGGGCTGCCGGCCGAGGGGCGCGCGTGGCGCGACGGGATCCAGGGGGAGGAGCTGCGCCGACGCGTCCTCCGGCGTCCGCTCGGATTCGAGCCCGGCGCCGGTCACCTCTACTCCGACGTCGGATACATCGCCGCGGGGGAGTACCTGGAACGGGTCGCTGGACGGCCCATCGCCGAGCTGTGGGACGAGGCGGCGACACTGCTCGGTGCCGCCTCGCTGACATGCACGCCGGATGCGGGGGACGCCGTCGCGACCGAGACACAACCGCACCGTGGGCCGGTGCGCGGCGAGGTGCACGACGAACTGGCGCACGCGCTCGAGCGCCCGGCCGGTCATGCCGGGCTGTTCGGCTCGGTGCACGATGTGGCCGCGCTGGCGCGGATGGTGCGCGATCACGGAGAAGGGCCGCGGGGTCGCGTGCTCTCTGCGGACTCCGCGCGGGCGCTCCACACCCCGACCGTCCGCGCCGATGCCGGTTACGGTCAGGCGATCGGGCTGCGGTGGCGCGACGAGTCGTGGATGGGTGCCCTCGACGCCGTGGGGCATACGGGCTTCACCGGTACATGCTTCGCGGTCGACAGCGCTTCCGGCGGATTCGGCGTGCTGCTCGTCAACAGGGTGCACCCTTCGCGTGAGCATGCCGATCTCGCCGCCGTCCGCCGCGCCTTTCTCGCGCCGCTCGCCGCGTGACGCCGCCGCGCGTCGCTCAGTCCGTGCGCAGCGGACGCAGCGTGCGGGCGTAGTCCTCCTTCAGCACGGCGAGGTGCAGCCAGGCCTCGATGCGCGTCACTCCGGGCAGCGCGCGCAGACGTTCCAGGCTGGCGTAGAGCGCGCCAGCCGAGGGTTCGACCAGAGTGGCCACTGCATCGAAGCGGCCGAGCGTGCGCGCGGCGAAGTCCACCCCGCGCCCGCGACGCAGCTCGTCGATCACGGCGTCATCGTCGTCGCCGAGGGTCATGCCCACACCCATCGACAACTGTCGGTGCGCGAGCCCGCGTGCCTCGACCGCACTGATCTTGATCACGCCGGCGTCGATCAGCCGCTGCACTCTGGTCGCGACGGCCGAGGGGGAGAGGCGTACCTCTTCGCCGAGCGCGCGGAAGCTCTTGCGGCCGTCGGCCTGCAGCTGCTCGATCAGCGCCTCGTCGATCGCGTCGAGGGTGACGCCGCCGTGGTACTCCGAGACGAAGAAGCCCTTGATCACGGTCGAGTAGATGATCGTGCTGATGTCGAGCACGCCGTCGATCGCGCGGATCAGGGCCAGCAGGTCGTGCAGTTCCGACATCGACCCCACGCGCACCTCGGTGACCACGTCGTGCGCCCCGCCGACCGCCGACACCAGCACGGTCTCGCTCATGTCGCGCAGGTGCTCCGCCACGAGTTCGACCGACCCGTCGGTGCGGATCGACACGTGGGCGAGCACGTGCTGGCCGAGGAACACCGGATCGACGGCGGCCACGACCCGCACGGTGCGGTCGGCGAGCATCGTGCGCAGCCGCGCGGCGACCGCTGCCCTGGACTGCCCCAGCCGCTCGGCGAGGGAGAGGATGCTGGCCCGGCCGTCCTCCTGCAGCGCGCGGATGAGCTCGGCGTCGAAATCCATGGTTCCGCCTGTTTCGTCAGTTTCCTGCGATCGCACGCGTGGCCGTGCTTAAGTTCAGTCTAGGAGGGGCAACCGCCGTCGGGAAGGCGCGCATTGCACAGATGACCGATCATATATCCAGTGAATCCCTCTTATCGCTGGAGTTCTGCCCTTGCCGATAGGTCCGCACGTCCGTAGCATCCTTCGCTATCCGACATCTTCCGCAAAGGAGCGGGCACCCCCATGACCACTACCCCCACCAGCGGCACCCACAGCCGGGCGCGCCGCGCCGGCATCGCCGCCTTCGTCGGTACCACCATCGAGTGGTACGACTTCTACGTCTACGCGACCGCCGCAGCGCTCGTCTTCGGTCCGCTGTTCTTCCCGAGCGGCGACCGGCTGGCTGAGACCGCAGCGGCCTTCGCGACCTTCGCGGTCGCCTTCCTCGTCCGCCCTCTCGGCGGCATCATCTTCGGTCACATCGGCGACAAGCTCGGCCGACGCACGTCGCTCGTCATCACGCTGCTGATGATGGGCGCGGCCACGGTGCTCGTGGGCTGCCTTCCCACGTACGAGAACATCGGCATCCTCGCCCCGATCCTCCTGATCCTGCTCCGCGCGGTGCAGGGCCTCGCGGTCGGCGGCGAGTGGGGTGGCGCGGTGCTCATGAGCGTCGAGCACGCCCCCGAGAAGTCGAAGACGTTCTACGGCGGCTTCACGCAGCTCGGCAACCCGGCCGGTGCGCTGCTGGCGTCGGGCATCTTCGCGATCATGACCCGCATGGGCGACGACTTCATCATCAACGGCGGCTGGCGCATCCCGTTCCTGCTGTCGATCGTGCTGGTCGGCGTCGGCTTCTGGGTCCGTTATCGCGTCGAGGAGACCCCGGTCTTCGAGGCGAAGGTCGAGGGCCGCAAGCAGTCGATGCCGCTGGCCTTCGCGCTGCGCACCAACTGGCGTCCGATTCTGCTCGGCATCGGCATCCTGCCCATCTCGACCGGCGGCTACTACCTGGCCACCACCTTCGCCACGGCCTACGCCACCGGCGACACGGTCGCGATCAGCGAGCAGGTCATCCTCGACGCCATGACGATCGCCTCCTTCGTGGAGTTCGTCGTGACCCTCCCGGTCGCCTGGCTGGGAGACAAGTGGGGGCGGAAGAACGTCATGTACATCGGTCTGATCACCTCGGTGCTGACCTTCGTGCCGTTCCTGCTGATCCTGCCGGGGCGCATCGAACCGCTCATCTTCCTGTTCGCCTCGCTGGTGCGCATCGCGATGAGCGCCACCTACGCGCCGATCGCCGCCCTGCTCTCGCAGATGTTCCGCCCACAGGCCCGCTACACCTCGATCGCCCTCTCCTACGGTGTCGGTGCGGCTGTATGGGCCGGATTCTCGCCGTGGTTCGCGACGCAGCTGATCGCCTGGACGGGCAGCATCTGGTCGGTGATCGCGATGTTCATCGGCATGGCCCTCATCGCCGGCATCTGCACACGCCTCGCGCCGCAGCACTCCGACGAGGCTCCCGTGACGGCGTCCTTCACCGCGCGTACGGACACGACGGCGAACCGCCTGCCCTGACCGGCGCCGCCCCTCCGCCTCCCGCACGCCACGACCGCGAACAGGTTCCCCATGAGAAAGCTCACCCCCTTCGACCGCTCGGCTCAGACGGCTCCCCTCCTCCTGACCGCGCACGCCATCCACACCGCGGATGCCGACGCCACCACGGCGACGGCGATGCTGACCGATCGCGGGCGCATCCTCGCGATCGGCACGCCCGCCGAGTGCGAGGCGGCAGCGGAGGGGGTGGGCCTCTCGCCTGAGCGCATCGATCTCGGCGACGCCGTCATCGTCCCCGGTTTCGTCGACGCCCACGCGCATCCGCTCATGTTCGGGCAGATGATGAGCTGGGTCGACTGCGGCCCCGAGAAGGCGGGCAGCATCCCCGAGATCGTGGCGCTGCTGAAGGCGGCGGCCGCCGAGCTTCCCCAGGGGCGTCCGGTGCGCGGGTACGGGTACGAGCAGCGCAACCTCGCCGAGAAGCGGCACCCCACCCGGTTCGAACTCGACGAGGTCGCCGCCGACCGCGAGGTGTACCTCATGAACGCCTCGGGCCACGGCGGCGTGGTGAACTCGCACACCCTTGCGATCAACGGGGTCGACCGCGATACCCCGAACCCCGACGGCGGAGAGTTCTTCCGCGACGCGGACGGCGAGCTCACCGGCGAGCTGTCGGACGCGGCGTGCAACATCCTCACCGGCGTCCACGGGGTGAAGATCGGTCATCACGGTCCGAACTTCCACCTGGCGGACGAGCCGGAGGAGCACCTGCGCCAGCTCGACGCGGCGACGCAGCGGTTCCTCGCCGGAGGAGTGACCTCGATCGGCGACGCCCAGGTCACCCGTCGCGAGTTCGACATGTACCTGCGCCTCGCCGAGGCCGGGCGTCTGGAGCTGCGGGTGTCGATGTACCTGCTGTCCCACCTGCTCGACGAGGCCCTCGAGATGGGGCTCGTCGGCCAGTTCGGCAACGCACACCTCAGTTTCGCCGGCATCAAGTTCTACGCCGACGGCACGCTCGGGGGCTGGACCGCGTACTTCCCTGACGGCTACGTGGGCGACCCCTGCCGCACAGGCCAGCTGTACCACGAGCCCGCCGAGTACGAGGGGCTCATCCGCAAGGCGCACGCCGCGGGGCTGCAGACCGCGACTCACGCTCAGTCGCCCACCGCGATCGAGATGGTCGTGTCAGCGATCGAGACCGCGCTCGCCGAGCACCCCGACCCCGACGCCCGTCACCGCATCGAGCACTGCGGCCTGCCGACTCCCGAGCAGATCGAGCGCATGGCCGCCTCCGGCATCCGTCCGGTCAACCAGACCCAGCACTACTTCAACTGGGGCGAGGGCGTCGAGGAGGCGATCGGCACACCGGGCGAACGCTTCAATCCGCTGGGCGAGTTCGAGCGTGCGGGTGTGCCGTTCACGATCTCGTCCGATGCCCCGGTCGCCGAGCCCATCCCGCTCGAAGCGATCCAGACGGCTGTGACCCGCGTCACGCGGCGTGGGCACAAGCTCGGACCGGATGACCTGCGCGTCTCGGCGCTGGCCGCTCTGCGCGCCCACACGATCGAAGGTGCCGTGTCGATCGGTCGCGAAGACGACCTGGGTTCGCTCGAGGTCGGCAAGTACGCCGACTTCGCGGTGCTCTCCGGCGACCCGCTGGCCGTTCCCGCCGAGGCGATCTCGGCGATCACGGTGCGCGAGACCTGGGTCGACGGCGTCCGTCGTCACCGAGTGTGAGGATGATCCGATGACCACCGACACCACACCGGCAGCGCAGTACGCCGACACGGCGGGACGGGCGGTGCTGGAGACGATCCGCGCCTACGGCGTCACCGCGGTCTTCGGTATCCCCGGCACCCACAACCTCGAGCTGTACCGCCCGCTCGCCGACCTCGGCATCCGGGCGGTGACGAACCGCCACGAGCAGGGATCCGGCTACGGTGCCGACGGCTGGGCCCAGCAGACCGGCCTCCCCGGCGTCGTGATCACCACCTCCGGCCCCGGACTGCAGAACGCCATGAGCGCGATCGGCACGGCGTTCTGCGAGTCGCGCCCGCTCATCGTGCTCTCCCCGGGAGTGCCGCTCGGCGCGGAGTTCGCCGACGTGGGCACGCTCCACGAGACGAAGGACGCCTCGGCGATGGTCGCCGCCATCGCCGAGTGGTCGCGTCGGGTGTCGAGCGCTGCCGAGGCGGTCGAGGCGGTGCACGACGCGTTCGCGCTGTTCCGCACAGGTCGTCCGCGCCCCGTGCACATCGAGGTCCCGCTCGACGTGCTGGAAGCCCCCGCCGACGTTCCGGCCGAGGCGCGGCAGCCGCGGCCGGTCCCTGCGCGGGTCTCCGGTGATCCGGCGGCGCTCGCCGAAGCGGCCCGGCTGCTGGTGGAGGCGAAGACGCCGGTGATCGTCGCCGGTGGTGGGGCCGTGGATGCCGCGCATGAGGTCACCACGCTCGCCGAGCGCCTCGGTGCCCCCGTGCTGACCACGCTGAACGGCAAGGGCGTCGTCGATGAGCGGCATCCGCTCTCGCTCGGCTCGAACCTGCGTCTGGCCGCCGCCCGTTCGATCGCGGAGACCGCCGACGTGCTGCTCGTGGTCGGCTCGAAGCTCGGTGAGGCCGAGCTGTGGGCGCCGCGGCTCGAGGCGGGGGGCGCGGTCATCCGCATCGACATCTCGCCCTCGCAGCGCGACAAGAACCTGACCGCGACCGTCGGTCTCACCGGCGACGCGGCTGCCGTACTGGGGGCGCTGCTCTCCGCCATCCCCACCGACTCCGCCATCCCCACCGACTCCGCCGAGGGCCGCTCGCCGCGCGACCTCGCCGCAGCGCGCGCCGCGATCGATGCCGAGATGCGCGCGACCGCCCCCGACACGGTGGCACTGGCCGAGCTCATCGTCGAGGCCCTGCCCGCCGACGCCATCGTCGCGGGTGACTCGTCGCAGATCGTCTACATGGCGCTCGGCAGCGTGCTGTCGTCGGCTCGTCCGCACTCCCTGCTCTACACCCCGACCTACGCCACCCTCGGCTACGGCCTTCCTGCCGCGATCGGTGCCAGGGTCGCGCAGACCGAGCACCCGGTCGTGACCGTGATCGGCGACGGCGCTCTGATGTTCTGCGTGAACGAGCTGGTGACGGCGGTCGAACAGCGCCTCGACATCACGATCGTGTGCGTCGACAACGGCGGCTATGCCGAGATCCGTCAGAACGAGGTCGACCGCGGCATGGAGCCGATCGGCGTCGACCTGGTGCAGCCCGACTGGGCGGCGCTCGCCACGGCCTTCGGCGCGATCGGACGCAGGGTGGAACGCCGCGACGACATCGCGTCGAGCATCCGCACCGCGATCGCCGACGGGGGAGTGCAGCTGGTGCACATCCCGCAGAGTGCGCTCTGAATCCCTCGACATCCCCGACGAACAGGAACGAGCAATGACCGACAACATCGGCCCCATCGACGCCTCCGTGAACCCGCGGTATTCCGGCATCGCGACCTTCGCCCGGCTGCCCCGCATCGAAGACGTGCCGCGTGCGGACATCGCCGTCGTCGGCATCCCCTTCGACTCCGGTGTGAGCTACCGACCGGGCACGCGCTTCGGCCCGTCGCACGTGCGGGAGTCCTCGCGGCTGCTGCGCCCCTACAACCCGGCCCAGGATGTGTCGCCTTTCGCGATCGCGCAGGTGGTGGACGCCGGTGACATCCCGGTCAACCCCTTCGACCTCACCGAGGCCGTGACCGAGGTCGAGCGCGCGGCGCTGGCGCTCGGCGAGCAGGTGCAGCGCATCGTCACGATCGGCGGCGACCACACTGTGGCCCTGCCGCTGCTGCGTGCGGTCGCGGCGAAGCACGGTCCGGTCGCTGTGCTGCACTTCGATGCGCACCTCGACACCTGGGACACCTACTTCGGGGCCCCCATCACGCACGGCACACCCTTCCGACGCGCGAGCGAGGAGGGGCTGATCGACCTCACCGCGAGCTGCCACGTCGGCACCCGCGGACCCCTGTACTCCAAGCAGGACCTGGAAGACGACGAGCGCCTCGGCTTCTCGATCGTGTCGAGCGAATACATCGAGGAGCACGGGGTCGAGGCCGCCATCGCCCGCATCCTGCAGCGCATCGGCGACAAGCCGCTGTACGTGTCGATCGACATCGACGTGCTCGACCCCGCCCACGCCCCCGGCACCGGCACCCCCGAGGCGGGCGGGCTCACGAGCCGTGAGCTGCTGCGGATCCTGCGTGCCCTGACCTCGCAGAACATCGTGGGGGCGGATGTGGTCGAGGTGTCGCCCGCCTACGACCACGCGCAGATGACCGGTATCGCCGCGAGCCACGTGGTCTATGAGCTCGTGACGCTGCTGGCCGCCCGCCTCGCGGCCTGAGTCCACCGGCCCCCGGCCTCCCGCCCCGCCTTCCACCCCCTCCCGATCCAGCCCCCCGGGTCTCCAGATCTCTGCTCCGGTCGCGATATTCCAGCCAGATTCCGGATCCAACCTGGAATATCGCGACCGGAGCAGGGCACCGGGCGGGTGGGGGCGTGTCAGGCGTACGAGGCGGCGAGCAGCTCGGCGAACAGCTCCTCGGGGTCGCAGTCGACGCGACGCCGGGTGAACCACTCGCAGATGTTCATGCAGTCGCGGTGCAGCAGGTCGAGCCCCTGTGGGTTGGCGATGATGTCGACGATCTGCGGCAGGTCGATCACGCGCACCCGCCCTTCGTGCACGAGCAGGTTGTATGCCGACAGGTCGCCGTGCGCGAAGCCGGCTGCGGCGAAGGTCCGCATCAGGTCGACCGTCTGCGCGTAGAAGTCCTGCAGCTCGGTGCGATCGCTGCGCACCTGGGCGAGGCGGGGCGCGGCCGTGCCGTCGGAGGTGCCGAGGAACTCCATCAGCACCTCGGTGCCGTTCACCTGCACCGGGTACGGCACGGGTGCGCCGAGCTCCCACATCCGGCAGAGGGCCTCGAACTCGGCGAACGACCACTGCGCCGCGGCCACCTCGCGGCCGTGGACCGACTTCCGTGCGAGCGCACGCGTATCGCGGGTGTTCCGGGTGCTGCGGCCCTCGGTGTAGATCGACGAGCGGTGGAAGCTGCTGTGCTCGGCGCTGCGGTATCGCTTCGCGGCGAGCAGGCTGTGCTGTGTGGAGTCGCCAGGCACCGCTCTTTCGAGCAGGAACACGTCGGCTTCCTTGCCGGTCTTGAGGATGCCCCGCTCTGTGTCGAGCGCCCCGGCAGAGGTCACGACCCACGCGGGCCGGGGTTCGGGACCACGCTCGGACGGTGTGACCGCCGGCCAGGTGGTCCACCGCTGGCCTTCGCCGGGGTCGACCTCGGCGAAGGAGAGCTCGGTCTCGAGGGAGTCGAACACGGTGCCATCGAACGCTGGTGCGTCGAGTCCGGTGGCGTCGAAGGATTGCGCGTCGAAGGATGGTGCGAGGGATTGTGCGTCGAAGGACGCGGCTTCCGAGGAAGCGAAGAGATCAGACAAGATATGGCTCCGGGAGCAGGAGGCCACACCAGGATCAGGAGCGGGTGGCCTCGAGGGGAAGGTGGTCGGCGGAGAGCGCGACAAAGACGGTGTTCATGTCCTCGGCTCCTTCCGCTCGGGCTTCCCGGGATGCTCCCGGTGCGTCGTCGAGCCTAGGGCGTCGACGACACCGTGTCCAGAGGCGGAGTGAGCCCGCCGGAACCGGACCGGACGAATGGTCGGATGCGGCGGACGCCTGATCGGGCGTCGGCCTCCGAGGACTGCGAGTGTGGAGAACATGACCACGACTGCCCCCGTCCCCACCGTGCCGCCGTCCGCGGCTGCCCGTATCCGCTACGGCGGACTGATCGTCCTGATGCTGATGGGGTTCCTGCTGGTCACGGCCGAGTTCCTTCCGAACGGCGTCCTCACCGAGATGGCCGACGGGCTCGGGGTCACCCCGGGGCAGGCAGGGCAGACGGTCACGGTCACCGCGCTGGTGGGGCTCGTGGTCGCGCCGACCGTCGGACTCATGTTCCCGCGGCTCGATCGACGGTCGCTGCTCGTGTGGATGGCGCTCGCGGCCGCCGTGTCGAACCTCATCGTCGCGATCGCCCCGAACCTGATCATCGTGCTGCTGGCGCGCTTCCTGCTGGGCGCCGCGATCAGCGCGTTCTGGGCGATGTCGATCACGGTCGCCGCACGGCTCGCGGGACCGGAGAACCTTGGTCGCGGTGTCATGTTCACCTCGGCCGGAGTGTCGCTGGCGACGGTGGCCGGGGTGCCGCTGGGCGTCATGCTGAGCGAGCTCGTCGACTGGAGGATGGTCTTCGCCATCGCCGGCGCGCTGATGGTCGTCCTCGCCGTCGTCCTGCGTTTCGCGCTGCCCTCGGTTCCGGCCGAGAGGGCGTCGAGCCTGCGTCTGCTCGTGGACACGCTGCGCCGCCCGGGGATCGGTCTCGGCATGGTCGGACACGTTCTGGTGGTGCTCGGACACTTCCTCGCCTACACCTATGTGCGTCTCGCGTTGGAGCGCATCCCGGAGGTCGACGCCTCGACCATCGTGGTGCTGCTGGCGCTGTTCGGTGTCGGCGGGCTCCTCGGCAACATCACGATCGGGCTCGTCATCGACCGCACCTTCGCGTTCTTCGCGGTGTTCGCGCCGCTGGTGATCGCCGTGTCCGTGCTCTCGATGATCCTGTTCTCGGGGTCGATCATCGGCGTCGGCATCGTCGTGCTGGTGTGGGGCTTCTTCTTCTCGTCCTGGTTGATCGTCGCCAACACCTGGGTCGGTCACCGCATGCCGGATCGTCTCGAAGCGGGAGGCAGCCTCGTGGTCGTCGGGTTCCAGGGAGCGATCACGCTGGCGGCGGGCATCGGCGGTCTCCTCGTCGACACCCTGAACGTCGAGCTCGTCTACGTGATCGGCGCGATCGCGCTGCTCGCCGGCGCGGTGCTGTTCGGCGCCTCGAACCGGGTCAGCAGCAGGGCCTGAGCAGCACGCGGCCTCAGGCCGAGACGGGGAGGCGGTGCGCGAGCCGCCACGACGAGGGGGTCATGCCGGTGCGGCGTCGGAACGCACGGCTGAACCCCTCGTCGGAGGCGTATCCCAGCTCGCGCGAGATGTCGGAGACGCTGCGTCCGGCCTCGAGCATGCGCTTCGCCGCGTCGACACGCACCTCGGTCACGTAGTCCGCGGGTGAGCGGCCGACGGCGCTGCGGAACCTCTCCGCGAAGGTCGACCGCGACATGGCGCCGATGCCTGCCAGGCGCTCGACCGTCCAGTCGCGGCCGGGCTCCTCGCGGATGGCGTCGACGACGCGGTCGAGGAACGGATCGTTCGACAACGAGGGCCAGCCTGTCGGCGCGCAGCCGTTCGCCGCCCATGCCCTGATCAGGGACAGCAGCACGGTGGTCGCCATCATGCGGCAGATGATGGGGTCGCCCTGGCGCGCGGGTGTCACCGCGTGATCGATGACGCCCATGTTGAGGGCGAGGGCTGCGGCGGCGGGCTCCACGGCGTCGAAACCGGTGACCGTGAGGAACGGGGGGAGCAGGGCGGGGAGCGGGGATGCCGCATCCGCGAGCTCGATGTCGGCGATCATCAGACTCGTATCGTCCTGTGCTTCGAGGACGAAGGGCGAACGACCGAGCGTCAGGAACGCGTCACCGGCGACGAGCTTGTCTCGGCGGCCCTTCGGGGCGAGGGCGAGGGCGTCGAGCGAGAAGCGCTTCGGGTCGGTGTCGACGTCGAGTCGGCAGCCGTCGCCGAGCGGCGGGTGCCCGTGCACGCCGCCCGCGGCGACGTAGACCAGGGTGATGCTGTCGGCCGGAATGGGCAGCAGCGATCCCGCAGGCAGCGAGGCGCGTCGACCGATGCCGACACGGAGGTCGACGGAGCCGAGCACGTTCGAGAGCGCATCCGCGTCCACTGTCACCATGCCTTCGGCAACGCCGTCGCGCCGTTCGCTATTCCGTCGCGCCGTTCGCTATTCCGTCGCGGCCGCGCGACGATGCGCTGTGCGGTGCCGGCACCCCGCTGACCGACCTCAACCATTCGGTTGATTCGGAGCCCCGAGCGTGCGGATACGGTGGAGGGACACCACCCGAGGAGTACCGTGTTCCGCACCCCCGACCGCCTGTTCCGAGTTCTCGCGATCGCCGAGGCGATCACCTGGACGATCCTGATCTCCGCGATCATCGCGCGCGCCGTCGGCGCTCCCGGAGTCGTGGTGACCGTGGGCGGTGGCATCCACGGGTTCGTGTTCCTGTCGTACGCCGCGACGGCGATCCTGGTCGCCCTCAACCAGCGCTGGCATGCCGGCGTCGGCGTGCTCGCGGTGGCCAGTGCCATCGTCCCGTATGCGACGATCCCCATGGAGATCTGGCTGCATCGCACCGGTCGACTCACCGGAGACTGGCGCCTCGAGGCGACGGACGATCCACGTGATCGTCGCTGGTACGACCGGCTGATGCGGTGGTTCCTGCAGCGGCCGTGGGTGCTCGCGCTGCTGCTGGTCGTGGGCATCGTCGCGCTGTACGTCATCCTGCTGCTGATCGGCCCTCCCGGCGGGAAGTGAGCCGAAGCGGGCTGTCCTCCGCTGTTCAGGGCGTGACGACGACCGCATTCTCCTCATTGATCTTCGCCATGGTCGCCTCGGCGTCTCCGGCGGTGCAGTCCACGATCACGGAGAGTCCCACCCCGGTCTGGGTGAAAGCGCGCGCGGCCATCAGCCAGGTGCGGCTGCCGTCCACTCCGACGACCTGACGCGTCTCGACGCCCCCGTTCCCTCCCGCCATGTAGCTGAACTCTCCGGTGGTGGCGAGCGGCGTGACGTCTGCCGTCGGCATCTGCAGCAGCACGCCGAGGATCGCATCGGACGACGTGCTGTCGTCACCGGGGACCACGGGCACGTCGGTCGTGTGACCCTGCCAGAACCGTGCGGTGCAGGTGCCGTCGACGGTGCCGTAGGTCCACCCGCCGTTGCCGTCGTCCGGGGCAACGATCTTCCACCCGTCGTCGACGACGAGACCGTCGCCCCACTCGATGTAGGTGTCGCTCGCGAGATCGAGCCCTTCCGTGAAGCTCAGGGTCGAACCGGAGGGGCCGTCGGCCGGTGCGTCGGTGTCCGTGCCCGCGGAGGGGGCGTCGGAGGGCGAGCCCGTCGGGATCTGCGCGTACAGACATCCGCTGAGGGACAGGACGGCCAGGGCGGCGACGGCCGCGGCGGTCAGGCGCAGGGTGTGGGAGGAAGTGCGCGTCATGCCGGTCAGCCTAGCCCCGCTCTGCTCCGCCCTCTCGCCGATGCTCGTTCCTGCCTCAGTGCGCTGATCCTGCCTCAGTGCGCTGTGGCCACGCCGATCGAGTCGTGCACCATGACCGCCGCGACCCGAGCGCCCGCACCTGCCGCGACGATGAGCTGCTGCGGTCCGGGAGCCGCCGCGTCGCCTGCGGCGTACAAGCCTGGCACGTCTGTGCGCCCGGAACGGTCGATGCGCAGGTGCCCGGCATCGTCCGTCGTCGGAGCGATCCCCTCGAGGAACGACAGCGTGCTGTGCCATTCGGGACGTACGAATCCGCCGTCGATGGCGACCGTCGTGTCGTCACCAAGGCGGATGCTCTCGATCTGACCTCGGTCGCCGACGAGCTCGACGATGGGTTCCCGGCGTACGGCGATCCCGGCGGCGGCGAGTTCGGCCTCCTCCTCTGCTGTGACCACATCTGCGCCGTGGGTGAACACCGTGAGGTTGTCGGTCAGGCGACCGATGAGGCGGGCGCGTTCGGCGATGTCGGGTGCCTCACCGATGAGGGCGAGGCGACGACCTCGGAGCTCCCAGGCATCGCAGGCGGCGCAGCTGAACAGGCTCATGCCGTAGTAGCCACGGAGGTTCGGCACCTCGGGGAGCGTCTCGCGCAGGCCGGTGGCGAGCAGCACGGTGCGTGCGGTCACCGTCGTCTCCGCCTCGCGGCGCCCGATCCCGGCCGCGAACCCGCCGTCGCTCGGGCGGAGCGCGGTGACCCGGGTGCGCCTTCGCACCTCGACGTCCGGGTAGGCCGAGAGCTCCTCCCTGGCGAGCCGGCGCAGCTCCTGCGGCGGGATGCCGTCGCGGGTGAGAAAGCCGTGCGATCGCAGGGTCGCAGCATTGCGCGGACGATCGGCATCGATCACCAGCACCCGCATGAGTGCGCGTCCGAGGTTGAGGGCGGCGGACAGGCCGGCCGGCCCGCCGCCCACGATGAGCACGTCGTAATCGGTGCTGTCGCTCCCGCCCATCACCGCAGATCTCATCCGCACGGTCCTTCCGAGAAAGGGACGGATCCATGCCGCGGCGTCTGCCGGGCGACACCGCCGGGGCGGCCGGTAAGGCTCGCCTTACTCTCATCCTGCCACTGTTCGACGCTCGCGGCGCCGTGCGCCTCAGCCTCTTTGCTCAGCCTCTTCGCACGGGCTGCTGCAGTTCGGTGACCCAGTCGGACTGGTCGTCGGAGACGGCGCGCACGTAGAGTTCGCGGCAGGGGCCGTCGTGCACCAGGCCGCGGGCCACGATCTCGGTGTGGATCGCGTGCCAGCTCTCTGCGATGTGCTCCATCGAACCGAGATGGATGCCGCACACGGCCTCGTCCGCCGGAGGCAGTTCGATGATCTCGAGACCTTCCCGTGCGGGTCCGGCATAGGTGTATCCGGCGATGACCTGCAGGCCGTCGTCGAGTGTCTCGTACTGGGCGATCGGGGTCGACAGGGAGTGGTCGTCGCCGATGATCTCCGCCACTGCATCGAATGCGGGACCGACGACTCCGGCGACGGCGGGCTGGTCGGCGACGATGGTGCGGATCGCGGCCAGGCGGACAGCGGGGAGCGGCTTGTCGATGATCTCGATCTGGGACATGTGATTCTCTCTCTCGATGAGGTGGAGGCGCCTTTCCACGTCGACGAGTCTCTCTGCGGCGACACGGTGCTCCTGCTCGACCTCTGCGCGACGGATCCGCAGCAGCGCGGCGATGCGCTCGGCATCGACGCCACGGTCGAGGATCGCGGAGATGTCATCGAGCCCGAACCCCAGCTGGCGCAGGGCGACGATCCGGTGCAGCCGTTCCAGCTGTGACGGATCGTAGGAGCGATAACCGCTGAACTCGTCCACGTGGGCGGGCTCGAGCAGACCCGCGGCGTCCCAATGCCGGAGCATCCGGTGGGTCACCTGGCCGATCTGCGCGAACGCTCCGATGGACAACATGCCTCAGTTCTCCCGTCTGCCACTGTGTCAGGGTCAAGTATCGCGGTGGGACGGCGGGGCATCGGCGCGCTAACGTCGACGCGTGGACGAAGAGGTGCTGGCAGGAGGGAACGCGAGCGGGGTCGTTGTGCGCATCGGCGACACGGTGCGCAAGGCGTGGACGGCAGCTACCCCGAGCGTCGATCATTTCGTCGCGGCGCTGCGGATGGCGGGCGTCGATGCGCCGGAACCGCGTGGCCGCGATGAACGAGGCCGGCAGGTCGTGGAGTTCGTGCCGGGAACCCTGGCGATGGACGGCGAGCGGCTGACGGCGGCCGAGCTGCGGCGCGTCGGCTCGATGATCCGGGAGATCCACGACGCCGGTGCCGGATACACGCCGCAGGCGGATGCCGTCTGGGAGACCGCGATCGTCGCGCCCGGTGCCGAGCTCATCTGCCACAACGATCTGGCGCCGTGGAACCTCGTCATCGGCGACCGCTGGGTGTTCATCGACTGGGATGCCTCCGGTCCGAGCACCCGGCTCTGGGACCTCGCCTACGCGGCACAGGCGTTCGCGCTGTCGGACGTCGGGCGAGACCCGGTGGAGGCATCTCGGGATCTCGCTGCGCTGGTCGACGGATACCGGGCGGACGATGTCATGCGCCGTGATCTGCCTCGCGGCATGGAGGACCGGACGGCGGCGATGCTCGCGCTGCTCGAGCGGTCTCACGCCGTCGGCGACGAGCCGTGGTCCTCGATGTACGTGGACGGGCACGGCGACCACTGGGCGAACGCCCTGCGGTACGTACGGGAGCATCGAGCGGTGTGGGCCGACGCCCTCGGCGGGGGCTGAGCGGCTTTCCGGGCGCTCTCGAGCACAGCAACGTTCACATTCCGGTATATCGTTTTTCGCCTGTGATCTGGGACTTCGAATGTCGGTGGCCCCTGATTCACTCCAGGTATGACGGCATTGGCTGATGCGACGCTCGAGCAGGTGGGCGCGCTCGCCGCGCTCACCGAGATGCTCGTCGAGGTCGAGCGCACGATCAGCAGTCTGCAGGCCGCGCGCGACGGCATCCTGGCGGTGGGGTCACGCATCGCTCTCGAGGTCGCCGAACAGGCGGAGCACCCCGATCGCGGCGACATGTCGGCGCGCACGGTGGCTGCCGAGTTCGCCGCCGCCCTGCGGGTGAGCGATCGGACGGTGCAGCGCCGGATGACAGACGCGGCATGGATCGTGGAGCGCTTCCCGCTGGTCTGGGAGGCGCAGGGCGCCGGTCGCATCAGTGCAGCGCACGCGCGGGTCATCTGCGAAGCAGGGGAGCACCTGGATGAGGCGGCGAGTCGTGACGCCTATGCGACGCAGATGATCGCGTTCGCCGAAGCGGAGTCTCCGGGGCGGGTGGGCCGCATGGCTCGGCGGGTGGCTGAGCGATTCCAGGCGCGGTCGATCGAGGATCGGCACCTCGACGCGCGGGAGAAGAGATCCGTGTGGGTGAAAGACATCGGCGACGGGATGTCACAGCTCGGCCTGCTCGGGCCGTCGACCCTCGTCCACGGTGTGTTCGACCGGCTGACGCAGATGGCCAAGATCGTGCAAGGGACGGATGGGCCTTCGGGTCCGGAAGCAGACTCGCCCTCGGATCCGCGCACCTTGGATCCGCGCACCTCGGATCCGCGCACCGTCGCTCAGCTCCGCGCCGACCTCGCCCTCGACCTGCTCCTTGTCGGCGCTCCGATCGGGCACGACGTTCCTGAGGGACTCCTCTCGGGGATTCGTGGAGCGGTGTCGATCACCGTCCCCGTCACCACCCTCATCAGAGGCGGTGGGGCGCCGGGCGAGTTGAACGGCTGCACTCCCATCGACTCCGCGACTGCCCGCACGCTCGCCGGCACCGTCTCCGGATGGGATCGAGTGCTGACCCACCCCATCAACGGGGCGCTCCTCGCGGTGGACCGCTATCGTCCGGGGTCCGACCTGAAGCGACATCTGAAAGCGAGGGATCAGCGCTGTCGATTCCCTGCCTGCGGACATCTGTCCGTCGACTGCGACATCGATCATCATCACGACGCCGCTCTCGGGGGAGACACCCGCGAATCAAACCTCGGCCACCTGTGCCGACGCCATCACATGCTCAAACACCACTCGCCGTGGGCGGTCGAATCTCTGGGTGGTGGCGTGTATGCCTGGACGAGTCCGACCGGCAAGAGCTACATCGACCGACCGCCCCCGCAGAACACCGTCGCCTTCGCGGAAGACTTCGCGGTGCCCCCGTTCTGAGCCCCTTCGTGTCGCGAGTCGGGTGCTCGTCCTTCGCCGCGGGCGCTCTTCATCTCAAACTTGAGTCAGTTCATATCAAGTTCATTTGACTCCTCGTCGACCCCCACGTACACTTGAGTCATCGCGACTCAGGTTTTCCTGATCGCCGCAGATTTCTGGAACACAGAGAACTTCCCACGAAGAGAACTTCCAACAAAGGAGAGAACACATGGCACGTGCTGTCGGTATCGACCTCGGAACCACCAACTCCGTCGTCAGCGTCCTCGAGGGTGGCGAGCCCAAGGTCATCGCCAACGCCGAGGGTTTCCGCACGACCCCTTCGGTCGTGGCCTTCACCAAGGACGGGGAGGTGCTCGTCGGTGAGACCGCGAAGCGCCAGGCCGTCACCAACGTCGACCGGACGATCGCTTCCGTCAAGCGCCACATGGGCACCGACTGGACCTTCGACGTCGACGGCAAGAAGTGGACGCCGCAGGAGATCTCCGCGCGCATCCTCATGAAGCTGAAGCGCGACGCCGAGGCATACCTGGGCGACACGGTGACCGACGCGGTCATCACCGTCCCCGCGTACTTCAACGACGCCGAGCGTCAGGCCACCAAGGAGGCCGGTGAGATCGCGGGCCTGAACGTCCTGCGCATCATCAACGAGCCGACCGCTGCCGCTCTGGCGTACGGCCTCGACAAGGGCAAGGAAGACGAGCTCATCCTGGTCTTCGACCTGGGCGGTGGAACCTTCGACGTCTCGCTGCTCGAGGTGGGCAAGGACGACGACTTCTCCACGATCCAGGTGCGCGCCACCGCCGGTGACAACCGCCTCGGTGGAGACGACTGGGACCAGCGCCTGGTCGACTACCTGATCAAGCAGTTCAAGGAGACCACGGGCGTCGACGTCTCGGGTGACAAGATCGCCCTGCAGCGTCTCAAGGAAGCTGCGGAGCAGGCCAAGAAGGAGCTCTCCTCCTCGACCTCGACCAGCATCAACCTGCCGTACCTGTCGCTGACCGACTCCGGCCCCGTGTCGCTGTCCGAGACCATCACCCGCGCGAAGTTCGAGGACCTCACGAAGGACCTCCTCGACCGCACCAAGAAGCCGTTCGAGGATGTCATCCGCGAAGCCGGCATCAAGGTGTCCGAGATCGACCACATCGTGCTCGTCGGTGGATCGACCCGTATGCCAGCGGTCGCCGAGCTCGTCAAGCGCGAGACCGGCAAGGACGCGAACAAGGGCGTCAACCCGGACGAGGTCGTCGCCGTCGGTGCCGCACTGCAGGCCGGTGTCCTGAAGGGCGAGCGCAAGGACGTCCTCCTCATCGACGTCACCCCGCTCAGCCTCGGCATCGAGACCAAGGGCGGCATGATGACCAAGCTCATCGAGCGCAACACGGCCATCCCGACCAAGCGCAGCGAGACCTTCACCACGGCAGACGACAACCAGCCGTCCGTCGCGATCCAGGTGTTCCAGGGTGAGCGTGACTTCACGCGCGACAACAAGCCGCTCGGTACGTTCGAGCTGACGGGTATCGCCCCGGCTCCCCGGGGCATCCCGCAGATCGAGGTCACCTTCGACATCGACGCGAACGGCATCGTGCACGTGTCCGCCAAGGACAAGGGCACCGGCACCGAGAAGTCGATCGTCATCTCCGGCGGTTCCTCGCTGTCGAAGGAAGACATCGAGCGCATGGTGCGCGAGGCCGAGGAGCACGCGGCCGAGGACAAGGCGCGTCGCGAGGCCGCCGAGGTCCGCAACCAGGCCGAGACGCTCGCGTACTCGATCGACAAGCTGATCACCGAGAACGACGACAAGCTGCCTGAAGACGTGAAGACCGAGGTCAAGGCCGACGTCGACGCGCTCAAGACGGCTCTGGCCGGTGAGGATGACGACGCTGTGAAGACCGCGTTCGACAAGCTCAACCAGTCGCAGTCCAAGCTCGGCGAGGCCATCTACGCCTCCTCGCAGGCGGATGCCGCTGCCGGCGCTTCGGCTGACGGCGAGGCCCCGACCGGTGACGCCCCCTCCTCCGACGAGGACGTCATCGACGCCGAGGTCGTCGACGACGAGGACGAGAAGAAGTAACCATGACCGACAAGAACTTCGACGAGAACCAGAATCCTGAGTCCGCCGAAGGTCGCAGCGAGGGGTCGGATGCTCAGGCATCCGGCCCCGCGCCGCACCACCAGGACTCCCGTGATGCGCAGGCCGCCGAGGGCTCGGACGAGACCCCGGCAGACGGTGCTCCCGACGACCTGACGGTCGACGACATCCTCGGCGCGACCCAGACCGGTGAGGCCGCGGCGGAAGACGCCGTGCTCGCCGACCTCGAGTCCACTCTGCTGAACGACCTCAAGCGTCTGCAGGCCGAGTACGCCAACTACCGTCGCCGCACCGAAGAGCAGCGGCAGGTCGAGATCGAGCGGGCGAAGGGCGAGGCCGCCAAGGGCCTGGTCCCCGTGCTCGACGACCTCGATCGCGCGGCCCAGCACGGTGATCTGGTGGAGGGCACGCCCTTCGCCGTGATCGCCGATAAGGTGCGCACGGTCGTGGAGCGTCTCGGAGTGGTCGCATACGGCGAGAAGGGCGAGGAATTCGACCCGCAGCGTCACGAGGCGATCTTCCAGCAGCCGACGCCCGGCGCCGAGAAGACCACGATCCTCGAGGTCGTCGAGGTGGGCTACCGTCTCGGCGATGTCGAGCTGCGTCCTGCGAAGGTCGTCGTCGCTGTCCCGGAAGGGTAGGTGATCGATGGCCAGCCAGGATTGGTTCGACAAGGACTTCTACAAGACCCTCGGGGTGTCCAAGGACGTCAGCGATGCGGAACTGAAGAAGACGTACCGCAAGCTCGCCCGCAAGTATCACCCGGACTCCAATCAGGGTGATGCCAAGGCCGAGGCGAGGTTCAAGGAGATCAGCGAGGCCTACTCGGTGCTCTCCGACGCGGAACAGCGCAAGGAGTACGACGAGATCCGAGCCATGGGCTCCGGTGCCCGCTTCACGGCGGGCGGCCAGGGCGCAGGCGGCTTCGAAGACGTGTTCAGCCGTTTCGGCCAGCAGGGTCGAGGGCAGACGGCGGACTTCGAGGACATCTTCGCGATGTTCAACCAGGGTCAGGGTGCGAGCTTCGGCGGCGGACGTTTCGGCCAGCCGAGCGGCGGCTACCGCGGCTTCGGCGGACCGCAGCGCGGTGCCGACGTGACCGCGCGCACCACGCTCGACTTCGTCACCGCCGTGCAGGGCGAGACCATCTCGCTGCAGGGCGAAGACGGCAAGCCGTTCAAGGTGAAGATCCCCGCTGGTGTCGCCGACGGGCAGAAGATCCGTCTGCGCGGCCGTGGTCGTCCCTCGCCGGATGGCGGGGAGAGCGGTGACATCGTGGTGCAGATCACGGTGCGGCCGCACCCGGTCTTCACGCGTGACGGTCTCAACCTGCGCGTCGTGGTGCCCGTGACCTTCACCGAGGCGACCCTGGGCGCGACCATCGAGGTCCCGACCCTCGGCGGCGACGTGGTCAAGCTCCGCGTCGCGCCCGGCACCCCCTCCGGGCGGGTGCTGCGGGTCAAGGGGCGAGGAGTCGCGACGTCGAAGGGCACGGGCGATCTGCTCGCCGAGCTCCAGGTCGCGGTGCCGACGCACCTCGACGAGGCCGCACGTGCGGCGCTGGAGAAGTTCCAGGAACTCGAGCCCGACGAGAACCCGCGAGCCGAGTTGATGGCGAAGGCCCGGCGATGAGCAGTCGGAAGCGATCACCGGGGTGGAGGCGTTCATGATGAACGCCGACACCCCGGTGTTCGCGATCGCGGCCGCCGCCGAGCTCTCCGGCCTGCACCCTCAGACGTTGCGGCAGTACGACCGCATCGGCCTCGTCGTCCCCGGCCGCACCTCGGGCGGCTCGCGCCGCTACTCGTCCCGCAACATCGAGCAGCTGCGTGAGGTCGCACAGCTCTCCTCCGAAGGAGTGAGCCTTCCCGCGATCGCTCGACTCCTCGACCTCGAAGACGAGAACAGGGCGCTGCGCAACCGGATCGCCGTGCTCGAGAGCGCCCTGCGCACCGAACGGGAGAATCGTCCGGGCGTGCGGGTGTTCGCCGCGGGTTCCGCAGGTGTCGTGCCCATGCCGACCGGTCGCCGGCTGCGTCGCTCGACCGAGGTCGTGCTCTGGGACCCGCGAGGCAGCGCCTAGAGGCAGCGCTTAGAGGCAGCGCCGAGAAGTTGCGCCGAGAAGTTGCGCCCGGCCCGGTCCTCCCTTCCGGTGTGTATCCTGTCAACTGTTAACAGGAGGTCGCCATGACGCAGTCCGTGAAGCGTGGAGAGTCACTCGGCGCGCAGGTGGCCCGAGTGCTCCGGCACCGCATCGTGCGGGGCGAACTCGCACCGGGTGCGCGCATCACCGAAGAGGCGCTCGCCGAGGAGTTCTCGGTCAGTCGTGGCCCCGTGCGCGATGCCCTCACCCAGTTGAGCTTCGAGAAGCTCGTCGAGGTGCAGCGTCCGCGCGGGGTCTACATCGTCGGGCTCACCCGCGACGATGTCGATCAGCTCTACAGTCTGCGCGGTGCCCTCGAGCAGCTCGCCCTCTCCCGAGCCATGCGCGTCAGCGACGATGCCCGCTGGAAGGGGATGGATGCTGCAGTCGCGCGGATGGGCGAGGCGGCGGACGCCGGCGATCACGCGGCCTTCGTGACGGCCGACCTGGAGTTCCACTCGCAGATCTACGCGCTCGCCGACCACCCGCGCCTCGAAGGCGCGTGGAATCAGTACCTGCCGACATTCACGGCGCTGCTCGAAGTCACCATCAACCACGACGAGGATCTGCACGAATCCTCGAGCGATCACGTCAAGCTCCTCGAGGTGATGCGCAGCGGCCCGCCGAGCCAGGCGGCCACGGTGCTGTCGGAGCATCTGGACGGTGCCCGCGAGCGCATGCTGAGCGAGATCGCCGCCCGCGCCTGAGCACGCGTGAGCGCGAGCGAGGTCAGGAGAGCCACGTCAGTGTTGACTGTTAACAGTCAACACTGATACGTTCAAGGGGTCGACAACAGGGTCGACCCACGTAGAGGAGCAAAGATGCCCCGCAAGCGCATCACCCGGGCGGCCGCCGCGATCGCCGCCCTCGCAGCCACCGCTCTCATCGTCTCGGCCTGCACCAAGGTCGAACAGGGCGCGGACGCCGGTTCCACTTTCCCCGAGAACGACATCCGCCTCATCATCCAGGCCAACCCCGGCGGAGGCTCCGATCTCTCGTCGCGCGCGCTCGCCACGGAGCTCGAGAAGATCCTCGGCGTCAGCGTGATCCCGGAGAACATGCCGGGCGCTGCCGGAGCGCTCGCCATGGAGTACGTGGGTGCGCAGGATCCCGACGGCTACGTCATCGGATTTGCACCCGTCGAGATCGCGATGCTGAACACCACGCAGAGCGCGAACGTGCTCCCGGACGACTTCGACCTGCTCGGCCAGATCATGCTGGCGCCGGGCGTGGTCACCGTCGGCGCGAACAGCGGCATCGAGACGCTGGAAGACCTCGTCGCTCAGGCGAAGTCCGGTGCGGTCACGGTGGCGAACTCCGGCGCCGGCTCGATCTGGGAGGCCGCGACCATCGGGCTCGGCACAGCGACCGACGCCGAGTTCACGCCGGTGCCCTACGACGGGGGAGCGACGGCGGTCGCGGCGGCGGCATCCGGGGAGACGGTCGCGGCGGTCTCCGGACTCGGCGAGGCTCTCGCGCAGGGCGAGGCCGTGCGGATCCTGGCTGTCATGAACGACGAGCGCCACCCCGACGCGGAAGATGTCCAGACGGTCGAAGAAGCCATCGGTGAAGACGTGATCTTCGGTGGCTGGGGTGGAATCTACGCTCCCAAGGGGCTGCCCGACGACGTGAAGTCGACGCTCGAGGCCGCAGTCAAGGAAGCCGTCGAGTCGGACAGCTACCAGAAGTTCCAGGCCGACGCCGGGAACCTGGTCGTGTACCGCGACTCCGCCGAATGGACCACGTTCGTCGACGAGCAGTTCGACCTGTTCAAGGACCTCCTGGGCTGAGAAGACCCCGGTTCAGAAGACTGCAGTTCAGAAGACTGCGGGGCCGGGCGCGTTCCCGGCCCCGCAGGGCTCCCCCTCACTTCTCGGATCACGAAAGGAGCAACATGTCGACCTCTGCATCGGAGGCGTCCCCACCGGACGCCGTCGCGGGCGACGAATATCAGGGTGCACCCGCCTCGCGTCCGCTCGAGATCGTGTTCGCCGTCGTCGCCCTGGCATTCACGGCGGGCTACCTGTTCCTCTCGACGCAGATCCCGCTGCGGCGCGAGGCCGCTCCCGGACAGATCGACGCCCGCTTCTGGCCCCTCGTCATCGGGGTCGCCGGAGTCGTCGTCGCCATCGCGCTGCTCGCCGTCGCGATCACCCGTCCCGCCCCCACCCGCGAAGACCTCGAGCGCATCCAGCCCGGTGGCGTCGTCCGAGTGATCGCCACGCTCGCGATCGCCGGCGGCTTCATCGCCCTGTGGGCGCTGGGCTCGGTCATCCTCTTCGGCTACCGGGTCGAGGTGTTCCCGGTGGCCTGTGCCCTGCTCATGGCGGCTCTCATGCTCCTCTACGGCCACCGCCGCTGGCTGAGCCTCGTCATCTACTCCGTCTCCGTCACGGCGTTCGTCTACGTCGTGTTCGGCATGCTCCTGAGGATCCCCCTGTGAACGCGCTCCTGGAGGGGCTGAACTCGCTCCTCGACATCTCGATCCTGCTCTACATGCTCGTCGGCCTCGTTCTCGGGTTCATGGTCGGCGCCTTCCCCGGTATCACCGCGACCATGGCGGTCGCTCTCGCCGCCGGCTTCACCATGACCCTCGAGCCGGTGCAGGGCCTCGCGGTGCTGCTCACGATCTACGTCGCGGCCAACTTCGGCGACCGGGTGCCATCCATCCTCATCAACACCCCGGGAACGCCGGCATCCATCGCCACCACCCTGGACGGCTACCCGATGGCCAAGCAGGGAAGAGCAGGCCTCGCGCTCACGATCTCCGCGATCGTCTCGGCGGTCGGAATCCTCGCCTCGCTCGTGCTGTTCTCGGTCGCCGCCGTGCCGATCGCCAGCTTCGCCCGCGACTACTTCAAGTCTCCCGAGCTGTTCGCCCTCGTCGTCTTCGGCATCGCGATCATGATCGGCATCTCGTCCAAGTCGATGCTCAAGGGCATCCTCGCCGGCCTCTTCGGGCTGATGCTCGGCAGCGTCGGCACGTACGCCGCCACCGCCGACCAGCGCTTCACCTTCGGCGTGCTCGAACTGGTCGAGGGTGTGAACTTCATCGCCGTCATCATCGGCCTTTTCGGCATCGCCGAGCTGTTCGACCAGCTGCTCACCCATCGGAAGTCCGCTGTGCGTCCCATCTCGAGCCTCGGCCGCTGGTGGCCGAACCATGCCGAGCTGAAGCAGAGCGGTCGGGCGACCGCGGTCGGCGGCGCTGTCGGACTCGGCGTCGGGCTCATCCCGGCCGCCGGCGGTGACATCGCCGGGCTCATCGGCTGGGAGCGGGCGCGCAAGGTCTCCAAGCACCCCGAGATGTTCGGCAAGGGATCGATCGAGGGCGTCGCCGCCAGCGACACCGCCTCCAGCGCCACGCTCGGTGGCTCGCTCACCACGACGATGGCACTCGGCATCCCCGGCGACTCGGTCATGGCCGTGATGATCGGCTCCATGATCATCTGGGGCATCACCCCCGGTCCGACACTCTTCACGAACCGTCCCGACCTCGTCGTCTCGATCGTCGGCATCATGCTGGTCGCGACGATCCTGTCGCTCGCGCTCAGCCTGGTGCGCATGAAGGGCATGGTGAAGCTGCTCGACGTGCCGCAGCCGTACCTGTGGAGCGGCATCCTGATCTTCTGCATCATCGGCACCTACGCCACGTCCAACAGTCTCTCCACCGTGGTGACGATGCTCGTCTTCGGCGTCATCGGCGTGCTGCTCAAGCGCATGCAGGTTCCGGCCGGTCCCGTGGTGCTCGGTCTGCTGCTCGGACCGCTCGCGGAAGAGAACCTCGCCCGCACGCTGGCGATCCTGCCGACGCGTCCGTTCTTCGAGGTCGTCAGCCCGATCGCGCTCGTGCTGCTCGCGCTGGCCGTGCTCTCGATCGTGATGCCGGCGATCCGCGCCGCCCGCAAGCCGCGCGCCGAGCGCGCTGCGCTCGCCGACTCGATCCTGCACGACGACAGCATCCAGCAGATCGAGAAGGCGCACGGCGAACTCGCCGCGCAACCGGATCTGCTCACGTCCACCGTCCGCAACGTCGACGCCCCGCGGCGGCGTGCCCGTAAGCCCCGCACGAACTCCGAGGAGACCGAGAAGTGACCCGCTACGACATCCTGACCGCCGTGCCCACCGCGTTCCACCGCGACGGCACCCTCGACATCGAGGGCTCGCGTGCGATCTTCCGATTCGTCGCCACCTCGGGCAATGAAGGGGCGTTCGTGCTCGGGACGACGGGGGAGTTCCCCGCGGTCGATGCCGAGGAGTTCACCGCCATCGTCGAGGCGGCGCTCGCCGAGCTGGAGGGCCGCATGCGTGTGGTCGTGCACGTCGGGCGCCCGAGCACCTTCGAAGCGGTGCGCCTGACGAAGATCGCCCGTGCGCTGGGGGCCGTGGAGTTCGCCGCGCTCACGCCCTATTACCTGCGCGCGACCGACGACTCGATCTACGACTATTACCGCGCGGTGTCGGAGGCTGTCGGCGACGGACGTCTGTACGTGTACATCTACCCCGCCCGCAGCGGCAACCCGGTGTCGCCCGAACTGCTGGCGCGGCTGGCGGAACTGCCCAACGTCGTCGGCGCCAAGATCAGCGAGCTCTCGCTCGACGACATCGCCGCCTACCGTGCCGTGGTGCCCGCCGACTTCGATCTCTACACCGGTGCCGACCGCGACCTGATCGCCGCCGTCGACGTAGGAGCGCAGGGGGTCGTCTCCGGGGTGTCGTCGGTCACGCCGAAGCCGTTCCGTGCCCTCGCCGAGGCCGGCCGGTCCGGCGATGCGGACGCCATCGTCGTCGCCCAGTCCGCCGTCGACGAGGTCGTCGCCCTCATCGGCGGTGACATGGCGCGGATGAAGGAGGCGTACCGTGTGCTCGACGTGGTCGACACGCACTGCCGGATGGCGATCGCCGAACCGACAGACGCCGAGCGCACCGCTGTCGCCGAGGTGGTCGCCGCACACCGGTGAAACGTCACACGTGAAAGGTCACAGGAGATGGAAATGTCCTCTTCCTAGCGTGGACGCAGGGAAAGACCCTGCTCCGCGCCTGGCGCGCGGGTGTCCTGCCACGAAGGAAGAACTCCTCATGACGAACACCACAGCCCCTTCCGCCGCACCCTCGCTGGGACTCCTGGTCCTCCGCATCGTCGTCGGCGCGATCTTCGCCGCGCACGGCGCGCAGAAGATCTTCGAGTTCACACTCCCCGGAACCATCGGCAGCTTCGCCGGCATGGGGATTCCCCTCCCCGAGATCGCGGGCCCGGTGGTCGCGTTCGTCGAGCTCATCGGCGGCATCCTCCTGATCCTCGGACTCTTCACCCGTCCGGTGGGGATCCTGCTGGCGATCGACATGATCGTCGCCGTCATCGCCGTGCACCTGCCTGCAGGCCTCTGGGTGGGCGAGGGCGGATACGAGTTCGTCGCGGTGCTCGGTGCCGCCGCATTGGCGCTCGCCCTCACGGGAGCGGGGCGCTTCTCCCTCGACGGGGCGTTCCTGCGAGGCCGCGCACCCGCCTGGCTGAGCTGAAGCACCCCGCAGGACGACGGATGCCGCGGCCCGAAGGGGTCGCGGCATCCGTCGTCCCGGTGTGGTGTTGCGGAAGGGAAACCGGCCATCCGCGTCGTTGCGGCGTCTGTGCACATCACCGCTTTCGTTTTCGATGAGCAAGGCATATAAAAACACAGAAATAGAAAGACTTTCCCCGATCTACCGCGGATTCCTGGCTCCCAATACGCAAATAAACCTAAACTGAGCGCATCCGGCATTCCGCCGAGGACTTTTACAGCGAAGTAAGGGGATTGCAGATGAAGCTCAAGAGGAGCCTGGCGGGTGTGGCGACGGTCATCACCGCTCTCGGCGTCACCGCATGCGCAGGAGGCGCAGCGCCGGACGCGTCGGGGAACGCCTCCAGCGACACCATCACGTTCCGCTCGTGGAGCCCCATCGAGCAGACGACCCGTCAGATGATCGAGGCCTTCCAGGCCGAGAACGAGGGCTCGAAGATCGATGCGACGATCTTCAACTACCCGGAGTACCTCGTCGATCTGCAGAGTCGCGCCAGCTCGAACACCTTGCCCGACGTGCTGGGACTCCAGCCCGGAGCACTCACCCAGCAGTACCGCGAGAACCTGATGCCGCTGCAGGACTGCGCCGCCGAGACCTGGGGCGACGATTGGCAGAGCAAGTTCTACCCGATCGGCATCGAGCAGGCGAGGATGGGGAACCCGGAAGGCGATGACAACTTCTACTCCCTCCCGATCCTCACGCAGACCGTCAACCTGTGGGCCAACTCCGAGATCTTCGACGACGCCGGCCTGAGCGTGCCGAAGACCTGGGACGAGCTCGTGCAGACCACGAAGGACCTCAGCGGCGGCGACGCCGCCCCGTTCCTGCTGCCGGCCAAGGATTCCTGGCTGCGAAACGTCGTGTTCCTGCAGATCGCCAACAACGTCTCGCCGGGAACCGTCTACGAAGCCGAGGACGGCAGTGTGCCGTGGACGGATCCGGCCATCGTGAAGGCGTTCGACTACTGGAGCAAGCTGTTCTCCGACGGCATCGCGCAAGACGGGGCGATCGGTCTGGACGCCTACCCGTCGGCGGCGAACCAGTTCGAGGCGGGCAACGCCGCCATGATCCCGCTCGGGGCCTGGTGGATCCAGCAGTCCGACCCGACGAAGTCCGACATCCCTCCGCTCTCCGAGGGCATGTCCGGCTACGAACCGTTCCTGTTCCCGACCATCCCCGGTGGGGCGGCGGAACCGCAGTTCGTCGGCGGCATCGACGTGAGTCTCGGCATCTCGAAGAACACGGCCGATCCCGAGCTCGCCTGCAAGGTGCTCACCGACTTCATCGCCGGCTCCGCCGCGCAGAAGCTCGTCAACACCATGAACGACGTACCGGCGGTCACCGGCCTCGCTCCCGAGAAGTTCACGAGTGAGAAGCAGGAGCAGATCTGGAACCTGTTCGTCGACGAGTGGCTCCCGCAGGTGAAGTACTCGCGCTACTTCGAGTCGCCCAAGCTCGACCAGGCCGTGGCCGATGCGCTCGCCGCCATCGCCACCGGCGATTCCACCCCGCAGGAAGCAGCGGAATCCGTACAGGCCGTCCAGGACACCCTGTAGCAGGAGAATCCAGGAACAACGGAGTTCGTGCAGGGCCCGGGACCTCTTCCCCGGGCCCTGCCTGAGAGGAACGCGCATGAAGATCCTGACGAGAGAGCGACTGGTCGGCCTGGGATTCCTGGCACCGACGCTGATCCTCTTCGCGGTGTTCGTGGTCTACCCGATCGTCTACAACGTGCAGGCGAGCACGCTCGACTGGGACGGTGTCAACGTGGGCACGGCGGTCGGTGCCGGCAACTACCTCGAGCTGTTCCAGGACCCGACGTTCCTCATCACCCTGCGCAACTCGGCCTTCTGGATCGTGCTGACGATCGTCCCGCAGGGTGTGATCGGCTTCCTCCTCGCCGTCGCCCTCAACCAGGGGCTGCGCGGCAGCACGATCTACCGGGCGATCTTCTTCATCCCGGCGATCCTCTCCCCGGTCGTGGTCGGGATCGTCTGGCAGCGGATCCTCGACCCGTTCAACGGCGTGCTCACCGCCATCGGCAAGGCGACAGGCCTCACCTTCCTCGGCGGCAACTACCTCGCCGACCCGCAGACGGCGATCTTCGCGGTGATCTTCGTGAACGTGTGGATGTGGACCGGGTTCTCGATGCTGTTCTACCTCGCGGGGCTCCAGCTGATCGATCCCAGTCTCGTGGAGGCGGCGCGCATCGACGGTGCCGGCGGATTCCAGACCATGGTGCGCATCACCTTCCCGCTGCTGAAGACGACCACCCTGTCGCTCGTGCTCCTCGGGATCATCGGCTCGCTCAAGACCTTCGAGCTCGTCTACGTGCTCACGCAGGGCGGTCCCAACCACGCATCCGAGATGCTCCCCACATTCGCCTTCCTCGAGGCCTTCCAGCTCCAGAACGTCGGCTACGCCTCGGCCATCAGTGTCGTCCTGCTCGTGGTCGCCGTCGTGAGCTCGCTCTCGATGGTGCGGGTGTTCGGCGCCGGATTCATCACAGGAGACGAGAAATGACCGCGACGAGCGAGACCCGTACCCTGATCGTCCCGAAGGACACGGCCGGTCGCCACCGTCACGGCGCACCAGGACGCCGCGTCGGCTGGCTGCACATCGTGCTCATACCGCTCGCGGTGCTGTGGCTCGTGCCCATCATCATGGTCGTCGGGCTCTCGATGATGCCGCCGAACAACCCGAGCACGCAGTTCTTCGGGCTGTTCCCCGCAGAGTTCAGCGTCAAGAACTACCTCACGATCTGGGACCAGAACCCGATCCTGCTGCACCTGCTCAACAGCCTCCTCATCACGGTGCCCTCGGTGCTGCTGGTCTGCCTGCTCGGATCGATGACCGCCTTCGCCCTCGCCCGGCTGCGCGTGCCGCTCAAGGCGCTCATCTTCGGGGTGCTGATCCTCGCACTGATCCTGCCGATGTCGAGCATCGTGGTCGCCACGTTCCGCATCCTGCAGTCGATGCAGCTCTACAACAACCTCCTCGGACTCGTGCTCGTGTACACCGCCCTCGGCCTTCCTTTCGCCGTCATCATCATCCGCACCTCGTACCTGGCGATACCGCTCGAGACGTACGAGGCAGCACGTCTGGACGGGGCCAACAGCTGGCAGATCTTCTGGCGCATCTACCTGCCGCTGGGCAAGCCCGCGCTCGCGGTGGTCGCGGTGTGGCAGACGATGATGAGCTGGAACGACTTCCTGCTGCCTCTCGTCACCCTCGGAGACAACGAGCTCAAGCCGTTGACCCTCGTGCCGCTCGCGTATCGCGGGATGTACCTCTCGCAGCCGGGCGCGCTGTTCGCGATCCTGGTGCTGATCTCCATCCCCGTCGTGATGCTGTTCATCTTCATCCAGAAGTACCTCGTCAACGGCCTCTCGGGAGCGATCAAATGAGCGTCATCGGACTCGACCTCGGCACCAGCGGAGTGCGCGCCGTCGCCTTCGCCGCAGACGGACGGACGCTCGGAGGATCGTCAGCGCCCCTCACCCTCCGGCGCGACGGTCATGGCAGGGTCGAGCTCGACGCCGAGGAGATCGTCTCCGCCGCCGAGGCGGTGGTGCGGGCTGCCGCCACGGAAGCCGCACAGCAGGGAGACGCGGTGCAGGCCATCGGGTTCAGCGTGCTGGGCGAGGCCGTGGTGCCGGTCGACAGCTCGGGGGATCCGCTCGCCCCGGTCGCTGTGAGCATGGACACGCGCGGCACCGAGTCAGCGGAGACGCTGGGCGCACGGCTCGGCGACGGTCGTTTCACGGCGATCACCGGGCAGCCGCTGCACGGCATGTTCTCGGTCTTCAAGATCATGGCCGGCGACGCTGCGTGGGCGGCGGCCGCGGCGTATCGCTGCATCGGAGACCTCGTCGCCGAACGATGGAGCGGCGTCGCGGCGATCGATCTCGGTCAGGCCGCCCGAACCGGCATCCTGGACGTCGAGCGCGGCGAATGGAGCGAGGAGATCCTCAGCGCGGCTGCCGCATCCGCCCCCTGGCTGCAGGTCGAGCGGCTTCCTGTCCCCGTGCCCTCCGGCTCTGTGATCGGCGGTGTCCACGCCCGCGCGGCGACGCTTCTCGGCGTCGATCAGGGCACGCCACTGATCGCGGGCACGCACGACCAGGCTGCGGCGTTCCTCGGCGCCGGAGGAGTGGTCGGAGTGCGCTCGGTGATCGCGCTCGGGTCGAGCGACTGCCTCACCGTCGCCACGCGCGAACGCCCGCGCGGCCTCGAGGCGACGGGGTTCGCGAGCTATCGATTGGACGACGCGACGTGGATCACGCTCGCCGGAACCGCCGCCGGAGGCTGGGCGCTCGAATGGCTGGCCGGGCTCCTCGGCGCCGAGGTCGGAGAGGTCTTCGGCGTGCTCTCCGAGAACCCGCCCGCCCTCATCGTGCTGCCCTACCTCGCCGGCTCGGGAACCCTGGACAACGACCCCTCGGCGCGCGGCACGATCCACGGGCTCACGCTCGACACCTCGGTGCCCGAGCTGGCGCGCGCTGTCGTCGAGGCAGCGGGGTTCGAGTTCCATAAGATCATCGCGGCGCTCGAAGCCCACGGCGTCCGCGTCGACGACCTCCACGTCACCGGTGCAGGAGTGGCGAACTCCGCGGCGCTCGCCGCGCGGGCCTCCGCCGCCGGAGCGCGGATGACGCCGGTCGCGCATGACGCCTCCGCTCGCGGAGCGGCGATGCTCGCCGTCCGTGGCATCGGCGGCGATCCGAGACGGCTCCTCATCGTCCCGGACCCCGAGGCCGTCGCCGAGCCCGACCCCTCATCGAGCGCCTGGTATGCCGCTCAGCGTGCTGCCTACGTCGCGCTGTACGAGGCGACGAGGGGCATCGGCCCGCACCTGACCGAGCGTCCCACCTGACCCGTCGGTGCCCACCTGCCAGAACCACCACACCTCCGAACCACACACCTCCGAACCACACACCTCCGAACCACCACACCCCAGAACCACACACCTCCGAACCACACACCTCCGAACCACACACCCCTAGAACCACACACCCCCGGAACCACACCAGAAGGAGAACACGACATGACCGAGACGACGCTCCAGCTCGACTTCGACCTCGACGCGGCACGCGAGGAGATCCTGGACTACTGCCTGCGCTCCATGCAGTACGGACTCAACTTCAACACGCAGGGCAACATCAGCATCCGGGTGCCCGGCGTCGATGACCGTTTCCTCATCACCCCGACCGACCTCGAGTACGACAAGATGAGCGCCGACGACATCGTGCTCGTCAACGGAGACAGCGAGGTGATCGACGGACGCCTCGGCCCGTCCAGCGAGGTCACCGTGCACATGGCCGTCTACCGCCGCCGGCCCGACGTGAACGCGATCGTGCATTCCGAGCCGGTGTTCTCGAACGTCTGGGGTGTCGTGGGATCCCCGATCCTGGGAACGCTGGTGAACATGGTGATCTACACCAAGGGCGACGTGCCGATCATGCCGTTCGAGCTCAGCAACAACACCGAGTTCGGCGAGCACATGTGCGATGCGATGGGCGATCTCAATGCGGTGGTGTGGGCGAACCACGGGCTGCTCACAGTCGGCCCCAACCTGCGGGATGCGTTCAAGACGAGCGTGGCGGTGGAGTCCGCGGCCAAGGTGCAGGCCTACGCCAGCGCACTCACCGACACCCCGATCGTGCTCGACTACGACACGCTCGGCATCACCGAGTCGCTCTGAGGACCGGGGATGACGCTGCAGACGCTGCGCACCGTGCTCGCCGCGGCCGAGGAGGGCGGCTACGCCGTCGGCGCCTTCAACGTGTCGAGCATCGACCAGGCGATCGCCGTGCTAGAAGCCGCTGAGGCGGAGCGTTCGCCCGTGATCGTGCAGGCGATCGCCGGGATGTCGCCGTACGACGACGAGTCGCGCTGGTGGAAGCGCCTTCGCGCCCTGGTCGCCGAGTACGACGATGTCTCCGCTGTGCTGCATCTCGATCACGGCCGCACCTACGACGACTGCGTACGGGCCATCGATCACGGCTTCACCAGCGTCATGATCGACGCGAGCAGGGTGGCCGACACGGATGAGCCCGCCACGTTCGGTGACAACGTGAGTCTCACCCGTCGAGTCGTCGAAGCCGCGACGCGGTCAGGCGTGAGCGTCGAGGGCGAACTGGGCACGATCGGCGGTGCGGAGGCCGGGATCGCCGGGGTGCTCGAGGACATCGTGTTCGCCGACCCCGATCAGGCGGTCGAGTTCGTCGAGCAGACCGCAGTGGATGCGCTCGCCGTGGCGGTCGGCACCAGTCACGGCTCGGTGAAGTTCACGGATGCCGCCGGCGGGGGACGACTGCGCCTCGGCCTCATCTCCGAGATCAAGGAGCGGTTGCCTGACACCTTCCTCGTGCTGCACGGGTCCTCCTCGGTCCCGGCCGAAGCGGTCGCCGCGATCAACGCCCACGGCGGAGCCGTACTGCCGTCGTACGGGATCTCTCCGGCGCAGAAGTCGGAGGGCATCGCGGCCGGTATCCGCAAGATCAATCAGGGCACCGACTCGCACCTCGCGTGGAGCGCAGCACTGCGCACTTTCCTGCAGGACCATCCGGCGGTGGTCGAACCCGGCGAGCATCTGCGCCCCGCGATGGGCGGATTCCGCGCGATGGTGACGCAGCGCATGCGCGAGTTCGGCTCGTCGGGCCGCGGTTGACTCAGGTCGGCCCGATCAGGCCAGCTCGATGGTCAGGCCGCCCTCCCGAAGGGACTCCACCTCGGCCGGGGGCGCCTCGACACCGGTGACCAGCATGTCGACGCGCGCGAGCGGTGCCACCTGGATCACCTGGCTCTTGCCGATCTTCGAGCTGTCGGCGACCACGATGGCCCGCGCAGCCGAGTCGAGGTACCGCCGTTTCATCGTCACCTCGGGGAGGCTGGAGTTCGTGAACCCACGCTCGGACACCCCGTTGCAGCCGATGAAGCAGATGTCGCTGTGCACGGAGCCGATGAACATGTCGCCCATCGGATCGATGAGCGAGCGCTGCTTGTAGTTCACGGTGCCGCCGGTGACCACGACCGTGATGTGATGCGGCTCCGCCACTCCGAGCTCGAGCGCGATCGTGAGGGAGTTCGTGAACACCACGACGCCTCGCAGGTCCTCACGGGCCCGGAGTGCGCGGGCGATCGCGAGGGTCGTCGTACCGGCGTCGAGCAGGATCGCCATCTCGCTCTCCACCAGTGCGGCGGCGGCGTTGCCGATCCGCCGCTTCTCGGTGACCGCCCTCGTGAGCGCCCGTTCGTAGTCGGGCGAGTGGGCGGTGGACTTGATGCCCGAGATCGCCCCGCCGTGCACCCGTTGGATCACGTTCTCCTCGGCGAGGAGGTCGAGATCGCTGCGCACCGTGACCTCGGACACGCTGAGGGTGCGGCTCAGCTCCTGCACACGGGCGAAGCCCTGACGCTCGATGATCGACACGATCTGCTCGCGCCGCACCGTCGCGGGGACCGTCTGCGACCACTCTGGCATCCCCTCAGCGTACTCGGGGGGCTGGACCCGGCATCGATTTCATCGAAGGCGGCGCATCGGGCGGCGCGCGATACTGTTGCACCATTCCGCCGTCGTCGGCGGCTTCACGTCGTCGGGAGCAGGGAGCAGTGCGCATGGCAACGATCTACGACGTCGCCGAGCTCGCGGGGGTCTCTCCCGCGACGGTCTCTCGCGTGTTCAACGGCACGAGCGTCTCGGACGAGAAGGCGGCAGCCGTCCGTGCAGCCGCAGCGACACTCGACTTCACTCCGAACCGCGCGGCGCGGTCGTTGCGGCGGCAGAGCTCCGAGGTCATCGCCCTCGTGATCCCCGACATCGAGAACCCGTACTTCACCGAGATGGCGCGGGGAGTCGAGGACATCGCCTCCGAAGCGGGCTACTCCGTCGTGCTCTGCAATTCCGACGCACAGGTGCAGAAGGAGGCGACCTACCTCCGGATCGCGATCGCCGAGAACATGTCCGGCGTGATCATCGCGACCGCCGACGAGCACTCCGACCTTGCAGGCATCCTGGCCACAGGGCGACCGGTCGTCGCCGTCGACCGCAGCACGACCTACGACATCGACGGCGTGGTGATGGCCAATCGGGCCGCCGGTACTGCGGCGACCCGTAGCCTGATCGATGCCGGCCATCGTCGCATCGCCTACATCGGCGGACCCGCGCACATCGACACCGCCGCGGAGCGTGCCGCGGGCTGGCGATCCGCGCTCGCCGCGGCATACCCGGAGCTCGCTCTCGACGGGCTCGAGCGGTTCGCATCCTTCCGCGTCGAGGGTGGGCGTGCTGCGATGGA
Organism: Microbacterium sp. 2RAF4; assembly: GCF_052115285.1. Classification (NCBI taxonomy): domain Bacteria; kingdom Bacillati; phylum Actinomycetota; class Actinomycetes; order Micrococcales; family Microbacteriaceae; genus Microbacterium; species Microbacterium sp. 2RAF4. The sequence continues at coordinate 1,312,655 of NZ_JBFRGI010000002.1, read as the reverse complement.
AGAGCTGCTCGCGCTGCCGGAGCCGCCGGACGCCGTGGTGGCGGGCAACAACCTGATCGGGGTGGGAGCCATCCAGGTGCTCACGGAACGCGGGCTGACCCCACCGGACGTCGGTGTCGCCGTGATCGGTTCGCTGCCGTTCACGACCCTCTCGCCGACTGCCGTGACCGTGGTGCGTCTGCCGGCGCGACACATGGGTGTGACCGCGGCGCGGATGCTGCTCGAGCGGATCAAAGGCGACACGCAGCCGTCGCGCACTGTCGTGTTGCGCAACGAACTGCAGCCGGCGCGCGTCGTGCGAGGCTGAGCGGGCGGCTGGTAGCGGGAGGACGGCGTCGGGCGACGTCACTGCGAGCGCCAGAACCGCGTCGCGAGGTTCGCCACCTCCTTGTCGAGGCTGTCGACCTTGTGCTCGAGGGCATCGATACGGCCGGTCAGTCGCCCCTCAAGGCTCTCCAGGCGTCCGCTCAGGTCGCCCCGCAGCTCGCGGATCTCGCCGCTCAGGTCACCGCGCAGTCCGCCGATATCTCCGCTCAGCTCGCCGCGGAGCCCACCGATCTCGGCACGGATCACCCGGCTGAACTGCATCGTCATGAGCGTCATGCCGCCGAGCATCATGGTCGTGAACGCGCCGATCAGCGTCCATACCTGCGGGTCGTCCAAGCGCATGCCTCCAGTGTGTTTCGGGGCGTCCAGATTGTCACGGTATTCCGGTGGTGGCGGCTGCCGATGCCGCTTCTGGTGGACAGATCTCGGCTGCAAGCCGTTGTGCAGAACACTCTTCTCTTGCGTCATGAAATCGATTTCGCGTACAGTGTCGATCAGACCGCGGACTCCGTCGTCCCGGCACGAGGAGGACTCATGCGCTGCACCCTCGGGGTGGACATCGGCACGTCCAGCAGCAAGGGTGTGCTGGTCGATGCCGAAGGCGGCATCCTGGCATCGGCCACCAGAGCGCACGAGGTCGATCGGCCCCGCACGGGGTGGGTCGAGATGGACGCGACCCTCTGGTGGGACGAGTTCGTCGCGATCGCTCGCGAGCTGCTCGCCGGGGCCCCGGACGCCGAGGTCGTCGGCGTCGGCGTCAGCGGCATGGGGCCCTGCATCCTGCTCTCGGACGAACGCGACGAACCGGTGCGGCCAGCGATCCTGTACGGCGTCGACACCCGATCGTCCGTGCAGATCGAGCGGCTCAACCTGGAGCTCGGCGTCGAGGAGATCACGCGTGTCGGCGGATCGGCGCTGACCTCGCAGGCAGGCGGGCCGAAGCTCGTCTGGGTCGACGACGAGGAACCGGAAGCATGGCTGCGGGCGCGGAGGCTGTACATGCCGGCGACCTGGCTCGTCCGCAAGCTCACCGGTGCGTACGTGCTCGACCATCAGTCCGCCAGCCAGGTCTCTCCTCTCTACGACATCGAAGGCGAGCGCTGGCATGACCCGTGGTGGGCGCGGTACGCGAGCGGGATCGAACAGCCGTCACTGCACTGGGCGGGCGAGATCGCCGGTGAGGTCACGGCCGATGCGTCATCGATCACGGGCATCCCTGCAGGCACCCCCGTGATCACGGGCACGATCGATGCCTGGACCGAGGCCGTCAGCGTCGGCGCGCACGAGGTCGGCGACCTGATGCTGATGTACGGCACCACGATGTTCATGGTGTTCACGAACGGGTCCGAGGCGCTGCGGACGCCGTCGATGTGGACCACGGCCGGCGCTTTCGCCGGCACTCGCAACCTCGCCGGTGGGCTCTCGACCTCCGGCGCTCTGACCGCCTGGCTCGCCGGACTCACCGGCGCGGACTATCCCGAGCTGCTGGCCGACGCCGCGGCATCGGGGCCCGGAGCACGGGGCCTGCTCGTGCTGCCCTACTTCGCCGGGGAGCGCACGCCGATCCAGGACCCGGACGCCCGCGGGGTGATCGCCGGACTCGCACTCGAGCACACCCGCGGCGACCTCTATCGCGCCGCGCTCGAAGCCACGGCGCTCGGTGTGCGGCACAACGTCGAGACGATGCGTGCGGCGGGTGCCGACATCCGCCGCATCGTCGCGGTCGGCGGCGGCACCCAGGGGCGTCTGTGGCTGCAGATCGTCTCCGACGTCACCGGCCTCGTGCAGGAGGTGCCGGCGACGACGATCGGCGCGAGCTACGGGGCTGCCTTCCTCGCCGCGACGGCGACGGCTGCATCGGGCGAGAGCCCGGCCATCGCCGACTGGAACCCGATCGCCCAGCGCATCCACCCCGACGAGGGGCTGCGCCCGCTCTACGACACGCTGTTCGATCGCTACGTGCGGCTCTACGAGGGGTCGAGACCCGTCGTCCACGAACTCGCCGCCACGCAGCGCGCCACGCCCACGACCTTTTCCACACCGACCACCCCGAACCCGACTCCCACCGCCCCGGAGGCATCATGACCACCTACACCCTGCCGACGACGGCACCCCGCCCGACGACCGCGCCGAAGACCGCGTATCTCATCACGTCCGGAGACCTGCGCGAGTCGGCGAACGTGGCGGGGTGGCCGACCCAGGTCGAGCTGGAGACCGGCGTCACCGGAGTGCTGAACGCCCTCGGCTGGGAGGTCATCCGTCCCTTCGGCGTCGACCCCGAGACCGGGCACGGCTTCATCTCGAGCCAGCGCATGGGCCTCGAGGTGTTCGCGCGCATCCCCGTCGACGCACCGCTCATCGTCGCGATCGCCAACTGGCAGTACTCGCACCATGTGCTCGCCGGACTGCGATCCCACGAGGGACCGATCCTCACGGTCGCGAACTTCGCCGGCGATTGGCCGGGCCTCGTCGGCCTTCTCGGGTTGAACGCGGGGCTGACCAAGATGGACAAGCCCTACGCGACCACCTGGTCCGTCGACTTCGCCGATGAGTGGTTCACCGACGGCATCAAGGAATGGACGGAGTCCGGCGTCATCACGCACGACAGCTCGCACGTCCGACCGCTGCCCGCGCTGCCGGACAGCCCGGAGATGCAGCTCGGCGAGGCGCTCGCCGCACAGTTGCGCTCCGAGAAGGCGATCATCGGCGTGTTCGATGAAGGCTGCATGGGCATGTACAACGCGATCTTCGACGACGAGCTGCTCAACCCGACCGGCATCTACAAGGAGCGCCTCTCGCAGTCGGCGCTGTACGCCGAGATGCTCGACGTCACGGACGATGAGGCCGACGCCGCGTACGACTGGCTGATCGACGCGGGGATGACCTTCCGCTACGGCGAGGACGGCGTCACCGAGCTCACGCGCGACCAGGTGCAGTGGCAGTTGAAGATGTACATCGCCGCGCTCCGCATCGCCGACGACTTCGGACTCGACGCGGTCGGCATCCAGTACCAGCAAGGTCTGAAGGACCTGGTGCCCGCCTCCGACCTGGCCGAGGGCATCCTGAACTCGACAGAGCGCCCGCCGGTGACTTCGCGCGACGGCTCTCGCGTGCTGCACGAGGGACGGGCTTTCCCGCACTTCAACGAGGCCGACGAGGGCGTCGCGGTGGACGCGCTCGTGACCGACCGGGTGTGGCGCGCGATGGGGCTCGTGCCCGACAACACGCTGCACGACGTCCGCTGGGGCGAGGACTACGACGGACAGTTCGTCTGGGTCTACGAGATCTCGGGATCGGTGCCGGCATCGCACCTCGGAGGCTGGCAGCACGCGGAGGGATGGCGGCAGGGTCACGTGTTCTTCCCCGCCGGCGGCGCCACGATCAACGGGGTCTCGAAGCCCGGTGAGGTCGTGCTCTCCCGGGTGTTCATCGCCGAGGGCATCCTGCAGGCCGACATCTTCCGGGCGTCGGTGGTCGAGCTGCCGGCGGAGGAGACCCAGCGGCGGAAGGACGCCACGAACCCCGAGTGGCCGATCGCCCATGTGGTCCTGCACGGCATCTCGCGCGATCAGTTCATGGCACGGCACAAGGCGAACCACGCGCAGCTCGTCTACGCACCCGACGCCGAGACCGCGGACAAGGCCCTGATCGCGAAGGCCGCGATGTTCGACGGCATGGGGATCAAAGTCAACCTCGTGGGAGACGTGACGATCTGATCGGTCGCTGAACGTTACTGCGAGCGCCAGAAGCGGGTCGCGAGGTTCGTGAGCTCCTTGTCGAGGTCGTCGACCGTGGTCTCGATACGGCCGAGTCGGGCATCGAGCCCATCGATGCGGGCCGAGAGCGTGCCTTCGATGCGGTCGACCTCGGCGCGGATCACCCGGCTGAGCTGCGTCGTCATCAGCGTCATGCCGCCCAGCATCACTGCTGCGAACACGCCGATCAGAGTCCATACCTGCGGATCGTTCAAGCGCATGCCTCCAGTCTGATTCCGGAGGGCCAGGTTGTCACGGTATTCCGGTCGCGACGTGCTGCAATCACGGTGGCTGTGGAGTGCTCGACGATCCGAACCATCGTGCAGAAGAGGGGGCGTGCAGAAGAGGGGGCGTGCAGAAGAGGTGGCGTGCAGAAGAGATCAGGAATCCGCTGCAGCCGGAGACTCGGCGACCGGAGAGGAGAAGGGTTCCCCCTGCGCCGCCGGGCGCAGCCCGCTGGGTGGTCCGCTGAGTGCCCGCAGGGCGTAGAGGATCGTCGCGAGGTCGACGAGTTCCTGGACGAGCGCACCGACGACCGCCGGGATGACGCCGGTCATCGCGACGATCATGAGCCCGACGCTCAGCCCGATGCCGATCCAGATCGCGGTCAGCGCGACCCGGAGCGTGTGGCGGCCGATCGAGACGGCATCGACGACCTTCGCGAGCGAATCGACGAGGATCACGACGTCTGCGGCATCACCGGCCGCCGTGGCCCCCTTCGCCCCCATCGCGATGCCGATGTCCGCGGCAGCCAACACGGGCGCGTCATTGACGCCGTCGCCCACCATGAGCACGGGACGCGGCTGCATCTCGGCGGCGAGTCGCACCTTCTCGGGCGGCAGCAGCTCAGCGTGGATCTCATCGATACCGAGTTGGCGTCCCACCGATTCCGCCGTCGAATCCACGTCGCCGGTGAGCATCGCGACGCGATCGACGTCGTGCACCCGCAGCCACGAGATGACGGCGGATGCTTCGGGGCGGGCGGCATCCGCGAGCACGAGCACGCCGGCGAAGCGCCCGTCCACCGCCACGTAGGCCGCGGCTTCGCCGGGTTCGAGCTGCGCCCGGACGGTGTCGGGTGCGAGCGAGGCGACGTATGCGGGCTTTCCGACCACGACGGTGCGCCCGGAGATCGTCGCGGCGACCCCGTTCGTGGCGGTCTCGCTGGCTTCGACGGCCGCGTGCAGGACGAGCCCCCGTGCATCGGCCGCGCGCCGGATGCCGTCGGCCAGCACGTGCGAGGAGTACTGCTCCGCGGATGCGGCCAGCTGCAGGATCTCGTCGGCGTCGAAGCCGACTGCAGGGCGGACCTCCACGAGCTCAGGGCGGCCCTGCGTGAGCGTCCCGGTCTTGTCGAACGCCGCGGAGCGCACCCGGGCGATCTGTTCGATCACGGCCCCGCTCTTCATGATCACCCCGGATTTCGCCGCCCGGGAGAGTCCACCGAGGAATGCCACGGGGGCCGCGATGAGGAGGGGGCACGGCGTCGCGAGCACGAGCACCTCGGCGAAGCGCGTCGAGTCGCCGGAGATCGCCCATGCCGTGCCGGCGAGCACGAGCGACACGGCGGTGAAGGGGATGGCGAAGCGGTCGGCGAGGCGGACGATCGGCGCGTGCGACGACTCGGCGGAGTGCACCAGCGCGACGATCTGCTGGTACTGACTGTCGGCGCCGGTGCGCAGTGCCCTGATGCGGACGGCGCGGCTTCCGTTGATCGCCCCGGACAGCACCTCCCCGCCTGCCTCGCGCGTGACCGGCATGCTCTCGCCCGTCAGCGAGGACTCGTCGAACGTCCCCGTCCCGGTCAGGAGCGTCGCATCCACCGGCACGATCTCGGAGGGGCGCACCAGCAGCACGTCGCCGACCGCGACATCGTCGATCGGCACGTCGCGAGCTTCGTCGGAATCGAGCGAGTCCGGGTGCACCAGCACGTGGGCGATGCGCGGCGAGCGGTCAAGCAACGCGGACAGATCCCGCTTGGCCCTGCGTCCGGCGAAGTCCTCGAGCGCTTCGCCGCCGGAGAGCATCAGCACGATGATGAGCGCAGCGATGTACTCGCCGACCGCCAGCGTGGCGACCATCGCGACGACGGCCAGGATGTCGAGCCCGACGTGTCCGTGCAGCACATCGCGCACCATGCCGATCAGCGTCCAGACCACGACGCCGGCCACGTACACTGTGGCGAGCCAGCGGCCGATCCCCGCCTCGTCCACCGCGTGCAGCACCCCGACCGCAGCGAAGACGAGCACGGTGAGCGTGATCACGGGGTACCGCCACAGCGGTCGAAGCGCGCGCATGAGTCCAGCATCCCGGGAAAGCGATGTCGGCACCAGTGCCCGCGCGAGGCACTGCTCATGACCATCGCGGGGACTCTTTCGGCCGGATCGCTTAAGCGATATAGTCGGCCGCGAGACGCACCGATGCGGCTCGATCTGGACACGACGACGAAGGAGACGAACTGTCATGAGTCAGCCGAAAGCCAGTAGCCACCGGTTCCGTAGAGCGCTTGCAGCCGCCGCGGCCCTCGCGCTCGCGGGGATGGGGGCGGTCGCCGGATCGACGGCGGCCGCTGCGGACGACACGGCCGCCGAGCCGAAGCTCGCTGTCTACGTGGAAGTCAACTCGAACGATTTAGCCAATGTCGCCGACTACACGCTCGCCGATTCGGGTCTTCCGGCCGTCGACCTGGCGATGATCTTCGCCGCCAACATCAACTACGACGGCGAGAAGGCCTACCTGCACTTCAACGAGCGTGTCACCGAAACGCTCCAGGACGCGCAGAACCAGATCCGACCGCTGCAGGCCCGCGGCACGAAGGTGCTGCTGTCCGTGCTGGGGAATCATCAGGGTGCCGGGTTCGCGAACTTCACGTCGTTCGCGGCCGCAGACGCCTTCGCCGCCCAGCTCGCCGACGCGGTCACGACCTACGGCCTCGACGGCATCGACTTCGACGACGAGTGGACGAACTACGGCGCGAACGGCACGCCGCAGCCCAACGCGCAGTCCTTCGGGTGGCTCGCCTCGGCGCTGCGTGATCGCCTCGGCCCTGACAAGCTCATCACCCTGTACGCGATCGGCGAGACGTACACCGTGACGGACTTCACCCGGTTCGATGCCGCAGCGGTGATCGACCACGCCTGGAACCCCTACTACCCGTCCTACAACGCCCCCACGGTGCCGGGTCTCGAGGACAGGGCGCGCCTCGGCGCGGCCGCGGTCGACCTCTCGAACGTGAGCTCCGCGACGGCCGCGGACTACGCCCGGCGCACGGTCTCCGACGGCTACGGCGTCTACGTGGCGTACAACCTGACGGCGACCGACCAGTCGGGTCTCCTCTCCGGGATCACGCAGGCACTCAAGGGCGAGGCGACCGAGTACCGCGCGGCTCCGTGAGCGGTACGAGACCCGATCAGTCGAGATCGAAGAGCTCGATCTGACGGAGCGTGGCCTCGGCTTCCGCCCGGACGCGGATCGCCGAGGTCACGACCCGTTCCGTGAACGTGAAGGGCGTCGTACGGTCGGCCGGGAGCATGGAGACATGGGTCGTCGGGACGGCCTCCCACTCACCCGCAGCCGTCAGGCGCTCCCACAGCAGCGCCGATGACGAGACAGCGGACGTGGCTGTCACCGTGACATCGCTGACTTCCCGCGGTGTGGAGAACCGCCATCCGACCCAGTCAGCGGCGTGCAGGATGCCGCTCTGAGGACTCCCGCCGTGGTGACCCGCGCCATCGTCGCCCGCGCCATCGTCGAAGAGGTGCTCGGGGTGCACGACGCCGGACGAGGCGAACGCATGCCCGTCGAGCGACGTCAGGTCCTTGCACCAGGGCGCCGAGTGCCGTTCCGGACCCGCGACCTCCAGCGCCAGAAGGGGGTCGGTACCGAACCGCAGCTCCAGAACGGAGTCTCCGACCAGCGCATCGATCGGCAGGTCAGCCGACGTCAGGCCCACGCCGTCGAGGCGCGCCTCCTCCAGTACGTGGGCGGAGGGGCCGGAGCGACGTGACCGGATCCGCAGCGTCGAGCCGTCGCCGCGATCCACGCGGATGTCGTCGAACAGCGGGGATCCGATCCGGAGCCGTCCCGAGGCGAGCTCCAGCGGATAGAGCCCGAGCGCGGCCCACAGCCACCACGCGCTCATCTCGCCGTTGTCCTCGTCGCCAGGGAACCCCTGGCCGATGTGGGCACCGGTGAACAGGCGTCCGGCGAGGTCGTGCACGAGGGGCGCCGTCTGCCACGGGCGGTCGGAGAACGCGTACATGAAGGGGATGTGGTGGGCGGGTTGATTCGAGATCGCGCACATCCCCGACCGCAGGGCGCGTGCCTCCCGCTGCTCGTGGATCACGGTGCCGTACGCACCGCCGAAACGCTCGTCCGCAGTCTCCGGTTCGGCGAAGAGTGCGTCGAGATGGCGGCCGAGGCGCGCGGGGCCGCCGTGGAGGTCCGCGAGTCCTGCGCCGTCGTGCACGGCACCGACCGACATGCCCCAGGCGTTCGTCTCGACGTTGTCTCCGCCCCAGGAGCGTGGATCGAAGTCGCCCGCGAACTCGCCGAGGGCGTCCCTCCCGCGGAAGAATCCCGTGTCCGGGTCGAACAGGGTGCGATACGACCGTGCACGGTTCGCGAAGTACCGGGCGAAGGAGCGATAGCGGGCGGCATCCGATGCGGATTCGACGGCGAGCTGCGCGGCGAAGTGGCCGAGGGCGGCGTCGCTCACCGCGTTCTCGATGCTCCAGCTCATGCCCTCCGGTATCTCCGAGGAGATGTACCCGGTGAACCGACCCGTCGCGATCCCCTTGCGGCCACGGCGTGCGTCGGGCCCCGGCTCGCAGGCGTTCCGCCACCCGCTCTCGAAAGCGGCCGCGCGGTCGAACCCGACGCCCCAGCGGGCGGCATCCGCGAAGATCTGGTCGCTGGAGGTGCCGACCATGCTGTCGACGTAGCCAGGGGCGCTCCACCTCGCCATCCAGCCGCCTCGACGATACTGCTCGAGCTGCCCGTCGAGCAGCTCTCCCGCGAGGGCGGGGTCGAGCAGGGCGAGTGCCGGCCACTCGGTGCGATAGGTGTCCCAATAGCCGTTGTTGACGACGAGCTCACCGTCGACGATCGGCGGGGTCTCGCCCCAGGACGCACGCGCAGCGAACACGTCGGCGAACCGCCAGACGGGCGCCTCCGCCGTCCCGACGTTCTCCGCCGCGCTGTTCGGGTACAGGTGCATCCGGTGGAGGGCGGCCGCGATCCGGGAGCGGTGCTCTTCATCGGCGAGCGAGCGATGGCGGAGGTCGCCGTCCGGCAGCGGGGGGATCGCCACACGCGACAGCAGCCGATTCCAGGAGGCCGCAGTGGTCTCGCGAAGTTCCTCGTAGGTGATCGACGGCGGCGCCTCGGTCTCCAGGGCGCGTCGGGCCTGTTCGACGGAGACGAAGGAGATGCCGATCCGCACCTCGAGCGAACCCCGTCCGCCGACGTAGCCTGCGACGGCACCGCGTCCGTCGTCGGCGAGCGGACCGTGCGCGAACACGGTTCCGTCCCGTCGCCCGTCATCGTCGCGGGACAGCACATCTTCGAGGGAATCCACCGCTCCCGCGAAGAAGCAGCGGGGAGCGTTGCCCCACTCCTCGGAGCCTTCGGGGATCCAGCCCTCGAACCCTCCGGCCTCCGTCCAGGCGAGGCGCCCGTCATCGCTGAGCTGGTCGATGACGAAGCCGATGCGGGCGTCGGCATCGGAGCTGCACACGCGGAACGCGGCGGTGTGGGCGGTCGCCGTCAGTTCGACGCGCAGGCCCTCGCCCAGCTCTGCCGCGTACTCGTGCGGCCGCGCCCGTTCCGTGCCCGGCGTGATCCAGCGTCGTCGCCCGGCACGACTCGATGTCGGGTCGCCGAGGAACGGCATCAGCTGGAGCACTGCGCGATCACCGATCCACGGACTCGGCTGATGCGAGAACTGCAGGGCCTCGAGTCGTCGCCCCTGCGGGTCGTCGTGCACGAAGGGGCGATACGGCCAGCGCGAGTCGGCGGCGTCGGTGGCTGGCGTGACGAACGTGAATCCGTGGGGCACGGCGACCGCCGGGATGGTGTTGCCGCGGGAGAATCGTGCACCCGAGTGCGAACCGCGGCGGGTGTCGACGCGTTCCACGGGTGCGAGCTCGGCCGGTGCCGGCACCCTCTCCTCGATCATGAGCTGCACGAAGCCCGTGCAACGCGAGGGGAGGTCCACGGAGCCAGTCGGGGAAGCATCGGCCTGTGAAGAACCGACAGACAGAGCCGCGGTGCCGAACACGACCTCGACCACCCCGGCGCGACCGACGAAGGGGGCGAGGGCGACGGTGTCGGCGTTCCACTGCTCCGGCAGGCTCCACCGTGCGCCGAACTGCGCCTGCGCGGTGACCGGGAAGTCGTAGCGGTCCCGCACCGCCGCGTCATCGCTCAGCCGCGAGCCGTCGGCGAAGCGCACATCGACCGTCACCGCGAGTGCGGCGTGCGGTGCCTGCGTCGCCGTCGGTCCGTCCGCGTAGAACGCCCAGTGCAGCACGGTGTCCCGGGTGATCTCGACAGCGGGGAGCTCCGGCACCTCGATCCGCTGCTCGCCGGCCGAGGGGTCGAATGTGAATGCGAAGACGGGTGCGCGCAGCACTCCGCTGCGCGGGCGGGAAGAAGGGGGATCGGCCGGGCCGTCCGCCGGGATGAGGTGCACGCTGCTCACCCCTTGATCGCGCCTTCCTGCACGCCCTTGAAGAAGAACCGCTGCGTGAACGAGAACATGATCACGATGGGGACGAGCGCGATCATGGTGCCGGCCGCGATCAGGCGCGGGTCGACCGAGAAGCTGCTGTTGAGGTAGGCCATGCCGACCGTCAGCGTGTACTTCGCGGGGTCGGAGAGCACGATCAGCGGCCACAGGTAGTCGTCCCACGCACCGATGAAGGCGAAGATCGCGACGACCGAGACCATGCCGCGGATGTTCGGCCACACGATGTGGCGGATGCGCTGCCACGTGGTCGCCCCGTCGACGGTGGCCGCGTCCAGCACGTCCTTCGGGATCATGCGGCAGGCGGTGGCGACCAGCAGCACGTTCATGGCGCTGATCGCTCCGGGCAGGAACACGCCCCAGAGCGAGTCGGCGAGACCCAGGGCGCGGATCGTGAGGAAGTTGCTCGTCACGGTCACCTCGCCGGGGAACAGCAGGGTCGACAGCAGGATGCCCATCACGATCCACTTGCCGCGGAACCTCATGCATGCGAGCGCGTAGCCGGCGAACGTGGCCAGGATCACGTTGCTGATGACGGTGCCGACGGAGACGAGCAGCGAGTGCCACGCATACAGGTACACGGGCACGACGTCGGCGACCCTGGTGTAGTTCTGCAGGGTGGGCTCTCGCGGGATCAGCTCGGGCGGGAAGGAGTAGATGTTCTCGGTCGCCCCCTTGAAGGAGGTCGACAGCTGCCATACGAACGGTCCGATGACCAGGAAGAGCACGAGCACCAGCAGGGCGTAGCGACCGATCAGCCCGCCGAGAGTCGGCTTGCTGAAGTCGCCGGAGCCGCGGTGCCGGAAGATGCGCTCGCGTGCGGGAGTCGGGGTGTCCTGCGGCTTCTCATCGCGTTCGGGCGTGGTGATCGTCTGAGCGGTCATGCGGGAGCCTTCGCCTTCTTCTCGCGGTTCATGAACGCGATCGCCGCGAGCGGTATGAGCGTCAGGAGGAACAGGGCGACGCTGATCGCGGAGGCATAGCCGATGTTGCCGTTCAGACCGGATCCGACCTGGCGGATGAGCATCACGAGCGACATGTCATAGCCGCCGGGGCCGCCGGTGCTCTTGGAGAGCACGTCGAGCTCGGCGAACACGCGCATGGCGGAGACGGCGATCAGCACCGCGATGAGGAGCATCGCGCCGCGGACCGAGGGGATCGTCACCGAGAGGAAGCGGCGGAACGACCCGGCGCCGTCGAGCATCGCGGCTTCGTGCAGCTCCTTACCGACGTTCCCGAGGGCGGCGAGGTACACGACCATGTAGTAGCCGAGTCCCTTCCACACCGTGAGCAGGATGGCGCAACCGAGCAGTAGCCAGCGATCGACGAGGAAGGGCATCGGCTTGTCGATCAGCCCGAGGAAGTCGAGCGTCTGGTTGATGATGCCGCGGCTGTCGAACAGCCAGGTCCAGATGAGGGCGACCACCACGACCGAGGCGATCACGGGGAAGTAGAACGTGGTGCGGAAGAACGAGATGCCCGGCAGCTTCTTCTGCACGAGGAGGGCGAGCAGCAGGGGCAGGATCGTGAGCAGGGGAACGCACACCACCACATAGATGAGGCATGTGGTGAGAGCGTTCCAGAACATCTCGTCGCCGAACATGCGCTCGTAGTTCGCTCCACCGACGAAGCCGGGCGTGCGCAACGGCCGGGCGTCGGTGAAGCTGAGGAAGACCGTGTTCAGGAAGGGCCAGAGCGCGAACACCAGCACCCAGATCACGGCGGGGGCGATGAGCAGCCACGGTGTGTACCACTTGTGGGATCTCATCGTCTTCCTCCGGCTCCTGGTGCCGGTGTCCGCGCGCATGCTCACTGGTCCACGCGGTTGGCGTTGGCGTACTCGACGATCTTGTCGAGCTGGGCCTTCGGGTCCGCCTCGCCGTTGACGGCGAGAGCGATCTGCTGGGTCATGTACGTAGCCATGTCGGAGGTCCACTGGAAGGGCAGAGCCTTGGCATCCTTCATGGCGCCGAACACGGTGTCGATCGCAGCGAGCTGCTTCTCGTCGGTGACCGTCGAGGCGATGCTGTCGACGACCTGGTCTCCACCCTCGGCCGTGCCGGGCGCGGTGCCGACGGCCAGCGACGAGAACGCGACCTGGTTCTCCTGGTTCGTCGCGAACTCCGCGAACGCGAGTGCGGCTTCCTTGTTGTCGGAGTCGGCCGAGACATTGAGTCCCTGCACGTACAGGGGAGCAACTCCGAGGCGCGGCGTCGCCACCGTGTTCTCGAGCAGTGCGGGCGCGTCCTTCTGCAGGTCGGTCGTGAACCCGGTGCCACCGGTCGTGAAGGCGACCTTCTCCTGGATGTACGCCTCGGCGTTCCCGCCGTAGTCCCCGGTCAGCGCCTCGGCCGGCATCGCACCCGCCGCGTAGGCGTCGGCATACTTCTGAATGATCGCCGCGGCCTCGTCGGTGTTGAAGTCGAACTCGCCCTTGTCGTCGATGACCTCCATGCCGGCGGCCGTGAACGTGTCGAGGGCCGGGATGGAGGAGAGCAGCTGCACCTTGCCGCCCGACTCGGTCGCCACGTCTTCTGCGAGGGTGAGGAGCTCGTCGACCGTGGTCGGCAGGTTCTGCTCGGTGACCCCGAACGGCGCGAGCTGCGCGAGGTTCCACCAGGAGGCGTCGCTGGAGAGGTACCAGGGGAGGCCGTAGGTTCCCTCGACACCGGGGTAGGCGCTGTACGCCTCCCATGCGCCGGTGTTGTAGGTCGACTTCAGGTCGGGATCCGCGGTCTCCAGGTCGACGAGCTTGCCTGCGGCGACGAGCGGGTAGGCGATGTCCGGCGGCAGGTTCAGCACGTCGGGCAGGGTGTCGGCGTTCGCCTGGCTCAGGATCTTCTCCTGGTAGCCGTCGCCCGGCTGGTCGAGCCACTCCACCGTGACGTCGGGGTGCTCCTTCTCGAACGCGGCGATGAGGTCTTCGAAGTACGGGGTGAACTTCTCGTTCTTGAGCGACCAGGTCTGGAACTGGATCTTCCCGCTCAGCTCGCCCGATGTGTCGATGGGACCGGAAGCACCGGAGGATGCGCCGCCCCCCGTGCAACTCGTCAGCGCCAGAACGCCGATGGTGAATGCTGCCAGAGCGACAATGCGTGTGGGAACTTTCATCGTGCTTCTTCCTCGAGGCGGGCGAATCCGCGCGGCAGCCCTATCAGGGACTACAACGCTTTAGCAGATGAAACCATCCGATTCCGTCCCTGTCAAGACACCCGACCGCGAGATCACTGTCTGCGCGCAGGAGAGGGTGCATCGTCTGTTGCTCAAGCGTTATAGTGGTGCGAAATCCGCCCTCTCCGGAGGACACGTCCGAAAGGCCTGACACATGACGCAGCGCGGCGCCCTCGATGCTCCTCTGAGGTTCGGGGCGAACTACACGCCGTCGAAGAACTGGATGCACTCCTGGCTCGACTTCACCCCCGACGACGTGCGCCGCGACTTCGCCGCCCTCGCCGAGCTCGGGCTCGACCATGTGCGGGTGTTCCCCCTGTGGACCGTGCTGCAGCCGAACCGCACGCTGATCCGCGAGAAGGCGATCGACGACGTGCGTGCCGTCGTCGACATCGCCGGCGAGTTCGGCATGGATGCCAGCATCGATGTGGTCCAGGGGCACCTTTCGAGCTTCGATTTCGTGCCCTCGTGGCTGTACACCTGGCACGACAAGAACATGTTCACCGACCCCAGGGCGCTCGAGGGCCAGATCGCCCTTGTCGACCGCCTGGGACGAACGCTGAGCGAGGCGCCGAACTTCCTCGGGTTGACGCTCGGCAACGAGACGAACCAGTTCTCCGCGCACACGCATCCGTCGCCCTGGCCGGTCACGCAGGACGAGGCCGGGGGGTGGATCACCGCGCTGCTGTCGGCGGCGGAGGCTGCAGCCCCAGGGCTCCCGCACGTCCACAGCGAGTACGACGCGGTCTGGTACATGGACGGGCACGGCTTCACACCGGCCCATGCCTCGCGGCTGGGAGCCATGACCACGATCCACTCCTGGATCTTCAACGGGACTGCCCAGAGGTACGGCGGACGCTCCGTCGCGTCGGATCGTCACGCCGAGTACCTGATCGAACTCTCCCGCGCCTTCGCGACAGATCCCGACCGCGTGGTGTGGCTGCAGGAGGTCGGCGCCCCCTCGAACTGCCTCACCGACGACGAGATGCCCGGCTTCCTGGAGGCGACCGTGCGCTCCGCCGTGCGCACCGAGAACCTCTGGGGCATCACGTGGTGGTGCTCGCACGACGTGAGCCGTGACCTCGGCGACTTCCCCGAACTCGAGTACACCCTGGGGCTGATCGGTCAGGACGGCGCCGCGAAGCCCATCGGTCGGCGTCTCGCCGAGCTCATCCCCGAACTGCGCCAGCGCGTCGCGCCTCCCGTGCGGGACACCGCGATCGTGGTCGACGTCGACGCACGTGAGGTTCCCGTCAGCCGCGCAGCACTGAGCCCAGGGGGCGCCGTGTTCCAGGCATGGGTCGACGCCTGCGCTGCCGGACTCGATCCGACGCTGGTCACCTCGCGCGACGCGCTCGACCCTGTTGCGCTCGATGCACGCGGTATCCGCCGCCTGATCCGTCCCGACCTCTCGGCGGATGTCGTCGACCCCTACGGCTCGGTCAACACGGTCGTTCCCGGCTGATCAGAGTCGGGTGCGCTTCTCCGTCCGTGCGGGCGCTCAGTCCGTGCGAGATGGCGGAGCCGTGCTCTCGCGCGCGGTGAGCACGGGCGTCGGGCCCTCGACGCTCGGCAGATTCGCTCCCGCCTCGATCTGCTGCAGCAGCAGAGTGGCGGCACGCTCCCCGAGCTCGAAGGTGTCGCGGGTCATCGCCGTGATCGACGGATTGATGAGCCCGGCGATGACCGAGTCGTCGAAAGAGGCGAGGGAGACGTCACGAGGGACGGCGCGGCCCATCTCCTGGGCCACGCGGAGACCTGCGACCGCCATCACGTCATTGTCGTAGACGATGGCCGTCGGGTGCTGTCGCCCTGACAGCAGCGTCCGCGTCACGGCGGAGGCGCGCGCGGGTGAGAAGTCGGTGGTGATGACCTCGCCCTCGAGGCCGTCGGCGGTCATGCGCTCGAGCACCTGGGCCCGCAGTCGCGTGTGCTCGAGCTCTGCAGGGCCCGCGACGTAGGCGATGCGGGTGTGCCCGAGCGCGGACAGATAGGAGAAGAGGGTCTCGGCCACGGTGTCGTCGCCGATCCAGACGCTGGGCACCGAACCCTCGGGGGAGGGCTCAGACCCGATCATCACGGCCCTGGCGTCGAGGGCTTCGATGCGCCCGACTCGGGGATCGTCTTCACGGGGGTCGATGAAGATGAACCCGTCGACCTGATTGGAGGAGCGCCACTGCCGGTGCACCTCCATCTCCTCCGCGACATCGGCGACGAGCCGCAGCTGGAGGCTCACCTTGCTCTCCGACAGACGCGATTCGATGCCGGCGATGAGGTCGGTGAAGAAGGCCTCGGAGCCCAGGGAGCGAGCGGGGCGGGCGAGGGCGAAGCCCACCGTGTTGGCGCGCGCGCCGACCAGTGCGCGCGCCGCGGAGCTGGGCTGCCAGCCGTTCTCCTCGACGATCGCGAGGATGCGGTGCCTGGTCTCCTCGCTCACGCCAGGGCGTCCGTTGAGGGCGAAGGAGACGGCGCCGGGGGACACCCCCGCCATGCGCGCGATATCGGCGATCGTGACGCGTTTCGCCGGACTCATAGTCCCTCACCCTACTTGATCGGTTTAGCCTCGGGAAAGACGCCGGAATGTGCCCTAGACTCTTCCACTAGATCGCTTTAGTACAACAGATAGCATTCAGTCACAGCGCATCACCGCAGACCCGAATCAGCCCTCACCGTCGAGCCCGGAGACCCACTCATGCATGACGACACCTCGCTCACCGTCGGCCGCGTCAAGCGCGTTCTCGAGGAGCGCATCCGCCCGGCGATCCACTCGGCCTCCGTGCCGCTGGGCGTCGAGATCCACGAGCTGCCCGGCGAGCCCATCCCACCCGCCGAGGGACTCGCCCTCGACTACACGCCCGGCGTCGTCGGGGCGCCGTGGGGGCCCGCCTGGGGCACCACCTGGTTCAAGCTGACCGGGCGCGTGCCGGCCGAGTGGGCGGGACGTCGGGTCGAGGCGCTCATCGACCTCGGCTTCGACGTGAACATGACCGGGTTCCAGTGCGAGGCCCTGGCCTATCGCGCGGGCGGTGCGGATGTCGACCCGATCCCGGTCCCGATCAAGAGCATCAACCCGCGCAACCAGTGGGTGCCGATCGCCGAGACCGCCGCGGGTGACGAACCCGTCGAGCTCTACCTCGAAGCGGCATCCAACCCGGTGCTGCTGGACTACCACCCCTTCCTGCCGACGCGGGAGGGCGACATCCTCACGTCCTCCAAGGAGCCGCTCTACCGCGCGCGGCGGATGGACCTGGCGGTGTTCGAGCCCGAGGTCTTCGACCTGTCCCTCGATCTCGAGGTGCTGTTCGAGCTGCAGGCCGAGCTCCCCGCGACGTCGCCGCGCCGCATGCGCATCCTGCAGGCGATGGACGACGCGCTCGACGTGCTCGACCTGCAGCACATCGTGGAGACCGCAGGCGACGCGAGGGCCCGGCTCGCTGATGTCCTCGCGGCCCCGGCCGAGGCGAGTGCGCACCGGATCTCGGCGGTGGGACACGCTCACATCGACTCGGCGTGGCTGTGGCCGGTGCGCGAGACGATCCGCAAGGTCGCACGCACGACCTCGTCCATGACCACGCTCATCGAGGAGCAGCCCGACTTCCAGTACGGCATGTCCAGTGCGCAGCAGTACGCCTGGATCAAGGAGCACCGCCCCGAGGTGTGGGAACGGGTCAAGGCCGCCGTCGCCGCCGGGCGCTTCCTGCCGCTGGGCGGCATGTGGGTCGAGTCCGACACCGTCATGCCGACGGGCGAGTCGCTCGTGCGGCAGTTCTCGCACGGGCAGCGGTTCTTCGAACGCGAGTTCGGCATCCGCTCGAAGGGCGTGTGGCTGCCGGACAGCTTCGGCTACTCGCCGGCCCTTCCGCAGCTGATGCGCCGTGCCGGGTTCGAGTGGTTCTTCACGCAGAAGATCTCGTGGAACCAGCAGAACGTCTTCCCGCACCACTCCTTCCTCTGGGAGGGCATCGACGGTTCGCAGGTGTTCACGCACTTCCCGTCGATGGACACCTACAACTCGCAGCTGAGCGGCATGGAGGTGGCGAAGGCCTCACGTCAGTTCAAGGAGAACCGCCTCAGCTCGCGGTCGATCGCTCCGGTCGGCTGGGGCGACGGCGGCGGCGGCACGACGCGTGAGATGACAGGCAAGGCCGAGCGGCTGCGCGACCTCGAGGGCAGCGCGCAGGTCGTATGGGAGCACCCCGACGTGTTCTTCGACGCCGCCAAGGCCGAGCTGCCGAACCCGGCGGTGTGGGTCGGCGAGCTCTACCTCGAACTGCACCGCGGCACGCTCACCAGCCAGCACGCCACGAAGGCCCTGCACCGCTGGGCCGAGCACGCTCTGATCGAAGCAGAGCTGTGGGCCGCCACCGATGCCGTGCGCACCGGTGCCTCGTACCCGCAGGCCGAGCTCGACCGGCTGTGGCAGGCCGTGCTGCTGCACGAGTTCCACGACATCCTGCCCGGAACATCGATCGCGTGGGTGCACCGCGAGGCCGTCGCCGTGCTGTCCGACGTGCTGTCGGACGCCCGTGACATCGCCGACGCCGCACGTCGGTCACTCGTCGGCGAGGGCGACCGCGAGCTGCGGTTCGAGCCGAGCTCGGCCGGTCGGGGACGAGCGCTCGGGGCGGCGTTCGTCGCCGAGTCCACTGCGACCCCGGTGTCGCTGCAAGAGGAAGACGGCGGCTGGCGCCTGGAGAACGAGCTCGTGTCCGTGCTCGTCTCGGGCGAGGGCCTGATCGTCTCCGCCGTCGACAAGGCGTCCGGCAGGGAGACGGTCGCCGCAGGCAGAGCCGCCAACCTGTTCCAGCTGCACCAGGACTTCCCGAACATGTGGGACGCGTGGGACATCGACCGCTACTACCGCAACAGCGTCGATGATCTCACCGCCGTCTCGTCGATCGACGCATCGCTCGTGAACGGTGTCGCGCAGATCGTCGTCGTGCGTCCGTTCTCCGAATCGACCATCACGCAGACGATCCTTCTCGCACCTGACTCGCGCACGGTGCTGCTGCGCAACGAGGTCGACTGGCACGAGACGGAGAAGCTGCTCAAGCTCGCATTCCCGCTCGACATCCAGGCGTCGCACACCGAAGCCGAGACGCAGTTCGGCTACCAGGCGCGCGTCACCCACACGAACACCAGCTGGGAGGCGGCCAAGTTCGAGACCTCGATGCACCGCTTCGTGCTGGTGCGCGAGCAGGACTTCGGAGCGGCCCTCGTGAACGACTCGATCTACGGGTACGACACGACGCGCGAGGTCGGCGAGGACGGGGTCACCACGACCGTGCGGCTCTCGCTGCTGCGGGCGCCGCGCTTCCCCGACCCGGACACGGATCACGGGCCCCACGAGATCGAGGTCGGCTTCGTGATCGGCGCCGACGCCGCGATCGCCACGGCCGAGGGCATCCGCATCAACAGCCTGCCCACCGTTCTCCGCGGGGCGCGCGAGGTCGAGCCGCTGGTCTCGGTGCAGGGCGAGGGCATCGTCGTGTCGGCCGTGAAGCTCGCCGACGACGGTTCCGGCGACGTCATCGTGCGCGTGTACGAGGCGCTCGGGCGTCGCGCGGTCGGCGAGCTGTCGGTCGGCTTCGACCATCGTGAGGTGCGCGAGGTGAGTCTGATCGAGGACGAGATCGACGATGCGCGGACGGGCGGCGCGCTGCGACTGCGTCCGTTCGAGGTGCGGACGCTCCGTATCGTGCGCTGAGCATCGTGCGCTGAGCATCGTGCACTGAGCATCGTGCGCTGATCTCGCGCGTGTGGGTCACGTGCGCGGGGCCATTGTGGCAGGCGGCCGCATGCGGGACGATGACGCGATGGCGAGTATCGAGGACGTGCGGACCATCGCCGTCGCGCTTCCGGGAGTCGTCGAGGCGGTCAGCGGTCATACCGGTGCTGCGGCGTGGCGGTTGAAGAGCGGCCAGATCGCGTGGTTGCGGGGTCCGAGCGCGACTGATCTGCGACAGCTCGCCGAGCTCGGACGGGAGTGGCCGTCGGGTGTGGTGCTCGCAGTGCGCGTCGCCGATGTGGATGAGAAGGAGGCCCTGCTGGCCGCCGAACCCGAATCGATGTTCACGATTCCCCATTTCGACGGCTACCCAGGGCTGCTCGTCCGTCTCGATGCCGTCGACCGCGACCGGCTCGAGGAGATCATCACGGATGCGTGGCTGGCGCGCGCGCCCGCGAGAGCTGCGAAGGCGTGGTTAGAGTCGCACGGGCTGGAATGACGCGGGGAGGGAGAGGAGCGACGTCGGCTCGGGGCGACGTCGGCTCGGGGTGATCAGGCTGGCGGCAATCGCAGCACGTCGGGGGACTCGCCGCCCGTGAGGTCGTCGGCGATGCGGAGGCTGCGCGCGAGGTCGTCCAGCGCGCCGATCAGCGTGCCGAACCGCTCCTTGTCGCTGCACACGGCCGTCAACGTCACCAGGTGGGTGCCGGTGTCCCAGGTGTAGGTCGCGAAGGGCGGCGAGGCCGGCGATGGCGGCATCGGGACGAGCAGCTTCTCGCCGACGCCGAGACGGGTGGGGAACGACTCCGTGTCGTCGTAGTCCATCGGCATCGAGGCCCGGGCGATGCGCACATCCGGCGTCAGCACCTGTGCGGTCGCCATCGCCACGACCAGCTCCGGCTCCGCCTTCCACGTCCACACCAGCACGCGTCCGTCCGCGCGTTTCATGAGCATCGGCGCCGCCTGGCTCATCGCCCACGCGCCGAACCTCGAGCCGGGTCGCTCCGTCGCTCCGACCGCGGCGTTGACCTGGCCGAGCAGCATCCGGATCGCGGCCTTCCGGTGACGGCGACCCTTCCAGCCGAGCGAGTCCGTCACGGGAATCCACAGCTGGGGATCGGCGTCGGCACTCAGTCGCATGACTCCACGGTAGCCGGTGCGTCTGAGTGATGCCCGGTACGCCTCGGCGGCACGATCAGGGCCCTCCGGTAGAGTGGCCAGCGCCCGACCAGGGCTCTCCCTTGGCCGCCACATCGTAAGGCAGCATGTCTGTGACCTCCTCCGACGATCCGATCGATCCGTCGAGCGGCTCCGCCGCCGAATCCGCGCCCCGACCGTTGAAGATCGTGATCGGCTGCGACACGTTCGCGCCCGACATCAACGGCGCGGCCCGCTTCGCCGAGCGCCTCGCCGCCGGCCTCGTGCAGCGCGGACACGACGTGCACGTCGTCGCCCTCAACCAGGCCTACCGTCGTGCCGAGCCGCGGACCGAGGTCATCGAAGGCGAGCCGATGACCCTGCACCGGCTGCCGTCGGTGCGTTGGCCTCCGCACGACTGGCTGCGTTTCGTATGGCCCTGGCGCTCGAAGCACTATGCCCGCAAGGTGCTCGACCAGGTGCAGCCTGACGTGGTGCACATCCAGTCGCACATCGTGATCGGTCGCGGGCTGGCGCGCATCGCCCACGAGCGCGGCATCCCCGTCATCGCGACCAACCACGTCATGGCCGAGAACATCCTCGACCACACGACCATGCCCAAGTTCATCGACGACCTGGTGCTGAAATTCGCCTGGGCCGACGCGAAGCGCACGTTCGACCTGACCAGGGCGATCACCACACCCACCCGCCGTGCCGCCGACTTCCTCGAGAACACCGTCGAGGTGAAGGGGGTCATCCCCGTCAGCTGCGGCATCGACCGTTCGCAGTACACGCCGGTCATCGGCCCACGCGAGAAGAACCGCATCGTGTTCGTCGGACGCCTCACCGCCGAGAAGCAGGTCGAGGTCATCCTCCAGGCCATGACGAAGCTCGACCCCGCGCTCGAGACCACGTTCGACATCGTGGGCGGTGGCGACCAGCGCAAGCAGCTGGAGCACCTGACCGCCCAGCTCGGTCTCTCCGACCGGGTGACCTTCCACGGACGAACCACCGACGAGGAGCTGCGAGCCCTGCTGTCGCGGGCGAGCCTGTTCGTGATCGCCTCGATCGCCGAGCTGCAGTCGATCGCGACCATGGAGGCCATGGCTTCGGCCCTGCCCATCGTCGCGGCCGATGCCGTGGCCCTCCCGCACCTGGTGCACCACGGCGAGAACGGCTACCTGTTCGAGCCGGGGAACGCCGACGAGCTCGCCGCCCGCCTCACCGATGTGCTCACGGCGGAGCCCGCGGAGTACGAGCGGATGCAGCAGGCCTCGCTCGACGGCGTGCTGATCCACGACATCAACCGCACCCTCGACACCTTCGAGGCGCTGTACCGCGACGAGCCGCTGCCGGAGTAACCCGCCATGCACATCGTCTTCTTCGGCGATCAACACCTCGACTCCCTCGGGGGAGCGCAGGTGTCGATGCGGCTCCAGCGGGAGTTCCTCGAACGCGCCGGTCACACCGTGACGGTCGTGGCACCGAAGATGCACGGACCGCGTGCCTCATCCGGCACCCACGGCGGCGCGTACGTCGACCTGCCGTCCATGCCGATCACGACGGATCGCGAATACTCGATGAGCTGGCCAGGACGCGGCACCGATCGCTTCCTCGACAAGGCCATGACCCGCCGTCCGCCCGTCGACCTGGTGCACGTGCAAGCGGACTTCTGGGGAGCCTTCATCGGACACCGGTATGCGCAGCGGCACGGCATCCCGGTCGTGCACACCATGCACAACCGGGTCGACGTCGGCATCGCCGCCGTCACTCCACTGCACCGCCCGGTGCTCGCGGCGCTCAACGCCTGGCGTGGAATCGCACTGCGGGGCGTCGGCGACCCCGTGAAGGGAAGCGACGGGTGGGCGTTCCTGCGCGGTCTCGCCTCCGGAGCATCCGCCGTGACGGCCCCCTCGACGCACTTCGCCCGCCGCCTCGAGCAGCACGACGTCTTCCCGCACGTCGACGTGATCTGGAACGGCATCGACGACGACGTCCGCGAGCAGACGCTCGCGGACACGCCCGCAGACCGTGCGCCGGGCAGACCGCGGTTCGTCTGGCTCGGCCGGATGAGCCCGGAGAAGCGTCTCCTTCCGTTTCTCGAGGCGTTCGTCGCTTCGGGAGTCGACGCCGACCTGGAGATCATCGGGGGAGGCGCTCAGCGCGCAGCCGCCGAGAAGATCGTCCGTGCACGCGACGGCGTGCACTTCGCCGGACGCCTCACCTACCCGCAGACGTTGGCGCGCATCGCCGCCGCCGACGCGCTCGTGCAGACGTCGATCGGCTTCGAGACCCAGGGGATGACCCCTTTCGAGGCAGCCACTCTCGGAACACCATCGGTGATCTGCGATCCCGACATCGCTGCGGAGCTCGGCGGCGGTCTGTGGGCCGTGCCAGAGCCTGACGCGGAGGGCGGATCCGGGGTGGAGCGAGAGGCTCGCCGACGCGTCGTGCTGGCTGAGACGTTGCGACGTGCGGCAGAGGACATCGCGCGGGGGACGGCTCCGGTTCCGCTGCCTGAGGTGGCCGAGGCCTTCCGGCAGTCATCGCGCACGGCGGCGATGGTCGAGGTCTACGAACGGGTGCTCGCATGATCACGAGGGCTCTGGCAGTCGTGGCTCCGAGCAGGCAGCCTCAGAAGAACTGGTAGAAGAGCGACGACATCCAGGTGGTCGCCATGCCGATGGCGCCGACTCCGGCGATGCCGATCGCGATGCCGGCGAGCAGGTGCGGGCCGGGCCGGCGGACGGCGACGAGTCCGAGTATGAACGCCAGGACGTATGCGACGAGGCTCACCACACCGACCAAGCCGGAGAGGGCGTTGTACCAGCCGTAACCGTCGGCGGCGAAGTAGGCGAACGGCGCTGTCAACGAGATGACGAGATTGACGGCGAAAGCGATCACGGCGATGAGGAACGCGACCCTTCCGAGCGGGTTTCCCGTGTCGGCGGGGTGCGGCGCTGCGCCATAAGAGGGAAGGGTCGCCTGCGGGTACTGCGGTGCGGCGGGGCTCTGGGGTGCTGCGGAGTTCTGCGATGCTGCCGGGTACTGCGGAGTCGCTGGCAGGTGTGGGGTGGGGGGACCGGAAGGGTGCTGAGGCTCGCTCATGACGACGAGCGTAGCCCCCGCGGTCATGAGCGGTGGTCAGCGGTAACCGTGCCCCGACTCGGCCTGCTGCCCGACATCGCGCCCGGCGACGCGCGTCCAGTCGGTCGGGGTGCGGCGGTATCCGTCGCGGCGCAGTTCGACGACGGTGGCGATCGTGGCCCATGCGGCGAGGGCGAGGAGTGCGATGAGGAGTATCATGGCAGAAACGCTACGTTCGATGCCGAACAGCCACGAGTGGCAGAATAGACTCTGAACGTATGAAAACTGCCAACCGGGAGTGTGTATGAAGACGGTCGCCTGTGTCATCCAGGACGGGTTCGCGCCCTTCGAGTTCGGCGTCGCCTGCGAGGCTTTCGGCCTCGACCGCGCCGATGACGGTGTGCCGAACTTCGACTTCCGCATCGTCGCCCCCCGTGCCGGCGTCGTGACGTCGAAGATCGGCTTCTCGGTGAACGTCGAGCACGACCTGACCTTCGCCTACGAAGCCGACCTGGTGGTTTTCTGCCCGCTCCCTCGGGAGAGATGGGATGACATCGACCCGCTTCTGCTCGACGTGGCCCGCCATGCGGTCGACCGCGGCGCGTGGGTGATGAGCGTGTGCAGCGGATCGTTCATCCTCGCCGCCGCCGGGGTGCTCGACGGTCGACGCGCCACCACGCACTGGATGTACGCGCACGTCATGGCCGACATGTATCCGCAGATCGACATCGACCCCGACGTGCTGTTCGTGCAGGACGGCAAGATCATCACGAGTGCCGGCACTGCGGCGGGCATCGACGCCTGCCTGCATCTGCTCCGACAGGAGGTGGGCGCCGAGCTCACCAACCGCATCGCCCGCCGGATGGTCGTGCCCCCGCAGCGCGACGGAGGCCAGGCGCAGTTCATCGATCGCCCCATCCCCGTCGTCCCCACCGATTCGCTGGCCGCGGTCGCCGACTGGGCTGTCGAGCACCTGCGCGAAGACCTCGGTGTCGACCAGCTGGCAGCCAGGGCCCTCATGTCGCCGCGCACGTTCGCCCGCCGGTTCAAAGCCGAATACGGCGCGACGCCCGCGGCCTGGCTCGCGCGTCAGCGCATCATCCACGCGCAGCGGATGCTGGAGCGCACCGACCTGCCGCTCGAGCACATCGCCGACGAGTGCGGATTCGGTTCAGCGGCCGTGCTGCGGCAGAACTTCGCGAGAGTGCTCGGACTGACCCCCACCGCCTACCGTGCGCGGTTCTCCTGCGCCGAGGAATCCGCGGTGCCCGCGGCCTGAGCGGGACGGGTTCGCGTCTCGGCCCGATTCGCTATCCGGTGCGATTCACTGCTCGGCCCGGTTCACCGTTCAGACCAGTGCGCCGGTGCGGGCAGTGCGACGTCACGCACCTCGACCCCGTCCGGGGTGACCGCGGCGATGCAGTAGAGCAATGACTGGGTGGGGTAGCCGTGCGGCCTGTTGTCGCGGATGATCGCCCTGTCGTCCTCCGGAGGCAGGGCGGTCGAAGACGCGAGCAGGGCCGTCCACTCGGCCGTCCAGTCGTCGCTGTCGGCAGTCGGACCCAGGGCGCGGAACTCGGGCAGCCATGCCTGGATCCGCGGAGTCGTCGCGTCGTCGAGATCGTCGTGCGCGATCATGTGCGTTCCGGGTTCGATGGACGTCTCGCGCAGCTCGACGCCGTCCCACGAGAGCACTCTCGCGCCGGCGGGGCCCACCTCGAGCAGGTTGAAGCCGTGCATCGGCAGGGGTGCGACCGGCGAGCGGCCCATCACCGACTCCAGGGCGAGGGCGCCGCGGGACACCGCCTGAGCTGCGGGGAGGTCGCGCACGTCTGCGCGGTTCAGCAGCACGGCGAGTCGCCCCTCTGCGGGGTTCGCGGCGAGCCACGCCCCGCCCGCTCGACGGTCGCGTATGCCCACCACGCCCGGAAAGTCGTCCGGCCACCAGGCTCCGAGGGAGTCCCAGGCCCGCAGCGGGTCTTCGTCGCGGACCGCGAGAAGTCGTGCGGATCCGGCATTCTCGACATCGATCACGACCGTGCACACGGCATCAAGTCTAGGTCGGCGGGACGATCGTCGGCCCGCGGCGGTGGATGCTGGGGCAGAATCGAGACGTGAACATCGTGGTCGGAGTCACAGGCGGCATCGCCGCGTACAAGACGGTGCATCTCGTGCGCCTGCTCACGAAGGGCGGCCACGACGTGACCGTGGTGCCCACCGCGGATGCGCTGCGCTTCGTCGGGCTGCCCACCTGGGAGGCGATCAGCCGTCACCCCGTGACCACGAGCGTGCACGAGGATGTGGCACGGGTGCGGCATGTGGCTCTCGGTCAGGCGGCCGACCTCGTGATCGTGGCGCCGGCGACCGCGAACTCGATCGCGAAGATCACCGCCGGACTCGCCGACGATCTCCTGGGAACCACCCTGCTCGCGACCGAGGCCCCGGTGCTGATCGCTCCGGCGATGCACGCCGAGATGTGGCGCAACAGGGCGACACAGGTGAACATCGCCACGCTGCGGGAACGCGGCGTCCACCTCGTCGGTCCGGCTGACGGAGAGCTCGCCGGTGGTGACAGCGGTCCCGGACGGATGTCGGAGCCCGAGGAGATCTTCGCCGCCGCGCAGGCGCTGCTGGCTCCAGGTGACCTCGCCGGCGTGCGGGTGGTGGTCTCGGCCGGTGGCACTCGCGAGCCGATCGACCCCGTGCGTTTCCTCGGTAACCGCTCCAGCGGCCGGCAGGGTGCGGCGCTCGCCGCGGAGGCGGCCGCTCGCGGAGCGGAGGTCACTCTGGTGTCGGCGAACATCTCGGGTGACGTGCTCGCCGACGTGCGGCATCCGTCGATCCGCGTCGTCGGCGTGGGCTCCGCGACCGAGCTCGCAGACGCGATGAAGCGTGAGGCCGCAGAGTCCGATGTGATCGTGATGGCCGCAGCGGTCGCCGACTACCGACCGGTCGCGGTCTCGGAGCGCAAGCTCACCAAGGAGGGCGGCGGGGTGCGCGCCATCGAGTTGGTCGAGAACGAGGACATCGTCGCGGCCCTGGCCTCTGCGCGTCGCCCGGGCCAGCTCGTCGTCGGCTTCGCGGCCGAGACCCTGGAGGACGAGGCCGAACTGCTCGCGCGCGCTCGCGGCAAACAGCAGCGCAAGGGTGTCGACCTGCTCGTGGTGAACGAGGTCGGCTGGGAGCGCGGGTTCGAGAGCGCGGAGAACGCCGTGCAGATCCTGGGCCCCGGGGGCGCGGTGGCGGCGACGATCTCCGGCTCCAAACGCGCTGTCGCGTCCGCGATCTGGGACGCGATCGGACGGGAGCGCTGACGAGGTGAACGGACTGGAGGAGAATCTCGGCGAGTGCTAAACTTGAGTCAACAAGACTCAACTTTGATCCCGTCCTCCGACTTGGCGGACGGGAGGCGACCAGAAGGAGCAACTCCAGGAGGAGCGCATGACCACCCCGCAGACCGGCAACCAGAACCAAGAGCAGCAGTCCGCCCTCGAGCAGTTCGGCATCAACCTCACCGACCGTGCCCGCGAGGGCAAGCTCGACCCCGTGATCGGACGCGACAGCGAGATCCGTCGGGTCAGTCAGGTGCTCACCCGGCGCACGAAGAACAACCCCGTGCTGATCGGCGAGCCCGGCGTCGGGAAGACCGCGGTCGTCGAAGGCCTCGCCCAGCGCATCGTCGCTGGCGACGTCGCCGAGTCTCTCAAGGACAAGGAGCTGGTCACGCTCGACATCTCCGCCCTCGTGGCCGGCGCCATGTACCGGGGGCAGTTCGAGGAGCGGCTGAAGCAGGTCCTCAAGGAGATCACCGAGTCCGACGGACAGGTCATCACGTTCATCGACGAGCTGCACGTGCTGATGGGCGCCGGTGGCGGTGAAGGCTCCGTCGCGGCCTCCAACATGCTGAAGCCCATGCTGGCCCGCGGCGAGCTGCGGCTGATCGGCGCGACCACGCTCAACGAGTACCGCGAGTTCATCGAGAAGGACGCGGCGCTCGAGCGCCGCTTCCAGCAGGTCTACGTCGGAGAGCCCACGGTCGAGGACACGATCGCGATCCTCCGCGGTCTCAAGGGTCGCTATGAGGCGCACCACGGGGTGACCATCTCCGACAGTGCCCTTGTCGCGGCCGCGGCGCTGTCGAACCGGTACCTGCCCGCGCGCCAGCTGCCCGACAAGGCGATCGACCTGATCGACGAGTCGATGTCGCGGCTCAAGATGGAGATCGACTCGTCTCCGGTCGAGATCGACCAGCTCAAGCGCCAGGTCGACCGGATGAAGCTCGAGGAGCTCGCCCTCAAGCGCGAGAAGGACGCTGCGTCCAAGGAGCGACTGAGCGCCTTGCGCGAGCAGCTCGTCGGCATGGAGCGCCAGCTCGCCGAGCTCGAAGCCCGCTGGGCGCGCGAGCGTCAGGGACTGAACCGGGTGGGTGAGCTCAAGAAGCAGCTCGACGACGCGATCACGCAGCGCGACCTCGCCATGCGCAACGCCGACTACACGAAGGCCTCGAAGCTCGAGTACGAGACGATCAAGCGCCTGGAGCGCGACATCGCCGAGGCCGAGCAGGCGGAGGCCACCGCGTCGAGCGAGCCCCGCATGGTCAACGAGCAGGTGACCGAGGAGGACATCGCGGCCGTGATCGCCGCGTGGACCGGCATCCCCGTCGGCCGGTTGCTGCAGGGTGAGAGCGAGAAGCTGCTGCACCTGGAGAACGAGCTCGGCAAGCGTCTGATCGGGCAGAAGGATGCCGTGAAGGCCGTGTCCGACGCCGTCCGCCGTTCGCGCGCGGGGATCAGCGACCCCGGTCGTCCGACCGGATCGTTCCTGTTCCTCGGCCCGACCGGTGTCGGCAAGACCGAGCTGGCCAAGGCACTGGCGGAGTTCCTCTTCGACGACGAGCACGCCATGGTGCGCATCGACATGTCGGAGTACGGCGAGAAGCACTCGGTGTCGCGGCTCGTCGGCGCCCCTCCCGGATACATCGGCTACGAGCAGGGCGGTCAGCTGACCGAGGCCGTGCGTCGTCGGCCGTACAGCGTGATCCTGCTCGACGAGGTCGAGAAGGCGCACCCCGAGGTGTTCGACGTGCTGCTGCAGGTGCTCGACGACGGTCGACTCACCGATGGGCAGGGGCGCACGGTCGACTTCTCGAACGTGATCCTGATCCTCACCTCGAACCTGGGCTCGCCCATCCTCATCGACCCGGTGCTCGCACCCGATGAGAAGCGCGACCAGGTGATGGCGCTCGTGCGGCAGGCGTTCCGTCCGGAGTTCCTGAACCGTCTCGACGACATCGTGATGTTCTCGGCACTGAGCGAAGACGACCTCGCGCAGATCGTGGAGCTCTCGGTCGACCAGCTGCACGACCGGCTGAAGGACCGGCGACTCACCCTCGCGGTCACTCCGGACGCGCGGGCCTGGCTCGCCGAGCGCGGGTACGACCCCATGTTCGGTGCTCGCCCGCTGCGCCGCCTCATCCAGAGCGAGGTGCAGAACAAGCTCGCGACAGCACTGCTCTCGGGCAACGTGCACGACGGCGACACGGTTCGCGTCGACGTGGCAGCCGACGGGATGGGCCTCGTGCTCACCTCGACGACGCCGGAGCCCGAGGCCGATTCCGAGTCCGACGAGGATGACGTGATCGAGGCGGAGCTCCTCGAGGACTGACACGCCAGGCCAGAGCTGAACCGCTCGGACACAGAAGAGGGACCCGTGGGGTGATCCGCGGGTCCCTCTTCCTTCTCGTGCAGGCTCAGCCGCGCAGGCCGGAGGCGGCGGCGAGTGCGCGGCCGGTGAGGGAGTCGTCGTCGCGCACGATCTCGGCCGGCGTCCCGCTGAAGATCAGGCTCCCGCCCTCGGATCCCGCTCCCGGACCGATGTCGATGATGTGATCGGCGCGGGCGACCACCCGCAGGTTGTGCTCCACGACCACCAGCGTCGCTCCCTCGTCGAGCAGGTCGTCGAAGAGGACGTTGATGGTGTCGACGTCGGAGGGGTGCAGGCCGGAGGTCGGCTCGTCGAGGATGATGCGGTCCGCCCGGTCGCGGTGCGGATCGCTGAGGTGGCGGGCCAGGAGCAGACGCTGCTTCTCCCCGCCGGACAGCGTGTCGAGCGACCGGCCGACCGGGATGTAGCCCAGTCCGGTGCGCTGCACCCAGGCCAGGGCCTCGACCACGTCGGCATGGGCGGAGAAGAGGGCACTGACCTCGGCGGGAGGCGCCGCCAGCACGTCGGCGATCGTGGCGCCGTCGACCTGCACGGCCAGAGCGGTCGGGTTGAAGCGCAGCCCGCCGCACGCATCGCACGGGAGGGAGACGTCGTCGAGGAACGCGAGCTCGGTCGTGATGTGACCGCGGCCGCGACAGGTGGGGCACGCGCCGCGGGAATTGAAGCTGAACCAGGATGGGTCGAGGCCCGAGGCGGCGGCGAACTCCGCTCTGACGGTGTCGGCGATGCGCAGGATGCTCAGGGTCGTCGACCGGACGCCGCCGCGCAGCGGTTCCTGTCCGACGACCGTGAAGTCCGGGTGCTGGCGGGGCAGCTCTGCGGTCGCGAACGAGCTCTTGCCGGATCCCGCGACTCCCGTGACAGCTGTGAGCACGCCCAACGGGATGTCGACGTCGAACCCTCGCAGGTTGTGCGAGCGCGCATCCCGCACCGTGATCCGGCCCGACGGCTCCCGTGTCGCCCGACGGATCGGCAACGGCTCGGCGAGCACGCGCCCCGTCAGGGTGTCGCCGGCGCGGAGCTCGGCCGGCGTCCCCTCGAACTGCACGAGCCCACCGGCGGACCCCGCACCCGGTCCGAGGTCGACGACGTGGTCGGCGACCGCGATCACCTGCGGGTGATGCTCGACGACGAGGATCGTGTTCCCGGCATCGCGCAGTCGTTGGAGCAGGGCGACGAGGCGCTGGATGTCGGCGGGGTGGAGTCCGGTGCTCGGCTCGTCGAACACGTAGGTGACGTCGGTGAGCGCGCTGCCGAGGTGTCGCACGATCTTGACACGCTGCGCCTCGCCGCCGGACAGGGTCGCCGATTCGCGGTCGAGTGCGAGGTAGCCGAGGCCGACCGAGAGCAGGGCGTCGAGCGCGTGACGGATGCCTTCGACCGCCGGCGCCACCCGTGGGTCGTCGAACTCCTCGAGCAGCGC
The DNA here is from genome assembly GCF_052115285.1 of Microbacterium sp. 2RAF4. Classification (NCBI taxonomy): domain Bacteria; kingdom Bacillati; phylum Actinomycetota; class Actinomycetes; order Micrococcales; family Microbacteriaceae; genus Microbacterium; species Microbacterium sp. 2RAF4. Next base: position 1,281,555 of record NZ_JBFRGI010000002.1, on the reverse strand, counting down.
GTGCAGTTCGGAGACCGGCATGCGCATCCAGTCCACGATCGAGCGCCCGTCGATGAGGCTGGCCCTCGCGGCTTCGTTCACGCGCGCGCCGCGGCAGTCTGGGCAGGTGTGATGCGTCACGAGTCGGTCGAGCTCTTCGCGCACGGAGGCCGACATCTTCACCGGACGCTGCTTGAGGAACACGTCGCGCATCCGGGTGATGACCCCGTCGAAGCGCGCGCTCTGCGGGAAACGCGGGTCGGGGTCCTCGAGCTTGAGCTTGTCGGCATAGAGGAACTGGTCCATCTCCTCGGCCGTATAGTCCTTGAGGGGCTTCTCGCGGTCGAACAGTCCGCAGTAGGCGAAGCGCTTCCAGCGGTACACGCCCGGACGGAACAGGCTGAACCGCACCGGGCCTTCGTCGATGTTCTTCTCGGGGTCGATCAGTTCATCGATGTCGATGTCGTACACCGTGCCGAGCCCTTCGCAGGTCGGGCACATGCCGGAGGGGTCGTTGAACGAGTACGCGGGGGAGTAGCCGGCCGACGGCTCGCCGACGCGCGAGAAGACGAGGCGCACGAGCGAGGCCAGATCGGTCGCGGTCGCCACGGTCGAGCGCGCGTTGCCGGTGAACCGGCGCTGATCGATCAGCACCGTGAACGTCAGGCCGTCCATCGCCTGCACATCGGGAGCGGGCAGCTGCGGCAGTCGCGACCGGATGAACGTCGAATAGGAGTCGTTCACGAGCCGCTGCGCCTCGGCGGCGATCGTGTCGAGCACCAACGACGACTTGCCCGAACCCGAGACCCCGGTGAAGACGGTCAGCAGCTTCTTGGGGACGTCGACGGAGACGTCGCGGAGGTTGTTCGTCCGCGCGCCGGTGATGCGGAGCATATCCATCCGCACACGCTAACGGGGCCCCCGGACAAACCGGAGACCCCGTTGACACCGTCGGCGGGAGCGGTCAGGCGCTGAGGACGACCGTCTCGTCGATGGGGCGACGCACGCGCGGGGCGACCTCGCGCTGCTGCAGCACCTCGGGCAGGGCCTCGATGTCGCCGAACTCGCCGACGGCGAAGACGGTGACCGGCACGAACCGGGCCTCGAGGTCGGCGAACTCGCGGACCACCTCGGGGTCGAAGCCGCTCATCTGGTGCACGAGCAGGCCGTCGTGGTGGGCCTGCACCGAGAAGTGCGCGACCGCCTGGCCGAGGTCGTAGAGCGCGTGCGTGATGGGGGTGCCGTCGGCGGTGGCTGTCTCGGCGATCGCGACGACGAGCACGGCGGCGTTGCCCGCCCACGCCTGGTTGAAGCCCATCAGGGAGTCGACGACCTGGGCGTGCAATGCGGTGCCGCGGCGGGCGACGATGAAGCGCCAGGGCTGGACGTTGTTCGCGGACGGGCTCCAGCGGGCGGCCTCGAGAGCGGTCGCGAGCTTGGCCTCGTCGATCGAGTTCTGCGCGTCGAAGGCGCGGGGGCTCCAGCGCCCGGCGAGGACGTCGAGGACGGGGTGCTCGGTCGGGGCGGTGCGGTCGATCACGGGGGTGCTCACAGAAGTGCCTTTCGGAAGGAGTGGATCGGACTCCTTCGTCCGGGTACACGGGAGCCAACAGATGCATGTGCATGCATATTCCCGGATCGTCCGGAGGCCCTCGGTGGCCGGATCCCGCAGCGACCGGATACCGATCGCGGTGACGAACAGCGTGACGGCGATCGCGAGCGCCACGGCCACGGGGCCGGCGGAGGACACCTCGGCGACGTCGAGCCAGGCGATCGTGTAGGTCGCGACGGCCGCGACCGGGAACGTGAACGACCAGAAGCCGAGGGTGAAGGGGATCCGCCGGTAACGCGGGATGGTGGCGACCTGCGCGGCGACGAGGAGCGCCCCGAGACCGGCGAACGCGAACGAGAGCGGTGACGCGAAGCCGTCCGTCAGGGCGAAGAGCGCGAGTCCCCCGACGGCCGGCGGGGCCATCAGCACCGCCAGGGTCGGGGTGAGCGCATCCGGCAGTGTAGGCCCGGCGACCAGGCGCAGGAGCACGAGCGTCGTCATCACGACCCAGAAGAGGCATCCGACGCCGAACGCCGCCCATCCGAGCCCCCGCAGCCCGAGTGCGTCCGCGGCGGTCGCGGTGATGAACCCGCCGGCGACCGGCGGCAGGATGTAGCCGCCGTGTATCGCCCCGAGCTCGATCCGACCGGCCATCCAGGTGCTCACCAGCCAGCCCGTCCAGATCGCGGTGGCGGTCATCGACGCGATCACGATCGTCGAGCCCGCGGCGGGGAGCCAGGGGAGCATCCGGATTCCGATGAGCATCCCGACCAGCGGGAGGATCACGGCGAGCGGTGCCTGGACGGGGTCGCGGAGCTGCGCGCCCAGCGGTGTCCCGCTGCGCGCGCCTCGCACGATGTGCGCGGCGAGCAGCCCGATGGTCGTCAGCGCCGACAGGACCCAGAAGGCGGCGGCCACGGGGGCGGGTACCGGAGCGACGGCGGTGGCCGCCGACCAGGTCGACGCGACGCCGGTGAGACCCAGTGCGATCGCCAGGGTGTTCAGCGGGATCCGAGCGGGAGGGGTCCGGCCTGAGCGGGTGCGCGTGGAAGAGGACATGTCGAGGTAACCTCTGACATTTTACTCCGCGGTTCACGGAGGCGGCGCGGATCCCGAGATCAGGTGGCGAGATCAGGCTGCGAGGTCAGGCGGCGAGGTCGTGCGAGGCCGCATCGGCGAGTGCGCTGCGCACGGCGCGGATCGAGGGAGCGTCCGCAGACACACGCCTCGCGGAGGAGAAGATCTCGCGCCGAGGTTCCTGCGGCAGCGGTGCCAGGTCGACGGTCGGGGTGTCGCCCGCCCACACGAGCTCCGGCAGCAGCCCCACCGCGAGTCCGGCATGGATCAGCCGCACGTGGGCGGTGAGGTCGGCGATCTCGAAGCGCACATCGGGCTCGAACCCGGCGGTGCGGCACAGCTGCTCCGCCCAGGCGCGCGACGCGGTGCCTGCCGGTTCCAGCACCCAGGGTTCGTCGCGGGTCGACCACAGCGCGGCGACGGCGTCGGCGTGCGCGGGGGTTCCCGGCCGCCGCGCGAGGGCGATCGCGTCGTGTGCGAGCACCACCCGGTCGAGGTCGGCGTGGATCGGGCGTGTGCGGCCCGGATACTGCTCGGCGAGGATCAGGTCGAAGTCGCGGCTGGACACTCCGACGAGTCCGGTCTCCGGGTCGGACTCCGTGACCTCCACTCGCAGGGCCGGATGACGCTCCTTGAGGGCTTCGAGTCCGCGGGGCAGGAGCGAGTGCGCCGTGGACTGGAAGACCGCGATGCGCACGGTGCCCGTGACCTCGGTGAGGGATTCGGCGACGGCGACCTGGGCGTGCTCGAGCTGGTCGAGGATGCCGATGGCCTCGGCGACGAGGACGTTCCCCTGTGGAGTGAACTGCACGCCGCGCCCCACCCGACGCAGCAGCGGCACACCCACGTCGCGCTCCAGCGCGCTGAGCTGCTGCGACACCGAAGCCTTGCTGTAGGACAGGGCGTCGGCGACGGCCGACAGCGTCCCCCGACGCGACAGCTCCACCAGCATCCGCAGTCTGTTCACGTCGAGCACGGCGGGTCCTTCGTTCAGCGCCTATCGTTCAGTGCAACTGAACAGAATCCACGCAAATCGGTTGATAGACGGAGCCTACCGAGCGGCAGGACAATGATCCAGCCGCACACGAAATCCCGGTGTGCGCTCTCTTGGAAGGTCCCACCGATGCCTGTCGCCGCCGACACCACCACCCCCCGCACCGAAGACGTCGCCGCCCTGGTGCAGCGCTGGCTCGCCGAGAGCGAGACCCACCCCGTCGAGCCGGCCGCCCAGCGCCTCTCCGAGGTGCTCAAGGACCCGAACGGACTGGCGTTCACGGTCGGCTTCGTCGACGGCGTCATGCGCCCGGAAGACCTGCGCGTCGCCGGTCGCAAACTCGCCGAGCTGAGCGACATCACCCCGTCGCTGCTGCCCGGATACCTGCGCGCCGCGATCAAGACCGGCGGCTTCTGGGCGCCGAAGCTCCCCGGCGTGGTCGTGCCGATCTCCCGCCGCGTGCTGCGCGCCATGGTCGGGCACCTCGTGCTGGACGCCACTCCGTCCAAGCTCGGCCCCGCCATCGCGAAGCTGCGCAAGAGCGGCAACCGCCTGAACCTCAACCTGCTCGGCGAGGCCGTGCTCGGCGAGCGCGAAGCCGGCCACCGTCTGCAGGGCACCCGTGACTTCCTCGCCCGCGACGACGTCGACTACGTGTCGATCAAGGTCTCCAGCGTCGTGAGCCAGCTGTCGATGTGGTCGTTCGACGAGGCCGTGGCGGACGTCGTGGAGAAGCTCACCCCGCTCTACGAGCTCGCCGCGCGTGCCGAGGCCAAGGGCAAGGCCAAGTTCATCAACCTCGACATGGAGGAGTACCGCGACCTCGACCTGACGATCGCGGCCTTCACGAGCATCCTCGACCAGCCGGGCTTGGAGGACCTCGAAGCCGGAATCGTGCTGCAGGCGTACCTCCCCGACGCGCTCGGCGCGATGCAGCACCTGCAGGAGTGGGCAGCCGCCCGCCGCGCCAAGGGGGGAGCGCCGATCAAGGTGCGCGTCGTCAAGGGCGCGAACCTCGCGATGGAGGAGGTCGACGCCGCGATCCATGGCTGGCCGCTCGCGACCTACGGCACCAAGCAGGACTCCGACACCAACTACAAGCGGGTGCTCGACTGGGCCATGACGCCGGAGCGCCTGGACGCCGTGCGCATCGGCATCGCCGGCCACAACCTGTTCGACATCGCCTACACCTGGCTGCTCGCACAGGCGCGCGGGGTGGCAGACCCCACCGGCGCCGATCCCCTCGTCGAGTACGAGATGCTGCTGGGCATGGCGACGGGCCAGGCCGAGGCGGTCCGCAAGGACGTCGGACGCCTGCTGCTGTACACGCCGGTCGTGAACCCCGCCGAGTTCGACGTGGCGATCGCGTACCTGGTGCGCCGCCTCGAGGAGAACGCCAGCCCGGAGAACTTCATGTCGGCGGTGTTCGAACTGGCCTCGAACCCGACGCTGCTCACCCGGGAGCGTGAGCGGTTCGAGCGTTCGCTGGCCGCCCTCGCGGCCGACGAGTCGCAGTACGTCCCGGCCGCCCATCGGGTGCAGGACCGGACGGTTCTGGATTCCGACGTCGAGGCTCCCTCGGGCACGACCACCGGCTTCGCGAACCAGGCAGACACCGATCCGGCCATCGCAGCGAACCGGGCGTGGGGCCGGGAGATCCTCGGCCGCTCGGTCGGGTCGACCCTCGGACTCGACACCATCGCGCTCGCGAAGGTCGAGACCGACGCCGAGCTCGACGGCATCTTCACCACGGCGACCGCGGCCGCCGAGAAGTGGGCGGCACTGCCGGCCGCCGACCGCGCTGCCGTGCTGCACCGCGCCGGGGACGAACTCGCCGCGCGCCGTGGTCAGCTGATCGAGATCATGGCGCACGAGGCGGGCAAGACCATCGCCGAGGCCGACCCCGAGATCAGCGAGGCCATCGACTTCGCGCACTACTACGCCGAGCGGGCGAAGGACCTCGAGACCGTCTCCGGTGCCGAGTTCGTGCCGTCGAAGGTCACCGTGGTCACCCCTCCCTGGAACTTCCCGGTCGCGATCCCCGCCGGCGGTGTGCTCGCGGGCCTGGCCTCGGGCTCCGCGGTGATCATCAAGCCCGCCAAGCTCACCCAGCGCTGCGGCGCCGTGATGGTCGAGGCGCTGTGGGCCGCCGGAGTGCCGCGGGACCTGCTCGCGCTCGTCGACCTCGCCTCTCGTGACCTGGGCACGCGCCTCGTCGCCGGCCCCGCGGTGGATCGTGTGATCCTCACGGGGGCGTACGAGACGGCGCAGCTGTTCCGCTCGTTCCGCTCCGACCTGCCGCTGCTCGCCGAGACCAGCGGGAAGAACGCGATCATCGTCACCCCTTCCGCCGACCTCGATCTCGCGGCCGCCGACGTGGCTCGCAGCGCGTTCGGGCACGCCGGGCAGAAGTGCTCCGCGGCCTCGCTGGCCATCCTCGTCGGATCCGTCGCCGATTCGAAGCGGTTCGAGCGTCAGCTGGTCGATGCCGTCACCTCGATGCGCGTCGGCCTGCCCGATGACCCTGCCACGCAGATGGGCCCGATCATCGAGCCGGCGAACGGCAAGCTGCTCACCGCGCTCACGAAGCTCGAGAAGGGCGAGCGCTGGCTGGTTGAGCCCCGCAAGCTCGACGACGAGGGGAAGCAGTGGACGCCCGGTGTGAAGACCGGAGTGCGCGAGGGATCGTACTTCCACCTGACCGAGTTCTTCGGCCCGGTGCTCGGCATCATGCACGCCAAGGACCTGGACGAGGCGCTGCGCCTGCAGAACGCGGTCGACTACGGTCTCACGGCCGGCATCCACTCGCTCGACTCCGACGAGGTCGCCACCTGGCTCGACCGCGTCGAGGCCGGCAACCTCTACGTGAACCGCGGCATCACCGGGGCGATCGTGCAGCGTCAGCCGTTCGGCGGCTGGAAGCGCTCGGCCGTCGGGGCCGGAGCCAAGGCCGGTGGCCCGAACTACCTCTTCGGTCTCGGCGAGTGGACGCCCGCCGAGCTCCCAGCTGCGGCTCCGGGGGCGGCTGTCGTCCCCGTCGTTCGGGCACTGCTGGAGGCGGCGTCCTCCGACGTCGACGCGGCCGAGGCCGAGTGGCTGCAGCGTGCTGCCGCGTCCGACGAGCATGCCTGGATCGACGAGCTCGGTGCCGTGAGCGACAAGTCCGGCCTCGGAGTCGAGCGCAACCTGTTCCGCTACCGTCCGGTCGCCGTCGACGTGCGCATCGCCGACGACGCTCCTCTGGTGGATGGCCTCCGTGTGCTCGCGGCCGCCCTGCGCAGCGGCAGCCCGTTCACGGTGTCGGCTCCGGCTCTGCCCTCTCGCGTCGAGAAGGCGCTGCGCGCGCACGGCGTGACCGCGAAGCACGAGTCGGACGCGGCGTGGACCAAGCGCTACGCCAAGGCGGCGAACTCGTGGCACCGCGTGCGTCTGGTCGGCGGCGACGCCGCTGCGCTGCACGAGGCGCTCGACGGGAGCCCGGATGTGGCGGTCTGGTCGCACGCGGTGACCGGGGCGGGACGCGTCGAGATGCTGCCGTTCCTGCACGAGCAGGCCGTGTCGATCACGAACCACCGCTTCGGCAACCCCACCACTCTGGCCGACGGCGTGATCTGAGCCCACCCCTGACGCCGAGACCCATCGGCCACAACGAAACCCACCGTCGCAGTCGTCTGCGACGGTGGGTTTCGGCGTGCGGGATGGGTCTCGGCGCCGGGAGGGAGGGGGCTAACCTCGCAGCGCCTCGCTCAGCTTGACGCGGGAGCCCATGCGCAGGAGCGAGTTCTCGTAGATCTTCGCGCCGATGACGATCGCAGCCACACAGCTCGCCAGCAGGATCACCAGGCTCAGCAGCGGCTCCCACCACTGCGCCTCTCCCACGAACAGGCGCATCGGCATGCCGACCGGGGCGGAGAACGGCACGTACGACATGATCGTGAGCACCAGCGGGTTGTCGTTGAAGACGATGACCAGGATGTACGGCGCCATGATGAGCATCGTGATCGGTGTCGTGGTGGACCCGATGTCCTCCTGGCGCGAGACCATCGACGCCGCCGCCGCGAACATCGCCGCGAGCAGGATGAACCCGAACAGGAAGAAGATCGCGAACCAGATGATGGGCGCTCCCAGCGTCGTCAGCACCTCGCGTTGACCCGTGACGATCAGGCCGATCGTGGCGACCGCCGCCAGGGCGAGGATCTGGCCCATCGCGAGCACGGTGTTGCCGATCACCTTGCCGGCGAGCAGGGTGCGTGCCGGGATCGCCGAGAGGAGGACCTCGACCACGCGGGTCTGCTTCTCCTCCACGACGCTCTGTGCGATGGTGCCTCCGAACGTCGCCGCAGCCATCATGAAGACGAGCCCGAACGCGATCGCGATGAAGTACCGCAACAGCGGGTTGGTGGTCGCGGGCTCGAGGCTGACGATCTCGGGAGAGATCGAGAGGGCCGAGACGAGCGAGCCAGGGGGATCCTGCATCGCGATGATCGTGTATCCCGACGGTCCGTCGCCTTCGACCACCGCGGCATCGACCTTGTCATCGCGCACGAGCTGCTCGGCAGCGGCCTGGTCGGCGACCGTGGTGACCTCGACGTCCGGGATGGCGGAGACGGCGGAGGCAGTCTCGGCGGTCGCGGCGATCGGCATGGTCTCGGTGTTCTTGCTCGCGAACCCGCCGAACAGGATGCCGGCGAGGGCGAGGACCAGCAGGATGCCGGTGGAGATCAGGAAGGCCTTGCTGCGCAGCTTCGAACCGATCTCGCGCTCGGCGACGAGCCAGATGCCGTTCGAGCTGCGAACGGGGGAGGGGGTGCTCACTGGATGACCTCCTTGAAGATCTGGGCGAGGGACGGATGCTTGGGGGCGAAGCTGGCGACATCGCCTCGGGCCACGGCGGACTGCAGCACGCGCTGCGCGGTCTCCGGACCGTCGGCGTCGAACAGGGCGTAGCCGCCCTCGAAGTCGACCACCGTGACTCCGGGCTCGGTACGCAGCCACCCGGCGTCACCTGCGGAGACCAGCTCGTAGCGGTCGCGCGCGTGCTCGGCGCGGAGTGCATCGCGCGAGCCCGCCGCGCGGATCGTTCCCCCGGCGAGGATGACCAGGTCGTCGCACAGCCGTTCCACCACGTCGAGCTGGTGGGAGGAGAACAGGATCGACGCCCCCTTCGCCGCGCTGGACTGCAGGACGCCCGCGACCACGTCGACGGCGAGGGGATCAAGGCCGGAGAACGGCTCGTCGAGGATGAGCACCTCGGGGTCGTGTACGAGCGAGGCGGCGATCTGCGCGCGCTGCTGGTTGCCGAGCGAGAGCGATTCGATGGTGTCGTTCAGCCGCTCGCCGAGCCCGAGTTCCGTGAGCAGCGAGGTCGCCCGCTCCGTGGCCTCCTGCTTGCCGAAGCCGTGCAGGCGGGCGAGGTAGACGATCTGCTCGAGCACCTTCATCTTCGGGTACAGGCCGCGCTCCTCCGGCATGTAGCCGAAGCGGCGGCGGTCGGCAGTCGTCAACGGGGCGCCATCCAGATCGACCCGACCGCCGTCCGACGACAGCAGCCCCAGCACGATCCGCATGGTGGTGGTCTTGCCGGCGCCGTTGCCGCCGACGAAGCCCGTGAGCCGCCCGGGGGCGACCGTGAAGGACACATCATCGAGCACACGCCGAGAGCCGTAGCTCTTGGTGATGCCGGAGAGTTCGAGCATTCCTGTGGTCATACCCTCACGCTACGGAGCGCACCTGCTCGCGACATCCCCCGCATGGCGGACTCCGCAGGATCACCCGTGCGGGGGAGGGGAGTGAGGAGAGGGGGGAGAGGCTCAGCGGCGCGCGGCGTGCAGCACCGTGCGCACGACGAGGCCGGCGACGAGGGCCCAGAACGCGGCGCTGACCCCGAGCACGGCGATCCCGGACGCGGCCACGAGGAACGTCACCACAGCGGGGATGCGCTCACCAGGGTCGTCGATGGCCTGCTGCACGGACGATCCGAACGCGGCGAACAGCGCGAGGCCTGCGACCGCGGGGATCACGGAGGCGGGTGCCAGCACCACGAGCGCGGCGAAGGCCGCCGAGAACACGGCGAGCACGAGGTAGGACACTCCGGTCGAGACCCCGGCGACCCACCGCCGCTTCGGGTCGGGGTCGGCGTCCGGCGAAGCGGCAAGAGCAGCGCTGATCGCGGCGAGGTTGATGGCGTGCCCGCCCGCCGTCGCAGCGAGCGCCGTGCCGACCCCGGTGACGAGCATGGCCGGGCGCCACGGCACCTCGTATCCGAAGCTGCGCATGATCGCGACGCCCGGCACGTTCTGGGAGGCCATCGTCACGATGAACAACGGCAGCGCGAGGCCCACGAGGGCGCCCACCGTGAACGTGGGAGCGGTGAACTCCAGGCGCGGCAGCAGCAGGCGCGGATCGAACGAAGCGCCATCGCCGATCAGGGATACCGCCACCACCACGGCCGCGGCGACGAACGCGAGCGGTACCGCCCAGCGTGGGGCGAGCCGCGCGAACACCAGCCAGGTGAGGACGACGGGCACCACACCCCAGGGGTTCACCACCAGGCCGGTGATCGGGGCGAGGCACAGGGGCAGCAGCACTCCGGCCAGCATCGCCTGCGCGATGGACGGAGGAATGCGAGCGATCAGGGCGCCGAGTGCGGGCCACAGCGCCGTGAGCAGGATGAGCGCTGCGGTGACCAGGAACGCACCCACCGCGGCAGGCCAGCCGCCGTCGACCGTGCCCGTGGCCACGAGGAGGGCGGCCCCCGGCGTGGACCACGCGACGGTGATCGGCATCCGATACCGCCATGCGAGCACGACGCATGCGAGAGCCATCATGAGGCTGACCGCGAGCAGTCCGCTGGCCGCCTGCGCCGCGTCAGCCCCGACGGCGTCGAGCCCGGTCAGCACGACCGCGAACGAACTCGTGAACCCGACGAGTGCCGTCACCACCCCCGCCAGGATCGGGCGGGACAGGGGTGCGGCGTCGGGCATGGCTCCGAGGCTATCGCGGAGTCGGGACGGACGCCGTGCTAGGCGAGGCCCATGCGATGCGCGAGCACGACCGCCTGCACGCGGTCGCGTGCCCCGAGCTTCTGCAGGATGCGCGAGACGTGCGTCTTCACGGTGGCTTCCCCGATGAACAGCGCCTGCCCGATCTCGGCGTTGCTCCTGGCATCGGCGAGCAGCGTCAGCACCTCCGCCTCGCGCTCGGTGAGGGGCTCGGCCAGAGCGGTCTTCGAGACGGGACCACGCGCGGGCTGCTCGGACGACGGCGACGTCCGAGCAGGTGTCGCGGTGAAGCGGGCGAGCACGCGGCGGGTCACCTCGGGGGCGAGCATGCCGTCACCCGCGGCGAGCGCCCTGACGGCGGCGATGAGGTCCTCCGCGCCGGCGTTCTTGAGCAGAAAGCCGCCGGCTCCGGCATCGAGCGCCTGGTACAGGTAGTCGTCGCGGTCGAAGGTCGTGACGATCGCGATCGCCGCATCGATCGCGGGGTCGGCCACGATCCGTCTGGTCGCCTCGATGCCGTCCATGTCTGGCATCTGCACGTCCATCATGATCACGTCGGGGTGGAGGGCGGAAGCCTGCGCCACGGCCTCTGCGCCGCTGGATGCCTCGCCGACGACGTCGATGTCCGGTTGTGTGTCGAGGATCGTGCGGAAGCCCGCGCGCAGGAGCGCATGGTCGTCGACGAGCAGCACACGGATCGCCCCGGTCATCGGCGCACGCTCGCTTCACGCGCGAGGGGCCCGTGTGCGACCGAGGTGACGGGAAGGGGCACCCGGGCGCGCACGCGCAGTCCTCCGAAGGGGCGGGGCGTCACCTCGAGCGTGCCACCGGAGGCCGCGGCACGCTCCCGCATCCCCAGCTGTCCGAGCCCAGGGCGCAACTGCGAGACAGGACGCCCCGTGTTCACGATCTCGACCTCGACACCGTCGTCGTCGTAGCGCACGCGGACGTCGGCGGTCGCATCAGGTCCGGCATGACGGCGGGCATTCGTGAGCGACTCCTGGGCGATGCGGTACAGGTTGACGGCGACGAGAGACGGGACGGGTGCCGGGTCTCCGATGACCGTGTACGCGGTCGGCAGCCCCGCTTCGGTCGAGGCCTCGACCAGTTCGGCGACGTCGTCGAGTGTCAGGGTCGAGGCGGCGTCCGAGGTCTCTCCGCCGGGGGCGCGCAAGGTCTCCAGCAGTTGGCGCAGCTCGTGGATGGCGTCGCGCGCCGAGCCCTCGATGCCCGTGAGGATGCGCGAGGCCTCCGCCGGATCCCGCTCCAGCACCAGGCGTGCGGCCCCGGCCTGCACGCCCATGACGGACACGTGATGGGCGACGACGTCGTGCAGCTCCCTGGCGATGCGCACCCGGTCGAGCGCGACGGCCTGGGCCGCGGTGACCTCGCGTTCGCGCTCGAGCTCGGCCGTCCGCTGCTCGAGCACCGCCAGTTGCGCCGCCGCTGCCCACGAGCGCTCGCCGAAGTAATAGGCCCCGCCGAAGTAGAGCACGTTCAGTAGCAGCTGGATGAGCATGAAGGCCACGTAGGGGGACATGGCTCCGGCGATGACATCCGCCTTGTCGGCCTCGCGGATCGCGTCGCGGTACATGGTGATCAGCAGCCACACGAACATGCTGACGATGATCCCGACGCGCACGATGAGCGCACGCCGGCGGTTGTTCATCCAGGCGCCGACCGTGTAGATCGCGATGAACATGGCGATGTTGCCGACGTAGATCTCGGGGATGCGGATCGTCACCGCGGTGAAGTAGGCAGCCACCACGACGACGGCGACGGTGCCGGGCCAGCGCCGGCGGACGGCCAGGGGAGCGGTGACGACCACCGCGTACACGAGGGCGGTCCACAACGGCGCCTGTTCGTCGCCGTACATCTCCGCGATCGAGGAGAGCGCTGCGCTCAGCACGGCGCCGACGAACAGCACGGTGGCGAGCACGAGATCGCTGCGCCGTTCGCGCTCGGTCGGCGTGCGGATGAACGGGGCGGCGGACATCCCTCCACCGTAGGACGGGGCGTGGCGGTGCCGCATCCCCCGTGTGGGGGATCGGTTCGAACTTGCTATTGACAAGCGTGGTTGTTTTTAACAAGCTTTTCCCAACGAGCTCACCGACCGATGAGCCCACACCTCCGGAGGAGCCATCATGACCAAGGTTTTCGTCAACCTGCCCACCACCGACCTCGAGCGCGCGAAGGCCTTCTACACCGCGCTCGGCTGCGAGATCAGCCCCCAGTTCACCGACGAGAACGCGGCGTGCGTCGTGTGGAGCGAGGACATCTACTTCATGATCCTCAAGCGTGAGTTCTTCTCGACCTTCACCGACAAGCCCATCGCCGACCCGAACGAAGTCGTCCAGGTCTCGGTGGCCTTCAGCCAGGAGTCCCGCGAGGAGGTCGATGCGATCCTCGCGAAGGGTCTGGCGGCCGGTGGCGCCGAGCCGAAGCCCGTGCAGGACTACGGCTTCATGTACTCGCGTGACCTCGACGACCCCGACGGCAACTCGCTCGGCTTCCTCTACATGACGCCCGAAGCCATCGAGAACGGCCCGGATCACGTGGCCGACACCGCCACGTCGGCCTGACATGGCGGCGCGCAGCTACGGCCAGTACTGCGGTGTGACGACCGCCGTCGAGCTGATCGGGGAACGGTGGGCGCTGCTCATCGTGCGCGATCTGCTCGTCGGGCCGCGTCGGTACACCGACCTCAAGCTGGGCCTGCCGCGCATCCCCACCAACATCCTGTCCACGCGACTGAAAGAGCTGCAGGAGGGTGGGGTCGTGCGACGTGTGCCGCTGTTGAACTGCGGACTCGTGTACGAGCTCACCCCCTACGGGCGCTCCTTCGAGCCGATCATGCTCGCCCTCGGACGCTGGGGCTTCCAGGCGATGGGCGATCCCGAGGAGGGCGACGTCGTCACGGCCGATTCGCTCACGATGGCGCTGCGCACGGCGTTCGTCGCCGAGAGCGCGCTGGACGCGGAGTACGAACTGCACGTCGGCGATGTCGCTCTGCGTGCATCTGTGCGCGACGGCGAGCTCCGCGTCGCGCAGCTCGCCCCTCCGGCGCCGCCGGTCGGCGGGCGCATCCCCGAGGGAGAACCGGATGCGGTGATCGTCGCCGGCCCCGGCATCCGTCGGTTGATCGGCGGCGAGGTCACCCCGGCGGAAGCGCTGGCACAGGACCTCGTCGCTGTCGTCCGTGGCGATGAAGCGCTGCTGGAGTCTTTCGCGGACACCTTCCACATCGAACGATCGACAGTAGGGAGCACGACATGAACGACCAATATGCTGATGAACAACAGACACCCGGCCGCATCCTGATCGACCTCTTCACCTCTCTCGACGGGGTCGCCCAGGGTCCCGGCGGCACCGATGAGGACACGTCGGGCGGATTCCGGTTCAGCGGGTGGCAGGCAGGATACCCCTCCTCCGGCGTCGGACCCGAGATCGAGAAGGGCATGCGCGGTCTCGATGCGCTGCTGCTCGGGCGGCGCACGTACGACATCTTCGCCGCGTACTGGCCGCATCATACGGAAGGCGAGTCCGGCGACATCGGCACGCTCTTCAACCGGGTGCCGAAGTACGTCGCGACCCGAGATGCGGATCTCGCGCTCGACTGGGAGGGCAGCACGCGTGTCGGTGCCGACCTCGCCGCGGAGATCGCGGCGATGCGGGCAGCTCACCGCGAGGTGCACGTGATCGGCAGCATCGACTTCGTGCACACGCTGCTCGCCGAGGGCCTCTTCGACGAGCTGAACCTCTGGGTGTACCCGCTGCTGCTCGGCGCGGGCAAGAAGGTGTTCGACGATGGCGCGCTGCCGAGCGTGCTGCGTCTGCTCGAGCCGCCGATCACCGACGAGGCCGGAGTGACACTGCTGCGCTACGCACGGACCGACCGGGTGCCGGAGGTCGGCACGTTCGTGTGACATGAGGCGCGCCCCTGGTGCAATACGATCCGAATGTGGGGGTTGGAAAGCAGTCGCGGCAGGCGGAGCGCGTCGCAGCTTTCCAACGGGTCTTCGAACAGAATTGGGCTCGTGTTCGACACCACATCGAGTGCGTGATCGACGACCCGGATGAGGTGTCGGATCTCGTGTCCGACGTGTTCACGCTCGCGTGGTCGAAGCTGGATGAGCGCAAGCCACTCGGCTTGATCTGGCTGCTGCGCGCCGCGGACAACAAGCTCAAAGATCGTGAGCGCAGGAGACGATCCGAGGTCAGGGCGATGGATGCCCTGCGTCACGGGGCCGGGGGCCGACGCCAGTCCGACGTCCTCGATGCCATCGCAGTGCGTCATGCGATCGAGATCGCCTTGACCCCTCGGGAGAGGAGGATGGTCGTCCTCTTCTACTGGGACCGATTGGCCGCGGGGGAGATCGCCGAGCTGCTGCGTTGCTCGCAGTCCGTGGTCTTCACGACACTGAGCAGGGCGCGGGTGAAGCTGGAACGGGAGCTCGGACTCGACCGCCTCCCCCACGCCTCCATTGCCCGAGCGGCGAATACCTTACAAAGGGATTAATCGAGGAGATCGATATTGCGCACGCTCCCAGCGGAACCATAGCTTTCGTCTGTGAATCTCCTTCCTTCGGGTTCGCGCAGGCTCGCGCGTTCCGGCCTCGGGTCTGTCTGCGTCCTCGCCATCGTCCTGAGCGGGGGAGCGTTGTCGGCGTCGGCCGCACCGACGGCAGGTGCAGCAAGAGAGTTATCGGTGCAGTCGTTCCGCGACATCCGGGAGCTTGCGGTCTCGTCTGCGGCATCTGCGGCTCGCGCGACCGGAGAACCGGTACCGGTCGTGGGGATGATCACCCCCACCGAGCAGACGCTGGCGATGCCGGATGGGACGATGAGGTACGAGGCATCGAGCGTGCCGGTGCGGGTCGAGCGGGACGGCGACTGGGTGCCCGTCGACACGACGCTCTCATCGACCGGCGAGTGGTTCGAACCGATCGCCTCCGCAGCTCCCGTGCGTTTCTCGTCAGGCGGCACCGACAGGCTCGCTCAGGTCCAGGCTGAATCGGGCGAGTGGATCACCGAGATCTGGCCCTACGGCGTCCTACCGGCCCCGGCGGTCGAAGGGGACACCGCGACCTATTCTGAGGTGCTGCCCGGTGTCGACCTGAAGATGGTCGCGACGAAGACCGGGCAGGCGTCGATCTACGTCGTCAAGACCGAGGAGGCAGCGCAGTCCGCGAAGCTCGACGGTCTTCACGTCGTCGTCGAGAACGCAGAGCTGAGCGCGGACTCGACGGGCACCGTCACCGCGGAGACAACGGATGAGTCGAGCATCGTCGCCGGTCAGCCGCTGTGGTGGGACTCCTCCGAGGGAGGCACTTATCGCGAGCCGGGCGGCGAAGCTCCGCCGTTGCCCGTGACGCACGACGTGGGGGCAGACCGAGTGCTGCTCGACGTGGGCGATTCGGTGACGAAGCACGAGAAGCGCGACGGGGATGTCGTGTATCCGATCTTCGTCGACCCTGACTGGTCGTCGGGGATCACAGCCTCCTGGTACACGGACGCGGCCTATCCGAACCAGTCGTACCTGTCGGCGGGGGCCTCCGACGTGCTGCGCGTCGGCATCTACCAGCAGTATCGCTCGGACATGTTCTTCCAGTTCCCCATCGGCGCTCTGGCGGGCAAGGTCGTGACGAGCGCCCGGCTGAACACCACTCAGCTCGCGGTCGCGTCCAGCGGGGCGGGTGCGATCCAGGTCCACACCTACGGGATCAAGCCGACCGGGTTCACCTGGGCGCAGGAACAGGCGTGGAACGCGGCAGGAACGGGTGGGTGGAGCGCCCCGCTGCAGGCTCCGTGGTACGGACCCGGCCTGGGCTCGGCGCCGATGGCGGTGGGCTGGAACGTGACATCGGGCGTGCAGGCCAAACTGGGGGCGTCTGCCATTCAGTTCGCCTTCACCTACACGAATGCGAACCTGCCGTCGCGCCGTCACTACAGCCGCGCGGCAACGCTCATCGTCTCTTACAACACTCTGCCGAACACGCCCACCGCCCCGTCGTTCACCTCCCCTTCCCGTGCGTGTGGCACCGCTGCGGCTCCGGCCGCGGTCGGTCAGACGGACGTCGCGGTCGCGGTGAATCAGACGGATCCCGACGGAGGAAGCGTCGGTACCAACTTCTACCTGGCCAAGGCCGGCAACCTCGGTGTCCTCGTGCAGACGCTGGGGTCCGGCCTCGCTGCCGGAGGGACGAAGACAGTGACGTTCACCGGCCTGGTCGATGGTGAGACCTATGCGTGGCGCGGGAGAGGTCAGGACACGACGCATCATGGCACCGGCTACAGCGAGTGGTGCTACTTCACGGTGGATACGACGAAGCCCGCCGTGCCGGTGGTAGAGGCCCCGACGGGTGCTTCCTATGTCGTCGGGACAGGAGTCCCGTTGTCCGTGACCGGGGCAGCAGATGTGGCGGGATACGTCTACTGGGTGACACCGACGCAGCTCGTCGCCCCGGCGCCTCCGGTGCCGGCTGACGGCACAGTGTCCGTGGCCGCGGCCCTTCCGAACTGCGCGACCACAGTGACCAACAGTGTCCGGTGGGCGTGCAAGACCGGCAGCGGTGCGACGACCGTCACCGTCGCGCCTGTCGACTCGCTGTCGACGGTGTGGGTCTCCGCCTACGACAAGGCGGGCAATCAGTCCGCTCCCACGGGGCATCCGCTCTACCCCGGCGGGAACGCCGGGACCCCGGCCACCGCCGCGAACCTCGACGCGGGACACGCCTGGCAGCTCACGACGATGTCATCGCCGCTTCCTGAGGCGATTCCGGACTCCAACCCATGGATCGGTGCGAACGCCATCGACCTCATGATCCCCGCGACTGCGTCGACGACCACGACGGACCTCCCCGACTTCCCGGTCGCCTCGCCCGTGCTCTCCACGAACGTGGCGACCGCAGGATACGAGATCACCGCCCTGGCGGCTCCCGTCGACGCGTCCAAGAGCTTCTCCTTCAGCCTCTGGGTCAAGCCGGCACACGTGGCGCCGACGTCCCAGATCATCGCCATCCAGCGGGGCCCGGGCATCGGGACGATGCAGTTGCAGGTCACCAGCACCGGCAAGTACGCCTTCTGCCTCGGCGAGCAGTACGTGAACATGAGCAACACCGCCCGCGACAACAACTGCGTCACCGGGGGAACGGTGGTACCCAGCACTTGGCAGATGGTCACCGGGATCTGGGATGCCGCGAACCAGCAGCTCCGCCTCCACCTCGGCAACTCCATCACGCCGGTCGCCGTCAACGGCCACGTCAACGGCAGCGGCGATCGCTCGGCGAACGGGAGTCTGATGTTCGCCCCGGGCCCCGACAGCCTCCGGTTCATCGGGCTCATCACGAACCCCGTCATGGTCCCCGGTGTGGTCGACCATGCGCAGCTGGCGCGAATGGCCGCCTTCGAACTCCCCTTCACCGACTGAGTACCGGAGACTGACCATGGCGCGTCGGAGCACCCGCACGATTCTTGCTGTTCTCACCACCTCGGTGCTTGCGTGTGGAGTGCTGGTCGCGGCTCCGGGAGCAGCCTTCGCCGAGTCGCCGACACCGACTGTCGAGACCCCGGTCTTCGGCGATCCGGTACCGGGTTCGACCGTGGGCGAGGCGGACATGGGAGCCGACCCGCTTTCGTCGGTGAACTCGGCCACTCCGGATGCCATGGAGATCCCGTCGCTGGAGAGCACCGACATCGTTCTCGAGCAGTCGGATCTGGAGGGCGTCACGACCGACGCGGCGGAAGGCGCGGAGGGGGCTGCGCCGGCGACTGTGGTCGGGGAGTGGAAGCCACTCGGCGATACGGGGCTTGCCATCGCACCCGCGTTCGGCATCGGGGCGGTGGAGAAGGAGAACGCAGCCGAGAACGATGCCGACAACGATGCCGAGAACGATGCCGAGAACGCGGAGGGGGAGGAAGACGACGCGGCGTCGCAGAGCCCGTCCGTGGTCGTCGAGATCCTCGACGAGAAGGCGGCGGCCAAGAAGGGGCTCGACGGCATCGTCGTCTCTCTGGCGCAGCAGGACGCGGAGGAAGAAGGGGCGCCGGTCGCGGTGCGGATGCCTCAGCAGCTGCTCGCCGGTGCCTATGGCGGCGACTTCGCGAGTCGCCTGGAGTGGGTGCAGGTGCCCGCGTCGACGAAGCCGGAGGACGTGTCGGAGAAGGCCGTCCCCGTGGCGACCGCGGCGACGGACGAGGGGCTGGTGCTCACGCCGAGGGTCTCGAAAGAGCCGATGATGCTCGCAGCGGTGTCGGGCGCGAGCAGCGCGAACGGCACTGGCTCGTATGCGGCCACACCGTTGAAGTCGTCGTCGACGTGGGACGTCGCAGAGCAGACCGGCGCGTTCACGTGGAACTACGACATGGCCGTCCCAGCTCCCGGTGCGGGGCCGACGCCGTCGGTGGGCCTGTCATACAACTCGCAGTCGGTGGACGGGCTCACGGCATCCACGAACAACCAGCCGTCGGTGGTGGGTGAGGGGTGGGACCTCACCGCCGCCGGGTTCATCGAGCGCAGCTACATCCCGTGCGCGAAGGATGACGGTGCCAGTGGTGCGGTCACGACATCCGGCGACCTGTGCTGGAGGACCGACAATGCCACGGTGTCGATGGCCGGGCGGTCGGGCGCACTCATCAAGGACACGGCCAGCGGTGTCTGGAAGCTGCAGAACGACGACGGCACCCGTTTCGAGCGCCTTGTCGGTGCCGCGCAGGGCTGTGCGGCGAACGGAACGGTGAACAACGAGTGCTGGCGGATGACCACGACCGACGGCACCCAGTACTACTTCGGTCTCAACCAGCTCCCCGGCTGGTCCGCGGGCAAGGCGACGACGAACTCGACTTGGACGGTGCCGGTGTACGGCAACGATGCGGGGGAGCCGTGCCACGCCTCGACGTTCGCGGCGTCTTCCTGCTCACAGGCGTGGCGGTGGAACCTGGACTACGTCGTCGACGTGCACGGCAACGCGCAGACGCTGTACTACACGGCGGAGACGAACAAGTACGCCAAGGGCGGTTCGGGAGCGACCGCGTACCAGCGTGGCGGTGCCCTCACGCGCATCGAGTACGGGCTGCGCGCCACGGACCTGTTCGCGTCGAAGGCCGCGGGCTACCGGGTTCTCTTCAGCTACGACGGGAAGGGCCGATGCAACGACGCCACCGGGGCATCGTGCACGGCTGCGGCTCTCGACAGTGCGGTGATGCCGGCGAATCCGGCCAAGTATCCGGACGTGCCGTTCGACCAGCTGTGCACCGGAACCTCGTGCAGTGCTTCGCAGATCGCACCCTCGTTCTTCACGAACGCGAGCCTCGTGAAGGTGGAGTCGCAGGCGAAGGTCTCGGGCGAGTACTCGACCGTCGACTCCTGGGCGCTCGGGCACTCGTACCCTGATCCCGGCGACGGGACATCGGCCGCGCTCTGGCTCACGCAGGTGCAGCGCACGGGCACAGCGGCAGGGCAACCGGCGATCGTGGAGCCGGCGACGGTGTTCTCCGGCGTCACGATGCAGAACCGGGTGTGGGTCGTCGATGGTCTCGCCCCACTCGACAAGTGGCGGTTGAGCTCGATCAAGACGAGTCTCGGCGCCGTGATCAGCGTCAACTACCAGGGGCAGCAGTGCACGCCGGCTCAGGCGGCAGGAATCCTCGGCGACCTGCCGAACAACACGAACTGGTGCTTCCCGGAGTGGTGGGTGCCGCAGACGACCATTCCGCTGGGCGGGCGGCAGGACCTGTTCCACAAGTACCCGGTCTCCTCGATCCTCGTCAACGGCGTGACGGGCGGCCCGCTGAGCCAGGTGCAGCAGACGCAGTACTTCTACGGCACGCCGAAGTGGCGGTACAACGATTCGCCCCTGACAGTGGCGAACTCGCGCACGTGGAACGTGTTCGCGGGGGTGAACACCGTGGAGGTGCGTGAGGGCGACCCGGCCGTGCCCGCCGCCCAGAAGGTGTCGAAGTACACGTACTACCAGGGCATGAACGGAGACAGGGCGGCTGCCGGCGGAGGCACGAAGACGGTGAATGTCACGGGCACCAGCATCCCGGACGACCG
The DNA here is from genome assembly GCF_052115285.1 of Microbacterium sp. 2RAF4. Lineage (NCBI taxonomy): Bacteria > Bacillati > Actinomycetota > Actinomycetes > Micrococcales > Microbacteriaceae > Microbacterium > Microbacterium sp. 2RAF4. The sequence goes on along the minus strand of NZ_JBFRGI010000002.1, from coordinate 1,260,898 downwards.
CTGGTTCGCCGGACAGCCGTATCAGCAGCAGACGTTCAACGGTGTCGGCGGAGCTCTGGTGTCGACGCAGGTCAGCACGCCGTGGGCCTCGAACGTCACCTCCAACGACGGCGCGCGGCAGGCGCGTTTGAGCGGTGTGCAGAAGACGATCGTCACCGAGCCGCTGTCGACCGGTGGCAACCGCACGCTCGAGACCCGTACGACGTTCGACGGAACCTACGGCTATCCGTTGACGGTGTCGACGATCCCGTCGGATGCCACAGGCAAGTGCGTCACGACGACGTACGCCGCCGCGAACACCTCCGCCTGGATCATCGGTCTCCCCAGTCAGGTGCGGACGGTGAACGCCACGTGCGACGGCGTGGCCGGCGCGCAGTTCCCGCGCGACCTGGTCAGCGACGTGAAGACCACCTACGACGGGTTGGCCTGGGGAGCAGCAGCCAACAAGGGGCTTCCGACATCGGCGCAGGTGGTGGACAAGTACGACAACGGTCAGCCGCATTGGGTCACGAAGGAGTCGTTCACCTACGACGCGCTCGGACGCCCGTTGACGAAGACGAATGCGTTGGGGCGCACGAACTCGACGGCGTACACCCCCGCGACGGCCCTGCCGTTGCTGTCCACGACCGAGACGAACGCGGCGCCGTTCTCCTGGCAGACGGTGACGACGCTCGAGCCGACGACTGGCGCGAAGACGAAGATCGTCGACCCGAACGGCTCGATCACGACGATCACGATCGACGGTCTCGGGCGGTCCACGAAGGTCTGGCTGCCGCTGCAGCCGCAGGCCGCGAATCCCGCGGCGCCGTCGATGTCGTTCTCGTACACGCTGTCGCAGTCCGCGCCGAACGCGATCAAGACAGACACCCTGACCGGTGGCGGCATCGTCTCGCGCTACCAGCTCTTCGACGGTCTCGGGCGAGAGACGCAGACCCAGAGCCTCGCCGTCGGAGGCGGCACGGTCGTGAAGACCACGAACTACGACAACCAGGGGCGACAGTACTTCGTGGACAACGACTACTGGACGGCATCCATCGCTCCGGGAACGGCGTTCTTCACTCCGGTGACGGAGAACAACATCCCCTCGCAGGTCATCACCGCGTACGATGCCGTCGGACGCGCGCTGACGTCGACCCTCAACACCACGGGGTCCGTGCACTCGCAGACGGTGAACGCCTACCCCGGTGCAGATCGGGTCGACACGGTTCCGCCGGTCGGGGGCACCTCGACGAGCACGTTCACGAACTCCCTCGGGCAGAAGACCAAGCTCATCCAGTACCTCGCGGCCGGCATCACCGGCACCGGACAAACGACGACGTTCGCTTACGACGGTGGCGATCGGATGACGAAGATGACCGATCCGGCCGGCAACGACTGGACCTGGACGTTCGACCTGCTCGGCAACCGTATCGGCCAGGACGATGCCGACTCGGGAGTCGCGACGGCCACCTACGACCTCGCCGGGAACATGACCTCGACGACGGATGCTCGCGGGAAGACCGTGACCACGACCTACGATGAGCTCAACCGCAAGACGGCCTCGTATGCCGGCACATCTTCGGGCGCGATGCTCTCGTCGTGGACCTACGACACGGTCAAGAAGGGGCTCGTCACGACCTCGACCGCCTATACGGGATCGACTCCGGGCGCCCCGGGCCTTGCCTACAAGACCACAGTCGGCTCGTACGACGCGGCGGGCAATCCACTCGACACCACGCTCTCGATCCCGGCAGGTGCACCCGCGTTTGCGGGCACGAGCTACAAGACGACGCTCTACTACAACGCGGACTCGTCGTTGCTGGCGAAGCAGATGCCCGCGATGGGTGGCCTGCCGGCCGAGACGATCCGCTACAGCTACGACTCCTGGGGCAAGCTGAGCGGCGTGCGCGGCACCTCGATCATCCTCGCGAACACCGTGTACTCGCCGATCGGGCAACTGTCGCAGTTCAACCGGGTCAACGGCTCCACGAGCACCGCGTACTCGACCTACGGCTATGACGCCGCGACGGGGGCGGTGCTGTCGATCAAGGACAACGCAGTGTTCGGCGATCTGGGGCACTATGTGGCCGACCGGGCGTATACCCGCGACGCGGTCGGCAATGTCACGTCGGCGACGATGAGCTCTGTGCTGCCGACGGCGGGGACACAGAAGGCCTGCTACGCGTATGACTCGCTGCGCCAGCTGAAGTCTGCGTGGACTCCGAACGCATCGACGGGGTGCGGGGCCACACCGTCGGCGAGCGGGATGGGTGGCCTCGAACCGTACTGGCATGAGTACACGTACGACAACGCCACCGGGAACCGCACGGGGCTCGTGAAGCGTTCCTCAATGGGGACGGCCACGACCGCGACCTACACCTACGCGGCAGCGGGCGGCGACCGTCCGCATGCGGTCAACGCTGTGACAGGCCCGGCCGGAGTGGGACCGGGATCGTACTCCTACGATGCGGCAGGCAACATGACCGGACGCCCCGGCCAGACGATCACGTTCAACGACGCGGGCAAGGTCTCGAAGGTCGTGGCCGGGTCCACGACGCAGGACACGGTCTACAACGTCGACGGCAGCATCCTGCTGCGCACCAACACGACGGAAGGTTCAACGCTGTTCGTCGGTGACACCGTGCTGAAGCAGGCGACGGGATCGACGGTAGTGGCGGGCGTACGAACGTACAGTGGTGCCGAGGGCAAGCCGATCGCGGAGAAGTCCGCGAAGACCGGAACCGCCGGCACAACGCTGACGTGGCTGTTCTCCAACCTGGAGGGGACGGTGGACGTGCAGACGGTGGCGAACGCGACGGGTACGACCACGCGTATGCTCCGCGATCCGTACGGTGCGCCGATCGGATCGTCGGGAGTGTGGGGCAGTGGGACCGGATACATGAACAAGCCCGTGACCGCGTCGACGGGCCTGACCACGGTCGGTGCGCGCACCTATGACCCCGTGCTCGGGAAGTTCCTGTCCGTGGACCCTGTGATCGACACGAACCTGCCGCAGCAGAACACCGGTTACACGTACTCGGGCAACAACCCCACCACGTACATGGACCCGAGCGGGATGAGGTTCGTCATCGATGGATTCAAGCCCAAGCCCAAACCTGGTACAGCTTCGAACCCGGTCAGCACAGCAAGTGCAGGCGGACAAAAGTGCAAGGTGGGTGACTGGTCCTGTCGAGTCGACCAAGCTAAGAGCGAGCAGAAGTGCGGCGGAGCGGGGCGGTTCGCTTCTTGTCGGAAGACAGCTGGGTTCCCATATGACTACACGGTGAAGAATCCTGTGGTGACCACCAAGTCGGGGTGGACGGCCGAAGGTGTGATGTCAGTCTTCCAGAGCAGGCCGAAGGATATTTTCCCATTCACGGTTAAAGGCTGCTCGACTTTCAAGTCTGGTGCTGAATGTAACCTCGAGACGGGACTCGATATCTTGTTGAAACCGAATGGAACCGTGGGGGTCACAACGACGAAGACCTCCGTAACCTTCACGGTGATCGAGAATGGCTATTTCGACGCCCCGGGGTCGACGATCAAGTTCTCGACCTATGAGAAGGGTGGCATGGTCTACCTTCGCCAGGATGCTGTCTCCGTGGGCTCGGACGGGTATGTAGCCGTCGCGCTTGACGGCATCTTCGACCTTCCACCTGCGTCTGCCAATACGTGGGCGCAACAAGCAAGCAACCTGGCTACGCAGCTGGAACTGGACGGACGGCCTCGATGACGATCACTTCAAACGCCCCCTATGTTGTCAGGTGGCCCGCCTGTGCAGTCGCGATCGGGGTGTCGAATCTGATCGTTGGGGCAGTCTTGGGAACGATGTACGGCCTCTACTCGTTCGGGTTCAACTGGGTCGCTATTCAGGCGGATGGCAATGCAGGGCAAGTGCTGAACTCGATCGTGGTGAGTGCCGTGTTCGGGTTCGTTTTCCCGACTGCGCTGAGTCTGCTGATGCTGATTCCGCGATTTGGTCGTACTCGACGGTGGCCGGTGTCCATCGCCGTGGGGCCGACGGTCTTCTCCTTGCTCAGCTTTGTTTTCGTCTGGTCGTTCCCCATCGTGCTTGCGTTCGTCGGAGTAGCTGCGATAGCTGGCAGCGTGCTCGGCATCGTGGCAGTCAGACTCGTGAACGGTGTTGCGCCCGTGGCCATCACTGCTGACAACGAGTGAGCTGACACGCCCACCGGCGGGCTCGGCGCAGACTCATCCTCCGGACGTGTTCCCTTCGACGCCCTCGCGCTCAGTCGGTGAACGGCAGCTCGAAGGCGTTGAGCCGGGCGAGCTGGACGTGATTGATGACGCCGGGGACCATGACGGGGTTGGCGATGAGACCTTCGAATCGTCCTGTCATGGGCGCGGGGCCGAAGACGAGGGGTCCGCTGGCTGAGCGGTCGCCGGCTCCGTTGATGTGTGAGTTGACGGCGACCGGCGTGATCGAGTTGCCGACGAGGAGTCGGAGCTGCTTGTTCGTCGCATCCCAGATGCCGGTGAGCATCTGCCATGCTCCGGGGGTCGCGGCTCCGCCGGTGGCGCAGTTGCTCGTCGGCGTCGTGCTGGCGGAGTTGACGGGGTAGTCGCCGAGGCAGAACGCGTAGGTGCCCGCACTGGTGACCTGAAGCTGGACGGAGCCGCTCGACCCTCCTCCCTGCATCGCGATTTTCTGGGAACCTGTGGCAGGCAGATACCGGGTCTTCACCCACACGCTGAACGTGAAGCTGTTCATCGCGTTCACGGCGGGATACATCGTGGTCACCTCCATGGCGCTTCCCCCGGCGGTCGACAGCACCGGGGTCTCGATGGGCGGGTCGGGTAGATCCGTCGAGGTGGTGGAGCTGGTCTCGGGTATCAGCAGGTCGATGCCATCAGCGCCGATCCACGGGTTGGAGTCCGGGATCGTGTTCGGCAGCGGGGTGGACATCTGCGTGACCTGCCACGCGTGCCCCGCGTCGAGGTTGGCAGCAGCAGCGGGGGTTCCGGTGTTGCCGCCGGGGTAGAGCGGCCGGCCGACCGCGGCGGACTGATTACCTGCCTTGTCGTAGGCGGAGACCCAGACGGTGGACAGCGCGTCCGTCGGGGCGACGGTCAAAGTGGTCGCTCCGGACTGGGCTTTGCACACCCAGCGCACGTTCCGGGTGATCGCGGTGGCGCAGTCGGGGAGCGCGGCCGCGATGGAGACCGTCCCGTCGGCGGGTACGGGCGGGGCGGGCGCGACGAGCTGGGTGGGAGTCACCCAATAGACGTATCCGGCGACGTCGGCCGCGCCGGTCACGGCCAGGTTGAGGCCCGTGCCGACGGTGTAGGAGGCGTTGGTCGGCGCGGTCACGGTGGGAGTGGCCGGCTTCGTCTTGTCGACGGTGAAGTAGCACCAGGCTGTCGGGGCGACGCCGTTGCTGCGGTGATCGCTGCCCCAGGCGCGCCACGCGTATGTCTCGCCATCGGTCAGCGCGGTGAACGTGACCGACTTGTACCCCTGCGCACCGAGCCCTCCGGGCTTGTCCTGAACGGCAGCGTTCAGGTTGGAAGCCTTCATGAGGTGGAAGTTGGTGTCGACATTGCCGGGGTCGGGGTCGGTCTGGTGCACGCGAACAGTGACGTCGCTCTGCCCGATCGGGGTGGGGGCCGCGGCGGTTCCGCACTGTCGGCTCGGCGACGTGAAGACCGGGTCGGTCGGGGCGTTGGGGCGTGTGTTGTACGACACGGTCAAGGTCGCGGCGCGGCTGAAGTGGCGTCGCGAGACGACCGTCTCGTTCTGGGGCGCGAGCCCGAGCTGGAACCAGGTCTGTCCGACGTAGGCCTGAACGCCTGCGGTGACGTTCCAGCCGACGGCCTCTGGTCCGCTGCTGCACGATCCCGGGTTCTGAGTGTCCAGAACCGGTCCCCACAGCGAGTGGTTCTGCTGGTTCCACGTGAACCCTCCGGCCTGTGGGCCGAAAGCACGCACCTGGACGGGGCTGTTCGGGCAGGAGGCCCATCTGATCTGCGTCGCGCCGAGCTGGGCCCCGAGGATGTCCTTGCCGGCGAGCGGGCTGATGATGAACTGGTAGAAGATGTTGCCTCGGAAGTTCTGGTACCGGCCCATGCGGAGCACATCCGATGTGCTCGCGTTGAGGTACGACTGGTCGGGATAGGCGGCGTCCGTGTACCAGGATGCCTGAGCGCCGGCCGACCAGTCGGGGTCGATGAAGATCGGGTAGGTCACGTCCTGGCCCGAGTCCTTCTCATGCGTCGCGACGGAAGCTCCGACGTCGAGCATCACGCGATCCTCGCCGACGTCGTGTGTGACCGGCAGCACCGGCTCGGTCGCTCCGGGCTCGCGGAAGTCGCCTCCCGAGGAGGAATCCCACCAGAGGGGCTGCCCCGCGACGATCTGCGAACCGTCGGCCGCTTCTGCTTCGACGGAGCCGTTCTTCTTGGTGATCAACGCGGCGTCCTGGATCACGACATGAAGATCGTCGAGCGCCGCCGACCGCGCGGCTTTCTCCGTCTTGACCACGTAGACCGAGGCCTGCCCGGTCTTGGTGGCCACCATCTTCAGGTCGACGTCGGGCAGCACGTTCGCGTAGGTGGCCGTGTCGCCGTCGACAGTCGGGGCGGGGAGGGTGCCGTACGGCCAGGTCTCGGTGACCCACTCTCCGGAGGCGGTCTGCACCTGGGCGAGTTCGTTGTTCCCGCCGGCGGAGAATCGGACGGGTGCGGCCGACGCGATCGGTTCCCACCACCCATCCATGCGAGCGAGTGTCGTGTCCACCGGGACCCACGTGGAATCCTGCTCGACTCTGACGGGCACTGTCGACGTCTCGTAGCGCATCGTCCCATCGGGCATCGCCACGTGCTGCTGGGTGGGCGTGATCATCCCGTCCACGGGGACGGGCTCGCCGGTCGCCTGCGCGGTGGAGATCGCCGCCGTGACCGCAGCCTGTTGGGCAGCTCGGAACGACGTGGCGGACAGGGTCTTCCCCGCTCCCGGCCCCACTGCCGGGGGTGCCGCACTCGCGGAGAGCGACCCGCCGCCGAAGACGATCGCGGCAGCGCACACGCCGCCGAGGAGAGCCAGGCCTCTGCTGCGGCGGTCTCTGGAGGGAATGGATGCAGGATGACGGGTGCGCGCGGCGCGGGGGAGCTTCACAACCGCAAACTATGGGCGTCGTCTGCCGCCCCGCAATATCGATTCACTCGACGAATCCGTTTGTCAGGTATTCGCTCGACGTGCAATAGCGGCTCAGCCGAGCAGGCGCTCGATCACCCGCGCCACACCGTCCTCGTCGTTCGAGGCGGTCGTCTCGTCGGCCGCATCCTGCACCAGGGGCTCGGCGCCTGCCATCGCGACGCCGTGCCCCGCCCAGCGGAGCATCTCGACATCGTTGAGCGCATCGCCGAAGGCCAGCACGTCGGCGCGGTTGATGTCGAGATGCTCGCAGAGCCGCGCGAGGCCGGTGGCCTTGGTGACGCCCTCCGCCATGACCTCGACGAACGGGGCGCCCGACAGCGTCGCCTCGAAGCCGGTGAGTCCGAGCGAGCGAAGGGTGTCGAACAGGGCGGCCGGGGCGAGCTCGGGGTGGCGGATCACGAACTTCAGGCTCGGCGCGGACAGCACCTGCTCGAGCGGGACGCCGCCCATCGTCGCAGGGTCGCGCTTGTGATCGGAGAGGGCGGCGATCGCGGCGTAGCCGTGCTGGGCCACGAACGTCTCTCCGGCATCGCGCACACTCGCGAACAGCAGGCCGGGGATGCTCGCGCGCAGAGCTTCGGCGAGTGTGCGGATGGTCTGAGGCGGCAGCTCCTCGGCGAACAGCATCCGCCCGTCGTCGAGGCGCACGGCGTAGGCGCCGTTGCTGCACAGCGCCCACCCGTCGAACCCCGCATCCGCAGCGATGGCACGCAGGCCGATCGGCTGGCGCGCGGTGACCGGGACCACGTGGATCCCGTGGGCTCGGGCGGCGTCGAGCGCGGCGCGGGTGCGCGGACTGACGGCCGACGACGAATCGAGCAGGGTGCCGTCGAGATCGGTGGCGATCAGCCGCACGCGCACGTGATCGGCCCTCAGGAGAAGATCATCGGCATGTCGTCGTCGTCATCGGCGCCACCGAAATCGAGATCGACGACCACCGGGACGTGGTCGCTGGGCTGCTCGCCCTTGCGCTCGTCGCGGTGGATGGATGCACCCTTCACGGCCTCGGCCAGCGTGCGCGAACCGAGCACGAAGTCGATGCGCACGCCCTCGTTGCGTGGGAACTTCAGGCGCTGGTAGTCCCAGTAGGTGAAGCCCTCCGGGATCAGCGGGCGCACGACATCGGTGACCCCCGCGTCCTGGAACGCGAAGAACGCGTCGCGCTCCTGCGGGGACACATGGGTCGAACGGCCGACCACGATGTCGGGGTCGCCGTTGTCGACGTCGAACGGGATGATGTTGAAGTCGCCCACCAGGGCGAGGGGCAGATCGGGGTTCGCCGTCAGCTCGGCCGCCGTCGACTTCTTCAACTGCTCGAGCCAGTGCAGCTTGTAGAGGTAGTGCGGGTCTTCCAGCGAGCGGCCGTTCGGCACGTACAGGCTCCACACCCGCACGCCGTCGACCATCACGCCGAGCGCGCGTGCTTCGAGCGGCGCATCCGGCCCCTCGTGCCCCTTCGCGAAGCCCGGCATTCCGTCGAACGAGGTGCGCACGTCGGTGATCGGAAGGCGGCTCGCGATCGCCACGCCGTTCCACTGGTTCAGCCCGTGCACCTCGACGTGGTACCCGGCCTCCTCGAACGGTCCGTAGGGGAACTGCTCGGGCTTGCACTTGATCTCCTGCATCGCCAGCACGTCGATGTCCTCGCGGATGGCGAACTCGACGGTGCGGGTGACACGGGTGCGGATGGAGTTGACGTTCCAGGTGGCCAAGCGCATGCGTCAAGCCTAGTTGCGTCCTCCGACACGCGAGCCCGCGCCGGGTCCGTCGCCCGCGAGCCGGATGGCTGGCACCTGCATGACCGCCGGACGGATGCATGAGCCGCAGGGCCGGACGTTCATGCATCCGGTCAAACCTCATGCATCCGCGCAGCGCGCCCCAGGCTCCTACACTGGATGCCGTGACCGCACTCGACACAGACCGCCAGACGCTCCTCGACCTCATCAAGGACGAGGCGGTGTTCCACGGCGACTTCACCCTCTCCAGCGGCAAGCAGGCGACGTACTACGTCGACATGCGCAAGCTCACGCTCGACCACCGCGCCGCCCCCGCGATCGGCCGCATCATGCTCGACCTGATCGGCGACCTCGATGTCGTCGCGGTCGGCGGGCTGACGCTCGGCGCCGACCCGATCGCGAACTCGGTGCTGCACGCGTCGGTCGCCGCCGGCACACCCCTCGACGCGTTCGTCGTGCGCAAGGAACCCAAGGACCACGGGCGTGGCCGCCAGATCGAAGGCGCCGACGTCAAGGGCAAGCGCGTCGTCGTGCTCGAAGACACCTCGACCACCGGGCAGTCGGCGCTCAAGGCCGTCGAGGCGCTGCGCAAGGAAGGCGCGGAGATCGTGGCCGTCGCCGTGATCGTCGACCGCAAGACCGGGGCGCAGGCCGCGATCGAAGCCGAGGGCCTCGAGTGGCGCGCCGCCTTCGACCTCGACGACCTCGGACTCGACCCGCAGTGACGCGCTACGCCCTGGCCGTCGACGTCGGCGGCACGAAGATGGAGGCTGCGCTCGTCGGCGAAGACGGCCGGCTCGTCGAGGGGAGCCGGAGTCGACAGGCGACGGGTCGCGAAGCCACCCTCGAGTCGCTCGATGCCTCGGTGGTCGCGATCGTCGAGCACGCGCTGGCGGCTCTGCCCGCTGACGCCGAACTCGTCGGGGCCGGCGTCGGTAGCGCCGGACCGATCGACCGCACGGTCGGGGCGATCATGCCCGTGAACATGCCGCTGGCACGCGGGTTCCGTCTCGAGGACTCGGTGCGCGCGGCGGCGTCCACGGTGCTGGGGCGCGACGTGCCCACCGTGCTCGGTCACGACGGCGGTGCTCTCGCCCTCGCCGAATCCTGGCTCGGGGCCACCCAGGGCGCCGGAGCCTCACTGTCGATCGTCGTCTCGACCGGCGTCGGCGGCGGGTTCGTCGCGAACGGCGCGTACATCCCCGGAGCCACGGGCAACGCAGGACACCTCGGCCAGGTGCGCCGCGAAGGCGGTCTGACCCTGGAGGAGATCGCCTCCGGCCCGGCGAGCGCCGCCTGGGCGCAGACGCAGGGCTGGGCCGGCACGACCGGGGAGGATCTGGCGCGTGATGCGGCCGCCGGAGACACCGTGGCTCGAGCGGCGATCGAGCGCTCGGCGCGCGCGGTAGGCGGGGCGTTGGCGGATGCCGCGACCCTCGTCGACCTCGACGTCGTCGCCATCGGCGGCGGGTTCTCGCGCGTGTCAGCGGACTACATCGACCTCGTTCAGGCGGCGCTCACCGCGAGCGCCGCGCACGAGTACTCACGCCGTACCAGGGTCGTGCGTTCGGGCCTCGGCGACGAGGGGCCGCTCATCGGCGCCGCCGCCCTCGTGCTGCGGTAGACCCGTCCGACAGCTCAGCTCCGCTCAGCTCAGCTCAGCTCAGCTCAGCGGTGGGCGCTGAGCAGGTGCCGTGGTGGCCCTTCGAGGCGGGCCACGGAGATCTTGAGATCGGTGACGTCGGCGGCGACCCCCTCGATCCGGGTGCTGAGTCTCTCTTCGACGACGTCGATCCGGGTGCTGAGTCTCTCGTCGACGGCGTCGATGCGGCGGACCATCCAGGCGGCGCCGACGAACATGCTCGTGCCGAGCGTCACCACGACGCCGACGGCGCTGATGATGGTCGCGAGGGTCTCCGTGGACACGCGTGCTCTCCTTGCTCGGTCGGGTACATCGACGACGTTACGCCGCCCTTCCCGGTGTGCGCGCCGGTATTCCAGCATCTGTGAAGAGGTCGCGGAGGTTGCGAGATGTGGAGAAGGGGTCAGCTCGCCGCAGGGGCAGGCCGCGGTGACCGTCCGGCGACCAGCATCAGCACCGGGACCAGCGCGCACAGCACCGCCGACACGAAGAACGTCGCACTCGATGCGGGGTCGCGTCCGACCAGGAGGATCACCGTCGGCACGAACGTGCCGCCGACGGCGCCGCAAGCGACGAGAGCGCCGGTCACGGCGGCGCTGCGAGCGGGATCGAGGCGGTCGAGCGCGAGGCCGAGGATGAGCCCGTAGCTGGGGGCCAGCAGCACGACCACCAAGGCCAGCGCGACGAGCGCGCCCCCGGGAGTCGACCCCACCAGCAACCCCGTGACAGCCATCAGCACGGCAGCGGTGCCCGTCGCGGAAACCAGGATCACCACCGGCGACACAGCGAGTCGGCGCAGGGCCGCGGCACCGAAACGCCCGATCGCCATGAGCGCCCAGAACGCCGAGGTCCCCAGGGCCGCCACGCCGGGGTCGAGCGCGAGCGTCCGTGCCGGGATCACGGCCGACCACCCCGACAGCACGGTCTCCACACCGACGTAGAGCGGCAGCGCCACCACGAACGGGAGCAGCGCGAGCAGTCCACGCGCATCGCGATGGGTCGGCCTCTCGGAGCGCATGAAGGCGGTCGACGGCCCTGCGAGCATCACGACGGTCAGGAGGGGCACGAGTGCCAGCACGCAGAGCACCGGCCGGGTGTCGGATCCGGTGGCGACCAGCAGTGGCGTGACCGCCGCGCTCACGGCGACCGTGCCGAGCAGGGCGCTGAGCAGACCCGTCGCGCTGCCGACCGCCACGGACTTCGCCGCCACGGATCCCGAGGCCTCCACCAGCCCGAAGCCGAACCCGGCGACCGCGGCTGCGGTGATGAACATCGCCGGCGTGCCGGCCAGAGCCGCCACGACGATGGCAGCGGCCTGGAGCACGCTGCCGAGCATCAGCGCGGCGCGCGGTGGTCGGCGCATCAGCAACGGCCCGGACACCAGCACTCCGACGAGCAGCCCGGCGAACAGTGCGGGTACGGCGACGCTGAGGTCGGCCGCCATCGCTCGTTCGGCTGAGGGCAGGAACGCCGGCAGGAAGGCGGCCGTGACGCCGAGTCCCGCGAAGGCGGTGAACAGTCCCGCCCGTGCGCGTCGGGCGTCGTCGATCACGCCCCGGTCGTCCGCACGCGGTGCACGGCGGCGAACGTGTCGCGCAGCGCCTCCATCGAGCGGTCGTAGTTCGACTGGGCGACACCGATGAAGATGCAGTCGACCACCATCAGTTGCGCGATCCGGCTTCCCAGTGCGCCGGAGCGGAAGCCGGTCTCGCGGGCGGCGGTCGTCAGCACGATGTCGGCCTGATCGGCCAGCGGAGCGCCGGCGTGATTGGTGATAGCGATGGTGGTGGCGCCGGCCTGACGGGCGAGCAGCAGGAACTCGATGGTGTCGGTCGTGGCGCCGGTGTGGGAGACCGCGATCGCGACGTTGCCGCGCCCGAGCGTCGCCGCCGAGGTCCAGGCGGCGTGCGGGTCCGACCACTCCAGAGCGGTGCGCCCGATGCGGGTGAGCTTGCGCTGCAGATCGAGCCCCACGATGGAGCTGGCGCCGACACCGAAGATGTCGACCCTGGTCGACGAGGTGATGGCGTCGACGGAGGCGCGCAGCGACTCCGTATCGAGCACCTTGGCGGTGTCGGCGAGGGAGAGGGTCTCGGCGAGCGAGACCTTCGCGACGATGTCGGTCAGGGTGTCGTTGCGATCGATGTCTCCGGAGACGGCGGGAAGAGCCGCCGTGTCGAAGGTCTCGCGCTCGACGTCGCGCAGCACGTGATTGCGGAGTTCCCGCACGTGCTCGTAGCCGAGGCGCTTGCAGAACCGGACGACCGAGGTGGTGGAAGTGTCGCAGCGCTGCGCGAGCTCGGCGACCGAGAGGCCCGCGGTTCCCGCGGGGTCGGAGAGGAAGAGGTCGGCGATGCGCTGCTCGCTCGGACGCAGCTCGGGGCGGATCGCCCGCATGCGGACGAGCACGGGGTGTGCGCCGGCTTCGTCGCGGGCGGCTTCATGAGGCATGGGGTCTCCGATCACTGTTCATAACAGTAGAGGAACTTCTGTTACATCAGTAGTGACGTTCGTGTACTTTTGGTACCAACCACGACCGACGACGTTCACGGGGCGGCAGGCAACAGCGCCTGACCCGACGCCACGGGGGCCGTCACACTCAGGAGGATCCAGCAATGAGCACAGCACGCTGGGCGTCACTCGGCGCTCTCACGGCGACGGGCCTCGCCTTCGCCCTCGTCATCACCGGGTGCTCCGCACCCGCATCCGACCCGAAGCCCTCAGAAGGCGCTGCCGGAGGCGACCTCGTCATCGGCGTCACCAGCGACCCCGACACCCTGTTCCCCTGGAAGGCCACCCAGTTCCAGGCCGTCAACGTGCTGCAGAACCTCTACGGCACGCTGACCGAGTTCGACGAGGACCTGAACGTGGTTCCCGGCCTCGCCGAGTCGTGGGACGTCTCCGAAGACGGCCTCACCCTGACCTTCCACCTGCGCGAGGGCGTCACGTTCGCCGACGGCAGCACGTTCGGTTCGGAAGACGTGAAGTACTCGCTCGACGCGATCGCGGCCGAGGCCACGGCTGCCGTCGCGCGCAGCTCTCTCGCCTCCGTCACCGCCGTCGAGGCCACGGACGAGAACACCGTCACCCTCACCCTGAGCGCTCCGGACGCCGCCCTGCCCGCCAACCTCGCCGTGATCAACATGGCGATGCTGTCCTCGGACGACACCGAAGAAGGCCTGAACACCACGCCGAACGGCACCGGACCCTTCATCCTCGACGACCGCAAGGCCAGCCAGTCGCTCACGCTCGCCAAGAACGACGACTACTGGGGCGACGCCGCACTGCTCGACACGGTCGAGTTCCGCGTGATCCCCGACGAGTCGTCGATCGTCTCGGCGATGCAGTCCGGAAACGTGCAGCTGGCCGTGTTTGACAACCCGCTCGTCGCGCAGACCGCGGAGGGAGCCAACGTCGAGGTCGCCACGACGCCGCAGCTGAGCTACCACGCCTTGCAGCTGAACGCCACGCGCGGAGACCTCACCGACGTGAACGTCCGCCTCGCCATCCAGTGCGCGATCGACCGCCAGGAGGTGCTGGACACCGCAGCCCTCGGCGAGGGCGAGGTCACCGGCCCCATCACCTCTCCCGCGTACAAGTCCGACCCCGATGCGCGCCCCTGCCCTGAGCGCGACCTCGACAAGGCGGCCGAGTACCTGAAGAAGGCGGGCAAGGACGACGGCGTCACCATCAAGACGATCGTCTCCCAGGGCGAATACGCCACCTCGGTGAACGAGGCGCAGAACCTGAAGGCGCAGCTGGCCGATGCCGACATCACGCTCGACCTCGAGGTGCTCGAGTCCGGCGCATTCGTCGACCGCTGGATCGCCGCCGACTTCGACGCCGCGGTCGCCCTCAACGGCGGTCGGCCCGACCCCGACGGCATGTACGGCCGCTACTTCACCAGCACCGGAAACCTGAACAAGGTCGCCGGCTACTCCTCGCCCGAGCTCGACGCGCTGTTCGCCGAGGGACGCCAGACGGCCGACCCCGACAAGCGCAAGGACATCTACGCGCAGGTCTCCGAGAACCTCGAGGACAACGCGGCGTGGATCTGGCTGTTCACGAGCTACACCTACACGGCGACCGCGTCGACCGTCGACGGCTTCGTCCCGATGGTGAACGGCTCGCTGCAGTACCTGCGGACCACCTCCATCAAGTAGCGGATCGAGGGGGCGCGGCCACCCCGCGCCCCCTCCTTCCCCGACGACAGGCACCCACACACGCGCATGTTCAGACAGCTCCTCCGCAACAGCGTGCTGCGACGCATCCTCGCAGCCCTCGGCACGCTCCTCGGCGTCGCCATCTTCGTCTTCCTGATGCTGCGCGCCATCCCCGGCGACCAGATCAGCTCCGGCCTCGGCACCGAGGCGGCAGCGCTCACGCCCTCGCAGCGCGCCGCCCTCGAGTCGTACTACGGCCTCGACCAGCCGCTCATCGTGCAGTTCTTCTCCTGGCTCGGCAACATCTTCACGGGCAACCTCGGCTTCTCCTCCCGGGCGCAGACCAGCGTCCTCGATCTCACGGCCGCCGCCCTGCCCGTGACGTTCGAGCTCGCGATCATCTCCATCGTGATCGCGCTGGCCATCGGCATCCCGCTCGGCATGCTCTCCGCCTCGAAGCCCGACTCGTTCCGTGACGGCGTCGGCCAGGTCGTCGGGCTCGCCGGGCTCTCGATCCCCGCGTTCCTGCTCGGCACCGCGCTGCTCGCCATCCTCGCCCAGTCGTTCGGGTTCAATCCCAACGGGCAGGCGTACGCGACGCTCTTCGAGAACCCGCTGCTGAATCTCCAGCAGATGCTGCTGCCCTCGATCGTGTTGGGCTTCGGCATCGCCGCACCGATCATGCGCACGACCCGCACGGCGGTGCTCGAGATCCGCTCGAACGACTTCATCCGCACCGCCAGGGCGAAGGGCGTGCCCCCGCGTCGACTGCAGGTGCGCCACGTGCTCGGCAACGCCCTGGTACCGATCGTCACGATGACCGGCCTGCAGTTCGGCTACCTCCTCGGAGGCGCCGTCGTGGTGGAGCAGATCTTCTCGCTTCCCGGCATCGGGCGCCAGGTGCTGCTCGGCATCCAGCAGAAGGAGTACGCGCTCGTGCAGAGCACCGTCCTGGTGATCGCGCTCGCCTTCGTCATCGTCAACCTGCTCACCGACCTGCTCTACCGGGTCATCGATCCCCGGGTGCGTGCCGCATGACCGACATCTCTCAGACCCCGGCCCTCGCTCCCGGCGGCGGGCGCACGATGGAGCGCGTGCGTCTCCTGCTGCGCAGCCGCAGCGGTCTCGCCGGCCTCATCATCGTCGTGCTGCTCGCGGTGCTGAGCCTCGTCTCGGCGTTCGGCCTGCTGCCGTTCGATCCGCTCGCGCAGGATCCGCCCTCCCGACTGCAGCCGCCGTCCGCCGTGCACTGGTTCGGCACCGACCAGTTCGGCCGCGACGTGTTCTCGCGCGTCGCCGCCGGCGTCGCCAACTCGGCGCTCATCTCCGTGGTCGCCGTGGCGTTCGCGACCGTGGTCGGCACCGTCTGCGGACTCATCGCCGGCTTCTACCGCGGCTTCTCCGACGGGGCGATCACCGCGGTCACCAACGTGCTGTTCGCCTTCCCGCCGCTGCTGCTCGCCCTGTCGCTGGCCTCCGTGTTCGACCGCAACTGGTTCACGATCGCCGTGGCCATCGCCATCGTCTACGTGCCGATCTTCATCCGCGTCACTCGCGGCCCCGTGCTGTCGCTGCGCGAGGTGGAGTACGTCAAGGCGGCCAAGAGCACCGGTCAGGCGCGGATGGCGACCATGTTCCGCCACGTGCTGCCGAACATCACCTCGATCATCATCGTGCAGGTCACGCTGTCGCTCTCGTGGGCGGTGCTGACCGAGGCATCGCTGAGCTTCCTCGGACTCGGCACCCCGCCGCCCGCGCCGTCGCTGGGGTCCATGATCTTCGAGGCGCGCACCCTCGTGACCATCGCCCCGTGGACCATGATCGCCCCTGGCGTGATCGTCGTGCTCCTCGTCGTCGGTCTGAACCTGCTCGGCGACGGCCTGCGCGACAGCCTCGACCCGCGGAACAGAGGAAAGCGATGACCATGGAGGATCTCGGCGCACTGGCCACCGAGGCCAGCGACCCCCGTTACGCGGAGCTCGACCGGATGAGCGTCGCCGAGCTCGCGCGGACCATGAACGAGGCGGACGCCTCGGTGCCTGCCGCCGTGCAGCGGGCTCTGCCCCAGATCGTGCCGGCGATCGAGGCGACAGCCACGCGCATGGCGCAGGGCGGACGCCTGGTCTACGTCGGCGCAGGAACTCCCGGACGCATCGGCGTGCTCGACGCCTCCGAGTGTCCACCCACGTTCAGCACCCCGCCTGAGCTCGTGTTCGCGATCATGGCCGGTGGTCCGGGCGCGATCGTGAACCCGGTCGAGGGTGCGGAAGACGACGCGGACGCGGGGGTCGAAGCCATCGACGCGGCGGGGATCGGACCGCTCGACACCGTGATCGGCATCGCCTCCAGTGGGCGCACGCCCTACGTGATCGCGGCAGTGCGCCGGGCGCGTGAGCGCGGAGCACTCAGCATCGGCCTGTCGTGCAACGTCGACACCGCGTTGAGTGCCGCCGCTGAACACGGCATCGAGGTCGAGGTCGGTCCTGAGGTGCTCTCCGGCTCCACCCGTCTCAAGTCGGGCACGGCGCAGAAGCTCGTGCTCAACATGTTCTCGACCATCTCCATGGTCCGCAACGGCAAGGCCTACGGCAACCTGATGGTGGATGTGAAGGCCACCAACCACAAGCTGCGGGAGAGGGCGATCCGGATGGTGCAGACCATCGCGGACGTCGACCGCCCCGCCGCCGTCGCCGCCCTCGAGGCCGCGGCCTACGACGTGAAGCTGGCGTCGATCATGATCCGCCGCGGTGAGGACCTCGCCGCGGCCACCGCACGACTGGACGCGGCCGATGGTCGGCTGCGCACCGCACTGGAGGAGAACTGATGCGCGTCCTCGGACTGATCTCCGGCACCTCGCACGACGGGATCGATGCCGCCGTCGTCGACTTCACGACCAGCGGAGGGTTCACCGACCACGGCGTGGATCTGCGCGGGAGAGTGCTCGCCGCGACGAGCGTGCCCTACGCGCCCGAGCTGCGGGCACGGCTGATCGCGGCCCTGCCTCCGGCGCAGACCACCCTCGCCGAGGTCGCCGAGCTCGACACGCTCATCGGGCAGGCGTTCGCCGACGTCGCCGCCGACATCGCCGCAGAGGTCGGCGGCGTCGATGCCATCTGCTCGCACGGCCAGACCGTGTACCACTGGGTCGACGGCGCCCACGCGCTCGGCACCCTGCAGATCGGGCAGCCCGCCTGGATCGCCGAGAAGGTCGGCGTGCCCGTGGTGTCCGACATCCGCATCCGCGACATCACCGCGGGCGGCCACGGAGCTCCGTTGGTGTCGTTCCTGGACGAGCTGCTGCTGCGCGGCCGTGCCGGCATCTCGGCGGCGCTGAACCTGGGCGGCATCTCGAACATGACCGTGGTGCGGCCGGACGGCCTGGTCGCCTACGACATCGGCCCTGCCAATGCTCTGGTGGATGCGGTCATCGTGGAGCACGGTCTCAACCCGCTCGGCTACGACGACGACGCCGCGATCGCCCGCACCGGACAGATCGACGAGGCGCTCCTGGCCGCGCTGCTCGACGACCCGTACTACGCGCTCACGCCGCCGAAGAGCACGGGCAAGGAGCACTTCCACCTCGGCTACGTGCATGAGCACCTGGCAGCGCAGGGCCGCGAGATCGCGGTCGCCGATGTCGTGCGCACGCTCACCGAGCTGACCGTCCGCACCGTCGCGCGTGACGTGGAAGCCGCCGGCATCGGCTTCCTCGCGGTGTCCGGCGGTGGGTGCCGCAACCCGCTGATCCTCGACGGGCTGCGGGCCGCGCTCCCCGCGACCGAGGTCGTGCTGGCCGACGAGCTGGGGGCCGCGGCCGACAGCAAGGAGGCCATCCTCCTGGCGCTGATCGGCTGGTCCACGATGCACGGCGTGCCCGCGATCGTCCCCGGCGGCACGGGAGCGCGCGAGCCCCGGATCCTCGGCACCATCACGCCGGGCATCGGCCCGCTGCAGATGCCGGAGCCCGTCGCCGCCATCGACTCCCTCGTGCTCACGGAGGCCCCGGCATCGTGAGTCTGCAGGTGCGCCCCGCCACCCCGGACGACCTGTCCGGGGTGCTCGGCGTGTTCCTCGCCTGCTGGCGGGAGAGCTATCGCGGTGTGCTCCCGGATGCGGCGATCGACGCGATGACCGACGAGCGGGCCGAAGCGCTGTGGCGTCGTGTGCTCGCCGACCCGCGGGGCGTCGTGCTGCTGGCGGAACGCGAGGGCGAGATCGTCGGAATCACCCGCTACGCCGCCACCACCGGCGACGTCACCACCGGCGACGTCACCACCGGCGACGTCACCACCGGTGACGACGGTCGTGTGGACGGGGCCGTGCACTCGCTGTACGTCTCGCCCCGAGCCCACGGCGGCGGGATCGGCGGCGCACTGCTGGCACGCGCGTCCGATGAGCTGAGGGCGGCGGGGGCCGAGGCGGCGACGCTCTGGGTGTTCGCGGCCAATGCCCCCTCGATCGGGTTCTACGAGTCGAAGGGCTGGAACGCAGACGGGGCCACCCGCACGCAGCCGGAGTTCGGCGAGCCGGAGCAGCGCATGCGCAAGGAGTGGGCATGAGCGCGGGGTCGAACGCCGTGGTGGGCCTCCGCGTGCTCCGGGTGTCGGCGCCCCTGGTGCGGCCCTTCGTCACGGCCGTGCGTCGCACCGACCACCTCGACGTCGTGCTCGTCGAGGTCACGGATGCCGACGGTCGCCACGGATACGGTGAGGCCGCCACGAGCTGGCGCGTCACGGGGGAGAGCCCGCAGAGCGTTGCCGCTGCCGTCGCGGGGCCGCTCTCCGAGGTCGTCCTCGCCCGTCGCGCCGATGACCCCGGGATCGCAGCCGACATCGCACGGTCCGTCTGGGGCAATGCCGCCGCCCGCAGCGCGGTCGAGTGCGCCGTCGCCGACCTCGCCGCCCAGCAGCGGGGAGTCTCGCTCGTCGCCGACCTCTCTCGCACTCCCGCCGTGCACAACTCCTCAAGACCGCCTCGCATCCGCACCGACATGACCCTGTCCGCGGGGGAGCCGTCGGCGTTGGCGGCGCTTTCCGAGGAGCACGTCACCGCGGGCTTCGGCTGCCTCAAGATCAAGGCCTCTGCGGCGCACGACACCGTCGCCGGACTCCGTGCCGTCCGCGCCGCGGTCGGGCCCGAGATCACGCTGCGCGTCGACGCGAACCAGGCCTGGGACGCCGAGACGGCGATCCGCATCATCCGTGCCGCGGAGGACGCGGGCCTCGGGGTCGAGCTGGTCGAGCAGCCGGTCACCGCGCACGACCTGGACGCGCTCGCCGCCGTGACCGACGCGGTGGACACCCCGATCATGGCCGACGAGTCGGTGCGCACGGCGCGGGATGTGCGTCGGATCTCCGACCGCGGTGCCGCCGACCTCGTGAACATCAAGCTCGCCAAGACCGGCGGTCTCGCCGAGGCGCTCGCTGCCGCTGAGGCTGCGCGCACGGCGGGGCTCGGCCTCGTGATCGGCTGCATGATGGAGTCGCACGTCGGAGTGAGCGCCGCCGCCCATCTCGCGGCCGCCGTCGCCCCGGATGTCGTGCACGATCTGGACGCGGCGTTCTGGCTGCAGAGCTCGCCGGTGACCGGCGGAGTCACGCTGACCGGGGATGCACTCGACCTCGGCATCGAACTCGGCATCGGCATCACGGGTCTCGTCGCCGAAGAGCCGGAGCTCCTCCTCGACCTCTCCATGAGAGCGGGGGTGAGCGCATGAGCGCCGATGCAGCGGTCTCGGTGGTCCTGGCAGGAGCATCCGCCCCGCGCGGCGTCGTCGCGGGTGTCATCACGGACGCCGGGCGTGATGTCGCCGCCGGCGGTCTGGCCGACCTCGCGGGAACCGCGGTGACTGCCGGCACCGCCTTCGACATCGCCTCGGTGTCGAAGGTCGCCGCGACCACCACCGCGGTCCTCCGGCTGGTCAGCAGCGGCGAGCTGGGATTCGACGACCCGGTCGACCGTTTCGTCCCCGGCACCGCCTGCGCGCCGGGAACGACGGTGCGCCACCTGCTGCAGCACCGTGCCGGCCTCTGGGAGTGGCAGCCGCTCTACCTCGACCGCGCGCATGCCGGGGATCCGGCGATGGCGATCGACGCGATCCCACTCCGCTACGCCCTCGACGAGGGGCGGCACTACTCCGATCTGGGCTTCATGCTGCTCGGTCGCGTCATCGCCGCGATCGCCGGACAGCCCCTGGACGCCGCCGTGCGGGAGCTCGTCACCGCACCGCTCGGTCTCGTCCGCACCGGCTACGGCCCGGTCGGTCAGCCCGTCGCCTCTTCCGCTGTCGGCGATGCCGCCGAGCGCCGGATGGTCGCGACCGGAGTGCCGTACCCCGTGCTCACCGCGGACACCGATTTCGCCTGGCGCGACGACGAGATCAGCGGTGTCGTGAACGACGGGAACTGCTTCCACGCCCTCGGCGGCGTGTCCGGGCATGCAGGGCTCTTCAGCACCGCCGACGACCTGCTGACGCTCGGTGCCGCGCTCGCCGCGCCTGAACGGCACCCCGAGCTCTGGAATCCGGATGCCGTGGCCGAGCTGTTCCGAGACGGGCCCGACACCGGCCAGGCGCTGGGGTGGCGCAGCGACACGGTCGCCGTCGCCGGTCGGCCCACCCGGATGCTCTGGCATCCCGGATTCACCGGCTGCGCGCTCGGGATCGTGCCGGGGGCCGGTGCGTCCGCGGTGCTGCTGACCAACCGACTCTTCGCCTCCGAACCCGCGCCGACCGAGACGCTGTGGCGCGCAGCGCTCCCTGCACTCCTGTCCGACGACTCCGATCTCGACGACAACGCTTCTGACAACGCTTTCGACCCTGAAGGAACGAGAACACCATGAGCACCACCGAGCCCGTGCTGAGCATCAGCGGCCTCGCCGTCGCCTTCCGGACCGGTTCCGAGCTGGTCACCGCTGTCAGCGACGTCACCATCGACATCGCCGCCGGTGAGACCGTCGCGGTCGTGGGGGAGTCGGGGTCGGGCAAGTCGACCACTGCGGCCGCGGTCAACCGTCTGCTGCCGGAGAACGGCGTGATCACGGCAGGCAGCATCCGCTTCGACGGTCGTGAGCTGACCGATCTGCCCGAGAACGCGATGATCTCGCTGCGGGGCGCCGGGATCGGGCTCGTACCGCAGGATCCGATGTCGAACCTCAACCCGCTCATGCGCGTGGGCGAGCAGATCGGCGAAGCGCTCGAGGTGCATGGACACACGCGGGGCGACGCCACCAAGGCACGGGTCGTCGAGCTGCTGGAGATGGTGGGGATCGCCGATGCCGCGCAGCGCGCGCACCAGTATCCGCACGAGTTCTCCGGCGGCATGCGGCAGCGTGTCCTGATCGCGATGGGCCTGGCCTGCAAGCCGCGCCTGCTGATCGCCGATGAGCCCACCTCCGCTCTCGACGTGACCGTGCAGCGCCGCATCCTCGACCAGCTCGACTCGCTCACCGAGGAACTCGGCACCGCGGTCTTCCTGATCACGCACGACCTGGCCCTCGCCGCCGAGCGCGCCGACCGCATCGTCGTGATGTTCCGCGGTCGGGTGGTCGAGGAGGGCACCTCCGCCCAGGTGCTCGGCGCACCGCAGCACGAGTACACCAAGCAGCTGCTCGCCGCGGCTCCGAGCCTCGCCTCCCACCGTGACGCCCTGCCGCAGCGCGAGACCGCCACGGGGACGCCGTTCGTCGAGATCCGCGACCTCCGCAAGGAGTTCGCCCTGCGCGCGCCCAAGCCGGGGGAGCCCGAGACGTTCACTGCCGTCGACGGGGTCAGCTTCGAGATCCGCCGCGGCACGACGGTCTCGATCGTGGGCGAGTCGGGCTCCGGCAAGTCGACCACGGCGAACATGGTGCTCGGCCTCGAGGATGCCACGTCGGGGTCGATCCTGTTCGACGGGCTCGACCTGACCACCCTCCGGCGCAAGGAGCTGTTCGCCCTGCGCCGTCGCGTGCAGCCCGTGTTCCAGAACCCCTACGCCTCGCTCGACCCGCGTTACACGGTCGAGCAGTCGATCGCCGAGCCTCTGCGTGTGCACCGCATCGGCACGACGGCGTCTCGTCACGCCCGTGTGCTCGAGCTGCTGGAGCAGGTGGCGCTGCCTGCGGCCATGGCCGAACGGCTGCCGCACGAGCTCTCCGGCGGACAGCGTCAGCGCGTGGCGATCGCCCGGGCGCTCGCGCTCGAACCGGAGCTGGTGGTGCTCGACGAGGCGGTGTCGGCCCTCGACGTGCTGGTGCAGGCACAGATCCTCGACCTGCTCGCAGACCTGCAGAAGCGGCTGGGGCTCAGCTACCTCTTCATCAGCCACGACCTCGCGGTGGTGCGCATGATCTCCGATGAGGTGCACGTCATGCAGCGCGGCGTGGTGGTGGAGAGCGGTACCCCCGAGCGGATCTTCGACGCCGCGCAGCACCCGTACACGCGAGAGCTCCTCGCCGCGATCCCCGGGGCGTCTCTGGCGTCCTGAGCGCGCTCCGACGTCGACGACCGCAGGTTCAGCGCTTGCGGTCGTCGTCGTCCCAGGGGCCCTCCCACCAGCCGGCGCGGTCGTCCTCGCCGGGGCCGCGCCGACGGGAGCGGACGAACTGCACGATGAAGACCGTCAGCGTCGACAGCAGGATCACGAACATCACGAGGAACAGCAGGTCGCTCTGGTTCATGGGCGTCTCCCTTCCGCAGCGTCCGCCACGATCTTGGCGATGCGCGCCGCCCGGGTCTCCGGTCTCTTGGCCATCGCGATGTGGGTGAGTCCGAACTTCTTCACCGACTTCGGGAACGCGTCCCAGTTCGCGCGCGCGACGGGCAGAGCATCGAGCGCGGTGGTGAGTTCGTCCGGCTCGATCCCCGCCTCCGGTCCGTCGAGCACGGTCCACGAGCCGTTCGCCTTCGCCGTCTCCAGCGCACGGATGCCGGCGGGTGCGAGCATTCCTGCCGCTTCGAGTTCGGCGATGCGCGCCTTGTTGGTGGCCGCCCACCCGCTGCCGGGGCGCCGCGGCGAGAACCACTGCCCGTTGGTGCGGTCGTCCGTCCCGTCGCCGAACACGCGCACGGGGCCGTCGATCCATCCGAAGCAGAGCGCCTGACGGACGGCATCCTCGTAGCCGACGCCGTCGGACGCCCCGCGCACGCTCAGCAGCCAGACTCCCGCTGTGCGCTCGTGGTTCTCCTCGAGCCAGGCGCGCCACGCCGCCGCATCAGCGGCCCGGAACCGTTCCCCCTCGTCCAGCGCGCCCACGGGCTACTTCTTCAGCTTGCCCGGTTTCACCGTCGTGATCGTCTCGGTGATCCGCGGAAGCAGATCGGCCACGGACTGCACGATCTCGTCGGGGCGGAACGGGTACTTCTCGATCTCGGCCTGGTCGCTGATCCCGGTGAGCACGAGCACGGTGTGCAGGCCCGCCTCGATGCCGGCGACGACGTCGGTGTCCATGCGGTCGCCGATCATGCCGGTGCGCTTCGAGTGCGCGCCGATCTTGTTCAGCGCCGAGCGGAACATCATGGGGTTCGGCTTGCCGACGACGTAGGGCTCCTTGCCGGTGGCCTTCGTGATGAGGGCGGCGATGGCTCCGGTGGCCGGCAGCGGACCGTCGGTGCTCGGCCCCGTGGCGTCGGGGTTCGTCACGATGAAGCGCGCGCCGCCGATGATGAGCCGGATCGCCTTCGTGATCGCCTCGAACGAGTAGTTGCGCGTCTCGCCGACCACCACGAAGTCCGGGTTCGTCTCGGTCATGATGAAGCCGGCGTCGTGCAGGGCGGTGAGGATGCCGGCCTCGCCGATCACGAAGGCCGAGCCGCCGGGGAGCTGCTGCTTCAGGAAGTCGGCGGTCGCGAGAGCCGAGGTCCAGATGCGCTCCTCCGGCACATGCAGACCGCTGATGCGCAGGCGTGCGGACAGGTCGCGCGCCGTGAAGATCGAGTTGTTGGTGAGCACCAGGTACGGGATGCCGGCGCTCTCCCATCCGGCGAGCAGTTCGGATGCTCCGGGGATGGCGTCGTTCTCATGGACGAGCACACCGTCCATGTCGGTGAGCCAGCATTCGATGTCGTCACGTTTTGCCATGTGCACAGCCTAGGGGCCGTACCTTTCCGGCGTCAGGCCGTGAGCCAGATCGCATCGGCGGCATGTGCCACCTCGGCGTGCGCCCCGCCGACGGAGAAGCCACCGTTGGTCACCTCGACCTCGACGCCAACGGCGATCCCGGCAGCTTCGACGGCGCGGAGCACCTCGGGATCCTGGTCGCTCACTCGCAGCACACGGCCGATGTGTCCGACCGGCGCATCGGCCAGCAGCACGAACGGAGCGCGGTCGATGCGGCCCTCGGCGTCCGGGATCGCGTCGCCGTGCGGGTCGAAGCGGGGGCGTCCCAGGCGTGCATCGATGCCTTCCAGCAGCCGGTCGCTGATGGTGTGCTCGAGCACCTCGGCCTCGTCGTGTACCTCGTCCCAGCCGTAGTCGAACTCCTGCACCAGCCAGGTCTCGACCAGGCGGTGCCGGCGCACCATGGCCAGCGCGCGCTTCGTCCCTGCTTCGGTCAGCCGCACCGCTCCGTAGGGCACGTGCGAGACGAGTCCGGCGGCAGCGAGCTTCTTCACCATCTCGGTGACGGACGACGGCGCGATGCCGAGCTTCGCGGCCAGCACCGAGGGGGTGATCGGTGCGTCCTGCCACTCGGTATGCGCGTAGACGGTCTTCAGATAGTCGTCAGCTGCAGGGGATGCCACCCGCCCAGCCTACGTGGTGCTCGCGCGCGCCCATGCGGTGAGTCCGTGGATGAGCGCCCGCACCCCGATCTCGAACGTGCGGCGGGCGGGGTCCGTGCTGAGTGCGGCGCGTGCGGCCTCGGCCCTGGCGAACGTCGGATACTGCGGGGCGAGTTCTCCCGGTGCCATGTTGTCGGCGGGGGCGAGGGCATCCAGCGCGGAGCCGATGATGAACGATTCCAGTGCCACGATGGCGTCCACGATGGTGTCGGTGGGCCACCCGTCGTGTGCGAGCAGGCGTGCGATCTGGTCGTAGTCGGCGAACGAGCCCTCATCGGCGTCGATCGGCGATGTCGCGAGCATCACCATGGCCTCGGGTGCGGCGATCGCGGCGTCGCGGTAGCTGTGCGCCCAGGTGAGCAGTGCGTCCTCGACGGGCAGCTCGTGCAGGACGGGGGAGACGAGCGCACGGCTGACCTGCCCGCGCATGGCCCGGATCACGGCGTCGCGGTTCGCGAAGTGGTGATAGAGCGCGGAGGTGCGCACGCCGAGGGATTCCGCGAGCGCGGTCATGGTGAACTGTCGCGGCGTGCGCTGGGCGCTCAGCCGGAACGCGGCCTTGAGGATGCGCTCCTCGGTGAGCACCTGGGTCGACGGTCGCCCGACGCTGCGGGGTGATTTCGTCATCGTGCTCGATTCTGCTCAGGTGTCTGGTAATTTATTGAAACTCTTTCAATACTGAACTCTTCAACGGACGAAGGCACAGTCATGACCGGTTTCGACGCCGACACCATTGTCACCGGCGCACACGTGGTGACGATGGACCCGCGCCGCCCGCTCGCCACAGCCTTCGCCGTGCGCGACGGGCGCTTCCTCGCGGTCGGGGACGATGCGCTGGTCCGAGAGCTGCGCGGACCTCGCACGCGCGTTCGCGATCTCGGCGGCGCGGCCGTCACGCCTGGTCTCATCGACGCGCACCTGCATCCGATCCAGGGGATCGAGCTGACCGCGGGCATCGACCTCGGCGGTCTGACCACCGGGGCGGCGCTGCTCGCCGCCCTTCGCGTCGAGGCCGACCGCGCGCTCGCCGAAGATGCGGACCCGTGGGTGCGCGGCTGGAATCTCGACTACGACGTGTTCCACGACCTGCCGATGACCTCCGCCGCGATCGAGGACGCGGCGCGCGGACTCCCGGCGCTGCTCATCGTGTTCGACGGGCACACCGCCCTCGCCAGCCGCGCGGGCCTGGAGCGTGCGGGCATCACCGGTGCGCGTGCGTTCGAGGATTCCTCCTGCGTGGTCGTCGACGCCGATGGCCGCCCCACCGGAGAGCTGCGCGAGCTCGGCGCCTACGAGCCCGTACGTCTGAGCGCCCCCGCCCGGACCCGTGAGCAGACCCTTGCCATCGGGCACGACCTGCTGCGGGGGCTGCGCGACTCCGGACTCACCGGCGGCACGATCATGGACGGCGGCTTCGCCACGCTCGATCTGCTCGATGCTCTGGAGCAGGGCCCGGGCCTACCCGTCCGCATCGTCTCGGCGATCGACCACGAGCCCGGCTTCGACGAGGAACGGACGGCTGAGAACCTGCGGATGCGGGACCGCCGCGGCGACCGGTGGCGCGGAGGGTCGGTCAAGCTCTACGCCGACGGCGTGGTCGAGACGGGGACCGCATGGCTGCACGCGCCCGACTCCGCCGGCGAGGGGCTGGAGCCGTTCTGGAAGGACGTCGCCGCCTATGCGCGTACCGTGCGCCGTTATGCCGATGCCGGTTTCCAGGTCGCGACGCACGCGATCGGCGACCGGGCGGTGGGCGAGGTCGTCGACGCGTACCTCGCGGCGGGCGTGCGCAGCGCTTCCGGCGCCCCGCATCGCATCGAGCACCTCGAGACGACGACCGACCGCGATGTCGCTCGCATCGCCGCCGCCGGGATCACCGCCTCGATGCAGCCCCTGCACATGCAGTGGCGTAAAGCGGACGGCTCGGACGACTGGTCGCACCGGCTCGGACCCGAGCGGGCCGCGCGCGCGTGGCGGGTGCGCGACTACTGGGACGCGGGCGCCCCTGTCGCCCTCGGGTCGGACTGGCCCATCGCGCAGAACGATGCGCGCATCGGCCTCGCCTGGTCGATGCTGCGCCGACGGCCCGGCGACCCTGATGCGCCCGTGTTCGAGCCCGACCAGGTGCTCACCCCGTACCAGGCGCTGCACGGCTACACCGTGGGCGCCGCCCTGGCTCAGGGAGATGCCGACCTCGGTCGCATCGCCCCCGGGTTCACGGCCGACTACGCCGTGTGGGCGGAGAACCCGCTGCACGTCTCCCCGGACGACCTCCCCGACCTTCCCGTACAGGGGACGGTCGTCGGCGGCGTCGAGCCCTGACCCCCGGCTCGCCGCTCGCTCGTGCCCGCATCCTCCACGCTCCTTCACACTGAGGTGACCCCCATGCCCGAATTCGGCGCTCTCGCGCTCCTGCCCATCGTGGTGATCCTGATCGTCGCGGTCGCCACCAGACGCACCCTGTTCGCTCTCTTCTGCGGCACCGTCGCCGGGGCGCTGATCCTCGGCGGCTGGGGCGGCTTCGACGTCTGGGTCCAGTACACCGGCACAGCCTTGTCCAACGAGACGGCGCAGTGGCTGCTGCTGATCGTCGCGCTGTTCGGCATGCTGATGATGCTGTTCGAGAAGTCGGGCATCGTCACCGATTTCGCCGATTGGGCCGAGCGGTTCGTCACGTCCCGTCGCAAGTCGCTCGTGCTGACCTTCCTGCTCTCGGTCGTGCTGTTCGTCGACGACTACCTCAACGTGCTGACCACCGGCACATCGATGAAGCGGGTCACCGACCGCTACCGGGTTCCGCGCACCCAGCTCGGCGCGATCATGAAGATGACGGCCGCACCGATCGCCGTCCTCATCCCCGTCTCGACTTGGGCGCTGTTCTTCTCCGGGCTGTTCGAGGCGCAGGGGGTGACCGTCGGCGGCACCGGGTTCGGGGCGTACCTGCAGGCGATCCCGTTCATCTTCTTCGGGTGGGCAGCCCTGGCCGTCGCCCTCCTGATGAGCATCGGGTGGCTGCCGAGGTTCGGCGCGATCAAGCGCGATGCGATCCGTGCCGAGCGCGACGGCGACGTCTTCCCGGTCGGAACGACCGACGAGGAGCGCAGGGCCGAGGGGGCGGTTCTCCTCGCGGAGCTGAAGGCCGATGACCCGGACGGCTCGACGGCGCAGCGGGTGGCGACAGCCCTCGCGACGTCGACCGATACCGGGAGAAAGCCGCAGCCGTGGGGATTCCTGATCGCCATGGCCGTGCTCGTCGGAGTGACGATCGCGACGAACGCCAACGTCGTCGCCGGCACCGCCGCGTCTCTCGCGGTGACGATCGTGATCGTGCTCGTGCAGCGTCGACTCGGCATCCGCGGGGTGCTGGACGCCGCGCTCGAGGGCATCGAGAGCATGCTGTTCGTGATGGTGCTCACCGTGCTCGCGTTCATGGTGCAGGAGATGAACATCACCCTGCAACTGGCGGAGTTCGTGATCCAGGTCACCGAGCCCGTGCTCACTCCGGCCCTGCTCCCGGCGATCGTGTTCGCGGTGTGCGGCGTCTACGCCTACGCCACCGGGTCGTTCTGGGACCTGGCCGCGGTCATCACCCCGGTCGTCCTCCCTCTCGCGCTCGCACTCGGCGCGGATCCGATCCTCGCGGGTGCCGCCGTGTTCTCCGGTGCAGCGCTCGGCAGCACGACGTGCCTGTACGGCGACGGCATCATCCTCGCGTCGCGGTCGATCGGCATCAAGCCGATCAATCTGATGCTCGCGATCCTGCCCTACGCGGGGATCGCGGCCGGGCTGTCGTTCGTGCTCTACCTGGTGACGGGGCTCGTCACGGCGTAGCGCCGTCAGCGCGGGTCAGTTCGCGACGGCGACCAGGATGCCGAACGCGGCCTGACCCGCGAAGAACACGACGAGGAATCCGAGGAGCGCGGCGGCCAGAGACAGGCGGCCGTCGAAGTCCTCGATCTCGGCCATGCCGATCTTGCGCGCCCGGAACGCCAGCACGAGCGTGGCGATTCCGAGGGCGAGCTGCACCCACGGGCTCGCGAGATCGATGACCTTCGGGAAGGCGATCAGCACGGCGCCGATCACGCCCGTCGCGAAGCCGGTCCAGGTGAGGATGCGGACGTTGCGGCGGGCGTTCTCGGCAGACATGAGTCGAGCCTATCCGGGCTCAGGCGCCCGTCAGCACCAGCCAGAGCAGGGCACCGTTGAGCATGATCAGGAGCACGGAGGCGATCACGCCGGCCGCCGTCGTCCAGCGGCTGTTCACCCACGCGCCGAGCGTGCGTCGCTGCGCGGTCAGGGCGACCAGGGGGATCAGTGCGAACGGGATCCCGAACGACAGCACCACCTGGCTGAGGACCAGCGCCAGCGTCGGGTCGAAGCCGATTCCGAGGATCACGAGCGCCGGGATCAACGTGACCAGTCGACGGGCGAGCAGGGGGATGCGCACATGCAGCAGGCCGTGCATGATCTCCGCCCCGGCGTAGGCACCAACGGAGGTCGATGCGAGTCCCGAGGCGAGCAGACCCACCGCGAAGAAGGTCGCAACGACCGGTCCGAGTCCGGCAGCGAGCGCGGCGTGCGCGCCCTCCAGGGAGTCGGTGCCCTCGACCCCGGCGAGGTTCGCGGCGGCGAGCAGCAGGATGCACAGGTTCACGGAGCCGGCGACGACCATGGCGATCGAGACATCCCAGCGGGTGGCCGTGAGCAGGCGGCGGATGCGCGACGCCTCCGTGCGCACGGCCTCGTCGCCGACGTGGGCGGTCGCGGCGCCGAAGCGGTCGCGGGCCAGGGAGGAGTGCGCGTAGATCGCGTGCGGCATGATCGTCGCGCCGAGGATGGATGCGGCGAGCAGGACCGAGCCGGTGTCTTCGAACCGGGGCACCAGGCCGCCGATGACGCCTGCCGGGTCCGGTGGTGCGACGAACACGCCCGCGACGAAGCCGATCGTGATGATCGCCATGAGCGCGATGATGACGAACTCGAACGGACGTGCACCGCGACGGCTCTGCACCGTGAGGAGGATCATCGAGACCGCGCCGGTGATCAGACCGCCGAGCAGCAGCGGCACATCGAACAGCAGGTTGAGGGCGACCGCACCGCCGATGACCTCGGCCAGGTCGGTCGCCATCGCGACCAGCTCCGCCTGCAGCCAGTACGCACGGCGGGCCCAGGGGCGCGTGAGCCGTGAGCCCAGCAGCTCCGGGAGGCTCTGGCCGGTGACGACCCCGAGCTTGGCCGACAGGTACTGGATCAGCCAGGCCATCACGTTGCCCGCGACGACGACCCACACCAGCAGGTAGCCGTACTGCGCCCCCGCGGTCATGTTGCTGGCGACGTTGCCGGGGTCCAGGTACGCGACGCCCGCGACGAGGGCCGGCCCGAGCAGCCACAGACTGCGCGGAGCCCTGGCCGGGGGAGCGGTCGGAGTCGTCATCGAAGCGGAAGAATTTTTAGGCACACCGAAACCGTAGCGTATTTTTCGGTCCACCTAAATATCTTCGAGATCGTCACGGCGATAACCTGGCCGGATGGATGATTCGAGCACGGGATCGATCGCCCAACCCGGGTACGGCGTCGGCCCGTGGCCCGGAGGCGAGGCGGCCTGGCCGGAAGGCGAGCAGTACGACCCCGAGCTCCTGGCGGCGGGTGACACCCGCAACGTGATCGATCGCTACCGCTACTGGCGGATGGAGGCGATCGTCGCCGACCTCGACACCCAGCGGCATCCGTTCCACGTCGCGATCGAGAACTGGCAGCACGACATGAACATCGGGTCGATCGTGCGCAGCGCCAACGCGTTCCTCGCCGACACCGTGCACATCATCGGCCGCCGCCGTTGGAACAAGCGCGGCGCGATGGTCACCGACCGCTACCAGCACGTCCTTCACCACGAAGACGTCGAGGCGTTCGCCGCCTGGGCCGCGGGCGAAGGAGTCCCCATCATCGCGGTCGACAACGTCGAGGGAGCGGTACCCGTCGACAAGGCCGATCTGCCGCAGCGCTGCGTGCTGCTGTTCGGGCAGGAGGGCCCGGGGCTGTCACCGGCGGCGCTCGCCGCTGCGTCCGCCCATATCGAGATCACCCAGTACGGGTCCACGCGCTCGATCAACGCCAGCGCTGCGGCCGCCGTGATCATGTACGAGTGGTGCCGGAGATACGCGGCCTGACTCGCGCACCCGACGCTCTCGACAGGCGGCATCGGCGGGCGTAGCGTGAGTGCCGATCGAGGAGGCCGACATGGCAGACATGGCACCCATCCGTCCGTATCTCTGGTTCGTCGACAGAGCGCAGGAGGCGATGGAGTACTACGTCTCGGTGTTCCCGAACTCGTCGATCGACCGGGTCGCCCACTATCCGGATGAGGATCTCAGTGAGCGCTTCACGGGAATGGCGGGAAAGGTCATCCACGGCGAATTCACGCTGAACGGCTCACGGTTCGGCTGCATCGACGGTGGACCGGCGTTCGCCTTCAACGAAGCGGTCTCCTTCCTGATCGAGTGCGCCGACCAGGCGGAGATCGATCACTACTGGCAGGCGCTCTCGGCGGTGCCGGAGTCGGAGGCCTGCGGTTGGTGCAAGGACCGCTTCGGTGTCAGCTGGCAGGTGGTCCCTGCCGGCCTCGACCTTCTGCAGCAGCGGCCGGAGCAGATACAGGCCTTGATGCGCATGAAGAAGATCGTGATCGCCGAGCTGGAGAGCGCCTGACCCGCCGGCTGAGTCCCTGGAGTCGGCGATGACCCGGTGCCGACCACCGGTCGGCACCGGTCAGCTGCGGTCGATGCCGAAGATGTGGCGATAGATCGCGCTCACGTCGCGATCGAGATGATCCATGCGCTCATGCACCGCCCGGATCTCCGTGC
This sequence comes from Microbacterium sp. 2RAF4, assembly GCF_052115285.1. Classification (NCBI taxonomy): domain Bacteria; kingdom Bacillati; phylum Actinomycetota; class Actinomycetes; order Micrococcales; family Microbacteriaceae; genus Microbacterium; species Microbacterium sp. 2RAF4. The sequence goes on along the minus strand of NZ_JBFRGI010000002.1, from coordinate 1,228,582 downwards.
GTACGACGGCGAACTCGTTCCGGAACTCGGTGCGCACGCTCGCGAACTCGTTCCTCATCTCGGTGCGCACGCTCGCGAACTCGTTCCTCATCTCGGTGCGCACGCTCGCGAACTCGTTCCTCATCTCGGTGCGCACGCCCTCGAATCCGTTCTGCATCGTGCGCAGGAACATCGTCGAGATCAGTGTGATCGTGCCGAACATCCCCGCGGCGAAAACGCCGATCAGAGTCCATACCTGTGGCTCCGTCATCCCCAACATCCCTTCAGTGTCCCTCGATCCTCGTCGAGGGCGCCAGGGGTCGGCGACGTAGTATTCCGCGGATTCCGGGCGTTGTGGAGAAGTCGTGATCGCCTGGTCCGGTGCAGTGTCAGGCCGTGGCGGAGAGCCAGCGTCCCGAGCGCACCCGCCAGCCCAGTGTCCCGAGCCGCGCGAGCAGGTAGACGCCGAAGAAGGCGACCGCGAGCCACACGAGTCCCGCGGTGCCGTCGACCCCTGTCGCCGTGACGATCCACAGCGCGGGGAGGAACGGCACGAGGTTCAGGCCGCCGGCGATCGCGAGGTAGCGGGCGTCGTTCGCGCCCATGAGCACCCCGTCGAGCACGAAGACCACACCGGCGATCGGCTGGGCGATGGCGAGCACGAGCAGGGCCGGTTGCACGAGGGAGGCGATCTCCGCAGATCCGGTGAAGACGATGCCGAGCACCCCCGACAGCGCGGCGATCAGCGCGCCGACGATCACGCCGAACCATGCCCCCCAGGCGACGGTGCGGGCCAGCACGCGGTGCACCTGCTGCTCGTCTCCGGCTCCGAGCTCCTTGCCGATGAGCGCTTGAGCTGCGATCGCGAGGGCGTCGAGCGCGAACGCGGCGGCCGAGAAGATCGTGAAGACGATCTGCCATCCGGCCAGCTCGTCCGTGCCGATGCCGGTGGCGACGCCCACGGTCGCGAGCAGTGCGACGCGCAGGCTCACGGTGCGCAGGAACAGCCAGCCGCCCGATGTCGCGGTGCTGCGAAGACCCGCGCCCTGTGCCCGCAGCGAGGCGCTGTGCCGGGTGGCGAGACGACGGACGACCAGCACGTAGGCGGCGACCATCCCCCATTGCGCGGTCACGGTGCCGGCGGCGGAGCCCGCGATGCCCCAGCCGAGTCCGTAGATGAAGACCCAGTTGAGCAGGGCGTTCGCGCCGAACCCGAGGCCCGCGATCCACAGCGGCGTCATGGTGTCCTGCATACCGCGCAGGAGTCCGGTCGCGGCGAACACGATGAGCATCGCCGGCAGACCCCACATCGAGATCACGAGGTACTCGTTCGCCTGGGCGGCCACGGCCTCGCTGGCGCCGAACAGCGAGACCAGCCACGGCGAGGAGACGGCTCCGATGACCGCGAGCACGGCGCCGAGCCCGAGGGCCAGCCACATGCCGTTGACCCCCACCGAGACGGCCTCTCCCGGGTGCCCTGCTCCGAAGCGCCGGGCGACGGCCGGCGTCGTGGAGTACGCCAGGAAGACCATCAGCCCCACGATCGTCTGGAGCACGGCTCCCGCGATGCCGAGCCCGGCGAGCGGTGTGGTCCCGAGATGGCCGACGAGCGCGGCGTCCACGATCAGGAACGCGGGCTCGGCTATCAGAGCGCCGAGAGCGGGGATCGCCAGCCTCAGGATCTCTCGGTTGAGGGAGGCGCGCGCTGTCATCCTCCGAGCCTATGACCTGGGGCCGACCTCGCCCGCTGCCCATGGACGTAGGGTGAAGGAGACCCGGATGTCACGGAGGTGCATCATGACGGACCCCAGAGACGCGGCAGCGCGGTACCTCGCACGCAGGAGCGCGCGTGCGGACGCCCACGGGAGCGCGGACGGCGACGCGAGCGAGGAGTCGGGGGCCGCACCGGGATTCGCCGCTGCCGTCGATCCTGCGGCATTCATCGAGACGTCGATCCAGGTGGCTATCCGTCGCGGAGAGTTCGACGATCTCCCCGGCGCTGGCAAGCCTCTCGAAGGGCTCGGGACCCACCACGATCCCGACTGGTGGATCCGCCGCAAGATCCAGACCGAGAACCTGACCGGCCTCGGGCCGCCCGCGATCCTGTTGCGCACCGAGGACAGGGAGTTGGACGACCAGCTCGACCTGCTCGGGCGCGAGTCCGATGTGCGCGACGTGCTGGAGGACTTCAACCGGCGAGTGCGCGAGGCGCGCCGCCAGCTTCAGGGCGGTCCGCCGGTCGTGACACCTCTCCGCGACGTGGATCACGAGGTGGCCGCCTGGGCCGAGCGCCGTGCCGCGCGCCCGGCCCCCGCCCCCGCCGAGCAGCCGCGTCGCCGGCGCTTCCGCACGCGACGACGCGACTGACCCGGACGCCCCGCCCTTCCGCGACGCGGTCCGGTCCCCTCTCGGCAGGTTCAGCCCTCCCCTCGCTTCAGCCCTCCCACAGGCCTGAAGCAGCCTCGCTCCCTCGTGCTCGACGCGCACGAAGCCATCCGTCCATCCCGAACCGTGCAGCGGCCGGGACGACGAGCACGACGGCGGAGAGCATGACCATCGCCGGATACTGGGCGATCAGCTGATCGGCGCTCCAGTAGAGCATCAGTGTTCCGATCGACAGGAAGGCGGTGATCCTGGTCAGCAGGCCCGCGACCAGCAGCACGCCGAGCGCGACCTCGAGGGCGGGCATCACCACGCCGAACAGCTCGGGCGCCGTCCCCATGAACGACCCGAGCGGGGCGAAGAACCACGGCACCCGAGGGTTCCCCTCCGTGCTCTGGGCGACCAGCTCGATGTCGGCCGCCCCGAACCCCGCCCGGTACTTGAGGATGCCCTCGATCAGCCAGAGCACCCCGACTGCCACCCTGGCCCCGCCGCCGAGCAGCGACAGGGTCAGGGCGCGTGCGGGTCGCGTTCCGGTCATGAGAGCTCGGCTGCCCCGAACACGGCCTTCGCCTTGTCGCAGTAGATCACGACATCGGTGTACTTCGAGGTGTCCACGTCCTCGAGCATGAAGGTCTGGGTCGCGGTGTCGAACGAGACGGCGTCGACGAGCATGCCCGCGGAGATGGCGGCCTCATCGGTGCCGTTCGTGAGATAGACGTGCAGGTCGGGGCCTTCATCCGAAGAGAACCCGGACAGGGCGATCTCGTCGTGCGTGACCGTGACGGTGCCCGACACGTTCTTCTCGTTCAGGCCCATGAAAGTGCCGGTCTTCTCTGACATCTTCATCTCGGTCGTCGAGGTGCCGGAATCCGCACTCTGCGACGCCGACGACGAGGGCTTGGAGTCCTCGGTAGCGGCGGGCGAGCTGCACGCCGCGAGGGCGAGAGCGAGGGTGACGGCCGCGGTGGCGGCGAAAGCGATCTTGCGCATGAGGTTCTCCTGTTCACGGTGTGTGCGACTGTGTGTCCGGAGCGACGGATGCCACGGCGGATCGCACTTCGAAGAACGCTACGAACGCGCGGAGGGCGATGGGGGAGACCTTTCAGAACCGTAAGGAACAGCTCGACGGCGCGGAGGCCGCGACTAGTGTCGACCCCATGCAGCAGGAGATCCCCGTGCAGCGAGAGACCCCGATAGGGCAGGAGACACCCGTGCAGCAGGCGACCGAGGTGGTGGTCGTCGAGGACGACCCCACCGTCAGAGCGGCCGTCGGCACGTATCTGCGGGCCAACGGCTATGCGGTGTCGAGCTTCGGAGACGGTGTCTCGGCGCGTACCGCTCTGCGCGAGAGGACGCCGGACGTGGTGATCGTCGACCGCATGCTGCCGGGGATCAGCGGGGACGAGCTCTGCCGCGACCTGCGCTCGTTCTCCGATGTGCCGATCATGATGCTGACCGCTCTCGGGCAGGTGGACGACCGCATCGAAGGGTTCGAGTTCGGCGTCGACGACTACCTCGCCAAGCCCTTCTCGCTGCGGGAGCTGTCGATGCGCGTCGGCGCCCTGGTCCGCCGCGCGCAAGCCGTCCAGGCCGCGGCGGGCGAGGTGCGCGCCGGAGCGTTCGCGATCGATCCGCTGCGCCGTCGTGTCTGGGTGCGTGGCGAGGAGATCGCCCTCACCGGTCGCGAGTACGATCTGCTGCTCTTCCTCGTGCGCAATGAGGGGCGAGCGCTCGGGCGGGAGGAGATCCTGCGTGAGGCGTGGGGGTGGAGCTTCGGCGAGGCATCGACCGTCACGGTGCATGTGCGCCGACTGCGGGAGAAGATCGAACAGGATCCGCGCGACCCCGTCCATCTGCGCACGGAGTGGGGCGTCGGCTACCGGTTCTCGACCGACGGGGGCCGATCGTGATCGTGCTCGCCGCACCCGACGTGCTGCTGATCGTGTTGACGTGTCTGCTCGCCGCCGTGGTCGTCGCGGCGCTCACCCTCGCCCTGTTGCGGATGCTCCGGCGCCGGTCGGTCCGTGCGCAGCTCATGCTGGTCGCCAGCGCAGGAGTCGTCACGATGGCGGCTTCGGTCGTCGCGATCGCGGTCGAGATGTACATCTCGACGCACGACCTGACGGTGCTGCTCGCCGTGATCGGGGTGTCCCTCGTCCTGGGGCTGGCGACCGCCTGGGTCGCGGCGAGAGCCATGAGGGCGTCGTTCGACCGTTTCTCGGCATCGCTCGAGGAGATGGGCCGCGGCGGCGTGATCGTCGCAGGATCCGGCGGATCCCGCGAACTGGACGGCCTGTCGATGCAGCTGGCCGAGGTGTCGGCCAAGGTGGATGCCGCGAACGCCGAGCTGGAGCGTCTCGATTCGGCGCGGCGGCGCTTCTTCGCCTGGATCTCGCACGACCTCCGCACTCCCCTGACGGCGGTGCGTGCTCTCGCCGAGTCGATCGAGGACGGGGCCGCCGACGCACCGGAGCGCTTCGCCGGGCAGGTGCGGGCGCAGGTGGAGACGATGAGCCGCATGGTCGACGAGCTGTTCGAGCTGTCGAAGCTGACGTCCGGCGCGGTGCAGCTGCAGACGCAGCAGGTCGAGCTGCTCGATGTGGTCTCCGACGCTGTCGCCGACGTCGCGGTCGCGGCTGCGGCCCACGACGTGCGCATCGTCGAGCGCGGTGTGGGTGGGCACGTGCTCTGGGCTGACCCGCATCAGCTCGGGCGCATCATCGTCAATCTGCTGACGAACGCGATCCGGCACGCGCCTCGCGGTACGGAGATCGTCATCTCCGCCACCGAGGCGGACCGGAACAGACTCGTGCTCGGCATCCTCGATCACGGAGCCGGAGTGGCGGTGGAAGACCTCGACCGCATGTTCGACGTGGGCTGGCGCGAGGATGCCGCCCGCACCTCATCCGGCGATCAGGGCGGTGTCGCCTCCGGGGCGGGGCTCGGACTGTCGATCGCCCGCGGCCTCGCCCGTGCCCACGGCGGCGAGGTGTTCGCCGAGCGCACCGACGAGGGTTTCCGGATGAACGTGCTCCTGCCGTTCGGGGGAGGCGGGTCATAGGCTGGAGCGCATGACTGACGTTCTTCCCGTGGGCCTCGCCCTTGATGAGTTCAGCTCCGACATCCGCCCGCAGGACGATCTGTATCGCCACGTGAACGGCGCCTGGCTCGACCGTACCGAGATCCCGGGCGACAAGGCGCGCTGGGGCTCGTTCCACCTTCTCGCCGAGCAGGCGGAGAAAGATGTGCGTGCGATCATCGAGGAGTCGCAGGACGCAGCGGAAGGCACGCTCGCCCGCAAGATCGGCGACCTGTTCGCGAGCTTTATGGACACCGAGCGCATCGACGCCGCCGGTGTCGCCCCGCTGGCCGAGACCCTCACCGAGATCGATGCGATCGCCGACGTGCCGACATTCCTGCGTACGGTGGGCGCTTACGACCGTGACGGTCGCGCCTCGATCATCGGTCTCTACGTCGACGGCGACCCCGGCGACCCCGAGCGCTACCTCCCTGTGCTCGTGCAGGCAGGCCTCTCCCTGCCGGACGAGAGCTACTTCCGTCTCGACACCTTCGCCGACACGCGGGCGGCGTACCGGGCGCACCTCGAGCGCCTGCTCACGCTGGCCGGTGTCGCCGATGCCGCGGCGAACGCCGACCGGGCGATCGCTCTCGAGACCGAGCTGGCGGGACACCACTGGGACAACGTGCGCAGCCGTGACGCCGTCGCGACGTACAACCTCAAGACCTGGGACGAGCTGCAGGCGCTCGCGGGCGTCGACCTGGCTCCGTGGCGCGAGGCGGTCTCGCCGTCGAACCCCACCGCTTTCGATGAGGTCGTCGTCGCGCAGCCCAGCTTCTTCGAGGGGCTCGGCTCGCTGCTGACCCCGGAGCGGTTGGACGACTGGAAGGCCTGGCTGCGGGCGAAGGCCGTGCACGCCGCCGCCCCGTACCTGACCGACGACCTCGTGCAGGAGAACTTCTCGTTCTACGGCACCGAGCTCACCGGAGTGCCGACGATCCGGGAGCGCTGGAAGCGCGGCGTCTCGCTCACCGAGGGGGCGCTCGGCGAGGCCATCGGCAAGGTCTACGTCGAGCGGCACTACCCGCCGACGGCGAAGGCCGCCATGGACGAGCTCGTCGCGAACCTCATCGAGGCGTATCGGCGGAGCATCACCGACCTCGAGTGGATGACGGCCGAGACCAGGGAGCGCGCGCTCGCCAAGCTCGACTCGTTCACCCCGAAGATCGGGCACCCCGAGGTGTGGCGCGACTACTCCAGCCTCGAGATCGACAGGGGAGACCTGTTCGGCAATGTGCGCCGTGCGTCGATCTTCGAGCACGACCGCAACGTCGACAAGGTCGGCAAGCCCATCGATCGCGACGAATGGCACATGCCGCCGCAGATGGTCAACGCGTACTACAACCCGTCGATGAACGAGATCGTCTTCCCTGCTGCCATCCTGCAGTACCCGTTCTTCGACGCAGGGCGCGACGCCGCGGCGAACTACGGGGGCATCGGCGCGGTCATCGGTCACGAGATCGGGCACGGCTTCGACGACCAGGGCAGCCGCTACGACGGCGATGGGCGCCTGCAGGACTGGTGGACCGATGCCGACCGCTCGGCGTTCGAGGAGCGCACCAAGGCGCTCATCGCGCAGTACGACGCGCTCGTCCCCGAGGGACTCGACGCCGAGCACCACGTGAACGGCGCTCTCACCATCGGCGAGAACATCGGCGACCTCGGCGGTCTCGGCATCGCGTTGAAAGCGTACGAACTGTCGCTGGACGGCCAGGAGGCGCCCGTCATCGACGGGTACACGGGGGTGCAGCGCCTGCTGCTGTCGTGGGCGCAGGTATGGCAGCAGAAGAGCCGCGACGCCGAGACGCTGCGCCTGCTCACGATCGACCCGCACTCGCCCAACGAGTTCCGCTGCAACCAGATCGTGCGCAACATCGACGCCTTCTACGAGGCGTTCGGCGTGAGCGAGTCCGACGCGCTCTGGCTGCCTGCGCAGTCGCGTGTGACCATCTGGTGACAGATCGTCACACTCTGTGAAGCATCCCCCGGCGGTGGGGTTACGATAGCCCTGCCGCCGGGGATCGCCTTCCCGCGGTATCCCGCACATCCACCCCCCTAAGGATCAGCGTGGGCGCTCTCGAGCCTGGTGAAGGCTTCCGCAACTCCTCGGCCCCCGAGTCGCTCGACGGTGCCCAGGAGGCCTCGGGCGCCGGGCGCCGTTCGCAGCGCACCAGCCGCAGGCTTCCGCGCCGCGCGGCAGCGGGACGACGCTCGTTCACGGCTACGCTCCGTGCCCTGGAGGGACTGGTCGATTCCGGAGCGCAGGTCTCTGTGCACGTGGTCGACCTCGACAATCACGTGCATGTCCTCGCCGGCGACGACCACGTCACGATGCCGATCGCCGGCCTCGGGGTGGTGCCGCTGCTGATCGAGGTCGCCGCGGGCTTCCAGAGCGGTGCTCTCGATCCGTTCGAGATCGTCGAGCGCGATACCGTCGAGGCCGTGGAGACCTCCGGTCTGTGGCGGCATCTGCACGCGCCGGCGCTCCCGCTGGAAGACCTCGCGGTGATGGCGGCGACCGCAGGCGATCCCATCGCGGTGAACGCTCTGCTGCAGAGGGTGGGGCATGATCGCGTGCGCGAGCGCATCGAGTCGCTCGGACTGCGCCGCACGGCCCTGCTCGATCGGTTCCGCGACCGCCGCGGCCCCGACGACGCCCCGCAGGTGGCCGTGGGGTCCGCGCGCGAGCTCGCCGGGTTGTTCTCCGCCCTCGTGAACTCGCAGGTGGTCGATGCCGCCGTCAGCGCACAGGTGTCCGAGTGGTTGAGCCTCAACCAGGACCTGAGTCTGGTCGCGGCCTCCACCGGCCTCGACCCTTTCGCCCACGATCACGATGCGCACGGCCTGCTGTTCGTGAACAAGACCGGCAGGGATCGCGGAGTGCGGGCCGAGGCGGGTGTGCTGGCCGGGCCTCGCGCCGGGGTCGCCTATTCGCTCATCGTGTGCTTCGACGACCTCTCGATCACCCACCGTCTGCGCGCGCACGACGCCTTCCGCGTGCTCGGCGTCGAGCTGATGGAGTACACGCACTGACGGGATCCCGTTGCGCACAGATCGGCCTGATCTCGCGCGTTCTCCTGTTCTCGCTAGCATCGGGGGATGCCCCGATCTGACTGGACCCCGCATCGCCGCGACGACGGTGAGCTGCTCGGGTGGATCCATCCCGAGGGTGAGGACTGGGTGGCGGTCGACGTGCTCGGACGCCCCGCGTCCGTTCCCACCGGGTGGCTCGAAGCCGAAGCGGCACTGGAAGAGCACGGCATCGCCTGGCTCGCCGACCCCTGGATGCTGGACGGCGAGGCGATGCTGGACGGCGAGGCCGAGCGCCCGCTCCGGGTGCGCATCCTCGAGGTGACGCCCGACGAAGACGGCGTGCCGGGGCGGATCGTGGTGAAGGTCGACGACTTCGGCGATATGACGCGGCCGGCGACGGCCCGGTTCGTGCTGGCGTGGCCCCTCCCGGAGCGGCTCCGCCCGCCGCGCGCAGACGACCCCGACCCCCGCACGATCGCCGGCTGACGCCGACGCGCCTCAGCCCGGCAGCGAGGGGCGCTGCTCGGAGCTCCGCTGCTTCGGGATGAACAGCGACAGCACCACCGCGATGATGCCGGCGGCGATGGCGAGCCAGAAGCACACCTCGAAGGCAGCGCGCGTGGGGACGGCGACTCCGCCGACGTCGATGCTCATCGCGGCGAGGACGCCGCCCATCACGGCGGAGGCGCTGGACGTGCCGACCGAGCGGAACAGGGCGTTCAGTCCGTTGGAGGCTCCGGTCTCGTTCGCCGGGACCGAGCGCATGATGATCATCGGCATGGCCGCGAACGTGAACCCGATGCCCACGCCGATGAAGATGTTGGCCACGAAGATGTGCCACACCTCGGAAGACCACAGCAGCACGAAGACGTAGGCGAGCACGATCGCGGCCGCGCCGACTGTGAACAGCGGACGCGGGCCGACGGTGCGCTCGAGCCACCCGGACAGGGGCGAGATGACCATCATCACGAGACCGGCCGGCATGATCACGAGGGAGGCGGCGAGCATGTCGAGACCGAACCCCGCACCGCCGATCGTCGGCATCTCGAGCAGCTGCGGGAACGTGACGTTCGAGGCGAAGAGCGCGAACCCCATGCCGATCGCGGCGATGTTCGTGAACAGCACGGCGGGCCGGGCGGCGACGCGCAGGTCGAGCAGCGGATCCTTCGTACGCAGCTGATACCAGCCCCACACCAGCAGCACCACGAGCCCGCCGATGATGCAGGTGAGCGTCAGGGGAGACGTCCATCCCCACTGCGCGCCCCGCGAGACGAAGAGCAGGATGCCCGTGAGGCCGACCGCGAGTCCGATGGCTCCGACCACGTCGAGCCGGCCGGGGGAACGCAGCACATCTTCGGGGATCACCGCCAGCACCAGGGCGAGGCCGACGACACCGAGTGCCGCGGCGAGCCAGAAGAGCATGTGCCAGTCGGCGTTCTGGGCGAGGAGAGCGGCCACCGGCATCCCGATCGCGCCGCCGACGCCCATCGTGGCGCTCATGAGTGCGACCGCGGTGCCCAGTCGTTCGGGAGGGAGCACGTCGCGCATGATGGCGATGCCGAGCGGGACGACGCCGGTCACCGCCCCCTGCAGCGCGCGGCCGATGATCACGCCGACGATCGAGCCGGAGACCGCGGCGATCACGGACCCGAGGATCAGGATCGCGAGCAGGGCGATCACGACACGACGTTTGCCGTACATGTCGCCGAGGCGGCCCGAGATCGGGGTCGCGACGGCGGCGACGAGCAGCGTGATCGTGACGACCCAGGTGGTGTCTTCGCGGGAGGCGTTCAGCAGCTGCGGCAGCTCGGCCTGCAACGGCACGACCAGCGTGAACATGAACGACGAGCACAGACCCGCGAAGGCCAGTACGGCGACGACCGCCCAACGGGGAGGAGTGCGGGAGAGACGCTTCCTCGCTCTGTCATCGCTCGCACCCATCGGCTCAGGCTATCGCCGAATCCCCGTGCCGGATTCCTCGAACGGGCCGAGGAGGGGCAGACTGGGTGCGTGCGAACCATCCGTGACCTCGACTCCGTTGAACTCATCCTCGACGCGCAGGGCCTGCTCGACTCCATCCGGGGTCCGCAGCGCGTGGTGGATGCCGGCACCCTGCGCGCCCTGCAGCAGTCGGGCAACTACGTCGTCGGATTCTTCGACGGCGAGGGCGACGAGGAGCGCATGGTCGGCGCGTCCATCGCCTTCTTCGGCGAGCCGGCTCGACGTGCGATGCACTCCCACATCACCGCCCTGCTGCCCGAGTACCGCGGGCGCGGGTGGGGTCGCGAGCTCAAGGAGCATCAGCGTCAGTGGGCGTTCTCACGCGACGTCGGTCGCATCACGTGGGTGTTCGATCCGCTCGTGGCGCGCAACGCGCACTTCTTCTTCACCGTGCTGGGCGCCCGCGCCACCGGCTACTCGGTCAACCGCTACGGCATCTTCGGCGGCGGCGACGCGGGGGACGAGAGCGACCGGCTCGACGTCGAGTGGGCACTCGCCGACATCGCGAAGCCCCCGGCCGATGACACGGTCGTTGAGACCCTCGAGATCCCGGCCGACATCGAGGCGCTGCGCGTCTCCGACCCTGCGGCCGCTCACGAGTGGCGCCTGCGCCTGCGTGCGCAGATGGAGGGTCTGCTCGGCAGCGGCCTCCGGATCGCCGGGTACGACACCGAGCGCGGCTACCTCTTCACCGCCTGATCTGCGAGCGCGGAGTGCTCACCGCACCCCGCGCATCAGCTTCAGCACGGGCTTGACGCTCAGCAGCAGTCCGATGCCGACGACGATCGCGATGCCGCCGAGGATCGAGAAGAACGGCACCTCGTCGTCGGGGTTGTAGAACCGTACGAGCTCGCCCGAGATCGCCGTGCCGAGCGCGATCGAGAGGAAGAACAGCGCGACCATCTGGGTGCGGAACACGGTCGGTGCGAGCTTGGTGGCCGCCGACAGACCGACCGGGGAGATGAGCAGCTCCGCCACGGTGAACACGAAGAGGATCCCGACGATCGCGAGCAGCGGCGTGGAGTTCGCCCCTCCACCCGCGAACGGCAGGAAGAGCAGAAACGCCGACCCCATGATGATCGCCGCCAGCGCGAACTTCACCGGCGTCGAGGGCTGACGCTTCCCCAGACGCGTCCAGATCGCCGCGAAGACACCGGACAGGATGATGATGAAGACCGGGTTGATCGACTGCACCCACGACACCGGCATCTCCCAGCCGAACAGGTTCCGGTCCAGACGCTGGTCGGAGTAGATCGTCAGCACCGTGAACTGCTGCTGGTACAGCGACCAGAACGCGACGCTGGTGATGAAGAGGGGCAGGAAGGCCCACACGCGCGAGCGTTCGGTGGCGTCTATTCGACGGCTGCCGAGGATCACCGAGAAGTAGGCGACGGCGGCGATGATCGTGACGCCGATCACGAGGGCGGCCAGGTTGTCCGGGCGGATCACGCCGGTGAGCACCAGGACGGCGATGAGCACCACCGCGGCGCCGGCGATGAGTCCGACCAGGAGGTACCGCGACTTCGGGAGCGGATTCGGCACCTCGCGCGCCGAGGCGGGGAGGGACTTCCGGCCGAACGAGTACTGGATGAGTCCCAGCGTCATCCCGATGGCAGCGAGCCCGAACCCGTAGTGGAAGCCCAGCGACGACTGCAGGATGCCGGTGAGGATCGGGCCCAGGAACGCGCCGAGGTTGATCCCGAGGTAGAAGAGCGAGAAGCCCGCATCGCGTCGAGGATCGTCTTCGCTGTAGAGAGTGCCGACGACAGACGACGCGTTCGCCTTGAGTCCACCGGATCCGACTGCCACGAGCACGAGACCGACGCCCACGCCGACCGCGCCGGGGAGCAGCGCGAGGGCGAGGTGTCCCGCCACGATGACCATCGCGCTGACGAACAGCACCCGCTCGGCGCCGAAGAGGCGGTCCGCGAGCCAGGCGCCCAGGATCGTCGACAGGTAGACCGACCCTCCATAGGCGCCCACGATGCCGCCGGCGACCGCCTTGGGGATGCCGAGGCCGCCCTCGGTCACTTCGAAGTACAGGTAGATGAGCAGGATGCCCTGCATGCCGTAGAAGCTGAAGCGCTCCCACATCTCGACGCCGAAGATGTGCACCAGGGCCCACGGCTGCCCGAAGAAGCGGGTGTCGTCGTCGCGGGTCCGCGGTGTTCGCGCTGCAGTGCTCATCCCCAGGACGCTACTCCGGCGCAGTCGCGGAGGCCAGGGAGCGCGCGGGAACCACGGATAGAATGGGATGCCCGTGTTCGCGGGTTCTCCTCCCGCATCCGACCATTGGAGCCACCATGGCCGAACAGTCCCGCCTCGACAAGGTCATCGCCCTCGCCCGCCACCGCGGGTTCGTGTTCCAAGCGGGTGAGATCTACGGCGGTTCGCGGTCGGCCTGGGACTACGGCCCCCTCGGCACCGAGCTCAAGGAGAACATCCGCCGCCAGTGGTGGCAGACCTTCGTGCGCGGTCGCGGCGACATGGTGGGCCTGGACTCCAGCATCATCCTCCCCAAGCGCGTGTGGGAGGCGTCGGGCCACGTCGCGACCTTCACCGACCCGCTGGTCGAATGCCTGCAGTGCCACAAGCGCTTCCGTGCCGACAACCTCATCGAGGACTTCGAGGCGCGCAAGGGGCGCAAGGCCGAGAACGGCCTCGCCGACATCCCCTGCCCGAATTGCGGCACCAAGGGGCAGTACACCGAGCCCAAGGCCTTCTCCGGTCTGGTGAAGACCTACCTCGGTGTCGTCGATGACGAGTCGAGCCTGTACTACCTGCGCCCCGAGACGGCTCAGGGCATCTTCGTGAACTTCTCGAATGTGCTCACCGCGAGCCGCAAGAAGCCTCCGTTCGGCATCGGCCAGGTCGGCAAGGCCTTCCGCAACGAGATCACCCCCGGCAACTTCATCTTCCGCACCCGCGAGTTCGAGCAGATGGAGATCGAGTTCTTCACACCTCCGGCTGAGGCGCAGGAGTGGTTCGAGCACTGGGTCGAGGCCTGCTGGAACTGGTTCATCGACCTCGGCATCGACCCCGAGAACATGCGCCAGTTCGACGTGCCGGAAGACGACCGCGCGCACTACTCGGCCGGCACGATCGACGTCGAGTACAAGTTCGGTTTCGCCGGCAAGGAGTGGGGCGAGCTCATGGGCGTCGCCAACCGCACCGACTACGACCTCTCCAGCCACAGCGAGGCATCGGGCCAGAGCCTGACGTACTTCGACCAGGCGACGGGCGAGCGCTACACCCCGTACGTGATCGAGCCGTCGTTCGGCCTTACGCGCGCGATGATGGCGTTCCTCGTCGACGCCTATGTCGAGGAGCAGGTGCCCAACGCCAAGGGCGGCACAGACGTGCGCACGGTGCTCAAGCTCGACCCTCGCCTCGCTCCGGTCAAGGCCGCGGTGCTGCCGCTGTCGCGCAATGAGAAGCTGTCGCCGCTCGCGCGCGAGGTCGCCGACACGCTCCGCAGCTCGTGGGCCGTCGACTTCGACGACGCCGGCGCCATCGGCCGCCGCTACCGTCGCCAGGACGAGATCGGCACCCCGTTCTGCGTCACGGTCGACTTCGACTCTCTCGACGACCGTGCGGTCACCGTGCGCGACCGCGACACCATGGCGCAGGAGCGCGTCTCGATCGACGAGCTGCACGCCTACCTCGCGGAGCGTCTGCGCGGCGCCTGAGGTGCGGTGACGATTCGGAGAACTTCTGAAGCGGACGCCTGGTGCGCCGACGAGCAGTGGGTATGCTTTCGGGCACCTACTGAGGCGACCAGATCGGAAGACGATGACGTTCACGTGGATGAGACCCGAGCCCAATTCGCGCAGGCGACGTGCACGGAAAGGGCTCGCGCTGGGCGCGGCGGTGGCTCTCGTCGGCGGCCTCCTCGGAGTGGGCGCAACCGTCGTGACCGCGGAACCGGCGCAGGCGGCGGTTCCGGCGTTCGAGTGCACGAGCTCCGCGTACGTGGTCACCGCGACCGGAGCGATCTCCCGCGTAGATCCGACCACTGGCGCAGCGACCGCCAACGGCCAGTTCACGGTTCCGGCCGGCAATACGGTCAACGCGCTCGCACTGGACGAGGGCGGAGGGCGGTACGTCTGGGGGTACGACCGCACTGCCGGTCAGGTGGTGCGTTTCGACTCGACCACCGAGGCCACCGACACCTATCCGGGGCCGCCGAGCACAGCCGGCGTCGTGGCGGGCGCGATCAACCCGGATACGGGGATCTACTACTTCGCAACCTCCGGAGCGCTCTGGAACCTGTACGCGTTCGACACCACCACCAACACGCTCATCGGTCAGGTAGCGACGATTTCCGGCCTTTCCGCGAACGGCGACATGGCGTTCGACTCCCTCGGAAACCTGTACGCCGTGTCCAACGCGGACGCGACGGCGGCCGGTGTCTTCGCTCGCGTGCCCGGTCCCATCCCCGCGACCGCCGGCATGGCGGCCCTGACCGCTGAAGTCATCACCACGACTCCTCCCAACCTTGGCCAGTATCACTCGGTCGCCGTCGTGTCCGACGGCTCGATCGCCATCGGCTCCGGATCGACGATCACCCGGGTTCGTCCCGAGAATGGCGCCACCCTCTCGCAGACGGACACCGGCATCGGCTTCGTCGACCTTGCGAGCTGTGCGTACCCCAACCTGGTCTACGCGCAGAAGGTGCTTCCGAACGGGCGGTACCTGCCGACGGATCAGTTCCGGCTCGACGTCACCTCGCCGATCCTGCCGAGGGAGTACACGGGGATCACGGAGGGGACGGATCCCGGTCGGCAGGACCTCCCGGGCGAGACCGCCGGACCCGTCCTCGGCCTCGACAGCGCGACGTTCACTCTGACGGAGGGCGCGGCCGGAACCACGGATTTCGCGAACTACGAGACCTCCTGGACCTGCACGAACAACACCGACGGCACCGTACTGTCGTCCGGGACCGGGCGCGTCGCCGACGTCACGCTTCCCACCGGGTCGACCGCCGCGGACGTGCGCTGCGACTTCACGAACGTCGCGCTCCTTCCCGCGCTCACACTCGTCAAGCGCGTGGTCGATGTGCTCGATGTGAATGGGAACGGCTACAACGACCTGGGCGACCAGATCCTCTGGGCGTTCGACCTGCACAACACGGGCAACACCGACCTCACCGATCTCACCGTCACGGACGACGTCCTCGGCGCGGCCGGAATCGGTGTGACCTGCGACCCTGATTCCCTCGCACCCGATGGGCGCGTCACCTGCGAAGCGGATGCCCGCTACACGATCACGCAGTCTGACGTGGACAACGGGCAGGTGCTCAACACGGCCACGGCGACGGGCACCCCGCCCACGCAGCCGCCAGTGACCACGCCTCCGTCCACGACGACGACCCCTGTCGGCGGCTACACCGTCACGAAGACGTCCGACCCGGCGTCGGGTTCGGCCGTCGCGATCGGCGACGAGGTCACCTACACGATCACGGTCGAGCACGTGGGCACCGACGATGTCCCCGGCGCGAACCTTCTCGACGATCTGTCCGATGTGCTGGACGACGCCACGTTCAACGACGACGCGACGGCTTCGGGAGGGACAGTGGACTTCGACGAGGCCAGCGGAGAGCTGAGCTGGGTCGGTGATCTCGTCACAGGAGACACGATCACGATCACCTACTCGGTCACCGTGACGAACGATGGGAACTCCACCCTGGCGAACGTCGTGACGAGCCCGGGGTGCACCGAGTCCTGCACCACCGAGAATCCCGTCGGCGACTACTCGGTCTCGAAGTCGTCCGATCCGGCGTCGGGAGCGAGCGTCGCGGTCGGCGACCGTATCGCCTACACGATCACGGTCACGCAGATCGGAAGCGCGGGAGTGGGGGGCGCCGCCCTCTCCGATGACCTCTCCCGTGTTCTCGACGATGCGACGTTCAATGACGATGCTGCGGCATCGTCAGGGGCGCTCGCCTTCGATCCCGCGACCGAGGAGTTGAGCTGGTCGGGCGATCTGGCCGTCGGCGACGTGGTCACGATCACGTACTCGGTCACGGTGACCGCAGACGGCGACGGGGCCCTCGACAACGTCGTCACCAGCGACAAGTGCGGGGAATCCTGCGTCACGACGCACACGATCGGCGGCTTCGTGTTCTCCAAGTCCGCGAATCCCTCGTCGGGCGCGACCGTCCGCACGGGACAGACCGTGACCTACACGCTCACTGTCACGCAGACCGGCGTCGGGCCGGTCTCCGGGGCGAACGTCACGGATGACCTGTCCGGCGTGCTCGACGATGCGACGTGGAACGACACGGCCGTCGCGAGTTCCGGTTCGGTCGCGCGCTCGGGGGATGCTCTCGTCTGGAGCGGCGACCTCGCCAGGGGCCAGGTGGTCACCGTCACCTACTCGGTGACCGTCAGGAACGGCGGCGACGGTGCGCTCCGGAACGTCGTGACCACCACGAACCCTCTCGGCACGTGCGATCCGTCCGCAGCGTGCGTGACGCAGCACTTCGTGCCGCCCACGCCGGGACTTGCGACGACCGGCGGGACCATAGCGTGGACGGCCACCGGGTTCGGCGCGCTGGCGCTGGTGGTCGGCGCGGGCATGATGCTCGCGGGACAGCGCCGCCGGTTCATCAGCATGGATTGAGCCGTCGAACGAGTGATGCGTGCGTGGCGGGATCATGTTCGTCATGATCCCGCCACGGCGCGTGCGTAGCGCTCGGGGAGGAGCTGCAGGCGGGGAGCAGCTCGGACGGACTCTCGATCGTGGAATCCATCATCAGCCAGACCGGCGCGCAGCATGGGTCTCGAATCCCGAACCCCGTTATCATGTCGGCATGTTCGAGCCGTGGAGCGAGTTCAACGTCGCGATGGCGGGGGCGACCGCGGCCCTGGCCGGACTCGTGATCGTCGCGGCGAGCGTGAACATCGCCGAGATCGTCAAATCGCGCACACTGACCGCGCGACTCCTCGCCGGGATCGCCGCTCTGCTCCTGGCCCTCGCGGTGTCGGCGCTGGGTCTCGTCCCCGACATCGGTGCCGGCTGGTTCGGCGCAGCGACCGTCATCGTGACGCTGCTGGCCACCGTGTTCCAGGTGCAGGCGACGCGGCTCATCGCGAAGGACCCGAGTCCCGAGGACCGTATCCGCCCGGTCAAGTACCTGGTCGGCTTCTTGCCGATCCTCGCCTACCTGGCCGCGGGCGTGCTGGCGTGGTCGGGGCATCCGTCCGGGCTCTACCTCGCCGCTGCGGGCTGCCTGCTGGCGATCGTGTCGGCCGTCATCGTTTCGTGGGTAGCGCTCGTCGAAGTCTTGCGCTGACCGCGTAGGCGCCGGAGCGGCACTCGTGACTCAGCCCGTGACGGTGAGCTGAACCTCTGGAGTTCCGCCGGCTTCGACCCAGGCCAGTGAGCGTTCCAGGATGCCGCGCAGCACGTCCAGGTCGACCTGCTCCAGATCCTTGATGTACAGGCAGCCGACCCCGGTCGTATGGGGGCCGAGTTCCGCCAGGGCCTCGGCATGCGCGTCGACGCCGTCGAACAGGTAGATCGTCGACGCGGCCTTGCGCGGGGCGAAGCCGAGCAGCCCGCTGTCGCCCTCCGTGCCGGTGGGGTAGCGGTAGTGGCAGGAGCCGAATCCGATGATGGTGCCCCAGGTCTGCGGCTCGCGGCCGGTGATCTCCTGCATGAGCGCGGTCAGCGTCTCGGCGTCCCGGCGGCGCACTGCGGGGGAGGAGCGGGCGATGAGCCCGGCGACGTCGTCCCCCGTCGGCTTCACTTCGCGGCCTTCGCCGCCGCCTTCATGGCCTTCTTGTGCTCGCGCACCTTGGCGAGGGAGTCGGGCGAGACGATGTCGGCCACGCTGCGGTACGACCCGTCCTCGCCGTAGGGGGCTGACGCCTCGCGCCACCCCTCGCCGGTGAAGCCGTACTGCTTGCCGAGGAGGGCGAGGAAGATCTTGGCCTTCTGCTCCCCGAACCCAGGGAGTGCCTTGAGCCGCTTGAGCACCTCGGGTCCCGATGGGTCTCCCTCCGTCCACAGTGCGGCCGCGTCGCCGTCCCAGTCGTCGACCAGGGTCTGGCAGAGCGTCTGAACGCGCGTCGCCATCGACCCGGGGAACCGGTGCACGGCGGGAGTCTGCTTGAAGGCCTCGAGGAAATCGTCGGGCGCCATGCTGGCGATGGCTGCGGCATCAGCCGCTCCGGTGCGCTGCTCGATCTTGAGCGGACCGGCGAACGCGGTCTCCATCGGCACCTGCTGGTCGAGCAGCATCCCCACCAGCAGAGCCAGCGGGTTGTCTGTGAGCAGCTCGTCGGCGGCGGTGTCTCCGGTGATGTGAAGGGCCATGCCTCCAGTCTGCCACCGCGGGGGCTGAGCGCGTCAGGCGCTGGCGGCGTCGTCCGCGGAATCGGCCTCTGGCGCGATGCCGTACAGGGCGGCCAGCGCGGCGGTGAACTCGTCGGCGCGGCCCGCGGCGGCGAGCTCGTGCGCACGCACGGTCGGGGTGTGCAGCAGCACGCCGGAGAGGTGACGCAGGGCCTGCTCGACCTTGCCGTCCTCGTCGCCTCGTGCGCGGGCCCTGGCGATCTCACGCTCGAGCAGCTCGAAGATGTGCGAGCGGAACGCCACGACCGACGGGGTCACGCTCTGGCGCGCGCCCACCACGTGGAAGGTCTCGGCGGCCTCGCGGACGACGCTGCGAGCGGCATCCGTCGCCTGCAGCTCTTCCAGGGGCGCGTGCAGTCTGATGGTCTCGAGGTCGAGCAGTGCGACGCCCTCGAGCGAAGCGACGGCGGGGTCGACGTTGCGGGGCATACCGAGGTCGACCACGAGCTGACTGTGCGTGCCGACGGGGCAGCCCGCCTCGGCGAGGCCGGTCGGCAGCTGCAGGTGCTCCGGGCCGAGGACCGGTTCCGTCGCGGTGGTGCAGGTGATGAGAAGGCTCGACCGGGCCGCGGTGCGGGCGTACTCGTCGGCGGTGATCGGTCGGATGCCGTGCTTCGCGGCGAAGACCTCGGCACGGCCGGAGGGGGAGTACACCGAGATGTTCACGGCGCCGCGTTCGCGGAGCGTCGCGAGGGTCACGGCCGCGTAGGCGCCGGTTCCGACCAGCAGCACGCGCTCCGCAGACCAGTCGGCGATGCGGCTGTCGGCGAGTTCGAGTGCGAGGCGCACCAGTGAACGACCCGCGCGGCCGAGGGCGGTGACGTTCTTGACCTTGCGCTGAGCCTGGCTGGCGCGCTGGAAGAGGCGCTCGAGCTCGGGCGAGGTGGTGCCGTCCTTGCGAGCCGACTTCAGGGCGCGGCGCACCTGACCGGCGATCTCGCCCTCTCCGGAGACGACGGACTCGAGCCCGGATGCCACGGAGAACAGGTGCTCGGCGACGCGGCGTCCGGCGTGCACGGTGTAGGCGCCGTCGAGGTCGGCGGCAGGGATGCCGGTGGCGGACTCGACCGCTTCGATCACGGCTTCGACGCCGATGGCGCCGGCCGCGGTGACCGGTTCGTCCATTTCCACGTACGCCTCGAAGCGGTTGCACGTCGCCAGCACGACCGCACCCTGCACGCACGGCGTCATGCCCACGATGGTGGGAGCGACGTCGTCGGGGGTGCGGCTCAGGCGTTCGAGCAATTCGAAGGAGGCGGTCTTGTGACTCGCCGTGACACACAGCAGCACAGATCGATTGTACCGGAGCGTCTGCGGGCGAAGGGTCGGCAGCTCGAACTCGGCGGCTCCATAAGGGGTGGATGGGAGGATGGGAGGATGGTCCTCTCCGATGCCCCGCTCCTGCGCGCCCTCGCCGGCGACCGTCCCGCACACGCCCCCGTGTGGTTCATGCGGCAGGCGGGCCGGTCCCTCCCGGAGTACCGCGAGCTGCGTGTGGGCACCCGGATGCTCGACGCCTGCCTGACCCCCGACCTCGCCGCGGAGATCACCCTGCAGCCGGTGCGCCGTCACGGCGTCGATGCGGCCGTCTTCTTCAGCGACATCGTCATCCCGCTGCGTCTCGCCGGGGTCGAGGTGGAGATCGAGCCGGGTCGTGGTCCGGTGTTCGCGAACCCGGTGCGCACCGCGTCAGACGTCGAGCGCGTCACGGCGATCGATCCCGACGACCTGGACGGCACGGCCATCGCGGAGGCCGTCCGGCTCGTCACCGCCGAGCTCGGAGACACTCCGCTGATCGGATTCGCCGGCGCCCCGTTCACTCTCGCCGCCTACCTCGTCGAGGGCGGGCCGTCCAAGGAGCACCTGCGGGCCAGGGCCATGATGCACTCCGACCCGGAGTCGTGGAACCGCCTCGCGGGCTGGCTGGCGCGTGTCTCCCGCCGCTTCCTCGAGACCCAGCGCGACGCCGGGGCATCCGTCGTCCAGCTCTTCGACAGTTGGGCCGGTTCTCTCAGCACGGCGGACTACCGCGCCTTCGTGGCCCCGCACTCGCACGCGGCGCTGTCCGGCATCGGCCTGCCGACGATCCACTTCGGGGTCGGGACAGGTCCCTTCCTCGCCGACATGCGCCTCGACGGTGTGGCCGACGGCGTGGGTGTCGACTGGCGCCTGCCCCTCGACGAGGCCGCTGCGATCCTGGGGCCGGATGTCACGGTGCAGGGCAACATCGACCCCGCGCTGCTCTCCGCCCCGTGGCCGGTCCTGGAGGCCCATGTGCGCGACGTCGTGGAGCGGGGCCGCGCAGCACGCGGGCACATCCTGAACCTCGGCCACGGCGTCCCGCCGGAGACCGACCCGGATCAGCTCACCCGCATCGTCGAGCTGGCGCACACGATCTGACCGTCACGCGATCCGTCGGAGCGCGCGCGTGATGCGCAGATCCGCGACCGTGAAGCGTCCGGGCGGGAGAACTGGGCGGTGCGAGAATTGACGGCATGAGCCCTGAGTCCTCGTCCGCCGAGCCCTTCGACCTGGCCGCCCGCGCGGCCGAGAAGCACGTGGTCGTCGTCGGCGGGGGTATCGGAGGGCTCGTCGCCGCGCGCGAATGCGCGAAGGTCGGGATGCGCGTCACCGTTCTCGAGGCCGAAGAGGTGCTCGGGGGCGCGATCCGCCGGGTCGACCTCGACGGTGTCACGGTCGATGCCGGGGCGGAGAGCTACGCCACCAGGGGTGGCCTCGTCCGCGCCCTCGTCGAGGAGCTCGATCTCGCCGACCGCATCGTGGTGCCGCGGGCCGGCGGTGCCTGGCTGGCGGGCATCCCCGGTATCGGAGCTGCCCCGCTTCCGGCGGGTGGCATCCTCGGCATCCCCGCGAATCCGTTCCAGCCCGACGTGCGTCGCATCATCGGATGGTCGGGCGTCTGGCGCGCCTACCTCGATCGGGTGCGTCCGCCGCTCACGATCGGGCACCAGCTCAGCCTCGGGAAGCTCGTCGCCTCGCGCATGGGGGCGAAGGTGCGGGATCGACTCGTCGCCCCCGTGACGACGGGCGTCTACTCCGCATCTCCGGACGACATCGACATCGACGTCGCGGCTCCGGGGCTCAATGCCGCCCTGACCAGGGTCGGCTCGCTCTCCGGTGCGGTGCAGACCCTCCGCGACGAAGCGGCGGCGAAAGCGGCGGCCAGAGCATCGATGACAGTCTCAGAGGCCGAAGCGGCCGCCCCCGCGGCCCCGGTCGTGGCGAAGGCTCCTGGAGCTGCCGTCGAGGGCCTCTCCGGAGGGATGAGCACCCTCATCGATGCGCTCGCCGCCGACCTGAAGCGCCTCGACGCCGACGTGCGCACGGGCGTGCGGGTGCGCAGTCTCCGCAAGACGGGTGCGACGTGGTCTGTCGAGGCCGAGTCCGCGGCGGACGTGGATCGTGACGATGAAGCGGCGCTCAAGGATGTCGCGGCGGACGAGGGCGTCGCGGCGGAGCCCGTGCCGCCGGTGATCCAGGAGCTCGACGCGGACGCCGTCATCATCGCGACACCCGAGCCCACGGCGCGAGGACTCCTCGCCTCGGTGATACCGGACCTCCAGAAGACGGAGGCCGCGGCCTCGCCGGAGATCGAGATCGTCACGCTGCTCCTCGACGCTCCGGAGATCGCCTCCGCCCCGCGGGGAACAGGTGTGCTCACCGTTCCGGGGAGCCACACGGCCAAGGCCCTGACGCACTCGACCGCGAAGTGGGGCTGGGTGGGGGCTGCGGCGGGTTCCCGGGAGATCGTCCGCGTGTCGTTCGGAGCCCAGGGAGAGCCGGCCGCCACCGCACGGCTGAGCGACGAAGCAGCGGCAGCGCTGGCGCGGAGCGAGGCAGCCGCCCTGCTCGGAGTCGCCATCGCTCCCGAAGCCGTGATCGCCTCTCATCGCGGTCGGTTCGTGCAGTCGCAGCCCGCATCGATCATCGGTTCCGGCGCACGGCGCGCGGCCGCGCGCGCGGCGATCGAGGCGGTGCCCGGCGTGGCCGTGGTCGGCGCCTGGCTCGCGGGAACCGGGCTCGCCCAGGTGATCCCCGACGCCAGGGATGAGGCCGACCGCCTCCGGCACGCGCTTCTCTGGGACTGAGACCATGACGGAGAGAGTGCTCCGTGTCAACCCTCCGACCCATAGATGCCGAATTCGGCATACGGGGTTACGCTGGGTACCTGGCCGCGGGGTGCGAGAGCCTGCGACCGATCCCAACCGGGCGAATCTGGCCGGACTACCGGAACAAGGTGAGGAGACCCCATGAAGGGGAAGATCGGACTCGTCGTCGGACTCGGCGTGGGCTACGTCCTCGGCACCCGTGCCGGACGTGAGCGCTACGAGCAGATCAAGACGCAGTGGCTCAAGGTATGGCACCTCGATCCCGTGCAGGAGCAGGTCACCAAGGTCAAGGGCTTCGTCGGAGACAAGGCCGCAGCCGTCCCCGGTGCGCTCTGGACCGGCGTCGTGAAGGTCGCGAAGTCCGTCAGCGGCAACGGCACACCTGGCCAGCGCCTCGACTCCGCGATCGCCACCGGCCGTGAGGCCGCAGAAGACCTGGCAGAGGCGACGGAGGAAGCGGTCGAGGCGGCGAAGGCCACGGCTTCGTCCAGCAAGACCTCGATGTCGGCCGCATCCAAGACCGCCGCGAAGAAGCCGGCCGCCAAGAAGCCCGCCGCGAAGTCGGCGGCCAAGAAGTCCGGCGCCTGACATGCCCCGCGGATACCGTGATCGCGCCGACGACAGTCTGCTGACTCTCCTCGGGGATCTGCCGGAACTCGTCACGAATCTGGTCAAGGCCGAGATCGACGCTGCGAAGGCGTGGATCTCGCGCACCTCGAAGGACGCCGGCATCGGTTCCGTGTGGTTCCTGGTCGCCCTGTTCTTCCTGTTCTGGGCCGTGCCCGTGATCCTGGTCTTCGCGATAGCGGGTCTGTCGTCATGGTGGCCCGTATGGCTGTCCGCCATCGCGGTGTTCGGCATCCTGATCCTCGCCGTGCTGCTGTTCGCGCTGCTGGGGATCCTCAAGTTCCGCAAGGTGCTCGCGCGCCAGAATCCGGCTCAGGCCGTAGCCGAAGACATCCGAATCGTGAAGGAGGCCGGCGATGACGAATTCTGAGTCGCTGCCGCGCACCGCCGTCCCCGGCGGGATCGTCGACCCGGTCGCCTCGGCTCGTGCGGAGCTGAAGGCCGCCCTCGCCGCCATCGAGGTCAAGGGGAACATCCCCCGTCGGGTCGAGAAGGCGTCGACGCGTGCGGTGGCCAGGGCGCGGGTGTTCGCCGACCGCAATCCGATCGGGGCGGTCGCCGCCACCGTCGGCATCGCGGCGGCGGTCGGTGGCGCGGTCTGGGCGATCGCGCGCTTCATCTCGCGCTGACACGCATCTCGCACTGACACGCATCTCGCACTGACACGCATCTCGCGCTGGTGCGCAGCATTCCAGGATGTCGTGATGCGCCCTTCCGGGTGATTAGCGGCTCCTGCGTAAACGAGGCAGACTGGGGAGCATGATGTCCGAAGAGCGCGATGAGAACCCGTCCGGCTTCACCCTCTGGGCCGTCTGGCGACGAAACCCCGACGTCCCCGTGACCGAGAACGACTCGACCGAACTCGAGACGATCGTGTCCTACATCGAGGATTCGGGCGTGACCGTCCGCGGCTTCTACGACGTCTCCGGGCTCAAGGCCGACGCGGACCTCATGGTGTGGCTGCACGGCGACACGGCGGAGGAACTGCAGAAGGCGCTGCGCCGCCTGCGTCGCACCGAGCTGCTGCGCTCCCTCCTCCCGGTGTGGAACGTGATGGGCGTGCACCGCGACGCCGAGTTCAACCGTTCGCATGTGCCGGGCTTCCTCCGTGGCATCGGCCCCAAGGACTGGCTCTGCCTCTACCCGTTCGTGCGCACTCCGGAGTGGTACCTGGCTCCGGAGGAGGAGCGTCGCACGATGCTCGCCGACCACGGACGCAAGGGCGCGGCGTTCAAAGGCGTGCTCGCCAACACCGTCGCCTCGTTCGCGCTCGGCGACTACGAGTGGCTGCTTCCGCTCGAGGCCGATGAACTCACCGACCTCGTCGACATGATGCGCGATCTGCGGTACACCGAAGCCCGCCGGTATGTGAAGGAGGAGGTGCCCTTCTACACGGGGCGCAGGCTCCGGTTCGACGAGATCGCGGACGTCCTCCAGTAAGCGCATGAGCACTTCCATCCGTCTCGGTACCCGTCGCAGCGCGCTCGCGCAGGCGCAGTCGGGTCATGTCGCCGCGGCTCTCGAGAAGCTGTCGGGGCGCCGGGTCGAACTCGTCCCGATCACCAGCGAAGGCGACACCAACCGTGCGTCGCTCTCCGAGATCGGCGGGCAGGGCATCTTCGCGACGCGTCTTCGCGAGGCGCTGTTCGCGGGGGAGTGCGACTTCCTCGTGCATTCGCTGAAGGATCTCCCCACCGCCATCCCCGAGGGGCTCGTGATCGCGGCGACCCCGAAGCGCGAAGACCCGCGTGACGTGGTCCTCACCCGTGACGGCACCGCGCTGCACGAACTCCGCTCGGGAAGCACCGTCGGCACCGGCTCACCGAGACGCATCGCCCAGGTCCACCGGCGAGCACCGGGCGCCGAGGTCGTCGACATCCGCGGGAACGTGGATTCCCGTCTCGCCAGGGTCGTCTCCGGCGAGCTGGACGCAGTGATCCTCGCGGCAGCCGGCCTCTCGAGGCTCGACGCGAAGTCGCCGCTCCGACGCGAAGAGCTCGGACTCGCGGAATGGCCCACCGCGCCGGGACAGGGTTCGCTCGCGGTCGAGACCCGCGCGGACGCCCCACAGGAGCTGCTCACGGCCCTCGCCGGTCTCGACGACACCGACACGCGTCTGGCCATCACCGTCGAGCGCGCGATCCTCCAGGGACTGGATGCCGGGTGCCAGGCACCGATGGCCGCTCACGCCGTCGTCGACGGCTCCTCGATCCGCGTCAGGACCGTCGTGTACGCCGCTGACGGGGGGCGCCGGATCGGCCTCGACGTCACGGAAGACCTGAACGGGGAGTATATTCGTCGGAACGGCAGTGGCAATGGAGCGGATGCTGCCGATGGTGCAGACCCGGTGCACGCAGCGCGCGAGCTCGGGTTCACTGTTGCCCGTCGGCTGCTCGATCAAGGGGCGGCCGGCCTCGTATCCCGAGAGCAATCCTCATGACCACTTCCGAAATCAAGCAGGACCGACCGCTGGACGGCTGGCGCATCCTCGTGCCCCGTGGCGGGCCGTGGGGCGACAGCGTCGCTGCGAGCCTGCGCGCGCTGGGCGCGGTCCCCGTCGTCGCCCCGCTCATCAACTTCGCGCCGACGACAGACCAGGCGACGCTCGACTCGGCGTTGGCGCAGCTGGCCGCCGGGGAGTTCGACTGGCTGACGGTCACGAGCGCCACCACCGTCGACGTGCTCTTCGCCCACAGGGCGGTCGTGCCGCGTTCGACCAAGATCGCCGCTGTCGGCGAGACGACCGCCGCGGCTCTGCAGGCGGTCGGCTACGAGGTCACGCTGGTCCCGGAGCAGGACAACTCCGCAGAGGGGATGGCACAGCAGCTCATCGCCCTCGAGAAGGAGCCGCGCCGCATCCTCGCGCTGCGCAGCGAGATCGCGAAGCCCGTGCTCAGCCGGCTGCTCTCCGAAGCGGGCCATGACGTGCACGGTGTCGTGGCGTACCGTACGGTCGGCGTCCCGGTCACGGAGCGGATCCGCCGAGATGTCGAGAACGGTCGGATCAACGCGATCCTCATCACGAGCGGTTCGGTCGCCGAGCAGGTGCGTGAGCAGTTCCCGGAGATCCCCGACGACACCCTGCTCGCGGCGATCGGACCCCGCACCGCGAAAGACGCGCAGCGCGCCGGGCTCCCCGTTTCGGTGGTGGCCGACCGTCAGACGATCGACGCCCTGATCGAGGCCGTCTCGCATTTCACCCTTCCGCACGCGGCCGACGAGTTCGCGCCGTGAGCTTCCCCGACGTGCGACTGAGACGGCTGCGGCAGTCTCGCGCAGTACGCGATCTGGTGCGCGAGACCTCGCTGCAGCCGGGGCAGCTCGTCCTGCCTCTGTTCGTGCGTGAGGGCATCACGGAGCCCGTGCAGATCGGGTCGATGCCCGGTGTCGCTCAGCACTCCCTCGATTCGCTGCGTGCAGCCGCGGTCGAGGCGGCGGAGGCGGGGGTCGGCGGGGTGATGCTGTTCGGCGTCCCCGAGGTGCGCGACGCCCTCGGCTCGGGCGCCGATGATCCGCACGGGATCCTCAACGTCGCGACCGAAGCGCTGGCCGCAGAGGTCGGCGACGCTCTCGTCGTGCAGACCGATCTGTGTCTTGATGAGTTCACCGACCACGGACACTGCGGCGTGCTCGCGGCCGACGGCTCCGTCGACAACGATGCGACGCTCGAACGGTACACCGCGATGGCTCTCGCCCAGGCGCGCGCGGGGTCGCAGCTGCTCGGGCTGTCCGGAATGATGGACGGCCAGGTCGCCGTGATCCGCAGAGCGCTCGACGGCGAGGGTTTCACGGACACGCTCCTGCTGGCCTATGCGGCGAAGTACGCGAGTGCGTTCTACGGGCCCTTCCGGGAGGCAGTGGACTCTCAGCTGAAGGGCGACCGTCGCACGTACCAGCTCGATCCCGGAAACCGTCGCGAGGGTGTGCGCGAGGCGGTGGTGGACGAGGCCGAGGGGGCGGACATCGTCATGGTGAAGCCGGCGATGGCCTTCCTCGACGTGCTCCGCGAGGTGCGCGACACTGTGAGCATTCCCGTGTGGGCATATCAGGTCTCCGGCGAGTACGCGATGATCGAGGCCGCCGGGGCGAACGGTTGGATCGACCGTCGTGCAGCCGTTCTCGAGTCCCTTCTCTCCATCCGCCGAGCCGGTGCGGATGCGGTGCTCACCTACTGGGCCACCGAAGCGGCCGGCTGGCTGCGCGACTGATTCACCGAGGAGTACTCCTTTCATGACCGACCGTAACGACGACCTGTTCTCCGCTGCCCGCGCGGTCATCCCCGGCGGGGTCAACTCGCCGGTGCGTGCTTACGGCTCGGTGGGCGGGACTCCGCGGTTCCTCGCCTCGGCGAAGGGGGCGAAGGTCACGGATGCCGCCGGCCGCGAGTATGTCGACCTCGTCGCGTCGTGGGGCCCTGCCCTGCTGGGACACGCGCACCCGGAGATCGTCGCCGCGGTGCAGGAGGCCGCGTCCCGTGGCCTGTCGTTCGGCGCTCCGACGGAGGGCGAGGTCGAGCTCGCCGCGTTGATCGCCGACCGTGTGCGGTTCGGCGAGATCCGCCCCGTCGAGCGCGTCCGTCTGGTCTCCACGGGTACTGAGGCGACCATGACGGCGATCCGCCTTGCGCGGGGTGCCACGGGCCGCGATCTGTTGGTGAAGTTCGCCGGGCACTATCACGGGCACTCCGATGGGCTCCTCGCCGAAGCAGGCTCCGGCGTCGCGACGCTCGCGCTTCCGGGGTCGGCAGGTGTGCCGGCACCGATCGCGGCTCAGACGCTCGTGATCGGGTACAACGATCCCGAGGCGCTGGCTGCAGTGTTCGCCGAGCACGGCCAGCGCATCGCTGCGGTCATCGTCGAAGCCTCGGCTGCGAATATGGGTGTCGTGGCACCGCTTCCCGGTTTCAACCGCCTGATCGCGGAGACCGCCCATGCCCACGGCGCGTTGATGATCCTCGATGAGGTGCTCACCGGATTCCGGGTGCACCCTGCAGGGTTCTGGGGTCTGCAGGCCGCTGCGGGCGAGGACTACCTGCCGGACATCTTCACGTTCGGCAAGGTCGTCGGTGGAGGCATGCCCCTGGCCGCGCTCGGTGGTCGAGCCGATGTCATGGATCTGCTCGCTCCCCTCGGGCCGGTCTACCAGGCGGGCACTCTCTCGGGGAATCCGCTCTCGGTCGCAGCGGGTCTTGCGACGCTGCGTCTCGCGACACCGGAGGTCTATGCGACGGTGGACGCCGCATCTCTGCGAGTCTCCACCGCGCTCGATGCCGCCCTCACCGACGCCGGCGTGACGCACGCGGTGGCCACCGCGGGCAACCTGTTCAACGCCTCGTTCCGGGCGTCGGAGCCGAGGGACTACGCCGAAGCCCAGGCTCAGGAGTCGTTCCGCTATGCGCCGTTCTTCCACTCGCTGCGTGAGCAGGGAGTGGCGCTTCCTCCGAGCGTCTTCGAGGCGTGGTTCCTGACCGCGGCCCACGGTGAGGACGAGCTGCAGCAGATCGAAGCCGCTCTTCCGGCCGCAGCCGCTGCGGCCGCAGCTGCGCGTCCGTGACTGAGTGTCGGTGACTGAGTGTCGGTGACTGAGTGTCGGTGACTGAGTGTCAGTGACTGCGCGTCCGTGACCGTGCGTCCGTGACCGTGCGTCAGTGACCGTGCGCCAGTGACCGTGCGCCAGGGAGGGTGGTCAGACGAACATGACGCGGCGCGGTGAGGCGTCGGTGTAGCGCCGGCCGAGCGGACTGGTCCACTCGATGTCGCCGCCGGGGGTCTGTCTCGCTCGCCATCGGTGCTTCTCGGCGATGTCGGGATGCTTCAGTGCGTGGTGGCCGACGCAGAAGTGGCTCAGGTTGTCGATCGACGTCGCTCCGCCTTTCGCGTGGTCGTGATTGTGGTCGATCTGACACCGATGGACGGGTGTGCGGCACCCGGGAAACCGACAGTGCTGGTCTCTGGCCTGGAGATGCCGCCGCATTGCCGCTGTCGGGGCGTAGGCGGCTGTGGCCGTCACGATACCGGCGCGGTCGAGGAAGAGGCGGGACCAGCCGCCGTTGCGTCCGGCGAGGTCACGAGCGACGTTGGGGTGCAGTGCACCGATGCCGTCGAGCTCTGCAGGCCGTTCGTCGAATCCGGCCAGGGTCTCGGCAGCGATCGTGACCTGGATGCGGGCGTGGATGCTCTCCAGAGCTGTGCCCGCCGCGGCAGAGGGATCCGTGGTCAGGAGCAGGTCGCTGAGCAGGTCGGTGCGGACCGCATCGATGCCCCGCTCATCGGTCGGGACGGAGGGGGTGCCGAGTGACGGATCCGTTGTGAAGGTGTCTCCGTCGCCGAAGATGACATGGGCGTCGAAGCGTGCGTCGCCGGTGTCCAGCGCGCAGGGTGCCTCGCTGTCGTACGGGTGGCTGTTGAGCACCGGGTCTTCGCGACGGGAGTCGTCGGCTCGCAGGTCCTGCAGAAAGACCCGATCAGGGCCCGAGTCGAGTTCGTCCGGAGACAGCGCCGGTGTGTCATCGCCCTGACAGGAGTGATCGCTTCGTGCGGCGATGACGTGCTGTGCGAGCCGGGTCAGTCGGTCGAGGATCGCGTGGGCGAGGTGCTCCGGCAGCACGACCTGCAGCAGCGCGAGGCCGTCGTCGAGCGACCGCAGCGTGACCGATCGTTCGCCGTATGCCCGCCGGTGGCGCTCGACCACGGTCTCACAGGCGAGGGAGGAGGCGACGCGGCGCACCATCGCACGTGTGCGCGCAGGAGAGTCCTGCTCCGCGACGACGAGTGCGGCAGTGTCGTACAGGGTGAGCGCCTCGGTGGCGGCTCGACCATCGCGAACGGCCTGCCGCACGATGGCGCCCTCGCGCACGATCTCCCGAACGTGTGCCGCACTGATCGCGCCGCGTCGGAACGCGTCTCGGACGACGGGGTGCTCGGCCTTGAGGAAGAGGGCGTCTGTGAAGGCGTACTCGATGCTGCCCTTCGACACGCGACCGGCCGCCGAGTACTCGGCGATCATCGAGCGGTGGATCGCCTCGCGGTGCTGCGGCTGCTCGTGGACATCTTCTTCCTGCAGCCGTAGGCGATCGGCGAGCAGCGCAGACGCTTCCGCCTCGAGGATCGCGATGCGTCGGCGCTTCTCCACCCAGGCGTCGAGCAGCGCCTCGCGCTGATCGATGTCGTTCGTGTGGGAAGCCATGGATCGAGTATAGTACATATGTTCGAATGAAGGAAGGGGATGTGGATGACTGGTGCTGATCGACAAGGGATCGTTGCGTTCCTGTGAGCAACTTCCAGACAACTGGCAGGGCCGCGCTGGCAGACTGGGGGACATGGTGACGTTGTTGCTGGACCAGACGCAACTGGAGGTCGTGCTCTCGCCGATCGAACGTGCCGCCACCTTCCACCGTGACAACCTCCGGATCGCGCGCGACACCATCACCAAGGTGCAGCTGACCGAAGATGCCTGGACCTGGCTCCGCGGTGTGCCGAACCCCGGCACACACATCCCCGGCGTCCTCGCTGCCGGCAGCTGGAAGGCCGCGGGCAGCCTCGACTTCGTGCTGATCCGTCGCCGTCGTCCGAGCGTCGTGATCGATCTCGAGGGCGACGAGCAGTACCGCCGCCTGATCCTCACCACGAGCCACGGGCTCGCGCTCACGCAGGCTCTGCGACTCGACGTGTCGGACGAGCCCGCCAACGTCGAGGAGATCGTGGCGACCGCGCCTGTTCCGGTCTCGAAGGGACGCCGCCGTCCGGTGATCCGTCCTCGGCCTGCCTGACGCAAGGCGACCGGGGCCTACGAATCCACGGTCGGCCCTCCTCTGAATGCGGAACGCCCTCCGGGCCGAGAGGCCGGAGGGCGTTCTTCGTCAGCCGAGTCGCTCAGCCGTGACGGTGCTCGTCGTCGTGACGGTGCTCGTCGTGACGGTGCTCGTCGTCGTGACGGTGCTCGCTGTGTTCATCGGCATCGGAGTCGGCGGTTCCGGACTGCTCGGTGCCGTGTTCGTCAGCGCCGAACGCGTCGGTGGGCGACTCCTCAGCGGGGGCCTCTTCAGCGGGGACCTCCTCGGTGGGGGACTCCTCAGCGCCCGGCTCCTCGGCATCGGATGCGGCGGTGTCGCCCGCCTCGCCGGAATCCGTCGACGCTGCCAGCGGCACCGTGTCGATGACGCCGGTGGATGCGACGGTCCAGTGCGCGCCCTCGTCGGAGACGCCGCCCTCGCCCTGCTGCTCCTCGGTCGTCACGTTCTCGGCGCTCAGCGGGTAGTCCCTGGGTTCGTCCTCGTAGTAGGCGCGCGCAGCCGCCGCGAGCATAGAGCTCACCGCCGCGGAGCGCGGATCCTCGTCGTCGGCGGTGACAGCAGCGACATCGTCGGAGTCGGAGTCGGAGTCGGAGTCGTCGGTGGAGTCGGAGGCCGAGTCGGAGTCGCCGGCGTCGGAGGTGGACGCGAGAGCGTCGTCGTCCGGCGAACCGGTGCCGAGCTGGTCGTCGGTCTCTTCGGTCTCGTCGGTGTCCGTCGACTCGGGGGCGTCGTGAAGACCGGCGAACACCTCGACACCGCTGTGGTGCTCGTCTCCGCTCGCCGGATCTGTGGCGTGATCTCCTGCTGCTCCGGCCGGTGCGGCGGAACCGAACAGGATCTCATCGAACGATCGTTCCGGAGACTCCTCGGAGGGCGCCGGGTCGGCTTGCGCATGCTCGGCATCGAGTTCGGCGGCGGGATCGTCGTCCGTCGACGCCGAGGCGTCGGACGAAGGCGCGTCAGATTCGTCAGACGTGCGTTCGGAGCGGTCGCCGGTGTCCACCGACGCGGCGAGGTCGTCGACAGGGGCCTCTCCCGCAGGAGCGGCTGCGGCCTCAGCCGCCCAGGCGGCAGCGGCTGCCACCGGGATCGCGACCACGGAATCGGCGGGCGCCGGAGCAGGCTCGGCCACGGAGGTCTCCACAGCGCTCTCCACGGTGCTCTCCGCGGTGGTGTCCTCTGCGGTGGTGCTCTCCGCGGTGGTGTCCGCCGGAGGGGTGACCGCCGCTGCGATGTCCTCGGGGGCCGCCGCAGCGAGCTGCGGTGGCGTCGCCGGAGTGCTCGGGGCGAACCGGCCACCGCGCATCAGGTCGATGAAGACGTCTTCGAGCGTCGGCCCTCGCTGCACGAGGGTGCTCAGGGCGATGCCCGCATCGGCGGCGACCGCTCCCACCGTGCCGGCGTCGCCGCCGCGCACCGTGAGGCCCGAACGCAGCACCTCGATGTCGAAGCCGGCCTCCTGCAGCGCGGTCGTCAGCGCGCTGCGGTCCGCGGCGTCCACGATGACGGATCCGCCCTTGGGGTCGGCGAGCGTCTCGATCCCGCTGGAGAGCACGAGCGTACCCTTCGAGAGCACGAGCACGTTGTCGGCGACCTGCTCGACCTCGCTGAGGACGTGCGACGACACGAGGACCGTGCGCCCTTCGTCGGCGAGGCGACGCATCAGGAGTCGCATCCAGCGGATTCCCTCGGGGTCGAGTCCGTTGGCCGGTTCGTCGAAGACGAGCGCGCCGGGATCGCCCAGCAGGGCGTTGGCGACGCTGAGCCGCTGACGCATGCCGAGCGAGAAGCCGCCGATCCGGGAGCCGCCTTCGCCCTCGAGGCCGACCAGGGAGAGCACTTCGCCGACGCGGGCCAGGGGGATGCCGTTCGCCTTGGCGGCGATGGTCAGCTGGCGCTCGGCGGTGCGTCGAGGGCGGTAGACCGTCTCCTCGAGCACGGATCCGATGGTGCGCAACGGCTGGCGCAGCTCGGCGTACGCCGTACCGCCGATGGTCGCCGTGCCTGAGGTGGCGCGCACCTGGCCGAGGAGGATCCGCAGCGTGGTGGTCTTGCCGGCACCGTTCGGGCCGAGGAAGGCGGTCACGGCACCGGGCTCCACGCGCGCGGAGAAGTCCGAGACGGCGGTCACCTCATTGAAGCGCTTCGTCACGTGCGTGAACTCGAGCACCTGTCCTTCAGGCATCCGTGACCTCTCGTCGCATTTGAACAGTTCCTCCCTATCCTGCCGGAAAAGCCTGTCGGATCCCGCATTTCGTGCGGAATACCGCCCTTCCCGGAAGGGGTAGCCTGGCGAGCGTGACCGAATCCCACGCTGCAGACCGCATCCTCGTCCGCACCGAAGGCGCGCTCGGACGACTCACGCTCAACCGTCCGGAGGCGATCAACGCGCTCGACGTCGACATGATCGACAGCCTCACCGCGGTCCTGAACGCCTGGCGCGACGACACTGATGTGCAGATCGTGCTGCTCGACGGGGAAGGCGAGCGCGGCATGTGCGCGGGAGGCGACGTGCGCGCTCTGCACGGGCAGATCGTCGCGGGTCAGGCTGACCGGACGGCGGAGTTCTTCCGTGCGGAGTACGCCCTGAACGCCATGATCGCCGAGTATCCCAAGCCCGTGGTGGCACTGGCTGACGGCATCACGATGGGTGGTGGCATCGGGCTGGCCGGCCACGCCGCGATCCGCATCGTCACGGAACGCTCCAAGCTCGCCATGCCGGAGACCCGTATCGGATTCACTCCCGACGTCGGGGGCACCTGGTTGCTCGGCCGCGCTCCTGGGCGCCTGGGCGAGTACTTCGGTCTCACCGGGTCCACCATGAGCGGCGCTGATGCCGTCTACCTCGGCTTCGCGGATCACTTCGTGCCATCCGACCGTCTCGACGCGTTGCGCGAGGCCCTCGCCTTCCGTGCCGACCCGACCGGTCCCAGCGAGATCGTGCTGCTGTTCGACGAGACCCCGGAGCCCTCGCAGCTCCCGGACGCGCGCGCGTGGATCGATGAGGCCTTCTCCGCCCCCACCGTGAGCGAGATCGTCGAACGATTGAAGGCCCAGGGGACGACGGAGGCGGCAGCGACCGCTGACCTGCTCGAAGACCTCGCGCCCACCGGGCTCACCGTGACGCTCGACGCCGTCCGCGAGGCGCGCGACCTGCCGGGGCTCCGCGCGGCGCTGGAGGGCGAGTACCGTCGCGTGATGTGGTTCGTGAACGAGCATCCCGACCTCGTCGAGGGCATCAGAGCGCAGATCGTCGACAAGGACCGCGATCCGAAGTGGAACCCGCCCACGCTTGCCGAGCTCGCTCCCGACGCCGGTGCCCCCGCGCGCGATTACGTCCCGCAGCCCGCGCTGTTCTGATCTTGCGGGGCCGACGGCGGGCTCCAATACGGATCAGGTGACGGGCACGCGCCTTGTTCGCCCCCGTGCAGAAACCGCAGATCGGGGCGGGAAGCGGTTCGCTGTGAGCGAAGGTCCACCATGAGGGGGATACGAATGTCCGCGGATCGTGGCACTCTGTCTTGTGGCCGATTGTCGGTCGGCATCCGTCTGCCGAGAAATCCGCCGTTTCATCCTTCCTAGAAAGTCCGCCTGTGCTGGGAAAAATCCTCCTCCGTTATCTCTCCCGATACCGATGGCTGCTGCTCGCCGTGCTGGTCTTCCAGCTCGCCAGCGTGGCAGCCACCCTCTACCTCCCGCGCCTGAACGCCGACATCATCGACAAGGGCGTCGCCCGGGGCGACACCGGCTACATCTGGAGCACCGGTCTGTTCATGCTCGCGGTCTCGCTGGGGCAGATCATCGCCTCGGTCACCGCGACGTACTTCGCCGCGCGTGCAGCGATGGGTGCCGGCCGCGACATCCGCGCCGACGTCTTCGGCAAGGTGAGCGGCTTCTCCGAGCGAGAGGTGTCGCAGTTCGGTGCCGGGTCGCTCATCACCCGCAACACGAACGACGTGCAGCAGGTGCAGATGCTGGCCATGATGGGCGCGACCATGCTCGTCACGGCACCGCTGCTCGCGATCGGCGGCATCTTCTTCGCGGTCCAGACCAACGTCGGACTCAGCTGGCTGATCGCCGTCTCGGTGCCGCTGCTGCTCATCCTGGCTGCCCTCGTCATCGGCCGCATGGTGCCGCTGTTCCGCAGCTACCAGGGCAAGCTCGACAACGTCAACCGCATCATGCGCGAGCAGCTCACGGGCGTGCGCGTGGTGCGTGCCTTCGTGCGCGAGCGCATCGAGGAGGAGCGTTTCCGCGGGGCGAACACCGACATCATGGTCGTGGGCCGCAAGGTCGGATCGCTCTTCGTGCTGCTGTTCCCGCTGTTCATGCTCATCCTCAACGTCACGGTCGTCTCGGTCATCTGGTTCGGCGGCATCGAGGTGAACAACGGCACGGTGCAGGTGGGCACGCTGTTCGCCTTCATGCAGTACATCGGTCAGATCATGGGCGGCGTCATCATGGCGAGCTTCATGGCGATGATGATCCCGCGCGCGGCCGTCTCGGCCGAGCGCATCGGCGAGGTGCTCGACTCCGAGTCCTCCCTCGTGCGTCCGGAGAACGGCGTCACGGAGTTCCCGGTTCCCGGATCCGTGGCGCTCGACGACGTCGAGTTCACCTACCCCGGAGCCGATTCGCCGGTGCTCACGGGCATCAGCTTCGCCGCGCAGCCGGGTGAGACCGTCGCGATCGTCGGCTCCACCGGTTCGGGCAAGACGACGCTCATCTCCCTCATCCCGCGCCTCTTCGACGTCTCGGGCGGATCCGTGCACGTCGGAGGCACCGAC
This sequence comes from Microbacterium sp. 2RAF4, assembly GCF_052115285.1. Taxonomy (NCBI): domain Bacteria; kingdom Bacillati; phylum Actinomycetota; class Actinomycetes; order Micrococcales; family Microbacteriaceae; genus Microbacterium; species Microbacterium sp. 2RAF4. The sequence goes on along the minus strand of NZ_JBFRGI010000002.1, from coordinate 1,192,408 downwards.
GTGCGCGAGGCCGACGTCGAGTCGCTCTGGGACAGCATCGGCCTGGTGCCGCAGCGCCCGTTCCTCTTCACCGGCACCGTCGCGTCCAACCTGCGCTATGGCCGTGAAGAGGCCACCGACGAAGAGCTGTGGCACGCGCTCGACATCGCACAGGGTCGTGACTTCGTGGAGGAGATGCCGGACGGTCTCGACTCCCGCATCGCCCAGGGCGGCACGAACGTCTCCGGGGGTCAGCGTCAGCGGCTCGCGATCGCCCGCGCGATCGTGCACCAGCCGAAGATCCTCGTCTTCGACGACTCGTTCTCCGCTCTCGACCTGACGACCGATGCGCGGCTCCGCCAAGCGCTGTGGCGGGAACTCCCGCACGTCACGAAGATCGTGGTCGCCCAGCGCATCTCCACGATCACGGATGCCGACCGCATCGTCGTGCTCGACGGCGGCACCATGGTGGGCGTCGGCACGCACGAGGAGCTGCTCGAGACGAGCGACACCTACCGAGAGATCGTCGAATCGCAGCTGGGGGTGGACGCATGAGCGCGCAGAACGACAACCAGCGCAAGGCCAAGCGCGGCCGCGGCAAGGTGGCCTCGCCCGTCGCCGAGGTCGAGCTGACCGCCGAGGAGAAGTACGAGGCCGAACTCGCCGAACAGGCGCGTCAGAACTCCGGTGACTGGGACAGCGTCGCACCGGGCAAGGCCGACAACTTCGGCCCCAGCTTCGCGCGCATGATCGGGCTGCTGAAGCCCTCGGCCATCTGGTTCGTCTTCGTGTCGATCCTCGGCGCGATCGGCGTGGTCCTGACGGTCGCAGCGCCCAAGGTGCTCGCCGAGGCGACCAACCTCGTCTACAAGGGCTTCATCTCCATCCAGCTCGGTCAGCCCACCGACGGCTTCCCCGGCTTCCCCGCCGGCACGTCGCAGGACGTGGTGGTCGACGCGCTGCGGGCAGGCGGACAGGACGACTTCGCGAACCAGGTCGGCGCGCTGGGAGACTTCACGGTCGGCCAGGGCATCGACTTCGACGCGCTGCGGCTCGTCATCGCCGCCGTGCTCGGCATCTACGTGGCCGCCGCCTTCCTCACCTGGATCCAGGGTTACGTCATCAACGTGATCATGGTGCGCACCATGTGGCGACTGCGTGAATCGGTCGAGGCGAAGATCAACCGCCTGCCCTTGGCGTACTTCGATAAGGTGCAGCGCGGCGAGCTGATCTCGCGCGTCACGAACGACATCGACAACATCACGCAGACGATGCAGCAGTCGCTCTCGGGTGCACTCACCTCGGTGCTCACCGTGATCGGCGTGCTCGTGATGATGTTCTCGATCTCATGGCAGCTCGCCCTCGTGGCCCTCATCACGCTGCCTCTCATGGGCGTGATCTTCGGCATCATCGGACCGCGCTCGCAGAAGGCCTTCGGCACGCAGTGGCGCAAGGTCGGGCGGCTCAACGTCCGTGTCGAGGAGGCGTTCTCCGGCCACGCGCTGGTGAAGGTCTTCGGTCGCGAGAAGGACGCACTGGACAAGTTCCAGGACGAGAACGAAGAGCTGTTCCAGGCGAGCTTCAAGGCGCAGTTCCTGTCCGGCATCATCATGCCGGCGATGATGTTCGTCGGGAACCTCAGCTACGTGGGCATCGCGGTGCTCGGTGGTCTGATGGTCGCCAACGGTCAGCTCCGCCTCGGTGACGTGCAGGCGTTCATCCAGTACTCGCAGCAGTTCACGCAGCCGCTGTCCGAGCTGGGCGGAATGGCCGCTGTCGTGCAGTCCGGCACGGCTTCCGCCGAGCGTGTGTTCGAACTGCTCGACGCCGAGGAGCAGGAGGCCGACGACGCCGATGCTCCCGAGCTCGTGGAGGGCAAGGGCGTCATCGAGTTCGAGAACGTCGCCTTCTCGTACACGCCGGATCGTCCGCTCATCCGTGATCTGTCGTTCCGGGTGGAGCCGGGTCAGACCGTCGCGATCGTCGGTCCGACCGGTGCGGGCAAGACGACGCTGGTCAACCTGATCATGCGCTTCTACGAGCTCAGCGGTGGCCGGATCATGCTCGACGGGCAGGACATCGCCGAGGTCACCCGCGACGAGCTGCGTTCGCGCACCGGCATGGTGCTCCAGGACCCGTGGCTGTTCGCCGGCAGCATCCGCGAGAACATCCGCTACGGTCGCTCGACCGCGACCGATGAAGAGGTTCTCGCCGCAGCCAGGGCCACCTACGTCGACCGCTTCGTGCACGCCCTCCCCGAGGGCTACGACACGGTGCTCGACGAGGACGCAGCGAACGTGTCGGCCGGTGAGCGTCAGCTCATCACCATCGCGCGGGCGTTCGTCGCACAGCCGTCGATCCTCATCCTCGACGAGGCCACGTCGGCCGTCGATACACGCACCGAACTGCTGCTGCAGCACGCGATGGCCGCGCTCCGAGAGGGGCGCACGTCGTTCGTGATCGCGCACCGGCTGTCGACCATCCGCGATGCCGACCTCATCCTGGTGATGGAGCACGGCGACATCGTGGAGAAGGGTACGCACGACGAACTCATCGCGGCGCAGGGCGCCTACTGGCGTCTGTACCAGTCGCAGTTCGAGCAGGCCGCGACCGACATCGATGCCGAAGACGCTCTCACGGGGACGACTCCGGTCGTCGTCACCGATGCTGCGGGCGCAGAGGCTGCAGCCGCTGTGGCCGGCGCATCCGTCGGCGCACAGGTGCCGGCAGCCGAGACGGCCGCGGCGCAGGCCCTGCTGGAAGACGGCGCTGACGGCTCCGATCACCGCCCCTGACGTACGGCATCAACGCACGACGCCCCACCGCCGCTCACGCGGGGTGGGGCGTCGTCGTGGGCGATCGCGGGGAGTGCGTCAGGGCTGGTCGGCTCTGATCCCGAGCAGCTCGAGCGGGTGGGTCAGACGCCACCAGGGACTCGGACCCTCGACATCCGCGGCCAGCACCAGCGGAGTCGTCGTGGTGTTGATCGGTCCTGCCGTGGTCAGCGTGCCCACCGTGTCACCCTGTTCGCGGTCTTCGCCGAGGTCGAAGGCGGTCGCGGCGGTCGCGGTCGCGGTGTTCCAGAGCACCACGTCGGCGTCGGATTCGGTGATGACGTCGACCTGCTCTCCCCACGGAGTCGTGACGCTGCCGACCACGGTGTCCTTCGCGACGGCCGGCGGCTGCGCCTCCAGCGCGGATTCCGCCTCGGCGAACAGGGAACGCGTGAGAGCGAGTCGCTCGTCGTTTCCTGCTTGATTCAGCGCCGCGGCGAACAGATGCACCGTGGTGTCACCGATCACGAGGTCCTTCGCGGTGAGAAGGTTCCAGCCGACCAGGGTGCCGGTCTTGATGCCGACGACACCGGGATCGTCGAGCATGCCGTTCGTGTTCACGACGGTGCCCGCACCCGGGAGGTCGACGGACTTGGTGCCGACGATCTCGGCGAAGACCGGGTTCTGCATCGCACGCTCACCGAGCGCCACCAGGGCCTCGGGCGTGGCCACATTGCGCTCGTCGAAGCCGGAGGGCGTCACCACGGTGATGCCGGTCAGGCCGCGTTCGCGCAACCACACCTCTGCAGCCCTCGCGAACTCGCGCTCGGATCCCCAGATCTCGGTCGCGAGCCGATCGATGTAGTTGTTCGCGGAACCCATGAGCGTCCCCTGCAGCAGCTGGTACTCCGTGAGGACTCCGCCGATGGGCACGTCGAGGGCGGACTGGTCGCTGCGCCGGTAGTCCCAGTACCTCACGCTGTCGGCGCGGGTGAACGAGAACTCGGGGCCCTGCTCCCCGACAGCGAGCGGCATGCGGTCGAGCACCATCAGACTGCTGACGACCTTGGTGATGCTCGCGATGCTCACGGCGTCGGGCACTGAGGCCGCCGTCGTCATGCCCGCGATGCCGACGGCACCCGCACCCTCGTTCGGCCAGGTCACGGCGGCGGCAGCGGCGGGAGTCGTCGCGAACTCGACCGACTGCACCGTCGGCGGCACCTCATGAAGGGGCCAAAGCAGCGTGGTGCCGGCGTAGACGGCGACGAGACCGGCGAGCGTGGCAAGCGGGACCAGGACGCCCGGGCGGGCGATGGCGGGGCGAAGACGCGCACCGCGCAGCAGACCGCTCGATCGCTCGGCCTCCGAGGTGTCGTCGAGAGTGGCCGTGGCGGTGTGCTCGGCGACGGTCGCGGCGTCCACCCAGGTGAGAGCGGTGGCCGTGGTGGTGTCGTCGGCCCATCGGGGCGCGGCTGTCTCCGCGCCGGTGAGATCGGACGCGGTGAGATCGGACGCGGTGAGATCCAGCGCGGCGAGATCCGACGCGGTGAGTTCGTCGGAAGGACCCGGGACCGTGCGGTCGCGAGGGATGAACGGCGGCTTCGTCAGCGCGGGGGTGCCCGGTTCCGGGGCACCCACGGCCTCCGGCGGTACGACGGGCTCCGGGTCCACGACCGTCTCCGGAGCATCCGCTCGAGGCGATGTCTGCTCGGCCGTCAGTACCGATCCGCCCGTCGCGGTGTCGGCGGGGGCGGCGGGGGCAGGGCCGTCGTCGCCGACGACGCCCGTCGCCTCGTCGGCGGGATCTGATGCGGTCACTCGTTTACGGTACCCAATCCCGCGCGTGTTCCGCGGCGCCGAGCCCTGTCGCCGCGGGGGTGTCGCCGACGGTAGGATCGTCAGCACAACCACGGGAGTCCGGCGAGCCGGGCTGAGAGGGAGCGAATCGCGCTTCGACCGTCGAACCTGATCTGGGTCATGCCAGCGCAGGGAGGAGTTCAGATGAGTACGCCCACGTCCGCATCCACGCAGCAGGCATCCGCCGCCGCACAGGATCCGCACCGCACATCGATCTGGCGCTGGCGCGTCGTCGACATCGTCGTGGCCGCCGTCCTCGGCGTCGCGATCGGCCTCGTGTTCTGGGGATGGAACACGATCGGCTACGCCTGGTTCGGTGCGGCCGACGCTCTGACGCCGGGGCTGGGCGGCATCGCCGTCGGCATCTGGCTGCTGGGCGGCGTCGTCGGCGGCCTCGTCATCCGCAAGCCCGGTGCGGCGCTGGTCGTCGAGCTCGTCGCAGCGATCGTGTCGATGCTGATCGGCAACGTGTGGGGCGTCTCGACCGTGCTGTCCGGCATCGTGCAGGGACTCGGCGCGGAGATCATCTTCGCCCTGTTCTTCTACCGGCGCTTCGGGATTGCGGTCGCCGCGCTCGCCGGTGTCGGTGCAGCGGTCGCCGCCTGGGTGTTCGAGCTGTTCTACGGCAGCTCGCCCAACATCCTGAAGTCCGTCGAGTTCAACACGATCTACCTGGTCAGCGTCGTCGTCTCCGGGGCGATCCTGGCGGGTGTCGTCGGTTGGCTGCTGGTGCGCGCGTTGGCGGTCACCGGTGCACTGAACCGCTTCGCCGTCGGGCGAGAGCACGTGCGCGAGGTCTGACCGTGACCATCGCCGCCCCGGCCCGCGTGCAGGCTGCGGGCTGGGGCTGGCGGTACGCCGGTCGGAAGCTCCCCGCTGTCGAGGACGTCTCGTTCACGATCGAACCGGGTGAGCGGGTGCTGCTGCTCGGCGCCTCCGGTGCCGGGAAGTCGACGCTGCTCGCGGGGCTGGCCGGGGTCCTCGGCGGCGACGACGAAGGGGTGCGAACCGGGACGCTCCACATCGACGGCGCCGCCCCGGAATCTCGGCACGGCCAGGTGGGACTCGTCCTGCAGGACCCCGATGCGGGGGTCGTGCTGTCGAAGGTCGGCGACGACGTGGCGTTCGGGTGCGAGAACCTCGGTGTGCCCGCATCCGAGATCCCCGGTCGCGTCGCGGAGGCGCTGGATGCCGTCGGGCTCGACGTGCCGCTGCAGCGCCCCACGAAGGCGCTGTCGGGTGGGCAGAAGCAGCGACTGGTGCTGGCCGGCGTGCTCGCGATGCGCCCCGGGCTGCTGCTGCTCGATGAGCCGACGGCGAACCTCGACCCCGAGGGTGTGCGCGAGGTGCGGGCGAGCGTCGAACGTGCTGTCGCCTCCACCGGTGCGACGCTGATCGTCGTCGAGCACCGCACACCGATCTGGGTCGATCTGATGACGAGGGTCATCGTGCTCGCGGCCGACGGTGGACTGCTCGCCGACGGGGAACCGGCCCAGGTTTTCGCAGCCTACGGCGACGTGCTCGCGGACGCCGGGGTGTGGGTGCCCGACAGAGGGATCGACCTGCCCGTGCTGGAGCAGGTGTCGGCGCCGGACGCGCTCACCGCATCCGGCCTGACGATCGGACGGGAGCATGGAGCGCCGGTGCAGCACGGGCTCGACCTGCGCGTGCCGCGGGCGAACGCGACCGTCATCACCGGGCCGAACGGCGCGGGCAAGTCGACGCTCGCTCTGACCCTCGCCGGTCTCATCCCCGAGCTGGGCGGAGAGGTGCGGTCGGCCCCGGAGCTGGCGGGACGCAAGGGCACGCGCCCCATCCGCTGGACCTCGCGCGAACTGCTCACCCGTATCGGGATGGTGTTCCAGGAGCCGGAGCATCAGTTCCTAGCCCAGACCCTTCGCGACGAGCTCGCGGTCGGTCCGCGGGCACTCGGCTGGGATCAGGCGAAGACGGATGCCGTCGTGGACGGTCTTCTGGAACGCCTGGGCCTCGCCCCGCTCGCCCTCGCCAACCCATTCACGCTCTCCGGCGGGCAGAAGCGGCGACTGTCGGTCGCCACCGTGCTGGCCGGGGCGCCGGAGGTCATCGTGCTCGACGAGCCGACCTTCGGACAGGACCGCCGCGGGTGGATCTCGCTCGTCGCCCTGCTGCAGGAGGAGATCGCACGCGGCCGGTCGATCATCGCGGTCACCCACGACGACGCGGTGATCCGACACCTGGGTGGTCATCGCATCGAAATGGGGTCGCCGTCGTGACGGCGACCGAGACCGCGCGGCCGGTGTGGCTCGACGGTGTGAACCCGGTGACGAAGCTGCTGCTCGCCCTGCTGCTGTCCGTGCCGCTGTTCGCCTCCATCGACATCACGAGCGCGCTGGCCGCGATCTTCCTGCAGCTGCTCTGCCTGCCGTTGACAGGTCTTCGCCTGTCGACGGTGCTGAAGCGGCTGCTGCCGATCGCGATCTTCGCCCCGATAGCCGGGGTGAGCATGCTGCTGTATGCGGAGCCGGCGGGGCGCATCTATTGGACGTTCGGCTTCGCGACGATCAGCGATGACTCCATCACGCTCGCGATCGCGGTGAGTCTGCGAGTGATCGCGCTCGGGCTCCCCACGATCCTGCTGTTCGGCGGCACCGACCCGACCGAGCTCGCCGATGCGCTGGCGCAGGTGGCCAGACTCCCGAGCCGCTTCGTGCTCGGCATCCTCGCCGGCACGCGCATGCTGGGCCTCTTCCTCGACGACTGGCGCACCATGAGCCTGGCCCGTCGCGCGCGCGGTGTGGGCGACCGGGGCGTGCTGCGACGGTTCTTCTCGATGGCGTTCGTGCTGCTCGTGTTCGCGGTGCGGCGCGGCTCGAAGCTGGCGCTCGCGATGGAGGCCAGGGGCTTCGGCTCCGGCATTCCGCGCACCTGGTCGCGTCCCTCCCGGCTGCACCCCCGTGATGCGGTGGCGGTGATCGGCGGAATCGCGATCATGGCGCTCGCGCTCGCCGCCGCCGTGCTCGTCGGGACGTTCCGTTTCGTCTGGAGCTAGCTCGGGTCGAGCTGGAAGTAGTGCTCACGGTGCAGCGCGCACCGCTCGTTGAACAGGCTGGCGCACTGCGGGCACGCCGTCACCGTGAAGTACTCGGCGATCGTGAGCTCGTGCCCGCACGCGCCGCAGAGGATCGCGTTCCTGCCGTGCTGATCTGGCGCCCACTGCTGTGCGGGATGCTCCGCGGTCTCCTCATGGCAGCGGTGGCACGGGTAGTACTCGCCGCAGCAGGCGAAGCGGATCGCGATGATGTCGGTCGGGCCCCCGTAATGCGTGCACCGGGTCATGTCGTCGATCACCGGGCCGAGCACGCGAGGCCGACCAGCGGATGCGACGCTCACATCTCGTTCCAGAGTCGACGGTAGTACTCGAGGCGCTCGCGATCGGGTTCGACGCCGTAGGCCTCGATGAGCGTTTCCTCCCAGCCTTCGCCGAAGTTCCACCGTGTGCTCATCGACGCCACGGCGATGTCGGCCCAGCGGTCGGCGACTCCGAGGGCGGCGAGGTCGACGAAAGCGGCCGGCCGGCCTTCGGCGTCGAGAAGCGTGTTCGGCATGCAGGCGTCGCCGTGGCACACCACCAACCGGTCGATCGGAGGTGCCTGGTGCAGGTCTGCGGGCACGATGGTGCCGCGGTCGGCGGCGTTCGCGATCCGCCACTCGTTGCTCCATTCCCAGGGGCACTCGGCCACGGGCAGGGCGTCATGCAGCATCCTCAGGCCCGCGCCGACCGCTCGCACCGCGGTCTCGGGCTGCGCGGCCCAGCGCGGGTCGACGGCGCTGCTCGCATCGAGTGCGACCGTCACGAGCCACTCGTGGGTGTCGTCCTGCCCCTGCTCGAGCACCTCGGGCACGGGCAGCCAGGTCCGTGCCCACCTCATGCGCTCGGCTTCGTCGCGCATGTTCGCCTCGTCGTCGAGCGGGCCCCACTTGATGTACCGCCCGTCGTCGGTGCGGAAGGTCAGCCCGCCGATCCCGTTGAGCCAGACCGGTACGAGCGCGGCACCGCGCGCGAGCTCACGAACCTTCGTCGGCACGTCGAGGGAAGCGGAGGGAATGCTCATCCGTCCATCCTGCCCGACGGGGACCACACCGGCTCAGCGGTCGTCGCGGAGTCCCTCCAGATAGGCGTTGTAGGCGTCGAGCTCGCTCGTGCCGTGCGCATCCGCGTAGCGGTCGGCGGCGGCGGCACGGGCCGTGTCGTCACGGAACCATCGATGCATGACGTAGACGAGCATCAGCAGGGTCGGGGCTTCGCCGTACGACCATGCCAGGCCGCCTGCTAGCTGCTGGTCTTCGAGGGGATCGACCCCGAGTGCCAGAGTCGGCGCGACGAAGTAGTCGACGAGCATGGTGGTCGCCATCATCAGGAAGACGCCGAAGAACGCGTGCAGGGCCGCCTCGGCGAAGACGTCCAGGGCGCGACCGCCGTGCCCGAGCCGCACCGGGAGGGGATCGGCGCTCAGTACCGGGATGGCGAAGAGGATCCCGACGACGAGGAACCCGGCCTCCAGGGCGAGGTGGCCTCCGGGCTCTGCGAGCACACGGTCGGCGAGACCGGCCAGGTACAGCCCGTAGAACGCGATCAGGTACATCGGCAACGCGATCCACGGGCTCAGGATCCACCGGGCGGTCCGGCTGCGCAGACCGGCATGTGCGACACGCAGGATGACAGCACCGGCCCCGCGGTGCGGTGTCGCCCGCAGAAGGAGCGTCCCCGGCGAACCGAGGACCAGCAGCGGCGGGATCGCGATCATGAGGGTGAGCTGCTGGAACATGAACACCGACATCAGGGCATAGCCGTACACCTCGACCCCGAGGCCCGTGGTGGCTGCGAGCGCGAGGCACCCCAGGAGGAAGACGACGGTTCGCCAGACGGGCCACCGACGGTGCTGCCGCCACAACCGGAGCGCCCCGGCCAGATAGGCGACCGCCAGCACTGCCGCGACCAGGGGCAGGAGGGGGAAGGGTCCCGCGGCCGGAGTGAAGATGATCGGTGTGAGGAAGTCTGACAGGGCCGGCGGCGCAACGGGCATCCAGTCGTTCATCCGGTCGCGTCCTCCCGCGAGCCGTCCGGCCGGTCGATGGTCTGGGTCGTCCGCGCTGCCGCACGCTGGTCGGACAAGAGCCCGACGACGAGGACGACACCCCCGATCGCGAGCGCGACATCGGCGAGGTTCCCGATGAACCAGTTCCCGTAGGCGAGGAAGTCGGTGACGTGACCGCGACCGAATCCGGGAGGTGCGAGCAGACGGTCGAGCACGTTCCCGATGGCACCTCCGAGGATGAAGCCCAACCCCCAGGCCCGCCCCTTCGTGCGCGCGCGAGTCGCGGCGACGAACAGTGCAACCACCGCACCCACCCCCACCATGGTCAGCACCCACGTCGCCCCTGAACCGAACGACAGGATCGCACCGGGGTTGAAGGCGAGCTGCAGGCCGAGCGCATCACCCAGCAGGGGTATCCGCTCCGTCCGGCTGAGCCCGGCGATCGCGGCGACCTTGCTCGCCTGGTCGATGAGCACGACGATGCCGGCGACGACGAAGGCGATCCCGTACCGGGGACTGTTCTCACGCGACATCGGAATCCTCTTTCCCGGCAGGGGGCTCCGCACGGTCGCGCCGACGCCGCGCGCGCCCCGAGACGAGAATGCCGAGCGCTCCGGCAGTGAGAAGGAAACCTATCCCGAAGAGGAAGGCGACGCCGAGGAAGCCGAGATCAGTGCGCTGCACCCGCTGTTCCCCGTTCTGCTGTTCATGCGAGGCGCCGGTGGCGGGAGGGGGAGTAGGGGTCGGAGTGGGAGTGGGGGATGGGGTCGGGGCGGTGGTGGTTGTGCGGCTTTGGGTGTCGACGACACTGCGCTGCTCCCCGGCCGCTGCCGACTCCGCACCGATGAACACGAGCAGGGCGCTGAGAGCGGCTGCAGCGATCGCCGTGCGGACCGGCCGAGAGGCGGTGCCGACCGGCCGGCTCACCGTCCTCGCCTGTCCGGAGCGAGCGGTTCGCCGTCGTTCGATGTGCGTTTCATGGGGTCTCCTTCGAAGGGGTGAGCGTGGGCGTGGCGTCGGATGCCGTCACGAGGGGTCGCGGGATTCCGGGTGGGAGCGGGCGCGATCCGGATGCCGGGGCGTGGCCCCTCGAGGCAGGAAGCCGTGGAGCCGCGCGACACCGGCGGAAGGCGCCGTCCTGATGACGGCGCGTCGACGATCAGGTTCGGGAGAGGCCCAGCTCGATCAGGGAGACCGCGGTCCCGCAGGGGTGCAGGGGAGAAGCCGGATCTGAGCGCAGCGCGCGCGGTGTCTCCCGGAGGGTCGAGAACTGTCCGGGGCGCCGGAGCACGCGAGAAAGCAGGAGCATCGCGGCGAGGCCGCACAGCACCCCGAGAACGCAGAGTACGGCACCGACGAGGGGGCTCGTGCCGGCGATCGGAAGGGCGGCCTGCGTCTGGACCTCGCCCACTTCGGCGCCATCGAATGCGGCGTCGTCGAACGCGGCGGTGTCGTCGAATGCGGCGATGGCCGCGGCGGCGAGTGAGGGGGCTGCGGCGTTCTCCCCGGCATCGCCGTGTGCGGTCACCGCGAATGCGAAGAGGAGCAGGAGCGCCAGGCTCCCGGTGGTAATGAGGCGCATTATCACCGGCCGGTCGACGGTCGCCGTGGATCGGTGGATCCCGGGCGGGCGGCGCATTCTCCGGATCCTACTCCCACGACCTGTCGCGTTCCTTCGAGCGGGGGACGGGAACTAGGCTCGGTCGCGACGCAGTTGCTCAGAGTCGTGGTGAAACCAAGAACCACGTAGGCTGATACTGCGTTCCATCACGGCATGTCGCACGACGGCGTTCGAAGGAGAACATCAGATGCAGATCAGCGGACAGGGTGCACTCATCACCGGCGGAGCCTCCGGGCTCGGACTCGCCACGGCGCGACGACTGGTCGCCGCGGGTGCACACGTGACGATCATCGACCTCGCCTCGTCGAAGGGGGCCGAGGTCGCGGATGAACTCGGCGGCCTGTTCGTCGCCGCCGACGTCACGAGCGCCGACGAGGTGCAGGCGGCCGTCGCCGCCGCACAGTCGGCCGCCTCTCTGCGCGTCGTCGTGAACTGCGCCGGGATCGCCCCTCCTGCCAAGGTGCTCGACCGTGAGGGCAACCCGGCCGTGCTCGCCGACTTCGAACGCGTGATCCGGATCAACCTCGTCGGCACGTTCAACGTCATCTCCCAGGCCTCCGCCGTCATCGCGAAGAACGAGCTGCACGACGAGGAACGCGGTGTCATCGTGAACACGGCGAGCGTGGCCGCGTTCGACGGGCAGATCGGCCAGCCCGCCTACTCCGCGTCCAAGGCTGGCGTGCACGCGATGACCCTCCCGGTGGCGCGCGAGCTCGCCCGCTACGGTATCCGGGTCTGCACGATCGCCCCCGGCATCATGGAGACGCCGATGCTGATGGGCCTGCCGCAGGCGGCCCAGGACTCCCTGGGTCAGCAGGTGCCCTTCCCGTCCCGTCTCGGGCGCCCCGACGAGTACGCCGCACTCGTGCAGCAGATCGTCGAGAACGGCTACCTCAACGGCGAGACCATCCGCCTCGACGGCGCCATCCGCATGGCGCCGCGCTGACCCCGCGGCTGTCCCTCCCCTTCGCGATCGAGAACCCAGGAGAACACATGTCCCTTGCAGGCAAGACCATCCTGATGTCGGGCGGCAGCCGCGGCATCGGCCTCGCGATCGCGCTGCGGGCCGCCGCCGACGGTGCGAACATCGCCATGCTCGCGAAGACCGACACCCCGCATCCGAAGCTCGAGGGCACGATCCACACCGCCGCCGAGCAGATCCGTGCGGCGGGCGGCCAGGCTCTCCCGATCGTGGGGGATGTCCGCGTCGACGACGACATCACCGAAGCGGTCCTGAAGACGCAGGGCGAGTTCGGCGGCATCGACATCGTGATCAACAACGCCAGCGTCATCGACCTCTCCCGCTCGCTCGACCTGAGCGCCAAGAAGTACGACCTGATGCAGGACGTCAACGTGCGGGGGACGTTCATGCTCTCGCGCGCGGCGGTGCCGATCCTGAAGGATGCCGAGAACCCGCACATCCTCTCGCTGTCGCCGCCCCTCAATCCGTCCCCGAAGTGGCTGGGCGCGCACACCGGCTACACCCTCGCGAAGTTCGGCATGACCATGGCGACGCTCGGCCTCGCCGCCGAGTTCGCCCGCGACGGGATCGCCGCCAACACGCTCTGGCCGCGCACCACGATCGCCACCGCCGCGGTGCAGAACCTGCTCGGCGGCGACAAGGTCATGGCGGCGAGCCGCACGCCCGACATCTACGCGGATGCCGCCTACGCCGTGCTGGTCAAGCCCGCCGCTTCGTACACGGGGCAGACCCTCATCGTGGAGGACGTGCTCGAAGCCGATGGTGTCACCGACTTCGCCCGCTACGCCGCGATCCCGGGCACCCCCGACACCGCTCTGTTCCCGGACATCTTCCTCGACTGAGCTTCCCTGCTGAGCTTCCCTGCTGAGCTTCCCTGCCGTCCCACCGCCCCAGAGTCGGACGCCGAAACGGAGACCATCCGCGCTCAGCACCGCGTGTCGGGCGGCGCCGCGCCGCACTGAACCCAGTTCGTCTCCGTTTTGGTTCGCATCCGTTTTGGCGGGAGGCGGGGGTGAGGGCAGGAAGTGGGGGTACGTGGGGTGGGCGCGTGGTGGGTGTGGGTGTGTGTGTGGGTGTGGGTGTGGGTCAGAGCAGCAGGTAGACCGCGCCGAGGATCGTGAGGGCGATCACGATGCGGTCGAACACGCGCTGATTCATGCGGCGGGCGACTCGCAGTCCGAGGAGTGCACCCACGACGACGAGTGGGGCGAGCACAGCGTCCATCAGCAGCACGGGCGTCTCGAACAGCCCGAGCCCCGCGAGGAAGGGGACCTTGATCACGTTGATGATGGCGAAGAACCAGGCGGACGTGCCGAGGAACACCTGCACGGGGGTGCGGGTGGCCAGGAAGTACATCGACATGACCGGGCCTCCGGCGTTGGCGACCATGGTCGTGAAGCCGCCGAGGGTTCCGTAGGCGCCCGCGAGGATGATGCCGCTGGATGGAGGAGCAGCGGTGTCCGCTCTGCTCTGCCGCCATCGTCGCCACAGTGTCACGGCGATCATCAGCAGCAGGATCACGCCGATCGCCCGCCGGACCACCCCGTCGCCGGCGAAGGCGAGGAACGCGAACCCGACCAGCAGGCCCGCGATGACGGCGGGTGCGAGCCGCAGCAGCGTGGGCCAGTGAGCGTGCCGGCGGTAGGCGGTGAGGGCGAACAGGTCGCCGACCATCAGCAGCAGGAGGGTCGCCGCCGTCGAGGTGCGGGCCGGCAGTACGGCGGCGAACAGGGCGATCGCCAGGATGCTTCCGCCCGGCAGCGCCGTCTTCGAGATGCCGATCGTCACGGCGGCCACCGCGAGCGCGGCCCAGGCCCACGGATCGAGCGCGATCACCGTTCGAGCTCGTCGGCGATGGCCTCGTACCCCCGCGCCTCGGCGAGATCGATCGGGAGCACACCGTCCCCGTCGGGGATGCTCGTGTCCGCTCCGCCGTCGATGAGCGCGCGCACGACGTCGACGTAGGTGGATGAACCGTCGCCGAGCACGATCGCCTCGTGCAGCGCCGTCCAGTTCAGGTCGTTGATGTGGTTCGGGTCGACACCGGCCTCCAACAGGATGTCGATGGTCGAGAGGAGTCCGCGTTCGGCGGCGGGGATCAGGGCTGTGCCGCCGAAGCGATTCGTGCTCGTGAGGTCGGCACCGTTGTCGAGCGTCAGCAGGAGGATCTCGTCGTGTCCCCGCGCACCGGCGTAGAGGTAGGCGGAGTCCTGGATGTCGTCTTTGGCGTTCACGTCAGCGCCGGCGTCGATGAGAACGCGCGCCGCGTCGACGTGATCCGCCTTCGTCGCGGCGATCAGTGCGGTCATGCCCCCGGACCCCCGCGCCTCGAGGTCTGCCCCGTCGTCGATCGCCTTTCGGACGGCGGAGGCGTCTCCCGACGCTGCGGCGGCGAGCAGATCCCGAGTGGCATCGGTCATGGCGGACTCCTGGGTCGATGAGCGCGGATCAGGCGCCGACGGAGGCGTGGCCGACGTGCAGCCGGTCGCGGTCAGCAACGCGATCGCGACGGCGCCGATCGACAGCATCCGTCGCGCACCCATGCATCCGGTATACCAAACGATGGGGAGTGCGCGCTGCTCGATCGTGTGGTCTCACTCGCGCGTGGCGCTGAGGGCCGCGGCGAATCGTGCGGCACGCTGCTCGATGTCCGTCCAGTCGGCGTTCTTGATCGATGCGCCGTTCGCCAGGTCTCCACCCGCACCGACCGCGACTGCTCCGGCGGCGAACCAGGCGGCGAGGTTGTCGGGGTTCACTCCGCCGGTGGGCATCAGGGGAGCGTCGGGGAACGGTCCGCGCAGGGCGCCGAGGTACGACGGGCCACCCAGCGATGCGGGGAAGATCTTCACGACGTCGACGCCGAGCTCGAGTGCGCCCATGACCTCGGTCGGGGTCATGGCTCCGGTCATCACGACCCGGCCCGTGTCGAGCATGCTGCGCGTGAGGTGCGGCAGGGTGCCGGGGCTCACGAGGAACTCGGCTCCCGCGGCGGCGGCCTCCTCGGCCTGCGCGGCCGTGGTGACGGTGCCGGCCCCGATGTAGGCGGCGTCGCCGTGGCGGGTGATGAGCTCGCGGATGACGGCGGGGGCGTCGGGAGTGGAGAAGGTCACCTCGATGCCCGTGACGCCGCCCCGGATGATCGCCTCCGAGGCCTCGAGTGCCAGTTCAGGGGAGGGGGCGCGGAGGACGGCGAGGATGCCGGTCGTGCGGGCGCGGTCGAGACGGTCGGGCATGGGGCTCCTTCATCGGGCGGGCCAGTCCATTCTCCTGGGCGCCGCCTGTAATGACAACTCGATCAGGAGGCGTGGGTGTGCGGCCAGGCGTCGATCACGTTCTTGGATTCCTTGAGTCCGAGCCCCGTGTGCTCACGGAGGGTCTTGATCGCCGCGATGGCCGAGCCGCCAGCGACCTGCGCGTCGATCGTCGAGGCCACCGACGGCGGCAGCGAGGCGCGGACCGACGAAGGAGTCGCGGTGATCGACGAATGCGGCGCGGTCGTGTGCGAGACGGCTGCGGGGTGCGGAGCCGTCGTGCTGACCGACCAGTGCTCGATGCGGTCCTTCGCCTCTTTGAGCGAGACGCCGGAGTGATCGCGGTAGATCTTGATGGCGTGGATCTTCTGACCTGCCACCACGAGGCGGTCGACCTCGGCGACGACCTCCGGGGTCAGGGTGGCGCCGGCCGCCGTGGCGGAGGAAGAAGGGGTGGTGTGCGCAGCGGTGGAGAACGACGGAGGATCGGGGAGTTTCGGGCGCATCCCTCGGACGGCCACGGCGAGGAAGGCGACGACCACGATCAGGCCGACGACGATGGCGATGACCCACAGCACGGCATCCATGGGCTCAGTCTAGGGAGGCGGCCACTCGTGCCCGGGGTCTTCCCATCCGCCACCGCGTACCCTGGAAGGTATGACCGAGACTCCCTACACGCGCGAGACGCGCCCCGCAGCACCCGCGTCGTCGCGCTCGGGGGCCGTCCGCGAGACCAAGAAGCCGCAGGTGCGCCCTGCGACCGAGGGCTGGACGCAGCAGAAGGATGCCGAAGGGCGCCCGCTCCTGCAGTTCGCGAGCCCCAAGCGCGGCAAGCCGCCAGTCCACCTCGCCGACCTCACCCCCGCCGAGCGTATCGACAAGGTGAAGGAGCTCGGCCTGCCCGGCTTCCGCGCGAAGCAACTCGCGACGCACTACTTCCGGCACTACACGTCGGACCCCGAGCAGATGACCGACCTCCCCGCAGACACCAGGGAGCAGCTCGTCGCCGGGATGCTGCCGCCGCTGCTCACCGAGGTGCGACGCCTCGAGACCGACCGCGGGGACACGATCAAGTTCCTGTGGCGCCTGCACGACGGGGCCCTGGTCGAATCGGTGCTCATGCGCTACCCCGGCCGCATCACGCTGTGCGTGTCGAGCCAGGCCGGCTGCGGCATGAACTGCCCGTTCTGCGCGACCGGACAGGCGGGACTGACCCGCAACATGTCGACCGCCGAGATCATCGAGCAGATCGTGCGCGCCAACCGGCTGATCGCCGAGGGGGGCCTGGGCGGCAAGAAGGCCGACGACCACAGCATGGAGCGTGTCTCGAACATCGTCTTCATGGGCATGGGTGAGCCGCTCGCCAACTACAAGCGCGTGATGGACGCCGTGCGCACGATGGTCGCCCCGCAGCCCGACGGCCTCGGCATGAGCGCTCGCGGCATCACGGTCTCGACGGTCGGCCTGGTGCCGGCGATCAAGAAGCTCGCCGATGAGGGCATCCCGGTCACCTTCGCCCTCTCGCTGCACGCCCCGGACGACCATCTGCGCGACGAGCTCATCCCGGTGAACTCGCGGTGGAAGGTCGACGAGGCCCTCGACGCGGCCTACGACTACTACGCCAAGACGGGTCGTCGCGTCTCGATCGAGTACGCGCTGATCAAGGACATGAACGACCACGCCTGGCGCGCCGACCTGCTGGCGGACAAGCTCAACCAGCGCGGACGCGGGTGGGTGCACGTCAACCCGATCCCGCTCAACCCGACCCCCGGCTCCATCTGGACGTCGTCGGACAAGGACGTGACGGACGAGTTCGTGCGCAGGCTCAACGACGCCGGCATCCCGACGACCCTCCGTGACACCCGTGGCAAGGAGATCGACGGGGCGTGCGGTCAGCTCGTCGCGACGACCGAGGACGAGGCGGCTTCCGCCGCACTGGCCTGAGGCGCCGAGGCGTTGGCCTGAGGCGCCGAGGCGTTGGCCTGAGGGATGCCGTCGCGGCGTCCGTCAGCGGCGCCGAGTCGTTCGGCGCGGTCTAGCCACCGGGTGATGGTCGCGGGCGGCGCATCCTTGACGCCGAGCATGCGATGGGTGCGCACCGAGCGGATCCCGCAGAAGCGCATCGTTCCGCGGGCGACATGGGTCTGCGCCGGCAGTCCGGTGAACGGCACGAAGTACCAGGGCGTGTCCGCGAGCAGGAGCAGTCTGCCGTGGCGCGCCGGCACCAGCCCGTCGACCAGGCCGAGCTTGTTGTAGCGGTACTCCTGCTGCGGCAGCAGGGCCCTGTCGAAGAAGCCCTTGAGCAGCGCCGGAACGGAGCCCCACCACAGCGGCGTCGCGATGACCACGGTGTCGGCCTGCTGCAGCGCGCGCTTCGCGTCGATGAGGTCGGGTTCGAGGGTCATGCGCTCGCGGTAACCGAAGCGCAGGCTCGGGTCGAAGTCGAGGTCGCGCAGGGCGAGCACGCGTGCGTCACCGTGCCCCGCCGCATAGCGCTGCGCGAGCGACGCGGTCAGGGAGCGGGCATCGGGGTGGCCGTCGATCACGAGAGCGGTCATGGCTGGTTCCTATCTGGACAGTGTCAAGCTGGTGGACACTGTCAAGATAGGAGAGGATGTTGCTCATGTCAAGTTCCAAGGACGGCTACCACCACGGCGATCTCGCCCGTGCGCTCGAGGATGCCGCGATGCAGCTGCTGGAGCGCATGCCCGCAGCCGAGATCAGTCTGCGCGAGGTCGCGCGCGCCGCGAACGTGAGCCACAACGCCCCGTACCACCACTTCTCCGACCGGCTCGGGCTGCTCAAGGCGATCGCCGAACGCAGCATGGCCGACCTCCTCGAACAGGTGCGTACGGCGACCGAGTCCGCGTCGACACCCGAGACCGCACTCACCGCCGGCGGCGGCGCATACATCCGCTTCGCCGTCGAGCACCCGCATGCGTTCGACGCGGTGTACGACCCCACGGTCTGCATCCCCGGCTCGCCCACCGCCACGATGGCGCCGCTGATCGACGGACTCGAAGTCGTGCTCGCCCAGGCAGCCGTCGCCGCGGGCCTCGATCGTCCGACCGACGCCGTGGCGCTGTGGGGGCTGATCCACGGGCTGGGCACCCTCGCCGCCGCCGGCCACTTCACCCTCGACGCGGCGCTCGCGACCTACGCCGCCGCGCTCGACAGGCTGCTCTGACTCCGCTCCGGTCGCGATATGACACCCGAATGGCCGCAGATAGCTGGAATATCGCGACGGGAGCGGCCAACCTGAGAGGCTGCAAAGGACTCTTCCACGTTTTCCACAGGCGATCTTTCGTAGATTGTTCGAATGCCCTATTCCGCCCATCGACCGGGTCGCTACGACTCGCAGGGTCGGATCATCCTCGACAGCGAACCCGACGCCGTCACGGATGACCTCGACTTCCTGCGCGAGTTCGAGCCCACCGGACCCGAAGACGCCGCCCGAGACGCGTCTTCGTCCGAGGCGACCCCGATCGCCGATGCCGTCATCGCAGAAGAGGCCGCAGAGCCCGACCCGGACGCATCCGCCCCTGTGAAGCCCCCGCGTGCACCTCGAGTCCGCCGCCCCCGCAAGAAGCGCGAACCCCGCACTCCCGGCTCGCGCGCTCGCACCCTCGCGATCCTCGGCGGTGCGGAGGGCGAGATCCTCGACCGCGTGCCGGGTGAGACGCCCCGCTTCGTGCAGATGTTCTTCGTGCTCGCCGGCACCGCTCTGGTGTCCGCGATCTCGATGCTGTTCGCCCTGACCACCGGCGTGCAGGCGGCCGTCTGGCTGGCCGTGCCGCTGGCGCTCGTGTGGGCCCTCATCATCTTCAACCTCGACCGCTTCCTCACCTCTACCATGAGCTCGACGAGGAACGTCTGGCGCCTCATCGGGCTCGCCATCCCGCGAGTGATCATGGCTGCGATCATCGGGTTCGTCGTGGCCGAGCCGCTCGTGCTGCAGATCTTCCACAACGACATCGCCCGCGAGGTCGCCTCCACCAACATCACCCAGTCGCAGTCCGACCAGGAGGCGCTGGAGTCCGGTCCGGAGAAGATCGCGCTCGACGCGGCATCCGCCAAGGTCGCCGAGCTCGAGAACCAGGCGGCCACGGGCATCGTCGCGGGAACCGACTCCTCGTCGGCCACCGAGTCGGCGGCTCAGGCCACAGTCGATGACGTCACCGCGAAGATGACGGCTCAGCAGGCCGTGATCGATCAGGCTCGGGTGCTGTACCAGTGCGAGCTGACCGGCGAAGGCGCCGGCACTGTTCCCGGCTGCACCGGCGTCAACGGCGAGGGGGCGAGCTCCGATGCCGCCAAGGCCCAGCTCGCCGAAGCACAGCAGACCTACGACGCGCTCGCCGCGCAGCTGCGCACCGCGAACGAGGAGCTCGCCGCCGCCGGCACCGCGGCCAAGGAGAACACCACCTCGTCCGAGGCGCAGAACCGTGAGCAGGCGAAGTCGCAGCTGCCGACGGCCCGTGACTCCTACGACCAGGCGCTCGCCGCGTACAACGCACGGGCCGATGCCGTGGCGCAGGGCAACGCGGGAGCGGTCGGCCTGCTCAGCCAGATCAGCGGACTGAACCGACTCAGCGAGAAGGAGCCCACCATCCTGTGGGCGCACATCCTGATCGCGGCCCTGTTCTTCATGATCGAGCTGCTGCCGGTGCTGGTGAAGGTGCTCACGAGCTATGGCGACCCGAGTCTCTACGAGAAGGCCGCTGCGATCCGCAAGCAGGTCGCCCTCGATCGGGTGACGGCCGAGGGGTTCCGCGACCGTGCGCAGATCGTGACGGATCAATCCCAGGAGATACAGGCCGAGTCCGGTTCCGGCGAGCCGCAGACGCGCGCGGAACGTCGGGAGGCGGCCGAGGCGCAGGAGCGGGAGCGGGCCGAGAAGCGCGCGCAGGCGCAGACGCTCGAGGAGCAGGAGCAGCTGGTTCGTCCGACGATCGGCTGAGCTGAGCCACGTGGCAGGGCGCTGGTCGGCTGCTGTTCAGAGGAGCTGAGGAATCCGCTCAGGCATCCTCGGCGTGTGCTGTGGCTCGAGTTCGCGGATGCGGATGGTTCGGAGCGCCGGGTCGTCGCGGACGGCGACCGCGATCGAGCGGATCAGCGCCACGGTGGACGGTGTGCGTGCCCAGTGCGCTCCGGTGATCCGCGCCTCGATGCGGGCGAGCGGATGCTGCAGCGTCACATCGTGCTGATGGGCGTCGTCGCTCAGCCACTCCAGGAGCTGCGCAATGGTCCAATCCGAGACGATTGGTCCAGAATCTGACGTTCTGGTGGCGCCGGTCGTGTCCATTGGTCCAGAATCTGGTCTCGTGAGCATGAATCACAGGGCCAATCGTGGGCCAGTGGACCAGGTATCGGCCATTGCTGCGGCACCGAGCGCCTCGCTCGTGCACGCCGGTCAGGTGTCGTCGGCCGCACTCTCGGCGCGACTCGGGCGCTGGACGCAGGGAGACGGCACGCTCGCCGCGCGACTGTCACGACGCATCGAGGCGCTGATCGCGAGCGGAGAGCTGCGTCCGGGCGACCGGCTTCCGGCCGAACGGGCGCTGGCGGTTGCAGGTTCGGTGTCGCGCGGCACCGTGGTCTCCGCCTATGCGGACCTCGCGGAGCGCGGCCTCGTGGACCGTCGGCAGGGGAGCGGCACGCGCGTCACCGGCATGCCCCTGGCCACCACATCGGTGCAGCGTCCTGGCCGAGGTGAGGCCCTGTTCTCGGCGCTCCCCGATGCGATCGACCTACTGCGCACCGTGCCGCAGATCTCGGAGCTGGGCGTGCAGCTCATCACCGACCACCAGCCGCGGCTCGACCTCGCTCTGCTGCCTGAGGCCGATCCGGCTGGCCTCCCCGCGCTGCGGACCCTCATCGCCGACATGTACACCGCGGAGGGGACACCGACCACGCCCGAGCAGATCCTCGTCACGCACGGCGCCCAGCAGGCCATCAGTCTCGTCGTGAACGCCCTCGTGGGGCCGGGCGACGTCGTGCTCGCCGAGGAGATCACCTGGCCGGGAGTCACCGATTCGGTCGGCCTGCGCGGCGGCACGGTGCACGGCGTCCCGATGGGAGCGGATGGCCTCGACGTGGACGCGCTCGAACAGGCGCTCGCCCGGATGCGGCCCGTGCTCGTCGCGCTCAACCCGCACCACCAGAACCCCACCGGGTCACGCCTGTCCGCCGCCGCGCGGCATCGTGTCGCCGTGCTCGCCGCTCAGTACGGGGTGCCCGTCATCGAAGACCGTGTGCTCGCGGGGATCTCCTTCGACGGGGTCGTGCCTCCCACGCTCGCTGCCGAGCGCGCGGATGCGCCGGTCATCGTGGTCGAATCGGTGTCGAAATGGGTGTGGGCGGGGCTGCGTATCGGCTGGCTGCGCGCCGACCCCGTGCTCGTGCGCCGTCTGCGAGGGGCGCGGCAGCTGGCCGATCAGTCCACGAGTGTTCCGGGGCAGCTGCTCGCCCTCGACCTGATCGCGCGCGCCGACGACCTGCGTCGTGCGAACAGCCGCATCCATCAGGAGCGCCTCCGGCTGCTGCAGACCCTCATGGCCGAGCACCTGCCCGAGTGGGCGGTCGAGCCGCCGCGCGGCGGGTTGTCGCTGTGGGTGCGGATCCCGTCCGGTTCCGCTGATGCGCTCGCCCGCGTCGCCGCGACGCACGGCGTCTCGATAGCGGGGAGCGCCGCGTTCGCCGTGTCGGTCTCGCCGGACGACCATATCCGCATCCCGTTCACGGCACCGGACGACGTGTTGGCGGAGGGTGTGCGCCGCCTCGGAGCCGCCTGGCGCGAGTATCGGGAGACTCTCGGGATGGCTTCCTAGGATTCCCGCATGACTCGGACGCAGCGTCGCACTCTCGGGATCTCGATCGTCGGCGTGCTCGCCGTCACGGCCTACGCCGCGCTCGCCGCGGTGCAGATCCTGGTACTCAATCCGCTCGCCGCTGCGCCTGGCCTCACCCTCGAGGAGATCCGCTTCGAGATGTCGGGTGCCGGGGAGAGCCTCATGCTCGGGCAGGTGTTCCTCATCCTCGGCGTCGGTGTCGTCCTGGCGGTGGTGCTGTCGATCGTCGTCGTCGCCACCGGTGTGCACCCGCTGGTGGCGGCGATGTGCTTCCTGGCGCTGCTGATGCTGGGCGTGATCGGCTACTTCGCCGCCTCGTTCGGCGCTGGCATGGGGCTCGCCGATACCTTCGGCATCAGCGGAGCCGACTACTCGCCTTGGGCGCGGCCGCTCTATGCCGTCAGTGCGCTCTCGGCTACGGCGCTCGTCGCCGTCGGCATCGTCACTGCGATGCGCCACCACCCCGCTGCGACCACCGGCTGACGCTTTCCCGACGCATCCGGCCCCGGCATGGTGGGCAGCCAGTAGCGTTGGGTCCATGGTCAACTATCGCTATCTCGGCAACAGCGGTCTCAAGGTCTCGGAGATCACCTACGGCAACTGGGTCACGCACGCCTCGCAGGTCGAGGACGACGCCGCGGTCAAGACCGTGCACGCCGCCCTGGACGCCGGCATCACCACGTTCGACACCGCGGACACCTACGCCAACACGGCGGCCGAGGTCGTGCTCGGCAAAGCGCTGGAGGGTCAGCGCCGCGAAGGGCTGGAGATCTTCACCAAGGTCTACTTCCCGACCGGCCCCAAGGGCCCGAACGACACCGGTCTGAGCCGCAAGCACATCTTCGAGTCGATCAACGGTTCGCTCACGCGTCTCGGCACCGACTACGTCGACCTCTACCAGGCGCACCGCTTCGACTACGAGACCCCGCTCGAGGAGACGTTCCAGGCCTTCGCCGACGTCGTCCGTCAGGGCAAAGCGCTCTACATCGGCGTCTCGGAGTGGACCGCGGAGCAGCTGCGCGAAGGGCACGCGCTGGCGAAGCAGCTCGGCATCCAGCTCATCTCCAACCAGCCGCAGTACTCGATGCTGTGGCGGGTCATCGAGGGCAAGGTCGTCCCGGCGTCTGAGGAGCTCGGCATCTCGCAGATCGTCTGGTCGCCGATGGCGCAGGGTGTGCTGAGCGGAAAGTACCTGCCGGGCCAGCCGGTGCCCGCGGGGTCGCGGGCGACCGATCCGCACAGCGGTGCCGACTTCATCAAGAGCTTCCTGCAGGACGACATCCTCACCGCGGTGCAGCGCCTCAAGCCGATCGCGGAGCAGGCTGGCCTGTCGATGCCGCAGCTCGCGATCGCGTGGGTGCTGCAGAACCCGAACGTGGCGGCGGCCCTCGTCGGCGCCTCCCGTCCGGAGCAGCTCGCCGAGACCGTCAAGGCGTCCGCGACCGGAGCCTCCAGCGGTGGAGTGGTGGGGGTTATTCCTTCACTGCGCCGGCGGTGAGGCCCTGGACGATCCAGCGGCTGGCGAGGGCGAACATGACCATCGTCGGGAGGATCGTCAGCACGGCCGCGGCGCTCATGGAGCCCCAGTCGATGTTGAACGTGGAGATGAAGCCGTTCAGCGCCGATGGCACTGTGCGGTTCGCGTCGGTGTTCATCAGCACGACCGACAGGAACAGCTCGTTCCAGCAGTTCACGAAGTTGAAGATGAACGCCGCGATGATGCCAGGTGTCATGACCGGCACGAGCACCCGGAACAGGGCGCCCAGGCGTGAGCAGCCGTCGATCATCGCCGCCTCCTCCAGCGCATCGGGGACGTTCTCGAAGAAGCCCCGCAGCATCACCGTGGAGAACGGGATGCAGATCGCGATGTAGACGAGGATGAGGCCCGGCTTGGTGTCGACCAGGCCGAGGTCGGTCATCATCGAGTACAGCGGTCCCAGGGCGATGAAAGCCGGGATCATCTGCGTCAACAGGAACGCGATGAGCACCGCCCCCTTGCCGCGGAACTCGAACCGGGCCAGCACGTAGGCGCTGAGCAGCGCGATGAGCGTCGCCACCGCGCCGGCCGACACCGCCACGATGGCCGAGTTCGCCAGGAACGTTCCGAACGAGCTCTTCTCGAACAGGCTCGTGAAGTTGTCCAGCGAGGGCTCGCTCGGCCAGTACTCGATCGGGAAGCGGTTGATCGTGCCAGGCGACTTGAACGCGGTGAGCGTGATCCAGTACAGCGGGAACAGGGTGATGAGCAGCCACAGCCCCAGGCCGACGACACGCACCACACCCCCCACCGTGACGCGGGGCTTGGGACGCGGGGCGGACTTCGGGTCGGGCACCGTGATGCGACGGGTCTCCGTGACCGAGGAGCCGGTCCGGACAGATGAGGTGATGGTCATCGCTGTACCCTTCGCATCGCCATCAGGTAGAACGCGCAGAACACCATGAGGAAGGCCACGACGATGAGCCCGATGGCGCTTGCGATGCCGTAGTTGCCCTGCTGCGTGTAGTTGATCATCCACGTCGTGATGATGTGGGTCTGGTTGGCCGGGCCGCCGTTCGTCATCGCGTAGATGATGTCGGGGAAGTTGAAGATCCAGATCACGCGCAGCAGGATCGTCAGCAGCAGCGTCATCGAGATGTACGGGATGATGATCGAGAACAGCTGCCGCACCTTGCCGGCGCCGTCCAGGCTCGCCGCCTCCAGCATCTCGTCCGGCACCGACTGCAGGGCCGCGAGGATCATGATCGCGAAGAAGGTCACGCCGTACCAGATGTTCGCGACGATCACGGCGAACATCGCGAGCTTCGGGTCGGCCAGCCACGGCAGCGGTGCGTCGATCAGACCCGCCTTCATGAGCAGGTCGTTGACGACGCCGAACTCGGCGTTGAACATCCAGCGGAACAGCATGCCGATGAGGAAGCCGGACACGGCCCACGGGAAGAACACCAGCGCCTGGTAGAGCCCGCGGAAGCGGAACCTCTTACGCAGGGCGAGGGCGATGAGGAAGCCGATCACGAGCTGCGGCACGAGGGAGCCGACGACCCAGAGGACGGAGTTCCACGCCACGGTCGGGAAGGCGGGATCCCGGAAGACGGCGAGGAAGTTGTCGAAGCCGACGAACGGCGTCGACGTGAGGTCCCACAGGTTCCAGTCGTGGAACGCCATGCGGGCGCCCTGCAGCATCGGCCAGTACGTGAACCAGCAGACGAAGACGATCGCCGGCGCGAGGAACGCCAGCAGCGTGAGCGCAGTGCGACCCCGGAAGGGGCGACGACGCGATGCCGGGGAGGCCCCGCCGACTGCGTGATCAGACGCGGTGCCGACGGAGCCCCCTTCACGGATGGTGCGGGCCACGGATCAACCCTTCTCCGCGGCGTACTTCTCGGTCCAGAACGCATCCCAGGAGGCGAGGAGGTCCTTCGTGGACATGTTGCCGAGCAGCACGTTCTGCACGTCCTGGTCGGACTTCTGGATCCACTCGGTCCACCAGCTGACCCCGCGCGGCTGGCGCACGTTCACGTAGGTCTCCGGGTCCTCGGTCATGGTGACGTAGCTGGTCCACGGGCCCGAAGAGTAGAAGTCGTCGTCCGCGGCGGCCGCGATGATCGGGACGAGGCTGTTCGCCTGCGCGAACTCGGTGGCGGGCTCGGCCGACGACAGGAACTCGACGAGCTTGACCGCTGCCTCCTTGTGCTCGCTGTTCTCCGCGACGCCCCAGCCGGCGACGGCGAGGGGCTGTGCGGCCTTGCCGGACGGCCCGACGAGCAGCGGGGCGGTGTCCCACTGGTCCTCCGTCAGGGACGAGTCCTGCACCGTCGCGATGACCTCCGGGTCCTGCAGAAGGAAGGCCGTGGTGCCGTTGGTGAAACCGGCGACCATCTCGGGGTAGCCCCACGAGACGGCGGACGGCGGCGAGGCCTCCTTGAAGAGGTCGAAGTAGTCGTCGACGGCCTCCTGGGCTTCGGGAGCGGCGAAGATCGTCGAGCCGTCCTCCATGAGGAACGCGTCCTCCGTGTCGAGGCCATCGATCGTGTAGGCCTCGATCGCCGCGACGACGTTGCTGTTCGCGTTCTGACCGCCGCGGAACGCATAGCCGTAGATGTTGTTCGACGGGTCCTGGATGGCGGACGCCTGCTCCAGCAGGTCCTTCCAGCTGTGCGGCGGGCCGTCGAAGCCGGCCTGCTCGACGAGGTCCGTGCGGTAGAAGAGCGACAGGCCGTAGAAGCCGTAGGGGACGAAGTAGCTCTTGCCGTCCTCCGCGACCGATGCCGACTGCGCGTTCTCGGTCAGGGCATCCCAGCCGTCCCACTTCTTCAGATCGTCGCCCAGGTCGTACAGCCAGCCGTTGTTCGCGAACGGCCCGACGGTGATGTCGCGCACCTCGAGCACGTCGACACCCTTGCCGGACTGCAGCATCTGCTGGATCTTCTGGTCGGCCTGCTCGGTGGGCGGGGAGACGAGGGTGACGGTGATCTTCGGGTTGGCCTTCTCGAAGTCGTCGAGGAGCCCGCGCAGCAGCTCGGTGCGGGCGGGGTTGGTCAGGCTCTCGACCATCTGCAGCTGGACGGAGCCGTCGTCGGAGGGACCGGAGCCTGCGGAGCAGCCGGTGAGGGCGAGGACGGCGACGGTGCCGAATCCCGCTGCGGTCGTCAAGATCTTGTTCTTCACGATGTGCCTCTCGGTGGGGGTGGGGGTGGGTGTTGCGGTCGGGTGGATGGGCGGGCGCGGTCAGGGAAGGACGAGGGAGTCGGCTTGGCGGATGCCGGCGCGACGGAGGATCTGCGGGATGCAGCGTTCGACGAAGGCCTCGTAGTCGGAGGCCTCGTTGTAGAGGTGTGCGGACAGCCGGAAGTAGCCGACACCGCGGAAGCTCGTGAACGCCGTCTCGACACCGACCTCGTCGAGCAGATCCATCCGGAGCGCGTCGGCCTCCTCTCTCGTCGCGCCCAGCCCGAGCGGGAGGCGTACCAGTCGCATCGATGGCACAGGGGAGGGGAGCGGAGTCAGGGGATCCTCGTCGCTGTACGGGCGCAGGGCCTCGGCGATCAGTTCGGCGCCGGCGTCGGCGATCTCCGTCAGCGCCGTGCGAGCCGCTGCCCACCCGAACTCGCTCTCGATGAAGTCGATGGCGGTCGGGGTGGCCAGGTACGTGGTGGCGTCGATCGTGCCCTGGGTGTCGAAGCGGGAGGGGTACGGCTCGCGCGCGGCCCAGGAGTCGATCAGCGGCCAGAGCTCGTCGCGGTCGGGCGCCGCCGTGACCAGCAGGGCAGAGCCGCGCGGTGCACAGGGCCACTTGTGCATGTTGCCGAACCACCAGTCCCCGCCGGCGACAGCGGCCGCGTCGGGGACCAGACCGGGGGCGTGAGCGCCGTCGACGAGGGTGCGCACGCCGTGCTCGGCTGCGGCATCGGCGATACGTCGGGTGGGCAGGAGGCGAGCGGTCGGCGAGGTGATCTGGTCGACGACGATCAGTCGGGTGCGCGGGGTGAGCTCGTCGGCGAAGAGCTGCACGATCTCGTCGTCGGAGGCGAGCAGCGGCACCGCGACGGCGCGGACCCTCGCACCGAAGCGCCGGGCGAGGCGCTCGGCTCCCATCGTGATGGCGCCGTACCCCTGATCGGTCACGAGGATCTCGTCGCCGGCGTCGAGGTGCAGGGCGTTGAAGACCACGGTCGCGGCGGCGGAGGCGTTGGGCACGAAGGCGCTGTCCTCGGCGCGGGCACCGACGAACGGCGCAGTGCGCGCGCGGGCCTCCTGCACGCGCTCCGCGATGCGCGGGAACCACTCGACGGGGCTGAGGTCGGCGCGGCGGCGCAGAGCGTCCTGCTGAGCGACGACGACGGACGGGACCGCGCCGAAGGACCCGTGGTTCAGGTGGATCACGGACGGGTCCAGGGGCCAGGCGTCGCGCGCTCGCATGCCGGAGGTCAGCGTGAGCGGTGCGGGGAACAGCGGTGCGGGCATCGGTCCTCATCGGTGAGTTCGGGCGAGTTGTTGCACAACTTTGCCACAGTGCTGCCGATTCCGCTACGAATCCTGAGTTATGAAAAATACTTGTCATACGAGTTTGCGGAAGCGGGACCTTCCGACAGACTTCACGAAGAGCCGCGGAGTGTCTGGAGGACGACGATGAGCGCACTCGACACGGCGCTGCACGGACTGCGCGCCTTGATCGCGGACGGCGCGCTGCGGCCGGGAGACCGGCTTCCCAGCGAGGGCGAGCTGTGCGAGACCCTCGGTGTCTCCCGTGGATCGCTGCGCGAGGCGATTCGCACACTCGCCGCCCTCGGGGTGCTCGAGACGCGACACGGATCGGGCAGCTACGTCAGCGAGCTGCGCGCCGCCGACCTCATCGGCAGTCTCTCGCTCACCGTCGGGCTGTTGCCGATGGCGGGCGTGCTCGAACTGACCGAGCTGCGCCGAGTGCTCGAACCCCACGCCGCCGCGCTCGCCGCCGCACGCATCGACGACGAGACGGTGGAGTCGCTCGACCGCGTGCTCGACGAGATCGAGGCGACCACCGACTTCGAGGCGCAGTCACGGCTCGATCACGAGTTCCACATGGCGATCTCCGCGGTCGCGGGCAATGAGGCGCTGACCAGCCTCATCGACGTGCTCCGCTCGCGCTCCCGGGCGTACCGGATCTCCGAGCCCGAGGATGCCGCGGAGCTCAAGATCCACTCCGACGCCGGGCACCGCGCGATCCTGCGCGGCCTGGCCGCGGCGGATCCGGTCGCGGCCTCTGCGGCGGCCTCCGCGCACGTCGCCTACACGGAGTACTGGGTGCGGAAGTACTCCGGCCTCTGACGTCCTCTCCTCGACACCCAGCGTCGAAACCCATCGTCGTCGCCCAGACCCACGCCCAGCGGCGGCTTTCACCGTGGGTCTCGGCGCGGAGCGTGGGTTTCGGGGTGGAGGGGGAGGAGGAGGGGGAGGGGGAGGGACCTCAGGCGAGGGTGATGTCGACCTGGATCTCGGCGGCGATGCGCTCGAGGTCGGTGCGCAGGGCGTCGAGGTCGACGTCGGCCGGGACCTTCGCGGTGACAGACGCCTCGAACAGGCGGCCTCCGGCCATCGCGGCGTCGCGCGTCTCGGTGGCGAGCTCCTCGATGCTCAGGGCGTGGGCGTTCAGCACGCCGGAGACCTCGCGCACGATGCCGGGCCGGTCGTTGCCGAGCACCTGGATCTCGAGCAGCCGATCGTCGTCGGCGGATGCGTCCTGGCTGCCGGTGAGCACGGCGAGCGTGAGGAGCCCCTGACCCTGGAGGCCGCGGAGCGCCGAGGTCAGCTCGGCCTCCCTGTCGTCGGCGACCGAGACCTCGATCACGCCCGCGAACGTGCCGGCGAGCTCGGCCAGTGAGCTGTTCTCCCAGTTGCCGCCGTGCGCGTCCACGACATCGGCGACGGCGGCCACGAGGCCAGGACGGTCTGCACCCGCGACGGTGAGGATCAGAGTAGTCATGCGGCCAGCGTAGCCCGCAGCCCTCACTCGTCCCAGATGCCGGACTCGAGGAACCGCTCCAGCAGGGCGCGGTGCGGGGCGAGGTCCCAGCCTTGAGCCGCGACCCACTCGTCGGAGTAGTAGGTGTTGGCGTAGCGGACTCCGCTGTCGCAGATCAGGGTCACGACACTGCCGGTCTCGCCCGCGGCCCGCATCCGCGCGATGAGCTGGAACGCGCCGTAGAGGTTCGTGCCCGTCGACCCGCCGGCCCAGTGCAGGGTGCGTTCACGCAGCAGGCGGATCGCGGCGATCGACCCCGCATCGGGGACCTGGATCATCTCGTCGATCACGGTGGGCACGAACGACGCCTCGACGCGCGGGCGGCCGATGCCCTCGATGCGACTCGGACGACCGGTCGGCGGGTCAACGGTGCCGGCCCATCCGTCGTAGAACGCCGAGCCCTCCGGGTCGACGACCGCGACCTTGGTGTCGTGCATCCGGTACTTCACGTAGCGACCGAACGTGGCGCTGGTGCCTCCCGTTCCCGCACCTGTGACGATCCAGGTGGGGATGGGGTGGCGCTCCTGGGCGAGCTGGCTGAACACGCTCTCGGCGATGTTGTTGTTGCCGCGCCAGTCGGTCGCACGCTCCGCGAACGTGAACTGGTCGAGGTAGTGGCCGGTGCAGTCCGCTGCGAGGCGCTGCGCCTCGGGGGACATGTCCTCCGCGCGGTCGACGAAGTGGCAGGTGCCGCCGTAGAACTCGATGAGGTCGATCTTCTCCTGCACCGTCGAACGCGGAACGACGGTGATGAACTTCAACCCGAGCATCCGGGCGAAGTACGCCTCCGAGACGGCGGTCGAGCCGCTCGACGATTCCACGAGCGTGGTGTCCTGCCGGATGCGGCCGTTGACCAGGCCGTAGAGGAGGAGCGAACGCGCGAGGCGGTGCTTGAGGGAACCTGTCGGGTGCACGGATTCGTCTTTGAGGTACAGGTCGATGCCCCATTCCGGCGGCAGCGGGAAGAGGTGCAGGTGCGTGTCGGCGCTGCGGTTGGCATCGGCTTCCAGCAGGGCGATCGCGGTGCTGGTCCAGTCGCTCATGCCCTCGAGACTACCGGGCGCTCAGCCGACCGTTCCGGCGCGCGAGGCCCCGCCCTCGCCGTCGACATGCAGCAGCGAGGCCTGCGACTGCTCCTGCTGCAGCTGGAACTCGAAGCGCGACCGGTCGCCGCGGTGGTACGCGATGAAGTACTCGATGGGCGTGCCGTCGGCGCTGCGGCTGATGCTGCGCAGACGCAGCAGGGCCGAGCCCGCGCTGACGCCGAGATGCTGCGCCTGCTCGTGCGTGGCCACTGTCGCCTCCGCCGAGCGCACGCCGTGCGTCGCCACGATGTCGTTATCGGCGAGCAGCCGGTACAGCGACGCCTCGGTCAGGTCGGCGCCGAGCGTCACCGAGCCCACGGCGTCGGGCATCCAGGTCGTCGAGAGCGACCACGGCTCGCCGTCGACGTGGCGCAGACGCTCGAGCACGACGACGGGGGAGCCGACGGACACCTCCAGCGCGAGCGCGATCTCCTCGTCCGCCGTCGTCTGCTCGTGGCGCAGCACGTCGCTGTGCACGTGTCCGCCACGCCGCTCGACGTCGTCGTACAGGCCCACGAGGGTGTGCACCAGGCTCTCGCTCGTGCGGGGCCGGGAGACGAAGGTGCCCTTGCCCTTCACGCGCTCGACGAGCCCCTCGTGCTCGAGCTGGGCGAGCGCTTGACGCACCACGGTGCGGGAGATGCCGTAGCGCTCGCACAGTCGGTGCTCTCCGGGGAGCGGATCGCCGGGCTGCAGGCCGTCACGGGCGATGCCGTCGATGATCAGCTGGCGCAGTTGGTCGTACATGGGGGCGGCGGAGTGCCGATCGATCGCGTCGTCGACGATGGCCATCAGTACGCCACCCCCGCGTGCAGGATCACGTTCGCGTAGGGGGTGAACTCCCCGGAGCGCACGAAGGCGCGGGCGCCCTGGCTGAGCTTCTTGAACTCGACGTGCGGGATGAGCGCGATCTCGAAGCCCTCGCCGGCGAACCGCTCCCGCAACGCCTCGAGCACTTCGGGGCTCCGCTCCGCCACCTCGGCCGAGACGGTGGCGCCCTCGACCACCAGCTCGGCGAGCACGGTGTCGAGCACGTCGAGGAAGGCCGGCGCCCCGGGGCGATACGCCAGATCGATGCGCTCGGAGCCCGGAGGGATGGGCAGACCCGCGTCGGTGACGACGATCAGGTCGGTGTGCCCCGTCTCGCTGATCACGCGGGAGAGCGCGGGGTTGATCGTGGTGGCGGTCTTTCGCATGGGTCTCCTCGGTTCTCCGGATGCGGCGATCGCGGGGTCAGCTCGCGACGGATGTGGCGGTGCGCTCGGCCAGGAACGCCTCGACCTCCGCGCGGTGGGGAAGGCTCGGCGATGCGCCCTGCTTGGTGACCGTGAGCGCGCCCGCCGCTGTGGCCAACCGCACGGCGTCCTCCAGGCTGCTCCCGTTGGCGAGGGCTGCACCGAGATAGCCCGCGTAGGCGTCTCCCGCTGCTGTCGTGTCCACGGCGTCGACGGGGAACGGCGGGATCACGGCGGCGCCCTCCGCCGTCACGACGCACGACCCCTGGCCCGCGAGCGTGATGACCGCGGCGCCCACCCCCTGGGCGAGGAACCAGCGGCCGGCGCGCTCGGCCGAATCCGCGTCCGTGACCTCGATACCGCTGATCAGTGTCGCCTCGGTCTCGTTGGGGGTGACGATGTCGATGCTCCGCCAGATCTCGGCGTCGAGCTCGGCGGCAGGGGCGGGATCGAGGATGACCGTCATGCCGTGTTCGCGTCCTCGTGCGGTGATGTGCGCGGTGAGTGCGGAGGGGGTCTCGAGCTGCGTGAGCAGCACCGACGTGGTGGGAGCGAGAGCCGCGAGTGCCTCGTCGATCTGTGCGGCGCTCAGGGCGGCGTTGGCCAGCGGCACCATCACGATGTCGTTCTGCGCCGAGGAGTCGACGCGGATGTGCGCCACACCGGTCGGGCCGGGAACCGTGCGCAGGTGTGCCAGGTCGACCCCGGCGGCCGTGAGCCCGTCGACGACGAGATCGTGGAAGAGGTCGTCGCCCACGCAGCCGACGAAGCTCGTCCGTGCACCCGAGCGCCCGGCGGCGACGGCCTGGTTGGCACCTTTGCCTCCCAGCATGAGGGTGAACTCGTCGCCCAGGATGGTCTCGCCCCTGGCGGGGAGGCGTCCGGAGAAGGTGGTGACATCGGCCGTGACGCTTCCGACGATCACGACGCCGGTGCGCTCCTGGGGGTGTGCGGGGGTCATCTCGCTCCTGATCTTCTTCGACGGCAGGCATAGCCGACGCTTTGACAGACCGCGGTGGCTGTCATTACATTAGCCGAATCCGCACCTGTAACGACAGGTTGTCCGCGAGGAGCCCCGATGAACCCGATCGCGCCACGCCTGTACGTCGACAGTGCCGACGTCGACCGCGTCTCGCGCCTGCTCGCCGCCGGCGTGGTGCACGGCGTCACCACGAATCCGACGATCCTCGAACGCGCAGGACGCACCGCCGCCGAGATCCCGGAGCTCTACGCCCGCTGGGAGTCGGAAGGGGCGAGGGAGATCTTCTTCCAGACGTGGGGTGGCGACACCGCATCGCTCCTCCGCAACGCCGACGGCATCCGCGCGCTGGGCGACCGTGTGGCCGTGAAGGTGCCTGCGACGGCCGCGGGTTTCGCCGCGGCATCCGCTCTCGTGCGCGACGGCGCCACCGTGCTCGTGACGGCCGTGTACTCGGTCGCTCAGGCGCTCGCGTGCGCGTCGATCGGGGCGCAGTACATCGCGCCCTACCTCGGGCGGATGCGGGATGCCGGGTTCGACGGCGATGCGACCATCGCGCGGATGCAGGCGGTGTGCGCGGGAAGCGGCTCGAACGTGCTCGCGGCGTCGCTGCGGTCGCCGGATGACATCACCGGCCTGCGGTTGGCCGGCGTTCCCTACTTCACCGCGGCGCCCGACGTGCTCGACCAGGTGCTCCTGCACGAGGTGAGCGACAGCTCGGCAGTCGAGTTCGACGCCGCGATGGTGCGCCTCGGCGCCTGAGCGACGCTCCGGAGCGGATCAGTTCGCCGCGGCCTGACGCAGCCAGCGCTCGACACCCGCGATGTGCGCCGTGGCGAGCGAGGTCGCGAGGGCGGAGTCGTGCTGGGCGATCGCGTCGGCGATGGCCCGGTGCTCCGACAGGGTGCGCTCGACCGCGCCGGCCTCCGTGAGACCGCGCCAGACCCGCGCACGCACGGTCTGGCTGCTCAGGTGCTCGATCAGGCTCGCGAGATACGCGTTGCCCGACATCGCGACGATCTCACGATGGAAGCGGATGTCGTGGTCGACGAGCGCCTCGATCGTGACGGCCGCATCGACCGCATCGACCTCGTCACGCAGCTCGGAGATCTGCTCCTCGGTGCCGAGCGTGGCCGCCAACCCGGTCGCCTGCGACTCCAGCATCCGACGGACCGCGAAGATCTCGAGCATCGAATCGTCGTCGTGCATGTCGACGACGAACGAGATCGCCTCCAGCAGCAGGTGGGGTTCGAGGCTCGTGACATAGGTGCCGTCGCCTCGTCGCACGTCCAGCACCCGGATGACCTCGAGCGCCTTGACCGCCTCGCGCATGGAGTTGCGGGAGAGGCCGAGCCGTTCGGACAGCTCCTTCTCCGGGGGAAGCCGATCACCCGGGGCGAGCTCGCCCGCCACGATCATCGCCTTGATCTTCTCGATCGCCTCGTCGGTGACTGCCATGGCGTCATCCTAGCGATTGATCGGATGTCTCCGGCAGGATGGGAGCCATGCGTGTTCTCGATTCACATCTGCACCTCTGGGATCCGGAGGCCTTGACCTACACGTGGCTCGACGGGCCGCTCTCAGGACGCTTCGCCGGGGCGGAGCTCGAGCGTGCCCGTGTGGCGCGTGCGGAGACCGAGCGGTCGATCTTCGTGCAGGCGGAGACCGTCGAAGACGACTTCCTCGACGAGGTGCGCTGGGTCGAGGAGCTCGCCCCCGCGGCGGGCGTCGTCGGGATCGTGGCGGGCATCCGTCTGGATCGGGATACCGACACGGTGGTGCACCTGGAGGGCCTCGCGGCCGAGCCTCTCGTGGTCGGCGTGCGTCATCTCCTGCAGGACGGTCCTGACGGGTTGGCCCTCTCCGCGGCATTCGTGACCGGCGCGCGGGAGGTGGCACGGCGCGACCTGGCCTTCGACGCCTGCGTCCGTGCCGAGCAGCTGCCCGAGGTGGCGCGTCTCGCGGCAGCGATCCCCGAGCTGCGGATCGTGCTCGACCACCTCGGCAAGCCGGCGGTCGGCACGGCTGCCGCGCCGCTCGCACCCTCAGCCGAATGGGTGCGCGACCTGACGGAGGTGGCAGCCCATGCGAATGCGTTCTGCAAGCTCTCCGGTCTGCAGGCGGAGGCAGGGGGAGACTGGGCGGCGGAGCAGCTGGTGCCGTTCCTCGACGTGGCCGCCGATGCCTTCGGCGTCGAGCGCCTGATGTGGGGGAGCGATTGGCCCGTCTCGGCGATCGGTCCGGCAGAGCCCGGTGACCCGGACGCGCCAGAGGGCGGGAAGGCGGAATATCAGCCCACGGCACGATCGCGCGGGGCCGATGTCATCATCGCGTGGGCGGAGGCGCGCGGCCACGATGTCGACGCCCTGTTCTGGCGCAACGCCGAGCGGTTCTACCGGATCGACGCCTCGGGCTGAGGGTTTCGAATCGCGCAACCGGTCCGATCCGTGGTGCGGACGGAACCGGCTGCGCGATTCGAAAGCGGGGGACTACTCCGCGCGCAGGCGCAGTTGGGCCATGCCGCCGTCGACCTCGATGAAGGTCCCGGTGGTCGAGCCGGCTGACGGGCCCACGAGATACGCCACCGCGGCGGCGACCTCGTCGGGGCTGACCAGGCGTCCGTGGGGCTGGCGCGCTTCGAGGGCCGCGCGCTCGGCGGCGGGATCGGTGGCCGAGTCGAGAAGTCGACCCACCCAGGGGGTGTCGGCCGTTCCGGGGTTGACGGCGTTCACGCGGATGCCTTCGCGCAGGTGGTCGGCGGCCATCGCGCGGGTGAGGGCGGAGACCGCCCCCTTCGACGCACTGTAGAGCGCGCGCTGCGGCAGGCCGGTGGTCGAGGCGATGGAGGCCGTGTTGCAGATCGCTGCCGCCGGCGACTCCCGCAGCCAGGGGAGGGCGGCAGAGGTGACGCGCGCGATGCCGGTCACGTTGACCGAGAGCACCCGGGCCCACTCGTCGTCGTCGTTCGCGGCGATGTCGCCCTGGGCGCCGATACCCGCGTTGTTCACGACGATGTCGATGCGTCCGAACTTCTCACCGACGGCGGCGACAGCGGCGTCGACGCTCGCGCGGTCGGAGACGTCGGCCGTGAAGGCGGCGAAGGCCGGGTCGGCCGTGGCGGTGTCGCGATCGAGCACCGCGATCGTCGCCCCGTCGGCGTGCAGTCGCTGCGCGATCGCCGCGCCGATGCCGGATGCGCCGCCGGTGACGATCGCCACCAGCCCGTTCAACCCATCCCGTCCGTTCAATGCGCTCACTTGCGGGCCTCCCATGCCACGAACTCCTGTCGCTGACGACCGAGGCCGTCGATCTCGATCTCGACCACGTCGCCCGCGGCCAGGTAGGGGTACTTGCCGGACAGCGCGACGCCCTGCGGGGTGCCGGTGAGGATCAGGTCACCCGGCTCGAGCGTCACGTACTGCGACAGGTGGTGCACGATCTGCTCGACCGTGAAGATCATGTCGCTCGTGTTCGAGTCCTGCCGGGGCTCGCCGTTCACGAAGCTGCGCAGGCCGAGGGCCTGGTGGTCGACCTCATCGGGGGTGACGAGCCACGGACCGGTCGGATTGAAGCCGGCGGCGATCTTGCCCTTCGACCACTGCCCTCCGGAGACCGCCATCTGGAAGTCGCGCTCGGAGACGTCGTTCGCGGCGACGAAGCCGGCCACGTGCGCCATCGACTCCTCTGGGCTGTCGAGGTACGCGGTGCGGCTGCCGATCACGATGCCGAGCTCGACCTCCCAGTCGGTCTTCTCGCTGCCGCGGGGGATCGTCACCGTGTCGTCCGGGCCGACGACCGTGTTCGGTGTCTTGAGGAAGAGGATCGGGATGGTGGGTGGCTCCGATCCCGACTCGGCTGCGTGGGCTGCGTAGTTCATGCCGATGCAGATCACGGCGCTCGGGCGGGCGATCGGGGCGCCGACGCGCAGGGAGGAGGCGTCCGCGAGCTCGGGGAGGTCTCCGGCATCCCGGGCCGCGGTCACGCGGGCGACGAAGTCGCTCTCGAGGAAGGCTCCGTCCACATCGGATGTTACGGGGCGGAGGTCGAGGTATCGTTCGCCCTCCACGAGGACGGGGATCTCATTCCCGGGGGTGCCGAGCCGCGCGAACTTCATGTTTCTCCTGATCGGTCGGGATGCCGCGACGAGGCGGCCGGTCTCGTTGACAGTATAGACATCGGATGTTTACACTCCAAGAGATCCGCACGGAGAAATCACCCGTGCATGGAGAGGAATCCCGTGAGCCGTATCGTCGCCCTCGACACCACCGACATCCGCTTCCCCACGTCTCTGAGCCTGGACGGGTCGGACGCGATGAACCCCGACCCCGACTACTCGGCGGCATACGTCATCGTGCGTACCGACGCGGGCGACGACATCGAGGGGCACGCCTTCGTCTTCACGATCGGCCGCGGCAACGATGTGCAGGTCGCGGCGATCGACGCGCTCGCCGGACACCTGGTCGGACGCGAGATCGAGCCGCTGCTCGACGACATGGGCGGCACGTTCCGTGACATCATCGGCGACTCGCAGCTGCGCTGGCTGGGTCCGGAGAAGGGCGTCATGCACATGGCCATCGGCGCGGTCATCAACGCGCTGTGGGACATCAAGGCCAAGCGTGCGGGCCTGCCGCTCTGGCAGCTCCTCGCCCGGATGACGCCGGAGGAGCTGGTCGACCTCGTCGACTTCCGCTACCTCACCAACGCCCTCACCCGCGAGGACGCCCTCGAGATCCTGCGCGCCGCGGAGCCCGGTCGGGCCGAGCGGGAGCAGCAGCTGCTCGCCACCGGCTACCCGGGTTACACGACCAGCCCCGGGTGGCTCGGCTACTCCGACGAGAAGCTCGAACGCCTCGCCCGCGAGGCCATGGCCGACGGCTTCACGCAGATCAAGCTCAAGGTGGGCGCGGACCTGCAGGACGACATCCGCCGCTTCCGCAAGGCCCGCGAGGTGTGCGGCCCCGACTTCCCGATCGCGATCGACGCGAACCAGCGCTGGGAGGTGTCCGAGGCGATCGAATGGGTGAACGCGCTGGCCGAGTTCCACCCCGCGTGGATCGAGGAGCCCACGAGCCCCGACGACGTCCTCGGTCACGCCGAGATCGCCCGCGGTATCGCCCCCATTCGCGTCGCCACCGGTGAGCACGCGCAGAACCGTGTCATCTTCAAGCAGCTGCTGCAGGCCGAGGCCATCTCGGTCATGCAGATCGACGCCGTGCGCGTGGCCGGAGTGAACGAGAACATCGCCAACCTGCTGCTCGCCGCCAAGTTCGGGGTGCCGGTCTGCCCGCATGCCGGCGGCGTCGGCCTGTGCGAGGCCGTGCAGCACCTGTCGATGTTCGACTTCGTCGCCGTCACCGGCACGCGGGAAGGCCGGATGATCGAGTTCGTCGACCACC
Organism: Microbacterium sp. 2RAF4; assembly: GCF_052115285.1. Taxonomy (NCBI): domain Bacteria; kingdom Bacillati; phylum Actinomycetota; class Actinomycetes; order Micrococcales; family Microbacteriaceae; genus Microbacterium; species Microbacterium sp. 2RAF4. Next base: position 1,153,821 of record NZ_JBFRGI010000002.1, on the reverse strand, counting down.
TGCACGAGCACTTCGTGGTGCCGACCGACATCCAGGGCGGCTCTTACATGGCTCCCACCGCACCGGGCACGGGCATGGAGATGAAGTCCGACAGCATCGCCGAGTACACCTGGACGGGTGCGCATGTCGGTGCCTGATCTGAGCGGCGTGTCCGATCGTCTGCAGGTCCCCACGCTCGGCTACGGTGCCGCGAACGTCGGCAACCTCTTCCGCGAGCTGTCAGACGACGACGCCTGGGCCGTGTTGGACGCGGCCTGGGAGAGCGGCATCCGCTTCTACGACACGGCTCCGCACTACGGCCTCGGCCTCTCCGAGCGTCGGCTCGGGGCCTTCCTGCAGACCAAGCCCCGCAACGAGTATGTGCTCTCGACCAAGGTCGGCCGCCTGCTGCGCCCGAACCCCGATCACGCCGGCGGCCTCGACACCGCCAACGACTTCCACGTGCCTGACGACCTCCAGCGCGTCTGGGACTTCTCGGCGGACGGCATCCGCACGAGCCTGGAGGAGTCCCGCGAGCGGCTGGGCATCGAGCACATCGACCTGCTCTATCTGCACGATCCGGAGCGGCACGACCTCGACCTCGCGCTCGCCGAGGCCCTTCCCGCCCTGGAGCAGCTGCGCGCGGACGGCGAGGTGACCGCGATCGGCATCGGCTCGATGGTGTCGGAAGCCCTCGCGGCGTCGGTGCGTTCCGCCGACCTCGACCTCGTGATGGTGGCCGGTCGCTACACGCTGCTGGAGCAGCCGGCCGCGGTCGACGTGCTGCCTGCGTGCCGGGAGACCGGGACCGGAATCGTCGCGGCGTCGGTGTTCAACTCCGGGCTCCTCGCCTCGAACGAGCCGCGGAGGGATGGCCGCTACGAGTACGGACAGCTCCCCGACGAGCTGTGGGAACGCCTGGTGCGCATCGCCGCGGTGTGCGCCGACCACGATGTACCCCTGCCGGCCGCGGCGATCCGGTTCCCGCTGCAGTCCGACGTGGTGCGCTCGGTGGTGGTCGGTGGCAGTCGCCCGGCGCAGCTGCAGCAGAATGCGGAGTACGCCGCGCTCGACATCCCGGCCTCGCTGTGGGAGGACCTCGCCGCGGAGGGGCTCATCCCGGCTGGATCAGGCGTCTCCTGAATCACCCGACAGCTCGACGAGAGGAGCACTCGTGCTCGAAGGAATCCACCCCCTGCTGACGGGGGAGCTGCTGCTGCACCTCGATCGCATGGGGCACTCCGATGCCGTGGTCGTCGCCGATGCGCACTTCCCCGCGTGGGGTCTCGGCGCGCGTGTGATCGACCTGCCCGGCACGACGACGCCTGAGGTGGTGGCCGCCATCCGCACCGTGCTGCCGCTGGACGACGCCCCCGGCCTCGATCTGATGGCGTCGGCCGACGGCGAGGTGCTCGACGTGCAGCGCGAGCTCATGGCGGCGGCGGGTACAGCCGTGGACACGACGGCCTTCGTCGAGCGGTTCGCCTACTACGAGGTCGCGAAGACCGCGTATCTGATGGTGCGCACGGGTGAGACGCGCAAATACGGCAACGCGCTGCTGCGCAAGGGCGTGGTCGGCCACCCCTCGGCCTGACGAAGGAGGGCGCCGATCGGCCGGATCGCGTGAACAACTCCTCACGAACGATGTAGTCGAGCCCGGATCACCCCGGAATGGGCGTTCGGTGGCACGTTCTCGAGGAGTTGATCACCGCGGCTGCCAGAGGCCGACAGTCTCAGCGACCGACGGTCGACTCCCGCACGATGAGCTCGGCGGGGAACGGCGTCGTCGCGGGCGGGGGTGCCGAGGGGTCCGCGAGCTGTGCCAGAAGGGCGGTGCCGGCGGCGCGGCCGATCTCGTAGCCGGGCTGGCGCACGCTGGTGAGCGGGACGACACCCTGGTGGGCCTGGGCGACATCGTCGAACCCGATGAGTGCGATCTCCTCCGGCACACGGACGCCGTGGCGCAGCAACTGTGTGAGCACGCCGAGCGCCACCATGTCGTTCGCGGCGAACACGGCGTCGGGCCGCTCGCCGGCGGGCAGGGCGATGATCCGCATGCCGGCCTCCAGGCCGTCCTCGGTCGCCAGGTGCGGCACCTCGACCGTCGACACCGTCGCGTCCGTGTCGGCGACGGCCTCGCGGAGCCCGGCCAGACGATCGTTCGACTGGCTCACCGCCGGGTTGCCGAGGAACAGGATGCGTCGTCGCCCGAGCTCGACGAGGTGCTTCCCCGCGAGGCGGCCGCCGGCGCGGTCGTCGAACAGCACGGATGCGACCTTCGACGAGTCGGGGATCGGTCCCACCACGACGGAGCGGATGCCGCGATCGGAGAGCGCTTCGAGGCGCGGTACGACGTCGCCGAGCGGATAGATGACGATGCCCTGCACACGGTGCGCCTCGAACATGTCGAGGTTGCGTCGCTCCTGCGTCTCGTCGCGGTCGCTGTTGCTGAAGAAGAGCGACCAGCCGCCCTCGCGCGCCACGTCCTCGACTCCGCGCGAGAGGTCGTGGAAGTAGGGCAGCCAGGCGTCGAGGAGGATGAGCGCCAGCGCTTTGCTGGAGCCTGCCCGCAGCTGCCGAGCCGACTCGTTGGGCACGAAGTCGAGCTCTTCGATCGCGGCCCGCACCCGCTCGCGGCTGGCCGCTCCGAGCACGTGCGGGTGGTTGAGGTAGTTCGACACGGTGGAGGAGGAGACTCCCGCGAGGGCGGCGACGTCCTTGACGCTCGCGGGCATGGGGCTCCTTCGTCTTCATCGTCGCCGCGTCGGCCTGGGCTCCTGACCGTATCGGCGGCCTCAGGATATCGGAGGAGTTGCAACGTGCCAAGAAAGTTCTTGACACCGCTGCCGCCACCGACGTAGCGTGACTCGCACACCGAACTTGGCACGTGCCAAGTCCGAGGCGGCGACGGTGCCGGACACCCGCTGTGAGAGGTCTCATGAACATCGGCTGTCATGGTTTGGTCTGGACGGGGAACTTCGATGCCGAGGGCATCCGTCTGGCGGTGCAGAAGACCAAGGAGGCGGGATTCGACCTCATCGAGTTCCCGCTGATGGATCCGTTCTCCTTCGACGTCGCGGTCGCGAAGGATGCTCTCGAGGAGTACGGCCTCGACGTCAGCGCCTCGCTCGGCCTGTCTGAGGCGACCGATGTCACGAGCTCCGACCCCGCGATCGTCGCGGCGGGTGAAGCCCTGCTCATCAAGGCCGTCGACGTGCTCGCGGATCTCGGAGGGAAGCACTTCTGCGGCGTGATCTACAGCGCGATGAAGAAGTACATGGAGCCCGTGACCACCGAGGGGCTCGCGAGCAGCCGGGCCGTGATCGCGCGGGTGGCCGACCATGCCGCCGGGCGCGGGGTATCGGTCTCGCTCGAGGTCGTGAACCGCTACGAGACGAACGTGCTCAACACCGCTCGTCAGGCCTTGGCCTATGTCGCCGAGGTCGACCGGCCGAACCTCGGGATCCACATCGACACGTACCACATGAACATCGAGGAGTCGGATATGTTCGCGCCGGTCCTCGATGCCGCTCCCGCCCTGCGCTACGTGCACATCGGCGAGAGTCACCGCGGATATCTGGGAACCGGCACCGTCGACTTCGACACGTTCTTCAAGGCGCTCGGGCGTATCGGGTACGACGGCCCGATCGTGTTCGAGTCGTTCTCGTCGGCGGTCGTCGCCCCGGACCTCAGCCGCATGCTCGGCATCTGGCGGAACCTCTGGAACGACAACGCCGAGCTCGGTGCCCACGCCAACGCCTACATCCGCGACAAGCTCGTCGCGATCGAGTCGATCCGCCTGCACTGAGTCGGTGAAGGGCGGGGAAAGATCAAGATGTCATTACAGGTCTTCCCAACCTCGCCGACGTTAGATACATTTAGATACAACTTGCGCTGCCCGTAGCGTAGGACGCAGAATTGATCCGATGTTTGCGACGGAATGGTCCGTCGGCATCGAAGCAGAACCTTCAAGGAAGCAGGTGAGCGCATGAGTGGACCCATCCTCCGGGTCGAGGGGATCAGCAAAGGATTCCCCGGCGTGCAGGCGCTGAAGGACGTGCACCTCGAGGTGCACGCCGGCGAGGTGCTCGTGCTCGTGGGTGAGAACGGCGCGGGAAAGTCGACCCTGATGAAGATCCTCTCCGGGATCTACACCAAGGACGAGGGGACGATCACGTTCGAGGGTCAGGAGGTCGAGCTCACGAGCCCTCTTCAGGCGCAGGAGCTGGGCATCACGATCATCCATCAGGAGCTCAACCTGATGCCCGATCTGACCGTGGCGCAGAACATCTACGTGGGGCGGGAGCCGACGACGGGCCCGTTCCTGTCGGAGCGCAAGCTCAACGCCCAGACCGCAGAACTGCTGCAGCGCCTCGACATCCATCTGAACCCGCGGCAGCTCGTCGGCGAGCTCACGGTGGCCGAGCAGCAGATGGTCGAGATCGCCAAGGCCCTGTCGTTCAACGCCAAGGTGCTCATCATGGATGAGCCCACCTCGGCCCTCACCGACACCGAGGTCGAGACGCTGTTCGTGCTGATCGAGCAGCTCAAGGCGCGCGGCACCGGGATCGTCTACATCTCGCACCGCATGGACGAGTTGCGTCGCCTGGCCGATCGCGTGACCGTTCTGCGTGACGGTACATACATCGGATCACTCGACAGGGCCGAGATCACCATCCCGACGATCATCGAGATGATGGTCGGACGTGTGATCGACGAGGGAACCCGTCCTCAGGCCCGCGAGCACGCCAACGACCCGATCGTCCTCGACGTCCAGGGGCTGTCGACCAGGAGCCTCCTGAAAGACGTGTCCTTCCAGCTGCACAAGGGCGAGATCCTCGGCTTCGCCGGGCTGATGGGCGCAGGGCGTACCGAGACCGCGAGGGCCGTGATCGGTGCGGACCATCGAGACGGCGGCACCATCGCGATAGACGGCCGCACCGTGAAGATCGCCCAGCCCGCCGACGCGGTGCAGCACGGCGTCGGATACCTCTCGGAGGACCGCAAGCTCCTCGGGCTCATGCTCGAGCAGGACGTGACGTTCAACACCGTGCTGGCCTCGCTCGGCTCCTACGCCAACGCGATCGGCTGGATGAGCGACAGCAAGGCGAAGAACCGCACCAAGGAGTACGTGCAGCAGCTGCGGGTGAAGACCCCCTCGGTCAACCAGGTGGTCAAGCTCCTCTCCGGAGGCAACCAGCAGAAGGTCGTCATCGCGCGGTGGCTGATGCGCGACTGCGACATCCTCATCTTCGACGAACCGACGCGAGGCATCGACGTCGGCGCGAAGGAGGAGATCTACCGCCTCATGCAGCAGCTCGCTGATGCAGGCAAATCCATCATCGTCATCTCATCCGAGCTCCCGGAGATCCTCCGCGTGGCGAACCGCATCGCGGTGTTCGCCAACGGCCGCATCACCGGGACGCTCCGCAACGAGGAAGCAAGCCAGGAGAAGATCATGCAACTCGCAGCCCACGGGGAGGAAGACTGATGAGCGCTCCGCAGCAGCCCGGATCGTCGACGACGACGATCATCCAGACAGCCGTGAACGAGCACACGGACAAGAGGGACGTCGGCGCGTTCTTGAAGCGTCAGTTCCAGCAGTCGCTGGCGTTCGGCACGCTCATCGTGCTGATCATCTTCTTCTCGATCGCCAGCCCGAACTTCTTCACCTTCAGCAACATCGCCACGGTGCTGCTGTCGACGGCGGTCATCGGCATCCTCGCCCTCGGCACCACCTTCGTCATCATCACCGGCGGCATCGACCTGTCGATCGGCACCGGCATGGCGCTGTGCGCCGTGATGACGGGTGTGTTCGTGACCAACATGGGGCTCCCGGTGTGGGTCGGCGTCATCGGCGGCATCCTGACCGGTGTGCTGATGGGGCTCGTGAACGGTGTGAACATCACGTTCCTCCGCCTCCCGCCGTTCATCGCCACCCTCGCGATGATGATGATCGCCGGCGGCCTCGCCCTCGTGATCTCGGGTGTCGCACCGATCTACTTCTCGACGTCGGCCCCCGACTTCAAGAAGATCGCCCTCGGCGTGATCATCCCCGGAATTCCGAACGCCGTGCTCGTGACCGCCGTGCTCGCGATCATCGCGTACCTGGTGCTGTCGAAGACGCTCCTCGGCCGGTACACGTTCGCGATCGGCTCGAACGAGGAGGCCACGCGCCTCTCGGGCGTCAACACCCGTCGCTGGACGATCCTCATTTACATGTTCGCCGGCGCCTTCACGGGAGTCGCGGGCATCGTCATCGCCTCGAGACTCGACTCGGCCCAGCCGCAGATCGGCACCGGATACGAACTGCAGGCGATCGCCGCGGTCATCATCGGCGGCACCTCGCTGCTGGGAGGACGCGGATCCATCCTCGGCACCGTGATCGGCGCCCTCATCATGAGCGTGCTCGTGAACGGTCTGCGCATCATGTCGATCCAGCCCGAGTGGCAGAACATCGTCGTCGGCGTGGTCGTGCTGCTCGCGGTGTTCCTCGACTCGCTGCGCAACCGACAGCGCACCTGAGACCTGGACGGCGGCGAAAACCCGTGCCCGTCGTCGTCCTCCGGCCCCGGCCGACACCCCGCGGAGACATCCGCACAGGCACCTGGAATGTCCACAGCGCCGGCTCGTCCGGCATCCACACAGAACAAACCGAGTCGTACCCAAACAATGGAGTTTTCATGAAATTCGGGAAGAAGACCGCACTCGTGGCCCTGGTGGCCGCATCCGCACTGGTGTTCGCCGGCTGTGCCGGCGGTGGCGGCGACGTGATCGAGGAGGGCTCGAGCAGCGGCGGCAGCAGCGATGGCGAGATGTACATCGCCATGGTCTCGAAGGGCTTCCAGCACCAGTTCTGGCAGGCCGTCAAGAAGGGTGCGGAGGAGAAGGCGAAGGAGCTCGGCGTGAAGATCACGTTCGAGGGCCCCGCAGCCGAGACCGAGATCGCCGGGCAGCTCGAGATGCTGACCGCCGCGATCGACAAGAACCCGGATGCCATCGCCTACGCCGCCCTCGACCCCGAGGCGTGCGTCGCCCCGCTCGAGCAGGCCAAGGCGAAGGATATCCCCGTGGTCTACTTCGATGCTCCCTGCAACGGCGACGTCGGGCTCAGCCTGTCGGCCACCGACAGCAAGGTCGCCGGTGCGCTCGCTGCCGAGCACATGGCCGACCTGATCGGCGGCGAGGGCCAGGTCGCCATCGTCGGCCACTCGCAGATCAACTCGACCGGTGTCGAGCGCCGCGACGGCTTCGTCGACAAGATCGAGGCGGACTACCCCGACATCGAGATCGTCGACATCCAGTACGGTGACGGCGACCACCTGAAGTCGGCCGACATCGCCAAGACCCTGATCGCTGCCCACCCCGACCTCAAGGGCATCTACGGCACCAACGAAGGCTCCGCCATCGGCGTCGTGAACGCCGTGAACGAGCTGGGCCTCGACAAGGGCAAGATCACGATCGTCGGGTTCGACTCCGGCGCGGCGCAGATCAACGCCATCAAGGACGGCACCATGGCCGGCGCCATCACGCAGGACCCGATCGGCATCGGCGCGCAGGTCGTGCAAGCCGCCTACGACGCCGCCAACGGTGAGGACGTCGAGAAGTTCTACGACACCGGTTCGTACTGGTACGACGAGAGCAACATCGACGACCCGAAGATCGCGGCCGTGCTCTACGAGTGACACCGCGACGCTGAAGAAGCCCCTCACCTTCGGGTGGGGGGCTTCTTCGCGTCCGGGCTCGGGTGGGGGATGGAACTCCACGATCGAGGCCGGGAATCGAGGTCAGGATCTGTCCGCGGTGACTGCCAGAGTGATCGCGACGAAAGGACGCACACCATGAGCAGCACACCCGCCCTCCCGGCTGGATCGAACACCATCAACCCCTTCCTCATGACCGATGACGCCGCCCGCATCATCGACTTCGTGATCGAGGTCTTCGGGGCGACCGACGTTCCCGAGGCCCGCACCGTCGACACCGACGGACTTGTCCTGCATTCCGAGCTGCGCATCGGCGACTCCGTCATCACGGTCGCCGACCGTAAGCCGGACTGGCCCTTCACCCCCGGATTCATCCAGGTGTACGTCGACGACGTCGAGGGAACGCTCGCACGAGCCGTCGGACTCGGCGCCCGTATCGTGACCCGGCCGACGGACTTCTTCGGAGACACGTTCTCGCGCTTCGCCGATCCCTCGGGAAATCTCTGGTGGGTATACGCCCACGTTCCGCAGGAGCAGACGTGGGACGCGGGCGGAACGGACGCCTCCACGTGGAACGGATCGGCGGAAGACGCAGGCGCGGACGACAGCGATGCCGCCGAGGCGGACTGGTCGAGCTTCACTTCACCCGAGCTCGAGTACATCCACGAAAGCCTCGTCGAGGCGATGGCGTCCTTGCGGGACCCTCGGCTCGATCGCTGACGGCCACGGCTCGTCAGAGCCGACGGAGGAAGGTGAGCTGCGACGAGGGCTCGACGATGAGCTCCTGCAGCGCGGCGTTGAAGGGGGCACCGGCCGGGGCGGAGAGGTGGGCGTGGAAGGCCGCCTCATCGCGGTAGACCTCGTACACGAAGAAACGGTCGGGGTCGTCGATGAGCCGGGACGCGTCGAAGACGAGGTTGCCCTCCTCGGCGCGCACGACCTCGGCGAACGCACGCAGCAGGGTGGCCACCATGTCCCCCGTGCCGGGCCGTGCGGTGAAGGTGGCGTGCAGGACGGTCGGCTCTGACACGGTGTCTCCTCGGGCCTGTCGGATGCGGATGTGGATGCCCATGTGCATGCTCTTGTTCCGGCCCATGCCCCGGGTCAGAGCGAGAGCGTCAGCAATCGGGCCGGCGTGGTCACGAGCATCCGGTGCACCACGTCGTCGCCGACGGCGTCACGCAGACGGGGGAGATAGCGCTCGCCGAGGTAACCGAGTCCCGGCATGCCGCCGTAGGCGATGTACCGCGTGCGACGAGCCACGTCGCCACCGAGCACGATCCGGTCCCTGGCACCGCGCTCGACGACAGCGATCGTCAGGGCGAGCAGCTCGGCGTCGGAGCGGGTGCGGGGTCGTGCGAAGCCGTCGTAGCCGAGGTGGGCTCCGCGTTCGGCGAGGGAGACGTGCAGGCCGGGGTCGGGGTCGCGGTCGGCGTGCGCAAGCACGACGCGATCGGCGGACACCCCCTCGGCCGCGAGCAGGTCGAGCACCTCGTGGGCCGCCGTGCCGAATTCCAGGTGCACCATGACCGGAGCGCCCGTCGCGCGATGCGCCTCGGCCACGGCGACCAGGGTGGTCCGCTCGAACGGGCTGATGCGCCAATAGTCGGCGCCGCCCTTGAGCAGCCCGGCGCGGACGGCGGCACCGTCGGGCGCCGCAGCGAGGGATACCTCTGGCGCCTCGAAGAGTTCCGCGTCGTCCGCGGGCATGCCGCGCGTGATGTCGGCGATGAAGAGGGCCGCCAGGCGGTCGGTCGTCCAGACCCGCATCGGATGGTCGTCGCCGTAGTGGGCTTCACGGTGTCGGCCGGTCGTCGCGACGATGCGCAGTCCGGTCGATGCACTGATCCGCGCCAGGGCGGCGGGGTCGCGGCCGAGTCCGAACGGCGTGGCATCCACCATCGCCTCGAACCCGCTCGCCTGCAGCAGGGCCGCCTCTTCACCCGAGGCCTTCTCGTCGTCGAGCTCGTCGCCCGGCAGCAGCGGCGACACCTGGAACAGGTGCTCGTGATAGTCCACGCGCCCGAGCAGTGCCGGGGCGATGTCGCTGAGCACGGTGCGGACGACGGCGGGCATCAGCGCACCGACTCCGCGGCCTCGGCGAGTCGCTCGACGGTCTCGGGTGTGAGATCGAGCTCGAACACGTCGGCGACGACCTGCGACCAGCCGTGGATGAAGTAGCGCCAGCCGTCGACCACGTGCAGGTCGCGCACCGCGGCTTGCGCTTCGGCCTGGTGGAGGAACTCGAGCGAGCCGCGGTAGTTGAACTCCCACGCGTAGGCACCATCGGGGAACACCACCGCGTCGGTCAGAGGAGAACCGGGGCGGTCCTTGCCGAGTCCCGTCGCGTTGGCGATCACGGAACCGGCGGGGGCGGCGGCGACGAGGGCGTCGGCTTCTTCCGGCGTGGTGGTGACGACGTAGTCGATCAGCCCCTCACGGGTGCCGTGCTGACGGTGCACCTCGCGCAGGTGGTCGAGCTTGTCCTGCGTGCGGGCGGTCACCGTGATCTTCGACGGGGAGTCGGCGCGTTCGGCGAGGGCCCAGCTGAGAGCGGTGCCCGAGCCTCCAGCCCCCAGGATCACGACCGCGGCCCCCGTACGGGTGAAGTGGTCGGTCGGCAGGAAGTCGTTCAGCGCGAGGTCGACCGTGATCGGGTCCTTGGCCCTTCCTGACAGCACCCGGCCTCGCTTGGAGATGCTGGAGATCTCGGAGCACGACACCGCGAACGGGTCGAGTTCATCGAACAGGTCGGAGGCGGCGGCGAACACGTTCATCTTGTGCGTGGTCACCAGGGCCCCGCGGTGGTGCGGGTCGTCGCGGATCTGCTCGACCATCGCGCGATACCGTGCGGGATCGGCATCCATCGGCAGGTCGTGACCGACCAGGGTGCGGGTCGGCAGGTCGAGGATGTCGGCCCAGAGCGGGAAGACCTTCATGATCGACGAGGAGGTGGTGGTCACCCCGACGAAGCCCATGTAGTCGGCGGCGACCGTCTCGGATCCGGAGGTCACGGTGTCGGCGGCGGTGGTCATCGGGTCTCCTCGGGGGCGGGGATCGGGACGGGGTGGGCGGGCTCGCTGCCCGAGAGGACGGCGATCACGTCGGCGAGCGAGAGGGAGCCCATGTTGTCGACCGCCTGGGTGGTCTGCGCGCCGAGGTGCGGGGTGACGATGACCCGGTCGGCGAGCTCCGGCGCCAGCAGGGGACTCGCGTGCGCTGCGGTGTCCCCGTCGAGGGTGTCCGCCGCGTAACCGGCGAGCACGCCGTCGTGCAGTGCTCTGGCCACCGCGGCCTCGTCGATCAGATCTCCGCGGGCGGTGTTGACCAGAACGGTTCCAGGCCGCATGCCTGCGAGGCGCTCCGCATCGACGAGTCGTTGGCCGCCCGGAGCGTGCAGCGTGATGACGTCGGCCGCACGGAACAGATCGTCGACCGTGGTGGGTTCCGCCCCGCGGGCGCGCACCGCGTCGTCGGGCACGAAGGGGTCGGCGGCGAGCACGCGAGGGCCGAAGCCGCTCAGACGCGCGGCGACGCCCTGGCCGATCCGGCCGAAGCCGACGATGCCGACCGTGGCGGCGCCGAGTTCCCGTCCGCGACGCACGCCCCAGTCGCCGGCGCGCACCCGGCGGTCGCCGTCCGGCACGAATCGCAGCGCTGCCAGCATGAGACCGACCGCGTGATCGGCCACGGCGTCGGCGTTCGCGCCGGGGGTGTTCGTCACGGGGATTCCGCGATCGCGCGCGGCAGCGAGGTCGACCGACTCGGTGCCCACTCCGTAGCGGGCGAGGATCTTGAGCTTCGGGGCTGCGGCGAGGTGCGCGTCGGTGATGGCGCCGGTTCCCGCGATCCAGGCATCGGCGCCGTGCAGCAGCGACCGCAGCTCGTCGACGTCGTGGTGCGCGGGTCCGCGCAGGATGCGGTGTCCGGACTGCGCTGCCCGCTCCACCAGATCGAGGTCGCCGTCCGAGAAGGATCGGCTGGTGACGAGGATCACAGCCATCAGCGCGGCCGTCCGGCGAACCACGGCGCGAGGGCCGCGTAGGCATCCGTGAACCGCGTGTGCCGTTCGGCGTACACGGCATGGCGGCCGGCATCCGGGGTGAACTCGGCGGTGACCTCGCTCAGGGCGCGGGCTGCCGAGAAGTCGGTGATCCCGAGCCCGACCGCGGCTGTCACGGCTGCTCCGAGGCTGTTCGCCTCCTCGACGATCGTCCTTCGGCGCACGGGAACTCCCCAGACGTCGGCGAGCACCGACAGGTACACGTCGCTCTGCGCTCCGCCGCCCACCGCATCGATGCGGTCGATCACGGCGCCCGACGCACGGAACGCCTGGATGCAGCTGAGCAGGTTGAACGCGGTGCCCTCCAGCACGGCGCGGACGAGGTGGGCTCGGCCGTGATGCCGCGAGAGACCGACGAACGCGCCACGGGCGTCCGGATCCCACAGCGGGGAGCGCTCACCGAGCAGGTACGGGAGGAAGTAGAGGTCGTCGGTATCGACATCGGCGGAGGCCTCGGCTGTCAGCCGTCCGGTCTCCGGGTGCGCGGGGTCGGGGGAGAGGGCCTCGGCGATCCACTGCACGGAGGCACCGCCGGCCTGCATGGTCGCCGTGGGTACGAACGATCCGGGGACGACGTTGTCGAACGTGAAGGTGCGCATCCCAGGATCGTGCAGTGGAGCGTCCGCTGCGAACGAGATCCACGACGAGGTGCCGAGGCACACGTAGGCGCCGTCCTCCGGAGCGACCACGCCCGATCCGACCGCGGCCAGCGGACCGTCGCCGCCGCCCATCACCACACGCACACCCGTGTGCAGCCCGAGCGCGGTGGCCGCGACATCCGTCAGCGCTCCGGCGATCTGCGTCGACTCCAGGATCTCGGGGAACAGCGCACGGTCGAGGCGTGCGGCCCGCAGCACCTCGTCCGACCAGGTGCCGGCCGTCTGGTCGTAGGCGTTGGTGCCTGAGGCGTCGGATCGGTCGGTCGCCAGACGCCCGGTGAGGCGCAGCACGATGAAGTCCTTCGCGACGCAGACCCGGCGCACGCGCGCCCAGACGTCGGGCTCGTTGTCGCGCACCCACATGATCTTCTCGACCGAGTAGGTGGGGTTCAGGCGGTGCCCCAGGATCCCGTACGCGCGTTCGGCGCCGATCGCCTTCTCGAGCTCGCGCTGCTGGGCTCCGGCTCTCGTGTCGGCCCAGATGATCGCCGGACGCGCGGGCTCGCCCTGGGCGTCGAGGAGGACGGCGCCCATCATCTGCCCGCTCACCACGAGTCCGGCGATGTCCGTCGTGGCCGTGCCGGTGCGGGCGATCAGGTCACGTGTGGCGGCGACGACCGCGTTCCACCAGTCGTCCGGGTTCTGCTCGGCGACGCCGCCCGCAGCGAAGTGCGCGGGGTAGGCGACGGTGACCGAGGCGACGATCCGGCCGTCGTCGTGGTGCAGGGAGGCCTTGTTCCCGGTCGTGCCCAGGTCGTGCGCGATGATCATTGCGGCGCCTATCCCGCGTACGGACGGAGCTCGACGCCCTCGGGTGACCGGTATGCCCGCGAGCCCATTCCATGCTCCAGCACCCAGCCGTAATCGTGCCCCGCTCCGCCCGGGTACACCGCGAGGAAGGAGTACGGTTCGTCGCCGGTGTTCACCGAGCGGTGCGCCCACCCCGGGGGGATGTAACCGATCGTGCCAGGGAGCATGTCGAGCCATTCGGTGCGCTCGCCGTCGAACATGAGCAGTCCGCCGCGACCTTTCAGCGCCAGGTAGATCTCGCCCTGATGGTTCGGGTGCTGGTGGCCCTTGGTCATCCAGAGCTCTCCGCTCGTGTCCCCGGGCATGATCGTGGTGATCGACTGGGGCAGCTCCCGGTCGACCTCGGGCACGGGGGAGCTGACCACGGTGTAGACCACGGGGTTCTCGCCGGCCGATGCCGTTGCCCAGGCCTCTGCGTCGAGGAACAGCCCCTCGAGGTCGGACATCCGCCGGGTGAGGGTCGGCCCTTCGGGCGAGAGCGTGAGCTTCTCGGCGTCGAAGGCGATCGCCATGGGGGAGATCGGCGGGGCGTGGAACTCGGGCATCGGTGCTCCTCGTAACGGGTGCTGCGACGCTGCGCAACCTGTAATGACAGGTTCACTGTACCTGTTATGACAGGTGGCGTCCAGAGTTCTCGCGAACGCGAGGGAGCCTCCGGGGTCAGGCCTCGGCGCGGCGCGCGCGGTAGGCGGCGACGGCGTTGCGGTTCGCGCACGTGGTGGAGCAGTAGCGCTTCGAGCGGTTGCGGGAGAGATCGAGCGCGATGGACTGACAGGTGTCGTCCTCGCAGACGGTGAGGCGTGAGCCCTCGTCGGCACGGATGACGTCGATCAGGGCCATCGCGGTCTCGATCAAAATGCGTTCGGCAAGGGGCTGCTCGTCCGCCACCGCGTGCAGGTGCCAGTCCACGCCGTCATGGCGGCGCAGCGCGGGGGTGAGTCGGGACTCCGCGAGCGCGTCGTTGACATGAGCGGCCATCTCGTCGCGCGGTGCCAGGAGCATCGCGCGGAGCCGGGGGCGCAGGCTGCGGAGCGAGGTGACCTCGGCCTCATCGCGGTCCAGGCGGCCGGTGTAGGGGAACTCCCGGAGGAAGGCGCCCTCGTCGTCGATGTGGGTGAGCGTGTCCGGCTGCTCCGCCGAGTTCGCGAGCCAGACCGCGGAGCGCAACGCCTCTTCCGTGTCATCGGTGAAGATCATATTGACATGTTACTACGCACGAGAGTAGCGTCATCGATCATGAGCACGGTGAGCAATGACGCGGTTGTCGACTCCGCCAGGGGTGTGCGCCTCGGGCTGCCGCTCGCCCTCGCCGCGGCCTTCGCCTTCGGCATGTCGGGCGGATGGGCGCGGGGGCTCATCGACGCAGGGTGGAGTCCGGGCGCTGCCGTCACGGCGCGCATCTGGGTCGCCGCCCTCGTGCTGCTCGTCCCGACGATCCTGTCGCTGCGCGGACGGTGGGCGCTGCTGCGGCGCAACGCGGGCATGATCCTCGCCTACGGGCTGCTGGCAGTCGCCGCGACCCAGCTCTTCTACTTCCAGGCGGTCGCGGTCATGGATGTCGGGCTGGCGCTCCTCATCGAGTACACCGCCCCGGTCGCGGTGCTGCTGTGGCTCTGGCTGCGGAGAGGGGAGCGGCCGAGCCGCAAGAGCCTCCTCGGCGCCGCGATCGCGTTCGTCGGACTCGTGCTCATGCTCGACGTGCTCACCGGTGCCGACGTCAACGTGCCCGGCATCCTGTGGGCGCTCGGCGCCATGGTGGGCGCTGCTGCCTACTTCGTGCTTTCCGCCAAGGCCGACACCGGATTGCCGCCCCTCGCCCTGGCCGGCAGCGGGCTGCTGCTCGGGGCGCTCGGGCTCACTGCGGCCGGCGCGGTCGGCGTGCTGCCGATCGCATGGACGACCGATGACATCTCCTACCGGTTCGGCAGCGTTCCCTGGTTCGTGCCGGTGCTCGCGATGGGGGTGGTTGCGACCGCTCTCGCCTATCTGCTCGGCATCGCGTCGACACGCATGCTGGGCTCGCGGCTCGCTTCCTTCGTCGCACTCGCGGAGGTCGTGGCCGCACTGCTGTTCGGCTGGCTGCTGCTCGGCCAGCTCCCCGACCTCCTGCAGGCCCTCGGCGGTGTGCTGGTCCTGATCGGCGTGGTCGTGGTCAAGCTCGGCGAGCCCGTCGCCCCTCCCGTCGCGATATGACAGCCGAATCCGCCGATTCGGCTGTCATATCGCGACCGGAGCGGTGGCGGTTTGTATACGAACGAGGGGTGGGGGGAGTGAGAGGGCCGGGGACGGTGGGCTTATGTATACACTGAGGGGATGAGCCTCGTCGCTGAACGCACCTCCGCGGGTGACCGCGCGTATGCGGCGCTGCTCGACGGCATCCAGTCCGGTGCCCTGCCGGCCGGTTTCGTGCTCGGCGAGGTCGAGCAGGCCGAGCGCCTGGGAGTGAGCCGCACACCGATGCGCGAGGCGCTCCGTCGCCTGATCGCCGATGGACTCGTGGTGCAGCAGTCGCCGCGGGTCACCGTCGTGGCGGACCTGGACGCCGACGACATCCGCTCCCTCTTCGAGATCCGCCGCGCGCTCGAGGAATCCTCGGCACGCCTCGCCGCCGCCCGCGGCGACGCACAGCTCTTCGCAGCCCTCGCCGACGAGTTCGCGCACGTCGACCTCGACGCCGTCGAGGGCCGAGACGCCTACTACGCGCTCATCGCCCGCTTCGACGCGGCCCTCGATGCGGCCGTCGCCAACGACTACATCGCCTCCGCGCTGCGCACCGTGCGCACCCACCTCGTGAGAGTGCGGCGGATGGCCAGGGACAAGCCCGCCCGACTCGCCGCCTCCGCCGCCGAGCACCGCACCATCGCGCAAGCGCTCGCCGCCCGCGACGGCGACCTCGCCGCCCATGCCACGCACGTGCACCTGCACAACGCGCTCGCCGGCATCCTCGACTCCCTCGATTCCCGCAACAGCGTCGACTCCAGCAACAGTGAAGGATAAGAAATGACCGTCAGCCACCACGTCCGTGTGCACCGCAGCGACGAGAACCTCGCCAGGGAAGACCAGCTCGCCTGGAAGATCGCCGAGGTCGCCGCCGACCAGGTCGAGGTCGAGCAGCCGGTCGTGGACATGATCATCAACCGCATCATCGACAACGCATCGGTGGCCGCCGCTTCCCTCACCCGCGCGCCGATCAACGCGGCTCGTGCGCAGGCCTTCAGCCACCCCGTCTCGGTCGGCGGCGTCGGCGCGAACCTCTTCGGCGCCGAGCTCGACCACCGCACCAGCCCCGAGTGGGCGGCCTGGGCGAACGGCGTGGCCGTGCGCGAGCTCGACTACCACGACACCTTCCTCGCAGCGGAGTACTCGCACCCCGGCGACAACATCCCGCCGATCCTCGCGGTCGCTCAGCACACCGGCAAGGACGGGCGCGCGCTCGTGCGCGGCATCGCCACCGGCTACGAGATCCAGATGGACCTGGTGCGCGCGATCTGCCTGCACAAGCACAAGATCGACCACGTCGCCCACCTCGGCCCGTCCGCCGCCGCCGGCATCGGCACGCTCCTCGGTCTCGACGTCGAGACGATCTACCAGGCAGTCGGTCAGGCGCTGCACACCACGACCGCCACCCGCCAGAGCCGCAAGGGCGAGATCTCCACCTGGAAGGCGCACGCCCCCGCCTTCGCCGGGAAGATGGCCGTCGAGGCGGTCGACCGGGCGATGCGCGGTCAGACCAGCCCCGCGCCGATCTACGAAGGCGAAGACGGCGTGATCGCGTGGATGCTCGACGGCAAGGACGCCTCGTACGACGTGCCGCTGCCCGCCGCCGGCGAGCCCAAGCGCGCCATCCTGGACTCGTACACGAAGGAGCACTCCGCCGAGTACCAGGCCCAGGCGCTGATCGACCTCGCCCGCAAGCTCGGCATCCAGAACCCCGCGCTGCGCGACCCTGCGAACATCCAGTCCATCGTCATCCACACCAGCCACCACACGCACAACGTGATCGGCTCGGGCGCCAATGACCCGCAGAAGTACGACCCCACCGCGTCGCGCGAGACCCTCGACCACTCGGTGCCGTACATCTTCGCTGTCGCCCTGCAGGACGGCGGCTGGCACCACGTCGACTCCTACGCCCCCGAGCGTGCCGGTCGCGCCGACACCGTCGCGCTGTGGCACAAGGTCACCACGGCCGAGGACGCCGAGTGGACGCGCCGCTACCACTCGGAGGACCCGGCCGAGAAGGCATTCGGCGGTCGCGTCGAGATCCGCCTCACCGACGGGTCGACCGTGGTCGACGAGATCGCGGTGGCCGATGCGCACCCCCTCGGAGCGCGTCCGTTCGCCCGCGAGAACTACATCGCGAAGTTCCGCCTGCTGGCGGAACCCGTGCTCGAGCCCGCCGAGATCGAGCGGTTCCTCGCCCTCGTGCAGCGCCTGCCCGAGCTGACCGCAGCCGAGGTCGGCGAGCTGTCGATCGTCGCGAAGCCCGGCCTGCTCGAAGCCGCCGACGCCCCCAAGGGTCTGTTCTGATGCTGTACTCCACCGTCACACCTGCCGAGAAGAGGCGTCTCTTCCGGGAACGGCTGGCCTCCGGGGAGCTGCTGCGCTTCCCCGGCGCGTTCAATCCGCTGAGCGCCCGACTGATCGAGCAGAAGGGCTTCGAGGGCGTCTACATCTCGGGCGCCGTGCTGTCCGCCGACCTCGGCCTGCCCGACATCGGCCTCACCACGCTGACCGAGGTCGCCGGCCGCGCCAAGCAGATCGCCCGCATGACCGATCTCCCCGCGATCGTCGATGCCGACACCGGCTTCGGGGAACCGATGAACGTCGCCCGCACGATCCAGGAGCTCGAAGACGCGGGTCTCGCCGGCACCCACATCGAGGACCAGATCAACCCGAAGCGCTGCGGTCACCTCGACGGCAAGGCCGTGGTCGACGAGAACACCGCGATCAAGCGGATCCGTGCCGCCGCCGACGCCCGTCGCGACGAGAACTTCCTCATCATGGCGCGCACCGACATCCGGGCCGTCGAGGGGTTGGACGCCGCGATCGACCGTGCGAAGGCACTGGTCGATGCCGGCGCCGACGCCGTGTTCCCCGAGGCGATGCGCACCCTCGCCGAGTTCGAGGCGATGGCCGAGGCGCTCGACGTGCCGATCCTGGCGAACATGACCGAGTTCGGCAAGAGCGAGCTGTTCTCGGTCGACAACCTCCGCGACGCCGGAGTGAACCTGGTCATCTGGCCGGTGTCGCTGCTGCGCATCTCGATGGGGGCCGCTGGCCGCGCACTGGATACGCTGAACGACGAGGGGCACCTGACCTCGAAGCTCGGCGAGATGCAGCACCGCGCCGATCTCTACGACCTGATCGACTACGAGTCGTACAACCACTTCGACTCGGGCGTCTTCAACTTCACCATCACGAAGGAGTGACCATGACCGAGCCGGACATCAAGAAGGGCCTCGCGGGCGTCGTCGTCGACACGACCGCGATCTCGAAGGTCAACCCCGAGACGAACAGCCTGCTGTACCGCGGCTACCCGGTGCAGGAGCTGGCGGACACCCAGCCCTTCGAAGCGGTCGCGTATCTGCTGTGGAACGGCGAGCTGCCGACTCCGGAAGAGCTCGCCGCATTCCGGCTGGAGGAGCGGAAGCACCGCGCGCTCGCCGACAACGTGAAGGCGGCGATCGACCTGGTGCCGCTGGATGCGCATCCGATGGACGAGGTGCGCACCGCGGTCAGCCTGATCGGCGCCTCCGACCCCGACGCCGGGGGCTCGGTGCTCGATGCGGGCGGCAGCCCCGAGCAGAACCTCGAGCGCAGCATCCGGCTGTTCGCCGCGCTCCCTGCCATCGTCGCCTATGGCCAGCGTCGCCGTCGCGGCCAGGAGCTCATCGCCCCGCGCGACGACCTCGACTACTCCGCGAACTTCCTCTGGATGACCTTCGGCGAGGAGGCGGACGATGTCGTGGTGGACGCCTTCAACCGGTCGATGATCCTCTACGCCGAGCACTCGTTCAACGCCTCGACCTTCACCGCGCGGGTGATCACCTCGACGCTGAGCGACATCTACTCGGCCGTGGTCGGCGCGATCGGTGCGCTCAAGGGTCCGCTGCACGGTGGGGCCAACGAGGCCGTGCTGCACATCTTCGACGAGATCGGGTCGGCGGACGCGGTGGAGTCGTGGCTCGACAAGGCCCTCGCGGAGAAGCGCAAGATCATGGGCTTCGGGCACCGCGTCTACAAGAAAGGCGACTCCCGTGTGCCCACCATGAAGGCCGCGCTCGACACCCTGGTGGAGCACTACGATCGCCCCGAGGTCGCGGCTCTGTATGACGCGCTCGAGTCGGAGTTCGTCGCCCGCAAGGGCATCTACCCGAACCTCGACTACCCCTCGGGTCCTGCGTACAACCTGATCGGGTTCGACACCCTCACCTTCACGCCGCTGTTCGTGGCGGCTCGCGTGACCGGATGGACCGCGCACGTGATCGAGCAGGCCGGATCGAACGCGCTGATCCGTCCTCTGTCGCACTACGACGGCCCAAACGAGCGCCACGTCGAGAGCTGACACCTGCCCGTGCGAAAAGGCCCCCGTCCCACCGGACGGGGGCCTTCTCACGTGCCCGGGGCGCACCTGTAGCGTGTGCGCGGGCTCGGGGTCAAGCGGATGCGGCGATTCCTGCGGCGGGAGTAGAACCGGATGCGGGATGAACGCATCCCGCGAGAAGGAGGGTTCCATGTCCGCATCCGACGCCGCCGTCAAGGAGGTCAGGTCACTCGTCCCCGCACGTATGGACCGGCTGCCGTGGTCGCGATTCCACTGGTTGATCGTCGTCGGGCTCGGGTTCTCGTGGATCCTCGACGGCCTCGAGGTGCAGATCGTCGCCGCGAACGGATACGCCGCGACCCTCGGCATGGGGCCGGCCGAGGTGGGACTCGCCGGCACGTGCTACCTGCTCGGTCAGGTCTTCGGAGCCCTTTTCTTCGGACGCCTCACCGACCGTCTCGGACGCAAGAAGCTCTTCCTCGTCTCCCTCGCCGTCTATCTCGTGGGTTCAGCGGTCGCCGGGCTCGCCTTCGCGCCGTGGTTCTTCTACATCTGGCGCTTCGTGGCGGGCGCCGGTATCGGTGGTGAGTACGCGGCCATCAACTCGGCGATCGACGAGATCATCCCGGCGCGCTATCGCGGACGTGTCGACATCGCGATCAACGGCACCTACTGGGGCGGTGCGGCGCTCGGCGCCGTGGCGAACGTGTTCTTCCTGAACACCGACATCCTCCCCGAGGACATCGGGTGGCGGCTCAGCTTCTTCCTCGGGCCCCTCCTCGGACTGCTGCTCATCTACATGCGCCGGCACATCCCGGAGAGCCCGCGCTGGCAGATGACCCACGGGCGCGAAGAGGCGGCGGAGCGCAATGTCGACGAGATCGAGGAGCGCATCCGCAAGGAGGGCAAGACGATCCCACCCGTCGATGAGAGCAAGGCCATCACGGTCAAGGAGTACGGCCGCGTGCCGTTCCTCGTGATCGCGAAGGTGCTGTTCAAGAAGTATCCGCGGCGCACGCTGGTGGGCATCACGATGATGGTGACGCAGTCCTTCCTCTACAACGCGATCTTCTTCACGTACGCGCTGGTGCTGGAGAACTTCTACGACACCCCGCCCGCTTCGGCGTCGCAGTACTTCATCGTGTTCGCCGTCGGCAACCTCGCCGGGGCGCTCATCCTCGGGCACTTCTTCGACACCTGGGGCCGCCGTCGCATGCTGTTCGGCACCTACATGCTCGCCGGCCTGATCCTGCTGGTCAGCGCCTTCCTGTTCAACGCCGGGGTGCTGAACGCGGCGACGCACACGGCGTTCTGGTGCGCTTCGTTCTTCTTCGCGTCGGCCGGAGCATCGGCGGCCTACCTGACGGTCAGCGAGATCTTCCCGCTGGAGCTGCGCAGCCAGGTCATCTCGTACATCTTCTCGATCGGGCAGCTCGTCGGCGCGATCGCCCCCGTGCTCTACGGTGCCCTGATCGGGCAGAGCGCCGAGAGTGGTGACCGCGGTCCGCTCTTCTGGGGCTATGTGCTCGGCGCCGCGATCATGATGTTCGGCGGCATCGTGTGCGGTGTGTTCGGCGTGAGCGCCGCCGGGAAGTCGCTGGAGGACATCGCCGACCCGCTCTCGCTCGTCGAGCCTGCCGAGAAAGGCGTCACACCCGACGGCAGACTCGCGTCCTGATCCCGACCGCCTCCGCTTCCCGGCGGGCGATGAGACGCCCGCTCGGGAACAGGAAGGGCGACGGCTCAGGCGAGGGCGGCGAGGAGCGCGGCGGCGGCGGACCCGGACGACTGCGGGTTCTGCCCGGTGATGAGCAGGCCGTCGACGACCACGTAATCGCTCCACGGGGCCGCGATGTCGACCTCGGCGCCCCGGGCGCGCAGCTCGCTCTCCAGCAGGAACGGGGCGCGGTCGGCGAGGCCGCCCAGGCGCTCCTCCTCGTCGGTGAACCCCGTGAGGCGGCGCCCGGCGATGAGGGGCTCCCCCGTCGCGGTGCGGGCGGGAAGAAGCGCTGCGAGTCCGTGGCAGACGGCGGCGAGCGGTCGGCCTCCCGCGATCGTGGCCGCGATCAGTGCAGCGGAGTCCTCATCGGCGGCGAGATCCTGCATCGGGCCGTGGCCGCCGGGGTAGTAGACCGCGTCGTACGCCGCGGCGTCCACGTCCGCCAGCACGAGCGGGGCGTCGAGCCCGTCGACCGCGGCGATCGCGGCGGCGTCGCCGTCCCCGAGGCTGCCGGCGTCGGCAACCGGGGTCACGCCGCCAGGGGTCGCGAAGCTCACGGTGTGTCCGGCGTCGCGGAGAGCGCGGTAAGGCACGAGCAGCTCCTCCGCCCAGTAGCCGGTCGGGTGAGCGGTGCCGTCGGTGAGGGTCCAGGTGCGGGCGCCGGTGACGACGAAGAGAACAGAGGACATGCGTGCTCCAGAAGGTCGGACGGCAACGGCCGTGCGGATGCGATACCGGGGACAACGACGCCTCATCGCATCCGATTCCGATAGATTTCCGATATGAGCGATCGGAATAGCGATGGGCTGCGCGATCTGGCGCTGTGGCGCACGTTCCTCGCCGCGCACCGTTCCGGGTCCGTGTCGGCGGCCGCTCGCCTGCTCGGCATCGCGCAGTCCTCGGTGACGACACAGCTGCAGGCGCTGGAGCGGAGCGAGGGAGAGCCGCTGTTCATCCGGCATGCCCGCGGGATCCGGCCCACTCCTCGGGCCGACGACCTGGCCGCCCGCGTGTCCGGTCCGCTCGATGCGCTGGCGCTGGCCGTCGGTGCGCCGTCCACCGTCGAAGCCGCACCCGTGCGCCTCGGCGGAGCGGCCGAGTTCCTCGAGCGCGTGGCCGTGCCTGCCCTGGCGCCGATGGTCGCGGCCGGCCGCCGGATCGCGGTCACGGCCGGCGTCGCGGACGACCTGCTGGAGCAGCTCCGCAGCGGAAGCCTCGATCTCGTGATCTCGGCCATCCGCCCGAGAGGTCGCGCTCTGCCGTCGGCAGCCCTCGTCGACGAGGAGTTCGCGCTCGTCGCCGCCCCGTCGCTCGGGGTCGTCCCGTCGCCGGACCTGAGCCCGGGGATGATCGAGGAGCACCCGCTGCTCGCCTACGCGCACGACGTGCCGATCCTGCGCCGCTACTGGCGGCACGTGTTCGGCCTCCGCCTGGAGCGTGAGCCCGCACTCACCGCGCCGGACCTCCGGGCGCTCGCCGCCGCGGCCCTCGCAGGAGCGGGGATCACCGTGCTGCCGACCTACCTGATCGCCGACGAACTGGCCGACGGCCGGCTGAGCGTGCTGCGTCCGACCGATGATCCGCCGATCAACACCCTCTCCCTGGTGCGGCGCCCTGGCCCGCTCACGGCCGCCATCGCGGAGATCGACCGCGCTCTCCGGGACGCCGTCGACGGGATCGGAACCCGAAGAGGGGCCGCCGTCAGCGGGTGAGCCAGGTCCGCAGCGAGCGTGTCACGAACGGGAGCACCCAGTACGCCATGATCGGCGTGAGCACGAGCGTGGTGACGAGCACGCGCAGCCAGATCGGCAGCTCGTTCCAGCCCGGGACAGGGCTCATCGCGTAGGTGAAGGCGAGGTTGACGGGGAAGAAGCCCAGCCAGATCGAGGTCGCCTGTTTCCAGCGCGGCGGAGCGGGTGCGACCGTGACCGTCTCGGTGGTGCCGTCAGTGGACGGGAGCGTGATCTTCCCGGTGGTCGGCTCGTCGAACCAGCCCTCGATCCCGGTGCGGCGCTTGGAGCGCTCGCTGCGCACGAAACCTTCGCCCATCGACAGCCACCATGCCCGCTCGGCCGACTGCTCCCAGGCGGTGAGGGAGTCTTCGCTCGCGAAGCGGTAGAGCATGTGCCAGACCTGCGACTCCTCGCCGGCGCGCACCCATCCCGAACCGAGGAAGCCCGGATACTTCGTCGCGAGGTTCACCCCCGTCTGCACCCAGGCGGTCGCCTCGACGATGCGCTCGGGGTCGACTTCGCGGCGGATGGAGACGGTGAGGGGTTCGGACATGGTGCGGTCCTCGGGGAACGGGCGCCAGGGGTCGGGGCGCCGAAGCGGATGCGCCAGGGTGACGGCGCACGGTCGATTCTAATTCGGTTGCGGGAGGTTCCCGGCCGGATCCGCCCGTACACGGAGAGGACCCCCGCCGACCCGATTCGGCGGGGGTCTCGCGGCGTGGGAGCCGCGACGGGAGCGAGAGCGCTCACCGTGCGCGCGGTGGACGCGACACCCGATCCGGTCTGAGTCTCTGTCCGCGCATATGCAGTTGTACTCGGCAGAGATGGCCGGCCGGTGAACGCGGGGCGAACACCCTCGGCCGATGGGGCGGGGTCGGTGCCAGGAGATACAAGGATGTCCTAGTAAATGTCTGGTGCTCCGAGTAAACTCCCCAATGTGCCAACGACGGCACGGAGGGATGTCACACAATGACTCGTACTATCCCGCACTTCGTGGGCGGATCGCTTCTCACTCCGGACTCCGGTCGCTTCGCTGACGTGTTCGATCCGAGCTCCGGTGCTGTGCAGGCCCGCGTTCCGCTCGCATCGGCCGACGAGGTGCGCCGCGTGATCGCGAATGCCGAGGAGGCGCAGGTGGGGTGGGCTGCGACCAACCCGCAGAAGCGCGCCCGCGTGCTGCTGCGCTTCCTCGACCTGGTGCAGCGCGAGATGACGTCTCTGGCTGAACTCCTCGCGAGCGAGCACGGCAAGACCGTCGACGACGCGAAGGGCGACATCCAGCGGGGGCTGGAAGTCATCGAGTTCTCCGCCGGCGCTCCGCACCTGCTCAAGGGCGAGTACTCCACCGGTGCCGGAACCGGCATCGACGTGTACTCGATGCGGCAGCCGCTCGGGGTCGTCGCCGCGATCACGCCCTTCAACTTCCCCGCCATGATCCCGCTGTGGAAGGCCGGCCCCGCACTCGCCGCCGGCAATGCGGTCGTGCTCAAGCCCAGTGAGCGCGACCCTTCCGTGCCGGTGCGCATCGCCGAACTCTTCCTCGAGGCGGGTCTGCCCGCCGGCGTCCTCAACGTCGTGCACGGCGACAAGGAAGCGGTCGACACGCTGCTCACCGACGACCGGATCCGCGCGGTCGGCTTCGTCGGGTCCACGCCCATCGCGGAGTACATCTACGCGACGGCCGCAGCCCACGGCAAGCGCGCACAGTGCTTCGGCGGTGCCAAGAACCACATGATCGTGATGCCCGACGCCGACCTCGACCAGGCCGTCGACGCGCTGATCGGCTCCGGCTACGGCTCGGCGGGCGAACGCTGCATGGCCATCTCGGTCGCCGTACCGGTGGGGCAGGAGACCGCGGACGCCCTCGCCGCCAAGCTCACCGAACGTGTCGCCCAGCTGCGGGTCGGGCCGTCTCTCGCCGCGGACGTCGACTACGGACCGCTGGTCACGCGGGCGGCCGTCGAACGGGTCGAGGGCTACATCCAGCAGGGGATCGACGAAGGTGCGACGCTGCTCGCCGACGGTCGCGGCTTCACGGTCGAAGGGCACGAAGAGGGGTTCTATCTCGGGCCGACGCTGTTCGACCACGTCACGACGGACATGGCGATCTACCGCGAGGAGATCTTCGGCCCCGTGCTCGTCATCGCCCGCGCCGCCGACTACGAGGAGGCGCTGCGCATGGCGTCCGAGCACGAATACGGCAACGGGGTCGCCATCTTCACGCGCGACGGCGACGCGGCCCGCGACTTCGCCGCTCGTGTGGAGGTCGGGATGGTCGGGGTGAACGTGCCGATCCCGGTGCCGATCGCCTATTACACGTTCGGTGGGTGGAAGCGCAGCGGCTTCGGCGACCTCAACCAGCACGGCACCGATGCCTTCCGCTTCTACACGAAGACCAAGACGGTGACGAGTCGCTGGCCCGCGGCGGGCATCCGCGACGGCGCCAGCTTCGTCATCCCCACGATGCACTAGCCCTCGACAGGCTCAGGGACCCAACTTCTAAGGAAACACGATGACCATGACCACCGTCACAACCACCGCCGAGGAGCGCGAGGCGATCATCGGCGCCGTCCGCGAATTCGCCGAGACCGAGCTCGCCCCCTACGCCGCGGAACGCGACGAGAAGCACCTGTTCCCCCGGGAGTCGCTGAACCGTGCCGGAGAGCTCGGGCTCGGCGGCATCTACGTCGACGAGGAGTTCGGGGGCAGTGGCCTCAGCCGGCTCGACACCGTCGCGATCTTCGAAGAGCTCGCGAAGGGCGACCCGGCGGTCGCGGCCTACATCTCCATCCACAACATGGTCGTCTGGATGATCGACACCTACGGTGATGACAGCCAGCGCGCGACGTGGTTGCCGCAGCTCACCGCGATGTCGGAGTTCGGCGGCTACTGCCTCACCGAACCGGGGGTGGGGTCGGATGCTGCGAACGTCGCGACAAGTGCGGTCCGCGACGGCGACGACTACGTGCTCACGGGAGTGAAGCAGTTCATCTCCGGGGCGGGCGAGGCCGCCGTGTACGTCGTGATGGCGCGCACGGGAGAACCGGGCGCACGCGGTATCAGCGCGTTCCTGGTGCCAGGAGACTCCGATTCCCTCAGCTTCGGCGCACCGGAGAAGAAGATGGGGTGGCACGCGCAGCCCACCCGGCAGGTGATCCTCGACGGCGTCCGGGTCCCGGCATCCGCCATGCTCGGCGACGAGGGACGCGGATTCGCGATCGCGATGTCGGCGCTCAACGGCGGCCGCCTCAACATCGCCGCGTGCTCGCTGGGCGGGGCGCAGTGGGCGCTCGACAAGGCGGTGCAGTACGTGCACGAGCGGATGGCCTTCGGAGAGCCGCTCGCCGAGAAGCAGTCGATCCTGTTCGCGATCGCCGACATGCGCACCGACCTGCACGCCGCACGCCTCATGGTGCGCGACGGTGCGCAGGCGGTCGACGAGCACGCACCGGATGCCACGATGCGCTGCGCCATGGCCAAACGGTTCGCGACCGACGCCGGCTTCGACGTCGCCAACCGCGCCCTGCAGCTGCACGGCGGCTACGGGTACCTGCAGGACTACGGGATCGAGAAGGTGGTCCGCGACCTGCGTGTGCACCAGATCCTGGAAGGCACGAACGAGATCATGCGCCTGATCGTCGGACGCGAGATGCTGCGCCCGGCGGGGTCGGCATCCCTCCAGCGCGGCGCAGATCAGACTCGGAGCGCATCATGAGCGTGTCGTCGTCGAAAGCGACCGTGGCGTTCCTCGGACTCGGGCACATGGGGTTGCCGATGGCGAAGAACCTCGTCGCGGCCGGTCATGAGGTGCACGGTTTCGACCTGGTTCCGGCGGCGATCGAGGCAGCGCAGGCGGCAGGCATCACGGTGGCGGCGAGCGGGGCGGATGCCGTTGCGGACGCGGATGTCGTCATCACGATGTTCCCTGCAGGCACGCACGTGATCGAGGCGTATCGCACCGAGCTGCTCGCGGCGGCCCGCCCCGGCACGCTCTTCATCGAGTCGTCCACCATCGCCGTCGACGAGGCCCGTGCCGCGCATGCTCTGGCCCTCGCCGCCGGACACCGCAACGTCGACGCCCCGGTGTCCGGGGGAGTGGTCGGCGCGGAGAACGGCACTCTCGCGTTCATGGTGGGCGGGTCGGACGAGGACTTCGCTGCGGCGCTCCCGCTCCTCGAGGTGATGGGAAAGCGCATCGTGCACTGCGGCGGATCAGGGCTCGGACAGGCGGCGAAGGTCTGCAACAACATGGTGCTCGCGGTCTCGCAGATCGCTGTCGCGGAGGCATTCGTGCTGGGGGAGCGGCTCGGGCTCGAGCACCAGGCGCTCTTCGACGTCGTGTCTCAGGCGTCAGGGCAGTGCTGGTCGATCACGACGAACTGCCCCGTGCCCGGTCCGGTGCCCACGAGCCCGGCCAACCGCGATTACCAGCCCGGATTCGCCGGTGCGTTGATGGCGAAGGACCTCGGACTCGCCGTGCAGGCCATCGAGCAGACCTCGACGGATGCGCGGATGGGCCGACTCGCCCAGGAGATCTACGCGGCGTTCGCTGCCGGCGACGGGGCGGGCCGCGACTTCTCCGGCATCATCACCGACATCCGCGACGACCGCGTGTGATGACGGCTGTTCGAATCGCAATGGTTCCATCGGGCACCTGAATGCCACCATTTGCGCGATTCGAACGCAGGGGTGAAGGTGGAACGCAACCACGACGGAGAGGGCGACATGACCGAGTACGAGACGATCCTGGTCGAGCAGCGCGGACGGGTGGGGTGGATCACCCTGAACCGGCCGGAAGCGCTGAACGCGTTGAACAGCCGACTCGCCGAGGAGGTGACCGCCGCGGCGCTGGCGTTCGATGCGGACGAGGGGGTTGGCGCGATCGTGGTCACCGGATCGGAGAAGGCGTTCGCCGCGGGTGCGGACATCAAGGAGATGGAGGGCATGTCGGCGGCGCAGATGCTCGAGACCGATCACTTCGGTGTGTGGCATGAGTTCGCCGCGGTGCGCACCCCCGTGATCGCGGCCGTCTCCGGATTCGCCCTGGGCGGCGGATGCGAGCTGGCGATGATGTGCGACATCATCCTCGCGGCCGACAACGCCAAGTTCGGGCAGCCCGAGATCAACCTCGGCGTGATCCCCGGTATGGGTGGCACGCAGCGTCTGATCCGCGCGGTCGGCTACTACAAGGCCGCCGAGCTCGTGCTCACCGGACGGTTCATGGGGGCGGAGGAAGCCGAGCGCTCCGGCCTCGTGTCCCGCGTCGTGCCGACGGCCGAGCTCCTCGCCGAGACGACGAAGCTGGCCGACACCATCGCCTCGAAGTCGCTCCCCTCCGTGTTCGCGGCCAAGGCCGCGCTGGACGCGGCGATGGAGACGACCCTGGCCGAAGGGCTCGCGCACGAGAAGCAGGCCTTCGCCGCCCTGTTCGACACCGCGGATCAGAAGGAGGGCATGTCGGCCTTCCGCGAGAAGCGGTCACCGGACTTCCAGAACCGCTAGCCGCTCGTGAACAACTCCGCAGAAACCTGGGCGCCACGCCGGAGGCGGCGCTCTGCGCGGTGCCGGATGAGCATTTCTGCGGAGTTCGTCACGCCCTCAGCTGCGGAGCGCGTCGACGATCTTCGCGATCCGGCGTTCGCGCGTGGCCTCCTGCTTCGCCTCGGCCACGCTTCGCGCGTGCTCCTTGCGCACCGAGTACGACAGGGCGTCGAAGGCGGAGCGCAGCGCCGGGTCGGCGTCGAGCGCGGCGGCGAGCTCGGGCGGGACCTCGACCGTGCGCTCGGCGGAATCGACGCGGATCACGGCGTCGACCTCCTGGCCGATGTCCAGCCCCAGGTCGGCGCGGACGGCCTTGCTGAAGCCGATCATGTTCTCGCTGCCCATGCGTGCCACGCGCAGCCGCGCAGTGCGTCCGCCGATCGTCACGGCCACGGGGAACGCCTTGCCCGCGCCCAAGGACGCGACCTGGTCGTCCGTGAGCAGGATCGCCGCCGCGGGACCGCGGCCGGTGAGGACGGTGTGCAGGCGCAGTTCGCTCATGCCGAAAGAGTACGCCCGGGCTCCTCGAATTCGGCGGCGAGAATCGCGTTGCGCTCCGAGATCAGCCGGCGCATGTACCTGCCGAGGACCAACGCGTCGACCAGCCGACCGAGCGGACCGCACGGTGAGCGGAACGTCACGGTGTCGCGCATGAGCGTGCCGGCGGGATGCTCCTCGAACCGATGCTCGTGCAGGAAGGCGGCGAACGGCCCGGCGATCTGCCGATCCGAGAAGCCGTGCGGCGGATCGACGTCGAACACCATCGAGCGCAGTCGGAACGGGATGCCGAAGTGGCGTGCCCGCCAGGTCGCGGTCGTCCCCTCGGTGAACACGCCGCCCGCCGGCGCCTCGACCATCGTCTCGCCGAAGCGGGCCATGCTCTTCACATGCAGTTCGGGATCGAGTGAGGCGGCGAACACCTCGGCTGGCGTCGCGCCGATGACCGTCTCGAGCGCGAACCGGGCCATGTCAGAGGGCTTCGGGCTGCGGGCGGGGGTCGGCGAAGTCTCCCGCGTCCTTGCGCAGTCGCGCCACGATCGCGACGAGCTCCGCCGCGTCGTCACGGCTCAGACCGGGCTCGGCGAACACGTCGGCATTGAGAGCACGGGTGGCGCGCTCCACGAGCTCCCGCCCCGACTCGGTCAGCACGAGGAGTGCCGCACGTCCGTCGTGCGGATGCGGCTCGCGCGCGATCAGGCCATCGCGGACCAGGCGCTCGGCCGTGCTCGTGACCGTGGTCGGATGCACCTGGAGGCGGGCGACCACGCTCGACAGCGGAAGGCTGCCCGCGCGGCTGAAGGCCAGCAGGCGCAGCACCTCGTAGCGGGCGAAGCTCAGGGCGAACGGCTTGAGCGCCGCGTCGACGCGTGCGAGCAGCAGCTGCTGGGCCCGCATGACCGAGGTGACCAGGGCCATGCCGTCGGCGGCCTCCGTCCAGCCGTGCGCGAGCCACTGCCGCTTCGCCTCGGCGAGCGGGTCGATGGGGAGCGGACGGGGTCGGGCCATCTCTCTACGGTAGTGGCGGGAGTGCGGGGCGCGGCGACGGCGCGCGATGCACCCGACGTCGGCACGTCTCAGCGCCGGTCAGCACTGAGTCTCAGTCGCAAGTGGGTTGGTACTCAGTATCGCGGTCTAGAATTGCAGGAGTCGTGAGGAGCAATCGATGAAGATCTTCGTCCTGGTCAAAGAGGTGCCGGACACCTATGGCGATCGCAAGCTGAATCTCGAGACCGGACTCGCCGATCGTGCGGCGGGCGACGTCGTGCTCGACGAGATCACAGAGCGGGCCCTCGAGGTCGCACTCAGCTACGCCGACAAGAACGATGGCACCGAGGTGGTCGCGGTCTCGATGGCTCCGGAGAGCTCGACCGCGTCCGTGCGCAGGGCTCTCGCGATCGGTGCCGGGTCCGCCGTGCACATCGCCGACGAGCAGCTCGCGGGTGCCGACCTCGGGCTCACGGCCGAGGTGCTGGCCGCAGCCATCCGCCGCGGCGCTCCCGACCTCGTCATCACCGGCAACCTGTCGACGGACGGCTCCGGTGGAGTGATCCCCGCGATGCTCGCCGAGCACCTCGGATTCGCCCAGGCCACCGCGCTCACCTCGGTCGAGATCACCCCCGACGGCGTCTCCGGAGTCCGAGGTGCCGACGCCGGGAGCCAGCCGGTCTCGGCGCCGCTGCCTGCCGTGATCTCCATCACCGAGGCGCTCCCCGACGCACGTTTCCCGAACTTCAAGGGCATCATGGCGGCGAAGAAGAAGCCCCTCGAGGTGCTCTCCCTCGCCGACCTCGATGTCTCGGCCGATCCGTCCGTCGCCCCGCGCACCATCATGACGGCGGTGTCGGAGAAGCCCCCGCGCGCGGCCGGTGTGAAGATCATCGACGAGGGCGACGCCGCCGACAAGCTCGTCGACTACCTCGTGCAGAACAGGCTGGTGTGAGATGACCTCTTCCGAGAACCCGATCCTCGTCCTCGTCGACATCGACCCCTCCGGCTACGTCGCGACCAGCACGGCAGCCCTCATCGGCGCCGCCTCCACGATCGGCTCGCCCGTGGCCCTGATCGTCGGCGGCAGTCCCGCGGCCGTGGACCAGGCCGCGGCGGCGGGGGCATCCGTCGTGCTGACCGCCGACGGGGATCCCTCGGCGCTCACGGTGCCGATCGTCGACGCGCTGCAGGCCGCCGCTGCGCAGGTGCGACCCGATGCCGTCCTCATCTCGAACTCGATCTCCGGTCGCGACGTCGCCGGGCGTTTCGCGGTACGCACGAAGAGTGCGCTGTCGGTCGACGCCGTCGGGGTCTCGCGCGATGACGAAGGCGTCGTGGCGCACCACTCGGTCTACGGCGGGGCGTACCTGGTCGATTCGGCCCCCACGTTCGGCACCCCGGTGATCACGGTTCGTCAGGGCGCTGTCGACGCCCGTGCCGAGGCCGTGGCGTCGCACTCGGTCGAGGTGCTCGACGTCACTCCGTCCGGGGTCGTCGCGGCCACGGCGGGACCGGTCGAAGCGGTCGAGGTCGCCTCCTCCCGGCCTGAGCTGCGGGGAGCCACGAAGGTGGTCTCCGGAGGCCGAGGTCTCGCGTCGAAGGAGAAGTTCGTGCTCGTCGAAGAGCTCGCCGATGCGCTCGGCGCGGCCGTCGGTGCCTCGCGTGCCGCCGTCGACGCGGGCTACATCCCGCAGTCCCATCAGGTCGGACAGACCGGCGTCTCGGTGTCGCCGCAGCTGTATGTCGCACTCGGCATATCCGGAGCGATCCAGCACCGCGCCGGCATGCAGACATCGAAGAACATCGTCGCCATCAACAAGGACGGGGATGCGCCGATCTTCGATGTCGCGGACTTCGGCATCGTCGGCGATGTGTTCACCGTGGTCCCCCAGGTGATCGCGGCGCTCGAGGCGCGGAAGAAGTAGCCATGGCGACGCGGATGCTGCGACGCGGTCTGCCGCGCGTTCCTGGTGGAGATCCCTGGCCCCCCGCTGATGCGGTGGTTGAGGATTCCGCGCTGGATGATCGGGCGACGGACGCCGTGGCGAGCGCACCGCCGGTCGAGCCCGTGGCAGCACCGGCGGCCGCGGCGCACTCGGAGGTCGCGGTGCCCGTCGAGCCCACCGGCGCCGCCGGCCCGGCATCGCCAGGGACCGCGACGGCTGCTGCTGCAGCGGTCGCGGCCGCTCCCGCAACGCCCGCTGCCGGGCCGCGGATCCGTCGCGGTCTGCCGCGTGTGCCGGGCGGCGAGCCATGGCCGCCGTCGCCGACCGCTGCCGATGTCCGCGGCCCGGTGGTCGAGCCCGCCGCTGTGGTGCCCGCTCCCTCCCGGGAGGCGGTCCCTGTCGCGGTTGCGCCGGCATCCGCGACGGCGCCCGCGGCGTCGACCGCCACGGCGGACATCTCCGCAGCGGAGACCGCCGCCCCCGTCGCGGTGTCCGCCGGTGCCGCTGCCGGTGCCGGTGCCAGTGTCCGACGCGGCTTGCCTCGCGTCGTCGGCGGAGACCCGTGGCCGCCCGCCGGAACCGTTCCCCGCTCTCCTGCTGCTGCAGTCGAGTCCGCGACGTCCGAGTCGGCGGCATCGAATCCCGCAGTGCCCGAGCCCGCAGTGCCCGAGCCCGCAGTGCCCGAGCCCGCAGTGCCCGAGCCCGGCGCGCGCGAGTCCGTCGTGCCTGGCTCCGTCGTTCCCGTCGCGGCTGCCGCGACTCCTGCCGTTGCGACCGGATCGTCGTCCGTGCTCGCCGACGTCTCGACTCCGCTCCCGTGGACGGAGACCGTGTGGAACGGACGAGCACCTCGGCACCTCGACCGGACGCCGGCGCCGACGACGGGCCGCCCGCGTCCGACCTGGACCCAGGCGATCGGCGTGCTGTTCGGAGCCGCTGCGCTCGGGGTGCTCGCCGGAGCCGCCATCGCGTTCGTGCGCACGCTCCTGAGCTTCCCGTTCATGCAGGACTTCCTGGCGGCCTTCCCCGGCGAGTACGAGCCGGGGATCGCCGTCGAGCCGGGATTCGCGCCGTGGATCGGATGGCAGCACTTCTTCAACATGTTCCTGATGGTGCTGATCATCCGCTCGGGGTTGCAGGTGCGCACCGAGAAGCGCCCGACCGTCTTCTGGACCCCTCGCAACAACGCGAAGGGCAAGATCAGCCTCACCCTGTGGTTCCACCAGTCGCTCGACATCCTGTGGCTCGTCAACGGCGTGATCTTCGTGGTGCTGCTGTTCGTCACGGGACACTGGGTGCGCATCGTGCCGACCAGCTGGGAGGTCTTCCCGAACGCCCTGTCTGCGGCTCTGCAGTACATCTCGTTCGACTGGCCACACGAGAACGGCTGGAACAACTACAACAGCCTGCAGCAGCTCGCCTACTTCGCCACCGTGTTCATCGCGGCGCCGCTCGCCGCGATCACCGGGTTCCGGATGTCGGGGCTGTGGCCGAAGCGGGCCGAGAAGCTGTCGAAGGCGTACCCGGTCGAGTGGGCGCGGGCGCTGCACTTCCCGATCATGCTGTACTTCGTGGCGTTCATCATCGCGCACGTGGCGCTCGTCATGCTGACCGGGTTCCTGCGCAACCTGAACCACATGTTCGCGTCGCAGGACGCGGTCACGTGGACCGGATTCTGGGTGTTCATCCTGTCGCTCGTGGTGATCGCGATCGGATGGGCGGCTGCGCGTCCGCTCGTGCTCGCTCCCATCGCCAAGGTGTTCGGCAAGGTCTCTGGCCGGTGAGCAGATGAGCGACGAGGTCATCGCAGAGTACTGGCGCACCGTGCGGACCACCCTGCCTCATCTTCCGGAGTCGCGGCCGGAAGCCTGGGGGTTCGGGGCGACGCCCGAGCACGCCGACGAGCTGCTGGCACTCGTGCTCGAGGGCATCAAGGTCGGCACCGCGTCGTCCCTCTGGGATTACGACGCGACCGGCGACCCTCTCCCCGCTGTGGGTGAGCTCAGCATCATCCTGGACGGGACCGGCGCCCCGCGCGCTGTGATCGAGACCACGGCGATCGACATCACGCCGTTCGATGAGGTCGACGACGCCCATGCCTTCGCCGAGGGGGAGGGCGACCGCACGCTGGCGCACTGGCGCGAGGTGCACGAACGCTACTGGCGCGAGCACTCCGAGAACCCGCGCGGCTACGAACCGGACATGCCGGTGGTGTGCGAGCGGTTCCGGGTGGTGTTCCCGGCCTAGAGAGTCCCCTGGGACCGGAGGAGAGGCACGATCATGGCTGAGGCATACATCGTCGATGCGGTCCGTTCGCCGGTCGGCAGGCGCGGCGGATCGCTCGCCGAGATCCATCCGGTGGACCTCGGCGCCCACAGCCTTCGGGCGCTCGTCGATCGGACGGGAATCGACCCCGGTGCGGTGGACGACGTGATCCTGGGCGTCATCGACGCCATCGGCGGGCAGTCCGGCAACGTCGCCAGGACCGCCCTGCTCGCCGCCGGATTCCCCGAGCATGTCCCCGGGGTGACCATCGACCGTCAATGCGGGTCGAGTCAGCAGGCCGTGCACTTCGCGGCGCAGGCCGTGATGAGCGGTACGAGCGACCTCGTGATCGCGGGCGGACTGCAGAACATGTCGCAGGTGCCGCTGACCGCCGCGGCCACCGTAGGGCAGGCGTATGGCTTCACCACGCCGTACGCGCAGTCGCCCGCCTGGACCGACCGCTACGGCGATCAGGAGATCTCGCAGTTCGCCGGTGCCGAGCTGATCGCCGAGAGGTGGGACATCTCCCGCGAGGAGATGGAGCGGTTCGCCCTGGAGAGCCATCGTCGTGCCGCCCTGGCGCAGGACGAGGGTCGCTTCATCCGCGAGATCGCTCCGCTGAACGGTCTCGACCACGACGAGGGTGTGCGCCGCGACACGACGCTGGAGCGGATGGCGGGGCTCGCGCCGCTGCGGGAGGGCGGACGGATCACCGCCGCCGTGTCGTCGCAGATCAGCGATGCGTCCAGCGTCGTGCTCGTCGCGAGCGAGCGGGCCGTACGCGACCACGGGCTCACGCCGCGCGCGCGTGTCCATCAGATGACGGTGCGCGGCGACAACCCGATCCTCATGCTCACCGCCCCGATCCCCGCCACGAAGCTCGCTCTGGAACGCGCGGGGATGCGGGTCTCCGACATCGACCTGTTCGAGGTGAACGAGGCCTTCGCTCCCGTGGTGCTCGCCTGGATGCGAGAGCTCGATGCTCCGCACGAGAAGGTGAACGTCAACGGCGGAGCCATCGCGCTCGGTCACCCCATCGGCGCGACCGGGACCAGGCTGATGACAACGATGCTCAACGAGCTCGAACGCACGGGCGGACGCTACGGTCTGCAGGCCATGTGCGAGGGCGGCGGGGTCGCGAACGTGACCATCGTCGAACGGCTCTGACGCCCTGGTTCCACGGTGACGACAGAGCGGGCCGCCTCCCGGAGGAGACGGCCCGCTCTCTACGTGCTCGAAGGATCAGGGGCGGACGAAGCGCACTTCGGTCAGCGTCTCGCCCAGGAACGGCTCGGTGTGCGATGCGCCGTCGAGGTGGAAACCGTTGCGGGTGTAGAACCGGTGCGCGCGAGGGTTGTCCTCGGCGACCCAGAGGTACAGGGGCTCGTCCTTCTCCACGGCGGCGTCGAACAGCTTCTGGCCGATGCCGGTGGAGTGATAGGCGTCGAGCAGGTAGATGAAGTAGAGCTCTCGGAACGCCGGAGCATCCTTGTCGCGAGCGGGGCCGGAGCCGACGAAGCCCACGATCTCGCCGTCGACCAGCGCGGCGTTCATCTTGAACTCGGGGCCCTGCGAGGCCCAGTGCGTCCACAGCTCGGCCATGCGGCGGGGCGAGACCTTCTCCAGCGCCGCCTTGCTGATCAGGTGGTCGTAGGTCTCGTGCCAGCACTGCGCATGCACGCGACCGAGGGCTTCCGCATCCACATCACGGACCGGACGGACGATGACTTCAGGCTGGGCTTCGGCGCTCATGGTCGTGACTCTACGCGCGGCGTCCGCGAAGGGGAAATCGAGGGGATGTTCGATGACACCCTTCACGCGGTCATGGAGGTTTCGCACAACGATGTTCGCCGATCGTGCGCTCCTGGCTACGATCGATGCTCGTGAACGTGATCTGGCGGACCCTCCTGGTGATCCTCGGCGCTCGCCGCCGCGTGCGACGGGGGAAGGCCCTCGACCCCACCGCCGTCGGCAGCATCACCCTGACCACTCTGCCCACCGACATCGACATCCTGCGCCACATGAACAACGGCCGCTACCTGTCGTTGTTCGATCTCGGGCGCTGGGACCTGCTCATCCGCACCGGACTGTTCGATGCGATGAAGGACCGGGGCTGGTATGCGGTCGTCTCCAGCGAGACGATCACCTTCCGCAAGTCGCTCCAGTTGTGGCAGCGGTTCGAGGTGCAGTCGCGTTTCATCGGCCACGACGACAGGGCGCTCTTCATGGAGCACCGCGCAGTCGTGGACGGCGAGGTCTACGCACGGGCGATCGTGCGGGCCCGGATGCTCCGCCGCACCGGAGGGACTGTCAGCAACGAGGAGCTGTTCGCCGCGGTGGGCAAGCCGGAGGGCGTGCCGGAGATCGACGCCTGGGTGCACGACTGGGCAGCGGCCTCCGTCCTCCCACCCGTGCGGGCGAAGGCGCCGAGCATCTGGGGCTGAGCGTCTGGGGTTGAGGGGCTGTGGTCGAGGGGCTGAGCAGCAGAGCGGCGTTCTCTCCGCCTTCACCGGCGCGGTAGCTTAGGCGTGTGCTGGCGATCCTGACGACGACCGGGCGAGTGCTGTGGCGGCACTGGCCTGCGCTGATGGCGTGGTACCTCGCGGGCGTCCTGGTGCACTACGTGGTCACAGAGGTCGCCGGTTTCATCGGAGCCTCTTCGGCGACGTTGGGCTTCCTGGTGCTGCCGATCGCGATCCTCGCCCGGCTGGTGAGCCTGGTGGCGATGTTCCTCGTGCTGCGCGACGGTCTGCGCAACCTGCAGGAGGTCGCCCCGCTGCCGGAGTCGCCCGTGGAGCGTCGGCGTACTTTCCTCTCGGCTCTGCTCGCCGGCATCCTGCCGTTCTTCGCGGTGTACTGGGCGCAGGGACTGCTCGGCGAGGACGTGCGGGCCTACTCGCTCCGCGCTCTCGAGGTGCGCAACGGCATCGTGTGGACGGCGAGCGTGAACGGCGAACCGCCCGTGAGCTCGGACGACACCGTGCTCAACCTGCCGATCAACGTGTGGACCATCGCGATCATCGTGCTCGCGTTCGCCGGTCGATGGGCGTGGTCGAAGTGGTCGCCGAAGCTCGCGGCCTGGTTGTCGCCGGTGGCGGTGTACTTCGAGGTCGTCTGGGTCTTCTTCTCGGTGATGGTGCTCGGCGACATCTTCGACGCGATCAAGGCCTGGGTCGACAGTCGCGCGGCGATGGCGTACCTCGAGACGGCGCGGGAGGGCATCCTCGACGCCGTGGCTCCCCTGCGCTGGCTGTGGGAGGGGATCGGCTGGGTCCTCTCCGAGGCGGGACCCGTGCTGCTGGCACCGCTGGCCTGGCTCACGATCGCCGGAGTCGTCTTCGGGCAGGCGATCGTCGCCGAGAAGCTGCGCGTCGAGAGTGAACTCGTCTCGCGGTTCCGTCAGCACACGGAGGCGATCCCCAACCCCCTGGTGCGACGTCTGCGCGACCTCGGCGACGAGCTGGGAGCACGCTTCCGGCCGATCGGTCGCGCCCTGCTGCTGATGTGGCGAGCGGGTCCCCTGCTGGTCGCCTCC
This sequence comes from Microbacterium sp. 2RAF4, assembly GCF_052115285.1. Classification (NCBI taxonomy): domain Bacteria; kingdom Bacillati; phylum Actinomycetota; class Actinomycetes; order Micrococcales; family Microbacteriaceae; genus Microbacterium; species Microbacterium sp. 2RAF4. The sequence continues at coordinate 1,115,835 of NZ_JBFRGI010000002.1, read as the reverse complement.
TACGCGCTGCTCTACGTGGCCGTGAAGGCGCTCGAATCGGTCCTCGGCTTCGGTATCACCCGGCTGATCGGACCGCAGGACTACGTGTTCTGGGCGGTCGCGGCCCCGCTCGTCTCCCTCGTGCCGCTCCTGCTCATCGAACCCCTCCGCATCGCCGTGATCAGCGGTGCCTACGATGCCACGCTCGGACGGCTGCGACGTCGCCAGCAGGCGCGGCCGGACGCCTCGACCTCCACGGCTGCGGAAGCGGAGATGCGTGCCGTCGCGGATGCGGCCGGACTGCTGCCCTCGTCCGTCGATGCGGTGGCGGCCGCTGTGGTCTCGGCGCCGCCTCGTGACGCCGTCGGCGGTCAGGGTTCGAACTCGAACCTCACGAACGAGCCGCCGGCGCGATAGGGCCGGATGTCGACCCAGAACGGGCCCTCCACGTCGGCAGGAACCACGAACGGCACGATCAGCTCGTAGGGGCTCGCCTGCTCGCTGAGGCACGTCTCGGGCTCGTCGGCGCTCCATTCGAGCCCGATCTCGGCGCGCACCGGACTCCACTCCCGCCCCGTCGACTGCTCCACGAGCACGGGAGCTTCGCACCCGACGCCCTCGGCCTCCGGGTCCACGGGCACCGCGACCGCGATCAGCCTCGTCTTCTCCGGTACGTCGAGGCCGGAGACGTCGTCGATCTCCCCGCCGCGGATCGGCCCCCAGGCTGCGCCGGCGAGGTCCGTCGTCTCGTCTTCCGTCACGACCACCGGGGAGACCGCGCGGGCACCGAACCCGAAGTACTGGTACCACTCCTGCCAACCCACGGCGGCGGCCGTCGCGGGTAGGAGGAGCGCGAGTGCGATCAGAGCGACGGTGTTGCGCCGCCACCAGGAAGCGCGCTTCGTCGGAACAGCTGCGGCTGCGGGCTCTTCCTGCGGGGCTGGAGGAAAGAGCGGAGGAGGGATCGTCATCGCGCCCACCCGTTCTCGGCCAGGAGCACCTCGGCCTCGACGGGAAGAGCCGCCAGGTCGATCGGCAGGTCGATCACGCCGTCGCGCAGCACCTCGAAGCCGCCCGATCCCGGCACGCCGAGGCGCAGGGTGGCCCTGTCGCCCACGACGTCATCGGGGAGCTCGAACGCCAGACTGCCGCTGCGGGGAACCGCGGTGACCAGACGCTGAGCGAGGAAGGTGGTTCCGCGATCCGTGGCGCTGAACGTGCGCTCGCCGATCGTGAGCTCGGCGAGCCTGAGGGTGCTCAACTGCTGCGTGACCCCGCTCGCGGCGTCGAGGTCGATCACGAGCCAGGTGCCCTCGGCGGACCATCCCTCGGCATCGGTGACCCGGTTCGTGAGATGGACATCGGTCACGGTCGCGACGAGGTTGCGTGTGACGGCCTCCTCGCCGATCTGCGCGACCGCGGGGAAGGGGGCATCCGGAGCGTCGTCGGGGAGCGTGACCTTGACGAGGACCCACGCGCACGCGAGCAGCGTCGCGGTGAGCAGCCAGACGAGCACGTGCTTCTTCATCCGGCGCTCACCTCCTCGATCGTGGTCGTCAGCGTCGCGCCGACGCGGGGATCGTTCCAGTAGTCGCCGCGGATCAGGCTCTGCCCCACGTAATGGTCGGAGTCGGGGAGGGTGAGCGAGACCTCGTCGCCGTCGCGGAAGTCGTCCGGCCCCACGGCCCAGGTGATCAGCACGCGGGCAGGAACGTCGGGCTGGAGCGTGGGCGCGAGCTTTCCGTCGTCGGCGCGCGACACCACCCCCTTGGCATCGAGCCCTTCGATGCGGATGCCGTCCAGGAGAGGAGACACCTCCGCGCCGGATCCGGACGCACGCGGTCGGGAGAAGGTGTTCACCACGTCCACGGTCACGACGAGCAGACGTTCCCCCTTCTCCTCGTCGGGATAGATCGCCGCCATCCCGCGCTCGTCGCGCAGCTCGACGCCCACCACGGTCATCTCGAAGTCGGAGCCGGAGAACGTCTCGCCGATCGTGAGGTCGGGGATCGGGTCGACCGCGGCGGCCTCGAGGCCGCCGAACAGGGCGGTGGTCGCCAACAGCACCGCCCCCGCGCCGGTGATCAACCACGAGGTCGGGATGAGGTCGATGCTGCGCCGAGCCCACCCCAGCACCTTTGCGCGGGCTCCCGCGTTCGCGGTGACCTCCGCCTCACCGCGCGACGCGGAGGTGCTGTCGGGCGGGGTCGTGGTCACGGCAACAGCTTAGGACCGCGCCGTTCGGCGGTGCGGCATGATTCGCACCCCGCCCGGCCGCGCTCCTCCGCTCCGGGGCCGCACCGGGCGGCGAGAACGGCCGGATGCGAAGCGGACGCGGATGGCGGAAAGCGGCGACGCGGCGCGGAATCCGGGGTGTCCAGACCTAGGCTGAAATCCATGGCAGACCTCCCGCCGGATGCCGCGGCATCCGCACCCCTCGCAGACCGTGCCGTCGAGCTGGCTCGGCGGTGGACGATCGAGGCCGCGGCGACCGAACCCGACCCCGCGGCCGCCCGGCTCGCCGGTGTGCTGCAGGACGCGAACGGACTCCCGTTCACCCTGGGGTTCGTCGACGGCGTCATGCGTCCGGAGAGCCTGACAGCCGCGGCCTCGCAGCTGCACCGCATCGCCCCGATCGTGCCGGAGTTCCTGCCCTGGTACCTGCGCTCGGTGGTGCGCCTCGGTGGCGGGGTCGCGCAGATCCTCCCGACGCCCGTGGTGCCGATCGCCCGTCGGGTGCTCCGGGACATGGTGGGGCACCTGGTCGTCGACGCGCGCCCTGCCAAGCTCGGCGCCGCGATCGAGAGGATTCGCGCCGACGGCTCCCGGCTCAACCTCAACCTGCTCGGGGAGGCCGTGCTCGGTGAGGCGGAGGCCCGACGACGGCTCGACGGCATCCACGCGCTCGTCCGCCGTCCCGACGTGGACTATGTCTCGGTGAAGGTCTCGGCGATCATCAGCCACCTGTCGATGTGGGCTTTCGACGAGGTCGTCGACGAGGTGGTCGAGCGGCTCCTTCCGCTGTATCTCGCGGCGGCGGACGACGGCACCTTCATCAACCTCGACATGGAGGAGTACCGCGACCTCGACCTCACGATCGCCGTCTTCACGCGCATCCTCGAGGACCCCCGACTGGCCGGGCTCGAAGCCGGGATCGTGCTGCAGGCGTACCTGCCGGACGCGCTGCCCGCCCTGCAGGAGCTCACCGCGTGGGCGCAGGACCGCGTCGCCCATGGTGGCGCCCGCATCAAGGTGCGTCTCGTCAAGGGGGCGAACCTCGCGATGGAGCACGTCGAGGCGCGGATGCACGGGTGGACGCCCGCGACCTACGACACCAAGCTCGACACTGATGCGAACTACCTGCGCTGCCTCGACTGGGCACTGCAGCCCGAGCACACGGCTGCCGTGAAGATCGGCGTCGCGGGGCACAACCTCTTCGGCATCGCCTACGCCTGGCTGCTGGCGGGGGAGCGGGGCGTGCGGGAGGCCGTGGAGTTCGAGATGCTGCTCGGCATGGCGCAGGGGCAGGTGCGGGCCGTCTCGCGGGAGGTCGGACCGGTGCTGCTGTACGTGCCGGTCGTGGAGCCTGCGGAGTTCGACGTGGCCATCAGCTATCTGGTGCGCCGGCTCGAGGAGAACGCCTCGCCGGACAACTTCCTCTCCGCCGCGTTCCGGCTCGGCGAGGACGAGTCGCTGTTCGTCCGTGAGCAGGATCGCTTCCTCGACGCGCTCGACAGGGCGGGCGACCCGACGCTGCGCATCGGACCCCGTCGCACGCAGGACCGTCTCGCGCCCGTGCACGAGTCGCTGCGCCCGGCACCCGTCGCCCCCGTGCCGGAGACCGACCTGACCAAGGCGGTGCTCGGCATAACCCGCGGCTCGGACGAGGGCGGCCGGGAGGCGTTCCTCGAGACCGCGGTCTACTCCGCCCGCGAGCTGGAGCAGGATACCGGCGGAGCCCCCGGCTTCTCGAACACGGTCGACAGCGACCCCGCGCTTCCCGCCAACCGCGAATGGGCGCGCGAGGTACGCGAGCGCATCGCGACCTCCGAGCTGGGCTCCGCCACGATCGCGGCGGCGCAGGTGTCCGATGAGGACGAGCTCGAACGGGTCGTGCAGGGTGTGCGTCGTGCGGCTCCGGCCTGGGGCGGTCGGCCTGCCGTCGAGCGTGCCGAGGTGCTGCTGCGTGCCGCGGCTGCACTCGAGGCCCGTCGCGGCGACCTCATCGAGGTCGCAGCCTCCGAGACCGGCAAGGTCTTCGCAGAAGCCGACATCGAGGTGAGCGAGGCCGTCGACTTCGCGCGCTACTACGCAGCCAAGGCCAGGGAGCTCGACGCGATCGCCGGCGCCGTGTTCGTCCCGGCATCCGTGACGGTCGTCACGCCGCCCTGGAACTTCCCCGTCGCCATTCCCGCCGGAGGAGTGCTCGCCGCGCTCGCCGCAGGTTCCGGTGTGGTCTTCAAGCCCGCACCGCAGGCCCGTCGCTGTGCGGCGGTGATCGCCGAGACGCTGTGGGAGGCCGGGATCCCCCGCGACCTGTTGGCGCTCGTCGACGTCGAAGAGGGGGCGCTCGGCCGCGAGCTGATCACGCACGAGGCCGTCGACCGGGTGATCCTCACCGGCGCGTGGGACACGGCCGCACTGTTCCGCTCCTGGCGCCCGGATCTGCCCCTGCTCGCTGAGACCAGCGGCAAGAACGCGATCATCATCACCCCGTCCGCCGATCTCGACCTCGCGGTCGCCGACCTCGTCAAGAGCGCCTTCGGACATGCCGGGCAGAAGTGCTCGGCAGCGTCGCTGGCCATTCTCGTCGGACCGGTGGGACGCTCGGCACGGTTCGCCCGCCAGCTCGCCGACGCCGTGCGCTCGCTGCACGTCGGACAGCCCACCGACCCGCTGGCCGAGGTGGGGCCGGTGATCGAGCAGCCGCAGGGCAAGCTCGCCTGGGCGCTGAGTGAGCTCGAGGGCGACGAGCAGTGGCTGATCGAGCCGTCCCTCGCCGCGGCGGACGACGGCAGCGGGCGGCTGTGGCGTCCCGGCGTGCGCGTCGGGGTGCAGCCGGGATCGCGTTTCCACACCGAGGAGTTCTTCGGTCCGGTGCTCGGGGTGATGCACGCCCCGACCCTCGCGCGCGCCGTGGAGATGCAGAACGCCGTCGCCTACGGACTCACCGCAGGGCTGCACACCCAGGACCCGGAGGAGCTGTCGTACTGGCTCGACCGGGTGCAGGCGGGCAACCTCTACGTGAATCGCGGCATCACCGGCGCGATCGTGCAGCGTCAGCCGTTCGGGGGGTGGAAGCGCTCCTCGGTCGGCCCCGGCGCGAAGGCGGGTGGGCCCAACTACCTCATCGGCCTGGGGTCGTGGCGCTCGCAGTCGGGAGGCCCGGCCTCCAGCACCCTGCACCTGCGCGGGCTCGATTCGCGCATCACCGCGGTGATCGAGGCGGCGCAGTCCTCGCTCGCGTACGAGTCGTTCGAGTGGCTGCGGCGCTCGGCTCTCTCGGATGCGCTGGCCTGGGATCGGGAGTTCGGCCAGGTGCGCGACGTGTCGCGTCTGGGCGTCGAGCGCAACCTGTTCCGTTATCGCCCCGTGCCCGTCGACGTGCGCGCGACCGACGACGCCGCGCTGCACGACCTGCTGCGCGTGGTGATCGCCGGGGTGCGCTCCGGCGCCAGATTCGTCATCTCGACCCCTTCCGGATTGCCCGCCGACGTGCGCCGAGCGCTCGGTGACCTCGACGCCCCGGTGTTCCTCGAGAGCGATGACGAGTGGTTGCAGCGGCTGCTCCGTCAGGACGACGGCCTCGAGGGCATCACACTGCCCACGAGCGATCGAGTGCGACTGGTCGGCGGTCGCGAGGGGGTCGCTGCTCTCCGCGCGAAGCTGGCCTCGGCTTCCGCGGGGGATCCCGACCTCGCGGTGTACGACGGCGAGGTGACGGCGGCCGCCCGCATCGAGCTGCTGCCGTTCGTGCACGAGCAGTCGATCTCGATCACCGCGCACCGCTACGGCAACCTCGACGCGTGGAGCAGCGACGTGATCTGAGCTCTATGTAAAGAATTCTTGACACATCCCTTGAGTGGTCGTACGCTGATCGTGTCAAGAATCTTTTACATCGGAGGCGTCATGGTCTACGAAGAGCGCAATGCGTGGGCGGGACTCATCGTGAGCCCCATCGTGATGGTCGTCTACGTCGTGCTGGTGCTCCAGCAGGCCGGAGGCGGGCCGCTCGCCGACGTGGACTGGTTCCCGCTCATGCTGTGGGTGATCGGCGGGGGCATCGTCGCGACGATCCTGCTCAGCGTGGTCTGGGGCATCATCGCCGGGATGGGGGATCCAGACGGCGTCGGCCGTTCCGACATCCGCGACCGCGACATCAGCCGCATGGGTAGCCGGGTGGAGCAGGCCTTCGTCGTGATCGCGGGCCTCGGAGTGATCGCGCTGTGCGCTGTCGGGGCCGATGTCTTCTGGATCGCGAACACCATGTTCGCGGGCTTCGCGGTGGCCGCGCTCGTCGGCGGTGTCGCCAGGGTGATCGCCTACCGACGAGGCCTCGTCTGATGGTCAAGCCCACTCTCGTCTCCAACACCATCCGCGCTCATCGAGAGCGGGCGGGACTCACCCAGGCCGAGCTCGCGCGCACGGTGGGTGTGACGCGCCAGACGCTCATCGCCATCGAGCAGCAGAAGTACTCGCCGACGCTCGAACTCGCCTTCCAGATCGCCCGCGCCTTCGGGGTGAGCCTCGACGACGTCTTCGAGTACCCCGACACGTCAGGAGCAGGATCATGAGCCGGTCGATGAAGGCGTGGAGCAGGGAGACGTACGGGCCCGCCGACGGGGTCACCCTCGAGCACACGCCGATGCCGGTTCCTCGACGCGGCGAGGTGCTGCTGCGCGTGCGCGCAACGGCCCTGAACGCGGGCGACGTGCGTCTCCTGCTCGGCGATCCGCTGCTCGTGCGGCCGGTGTTCGGGCTGACACGTCCGAAGCATCCGGTGCGCGGCATGGAGGTCGCGGGCACCGTGGTGGCGCTCGGGGCCGATGTCGTCGGTGCTGAGGTCGGTGAAGAGGTGGTCGGTGAGCTCGTCGGCGGGGGAGGGCTCGGCGAGTATGTCCGGGTTCCCGCCGCTCGGCTGGTGCCGATCCCGACGGGCGTCACGCCGGAGGCCGCTTCGTGCCTCCCGGTCGCCGGCGGAACCGCGTGGCAGGCTCTCGACCTGGCGGGGATCGGCCTGTCGGAGGGCGGTGCCACGCCGCGAGTGCTGATCATCGGCGCCTCCGGAGGAGTCGGCACGTTCGCGGTGCAGCTCGCGACCCTCCGCGGCGCTGAGGTCTGGGCGACCTGCCGTGATCGGAACGCGCGTCTGGTCGAGCAGCTGGGCGCCGTGCGCACCTTCGACCATCGGGAGTCCCCCTTGAGCGCGCTGCCGGACGGCCGGTTCGATGCGATCGTCGACATCGCCGGAGGGATACCGCTGCGCGAGCTGAAGCGTCTCGTCGTGCCAGGAGGTTCGGTCGTGCTGGTCACCGGCGACGGCGGTCACCTGCTCGGACCTCTCCCGCGGATGCTGCGCGCCGTGTTCCTGTCGATCGGCTCGCGGAGCATCCGACCGCTCGCCGCGACGCCGCGCCCCGAGGTGCTGGCGAAGCTGCTCGATCTCGTGGCCGAGGGGCGGGTCGTCCCCGTCATCGAGCGCGAGTATCCCTTCGCCGAGGCATCGGCGGCTCTCTCCCGACTGGAAGCCGGCCACACGGTGGGCAAGCTCGTCGTCGCCGGCACCGCGCTCTGAGCGCTCCTCGACGTTGTTCCGGCGGTGCACCGACCGTGCTCTGGCGGCGCACAGGGGGCGGGTGACAGAATGGACCCCGGCGTGCCCGAGTCGCATCTTCCCCGACGCCCGCTCGATCGAGCGAAGGGTCGAAGGACCGCCGGGCCCCTGGACAGCGTCCGCCGCGCCCGTCCTCCGAGGAGAGCACCCATGTCGACGCCTGAAGCCGCCGTCTCCACCGCCCCCACCCGCACCGCGCACCACCGCCACTACCTGATGTGCAAGCCGGAGCACTTCACCGTCAACTACTCCATCAATCCCTGGATGGAGCCGTCGAAGCCCACCGACACCGCGAAGGCGGTCGCACAGTGGCAGAAGCTCCACGACCTGTACGTCGAGCTGGGCCACGAGGTCGAGCTCATCGAGCCGCTCGCCGGCTACCCCGACATGGTCTACACGGCCAACGGCGGGTTCCTCATCGACGGCCGCGCCTACGTGCCCGAGTTCCGCTTCGTCGAACGCCAGGGCGAGGCCCCGGCCTTCGCCGACTGGTTCCGCGGTGCGGGCTACGACACCGTGATGCCGAAGGAGGTCAATGAGGGAGAGGGCGACTTCCTGCTGGTCGGCGACGTGATCCTCGCCGGCACCGGCTTCCGCTCGACCGGTGACAGCCACCGCGAGGTCGGCGAGGTCTTCGGCCGCGAGGTCGTGTCGCTCAACCTGGTCGACCCGCGCTTCTACCACCTCGACACCGCGATCGCCGTGCTCGACCCGGTGCAGGGCGTCGAGAACGGCGGACCGGAGCGCGCGAACATCGCCTACCTCCCCGGCGCCTTCGACGACGCGAGCCGTGCGGAACTCGAGAAGCGCTTCCCCGACGCGATCCTGGTGTCGGACGAGGACGGTTCGGTGTTCGGCCTCAACTCGGCGAGCGACGGCTACAACGTGATCATCTCCCCGCGCGCGAAGGGCTTCGAGAAGCAGCTGCGCGAGCGCGGTTACAACCCGATCATGATCGACCTCTCCGAGCTGCTGCTCGGCGGCGGCGGCATCAAGTGCTGCACGCTCGAGCTTCGGGGCGCGAAGTGACCGCGGTCGACGCGTCCACGAGCTCGGCGACCCAGGGGGAGGGCGGCACCGAGCCGCACGTCGCCCACAACTACCACCCGCTTCCCGTGAACATCGCCCGCGGCGAGGGTGCCTGGGTGACGGACGTCGAGGGCAAGCGCTACCTCGACCTGCTCGCCGCGTACTCGGCCGTGAACTTCGGCCACCGGCACCCGGCGCTCGTGGCCGCGCTCACCGAGCAGCTCGGACGGGTCACCCTCGTCAGTCGTGCTTTCCAGAGCGACCGCCTCGAACCGTTCGCCGCGGCGCTGGCCGACCTCGCAGGCAAAGACCTCGTGCTGCCGATGAACACCGGGGCGGAGGCCGTCGAGACCGGGATCAAGGTGGCCCGCGCGTGGGGCTACCGCGTGAAGGGCATCGCCGAGGGCAGGGCACGCATCATCGTCGCGGCCGGGAACTTCCACGGGCGCACGACCACGATCGTCAGCTTCAGCGACGACGAACAGGCGCGCGACGACTTCGGGCCCTACACGCCGGGCTTCGACGTGGTGCCGTACGGTGACGCGGACGCCATCGCCGCAGCCATCACCGACGACACGGCTGCCGTGCTCGTGGAGCCGATCCAGGGCGAGGCCGGAGTCGTGATCCCGCCGGAGGGATACCTGCGCCGCATCCGCGAGATCTGCGACGAGAATAACGTGCTGTTCATCGCCGACGAGATCCAGGCCGGTCTCGGTCGCGTGGGCGAGACGTTCGCATGCGACCGCGAGGGCGTCGTGCCCGACCTGTACCTGCTCGGCAAGGCTCTCGGCGGCGGCATCCTCCCGGTCTCAGCCGTGGTCGGCGACTCCGACGTTCTCGGTGTCATCCGTCCTGGCGAGCACGGCTCGACGTTCGGCGGCAACCCGCTCGCCGCAGCCGTGGGCCTGCGTGTCGTCGAGATGCTGCAGACGGGAGAGTTCCAGGAGCGCGCCCGTGCTCTGGGAGCGCATCTGGAGCAGGCGCTGCAGCCGCTGATCGGCCACGGCGTCACGGCCGTGCGCATCGCGGGACTCTGGGCCGGCGTCGACATCGACCCCGCGAAGGGCACAGGGCGGGAGATCGCCGAGAAGCTGCTCGAGCGCGGCGTCCTCGTGAAGGACACGCATGGACAGACGGTGCGCATCGCGCCGCCGCTGGTGATCCGTGCGACCGAGCTCGACTGGGCGGTGGAGCAGCTCAAGCTCGTGCTGGGCGCTTAGTCGATCGGCGGACACGGACAGCGCCACCGCGGTCGCGGCCGTCGACTGGGGATGCGACGGCCGGCGGTGGCGCCGTCCTCGTACCGCTCAGGCCGGTGGGGAATCCGGGTCGAGCGTCTTGAGCGTGTCCTCTTCGGCCGCGTTGTCCGCGTCGAGCTGTTCCTCGGTGTTCTCGTCGCCGCCGAGGGCCGCGCGATGGCCCTGACCGGCGTCGCCCTGGATGGCTCCTCCGGTGGACTCGCCGCGTGAGGCATCACCCTGGATGGCTCCGCCGGTGCCGTCGCCCTGGCCGGAGTCCTCGTCCGGTGCTCCGACTCCGGGCGCGCCCTCTGCCGGGTCCTGCGGGTGGGGGGTGCGTTCCGTGTTCTCGTCCATGCGACGACGCTACGTCGAGGGTGGTCCTCCGCAGAGGGCATTGACAAACAGGCCGAGGCCGCTCACTCGTCGGGGTCGCGCCTCTTGGCGGTGCGGATCGGCGTGGTCACGGCGGCCTCGTCGCTGAACTCGATCGGGTCGACCTCGATCACGCGGAGCGGGCGGGTCTCGTCGAGTGTGAGCAGGAAGCGGCGGTTCTCGTCGCGTCGCAGGCGTCCGGACGTCGCCACCCAGATCACGCCGATCGCACAGGCGACGAATCCGGCCGTGCCGCCGAGCATGATCGCAGCGCGCGGCCCGAACGTGTCGGCCACCCACCCCGCGATCGGAGCGCCCACCGGGGTCGAGCCCATGATCACCGCCATGTACAGGGCGAGCACACGGCCGCGCAGAGCGGGGTCGGTCGTGATCTGCACGTAGCCGTTGGCGGTGGTGAGCAGCGTCACGATCATGAAGCCGGTGAACGTCAGGGTCACGGCGTAGGAGGCGTAGCTGGGCATCACGGACGACACGAAGGCGGCGATGCCGAACCCGCCGGCCGCCAGGATCACCACGCGCACGCGGGCCCGGTCGCGACGGGCGGCCAGCAGGGCCCCGATCAGCGATCCGATCGCGAGGACCGAGCTGAGCACACCGTATCCGTCGGCTCCCGCACCGAACTCGAGTGCCATGGTCGAGGCGAAGATCGGGAAGTTCATGCCGAAGGCGCCGATCAGGAAGACCGTGACGAAGACGACCTTCAGGTCGCTGCGTCCCCACACATACCGGAACCCGGCCGCCAGGCCACCGCGGCTGCGGTTCTTGAGTCGAGGCGCGAGCAGGCTGCGCCGCATCAGCATGAGCGCGAGGAGCATCGCCAGGAAGGTCGCGGCGTTCACGATGAACACCCAGCCCGAGCCGATCGCGACGATCAGCAGGCCACCGACGGCCGGCCCCACCATGCGGGCGAGGTTGAACGACGCCGAGTTGAGGGCCACCGCGTTCGAGGTGTCGCCGGTCGAGACCATGTCCGAGACGAACGCCTGCCTGGCCGGGGCGTCGAAGGCGTTCACGATGCCGAATCCGAGGGCGAACCCGAACATCATCGGCAGCGTCATGAGGTCGTTGAGCAGCAGCACGCCGACCGCGATGGCCAGGGCGAGCAGTGCCGACTGGGTCGCGAAGAGGATGTGCCGGCGGTCGAAGCGATCGGCCACCCACCCCGTCATGCTCACGAGCACGAGGGGAGGCCCGAACTGCAGGGCCATGGTGACGCCCATCGCCGTGGCGTCGTTGTCGGTGAGCTCGGTGAGCACCACCCAGTCCTGCGCGGTGGCCTGCATCCACCCGCCGACGTTGGAGATCAGGGCGCCCGCGAACCAGATGCGGTAGTTGATGTTCGCGAACGAGCGGAACATGGCGCTCATCGTTCCACCGCCCGCCGCATCAGGGCGCTCGCTTCGCGCAGTGTGGTGAGCTCGGCTTCGGTGTAGTCGACCTCGCGCAGCATGTCGGCCAGCAGCTCGTCGCGACGGCGGATGGTCTCGACCACGATCTCGGCACCGGCCGGGGTGATGTCGACCTGCACGCGTCGCCGGTCGTCCTCGTCGGGGGTGCGCATGACGAAGCCCTGCTCCTCGAGGCCGTTGATCGTGCTCGTCATCGATGGTGCGGTCACACGTTCGCGCTCGGCGAGCGTCGAGACCGTGCGTCGGCCGTTCATGCGCAGATCGGCGAGCACCGCCAGCTGCGCGTCGCTCATCGAGTCGGCGGCGCGGGCGCAGCGGAGGCGGCGGGCCAGCCGGAACGTGGCCATGCGAAGGTCTGTGGCGGTGAGGTGGAGGGATTCATCAGACGCAGACATTACTTAGAAAGCCTATCTAATTTTCCGGATGCCGTCTCGGCAGCGGGCACAATGGAGGAGTGACCCGAACGCTCGCCCTGGAAATCGCCGTGCAGGACCCCGCCGGAGTGCGCATCGCCAAGGAGGTCGGTGCCGCTCGCGTCGAGCTCGCGACGGCCCTCGCCCTCGGCGGACTCACCCCGTCGCCCGCGACGCTCGAGCTCGCCGTCGAGGCGGCAGGGATCGATGGCCCCGAGGTGCACGTGCTGATCCGCCCGCGTGCGGGCGGCTTCCACTACGACGACGACGAACTCGCCGTGGCCGAGCTCGATGTGCGCCGAGCGATCGCCGCCGGCGCCGCGGGCGTCGTCATCGGCGCCCTCGACGCCGAGGGGCGCCTCGACCTGTTCGCCATGGCGCGCCTCCGAGATGCCGCAGGCGGCGCCCCCGCGACGCTGCACCGCGCGATCGACGTGACGGCCGATCCGGTCGCGACGCTGCAGAGCGCCCGGGAGCTGGGCCTGCGTCGGGTGCTGACCTCGGGAGGAGCGTCGGCCGCGATCGACGGCATCGACACCCTGCGCGCGCTCGTCGCCGCCGCAGAGGGCGAGATCGAGATCATGGCGGGCAGCGGTGTCGACGCGACCAGCGCTCCCGTGCTCGCAGCCGCGGGAGTGGACGCGATCCACTTCTCCGCGAAGCGCGCCGTGACCGAAGACGGCGGAGTGCGGATGGGCTCAGCGTCCGACGGTGTCGGCGGCTACGAGGTCACCGATCGCGACACCGCCTTCGCGATCCGCGACGCCCTCGCGCGGTAGCCGCCTCTTCCGGTGATGGGTAGGCTCGCAGCGTGATGGATACCCGCGAGTTCACCGATGCCTATGGTGTCGACATCGTCTACGACGTCCATCCCGCCGAGGGGACCCCGCGCGGAGTGGTGCAGCTGCTGCACGGCGTCGGAGAGCACGCAGGGCGGTACGGTGCGCTGATCGCCGCGCTCACGGACGCCGGATTCCACGTCTACGCCGACGACCACCGCGGCCATGGCCGCACCGGCATCCGCCAGCACGGCGGTCCGGAGAAGCTCGGCCGTCTGGGCAAGGGCGGACTGCGTGCCGCCGAAGAGGCCGTGTGGCAGCTGACGGGCATCATCCGCGAGGAGAACCCCGACCTGCCGCTCGTGCTGCTCGGGCACTCGTGGGGATCGTTCCTCGCACAGATGCTCGTCAACGATCACCCCGATGCGTGGGACGCCGTGATCCTGTCCGGCTCTGCCCTGCGCATGCCGGGCTCGCTGAACGCCGCTCCGCTGAATGCGCGCTGGGCAGGTGAGGGCGCGACCGGGCTGGAATGGCTCAGCCGCGACCCGGCCGTATGGACCGCGTTCGACGAGGATCCGCTGACCACCGACGTGCCGCTGCTCAAGCTGTTCGGCCCGATCGAGGCGGCGAAGCTGTACGGCCGCCCCGCCAGGGACCTGGGGCACGACATCCCGATGCTCCTGCTGGTCGGGCGGGACGACCCGGTGGGCGGGCCCCGCAGCGTGCACAAGCTCGCCGACGAGTACCGCAACCGTTCAGGTCTCACCGACGTCACCACGCTCGTCTACCCCGACGCGCGCCACGAGATCTTCGCGGAGCTGCAGCAGGACGAGGTGCGCGCCGACGTGCTCGCCTGGCTCGACACGCACATCCCCGCGCGCTGAGCTCCCGGCTCCACCGCCGAGACCCATGCTCCTCGTCCACACCCACCGTGGCGACCGCTCGCCACGGTGGGTCTCGGCGGGGAGCGTGGGTGTGGGGGCGAGATGTTCCCGCGGGGTGCGGATGTAACGCGACGTTACGCGCGGTGAAGGCGTGTGACACGGGCGTCTCGCGCGCTGCGGGGTCACCGTAGATTCGGGGCAATATTCCGCGCATGAGCGAGGAGTGCCCCGCTCGGCGGCACCCCGCACGGGAGGGAGCGCTCCGATGAGCTTCGTGAAGGACTGGCAGGACTGGCACGCGTCCAGGGAGCGCTATGCGGGCTCGGAGTACGGTCCGTCGGCACTCGAGTCGACGAACTGGCTCATCACGGAGGCGGCGGCCGTCGACGGCATCCCCGGGCTCTGGGCGCTCACCGGTGATGGCGGTATCCGCGGCAGCGAGCTGGGTCAGGCGGGATCCACCGTCACGCTGCGGGGCGCACAGAGCATCCGGCTCGGGCGCCGCGAGCTACGCGTGTTCGAGCGCCACGGAACGATCGCCCTGCGCGTGCTGAATCCGGCTCGTCCGCAGCGCGAGTGGTTCACCGCGATCGATGCCTATGCCCCCGACGAGCGTTGGCGTCTGCCGGCGGTCTTCGAGGAGACACCCGACGAGCAGATCGTGATCACGTCGGTCGACGGCGATGCACGGGAGACGCCTGTCGCCGGTCGACTGCGCTTCGAGCTGGCGGGTGCGCCGCAGACGCTCACCGTGACCCGAGGCGCTCAGGGCGGGCTGAGCGCGGTGTTCGCCGACGGGACGAACGGGCTCGAGACCTATCGCTTCCGGTTCCTTCCGGTCGACGAACCGGCTGCGGACGGCACGGCCGTGATCGACTTCAACCGCGCCTATCTGCCGCCGTGCGCGTTCTCCGACCAGTTCGTGTGCCCGCTCCCGCCCGCCGGGAACCGGTACTCGACCCCGATCCGCGCGGGCGAGCGCGTGGTCGTGCTCGGAGGCTGACCCGCCGGAACGAGGGCCGCGCGCCTTAAGCTGGAACCGTGCACGGTGAATACAAGGTCCCAGGTGGAAAGCTCGTCGTCGTCGACCTCGAGATCGAGGACGACCGGATCTCCCGCTTCCGGCTCGCCGGCGACTTCTTCCTCGAGCCCGACTCGGCGTTGGACGACATCAACGCCGCCGTCGACGGACTGCCCGTGGAGTCTGATGCGACGGCGATCGCCGCAGCCGTCCGCGCTGCGCTGCCCGAGGGCGCCCAACTGCTCGGGTTCACACCGGAGGCCGTCGGAACCGCGGTGCGTCGCGCACTCGTGACCGCCCCCGGGTGGCGCGACTTCGACTGGGAGATCGTGCACGAGAAGGCTGCGTCGCCGCGCATGAACCTCGCGCTCGACGAGGTGCTCACCTCCCGCGTCGGCGAGGGGCGGCGCCGTCCCACCCTGCGCATCTGGGAGTGGGACCAGTCTGCCGTGGTGATCGGATCGTTCCAGTCGTATCGCAACGAGGTCGACCCCGAAGGCGCCGCGAAGCACGGATTCGACGTCGTCCGTCGTATCTCCGGCGGCGGGGCGATGCTCATGGCCGCGGGGCAGATCATCACCTATTCGCTGTATGTGCCGGCTTCGCTCGTGGCGGGGATGACCTTCGCCGACTCCTACGCCTTCCTCGACGACTGGGTGCTGCAGGCGCTCCGTTCGCTCGGCATCGAAGCGGTCTACCAGCCGCTCAACGACATCGCGAGCCCGACCGGCAAGATCGGCGGCGCCGCCCAGAAGCGGCTCGCCAACGGGGGAGTGCTGCATCATGCGACCCTGTCCTACGACATCGACGGTCAGGTGATGACCGAGGTGCTGCGCATCGGGCGCGAGAAGCTCAGCGACAAGGGGACCGCCTCTGCCGCCAAGCGCGTCGACCCGCTGCGCAGTCAGACCGGCCTCGAGCGCGCCGAGATCATCGAACGATTCAAGGACACCTTCCGCTCGCTGACCGACGCCGAGACCGGGTCGATCTCGGCTGACGAGTACGCCGCCGCCGAGGCGCTCGTGGAGTCGAAGTTCGCCACCGAGGCCTGGCTGCATCGGGTGCCGTGACGGCGCCGGACCCTCACCTCCCCCCTGCGGCGGACACTCCGGACGTCGCGCCTGCCACCGTGTCCGTGCCAGAGCCGGTCGTGCCAGAGCCGGTCATGCCAGAGCCGGTCGTGCCCGGTGCGGTGACCATCGTCGAGGGTGACAACCTCGCCGTCGCCGCGACCCTGCCTTCCGGTTCGTTCACGCTCGTGTACCTGGACCCGCCGTTCAACACCGGCCGCACGCAGGAGCGGCAGGTGGTGACCGCACGGCGCACGTTCGCAACTCCTCGAGAACCGGCGCCGGCCACGGACACGATCCCGGAGCTCCGCGACCTCGTGCGGGTGACCGGTACGGATCCGAGGAGTTCTTCACCGGAGCCGGAAGAGACAGCGCCGGCCGCGGACGCCGAGGTGCGGCACGGCTTCCACGGCCACGCCTACGAGCGGGTGCGCGGGATGCTGCGCGCCTATGACGACCGCTTCGACGACTACGGCTCCTTCCTGATGCCACGGCTCGAAGAGGCATGGCGGCTGCTCGCCGACGACGGCACGCTGTACCTTCACCTCGATTACCGGGAGGCGCACTACGCGAAGGTCATGCTCGATGCGGTGTTCGGGCGGGACTGCTTCCTCAACGAGCTCATCTGGGCGTACGACTACGGCGCCAAGTCGCGCAGCCGCTGGCCCACCAAGCACGACACGATCCTGGTGTACGTGAAGAACCCTCGAGGGTACGTCTTCAACTCCGACGAGGTCGACCGCGAGCCGTACATGGCCCCCGGCCTCGTCACCGCCGAGAAGGCGGCGCGCGGCAAGCTGCCCACCGATGTGTGGTGGCACACGATCGTGCCCACCACCGGTCGGGAGAAGACCGGCTATCCCACGCAGAAGCCCGAGGGGATCCTGCGACGCATCGTCACGGCGTCGAGTCGTCCTGGCGACCGTGTGCTGGACCTCTTCGCGGGCAGTGGGACGACAGGGGCGGTGGCATCGGCGCTCGGACGCGACGCCGTGCTGATCGACGACAACCCCGAGGCCGTCAGGATCATGAAGACGCGGATGCCGCACGCCGAGGTGACATCGCTTCGCTGAACCGCACTCCGCCGGAGTCGCCGGAACCGCTCCGTCAGGAGGGGCGGAGCAGCACGAGGAACTGCTCGATCTCGGCGGCCATGTCGAGCGAGGGATCGAGCATCCACGCAGCCTGCAGCCCATCGGCCAAGGCATGCAGGGTGCGGACGACCCATGCCGGGTCGAGGTCGGCGCGGATCCGTCCCTGTTCCTGGTCGACGACGAGCTGGGCGCGGGTGAAGGCCTCGATGCGTTCGGTGCGCTCGCGGAAGTAGGTGTGGGCGGGGTGGGCAGGATCTCCGGCTTCGGCGGCCAGCTGCGCGTAGAGCTGCACGAGACCGGGGACGGATGCGTTGTGACGGATGACGGCGAGGAACGCGGCCGAGGCGTCTTCGCCGGCGTACTGCTGTTCGTCACGGTCGTCTCTGGCGCGGAGGATCGCGACGAACAGCTCCTCTTTGCTGCCGAAGTAGTGCAGCAGGCCCGCGGGGCTGAGTCCGGCGGCGTCCGCGATCTCTCGGACCGACGCTTTGCGGTAACCGTGCTCGGCCACCACGGCGAGTGCCGCTTCGAGGATCTCCTCGCGCTTGGCGACGCCCTTCGCGTATGCCCCCCGTGTAGCCATCGCTCCAGGGTAACCGTCACGGTCGGATCACAAAAACCAAACAACGTTCGTGAATCGCTTGCGCGGAGAGTCGACGATCTGTCAGCATGTCCGACGAATACCAAACACCGTTTGGTATTGACCCGATCACGCTCAACGACCCGATCACGCTCAACGAGGAGCCGACATGTCCGTGTCCCCGCTCGACCCCGCCGCTGATATCGCCCCGACCGGCACCATCCGCTCCGTTCCGCCCGCCGCGGGAGAACCGGCGGCGAGTCCGCCCGCGAATCGGCGGCTGCTGCCCAGCCTGCTGATCGCCTCGCTGACCCTGTTCGCCACCTACGGCGGGCTCATCGCGATCCTCCTGCCCAGCCAGGTGCTGATGATCGACGAGGCGAACAAGGTCGGCAACCTCGCCGTCGTCACCACCATCTCGTTCGTCTTCACCCTGTTCGCGCAGCCGATCGTCGGGGCGTTGAGCGATCGCACGCGCTCGCGGTTCGGACGCCGGGTGCCGTGGATGGTGCTCGGCGCCGTCATCGGCGGCATCTTCCTGTTCGGCATGGGCTCGCTGACGGACATCCTCTGGATCACGGTGTTCTGGGTGATCATCCAGGTGGCGCTGAACTTCTTCCAGGCCCCGCTGACGGCCATCACCGCCGACCGTTTCCCGCGGTCGAAGCGTGGCGGCGCGAGCGCGATGATCGGTCTCGGTACGCAGGTCGGCATGACGGTGGGCATCATGCTCGCCGGGGCGTTCGCCGCGCAGATCGGCATCGGCTACGCGGCGTTCGGTGGAGCGGTGATCGTGGCGGCGCTGCTGTTCGCCGTGGTGAACCGCGACTGGTCGTCGAAGCACGCGGCGGTGGACCCGTTCCGATGGGGCGCCTTCTTCCGGGGCTTCTGGATCGACCCGCGCCGCCACCCCGACTTCGCATGGGCGTTCGGGGCGCGGTTCCTGCTGATCCTCGGCTACTTCGTCGTCAGCTCGTACCAGCTGTACATGCTCACCGACTACATCGGGCTGCCCCTGACGGAGGCCCAGGGCGCGGTCGTCACGCTCACCCTCGTGGCCTTCATCCCGACCCTGGTCGCCATCGGGCTCTCCGGGTGGTGGAGCGACAGGGTCGGTCGCCGCAAGGTGTTCATCTACGCCGCGTCCGTCGTGATGGTGGCAGGGCTCGCGATGCCGCTGCTGCAGCCGAACATGACGGGCATGATCCTGATGAGCATCATCAACGGCATCGGTTTCGGGCTGTACATGTCGGTGGACGCCGCGCTCATGACCGAGGTCCTCCCGAACGAGGGGGTCTCCGCGGGCAAGGACCTCGGCATCCTGAACGTGGCGACCAACGTGCCGCAGGCCCTGAGCCCCGCGATCGGCGGCGTCATCATCACGGCGCTCGGAGGCTACGCGATGCTGTTCGTCTTCGCGATCGTGTTCGTGATCCTCGCCGCCGTGGCGACCGCGCCGATCAAGGGAGTGCGCTGATGACCGGGAACGACCGGGAGAATACTGTCATGACCGATACCGATTCCGAGACGACCGCCGACTTCGTCGAGGTGGCCACGGCCGCCGGACGAGTGCGTGGCCGCTGGCGTCCGACCACGGGAGGGCGGGGCAATCCGCGATCGGCGGCTTTCCTCGGCATCCCGTTCGCCGAAGCGCCGATCGGTGCACTGCGCTTCCAGGCGCCCGTGCCGAAGGCGCCGTGGGAGGGCGTGCGCGATGCCCTCGAGTTCGCGGCGACCGCGCAGCGCGGAGACCCCGGCGTCACGCTCATCCCCGAGCCGAGCATCGAGGGCGACGCCACGCTCAACGTGAACGTGTTCACCCCGGACCCGAGCCGAGCGGAGCAGGGGGCCGGGCTCCCTGTGCTCGTGTGGATCCACGGCGGCGGCTATTTCGCGGGCTCGCCTGCCAGCCCCTGGTACGACGGGCGCAATTTCAACCGCGACGGCGTCGTCACGGTCTCGCTCTCCTACCGGCTGGGCTTCGACGGCTTCGGCTGGATCGAGGATGCGCCCTCGAACCGTGGTGTGCGCGACTGGCTGCTCGCCCTCGAATGGGTGCAGCAGAACATCGCGGAGTTCGGCGGGGATCCGTCGCGCGTCACGATCGCCGGGCAGTCCGCGGGCGGAGGTGCGGTGCTCACCCTGCTCGGCATGGAGCAGGCGCAGCACCTGTTCCACGGTGTCTACGCGATCTCGGGCGCGCTCGCCGATGTGGGTGCCACGCGGTCGGAGGCCTTCGGGCGTGCGCTCGCCGCTGCGGCGGGGGTCGAGCCGACCGTGGCAGGGTTCTCGTCGCTGCGCGAGGAACGCATCCTCGAGCTGCAGAAGAAGGCCACGGAGCTCGGTCCCTCTTCCCTGGGCAGCGTGATCGACGAGGGGCTCCCGCTCGGGCCGACGGTCGACGGCGATCTGCTGCCGCGCTCCACGCGCGAGGCTCTGCGGGCCGGCGTGGGCGCGGACAAGCCGCTCGTCCTCGGCGCGACGGACGACGAGTTCACGATGGTGCTCTCCGGGGCCGAGAAGAAGCTGCGCTGGGTGCCGAGGTCGCTCCTGCTCAACAAGCTGGGACTGCCGAAAGCCGTGCGGAAGGAGTACCTCGCCGCGAATGCCGACATCGCAGGTCTCGGCAAAGCGCGCCTGGGCGGGCGCCTGCTGACCGACCGGATGTTCCGGACGTCGCTGCTGAACGCGCTCGCCGACCGCGGCTCGGCACCCACCTGGCTGTACCGGTTCTCCTGGCCGTCCGGACACTTCGGCTTCGCCGAGCACTGCCTCGACGTGCCGTTCTTCTTCGACTGCCTCGACGGCCCTGCCATGGAGCCGCTCGCCGGATCGAACCCTCCGCAGGAGCTGGCCGACGAGGTGCACGGGGCGGCCGTCGCGTTCATCGCCGGGGGTGACCCAGGGTGGCCACGCCATCAGGGTGCCGCGGGCATCGCCCGGGTCTACGACGTGCCGACGCGCGACGTCGCCGACGCCTACGCGTCCGTGCGTCCGCTGCTGCGCGCGACCTGACCCGGGTGCGAATCGCGTGGATGGCTCCATTCCCGGGGGAGACGGGACCATTCACGCGATTCGAAAGCGCCAGCAGGATCAGCTGACGCGGTAGGCGCGGTAGTGCACGGCGTCGGTGCGGCGCTGGGCGGCCGCGACGAAGAGCTGCCGCTGGAGGTCGACGAGGGAGGACACCGCCGTCTCGATCGCGACCGTCGTGCGGAAGTAGTACGCGGTGGGATCCACGTCCTCTCCTCGCCCGAGTCGCTCCAGCACCTCCGGTGCTCCGGTGCGCACCCCTCTCGCATGTAGCAGCAGCAGGTCGCCGGATACGGTGCGCGCCGAGTAGCGCCCGTCGATCTCGATCGTGCCGTCGGGGCGTAGGAGTTGCCAATCCGCACCGCCGGGGAGGATCTCGGCGTCGACGATGCCCGTGATGCGTCCGCCGAGGATCGGGACGACCCGGCGATGGCCGGCACTGGTCGCACCGTGGTCCTCCAGCGGGCCGAGACGAACCGTGACATCGAAGGCGGTCTCGAGCGTCGGAGTGGGCAGCAGATCGTGCAGAGTCTTCACGGAACGTCCTCGTGTGTCGTGGAGGGGGCGGTCTCCGGGTAGGTGAGTGCGGCGCAGAGTCGCTCGAGCGCGGGCAGGGCGGCGTCGAGGGCCGCGCGATCGGCGTCGTCGAGCCCGCGGCCGACACGCGTCACGAGGGCCGTGTTCACCGCATCGAAGCGGTCGAACAGCGAGAGTGCCTCGGCTGATGCGCGCACCACCACTCGACGTCCGTCGGACGGGTCGGGGCCGCGCTCGATGAGCCCGTCGGCCTCCATCGCGCCGAGGAGGTTGCTGACGGTCGACCGCTGCAGCCGCAGCTGTGCGGCGATCTGCGCCGGGCCTCTGCTCGTGCCCCGCGGGAGGGTGCGCAGCACGTCGATCTGCGCGTCCGACAGCTCGGGCAGACCCGCTTCCGCGCGGGTCGCCGCGAGCAGCGCCCGCCGCAGCGGGGAGATGACGGCCGCGAGCCGGGCGGCGTCGAGCGCGGTCATCCGCGGGCCCCGGTCGCCGGCACCGCGGAGTCGTCGCGTGGCGGGGTGAGCGACGGCCGTTCGTTGAGCAACTCGGGCAGGAAGCCGGCCGCGACCTTGTAGTCGGTCGCGATCCGTCGGCGTTCGGCGAGGGGGATCACCTCGTCGATGTCGCTGAAGCCCTCGGGTGCGCGTTCGTGCGCGAGCTGCATCACCCGCTCCGGTCCTGTAGCGCGCGTTCCGGCGAGGAGCGCGGCCATCGCCGGACGGCGGGCCTCCTCATAGCGGGCGAGCGCGTCGTCGATGCCCGAGAGAGTGTCGTCGGCACCCGCGAGATGGAAGGCGAGCGTGCGGGCGTCGAGGATCGCCTGCGACCCGCCGTTCGAACCGTTCGGGTACATCGCGTGCGCCGCGTCGCCGACCAGCGTGGTGCGACCGAACGTCCAGCGCGGCAGCGGGTCGCGGTCGACCATCGGATATTCGAGGATCTCGTCGGCTGCGGCGATGGCCGCCGGCACGTCGAGCCAGTCGAAGCTCCATCCGCGGAACAGCTCGGCGATGGGTGCAGGGTCGACGGCGCGGTTCCAGTCCGCGTCGCCGCTGCCGCCGACCCGACGTTCGGCGATGAAGTTCACGAGCATCCGGCCGTCGGCGTCCGTCTCCGACAGGGGGTAGGCGACGAACTTCTGCTCGCCGTCGCCCGCCATGATCATGGTGCGTCCGTCGAGGAACGCGGGGATGCGGGTGATGCCGCGCCACAGGGTCAGCCCACTCCACGGCGGAGCACCCTCTTCGGGGAAGCGCTGGGCACGCAGGGCGGAGTGGATGCCGTCGGCGCCGATGATCACGTCGGCGGTCGCCTCGACGTCACCGCCGTCGGTGGCGAACCGCGCGGTCTCAGTGCCGTCGGGGTTCGACGTGGTGCCGATCAGTCGGTGTCCGAGGCGGATCGGCTCGGCGAGGCGGGCCTCCGCGAGGTCGCGGAGCGCCAGCTGCAGTCGACCGCGGTGCACCGACAGCTGGGGCCAGTGGTATCCGGCTTCGAGGCCGCGCGGCTCGCTCCAGATCGCCTGTCCGCGGCGCGTGAAGTAGCTGAGGGTTGCGGGGGCGACGCCCGTTGCGGCGATCGTCTCGGCGACGCCGAGCTCGGTGAGTTCCCGCATGGCGTGCGGCAGCAGATTGATGCCGACGCCGAGTCCGCGGATGGCGCTGCTGCGCTCGAACAGGGTGACGTCGCGCAGTCCGGCCTCGTGCAGGCTGATCGCCGTGGCGAGTCCGCCGATGCCCGCACCGATGACGATGATCTTCATCGATCTCTTCCTCCCGCCGCTCACCGTGAGCGGCGGGAGTAGTTTTGCAACAAAATCATCTCGAGCGCAAGGCCCGAGTGTCAGGACTCCTGCGCCGTGCGGGCGGCCGACTCGATGATCACGTCCACGCCGAGCAGGAACAGCTCGCGATCCTGCAGCTCGGACAGCAAGACGCTGTTGTCGGCGATCAGCGGGAACTGGCG
This sequence comes from Microbacterium sp. 2RAF4, assembly GCF_052115285.1. NCBI lineage: Bacteria > Bacillati > Actinomycetota > Actinomycetes > Micrococcales > Microbacteriaceae > Microbacterium > Microbacterium sp. 2RAF4. The sequence goes on along the minus strand of NZ_JBFRGI010000002.1, from coordinate 1,092,571 downwards.
GGGATCGGCGAGCAGCGGGGAGTCGATCCACGGACTGTCGCCCTCGTCGGCGTCGCGCCCCGCATGCGCACGCGCGATCCCGGCCGCGCCGGACAGCACGTGCGACGCGAGGAGGGCGTAGTGCCGCACCAGGTCCTGCCCGCGCAGGCCTGCACGGTGGAAGGCGTCGAGCATGAGCTCGATCGCGGCGAGCTCGCCCGGGCCGTGAGTGGTGAGCGTGGTGGCCTCCGAGCCGATGGCGGGATAGCGCGTGAACAGCGCCAGGGTCGCTTCGCTGAGCATGCGCAGCCGCCCGCGCCAGTCCTCGACCGGAAGATCGACGGAGGCGGCCGCCTCGCCGTTGAGCTCGTCGAGGAGCGCGCTCATCAGGGCGTCCTTGCTGGCGAAGTGGCGATAGATCGCCGTGGGGTCGGCGCCGAGCCTGCTTCCGAGGTCGCGCACCGAGATCGATGCCGCCCCGGTCTCGGCGAGTTCCTTCCCGGCATCGATGATCATCGCGCTGTCGAGCCGCACGCGGGTGGGGGCCTTGCTGTTCGCCATCGTGTCTCCGGTCTTCCTCGCTCCATCGTGCCACGAGAAGGCGCGATCGCTCTCCGCAGGATAGAACTCCTGCCACAATGCTGACAACGGTGTTGACATCAGTGAGGGCGGGGGATAGCTTTATCGCGTTCCAGCAACTTCGACGACGAAGAAAGGCGCACGATGTCGCGCGAGCTCATCTTCCACGGGGGTCCCGTGTTCACCGGAAGCGGTGCACCGCTCGATCAGCACGCGGTGGTCGTCCGCGACGGACGCATCGCCGCCGTCATCCCCGAGAGCGGGGTCGACGCCATCGCCGCCCCCGATGCGGCGCGGATCGATCTCGACGGCGCGCTGCTCAGCCCCGGCTTCCAGGATGCGCACATCCATCCGGTCGGCGGCGGCATCGAACTCCTGCAGTGCAACCTGTCGGAGGCCGAGGACGCGGCCGACACCGCAGCCCGCGTACGCGCCTACGCAGACGCCCACCCCGACGAGGAGTGGATCCTCGGTGGCGGCTGGAGCATGGACCACTTCCCCGGCGGGAACCCGCCCCGCGCCCTGCTCGACGAGGCGACCGGTGGCCGGCCCGTGCTGCTGCAGAGCCGCGACCACCACAGCACCTGGGCGAGCACCGAGGCGATCCGGCGTGCTGCCGTGACGGCGGAGACGCCAGACCCCGAAGACGGCCGCATCGTGCGCGAGGCCGACGGATACCCCGCGGGCACGTTCCACGAGGGCGCCGGCGACCTGTTCGCGCACGTGCGCCCGGTGACCTCGACCGATCTCGCCTACCAGGGGCTCCTCCGCGCGCAGGAGGAGCTCATCGCCCTCGGGATCACCGGCTGGCAGGACGCGATGGTCGGCGCCGACGTCGCCGGCATCGCCGACCCGATCTCCGCCTACGAGCGCGCACTGGAGGAAGGGACTCTCGCGGTGCACGTCGTCGGCGCGCAATGGTGGGTGCGGGACGGCGGCATCGACCAGGTCGAGCGCATGGTCGCCCGACGGGAGACTGCGGCCGCAGCGCACCCGGACCGCCGGCTCGACCTCGGCACCACGAAGATCATGGTCGACGGCGTCGCCGAGAACCAGACAGCTGCGATGCTCACGCCCTACCGCGACGAGACGGGTCACGACACCTGCAACCACGGCCTCAGCTTCATCGACCCGGAGCGGCTGCGCGAGTACGTGATCGCCCTGGACGCCGCGGGTCAGCAGGTGCACATGCACGCCCTCGGCGACCGTGCCGTGCGGGAGGCCCTCGACGCGCTGCAGTCCGCGCGCGAGGTCAACGGCGAGCCGGTGGGGCGCCACCATCTCGCACACCTCCAGATCGTCGCTGAAGCCGACGTGGCCCGCTTCGCCGACCTCGACGCCGTCGCCAACCTGCAGGCGCTGTGGGCGACGCACGAAGACCAGCTGGACGAGCTGACGCTGCCGTTCCTGCAGGACGGCCAGGAGGCGCGGCAGTATCCGTTCGGCGACTTCGCCAGGGCCGGCGTGCGCCTGGCCGCCGGCAGCGACTGGCCGGTCTCGAGCGCCGACCCGATCGCCGCGATCCACATCGCCGTCAACCGGGCCTACCCGGACTCGACCCAGCCCCCGCTCGGCGGGGCACATCAGCGCCTCGACCTCGAGACGGCGCTCGCCGCCTACACCTCGGGCAGTGCCTACGTGAACCGGCGTGATGACGATACCGGCAGTATCCGCGAGGGCTACCTCGCGAACCTCGTCGTGCTCGATCCGAACCCGTTCGCTGTCGCCGCGGATGATCTGTACCGCACCAGGGTCACCTCGACCTGGATCGAGGGGGAACTCGTGCACACCGCATCCCCCGAACCCGAACCCCGCACCTCTCACAACACCTCTCGCCCCCAGGAGTCCTGATGCACCGCTCGCTCCGCACCCACCCTGTCCTCCGCACCGGTGCCGCCCTCACCGGCATCCTCGCCGTCGTCGCGCTCGCCGCGTGCAGCCCTGCCGCATCGAACGGCGGCGACGGCGACAAGGGGACCATCGACTGGAAGATCACCGATACGACGGCCGCGCCCAGCGGCGACATCGACTCGTTCACGTTCGCCAGCTACGCAGAGCCCTATTCGCTCGACTACGCCTACGCGTTCGACTACGCCGACAACCAGGTGCTCGCCAACGTGTGCGAGTCGCTGCTGCGCCTCAACCCCGACTTCTCGCTCACGCCCTCGCTGGCGGAGTCGTTCGAGCATCCGACGCCGGAAACGTGGGTGTACAACATCCGGCAGGGGGTCACCTTCCACGACGGCACGCCCCTCACTGCGGCGGATGTCGTCGCCTCGATGTCGCGCCACCTGGACCCCGCCGTGGGGTCGTCGTGGTTCTCCGTCTACCAGAACGTCGTCGACATCTCGCAGACCGGCAACCACCAGGTGACCGTGACGATGTCCGGCCCGGACTCGCAGTTCAACCTGTCGATGGGAGGCTCGGCCGGGGTCATCGAATCGGCGGCGACGCTCGCCGCGAAGGGTGCCGACTACGGCAACTCGACCGGTGGGGTCAACTGCACAGGGCCCTTCTCGTTCACCGGGTGGGAGTCGGGGGAGTCGATCACCCTCACCCGCTACGACGACTACTGGGACGACGCCTTGAAGGCGCACTCCGGCGAGGTGCGCTTCGTGTTCATGGGCGACTCCACCGCGCGGGTGAACGCGCTGAAGTCCGGCAGCGTCGACGGGAGCTGGATGATCCCTATCGAGGCGGTGCCGCAGCTCGAGGCATCGGGCAAGGGCGATGCGCTCTTCGGGGCCTCGACCGCCGTCGGCAACCTCGTCATCAGCAACCTCGAGGGTCCGCTTGGCGATCTGCGGGTGCGCAAGGCGCTGCTCCTCGCGATGGACCGGGACGGCATCGTGCAGGCCGCGGCACGCGGGGTCGGCGAGGTGACGGACGTCTTCACCACGGAGGCGGTGTGGCGGGACGCCTCCGAGACCGCGCAGACGGCGGCGTTCGACGACGTGACGCACTACGAGCAGAACCTGGAGGAGGCCAAGAAGCTCATCGCCGAGGCCGGCGCCGAGGGCGCGGAGCTCACCTACGTCACCGCGCCGATCGGCAACGACTTCGCCGTGATCTCGCAGGCCACGGCCGCGGCAGCGCAGTCCATCGGGCTGAAGGTGAACATCGAGTCGGTGAGTCCTGCCGCGTACACGGCGCTGTTCTCCGATCCGAGCGCCCGTGAGGGTGTCGACCTCTTCTACACGAGCTGGTACCTCTCCAGTCCCGACGCCCTCGAGATGTACTCGGTGCTGCGCACGGGGGAGTTCAGCAACTACGGAGGCTGGAGCGACCCCGAGTTCGACGAGGTGGTGAGTCAGGCCATCGCGACGGACGACCCGGCGGCGCGCAGCGAGCTCACGGCCAAGGCCCAGCAGATCGCGAACGCCGAGCTCCCATGGCTGCCGCTCTCCACCGGACCGCTGCCGCTGTTCCAGGGCGAGCGCATCTCCGGGGTGTCCCCCTCGATGGCGTTCCTCTACTACCCGTGGGCCGCAGAGATCGGCGCCCGCTGACGATGGATGCTGCACGACGCGTCGCGGGGAAGCTCGGCGGCCTGCTGCTGACGCTCTTCCTCGCGTCACTGCTCGTCTTCTTCTCTCGCTTCCTGGTGCCCGGAGATCCGGTGAGCTTCCTCCTGCGCGGGCGGAAGCCGAGTCCGGAGGCGATCGCCCAGGTCACCGCGCAGTACGGCCTGGACAAGTCGCCGATCGAGCAGTACCTGCGCTGGATCGGCGGGGTGGTGCGGGGCGACTTCGGCCGCTCGCTGCAGTTCCGGCAGGACGTGAGCGTGGTCATCGGCGAGCGCCTGCCCGTGACGCTCACGCTCGTCGTGATGGCGGGGACGATCATCGCCGTCGTCGGTCTGGTGCTCGGCGCGGTGGCTGCGCTGAACCGCGGCAGGGTCGTCGACCGCGTGGTCCTGATCGGCCTCACGGTGCTCGGCGCCATCCCGTCGTTCGTCGGATCCATCGTGCTGATCGCGGTGTTCTCCGTGCAGCTCGGCTGGTTCCCGTCGTTCGGATCCGGCGAGGGGTTCCCCGACATGGTCTACCACCTCGTGCTGCCGTCGATCGCCCTGGCGATCGTGTTCATCGTGCTGGTCGGCAAGGTCACGCGTTCGGCGATGGTCGAGCAGCTCGGTCGCGAGCACGTCGAGGTCTCGGTGAGTCGCGGCGTGAGGCAGACGGTGGTCGTCCGCCGGCACGTGCTGCGCAACGCCCTCGGCCCCATCCTCACGGTCAGCGGCGTGCTGGTGGCCGGCCTCATCGTGGCGAGCTCGATCGTGGAAGCCGCCTTCGGCCTCGCGGGGATCGGCTCGCTGCTCGTCCAGTCCGTCGACCGGCTGGACTTCCCCGTCGTCCAGGCGATCGTGCTGCTCGTGGTGACGGCGTTCGTCGTCATCAACGCGATCGTCGACATCCTCGAACCCTGGATCGATCCGCGATCCGCTGCTGGAGCTGGTGCCCGATGACGACCCCGACCCCCACGCTGGCGGTGCGCGTGCTCCGCTCGCCGCGGATCCCCCGTCCGCCGTTCCTGTTCACGCTCAGTGCGATCGTGCTGGCCGTCGTGACGCTGTCGGCGATCTTCGCGCCATGGATCGCCCCCTACGACCCGGACGCCGTCGACTTCACGGCCTTCTACGCTCCGCCGTCGGCCGCGCATTGGCTGGGCACCGACTCGCTCGGCCGCGACACCCTCAGCCGCATCATCTGGGGCGGCCGCACCGCGCTGATCGGCCCACTGGCGGTCGTGGTGTTCTCCACGGTCCTCGGCATCCTCCTCGGGCTCCTGGCGGGCTGGCGCGGAGGGTGGATCGACGCCGTGCTCGGCCGGGTGTTCGATGTGCTGTTCGCATTCCCGTCGCTGCTGATCGCGATCATGGCCGTCGCCCTGTTCGGCAAGGGCCTCATCGCGCCGGTGATCGCCATGAGCATCGCGTATGCGCCGTTCGTGGCGCGGCTGACCCGGTCGCTCGTGGCGGCGGAGCGCAGCAGACCCTATGTCGCCGCATATCGGGTGCAGGGCTTCGGCGGCGCATGGATCGCGCTGCGCCGCGTGCTGCCCAACGTCACGCCCATCATCGGCGCGCAGTCGACCCTGAACTTCGGATACGTGCTCGCCGAGCTCGCCGGCCTCTCGTTCCTCGGCCTCGGCGTGCAACCACCCACGGCGGACTGGGGCGGCATGATCAACGAGGCGCAGTCCGGCATCGCGTCCGGCCAGTTCCTCCCGGCGATCGCGCCGGCCGTCATCGTCGTGATCGTCGTCGTCGCCGTGAACATCATCGGCGAGGAGCTGTCCGACCGCATCGGAGGGGAGATCCCCGCATGAACACCCGAGACATCGATCCCGTCGACGCCCCGCTGCTCGACATCCGGAACCTGACCCTCGACCTCCCGAACGGCACCCGCCTGCTGCACGGCATCACCCTGCAGGTCGCGCCGGGCGAGACCGTCGGGCTCGTCGGCGAGTCCGGCTCAGGGAAGTCGCTCACCGCGCGGGCGGTCCTCGGCCTGCTGCCGGACCGCGCGGCTGTCGGCGGTGCCGTCGAGGTGGAGGGGCGGTCGCCGCTCACCGCCGGCGTCGACCGCCAGGAGATCCGTCGACACAGGGCCGCGATGGTCTTCCAGGATCCGCGCGCGGGCATCAACCCGATGCGCACCGTGGGCGATCACGTCACCGAGGCGCTGCGGCTGTGCGAGGGGTGGCCGAAGGACGATGCCCGCGCGCGGGCCGTCGAGCTCCTCACCGCCGTGCGGCTGCCGGCGCCGGACGACCACCTCGGGCAGCATCCGCACGAGTTGTCCGGCGGGATGCTGCAGAGGGTCATGATCGCCGGCGCACTCAGCACCGCTCCGCAGCTGCTGGTCTGCGACGAGCCGACCACCGCCCTCGACGTGACGACTCAGGCCGAGATCGTGCAGGTGCTGAGGGACCTGTGCGCGCAGAACGGCATGGGGATGCTCTTCATCACCCACGACCTCAACCTCGCAGGGTCGCTGTGCGATCGGCTCGTGGTCATGAAGGACGGCGCCGTCGTCGAGGAGGGGCCGGCCCGCGATGTGCTCGTGGCCCCCCAGGCCGAGTACACGCGGCGCCTGGTCGCCGCGACCCCGCGCATCTCCGGCGGCGTCGCCGCGGCATCCGTGTCGCTGGGGACGTCGGCAGCGGAGGAGACACAGGGGGAGGATGCGCAGCTGTTCGTGTCGGGCGTCGGGAAGACGTACCGGCGCCGGGGCAGGTCGCCCGTGGCCGCCGTGGCGCGCGCCGACCTCGTGATCCCGCGCGGCGGCTCTCTCGCCGTGGTGGGCGAATCGGGGTCGGGCAAGTCGACGCTCGCGCGCATGATCGTCGGACTCGAGGAGCCCGATGCCGGCGAGATCCGCATCGGAGGTCGCGCGATGGCCGGCATCCCTGCCTCGAAACGCGAACGGCTGGAGCGGGCGAAGAGCGTGCAGATGGTGTTCCAGGATCCGTACCTCTCGCTCGATCCGCGGATCCCGGCCGGACGCGCGATCGAAGACGTCCTGAAACTGCATACCGGGCGCACCGGAGCCGCTGCCATCGCATGCGCCCTCGAACTGCTCACCGCTGTGGGGCTGGCGGAGGAGCATCTGACCGCCCGTCCGCGCACGCTCTCCGGCGGTCAGCGGCAGCGGGTCGCGATCGCCAGGGCGCTCGCCGTGGAGCCGGAGCTGCTCGTGATGGACGAGGCGACGAGCGCTCTCGACGTCTCGGTGCAGGCACAGGTGCTCGACCTGGTCGCCGACATCAGACGGGACCGGGGACTCACGCTGCTCTTCATCAGCCACGACCTCGCCGTGGTGCGGAAGGTGTGTGCAGAGACCATCGTGATGCGCCGAGGGGAGATCGTCGAAGCCGGCCCGACAGAGCGACTGCTCGAGAACCCGCAGCACGAGTACACGCGCCTGCTGATCGACTCGGTTCCCGTTCCGGTCTCGTGACGCGCGTGTGGCTGGTCCGGCACGGCGAGAGCCTCCTCAACGCGGCGGGACGCATGCAGGGGTGGGCGGACGCGCCGCTCACCCCCGACGGCCGCGCGCAGGCCGCAGCTCGCCGGCAGGACTTCGCCGCGGACGGTCTGGTCTTCGACGCCGTGGTGTCGGCGGACGGCATCCGGCACCGGGAGACGGCCGGCCAGCTGTGCCCCGCGAGCACGCCGCGGGAGGACGCCGGATGGCGCGAGGTCTGCTTCGGGGCGCTGGAGGGTGCGCGGAGCGCGGCGCTCGTCCGGCAACTCGCGGACCATCGGGACGCCCCCGATCCGCTGCGCGCCGTGCTGACGGAGCTCTCGGCGAGCGCCGGAGGAGAGCATCCGGATGCCGTCGTCGCGCGCGCTCTCGCCGCGCTGGGCCGCGCGGCCGACGACGGAGACGAGGTCCTCGTCGTCACCAGCGGTGTGACGATCCTGTTGCTGCTCGACGCCCTCGGCGCCGACCTCGACCACGTCGTGGCGGGACCTGCGAACCTCTCGGTGTCGACAGTGGACGGCCGGCCCGGTCGCTGGCGCGTCACGCGCGCGGTCGATCAGGCGATGTAGACCTTGCGGAGCGTCTCGGTGACGGTCCAGGTCGTGCGCATGCCCTCGGCGAGACGCACGACGGAGCCGGGTCCGACCTCCAGGTCGGGCAGCCCGGACGAGGCGAAGGCGATCGTGGCGCGGCCGGACAGCACCACGAACACCTCATCGGCCTCGGTGTCGGTCGCGGTGCCTGGCGTCATCTCCCAGACGCCGATCTCGATCCCGCCCAGCGTCGCCAGCTCGCGGATCGCGGTCGTCGGCGTGCCGGCGAGCACATCGTCGGAGGGCAGCGGCTCATGCGCGAGAGGCAGCGCCCTGACATCCACCGCACTCCCCGCGGCGAGACCGTTCACGAGTCGAAGCCCATGCCGACGGCGTCGAGGGCCTTGAGGAACAGGTTGCGCCTGCCCTCGTTGTGGTCGGCCTGGTTCATGGCAGCGCGCACGAGATTGACGCCGATCGACGCCGCAGGCTCCGGCGGGAACGGGATGGGCTTCTCGCGCACCATCCGCAGCTCGGTGCGCTCGGTCTCCTCGCCCGCGAGCTTGTCGAGCATGACGTCGGCCGCGAACCGCGCAGCACCGACGCCGAGGCCCGTGAAGCCGGTCGCGTACGCCACGCGTCCCTTCCGGGCAGTGCCGAAGAACGCGCAGAAGCGGCTCGACGAGTCGATGGCTCCCGCCCAGCGGTGCGTGAATCGCAGACCCTCCAGCTGCGGGAAGGTCGTGAAGAAGTGCGAGGCGAGCTTGCGGTGACTCTCCATGCGGTCCTCGTACTCCGGGCGCACCTTGCCGCCGAAGTGGTAGACCGCGTCATAGCCGCCGAACAGAATGCGGTTGTCGGCGGTGAGCCGGTAGTAGTGGAACTGGTTCGCGCTGTCGGCGAGGCCCTGACGGTTCGACCATCCGATGGATGCCAGCTGCTCGGTCGACAGCGGCTCGGTCATCAGCACGTAGTCGTACACCGGAACGGTCATCAGCCGGTTGCGCTTGAGGAGCGAGGGGAAGACGTTGGTGCCGAGGGCAACGGCGTCAGCGACCACGCGGCCGTCCGGGGTGACCAGGGTGATCGGACCGGATCCGTCGCCCTCGATCGCGCGGACGATGCTGTGCTCGTGGATCTCGACGCCGAGGTCGGCGGCCACGCGTGCCAGCTCGACGCCGAGCTTGGCGGGGTGCACCATGGCGCAGCCGTCGCGATCCCAGTCTCCGGCGAGGAAGGTCTTCGAGTGCACCTCGGCCTGAACGGCTTCGCGGTCGAGGAAGCCGGGCTCTTCGCGATACCAGTCCACCTGGTGCGGCTCGACGGCGACCGCCAGCTGACCCGTGCGCTCGAACTCCGCATCCATGCCGTACCGCTCGACCGTCTCACCGATCCCATCGAGGTTCGCGTGGCCGAGCTCTTCGAGCCGGTCGATCTCCTCCGGCCATCGGTTGACGCCGTTCTCGTGGCCGTGGGTGAGGCTCGACTCGCAGAATCCGCCGTTGCGCCCGGAGGCGGCCCAGGCGATGCGCGAGGCTTCGAGCAGCACGACACGACGTTCGGGGTCGCGCTCCTTGGCGCGCACCGCGGTCCACAGCCCGGCGTACCCCCCGCCGACGATGGCGAGGTCGGCACGGACAGTGCCGTTCAACGGCGGGTGCGTCGGCCGCTCGACGTCGTCGAGCCAGAACACCCGCAGGGCGGTGTCCCGGAGCGAGGCGTCGATGACGCTCGCTGAAGGCCGTTGGCGTTCGAAGACGGTGGTGCCCATCGTTCTCTCCGTTCCTCGGAGGCGCGCCTCAGCGCGTGCCCCAGTTGTAGAGGTCCTTGTACAGACCGGCGTAGAGCAGGCTCTCCGTGTGCGTGATACCGGGGATGGTACGGATGCGGGTGGCGATGAGTTCGATGAGGTGCTCGTCGTCCTCGCACACCGCCTCGACCAGGATGTCGAAGGTGCCGAGCGTCACGACCACGTAGGCCAGCTCCGGGATCGTGGTGAGCTCCTGCGCGATCTCGCGCGGGTTGCCGGAGACCCGGATGCCGATCATCGACATGCGGTGGAAGCCGAGCTGCATCGGATCGGTGACCGCCACGATCTGGATGATGCCCGCCTCGGTCATCCGCTGCACGCGCTGACGAGCGGCGGCTTCGCTCAGTCCGACCTCGCGGGCGATCTCGGCGTAGGGGCGGCGGCCGTCCTCCTGCAGCAGTTCGACGATGCGCTTCGAGATGTCATCAAGGGCAGGCTGGGACGGCTTCGTGCTCATGTGTCGATATTGTCAGTCGGTATGCAATTCTGCAACTGATTCAGTCGAATTTGTCGGAAGTATCTTCAGATTCCGCAGGGATGGCGATACGATGACCCCATGTCGACTCATCTTCTGAAGGATTCAGCGCCGTTACAGAACTTCATCGGCGGACGGTATGTGCCCGCGCACGGCGCCGGTCGGGTGCCGCTTCTCGATCCTGTCACCGAAGATGCGTACGGCGAGCTCCCGGTGTCGGACGTCAGCGACGTGGACGCCGCTTATGCGGCCGCAGCCGCTGCCTTCCCGATCTGGCGGGACGCGACGCCCGGCGAACGACAGCTGGCGCTGTTCCGCATCGCCGACGAGATGGAGTCGCGCGCAGACGAGTTCGCCGACCTCGAGTCGCAGGACACCGGCAAGCCGCGCGCGAGCCTGGTCTCGGACGAGATCATGCAGTCGATCGACCAACTGCGCTTCTTCGCGGGTGCCGCCCGCAGCCTCGAGGGCAGGGCGGCAGGGGAGTACCTCGCCGGACACACCTCGTTCGTGCGTCGCGAGCCGGTCGGTGTGATCGGCCAGGTGACCCCGTGGAACTACCCCCTGAACATGGCGGTGTGGAAGATCGCGCCCGCGCTCGCCGCCGGCAACACCGTCGTGCTGAAGCCCGCCGAGTCGACACCGCTCACGACGCTGCTGCTCGCCGAGATCGTCTCGCTGCACACGCCGGCCGGCACGCTCAACGTGGTGCTCGGCGACCGCGACACCGGTGTCGCCCTGGTGGAGCACCCCACGCCGCAGATGGTCGCGATCACCGGTTCGGTGCGGGCGGGCATGGCCGTCGCACGCTCGGCGGCGAACGACGTCAAGCGGGTGCATCTCGAACTCGGCGGCAAGGCTCCGGCGATCGTGTTCGCCGACGCCTCGATCGAGAAGGCCGTTGATGGCATCACCACCGGTGCCTTCTTCAACGGCGGGCAGGACTGCACCGCCGCCACCAGGGTGCTGGTGCACGCCTCACTCCACGATGAACTGGTCGCCGCGCTGGTCGCGAGGGCGCAGACGCACGCCCGCACCGGAGGGCCGCGCGAGGAGGGTGTGCTGTACGGGCCGCTGAGCAGTGCGGCCCAGCTCGCACAGGTGCAGGGCTTCATCGACCGCCTGCCCGCGCATGCGACGATCGAGACCGGTGGACGCCGCCAGGGGGATCGCGGCTACTTCTGGGAGCCCACCATCATCTCCGGTGTGCATCAGGACGACGAGGTCGTGCAGGGTGAGATCTTCGGACCCGTTCTCACGGTGCAGGCGTTCACCGAGGACGCGGAGGCCCTGGGGATGGCCAACGACGTGCCATACGCGCTCGCCGCTTCGGTGTGGACGACCGATCATGCGCGAGCGATGCGCTTCTCGCGGGACCTCGATTTCGGGTGCGTGTGGATCAACACGCACATCCCGTTCGTGTCGGACATGCCCCACGGTGGATTCAAGCACTCCGGCTACGGCAAGGACCTCTCGCAGTACGGCTTCGACGACTACACGCGCATCAAGCACGTGATGAGTGCGCTCGACTGAGAGGGGTCGGCGAGGGGCCTCGGGTGTTCAGGGGGCGAGCTGCTTCACGCGACGGTGCTCACGCAGGGTGAGCTGGGGACGTTCTTCGATCTTGATCGCCCCGTCCTCGTCCCAGCCGTGGCGTGAGTAGAACGCATCCGCGCGGTCGTTCCCGTCGAGCACCCACAGGTAGGCGCGCGCGTACCCGGCCTCGGCGATCCGCTGCTCCGCCGCCTCGAGCAGGGCGTGGCCCGCACCCGTCGACCAGGCGGCGGGGTCGGCGTAGATGCCGTAGACCTCTCCGTCGGTGAGCCCGTCGGGGTCGCGGCCGGAGCCCAGCGATGCCCAGCCGACCAGGCGGTCGCCCCGCATGGCGACGAGGGTGCCGAGGCCCGTGGGCAGCGGCTCCGCGATGATGCGCCGCCACCCCTCGGCTCGCTCTTCGATGGACAGTCCGTCGAGGACGGACTGATCGATGAGTCCGCGGTAGGCCGCCTGCCAGGAGCGGACGTGAACGCCGGCGATGCCGTCGGCATCGTCGGCGCGGGCGTCGCGGATCACCAGCGGAGTCATCCATCCAGCCTACGGGGATCGCCGCGGCGGGAGCGGGGGACGGACCCTGCGCGTCAGCTCACGTTCTTCTTGAGCCAGGGCAGGGGATCCACGGCGACCGTGTTGATGTGGACCTCGAAGTGCAGGCACGACCCGAACACGTAGCCGGTCGATCCGACGTCTCCGATGTACTGGCCTTCGTCGACACAATCGCCGACCTCGACAGCCCGGCTGCCGTAGGTCATATGCGAGTAGACGGTGCTCACCGCCTGTCCGTCGACGATGCTCTCGATCTGGATCGTCACGCCGTAGCCCTGGTAGCTCTCCGTCGATCGGGAGACGCAGCCCTTCATGGCGGCGTTGATCGGAGTGCCGACCGGCGCGGCGAAGTCCTGTCCGAGGTGCGATCGGCCCGGTCGTGAGGCGCCGAATCCGTCGGTGAAGGAGTATGTTCCGTCGGCCATCGGCATCACGATGCGTCCGGCGAGGGGGATGTCCAGCGCGCTTCCCAGCGGCATGCCTGCGGCGATCGCGGCGGCCGCCGCACGGGAGCGCGTCTCCTTGATCTCCTCGGGCGTCGTCGCCGAGAAGTTCCCGCGGGGCGCGATCTCGGCGCGGATCTCGTTCTTCGACGTGTAGGACTGGGACATTCCGTCGGCAAGAGTCGAGACGGGGGCGCTGGCAGCGGCTGCGGGGCCGCTGGTGGGGTTCAATGCGGGAAGCGCGGCTCCGGTGATCAGGACCCCGATCGCCAGGGTGGCGCCGAGTGCCTTGGACTTCGCCCACGTGCGCTTCTCGCGGCGGACCCGGGTCTGAGGAGTCGACACCGCGCGAGGAGCCATGTGCCGGGGGCGCAGGCGGGGATCCCACGAACGGGGGGCCTGCGTTGCGCGCGGCTCGGTCGCTGGGGTCGGCTTCGTCTGGGACTGTGCCTGAGTCTGCGTCACCTGCGAGTGGAGGGCTGTCTCGTCCTGGGGCGAGTCCGCGGCTGCGGTCGCGGTGTGAGCTGCCGCGGGCCTGCGGCGTGCGCGCGAGGACCTGAGTGACGGGGCGTCGGGTGCGAGATCTGCGTCGAGCGCGAGGTCTGCGTCGGGGTCGAGGCTGGCTTCGGATGCGAGGTCTGCATCGGGTGCCGGCGTCGCGGCGCGGGCAGCCTCTACGGAGTGAGTGCTCACGGGCACGAGGGTTTCGGCGGACGAAGGGGTCGCGTCGGCGAGGGGGAGCTTGTCGGCGGCGTTCGACGGAAGGGAGGAAGGTGCGTCGGCGGTCGCCGGGCGTCGACGATGACGACGGAGAAGCGGTCGAGTCGGATCAGGGACTTCTGTCGGAGCTTCCGAGGCTTCGTGAGCGCGCTCGGGGGGCAGGGAATTCGTGACGGGATCCTTCCGGGAGGCAGATGTACGCGGCGGTCGATCCCCCCGGATGCCACCGTTACCGATCTGTAATTTAATTCGTGAACTCGCGAGCGTCAAATCGACATCGGACGCGTCGGTATCGCTGTGGGCGTCGCCGTGCTCTGTCATCCATCGATATCCGCGGAGAGCGTGGCGCCAGGGGTGTGTCGATTCTGCATCCGGTGCGGAGTGTTCGCGGTGCCGTGTCTTCTTGGTGCGCGGCAACTGTGGAGAACCCGCGGTCCGCCGGCCTTGTGGAGTGTTCGAGGCCTCTATGTGTGTTCCGGAATACCGCGCTGAACAGGGTTTATTCGACGATGAATGTCGGTGGTCCCGGGTTGACTTCGGGTATGAACTCTCCTGTGGATGCGCTCACTCAGGTCGTCGCCGACCTGGATGAGGTGCTGCGTTCCGAGGCGGTGGCGGGTTTGAGCGACGCATCGAAGATGGAGCTGCTGCGTATGGCGGGGGCGGCGCAGCGGCGCGTGGAGGCCGTGGTGGTGGAGGTCGTCGCGTCGGCGGAGTCACGTCCGGCGGGTTCGGGCGACCTCGCGTTCTGCGGACTGTTCGGGTGCCGAACCGTCGGAGAGCTTCTGCAGCGGGTGCTGCGGGTGGATGCGACGGGTGCCACCCGGGTCGTGAAGGCCGCGAGGGCGGTGCGGCGGGAGGTCGAGCTGACGTCGGGCGGGTGGTTGCCGGCGAGGTGGCCGGCATTGCGCGCGTCCCTGCTCGACGGAACGGTGGGGGTCGACGGGGTGTTGGCGGCGATCGGTCCGATCGAACGGGCCGGTGCCAGGGTGGGAACGGCGGACAGGTTGCGGGCGGATGCGGAATTGGCCGCGTATGCGCGCGGGCTTCCGGTCGCCGACCAGCGCGCGGATGACCAAGGTGGTGCGGAGTCGGGGGCCGATGACGCCAGCGCTCCTCCGGCGACTCCGGAAGACCTGCGGGTGCTGGCGCAGGTGATCGTGCAGTATCTCGATCCGGATGGTGCTGAGCCGGCGGACGAGATCGCCATGCGGGCGCGGGGGATCGTCCTCGGTAGGGCCAAGGACGGGGTGATCCCGATCCGGGGCGGGCTGCTTCCCGAGGTCGCGGGACAGCTGCGACGCCTCTTCGACGCGTACCTGAACCCGAAGGTCGACGGACCGCCGCAACCGGGTGTCGCCTTCCGGCCCTCCGACGCGGCGCCCACCTCTTCGCCGGAGGTCGAGGGGGCGGGCGGCGGCTTCCTGCCGTCCGAGGATCCGGTGCAGACGGTCGACCCCCGGACGCGCGCGCAGAAGCAGCACGACACGCTCGCCGCCGTGCTCTCCATCGCCGCGCGTCACGATGACACGCCCCGTCTGGGAGGTGCCGCACCGACGCTGGTCGTCACGGTCACCGCCGAGGACTACGCCACCGGTTCCGGATGGGCTCGCATCGACGGGATCGAGACCCCCGTGTCCACCGGAGTCGCCGCGCACACCGCGTGCGGGGGCGGCGTGCAGCGGGTCCTGTTCGACCCGGGTGGGCGCATCATCGGAATCCACACCTCCGACCGCGTCTTCAATGCCCATCAACGTCGGGCGATCACTCTCCGCGACCGCGAATGCGTCATCCCCGGCTGCCATGTGCCCGCGGCCTGGTGCGAGATCCATCACGTGGACGAGCACGCCCGCGGTGGAGCAACCCATACCGACAACGGCGTCGCGCTGTGCTGGCACCACCACCGAACCCTCCCCACCAGCGGATGGGAGATCCGGATGCGACATGGCACCCCCTCCGTTCGCGGCCCTGCCTGGTGGGACCCGAGTCGGCGATGGCGAACACCTCGACCGCCCAGCGTTGCCTGTTCCGGGCAGGCGGGTCGACGCAAGGAGCTGCTGCGGACATGAAACCTGGCGGTGGCGGTGGCGGCGGCGGCGGCGGCGTTGATGGAAGTGCCGGTGGCGGCGGCGGCGTTGATGGAAATGCCGGTGGCCGGAGCGGTACAGGTGGCAGTGCCCGTGCCGGTGCCTGCAGGCATGCCGTCCGACGGAATCGGGCCGGGGTGTCGACTGGTGCGACACGATGTGGCATGCTTGCGGGCACTGCGCCCGGCACAGCCAGCGGTGCACGACCCGACGAAGAGAGGCGACTTCGCAACCCCTATGTCCAGACCACTCGCGGGACCGCAGGGCCTGCTCCGCACGCTCAACGGCCGCGCGATCCTCGAAGCTCTCGCGCGCAGCGGTCCGCAGACCCGTTCGGACCTGATGTCGACCACCGGACTCTCGCGGACGGCAGTGACCCAGGTGCTGCGGATGCTCGAGAACGCCGGTGCGGTCGCCCCCGCGGGCATCGACCGCGACACGCGGGGCCCTGCCGCAGGACGGGTCGCGCTGCACCCCCGGCTCGGTTTCGCCGCAGCTGTGCACGTCGATCATCACGCCGCCCACGTCGTGCTGGTCGACGCGACCGGTACCGTGCAGGCGGAGGAACACGGGCCCTTCTCGGAGGCGGATGACCGCGTGGCTCACATCGTCGGACTCGTGGAACGGTGCCGGCGCTCGGTGAACGCGGCGAAGGCGGCCGTGCACCTGGCGGTCGTCGGAGTCCCCGGCATCGTCACGACGGACGGAGGCATCCGAGACGACTTCGGCCCCGACGGCGGCCTCTTCCGCTCGGCCCTCTCCACGGCCCTCGACTGCCCCGTCCGCGTCGAGAACGACGTCAACCTCGCAGCCCTCGCCGAGCTCACGGGCGGCGAAGGCGGCAGACTCGCGAGCTTCGCGCTGCTGCTGCTCGACGACGGGCTCGGGGCGGGCATCGTCATCGACGGGGAACTCCACCGCGGGTTCTCCGGCGTCGCAGGCGAAGTCATGTACCTGCCGCAGACGCCCATCCCGATCGGTGCGCCCCTCGCCGGCGACGCGGTGGTCGGAGACCTGGCTCTCGGCGTCGGACGAGACCCCGATGCGTCGCTCGACGACCATCTGGACGCAGCCGAGCGCGGAGACGACGCGGCTCTCCAGATCGTGTCAGAGCTCGCCCGCCGCATCGTCCTCGTCGCGGGGACAGTGGGGCTGGTGCTCGACCCCGAGGCGTTCATCCTCAGCGGTAAGGCCGCACACCCGGCCCTCGTCGCCGCGATCGAGCGCATCGCCGCCGAGTACGAGGCGCAGCTTCCGCTCCGGTTCCTGGTCTCGTCGTTCGGCACCGAGGCTCCGCTCATCGGTGCGGTCGATCAAGCCGCGGCGGCGCTCCGCAGCGACCTCTTCAGCCGCATCCTCACGCCCGCACCCAAGGGCAGCCGCTGAACGGCCACCCCGCCTCGACCGCCGAAGCCCACTCACCGGCACCACGCCCCGCCTCAGAGCAACGCCGCTCGACCACCGACAGGATCACCCGATGACCGCACCCTCCGCACTCGCCGACCGCCTCGGACTCGCACCAGGCACGCGGGCCATCATCCTCAATGCGGATGACTTCGGCATGTGCCATGCCGCGAACACCGCCATCGTCGACCTGCTCACGTCCGCGCGCATCGACTCGAGCACCGTGATGGTCCCGTGCTCCTGGTCGCCCGAAGCGCTCGCCTTCGCCGCCTCCCATCCTGACCTCGATATCGGTGTGCATCTCGTGCTCACGAGCGAATGGGCGCGCTACCGGTGGCGTCCGCTCACCGGCTCGGGCACGAGCCTCGTCGACGCTGCGGGCTTCTTCCCGACCGACGTGCTGTCCGTCGAGCAGAACGCCTCAGACGAGGATGTCGCCGCCGAACTCTCCGCTCAATTGCAGACCGCGCTCGATGCCGGCGTCGATGTGACGCACCTCGACAACCACATGGGCTCGGTCTACGGGCTCGTGACGGGGCGGGACTTCCTGCAGCCGGTCTTCGAGCTCGCCGCACGGCACGGCCTGCCCTTCCGGCTGCCCCGCAGCATGGATGGCGTCGGCGAGAATCCCGCCCTGCAGGCTCAGCTCGATCGCGCCGCAGCGGCCGCCGACGCGTCCGGAGTCGAGATCATCGATCGCCTCTGGTCGCATCCGTTCGAAATCCTGCGCGAGGGCGCACCCGACGAGGAGACGTACGAGGAGGTGCGAGCCGGTTTCATCGCGCTGCTGCGGGCGGTGCCGGCCGGAGTCACCGAGATCTACCTGCATCCGATGGTCGATGACGACGAGCTCCGCGCGGCCGTCGACTTCAGCGCGACGAAGCGCGGCTATGAGCTGCGACTGCTGAGCGACCCGGTCGTGCTGCAGGCCATCGAGGATGAGGCGCTCGTGCGCATCGGCTGGCGCGACCTGCGAGACCTGCAGAGGGGCAGCGCCCGGTGACCTCTCTGCGCGAGCGCGTACGGGACCGACGACTGGATGCGGCGCCGACCAGAGCGCAGACGATCGCCTTCGGCGCATCCGGCTTCCCGACGCAACTGATGGCGCAGACCTTCTCGGCCTTCGTCGTCTACTTCTACGTCTCGCACCTCGCGGTCCCGGCGACGGGCGTGGCGATCGCCATGATCGCCCACGGGGTGCTGAACGCCGTGCTGAACCCCGTCGTCGGCACGATCTCCGACCGGCTGCGCACGCCCTGGGGTCGGCGCATCCCGTGGATCGGCCTGGGCATCGTGCCACTCGTCGTCGCGTTCGCGCTGGTCTGGATGCCGCCGGATCTCCCGGTCACCGGCCTCATCGTCTGGTTCCTCGTCGTCGTGGCCGTCTACGACGTGGCCTTCGTGGTCGTGGTGTTGAACATCTCGGCGCTGTTCCCGGAGATCTTCCGCACCACCGAGGAGCGGGCCCGCGGCAACGTGCCGCGGCAGATCTTCGCGATCCTCGGCATGGTGCTCGGCACGGCCGGCGCTCCCGCCCTGTATGGCGCCATCGGCTGGCCCGGAATGGCAATGGTGCTCGGGGCCGTCTGCCTCGTGCTGCTCGTGTGGTCGTTTCTCGGAGGCATGATCGAGCGCCGGACTCCGGAGACGTCAGCGGACTCGTCATCGCCCGACAAGCCGGCGGAGGCCATGCGCTGGGGTGATCAGCTGACCTATACCTTCCGCAACCGCGCCTTCGTCCCGTACGTCCTCGGCTCGCTGTTCGTGCAGACGTCGATCGCCGTGATCCTCGCCGCCGTCCCCTTCTACGTGCGCTATTCGCTGCACGCGCCGGAGGGAGAGGGCAGTCTGCTGCTCGGGGCGATCTTCGTGACCGCGATCCCCTCGATCGTGTTGTGGAGCGCGGTCGTCCGCCGCACCTCGCCGCGCACGGCCATGCTGTGGAGCGTCGCGGTGTTCGGGGCGGCAGTGCTCGGCTACCTCGCCCCCTCGAGCGTGCTCGGCGCTGCGCTGGTCGGCGTGGCCGTCGGTGTGGGCGTCGGGGGTCTGCTGCAGCTGCTCGAGGTCATGCTCGCGCAGATCATCGACGATGACGCGACCCGCACCGGGCACCGTCGAGAAGGGGCCTACTTCGGCGTGAACGGATTCGTCGTCCGTGGCTCGGTCGTGCTGCAGGCGATCGTCGCCGCAGTGGTGCTGAACGCCGCCGGGTTCGATGCCACCCTCGGCGACGCACAGCCGAACAGCGTCGACGGAGGCATCCGCCTCATGCTCGCGGTGATCCCGCTCGGGTTCACGGCTGCCGCCTGGCTGTGCTTCTGGGCGTACCCGATCCGCACCCGAGACGTCTGACCGTCAGGGGCGAGCTGCCTGTCGTGCCTCCCAGCCCGTGCGCACCATCTCGTCCACCGAGTACCGCATGGTCCAGTCGAGGTCGCGTGCGGCGAGCTCGCCCGTCGCCACGATGCGGTCGGGGTCTCCAGGGCGCCGGGGGCCGACCTCTGGTGTGAAGTCGATTCCGGTCACGCGGGCGACGGCATCCATGATCTGCTTCACGCTGAGGCCGTCGCCGGAGCCGAGGTTGTATGCCGCTTCGATGGGCTGGCCGGATGTGAGGCGCTGGGCCGCCGCGACGTGGGCGGCCGCGATGTCGCCGACGTGCACGTAGTCGCGCACGTTCGTCCCGTCTTCCGTGTCGTAGTCGTCGCCGTTGATGCGTGGGGTCTTCCCCGCGAGCAGCGCCTCGAACACGATGGGGAACAGGTTGTGCGGGCTCACGTCGTAGACCGTCGGATCGGCGGATCCCACCACGTTGAAGTACCGCAGCGAGGTGTGCCGCAGCGGGCGTTCCGAGTCCGCTGTCGCGATCGCCTGGTCCCGCAGCAGCCACTCGCCGATGAGCTTCGACTCCCCGTAGGGGCTGGCGGGCTTCTTGGCGGTGTCCTCGACGACGAGGGCGACGTCCGGCGTGCCGTACACCGCGGCGGACGAGGAGAAGACGATGTTCGCGACACCGGCGGACTCCATGGCCTCGAGGATCACGCGTGTGCCGTCGACGTTCTGCGCGTAGGTGTGCAGGGGGCGGTGCACCGAGACGCCGGCGTACTTGAAGCCGGCGACGTGGATCACCCCTTCGGCGCGATGGTCGCGCAGCGTGCTCTCGACGAGCTCGCGGTCGAGGATGCTGCCCTGCACGAACTCCACGCCTTCGGGCACGAAAGACGCGCCACCGCTGGAGAGGTCGTCGAGCACGACAGGAGTGAGCCCCGCGTCCGCAAGCGCACGCACGACGTGGGAGCCGATGTAGCCGGCCCCGCCGGTCACGATCCAGGACATTGCTTCCTCTCCTGCCGCGGATTCGTCGCGGCCCGATGGATCATTCTGTCATGCGTCGCGCCGAGGACCGGCTGAGGGGAGGACCGCGAACAGCAGGGGTTCCACGAACCCGCGGGCCGCGAAGGCACCGCTCACGGCCTCCGACACCGAGGCCACTGCGGCCGCTTCGACCAGAGCGATCGCCGCACCGCCGAAACCGCCGCCCGTCATCCGCGCCCCCAGGGCGCCGGCGGCCAGGGCGGTGTCGACAGCCGTGTCGAGCTCGGGGGTCGAGATCTCGAAGTCGTCCCGCATCGATGTGTGGGAGGCGACCAGGAAGTCGCCGATCGCCCGCACGCCCTGTTCACGCAGCACTCGCACGGTGTCGAGCACCCGCTGGTTCTCGGTCACGATGTGGCGCACGCGGCGGAACGTCACGTCGTCCATCAGACCCTGCGCCCGCGGCAGGTCGTCCACCGTGACGTCGCGCAGTGCGGGCACACCCAGGAGCGAGGCGCCGAGTTCGCACGAAGCGCGCCTCTCGCGGTAGCCGCCGGTGGAATGGGCGTGCTTCACGCGCGTGTCGATCACGAGGATCGCGAGGCCCGCCTCGGCGACGGCGAGCGGGACGAGTTCGGTGTCCAACGAACGGCAGTCGAGGAAGATCGCGGTGTCGGGGCGACCGAGCATCGACGCCATCTGGTCCATGATGCCGGTGGGGGCGCCCACCGCCTCGTTCTCGGCACGGCGCCCGATGCGAGCCAGGTGCGTGCCGTCGAAGCCGGTGCTCCACAGGTCGTTCAGCGCGGAAGCCGTCGCGCCCTCGATCGCGGCGGACGAGGAGAGCCCCGCCCCGACGGGTACGTCGGACGCGATGGTGAGGTCGAATCCTGCGAAGGGTCCGCTCTCCGTCGCGGCCTGTCGCATCGCCCAGGCGACTCCGAGCGGGTACGCGGCCCATTCGGGGACGGTAGGGTGGGCCCCCGCGGGGGTGGGGAAGAGTCGATCCAGATCGTCCAGGCCGACCTCGACCGGCTCCTCGGCGAAGGTGGAGGCGACTCGGACCCGGTCGTCGTCGCGCAGGCCGACGGCGGCCACCGTGCGCTGCGGGATGGCGAACGGCAGCACGAACCCGTCGTTGTAGTCGGTGTGCTCGCCGATGAGGTTCACGCGTCCGGGTGCCGACCAGAATCCGTCCGGCTCGCGACCGGTGAGCCGGACGAACAGGGAGCCGGCGTCCTCGTGCGCAGCGTCCTCGTGCGCAGTGTGATCGTGTGCAGCGTCATCGTGTGCGGCGGTCATGCGGAGGCTCCCGGATCGATCTGGTCGTCTGCTGCGCGCGCGATGGCCTCGCGGAGTCGCGCGGCTCCGACCTCCGGCGGCACCTCGGCCGCCCAGGCCCACATCGCGGCCTCCGAACCGGCGAGGAACTTCAGCTTGTCGGCGGCACGGCGCGGGCTCGTCAGCTGCAGGTGCAGGCGCACGGTGTCGCGGCCCACGTGCACCGGCGCCTGATGCCAGGCGGCGATGTACGGTGTCGGGGAGTCGTACAGGGCGTCGACGCCGCGCAGCAGGCGCAGGTACAGCGGTGCGAGTTCGTCTCGCTCGGCCGCCGAGGTCTCGGCGAAATCGGCCACGTGGCGGTGCGGCATCAGGTGCACCTCGAGCGGCCAGCGCGCGGCGAAAGGCACGAACGCCGTCCAGTGCTCGCCCCGGAACACGACGCGCTCGGACGCCTGCTCGGAGTCCAGGATGCGCTGGAAGAGGTCGGGCGCCGTGCGGTCGATGGACTCCAGCACGCGGGCGGTGCGCGGGGTCACGTACGGGTAGGCGTAGATCTGGCCGTGCGGGTGAGGCAGCGTCACGCCGATCGCCTCGCCGCGGTTCTCGAACGGGAAGATCTGCTCGATGCCCGGCAGCCGGGAGAGAGCGGCTGTGCGGTCGGCCCATGCCTCGATGACGGTGCGCGCGCGGGTGACCGTCTGCGTACCGAAGGAGCCCGCGTGCTCGGGGCTGAAGCAGACGACCTCGCAGCGTCCGATCGAGGTGCGTGTGCGACCGAGGCCCAGGGCGACGAGGTCGTCGAGACCGCGGGGGGCGTTCGCAGCCTGGGGTGCGGTGCCCACCGCCTCGGCGAGAGCCGGACCGAATGCGGGGGAGCGGTTCTCGAACACCGCGACGTCGTAGCGGGACGGCACCTCCGACGGATTGCTCGGCGTCTGCGGGGCCAGGGGGTCGGCATCCGAACCCGGCATCATCACGCGGTTCTGCCGGTTCGCGGCCACCGTGATCCAGTCGCCCGTGAGCACGTCGAGCCGCATGGTCGCGGTCTCGGGTCGCGGGTCGAGCACGCGGGCATCCACGGAGCGCTCCGGTCCGAGTGTCGTCCCCGGATCGTCGTAGTAGATCAGATCGCGGCCGTCGGCGAGGGTGGTGGCGCGTTTGACGACGCCGGCGCCGAGGGTCTCGGTGCGCGTCTCGGGGAGCTCAGGCGTGTTCACGTAAACATGGTAGGCGCAGCCCCGTGGTAACGTCAACACGAGCGAGTCGCGCATCCACGGTGCGCGGGACGGAGGCAGCGGGTGCGAGTACGCGGGAGTGGCGGAGAACGCGTCGACGAGCACGGTTCCGACCGTGGGCGTTCGTCTTCCCGCCGGGTGTCGATGGCCATGGTCGCCGAGCGCGCCGGCGTCTCGGGTCAGACGGTCTCCCGCGTCGTCAACGGCAGCCCCCGCGTGGACCCCGATACCAGGGCGCGCGTCGAGACCGCGATGGCCGAGCTCGGATACCGCCCGCACCGCGCGGCCCGCGCCCTGCGCACCGGGCGTTCGCAGACCATCGGACTCGTCGTCACCACGCTCTCGACGGTCGGCAACTCCCGCATGCTCCAGGCCACGGCGGAGGCGGCGGCGGAGCGCGGATACGCGCTCACGCTGGTGACCGCCGCCCGGGGCGTCGGCGAGGCATTCGACCGGCTCGCCGAGCAGGAGGTCGACGGCGCGATCGTGCTGAACGAGGCGTCGGCCCTGGTCTCCGACACCGAGCGCCCGACTGGGCTCAGGCTCGTGGTCGTCGACGCCCCGACCGAGGCCGGCTTCATCTCGGTGCACAGCGATCATGCGGGCGGTGCCGCGGCGGCCACCGAACGACTCCTGGAGCTCGGGCACTCCACGGTCCATCACCTCGCCGGTCCCGCCGACTCGTTCGCCGCCGTCGAGAGGGAACGGGGGTGGCGCGAGACCCTCGCCGCTGTCGGCATCGATGCTCCGTCCGTCGTCCGGGGCGACTGGAGCGCCGATTCGGGCCACCGTGCGGCAGCTGCACTGACGGCGGCCACCGCGATCTTCTCCGCCAACGACCAGATGGCGCTGGGCCTGCTGCGGGCGCTCTCCGATGCGGGTCGCCGGGTGCCGGAGGACGTCAGCGTGATCGGCTTCGACGACGTGCCGGATGCCGCGAACTACCGTCCGCCGCTGACCACCATCCGGCAGGACTTCCCGGCCCTCGCCCAGCGAGCGGTCTCGTCGTTGATCGACGCCATCGAAGGGGTGTCGAAGGCTCGCGCCGCCTCGGTCGTCGGGACCGAACTCGTCGAGCGCGCGAGCACGACGTCGCGCTGACCGGCGCACCCGCCTGATGCGGCTGTTGCAGTCCGCCTCGATCTCGTGCCATGATGCCGGAAAGCGTTTTCCCGCCTTCGTGGGGAGCGCACCGACGGCCTCCTGCGACAGAAACGGAACACCATGGCACAGGCGAACACCCGCGAGATCGGGATCATCATGAACGGCGTCTCCGGGCGCATGGGCTACCGGCAGCATCTGGTGCGCTCGATCCTCGCGATCCGCGAGGAGGGCGGCATCGAACTCGCCGACGGCTCCCGCATCACGGTGAAGCCGATCCTGGTCGGACGCAACGAGGCCAAACTGGCCGAGCTGGCGGCGAAGCACGGCATCGACGACTACACGACAGATCTCGACGCGGCGCTCGCCGACCCGCAGTGGGAGATCTACGCCGACTTCCTCGTGACCAAGGCCCGCGCCTCCGCGATCCGCAAGGCCATCGCCGCCGGCAAGGCGATCTACACCGAGAAGCCCACTGCCGAGTCGCTCGAGGAGGCCCTCGAGCTCGCGCGCCTGGCGGATGAGGCGGGCGTCAAGACCGGCGTCGTGCACGACAAGCTGTATCTCCCCGGTCTGCAGAAGCTCAAGCGCCTGATCGACTCCGGGTTCTTCGGCCGCATCCTCTCCGTCCGCGGCGAGTTCGGCTACTGGGTGTTCGAGGGCGACTGGCAGCCCGCGCAGCGCCCGAGCTGGAACTACCGCACCGAGGACGGCGGCGGCATCATCACCGACATGTTCCCGCACTGGAACTACGTGCTGGAGAACCTCTTCGGCGAGGTCAAGAGCGTCTACGCGCAGGCCGCCGTGCACATCGCCGACCGCTGGGACGAGAAGGGCGAGCACTACACCGCCACCGCGGAGGACGCCGCGTACGGGATCTTCGAGATCGAGGGCGGCGTGATCGCCGAGATCAACTCCTCGTGGACCGTGCGCGTGAACCGCGACGAGCTCGTCGAGTTCCAGGTCGACGGCACCCACGGCTCCGCTGTGGTCGGACTGTTCGGCGCGAAGATCCAGCCGCGCAACGCCACCCCGAAGCCCGTGTGGAATCCCGATCTCGAAGACACGCGCGACTACGACGCCGACTGGCAGGACGTGCCGACCAACGACGTGTTCCTCAACGGCTTCCGCCAGCAGTGGCAGGAGTACCTGGTCTCCTACGTCGAGGGCACCGAGTACCCGTTCGACCTGCTCGCCGGCGCACGGGGTGTGCAGTTCGCCGAGGCGGGACTGACCTCCAGCGCCGAGGGTCGCAAGATCGCCCTGTCGCCGCTGACCCTGGGCTGAGGCGCGCATGAGCACTCTGCGCCTCCTCCACCCGAGCGGTGAGACGTTCGCCGCGACCCTCAACGACTCGGGCGCGTTCGCCCGCCCGACGGCGCCGTTGCAGAGCCGTGTCGCCTACGCCGCCGCACACGTCGTGCCGAAGGTGCACGCCGACAACACCCCGGGACAGCCTGCTGACATCGACTGGGATGCCACCCTCGCCTTCCGCCGCAACGTGTACTCCTGGGGTCTCGGAGTCGCCGATGCGATGGACACGGCGCAGCGGAACATGGGCCTCGACGCCGTGGCCACCCGCGAGCTGATCGCCCGCAGCGCCCAGGTCGCGCGCGAGGAGGGCGGTTCGGTCGTGGTCGGAGTCAACACCGACCACATCGCCGAGACGCACATCCCTCTCGAACAGGTGATCACGGCCTACACCGAGCAGCTGCACTTCACCGAGGAGCAGGGTGCAGGTCCCGTGCTGATGGCCTCGCGCCACCTCGCCCGTGTCGCTGCGGACGCCGCCGACTACCGCCGTGTGTACCGTGAGGTGCTGTCGCGAGCCACGACCCCCGTGGTGCTGCACTGGCTGGGCACGGCATTCGACCCCGAGCTCGCCGGCTACTTCGGTGCGGAGGATTGGCAGACCGCGTCCGAGGTGCTGCTCCAGATCATCGCCGAGAGCCAGGACAAGGTCGCTGGCGTCAAGATGAGCCTGCTGAACGCCGACTCCGAGATCGCGGTGCGCTCGCGCCTCCCCGAGGGCGTCAGGATGTTCACCGGCGACGACTTCAACTATGTGGACCTGATCGACGGCGACACGGACCGCGCCCACTCCGACGCGCTGCTGGGAGCCTTCGCCGCGATCACCCCCGTCGCGTCCGCGGCGATCCAGGCGCTGGATGCGGGAGACACTGCCGAGTACCGGCGGATCCTCGGCCCGACCGAGGCGCTGAGCAGGCAGGTGTTCGCTGCGCCCACCTTCTACTACAAGACGGGCGTGGCGTTCCTCTCCTGGTTGAACGGGCACCAGCCTGCGTTCCAGATGGTCGGCGGGCTGCATTCCGCGCGCAGCCTGCCGCATCTGAGCCGCATCGTCGAACGCGCGAACGACTCGCTCGCGCTCGAGCAGCCCGACCTCGCCCGCGAGCGGTGGCACCGCATGTTGCGAGTGAACGGAGTGGACGCATGAGCCGCGATGCGCAGACTCCGGATCCGCGACTGTCGATCAATCAGGCGACCATCAAGCACGCCGACCTCGCGACGGCGCTGCGGGCCACGGCCGGCGCCGGTGTGCGGTCGATCGGACTCTGGCGCGAGCCCGTGAACGACGTCGGTCTCGACGTCGCAGCGCGGATGCTCGGAGACTCGGGGCTGCGGTTCTCGACGCACTGCCGAGGCGGCTTCTTCACGCTCCCGGACGGGGCGGAGAGGCACGCAGCACTCGACGACAACCGCCGTGCGATCGAGGAGACGGCGACGCTCGCGGCCGCGGGAGCCGAAGGATCCACCGCTGTGCTGGTGCTCGTCGCCGGCGGTCTGCCCGCAGGATCGCGCGACCTGATCGGAGCGCGCGAGCGCGTGCGCGATGCCATCGGCGTGCTGGCCCCCGAGGCGAAGGCGGCGGGTGTGACGCTCGCGATCGAGCCGCTGCACCCGATGTACGCCTCCGATCGCGCCGTCGTCTCGACGCTCGGTCAGGCGCTCGACATCGCGGGCGACTTCGAGCCCGATGTGGTGGGTGCGGCCGTCGACACGTTCCACATCTGGTGGGATCCGCAGGTGCTCGAGCAGATCGCGCGCGCCGGCCGGGAGGGTCGCATCGCCACGTACCAGGTGTGCGACTGGAAGACGCCCCTCGCGGACGATGTGCTGCTCTCACGGCACTACACCGGCGACGGGGTGATCGACTTCGCCTCGCTCACCCGCGCCGTGATCGCGACCGGGTACGACCGTGACATCGAGGTCGAGATCTTCAACGCCGACATCTGGGCGGACGCCCCGGATCACGTCGTGCGGCGGACTGCCGAGACGTTCGCCGAAGCCGTCTCGCCGTACCTGAGATGAGGATCTCCGGTCGTCGGCGCGGTGTGACCCCTCGCGGTGATGCTGCGGTGGGACCGTGGCAAGTAGGATCTGGGTCATGACCAAGCCCGCAACGTCCGCGGAGCGGCCAGCGCGGTCTCCGCGTCATGTGCGAGGGCCCGCCCCCACCCTGCACGACGTCGCACGCGAGGCGGGGGTCTCGCTGGCGACCGCATCGCGCGTGCTGAACGGCTCCGAGCGGAAGGTCGCCGAGTCGTTCCGCGAGCGGGTGGAGTCCGCGGCCGGGAAGCTGGGGTACACCGCCAACGTCTCGGCCCAGTCGATCGCGAAGGGCACGTCGCCGGTCATCGCCCTGCTCGTCGCCGACATCGCCGACCCCTACTTCGGACAGATCGCATCGGGCGTCGCCAGGGGAGCGGACGAGGAGGGGCTGGTCGTGACGATCGCGATCACCGAGAGGGACCAGGCGCGGGAGGCGCGGATCGTGCGGGCCCTGCGCGGGCAGCGACCCCGAGGCCTGATCCTCGCGGCCTCTCGCACGCAGGAGGCCACAGAGGCCGAGACCGCGCACGAGCTCGCGGAGTTCGTGCGGCAGGGCGGCCGCGTCGTGGCGTTCGGGCCCGACGGCGAGGGAGAGCGTCACATCGAGATCGACAACCGCTCCGGTGCGGAGGAGCTGGGTCGTCTGATGGCAGAGCGCGGATACCGCCGTGCCATCGTTCTCGGCGCGGCGGACGGGGTGCGCACATCGGATGATCGTCTCGTCGGCTTCCGCGCCGGATTCGAGCAGGCGGGTGGCGCGATCGAGGGCGTGCATCGTGGCGACTTCCGTCGTGAGTCCGGGGCTGCCGGGATGCGGGCGGCCCTCGACCGCGGAGTGGAGGCCGGCACCCTCGTGTTCGCGATCAGCGACGTGGTGGCACTCGGGGCGATGTCCGCGATCCGTGACGCAGGGCGCGAGATCGGCACCGACATCGCGATCTGCGGTTTCGACGATGTCCCCGCGAGCAGCGATGTCTCCCCCGCACTGACGACGGTGCGCGTGCCGTTGAGCGACGTCGGGTACCAGGCGTTCCGTGCGACGGTCGACGTCGAGTGGGTGCAGGCCCCGTTGCCGCTCGAGGTCATCGTGCGTGCCAGCACCCCGATGGTCAGCTCGTGACCAGGGTCGTGCTGGCCCCGGACAGCTTCAAGGGCACGATCACCGCGGTGGATGCGGCCGTCGCGCTCGCGGAGGGCTGGGCATCGGTCGAACCGGACGCCGAGTTCGTGCATCGACCGATGGCGGACGGCGGTGAGGGCACCGTGGCGGCCTTCGAAGCGGCGGTGCCCGGCGCTGTGCGGATGCCCCTCACGGTCGACGGCCCTGCCGGGGAGCGGGTCGACACGTTCTGGCTGCTGCTGCCGCCGACGGGAGACGCCCCCGACGGCACGGGTGTGATCGACCTCGCCTCGACCTCGGGCATCGAGCTGCTGCAGGAGCTGCGTCCCTGGGATGCGGACACGACCGGCCTCGGTCAGGCCCTGGCCGCGGCCATCGATCACGGTGTGTCACGCCTCGTCGTCGGCATCGGCTCCAGCGCGTCCACCGATGGGGGCACCGGGATGCTCTCGGCCCTCGGTGCGCGGTTCGTCGATGCCACCGGCGCTCCGGTCGCTCGCGGCGCACGTGGCCTCGCTGACATCGCGTCCGTCGATCTCACCGGGCTGCGCGCGGCACCCGAGGTGCGGGTGCTCACCGACGTCACGAATCCGCTCATCGGCCCGCGCGGTGCCGCCGTGGTGTTCGGCCCCCAGAAGGGGCTGCGATCGGTGGACGACATCGCCATCGTCGACGACGGCCTCGGCAGGCTCGCCGAACTGCTCGCCATCGACCCCGCAGGGCCGGGCTATGGCGCTGCCGGCGGAACCGGGGCCGCCCTCGTCGCGTGGGGTGGCGAGCTCGCTCCCGGTGCTGCGGAGGTCGCCGAGCTCATCGGTCTGCCCGAGGCGCTCTCCGACGCCGACGTGATCATCACGGGGGAGGGGTCCTACGACGGCCAGTCCGGAGAAGGCAAGGTGCCGTCATTCCTCGCGACGCTCGTGGCCGACGCCGGAGCCGTGGCGATGCTCGCGGCGGGGCGGGTCACTCCAGACGCCGACACCTCGTCGTTCGCCGACGTCGCGTCCCTCACCGCGCTGGCCGGTTCGTCGGAGGCGGCGCTGGCCGAACCCGTCCGCTGGCTGCGTGCCGCCGGCGCCTTCCTGGCGCGTCCCGCAGTGGCTCGTGCCGCCGCACCTCGTGCCGCAGCGGGAGGCGAACCGTCCTGACCGTCGGCTCGACACCGACGGTCAGTGCCCGTCAGACGCCGAGCGCGGCGGAGACCACGGCGCGTGCTTCGGCCTGCACCTCGGCGAGGTGCTCAGGACCGCGCAGGCTCTCCGCATAGAGCTTGTAGACGTCTTCGGTGCCCGAGGGGCGCGCAGCGAACCAGGCGTGCTCGGTCTGCACCTTGAGACCGCCGATCGCCGCGCCGTTGCCCGGGGCGTGGGACAGTTTCGCTGTGATGTCCTCGCCGGCGAGCGCGGTCGCCGTCACCGCCTCGGGAGCGAGCTTGCCGAGGGTCGCCTTCTGCTCCGGGGTCGCCGGCGCGTCGACACGCTGATACGCCGATGCGCCGAAGGCGGACTCCAGTTCGCGGTACCGCTCCGAGGGGGTCTTCCCGGTGACCGCGATGATCTCGGCGGCCAGCAGGCACAGCAGGATGCCGTCCTTGTCCGTCGACCAGACCGAGCCGTCCTTGCGGAGGAACGAGGCACCGGCCGACTCCTCGCCGCCGAAAGCGACCGAGCCGTCGAGCAGCCCGGGGACGAACCACTTGAATCCGACCGGAACCTCCAGCAGGCGCCGTCCGAGCGACTCGGCGACGCGGTCGATGATCATGGACGAGACCAGCGTCTTGCCGATCGCGGCGTCGCGTGGCCACCCCTCGCGGTGCGAGAACAGGTAGTCGATGGCGACCGCGAGGTAGTGGTTCGGGTTCATCAGTCCGGCATCCGGGGTCACGATCCCGTGCCTATCGGCGTCGGCATCGTTCCCGGTGAGGACGTCGTAGGAGCCCTTCTTCGCGACCAGGGATGCCATCGCCGAGGGGGACGACGGATCCATCCGGATCTTCTCGTCCCAGTCGAGCGTCATGAAGCGCCAGGTCGGGTCGACCTCGGGGTTCACGACGGTGAGGTCGAGGTCGTGCATCTCGGCGATCAGCGACCAGTACTCGACGGAGGCCCCGCCCAGCGGGTCGGCGCCGATGCTGACACCGGCGCTGCGGATCGCGTCGATGTCGATGATCGACGGCAGATCGCGCACGTAGGCGTCGCGGAAGTCGTAGCCGGTGAGGGAATCCCAGTCGATGTCGGCGAAGCGCTCCAGCTTCACGCCCTCGAGCCCCGCGGCGATCAGGGTGTTCGCCCGGTCGGCGATCCAGCTGGTGGCGTCGGTGTCGGCGGGCCCGCCGTGCGGAGGGTTGTACTTGAATCCGCCGTCGCGCGGAGGGTTGTGCGAGGGGGTGACGACGATGCCGTCGGCACGGCCGGGGTCGTCTGCCGCCTTGCCGCGGTTGTAGGTGAGGATCGCGTGGCTGAGGGCCGGAGTCGGCACCCACGAGTCGCGGGAGTCGACGCGCACGTCGATGCCGTTGGCGAGCAGCACCTCGATCGCGCTGCGCTCCGCGGGGAGCGACAGCGCGTGCGTGTCGCGTCCGAGGAACAGCGGACCGGTGATCCCCTGCGAGTCGCGGTAGTCGACGATCGCCTGCGTCGTGGCGAGGATGTGGTTCTCGTTGAAGCTGTTCGACAGCGACGATCCGCGATGGCCACTGGTGCCGAACACGACGCGCTCTGCGGCCACCTCCGGGTTCGGCGTGCGGTCGTAGTAGGCGGCGATCAGTTCGTCGACGTCGATCAGGTCACTTTCCTCCGCGGGGAGGCCGGCACGGCTCGTCATCCTCTCAGTCTGCCCCCTGTTCGGCATGATCGCATCCGGGAGAGGCCCGCTTCCTCCCCCGCCTCGCCGTTCTCGTCGCGATATGACAGCCAGAACCGCCGACGAAGGTGCAATATTGCGACGGGAGGAGAAGTCACCCGGGGGAGCGGCGGCGTCACCGAGGGATAAGGTGAAACCCGTGACTGAACGCCGCACCTACAGCTATCTCGGCCCCGCCGGCACCTTCACGGAGGCGGCGCTCGATCAGGTGGCCGAAGCCCGCGGTCAGGAGTGGCGCCCCGTGCACAACGTGGGCGAGGCTCTCGCCGACGTGCTCGAGGGGCGCAGCGACGCCGCGATGATCGCGATCGAGAACTCGATCGAGGGCGGGGTCTCCACCACGCAGGACGCTCTGGCGACCCTCCCCGGTCTGCGCATCATCGGCGAGTACCTGGTGCGGGTGAACTTCGTGCTGGTCGCCCCGCGCGGCACGACGCTCGACCAGGTCGAGGTCATCGCGGCGCATCCGGTCGCCTACGCGCAGTGCCACGGCTGGCTCGGCGCGCACCTGCCGTCGCACTCGCACGTGCCGGCCTCGAGCAACGTCGCCTCCGCGATCGGTGTCCTCGACGGAACTCTGCCGGCCCAGGCCGCCATCGCTGCTCCCGGCATCGTGAACCACTACGACGTCGACGTGCTGGCGGAAGGCATCGGCGACAACGCGCAGGCGGTGACCCGTTTCGTGCTGGTCACCCGCACGACCCGTTCACCGGAACCGACCGGTGCGGACAAGACGTCCCTGATCGTCGAGCTTCCGCACGACCACCCCGGATCGCTCCTGGAGATGCTCGAGCAGTTCTCGACCCGCGGCATCAACCTGTCGCTCATCGAGTCGCGGCCCATCGGCGATGAGCTGGGGCGCTACCGGTTCGTGATCGACGCCGACGGCCACATCGAGCACGAGCGCATGGCCGATGCGCTGCTCGGCATCCGCCGGTTCAGTCCTCGTGTCGTCTTCCTCGGGTCGTACCCGCGCGCGGACCGTCAGATCGTGCAGTACCCGGACCGCTACTCGGACGACGTGTTCGTCGAGGCGCGCGATTGGCTCCGCGGGATCCTCTCCGGCGAACCGGAGTCCTGACTCCCCGTTCGTCAGGCCGTGGAGGCGCTCAATGCTCCTGGAAGCGCGGCCAGTCGCTCCCCGGCGTCATGTGCGAATGCAGCGCACCCTTCGCCGAGGCGAGGCTCGGGTAGGTGCCCGTCGTCGCGTCGGCCCCGACCATCGTGACGGTGTAGCCGTCCTCGTCGTGGCGGATGCTGCCGACCACGCCGTTGCGTCCGTAGGCCACCCAGAGTGCGAGTGTCTTCGTGGTGCTCATCGTCGAACCCCTCTCTCTGCCGCCGAGGCTACGCCTGCCCGCACGGTAAGGCCAGGGCTTGACAAGCGCCCGTCACCGTCGGTTCAGAGAGCGGCGGCGATGAGCTCCAGAGTCTGCGCTCGTCCGGTCGGGGCGTCCTTCGGCTCGGCGTCGTAGGCACCGGCGACCGGAGAGAGCATGACCTCGTCGACGCCGTGGCGCTCGGCGAAGGCACGCACCTCGGCCGCGACGCTCTCACCCGTGCCGACGAACCAGCGAGCGCGGGCGGCCTGCACGACCTCGTCGGTCGCCGGGTCGGTGGCGGCGGACATCGCCTGCTCGACGGTCTCGAGCGCGGCGAGGGGCTGATTGAGCCGCAGGCGCGCCATCATCCGCAGCTGCGGCAGCGCGCGAGCCTCCGCCTCGTCCTGGGTCGGCGCCGCCACCGCGTTCACGGTGAGGAACGTGCGCGGCTCAGGGTGCTCTTCGCTGGGACGGTACCCGGTGCGGTAGAGGTCGAGCGCGCGTTCGAGACCCTGCCCCGAGAAGTGGTTGGCGAAGACGTAGGGCAGCCCGTGGGATGCGGCGAGCTGGGCCGAGTAGTCGCTCGAGCCGAGCAGCCAGACCTCGGGGGTTCCGGTCGCGGCCGGAGTGGCACGCACGGTGTACTCCCCACCCGAGGTGAAGCGCAGGGCGGCTCCCTCACCGGAGAGGAGCGCGGCGATGTCCTGCACATGGCGCGGGAACTGCTCCACGTCGCTCGTGGTCCCCGAACCGCGGAGCAGCTGAGTGATGACCGGGTCGCTTCCCGGTGCGCGGCCGAGGCCGAGGTCGATACGGCCGGGCGCGATCGCCTCGAGCGCCGCGAACTGCTCTGCGACGATGAGCGGCGCGTGGTTGGGCAGCATCACGCCGCCCGAACCCAGCCGCACCCGGGAGGTGCGAGTGGCTGCGGCGGCGATCAGCACCGGGGGAGTGGTCGACGCGACCGACGGCATGTTGTGGTGCTCGGCGAACCAATAGCGGCGATAGCCGAGGCGGTCGGCGACCTCCGCGAGAGCGAGCGAGGCGGCGACGGCCTCTGCGCTGGTCTGGCCGGTGCGAACCGGGACGAGGTCGAGGACGGAGAGAGCTGTATCGGGCATCCTCCGGTGCAACGCGTCCGCAGGCGCCGTCATTCCCCGTCTCGCCCGGTTCGCCCGACGGTGTTCAGGACCCGCCGGGGTGGGGGCGACGGCCACGCCGCCCCCACCCCGGCGGTCAGGCCTTGATCCGTTCGTCAGGCCTTGATCGGTCGGTCAGGCCTTGATCGCCTCGCGCTGATCAGCGGACTCCACCGTGATCTTGCGCGGCTTGGCGCGCTCGCTCACCG
Organism: Microbacterium sp. 2RAF4; assembly: GCF_052115285.1. Lineage (NCBI taxonomy): Bacteria > Bacillati > Actinomycetota > Actinomycetes > Micrococcales > Microbacteriaceae > Microbacterium > Microbacterium sp. 2RAF4. Next base: position 1,058,505 of record NZ_JBFRGI010000002.1, on the reverse strand, counting down.
GGATGATCACCGACAGCACACCGCTCTCGTACGAGGCGCTGATGCCGTCGAGGTCGACGCCCTCGCCGAGCGAGAACTGCCGCAGGAAGGAGCCGGATCCGCGTTCGCGGGCGAGCCAGCGCACACCGTCACGGGTGTCGGGGGTGCGCTGGGCGCGGATCGTGAGCTGACCGCCGTCGAGATCGACATCGATCGAGCCGGGGTCGGCCCCGGGAAGGTCGGCGTGGAGCACATACCGGTCTCCGTCGCGGAACAGGTCCACCGGCATCGGCCGGGGAGCGCGAACGGAGTCCAGCACGCTCGCGGCGAAGCGGTCGAGCTGGCTGAAGGGGTCGAAGGTCAGTGCCATGAGGTTCTCCTTTCGTGCTGCCCAGAGGGCGAATCGATGGTGCAGGAGATCTGCACCGTTGCTATAGATTTTTTATACGACAACTCGTGCTAGATTTGCAACTCCGATTCCCGTCGACCCCAGGGGATGACCGCATGCCGCATCGTGACAGCCGGACGCCGCTCTACGGCATCGCCGTCGCAGCGCAGCTGGTCGAGCTCCCCGAGGCGACGCTCCGCCTGTTCGAGAGCAAGGGCTTGCTCACCCCCGCCCGCAGCGAAGGCGGAACCCGCCGCTACAGCGATGACGACATCGAACGGCTGCGGCGGGCAGCCTCACTGCGTGAAGACGGGGTGAACATCGCCGGGATCGCTCGGATGCTCGATCTGCAGGATGCGAACGACGACCTGCAGGTGCGCAACGAGCAGCTCCGCGAGGCTCTCGATGCTCAGCGCGGGAGAGGCCGCCGCTCCGCCGACTGATCGATGGTGCGAAGCGGTCGACCGCCCATCGGACCCGACCACTACCGTTGAGGCATGGAAGCAGGCATCTTCTACGTCCTCGTCGGCTCGGTCGCCGTCGCCGCCTTCGCGCGGTGGCGTGGATGGCCTGCACCGCTGCTCGTGACCATGGTGGCGCTCGCTGCGTCGTTCCTCCCGTTCGTGCCCGATCTCGACATCGACGGGCATGTGCTCCTGAGTCTCGTGCTGCCGCCGCTGCTGTACTCGGCCGCCCTCGACGTCTCCTTCGTCGGGTTCAAGCGCAGCCTGCCGCAGATCCGCCGTCTCGGGATCTGGCTCGTGCTGCTCACGGCCCTCGCGGTCGGGTTCGTCGCCTGGTGGATCCTGCCCTCGCTCACGCTTCCCGGCGCACTGCTGCTGGGCGCGATCGTCGCTCCTCCCGACGCGGTGTCCGCAGCGGCGATCGGTCGTCGGCTCGGACTGCCTCGACGCATCATGACCGTGTTGTCGGGCGAGAGCCTCATCAACGACGCGACCTCGCTCACCCTGTACCGGGTCTTCGCGGCGATCCTCGCAGGGGCGACGGTCTCGGTGTGGGGCGGTGTCTGGCAGTTCCTGCTCGCGGTCGGCGTCGGCGTCGCCGTCGGACTCGTCTTCGGGATCGTCCTGCACCAGCTGCGCATGCGCATCAGCGATCCGGTCGTCATCGGCACCTTCGGGCTGCTCGCTCCGTTCGGCGCCTACGCGATCGCCGAGCACCTGCTCGGATCCGGGGTCCTCGCGGTCGTGGCGATGGGACTCTACGTCGGCTACAACTCGCCGCGCACCGACTACACCACACGCCAGCAGGAGAAGCCGCTGTGGCTCTCGGCAGATCTGCTCCTGGAGAGCTTCGTCTTCGCCTACATCGGACTGCAGTTCCCGCGAGTGCTCAGCGATCTCGGCAGCGAGTCCGTCGGACAGATCCTGCTGCTCTCCGGCGCGGTGCTGCTCGTGGTGGTCATCGTGCGACCGCTGTACATCTACCCGACCAGTGCGTGGTCGAACTTCCAGGACCGCAAGCGTCTCGAACGCTGGGATCGCGGCGTGGAATCCGGGGAGTTCGAGAAACGTCATCGCACGTCGCGCCGCTGGGGGAACTACACGGCCGACGAACTGCGCAGCCACATCGTGCGGGAGCAGATGGCGGGGCTCACCCTCACCTGGAAGGACAGCGCCGTCATCTCCTGGGCGGGCATGCGCGGGGTGGTGACGCTGGCGATCGCGGTGGCGGCGGCCGACCTCGCGACCCTCGACACCGAGGCGTCGCACGCGATCGTCGTCGTCGCGTTCATCGTGACGGTGGGCACCCTGCTGCTGCAGGGGCTGACGCTGCCCATGCTGATCCGTGGCCTCGGCATCGAGCGAGACGCGGACGAAGCGGAGGACGAGGCGGCTCTTGCCGAAGTGCGAGAGAAGAGCCGCGAAGCCGGCAAGGCCTATCTCGCCGAGAAGCGCGTGGAGTGGGAGGCGAAGTACGGCGAGGTCGATCTGCGCGTGTTCGACGCGTTCACGAAGCGCATGACCCGGGTCGAGAAGGACACCGACGAGGCGCAGAAGGTCGAGGATGCCGCGAGCCGGCCCTCCTACGACGACCTCGTCGCGCTGTCCAGGGGGTGGTTGCAGGTGCGCCGCGACATCCTCCTCGCCGAGCGCGACGCCGGCAACCTCGACGAAGAGGTGATGCGGGAACTCATCGCTGCGATGGACGCCGAGGAGCTCGCGCTCGACACGCGCGGCGCCACCCGCCAACAGAGCCGCGCCTGACCCTCCCTCCCTCCCTCCCGCTCTCCTCGCTCCTCGCTCCGCCGAGACCCATCGTCGTCGCCCAGACCCATCGTCTGAGACGTCTGCGACCGTGGGTCCCGACGACGCGCGTGGGTCTCGGCGGAGGAGAGAGAGAGAGGGTCAGCGAGCGCTGACCGGCTCCTTGTCGGCGGACGCGTCCGACTCGGGAGCGTCGTCGTCGCCGGAGTCGTCGTCGCCGGAGTCGTCGGCGAAGGGCAGGCCCTCACGCGGTGCGTTGTAGAGCTCCTCGTTCAGGATGCCCTCGCGCTTGGCGACGATGGTCGGGATCAGCGCCTGACCCGCGACGTTGACCGCGGTGCGGCCCATGTCGAGGATCGGGTCGATCGCGAGCAGCAGCCCGACGCCCTCGAGCGGCAGGCCGAGCGTCGACAGCGTCAGCGTGAGCATGACGACCGCGCCCGTGGTTCCGGCGGTGGCGGCTGAGCCGACGACCGAGACGATGACGATCAGCAGGTACTGCACGAAGTTCAGCTCGATGCCGAAGAACTGCGCGACGAAGATCGCGGCGATGGCCGGGTAGATCGCTGCGCAGCCGTCCATCTTCGTGGTCGCGCCCAGCGGCACGGCGAAGGAGGCGTAGGAGCGGGGCACGCCGAGGTTGCGCTCGGTCACGCGCTCGGTGAGGGGCAGCGTGCCGATCGAGGAGCGGCTGACGAAGGCCAGCTGCACCGCGGGCCACACACCGGAGAAGTACTGCTTGATCGACAGGCCGTGCGTCTTGACCAGGACGGGGTAGACGACGAACAGCACGAGCGCCAGGCCGATGTAGACCGCGGTGGCGAACCAGCCGAGCGAGGCCAGCTTCTCCCAGCCGTACTTGATCACTGCAGAGCCGATGAGTCCGAACGTGCCGAGCGGGGCGATGCGGATGATCCACCACAGCACGCGCTGGATGACCTTCAGCAGGGACTCGGTGAAGACGAGGAACGGCTCTGCCTTCTTGCCGGCCTTGAGCGCCGCGATGCCGACGACGGCCGCGACCACGATGACCTGCAGGATGTTGAAGCCGACGCTGGAGCTGAAGGTGCCTTCGACCGCGCCGGGGTTGGTGCTGACCGTGAGCCCGAGGAAGTTCTGCGGGATCAGGCCCAGCAGGAAGTTCCACCAGGTGCCGACCGTGTACGGGTCGCCGGTCTCGAGGCCCTCGCCGGCCCGGTTGCCCGGCTGGATCACGAGGCCGAGGACGATGCCGATGATCACGGCGACGAACGCGGTGATCGCGAACCACAGGATCGTCTGCCCGGCCAGGCGTGCGGCGTTCTGCACGCGACGCAGGTTCGAGATGCTGGCGACGATGGCGGTGAAGATCAGCGGAACGACGGCGGCGCGCAGCAGCGTCACGTACGAGCTGCCGATCGTGTCGAGGGTCGCCGACAGACCGTTCGGGTTCTCGGCGGTGGCGCCGAGCTGGCGGCCGATCAGACCGGCGGCGACGCCGAGGACGAGGGCGGCGAGGATCTGGAAGCCGAACGACGTCAGCAGCTTCCGAACCGGTCCGCGGGTGTCTGGCGCCTTCTGGGCGCGTGCGGTGGTGCTCATGGGGTGGGGACTCCAGGATCGCGGCGCGCCGAGTGCGCGCCATGAGGCCCAACGTTATGGCTCCCTGGGAATTCCCTGGGTGGATATGACGAAGGATGACGCACCTGGGCTCAGTGGGGGGTGAGTTCAGCGGGGAGCGAGCACCAGCAGTTCTCCCACTTCGCAGTCGAGCGCCTCGCAGATCGCGCGCAGCGTGGAGTAGCGGATGGCCCGGGCGCGGTCGTTCTTCAGGACCGACAGGTTCACGATGCTCACCCCGACCGCGGCGCTGAGCTCGGTGAGCGTCATCCCGCGCTCAGCGAGGAGCTCGTCGAGCCGGCAGTGGATGCCGGTGAACTCGTCGTCGCTCTCCGCCGGGGTCACACCAGTCCCTCCGTGTCCTTCTGCAACCGCTCGGTCTCCTGCTGCAGTCGCTCGCGCTCCTGGTCGAGGCGTATGCCCTGACGGAACACAGCGGCGAGGGCGAGGAGCCCGAGCGCACCGGCGAACGGCAGAGGGGAGACGTTGAGGGAGAAGTTCGGGTACCACTCGCTGTCCGGCGGGAAAACCTCGCGCAGACCAGTGGTCGCCGCGATGGCGCCGAGGAGATCGGTGGCCACCCCGAACACCAGCACGGCGATTGCCCCGACGGTGAGAGCGCGCGTCACGGTCTCTGAGAACGCGCGACCTCGCAGCGTCTGGAAGCAAATGACCATGAGCATCGCGACAGGCGTCGTGGAGAAGGCCAGCGAGGCGAGCTGCGCGGCGCCCGCGAGCGCCCGGAGCCCGAGCGAGGCGTTGGCCACGGTGAAGTTCGTGATCGAGCCACCGCCGCATTGAAGGGCCGCAGCGGTTACCTCAGCCGCGTCGCTGCAGGGGAGGTCGGTGGGCCAGGGGGCCCAGAGCGACCCCGACGCGATCTCCGCCCAATCGGTTGCGAACACCTTGAGGATGATGATGATCGCACCGACGGCGGACAGGATTACCCACCAGCCGGAGACGGTGAGTGCCGCGTCGATCGCGAGTGTGCGGCTACCGCGGCGTCGGCCGCGCCAGACGACGATGCCCACGATCACGGCGATGACCGCCAGTCCGATCCCGATCTGGCCGAGCGAGGTCCCGAGGTCTTCCGAACTGATCCCGAACATCAGACGAGTCCTTCCGTGTCCTTCTCGAGCGCGAGCTTCTCGTTCTGCAGGCGGATGCCGCGGCGGAACGCGACGGCGATCAGGCCCACGGTCACGCCGGTCGCGAAGATCGGGGCGACGCTCCAGAACTCGATCGGATGCGCAGGCTCTCCCTCGCCGAGGCCGAGTGCTGAGGTGACGCCGTTGCGGCCCATGGTCTCGAACATGACGATCAGGATCGGCGCGACCACCAGGGTCCAGCCGATCACATCGAACGCGCGGGCGTTGCCGCGCACGAAGAAGCGTCCGCGCAGGAAGTTCCACGCGACCAGCGTGACCGACCCGATCACCAGCAGGGCCGCGAGCGCCCACAGGCTGATGGCGGCGATGATCGCCGCGACCGACACCGCGTTCACATCGGCGGCGAAGACCATCGCATCCTGGGCTATCCCCTCGACGGAGATCGCGCCGGAGTCGGTGGTCGCCGAGATCGGCTGCTCGTCGATCGGGATCGACCACGCGATCCCCGAGTCGCGGAAGGTGCCGGCGACGCGCAGGATCGTGGCGAACGCCACCGTGACCAGAGCCGCGGCGGCGTAGAGGATCACGGCGATCGCGTCCGCCGTCTCGGAGCGGGTGGCCCTGGTGGTGGCTGCGGTGGTGTTCATCAGACGAGTCCTTCCGTGTCGCGCTGCAGGCGCTGACCGATCTCGAACGCGCCGGCGACGACCACGAGCGCGAAGCCCCACCCGAACGGAGCGAGGTCGATCGACATCTCGAACGCCGGGACGCCGGCGGAGACGAGGTCCAGTTCGAGCGCGATCTCGCTGAACGCGTTCGCGCGCACCGCCTGGCTCATCAGACCACCCGCCATGACCGCGAGCGCAGCGACGGCGATGCCCCAGGTCGCCGCGCTGCCGAACGGGCGACCGATCAAGAGACGGATGCACAGCCAGGCCACCGCCACGCAAAGCACGAAGGGGCCCAGGATCGCGAGAGCATCGGCGATCGCGAGCAGGAGGCGGGGGGAGAGGCTCAGGCCGGTGGCGGTGAGCGTGACGGTGTCGTACTGCGCCTCGGAGATGTTCGAGGACGCCGCGAGCACCGCGGGCGCCTCGACCGTGCTCAGCGGCATCGACGGGACGGTGACGGACGGGCTCGTCATCAGGACGGCGGTGCGGACGCCGGCGCCGATCAGATCGACGACGGCGATGGCTCCCGCGGCTCCCGCGATGACACCCAGCACGGTCTTCTCCACCAGGCTCGCCGCTCTGGTCGCGGTCGGTGCATCGGTCATGGCGCCTCCTTCTCCGTGGTCCGGCTCGGACCCGTTGTTATCGACTTTCGTTAACATAACGACAGTCGATAACCCCGTCAACCTCCGGTATGCCCACGGCGAACACGGGCATACGTGCCGTTCGCGGTGGTTACTCTCGATGTACAGGCGCAGAGAACGCTATAGGTGTCAGCGCTTCGCCCCGTGCGAATAAGGAGTCACAGCATGTTCGAGAGATTCACGGACCGAGCCCGTCGAGTGGTCGTCCTCGCCCAAGAAGAGGCGAAGATGCTCAACCACAACTACATCGGAACCGAGCACATCCTGCTCGGTCTCATCCACGAGGGTGAAGGTGTCGCTGCCAAGGCGCTCGAGTCGCTCGGCATCTCCCTCGACGCCGTGCGCGAGCAGGTGCAGGACATCATCGGCCAGGGTCAGCAGCAGCCGACCGGCCACATCCCGTTCACCCCGCGCGCCAAGAAGGTGCTCGAGCTCAGCCTCCGCGAGGCCCTCCAGCTCGGCCACAACTACATCGGAACCGAGCACATCCTGCTCGGCCTCATCCGCGAGGGCGAGGGCGTCGCCGCCCAGGTGCTCGTCAAGCTCGGCGCCGACCTCAACAAGGTCCGCCAGCAGGTCATCCAGCTGCTCTCCGGCGCTCCCGGTCGCGAGCCGGCGTCCGTCGGTGCGCAGACCAACGACTCGCAGGCGGGCGCTCAGGGCGGTTCGGCTGTGCTCGACCAGTTCGGTCGCAACCTCACCCAGGCTGCGCGCGACAACAAGCTCGACCCGGTGATCGGGCGCGAGAAGGAGGCGGAGCGGGTCATGCAGATCCTCTCCCGCCGTTCCAAGAACAACCCCGTCCTGATCGGCGAGCCCGGTGTCGGCAAGACCGCCGTCGTCGAGGGCCTCGCGCAGGCGATCGTCAAGGGCGATGTGCCCGAGACGCTCAAGGACAAGCAGCTCTACTCGCTCGACCTCGGCTCGCTCATCGCGGGTTCCCGCTACCGCGGTGACTTCGAGGAGCGCCTGAAGAAGGTCACCAAGGAGATCCGCACGCGCGGCGACATCATCGTCTTCATCGACGAGATCCACACCCTCGTGGGTGCGGGTGCCGCCGAGGGCGCGATCGACGCGGCCAGCATCCTCAAGCCTCTCCTCGCCCGCGGCGAGCTGCAGACGATCGGTGCCACCACGCTCGACGAGTACCGCAAGCACTTCGAGAAGGACGCCGCGCTCGAGCGCCGCTTCCAGCCGGTGCAGGTGAACGAGCCGACGCTGCCGCACGCGATCAACATCCTCAAGGGGCTGCGCGACCGCTACGAGGCGCACCACAAGGTGCAGATCACCGACGGCGCGATCGTGGCCGCGGCGAACCTCGCCGACCGCTACGTCTCCGACCGCTTCCTCCCGGACAAGGCCATCGACCTGATCGACGAGGCCGGCGCACGTCTGCGTCTGTCGATCCTGTCCAGCCCGCCCGAGCTGCGCGAGTTCGACGAGAAGATCGCCGCCGTGCGCGAGCAGAAGGAAGTGGCCTCCGAGGAGCAGGACTTCGAGAAGGCCGCCTCCCTGCGCGACGAGGAGAAGAGCCTCCTCGCCGAGCGTCTGCGCCTCGAGAAGCAGTGGCGCGCGGGCGACGTCGCGACCCAGGCGGTCGTCGACGAGGGCCTGATCGCCGAGGTGCTCGCCCAGGCGACTGGCATCCCCGTGTTCAAGCTGACCGAGGAGGAGTCCAGCCGACTCGTCTTCATGGAGAAGGCGCTGCACCAGCGCGTCATCGGTCAGGAGGAGGCCATCGCCGCCCTCTCCAAGACCATCCGTCGTCAGCGTGCCGGCCTCAAGGACCCGAAGCGTCCCTCCGGCTCGTTCATCTTCGCCGGCCCCACGGGTGTCGGAAAGACCGAGCTGGCCAAGGCTCTCGCCGAGTTCCTGTTCGACGACGAGGCTGCGCTGATCTCCCTCGACATGAGCGAGTTCGGCGAGAAGCACACCGTCTCGCGTCTGTTCGGTGCCCCTCCCGGATTCGTCGGATTCGAAGAGGGCGGCCAGCTCACCGAGAAGGTGCGGCGCAAGCCGTTCAGCGTGGTCCTCTTCGACGAGATCGAGAAGGCGCACCCGGACATCTTCAACTCGCTGCTGCAGATCCTGGAAGAGGGTCGTCTCACCGACGGTCAGGGTCGGATCGTGGACTTCAAGAACACGGTCATCATCATGACCACCAACCTCGGTGCCCGCGACATCGCCGGCGGACCCGTCGGCTTCCAGATCGAGGGCAACGACTCGACCAGCTACGACCGGATGAAGGGCAAGGTGAACGAAGAGCTCAAGCGGCACTTCAAGCCCGAGTTCCTCAACCGTGTCGACGACATCATCGTGTTCCCGCAGCTGTCGAAGGAGGAGCTGGTGCAGATCGTCGATCTGTTCACCAAGCGCCTCGGCGAGCGTCTGCTGGACCGCGACATGACGATCGAGCTGTCGCAGGCCGCCAAGGAGCGTCTGATCGAGATCGGCTTCGACCCGGCACTGGGCGCCCGACCGCTGCGTCGCGCGATGCAGCACGAGGTCGAGGACCGTCTGTCGGAGAAGATCCTGCACGGTGAGCTCAACTCCGGAGACCACGTGAAGGTCGATGCGAAGGACGGGCAGTTCCTGTTCGAGCACGGCCCGCGCGATGGCGGTCCCGTCGCAGTCGGTGTCAACACCGGTGGCGGCGCGATCTCCGGCACCCCCGACCTGGCGGTCGCCAGCGGGGAGTGACCTCCCGGAACCACGAGAAGGGGCGGATGCTGCGGCATCCGCCCCTTCTCGCGTCTCCGCCTCGTGCGAAAACCCAGACCATGCCGCGGCGCCTCGGCGTGTCCAGGCCGGACACGCCTCGAGGGCATCGGACGGTCTGGGTTTTGGCATACCGACCCCGGCTGAGGGACATGCCCAGGGGTGGGTTCTAGGCTTGTGGTGTGAGCGAGTACATCGTCCGGCCGGCGCGCAGCGCCGACATCGTCGGCATCCGTGACCTGCTGCAGCCGCTCGTCGAACAGCGCATCCTGCTCGGCAAAGACCTGGCGGTGCTGTACGGCGCGGTGCAGGAGTTCGTCGTCGCAGAGGCCGACGGCGTGCTGATCGGATGCGGGGCGCTGCACGTGTTCTGGGAAGACCTCGGCGAGGTGCGCACTCTCCTCGTGCGAGACGACTGGCTGCACCACGGTGTCGGGCGCGCGATCGTCGACCGCCTGGAGGAGAACGCCAAGACGCTCGGCCTGACCCGCCTGTTCTGCCTGACGTTCGAGGTCGACTTCTTCGGGCGGCGCGGTTACACCCCGATCGGCGAGCAGGTGGTCGACTCGGACGTGTACTCGCAGCTGCTGCGCAGCGGTGATGCGGGTGTGGAGGAGTTCCTCGACCTCGCCCACGTCAAGCCGAACACGCTCGGCAACACGCGCATGCTCAAGGTGCTCTGACCTCGCACGGACGTCCGCGTGTGCCGTGGGGCCTCCCAGGCTGAGCGCGGCGGATCGCTTAGCCTGGAGTCATGCCCCGTCGCTCTGCCGCCGTCTACCGTCGTCGGCGACTGGTCGTCATCCTCGGCCTCATCCTGGCCGTCGCTGCGATCGGCATCGGCTCCTGGTTGCTGATCGCCCGTCCGTGGGCCTCGGCCGACACGTCATCGACGCCGACGTCGACCCCCTCCACGTCGCCGTCACCGTCCGCGGACACCACGGCCGAGGGGCAGTCGCCCTCTCCCGATCCCTCCGCCGAGCAGACGCCGGCGATCGTCGCCTGCGAGGCCGCAGACATCGAGGTCGCCGCCGTGACCGACGCCGAGAGTTATGCGCCCGGCGTTCTGCCGAAGCTCTCGATCTCGCTGACCAACAAGGGCACGAAGGACTGCACTCTCGACGTCGGCTCCGCCACCCAGGCGTTCAAGATCTCCAGCGGCTCGGATGAATGGTGGCGTTCGACCGACTGCCAGGAGAACCCGAGCAGCATGATCGTCACCCTCACGGCGGGTACCACGGTCACGAGCAAGGACCCCGTCACCTGGGATCGCACCCGGTCGAGTGTCGAGACATGTGCCCAGGAGAATCGACAGCGAGCGCCTGGGGGCGGAGCCTCGTACCACGTCGAGGTCTCCATCGGCGGGTTCACGAGCCCCTCGAGCGCGCAGATCCTGCTCTACTGAAAGACGTCGCACCGACGACCGATGGTTGCGCGGCTCCGCCCCGCTGACTTCGAAGCGATCTCAGGCGGCGCGCTCGAAATCCGTGGTCGTTCGAGGGAGATGGCACGAAATGGAGCGATGTCGCATGCCTTCGGTGCACGATGCTGACATCCCCCACTCTTTGGGATACCATAGAAGCGACTCTCCGCATCTGCGGCAACAAGCCATCCCCAGTGGCGTCGAACTACAGCGTCCCCAGCGCTTCGACATCGCCGCACGAGAGTCCGAGGGCCCTCTCGAGTACCCCAGTCCCCAATGTGGGACTCGAGAGGGCCCCAATCGTCTCCGCTGTCGGATCGGCACTCTGTGCTCGGCGCTCTGCATAAGCTGGATGCATGGCAGCGAAGAAGGCGAAGTCCGGAAAGAACAAGCCGGCACCCGAGGATTTCCGTTCGGACGCTCTGGCGCAGGCTCTGGAGAAGCAGGATGTCGCTGCGGTCGCGCTCGCCCTCCGGCACGGCACCACGATCGTCCCGCTCATCAAGCCCGGCGCGCGGGACAACCCTCTCGACAGCGGCGAGGTGTGGACGTATCGCGACCCGAACACCGGTGACCTCGCCCTCCTGCTCTTCAGCGACGCGAAGAACAAGCCTGCCAACCTGCCTCCAGGAGTGGGCATCTACAGCGCGGACTGGCTGCGGAAGTTCCTCGCGGCGCACCCGATCACGACGGTGTTCCTCGATATCGCCGGACCGCACCCCATGCAGGCCGATCCCGCTGAGCTGCTCAAGGCGCTCGACGCCTGACACGCGACGCCTGACCTTCCACGTCAGAACCTCGACGTCAGACCGTCGACGCGGAAGCGCAGGCGGTCAGAACGGGGGGATGTCGCGGTCGGCACGGCGTGAGGTGTTGCGGGCGCGCACATCGCTCAGCGCGGCTCGGAGCGTCTTCGAGCGATCGTCGACCACCTGCTCGTAGCCGAGGCGCGCGGCCTCGGAGCGTCGCTGGGCCGCCTGCGTGACCGGCCTGATCTCTCCGGCGAGGCTCAGCTCACCCACCGCCGCGACCGTGCGCGGAACCGAGATCTGCTGGATGGAACCCGCCACGGCGATGGCGATAGCGAGGTCGGCCGCGGGCTCGGTGAAGCGCACTCCGCCGACCGTGGACACGTAGACGTCGAGGCTGCCGGTCGCGATGCCGGCTCTCTTCTCGAGGATGGCCAGCACCATGGCGACCCGCGAGGAGTCGACGCCGTGCACGATGCGGCGCGGGTTCGGGGCGTTGCTCGGCACCGTGAGCGCCTGCACCTCGACGGGGAGGGCACGTCGACCCTCGAGCGAGATCGCCACGCATGTGCCTGGTTCGGTCGCCCCCTGCGAGAGGAACAGCCCCGAGGGGTCGGGCACTTCGGCGATGCCGTCGCCGGTCATCTCGAAGCAGCCCACCTCGTCGGTCGGGCCGAAGCGGTTCTTGAGCGCGCGGACGAAACGCAGCGAGGTCTGCCGGTCGCCCTCGAAGTGGCACACGACGTCGACGAGGTGCTCGAGCACGCGGGGCCCGGCGACCTGACCGTCTTTGGTCACGTGGCCGACGATGATGATCGGAAGGTCGCGATCCTTGGCGATGCGGATCAGCGTGGCGGCCACCTCTCGCACCTGGCTGGGCTGGCCGGCGGCGCCGTCGATCAGGGAGGACGAGACGGTCTGCACCGAGTCGACGATCATGAGTTGCGGCTTGACCTCGTCGATGTGGCCGAGGATGGTCGCCAGATCGGTCTCGCTCGCGAGATACAGCTCGTCGTGCAGCGCGCCGGTGCGCTCGGCGCGCAGGCGCACCTGACCGGGGGACTCCTCGGCGCTCGCGTAGAGCACGCGGCGTCCGCCGCGAGCCGCCTGCGCTGCGACCTCGAGCAGAAGCGTGGACTTGCCGACGCCGGGTTCGCCGCTGAGCAGGATCGCCGCCCCCGGCACGATGCCGCCGCCGAGGACGCGGTCGAACTCGCCGACGCCGCTCGATCGACGCGGTGCATCCTGCGTCGTGATCTGCGTGATGGGGCGTGCGGCACGGTCGGCGGTCGGCGCGACCGGACCGACCCGACGGAGGATGCCGGTCTGCGTGGCCTGCTCCTGCACCGTTCCCCACTGCTGGCACTCGCCGCAGCGTCCGACCCACTTGGCGGTGGTCCACCCGCATTCCGTGCACACGTACGCAGGAGGAGCGGGTTTCCGGGTGGCCATGCCCCCAGGCTATCGCCGGCATCTGACATCCCTATCGGTCAGGTGTTTATTCACGGCCCTTGGTCCCCAGATACGACCGTCCCCGCGGGATACTGGGTTCATGGCCAACGGCGGGCCCGTCTGCGGGCCGATCTCGAGCTACTCCCGGGTGCAGATCCTGCACTTGCTCTTCGAAGCGGGAAGTTCGCAGACCCGGGGCGAGCTCTCCATCACCGAGCTGTGCGAAGCCACCGGGCTGCACCCCAACACGATCCGCGAACACCTGCAGCGCCTGATCGAGGGGGGCTATGTGATCCCGACGATCGAGCACCGCACGACGCGGGGTCGACCGCGCACGCTGTACAGTGCGGCGACCGGAGCGCCAGGGGCTTCCAGTCCCGTGGCCCGCGACAAGGCCAAGGCGGCGGCCCGTCGTGGCGACCTGATGCGGAGCATGCTCCCCGACGCGGCATCCGGACTCGGGCGCGAAGCCACCTATCAGCTCGATGCGCTCGTCGAGCACCTGGAGGAGAGCGGCTTCGAGCCTGTGCTCGACGACCGCAGTCTCACGGTCGACCTCAGCCCGTGCCCGCATGCCGCCGGACGGTCGGAAGACCGCCCGATGCTGTGCCGCGTGCATCTGGAACTCATGCAAGGCGTCCTGAACGAGGCAGGCGGACCACTCGAAGCCGAGTGCGTCCGCGACGCTGTCCTCCCGTCGGACTGCACCGTGCAGCTGCGCGACACCACCGCGCCGCTGGTCGAGGGAACGCTGCGTCACAGCACGAAGCAGCGGCACCACAGAACAGGAGTCGTGCATGGAATGGCTTGATCCGCTCGCTCTGGCCCGATGGCAATTCGGCCTGACGACCGTCTACCACTACCTCTTCGTGCCGCTCACGATCGGCATGGCGCTGGTCGCGGCGATCTTCCAGACCGCGTGGGTGCGCACCGGCAAGGTGCAGTACCTGCACCTGACCCGCTTCTTCGGGAAGATCTTCCTGATCAACTTCGCCATGGGCGTCGTCACCGGCATCGTGCAGGAGTTCCAGTTCGGCATGAACTGGTCCGACTACTCCCGCTTCGTCGGTGACGTGTTCGGTGCCCCGCTCGCGTTCGAGGGCCTGCTGGCCTTCTTCTTCGAGGCGACCTTCATCGGCCTCTGGATCTTCGGCTGGGACAAGCTCCCGCAGAAGCTGCACCTCGCCACGATCTGGTGCGTCTCGATCGGCAGCATCCTGTCGGCGTACTTCATCATCGCCGCCAACGCCTTCATGCAGAACCCCGTCGGCTACACGTTCAACGAGGCGACCAACCGTGCGGAGCTGACCGACTTCTGGGCACTGCTGACCAACCCCGTCGCGCTCGCCGCGTTCCCGCACACGATCTTCGGTGCGTTCATGTTCGCCGCCGGTGTCGTGATCTCGGTCTCGGCCTGGCACCTCTCGCGCGGCCAGCACTTCGACACCATGCGCATCTCGCTCAAGTTCGGGCTGTGGGCCATGATCGTCTCCACTGCGGGCGTCGTGCTCACGGGCGACCAGCTGGGCCTCGCGATGTATGCCGCGCAGCCCATGAAGATGGCAGCGGCCGAGGCCACGTTCAACACGGTCTGCGGTCCCGATGCCTCGTTCAGCATCTTCACGCTCGGCACTCCGGACGGCAGCTCCGAACTGTTCTCCATCCGCGTGCCGTATCTGCTCTCGCTGCTGTCGACACACACCCTCGACGCGTGCGTGCACGGCATCAACGATCTGAACGCCGAGTACGCGCAGACCTACGCCGCCACCGGTCTGACCGACTTCGCCCCGGTGCTGTGGATCACGTACTGGGCCTTCCGCTGGATGATCGGCCTCGGCATCGCCGCAGCGCTCGTCGCCGTCGCGGGCCTCTGGGTCACCCGCAAGGGCGCCAAGAAGCCGGTCGCACCGTGGATGTGGAAGGTCGCCATCTGGTCGTTCCCGCTCGCGCTGGCCGCCAACATCATGGGCTGGGTCTTCACCGAGATGGGCAGACAGCCCTGGATCGTGTTCGGGCTGATGACGACGCAGGACGGCGTCTCGCCGGGCGTCAGCGGGCTCGAGGTGCTGATATCGCTCATCGCGTTCACCGCGATCTATGCGGCGCTCGCCGTCGTCGAGATCCGCCTCATCATCCGGGCCGCCCAGAAGGGGCCCGACACCGAAGAGAAGCCGCATGACGAGACGGCCCAGCTGCCGTCGGTCGTCTACTGAGAGGGAGGAGCATCATGGATCTCGCAACACTCTGGTTCTTCATCGTCGCCTTCTTCTTCGTCGGCTACTTCGTCCTGGACGGCTTCGATTTCGGAGTCGGCATGTCCCTGCCGTTCCTCGGCAAGAACGACGTCTCGCGCCGACAGGTCATCAACACGATCGGCCCGGTCTGGGACCTCAACGAGACCTGGGTCATCGTGGCCGGCGCCGTGCTGTTCGCGTCGTTCCCCGAGTGGTACGCCACACTGTTCAGCGGCTTCTATCTGCCGCTGCTGCTGATCCTGCTCGCGCTGATCCTGCGCGGTGTCTCGTTCGAGTACCGGCATCAGCGCGACAGCGCGAAGTGGAAGGCCGGCTTCGACCGGATGATCGTGATCGGCTCGGTCGTGCCCGCGCTGCTGTGGGGTGTGGCGTTCGGCAACATCGTGCAGGGCGTCGCGATCGACGAAAACCACATCTTCGTCGGCGGCTTCTTCTCCCTGCTGAACCCCTACGCACTGCTGGTGGGCGTCACCACGCTGCTGCTCTTCTTCCTGCACGGGGTGCTGTTCGTGGCGCTCAAGACCGACGGCCAGGTGCATGAGGATGCGCAGAAGCTGGCGAAGAAGGCCGCCATCCCGACGATCCTCGTCGCAGCCGCGACGGTGATCTGGACGGTCGCGATCGCGATGGGCCGCGAGGCTCCGCTGCTGTGGCTGGTCATCGGTACCGGTGCGCTCGCGGCGGTCAGCCTGATCGCGGCGGTCGGCTTCTCGCTCGTCCGTCGCGATGGCTGGGCGTTCTTCGCCGGCATGCTCACCGTCATGTTCGCGGTGGTCATGCTGTTCTCCGCCCTGTTCCCGTACGTCATGCCGTCGACGATCGACCCGGCCTACAGCCTCACGATCGCCAACGCCTCGAGCACCCCGTACACGCTGCAGATCATGAGCTGGACGGCCCTGATCGCGATGCCGCTCGTGCTCGCGTACCAGGCCTGGACCTACTGGGTGTTCCGCAAGCGCGTCACCCGCAAGTCCATCGAGGGGGCTCCGGCGCACGCGTGAAACCCGTCGACCCGAGACTGCTGCGATACGCGGGTGCCGCGAGGGGGTTCCTCGCGGCATCCGCGTTGATCGGCGTCGTCCAGACGGCGGTCACGATCGCCTTCGCGTGGCTGCTGACCGATGCGATCACGGGGGCGCTCGCGGGTCGGGACGTCACCTCGTCGCTGCTCTGGCTGCTGCTCACGGCTCTGCTGCGGGGCCTGCTCATCGCGGCCTCGGATGCCGCGGGGACACGGGCGGCCGCCAAGACGGGGATGCAGCTGCGCGCGGCGCTGGTGGCTGCGGTCGGGAGACTGGGGCCAGGGTGGCTCGCGCAGCGCAACCAGACGGCGCTCGCGGTCACCGCGGGTCACGGGCTCGAAGCTCTCGACGCCTACTTCGCCCGCTACATCCCGCAGCTCGTGCTGACGGTGATCGCGACGCCGGTGCTGGTCGCGGTCATGTGGTGGCAGGACTGGCCGAGCGGTCTCACCGCAGTGATCACGCTGCCGCTGATCCCGCTGTTCCTGATCCTGATCGGCATGGCGACCCGCACCGTGCAGACGCGGCAGTGGCAGACGCTGCAGCGCCTCGCGGCCCGCTTCGCCGACACGGTGCAGGGGCTGTCGACCCTGCGGCTGTTCGGACGCGACCGCCGGGCGGCCGACCGCATCGAGGCGACGGCTGACGAGTACCGCCGCGAGACCATGAAGGTGCTGCGGTTCTCGTTCCTGTCGGGCTTCGCGATGGAGCTGCTGGCCTCGATCGCGGTGGCGCTGATCGCGGTGTCTGTCGGCTTCCGGCTGCTGTCGGGCGACCTGACGCTCGAGGTGGGGCTGTTCGTACTGCTGCTCGCTCCGGAGGCCTTCCTGCCCATCCGGCAGGTGGGGGTGCAGTTCCACGCGGCGGCCGAGGGGGTCGCGGCGACCGAAGACGTGTTCGAGGTGCTCGACGCGGCAGGGGAGCGCGCGCGGATGCAGGAGCCTTCGACGGATGTCGGAGGAATCGCCGCCGGACACACCGGCATCCGGGAATCGGTCATGCATGTGGAACCGGCGAAGGGCAGAACCCTCGTGGTCGAGGGGCTGCGCGTGCGTGATCTGCCGCCCGTGTCGTTCTCAGCCGAGCCGGGGACCATCACCGTCATCGAAGGGCCGAGCGGGTCGGGGAAGTCGTCGCTGCTGGCGGCACTCCGGGGTGCGGTCGAGTTCGAGGGGACGGCGTCCTACGCCGGCGCGGACGTGCGGGGGATCGCACCGTCGGCGTGGCTCGCCTGGGCCGGGCAGGCACCTGGCCTCACACGCGGGACCGTGTCGGCGAACGTCACCCTCGGTGATCCCGAGCCGGACGCCGCCCGGGTGCGCGATGCGCTCGATGACGCCTGCGCGGAGGGCATCGACCCCGCGCTGGAACTCGGCGTGCAGGGAGCGGGGCTCTCGGGTGGGCAGGCGCAGCGAGTAGCTGTCGCTCGAGCCCTGTATCGCCAGGCATCCGCGTCCGGACGCGTGCTCGCACTCGATGAGCCGTCGAGCGCGCTCGACCCCGAGACCGAGGACCGGCTGTGGCGATCGCTGCGCGAGAAGGCGGACGCCGGGGCGACGATCCTCCTCGTCTCCCACCGTCGGACCGCACGGGAGATCGCGGATCAGATCGTGGCGCTGGGGGTGAACGCATGAATGCCCCTCGCACAACCGACGCCGTGCATTCCCGCGGTCACCGGGTCGGCGCCATCCTGCGACTCGCGCAGCCGCCGCTCGGCCGCTTCGTACCGGGTCTGATCTGGGGTCTGCTCTCGGCTGCCGCCGCCGTGAGTCTGCTCGCGGTGAGCGGGTGGCTGATCGTGAGCGCCTCGATCGTCGACTCGCTGGTGCCGCTGTCGATCGCCGTCGTCGGTGTGCGCTTCTTCGCCGTCTCGCGCGCGGTCACCCGCTATCTGGAGCGCCTGAGCGGACACGATGCCGCGCTGCGTCAGCTCGCCTCCACCCGTGCCGACATGGTGCGCCGGCTGATCCCTCTGTCGCCGGCGGGACTCGGCTCGACGGACCGCGGGCAGGTGCTCGCAGCTCTCGTGGACGACGTCGAGAACCTGCAGAACCTGCCGCTGCGGGTGGTGCAGCCGCTCGGGGTGGCGGCGCTCGTCGCGGTCGGAGCGGTCGGCTTCCTCGCGTTCGTCTCGCCCCCTGCCGCTCTCGCTCTCGCGGTCTGCCTCGTGACCGCCGCGGCTGCAGCGATCGGACTCGGCTGGGTGTTCGGCTCGCGCGCCGAAGCACGGGTCTCGGAGCGTCGGGCAGAGCTCTCGGCAGCTCTCGTGGACTACCTCGGGAGCCTCGACGTGCTCATCGCCTACGGGGCGGAGCAACAGGCCCGGTCGCGGATCACCGCCGCCGATGCGGCTCTGCGACGCGTGGTCGACCGTGCCTCCCTCGCCCAGGCCGTCGCAGCGGGTGTCGTCTCCGCGGTGGCCGGGGCGGCATCGGTGTGGGCGCTCGCCGCGGCGGCTCCGGGTCTCGCGGACGGCTCGATCGACGGCCCGTGGCTGGCCGTGGCAGTGCTCGTGCCGATGGTGGTCTTCGAGGTGTTCGGAGCGGTGCCGATCGCTGCGGCATCCTGGCGGAGCGTTCGAGCGAGCGCCGGGCGCATCGTCGACGTGCTCCCGGAGCGGATGCCCGAGGAGCTGCGTTCCGACGAGGGGGATGACGTGGAGTTCGCGCGCACTCCCGAGCTGCATCTGCGCGGCGTCAGGGCGACCTGGCCCGGCGGCACGCCCGCGCTGAAGGGAGTCGACCTCGACCTCCGCGCCGGTGAGCGCGTGCTGGTGGCGGGGCCGAGCGGGGCGGGCAAGAGCTCGCTCGCGGCAACCCTGGTCGGCTTCCTGCGCGTGGAGGGCGAGTATCTGGTGGGTGGTCGGGACGCCGCAGAGCTCTCGGGCCCGGCGCTGCGACGCGTGATCGGACTGTGCGAGCAGAACCCTCAGCTGTTCGACGAGGACATCCGCCAGAATCTGCTCTTCGCGCGGGACTCCGCCTCGGATGAAGACCTGCAGGCGGTGCTCGAGCGGGTCGGACTCGGTGACTGGGTCCGCGAGCGCGGCGGTCTCGATGCGAGGGTCGGCGACCGTGGTGCGCTGGTGTCCGGCGGTCAGGCGCAGCGGATCTCGCTCGCCAGGGCGCTGCTGCGCGGCTTCCCCGTGCTGGTGCTCGACGAGCCGACGGCGGGCGTCGATCCTGAGGCATCGGATGCCCTGCTGCGTGATCTGCTGCAGGCCGCGGGGGAGCAGTCGGTGCTGCTGATCTCGCACGTGGCGCCGCCGGCGGGAACCGTCGACCGCGTGGTGCGGATCCACGACGGCCGCACGGTCTGACACCGTCCGGTCGCTGCGGGGAGACCCGCGGGCCGACGTCTCAGACGTTCATGTCCACGGGCGGTTCCATCACGATGCCCTGTGCTTCGAACGCGCGACGTCGCTCTTCGATGCGGCGGTGCAGCTCGATCTGGGCGGCATCGACGAACTGTGGATCGAGGTCGACGGTCTTGGGGTGCGGGTCGCCGTGGTTGGCGGCGATGTACGCGTCGAGCTCGGGGCCGCTGGTCCACGAGGTGATGAGGGCGTAGCGCGGTGCCGTTCCACGGTGCCAGACCGCGTGCCAGAAGCGCTGGGTGTCGACGATGATGCGGGAGCCGGCGCGCAGCGGCAGGCGGATCTCGGTCGCGGGGTCGAAGCGGTCGGAGCGCAGGATCAGCATCGACTCGGTGTCGTCGGAGAGGTTGAAGAACCCGCGGACCACCCAGCCGGTGCCCTCTTCGTTGAGGCGGTTGTTGTCGTCCTGGTGCAGGTTGTAGATCGCGTCGGCGTATTCGTTGGGCTGCAGCTCGATCACGCGGCATCGGCCGATGCCCGCGCCCGGTTCCTGTGCGCGGCGCTGGAGCGTCGGGGCGATCGCGACCTGCGAGTCGACCCAGACGCCGTCCTTGTCGGTACGCGGCGGGGTGTGGTTCCAGAAGCCGTTGCAGTCGACGTCGCCGGCATAGCTGGTGAGCGGGGCGAAGCGCGTGATGCCGGAGGAGCGCCAGCCGACGTACTCGAGGCCCAGCCATTCGGCGGGATCGGTGGCGGAGGTGTGGTCGTCGAGCACGACGTAGCCGGTGTCGGCCAGTGCCTCGGACGTGATGAAGCCCATGATGGAACCTTCCCGTCATCGCTGCCCCCACAGGCGGCGGGTTGTAAGGCCATCCTAACTCGATCGCCCCTGTCCTGGCGGAGCCGTCGCCGGGGAAAACTCCGTAGGCTCGCCGATATTCTGGGGGCATGACTCAGCCGCAGGGCGCCCTCCTCGTGGGCAGCGTGAACTACGACGACGCCGAGACCACGATCCGCACCACCGCGGAGCTGCTCGGCACTCGGCTCCGCCGCATCCCGGACGGCGAGGTCGGCAAGCGGTTCCACTGGATCATGTTCCAGCCTGACGTGATCGGTGAGGCCGCGGGGATCGAGCGCATCGGTGATGAGCCCATCCCGTTCCCCGCCGGCATCGACGCCCGGGGTCTGCGCATCGGCGAGGGGGTGGATGCCGCGGCCATCGAGCTGCCGCCGCTGGGGTACGCCGCCGCTGCGATCGAGTCGTACGCCGTGTTCGTGCGCCTCCGCGCCGAGGGCGCGGTTCCGGCGGGGGTGCGGTTCCAGGTGTCGCTGCCGACGCCGCTCGCCGTGATCTCCTCGTTCTTCCACGGCGATGACCGCGCGGCCATCGAGCCCGTCTACACCGCCGCGATCGTGCGCGAGCTCGACGAGATCCTGGAGGTCATCCCTCACGAAGACCTCGCTGTGCAGTGGGACGTCGCCAGCGAGATGGGCATCATCGAGCGCGCGGCCGGGTACGGATCGGTGATGGAGGCCTGGTGGCCCGGCGACCCGTTCGACGGACTGGTCGCACGGCTGGCAGCCCTGGTCGACGCGGTGCCAGCCGACGTCGAGGTGGGCGTCCACCTCTGTTACGGCGACGCGGGGGAGAAGCACTTCTTCGAGCCGCGGGACGCGGCGAATCTGGTCCGCTATGCGAATGCCGTCGTGACCGCATCCGGTCGCCCGCTCACCTGGTTGCACCTGCCCGTGCCGATCGCGCACGATGACGAGGCGTATTTCGCCCCGCTCGCTGGCCTCACCCCGGTGGAGGAGCTGTACCTCGGACTCGTGCACCGTGAGGACGGCGCGGAGGGCGCCGAGCGCCGTATCGCCGCCGCCGCCCCATACGTCACCGCGTTCGGCGTCGCGACCGAGTGCGGCATCGGTCGTGCGCCCGCCGGCTCGACCGAGGGCATCCTGCGCACCCACGCCGAGGTCGCCGCGGCCTGGTGACCGTTCGATTCGCGCGTCCGGCCCGCGTCGCGTAAGCTGTTCCGCGGTGACGTGTCCGAGCGGCCGAAGGTGCAACTCTCGAAAAGTTGTGTAGGGTAACCCCCTACCGTGGGTTCAAATCCCACCGTCACCGCCACCACGAAGGCCCCGACTCCCGTCGTAACGACTGGGATGCGGGGCCTTCGTCTTGTTCGACGATCGGCTGCGGTGACGCAGTGGCAACGCGAGCCAAATCGTGGTTGTCGCCGCTGATCGACTCAGTGGGGTCGGCGCCATCGCTACGTCTGCCGCCATCGATGACGCCGCGTTTCCGTGAAGGGGCATGAGTCCGTCGTCGGCACCGAAGCGGCCTCTTCTACCGGCACGCGGGCTAGTGCGATGTTTGTGAAACCGAGCCGATTCAGGTCGCGGACGGTTTGCATAAGCGCCAGCCTGCTGAAGAACGGCAGCCACTCGACGCCCTTCCTCTTCGAGTTCGCGATGTCCGCGTAGGTGACGGTGACCTCGTCTCGTTCTGGGGCTACGCCGCCGGGTGGCACGAAAGTCAGCCAGGTCGAGGCATCGGCGTCTCCAACGGCCTTGGCACTTGTTCGCAGATGTGAGTTCATCGTGTGAAACAACTCGTTTACGAGCGAATCGGTCTACCGTCGTCACCGAACGAGGTGGTTCGCAATGGTTCAAATCCCACCGTCACCGCCACCACGAAGGCCCCGACTCCCGTTCAGACGACCGGGATGCGGGGCCTTCGTTCTGTTCGGTCGAGGCGTTCGTCGTACCCTCGATCCATGGTGGGATCGATCGACCGGCGGAGCCTTCGCTTCCATCGCGCCATGCTCGGGTTGTGCGCGGGCCTGTTCGGATACATGATCGGCTTGCTCACGAGGACCATCCAGACCGGCAGCGACTATTCGCTGCCCCAGTGGATTCTCGTCGGATCACTGGTCGTCGGTTCGGCGGCGCTGCTCACGTATCAGATCGGGCAGGTCCGGCGTCGTGGCGGCGGACGACCACGGGACTCCAGACGAAGCCGACGCCTCGAAGCCTCTGCCGCCGACGGGAGCGACGATGCGGGACAGTGACGACGACGAGGATCTGAGCGAAACCGAGCTGAGGGCTCGCCTCCGCAGTATCGAAGACGAACACACGACGCTCCTGTCGACGACGATCGGAGCGGTCAGCCTGGGTAACGCCGAGCTCGCTGAGCAGGCCAACGGGCTCCGAGGCGCATGATGCCCTCAGGTGCGAGCGTGTCGCGTCTGAGGGCATCATGACGATCACAACGGCGCCGGGGTGCGTGCGGGACCGGTTCTCCGTGTGATCCACCAGGCTGCGGCGGTGATCAGGACCAGTGCCGCGCTCGGGATGAGGGTGGCGATGGACCCTGCGATCTCTCCCCGACTGTTGAGCGCGCCGCCGAGGTCGACGTGCAGCGTCGTGCCGAGCACGAGGGCCGAGACGTTGTAGACGACGTGGAGGACGACGGCGGTTTCGAGCCCGCCGGTACGCCAGGTGACGATCGCCAAGGATCCGAACAGCACGAGGTAGGAGGTGAGGATGTACGGGTCGAGCGAGCCGTGGAAGAGAGAGAAGAGGACCGTCGGGATGACGATGCCGATCACTGCCCCGAGGCGCGCGCCTCGCGTCCACCCGCCGATGATGCGGAACATGAACCCGCGGAAGCCGTACTCCTCGCCTGCTGCCGCGAGTGGGGTCAGCAGCATGCCGATCACGAAATAGGCGACGAGGTCGAATGTCGACCAGGGCACCTGGTCGACGGGCGCCAGGAGGAAGCCGACGGCGACGACGACGAGCAGCAACGGACCGAAGGCGAGCAGTGCTCGCCCGAGCACGCCGTATCGGAAGCGCCCGGCGACCGAGTGCAGCGACCGGAAGGGCACGCCGTAGAGCAGGCGCTGCAACAGCATGCAGTAGGGGATGAGCACGGCGAGCGACAGTGCACCCGCAGCCTGCTGAAGGGGCGTGAAACCCGAGCGCCCCAGGATCGCGGTGTCGAGATAGCGCGCCCCGAGCACGAACAACTGCGCGAAGACGACCATCCCGGCGACCACCAGCACGATCGCGAGGATGCCGCGGAGGATGCGGCGCTTCTCGCCGGCGTAGACGCGGTGGTACTCGACGCCAGGGGGAACTCGAGGATTGGGGACGGGGTCGTCTACCTGGAGGAGCCAGTTCGGCGCGGTGTCGGTCATGGGTGATCCTCTTCGATACTAATACAGCGTGATAGTTGCAAGAGGTTTCAAACTAGCACAGCGTGCTAGACGGTAGCGGACCCGGGGAGCAGGTTCGGGTGACGGCGGGGAGAGAGAGGGGGCGGAGCGCGTCGAGTGCGCGATCCGCCCAGGCGATCTGCTCGTCGTCGCCTTCAGCGCCTGAATGTGGTCGCGAGCCAGCTCGACGCCACGCCCGTGATGCCGAAGAGTGCCGCCGGACGACTGAGAACGGCGATCATGAGTTGCTGCGGTCGAGCGCGTGCAGAGCGATGGATGCAGTGCTCGCCACAAGCGTGTCGTCGAAGTCTGCGTGAGGGTCGTTCCGCGACGTCAGCACCGTGATGATGATGGGGCCCTGTCCGGGTCGCGTGACGACGGCGATGTCGTTCCGGATCGGACCTGCGCCTCCCGATTTGTCGGCGACCGTCCAGCCGGCGGGCGCGCCAGAGCGGATGAGGGCGTCTCCGGTCCGGTTATCGCTCATCCAGTCGACCAGCAGCGCCGCATCGGCCGCGGACAACGTGGAACCGTCTAGGATCCGCGTAAGCGAGGTGGTGAAGGCGGCGGCGGTCGTGGTGTCGTCGGTGCTGCCCGGTTCGATCGTGTTGAGAGTCGGCTCGTCGTTCACGACCTCCGTGGTGGCATCGCCCAGCTCGGCGAGTGCGTCGTCGAGGGCTGCGGAACCACCGATCCGGTCGACGATGAGATTGAGAGCGGCGTTGTCGCTGACTCGGACGGCCGCTTCGGCGAGCTGCGCGTAGGTCAGGCCGTCCTCGACGTGCTGCGACGTCACGGGCGCGTGGCCGGCGGCGGCGGCTTCTTCTGTCGTCCAGTGCACGATCTCATCGCGGGCTGCGCCCGACACGGACTGGAGGAACACTGCAGCGGCGAAGGCTTTGATGGTGGATGCGAAGCCGAAGCGGCGGTCCTCGCCGTACGAGACGGATTCGCCGGTTCCGGTGTCGACCGCCATGACGCCGACAGTCGCGTCGTACTCCTGTTCGAGAGCCGCCAGTTCGTCTGCCACGAGCTCGTCGAGGTCCGTTGTGGTCGCACGGGCCGTCGGAGATGCCGGGGCAGATTCGGCGGCAGGCGGGGGCGCCCCCACGCACCCCGCGAGCGCTAAGCCGGCGAGAAGGCAGTAGAGGCTGAAGGCCGGAGTTCGGCGCATGTGGTCACGCTCCGGTGGGCGCGAGGACGAGGTCTCGCACGTTCGTGAGCAGCGAGGTCACGCGGCGGGCCACCCGCTCAAGACCGCGTGGACCGCGAGCCGCAGACTCGTCGTCTCGGCCTCGATGCCCACGGCGTCGGAAGGCAGCGCGCGTTCGGTCATGAGCCCCGCCAGCACGGTCGAGAGGAACCGTGCTCGCTCCTCGACTCGACCGGCGGGGACCGCGCCCTCGTCGATCAAGACGGTCAGCCATTGCGCGATCCGATGTCGCCCCATGCGGTCCAGCGCGATGTAGGTGGCTGCCTCGTCTTCGGACGGAGCCGTGGCCACGTACGCCTCGTAGAGCGCCCCCCACTGCCTCCGTGCGCTTTCACCCACGCCGACTTGACGGAGGATGAGCTGCAAGCACGCGATGAGTCGCTCCTCCGCCGTCAGAGAGCGGTCGTTGATCGGATCATCGGGGAGCTCCAGGTCGTACATCGCGGCCACCACTGTCTCGATGAGCTCCCGCTGTGTTGGGAAGAAGTGGCGTAGCGACCCCGTGCTCACCTGAGCGCGGGCGGCCACTGCTCTCACGCTCAGGCGTGCGGTGGGGTTCTCGCCCAGCATGGTCGCCGCGGCGATGAGGATCTTCTCCCGCGTTCCCGGTTCCTTCGACGCTTCGTCCATTTCTCCCTCATGAGCCATCCGTCTATAACAGTGTGCTAGTTTAGCCCGTCGTCGGCTATCACGCTGTATTAGATTATGGAGGGCGAGATGATGGCGGGAAACAACTGGCGGAACCGTCGCGTCCGTGTCGGTTCCGGCGAACCGCTGCGCCGCTATCGCTGGTGGCAGATGTTCGGCCGGTCTCTCCGATCGATCACGCTGCGCTCTGACGCCGGCACGATGTCGACGTACACGATCGACGTCCGTCATGCCGGCGATATGACCGACGGCGAGATCCGTGCGCGTCTCTACGTCGACGGAGCTCTGCAGTCCTACGCGAAGATGCCCACACGCTTCGCCGTGCCTGGCGGGCACATTGAGGTGGCGATCACCGGGTTCGGGCTCAAGCGGTGCCACTATGTGCGGGCAGACGGCACCGAACAGCAGCTGTCGCCCGATCCTCGATCCGCCGAAGGGCGTCGCGCTCGTTTGCACGAGCGGCATCCTGGCGTGAGCCGCGTGATCGGCCTCGTCTCCATCGCGTTCGTCGTGGTCGGCCTCAGTGTCGAGGTCCCTCAAATCATCGAAGCCCTCTCGAAGATCCCCTTGATCGCCGACTCGGTCGGCACCTTCACCTCTCCCATCCGGCTCCCGCTCGAGCTCAATCTGCTCGTCGGCCTCGCCGCTGTCCTCGGCAGCACGGAACGAGCCCTGCGAATGCGTTCGAGCTGGATCGACGAGCTCGCCAGCTGACCTCTCCGAAAGGGAAGACCATGCATCAGAGCGGCCCTGCCACAACACCGGTGCCGCATGTCGCCGACAACCTCGCTGCGGGGGCGATGAGGTCTCGACGTCAGCCGAGCAGTTCCACCCCGAACTCGGAGACGACGGCGCGCAGTTCGGCGAGGTAGCGCTGCGCCTGCTCCGTGAGCGGGATCGCCGAGTGCCCGATCCAGCCGATCTCGATGTTCTCGTCGACGTCGAGCGGGATGGCGACGATCTCAGGGTCGAGGTCGTCGCTGATGATGCCCGTCGAGATGGTGTAGCCGTCCAGGCCGATCATCAGGTTGAAGATGGTCGCGCGGTCGGAGACGCGGATGTCCTGCGGGCTCGAGAGGGTGGAGAGGATCTCCTCGGAGAAGTAGAAGGAGTTGTTCGCGCCCTGGTCGAACGTGAGCCTGGGCACGTCGGCGAGGTCGGCGAGAGTCACGCGATCTCGGGCGGCGAGCGGATTCTTGCGGGAGATGAAGATGTGCGGGTCTGCGACGAAGAGCGGGTGGAAGGCGAGTCCGGAGTCGCGGAGCAGCTTGTCGATCACGTTGCGGTTGAAGTCGTTCCGGTAGAGGATTCCCAGCTCGCTGCGGAGGGTGCGCACGTCTTCGATGATGTCCCAGGTGCGCGTCTCGCGCAGGGAGAACTCGTACTCGGTCGCCGCTGTCGCCTTGACCATCCGCACGAGGGCGTCGACAGCGAACGAATAGTGCTGCGTCGAGACGCCGAGGAGCCGCCGGGAGGGCGGACGCCCGAGGTAGCGCTGCTCCAGGAGTGCCACCTGCTCGACGACCTGCCGGGCGTACCCGAGGAACTCGACACCATCCGTGGTGAGCGTCACACCCCGCGCGGAGCGGATCAGGAGCTCGCGCCCCACTCTGCCCTCGAGATCCTTCATCGCCGCGGACAGGGTGGGCTGGGCGACATAGAGCAGGTCGGCGGCGGCACTGATCGACCCCTCAGCGGCGACCTCGATGTAATAGGTGAGCTGCTGGAGGGTGATACCGTTCGAACGCTTGGCCATAGATTCAACCTATGCCACGGCATAGTCGACGCGCATTACCCGATGGGCCCTTGCAGTCGTCATCATGGAGAAACCCCCGATCGAGGCCGAGCCCGGCCGATCTTCCACCGATTGGCCGCTCATGGCATCCGAATTCACGTTCCGCATCACGACGACCCGTTTCGACGAGGACTACTCGCCGTCCGACGACTCGCGCATCACCACGAACTTCGCCAATCTGGCGCGCGGTGAGCACCGTCAGCAGAACCTCGGCAACGCCCTGACGATGATCGACCGACGGTTCAACGATCTGGCGCACTGGGACAACCCGAGCCGTGATCGCTACACCCTCGAACTCGAGATCGTCTCGGTCGCGATCCAGTTCGCGACGGAGGGGGAGGATCGGGAGTTCCCTCTTCTCGAGGTGCTGGAGGTGACCATCGTCGACCGGTCGACGGGCACGCGCACCCAGGGCATCGTGGGCAACAACTTCTCTTCGTACATCCGCGACTTCGACTTCAGCGTGCGGTTGCCGGCGGCCACCGCAGCCGCGGGCGGCTTCTCCGTTCCCGACGACTTCGGCGACCTGCACGGCAAGCTCTTCCAGCACTTCCTCGACTCCGAGGCGTACCGGGAGCGGTTCACGCTGTCGCCGGTCATCTGCATCAGCGTCTCGACGAGCAAGACCTACCGCCGCACCGAGAACCATCACCCGATCCTCGGTGTCGAGTACGAGCAGAAGGACGGCTCGCTGACCGACGAGTACTTCGGCAAGATGGGCCTCTCGGTCCGCTACTTCATGCCGCGAGGCAGCGTCGCCCCGCTGGCGTTCTACTTCCGTGGGGATCTGCTGAGCGACTACACCAACCTCCAGCTCATCGGCACGATCAGCACGATGGAGACGTTCCAGAAGATCTATCGACCGGAGATCTACAACGCGAACTCGGAAGCGGCGAGCATCTACCGGCCGACCCTGGAGCAGCAGGACTACTCGGTGACGAAGATCGCCTACGACCGCGAGGAGCGGAGCCGGCTCGCAGCCGAGCAGGGACGCTATGCCGACGCGCATCTCATGACCCCGCACGGCGAGCTCCTCGAGAGATGGGCCGCCGGCCGCTCCGCTGACTCGCTGGTGTCCGTCGGATGACGAACGGACGAGCCCCGATCATGCCCGGGATCCTTCCCACCTCCATCGTCGGCAGCCTGCCCAAGCCCTCCTGGCTGGCCGAGCCCGAGAAGCTCTGGTCTCCGTGGAAGCTGGAGGGCGGTGCCCTGGTGGAGGGCGTGCAGGATGCGCTCCGCATCACCGTGCACGAGCAGCGTCAGGCGGGTATCGACATCATCAGCGACGGGGAGCAGTCGCGTCAGCACTTCGTCACGACGTTCATCGAGCACCTCTCCGGTGTCGACTTCGACCAGCGGGAGACCGTGCGCATCCGCGACCGGTACGACGCCAGCGTGCCGACCGTGGTCGGTGCCGTGAGCCGCGAGAAGCCCGTGTTCGTCGAGGACGCGAAGTTCCTCCGCCAGCAGACCGACCAGCCCATCAAGTGGGCTCTGCCTGGTCCGATGACGATGATCGACACGCTCTACGACCGTCACTACAAGAGCCGCGAGAAGCTGGCCTGGGAGTTCGCGACCATCCTGAATCAGGAGGCGAAGGAGCTCGAGGCGGCCGGGGTGGACATCATCCAGTTCGACGAGCCGGCCTTCAACGTCTTCTTCGACGACGTGCAGGACTGGGGCGTGGCTGTGCTCGAACGCGCAGCCGAGGGGCTGCGCGCGGAGACCGTGGTGCACATCTGCTACGGGTACGGGATCAAGGCGAACACCGACTGGAAGGCGACCCTCGGATCGGAGTGGCGGCAGTACGAGAAGTCGTTCCCGCTTCTGCAGCAGTCGAGCATCGACACCGTCTCGCTGGAGAGTCACCACTCGCACGTTCCCCTGGACCTCATCGAGCTCATCCGGGGCAAGAAGGTCATGCTCGGAGCCATCGACGTCGCCAGCCAGACCATCGAGACTCCGGAGGAGGTCGCCGAAACCCTCCGGAACGCCCTCCGCTTCGTCGACGCTGACAAGCTCGTCCCGAGCACGAACTGCGGGCTGGCGCCGTTGTCGCGTGACGTCGCCCGCGGCAAGCTGCGGGCGCTCAGCGCGGGCGCCGCCCTGCTTCGCGAGGAGCTCGGCTCCGCGCTCTGATAGCCTCGAGCTTCCGTGCAGCAATCTGAGGAGGTGGTACCCGTGAACGAACTCACATCGGTGCTCCTCCAGGGAGACACGGTCGGGCGATAGGTCGTCCGGGAGCGCCGCTTCTTCGCCGCACTCCCGAGAGGCACGACCATGCATTTCACTTCGCAACGAATCCTCGATGACCGCATCACCGAGCGCACGTTCACGCTCGGCGACGTCTCCGGCATCCTCTGGACGCCGCCCGCCGCATCACCGACCGCACCCGTCCCACTCGTCCTCATGGGTCAGCCCGGCGGCATCGGCATGCGGCGCATGTATCCGAGACTGGTCGCGCGCGCCCGCAGCGCCAACGCCCAGGGCTTCGCCGCCGTGGCGATCGAGCTGCCGGGGGCCGGCGAACGCGCTCCACTGCCCGGCGCCGAGGTCGCCAGGGCCGACCTCGTACGAGCGATAACCGCGGGAGAGAAGCCTTCCGCGGATGTGGTGGACCGGCTGATCCTCCCGCTGGTCGACCGCGCGGTTCCCGAATGGCAGATGACGCTCGACGAGACCCTCGAGCTTCCGGAGATCGGCGACCGCGTCGCGTTTTCCGGAGGGGTGATCGCGATCGGCACCCGCCTCGCCGCGATCGATGCACGAATCGTGGCGGCCGGACTCTTCGCCGGGAGCTACGTGCCACGCTCGACGATGGCAGAGGCGCGACGGGTGACGATCCCGCTGCACGTGCTGCTCCAGTGGGACGACGAGGGCAACGACCGTCAGATGGCATTCGACCTGTTCGATGCATTCGGTTCGACGGAGAAGACGCTGTACGCCAACATGGGCGGCCACACCGGAGTGCCGGCGTTCGCCGGGGAGGACACCGCCCGCTTCTTCGCCCGTCACCTCGGGGGCGCGTGAGGGCGGTAGCGGGGGTGTGCGAAGGGATCGATAGATTGAAGGCCGGACGCAGAAAGGATCTCGATGTCGCCCCTCGTCACCGCACTCGATCACCTCCAGCTCCCGGTCGCGAGACTGGACGAAGCCGTCGCGTGGTACACCGACGTCCTCGGCTTCCGGGTGCTGACGAACTACGGTGCCTACGCCATGTTGCGACTCGAGCCCGCGCTCGACCTCATGCTCTGGGAAGCCGGCGACCATGCGCCTCTGCATGTCGCCGTCGACGGGGAGACGAAGCCGGTCTTCTTCCTCAAGACCGAGAGCTTCGACCAGCTCGCCTCGCGCCTCGAGCAGGAGCAGGTGCGGATCGCCGCAATCGAGGACCTCGGGTTCGCACGGTTCCTGAAGTTCTACGATCCCAGCGACAACTTCCTCGGCGCCATCGAGTTCGCGCAGGATCCCGCAGCCGAGTGAGCTGACTGGGGCGCAGAGGCGAGGCGCTCGCCGAGGGGGAGGGATTCGGCGAACGCCCCGTCTGCACCCGATGCCTGCGAGCGCGGCCCCCCACGATCTCGCGCTACGACCGGAGCACGATCAGGATGCGCCCGATGGAGCCGGAATGCAATGGACTTTCGACTCTTCCGGTGCAGTCTGGACAAAAGTCACTGTCGAGAACCCCTTGACCGTGGCATGGAATCCGCCCGGACGGTTCCCGCTCCTGTCAAGGCCCGATACGTCGACGACGGATCATCCTAAAGTCATCGGATGCCGCCCTTGACCCGACGGGTGGCAGGAGGACTCGCCGATGACCGAAGACTCTGCGCCCACGCAAGAACTGCTGGGCGGGCGCTATCAGCTGCGGGAGTGCGTCGGACAGGGCGGAATGGCCCGCGTGTACCGCGCCGACGACGTCCTGCTCGGCCGAACGGTGGCGATCAAGCTGCTGAACGCGGGGAGCGAGGGTGTTCCGTCGGATCGTGCGCGCAGTGAGATGACGGTGCTGGCCTCTCTCAACCACCCCGCGATGGTCACGCTCTATGACGCCCAACTGGTGCCGGGCAAAGCCGAGTACCTGGTGATGGAGTTCGTCGACGGCCCGACCCTCTCCGCGCGCATCGCCCAGGGCCCCGTGCCACCGACCGACGTGGCGATGATCGCCGCGGATCTCGCCGAGGCGCTGCATGTGGTGCACGGCGCCGGCGTGGTGCACCGCGACGTGAAGCCGTCGAACGTGCTGCTCTCGCCCACGTCGCTTCCGGGGAGTCGTTCGGGCGCGAAGCTCGCCGATTTCGGTATCTCCGTGCTCGTCGACGATGCCCGGCTGACGTCGCCCGGTGTCGTGATCGGCACCGCTGCATACCTCGCCCCCGAGCAGCTCCGGGGCGCGCCCCCTGCTCCGGCAGCGGACATCTACTCCCTGGGACTCGTGCTGCTGGAGGCGCTCACCGGAAAGCGGGCGTTCGGCCAGGCGGAGGGGATCGGCGCGGCGATGGCACGTCTGATCGAGGTCCCTGAGGTGCCGAGATCCGTGGGCCCGCAGTGGGCGGATCTGCTGACCCGGATGGTGGCGATCGCGCCCGAGGACCGGCCCAGTGCTGCTGCCGTGTTCGCCGCGGCGTCCATGCTCGCGTCTGCGCCGGCCATCCCGCCTCGCCCTCCCGTGCCCGTGATCGCCCCTCCGGTCCCGGCCACGAGCGCCGCTTCTGCTGCCACCACCACCCCGACACTGCTCCTCTCCTCGAAGCCTTCGGACCGTGTGGTGCCCACGCGTCGCCCGATGCGCCGGTGGGGTGTGATCGGCTCCGCCGCTGTCGCGGTCGTCGCCGCCTCTGTCCTGGTGGGGGTGTGGGCAGCGGGTCAGGGATTCGGAGACACCGGCGATCTGGAGACCGGCGATGTCGATTCCGTCGTCACAGAGCAGACGCCGGAAAGCTCGCCCTCGCCCGATCCCACACCGGATCAGGCTGACGCGCCGGAGGACACCCCCGTGACGGTCGTCCCCGTCGTCCCGGCCGAGAACACGCAGCCGACGCACGTCGATCAGGTCGTCGATCAGACGAAGGACGAGCGCAAGGCGGCGGAACAGGCGGCCAAGGACGAGCGCAAGGCGCAGGAGGAAGCCCAGAAGAAGGCCGACCGGGAGCAGAAGAACGCAGACAAGGAACAGGAGAAGGCGGACAAGGAGCAGGAGAAGCGCGACGCGAAGAAGTAGCAGTGCTGCCCGACGCGATCAGCCCACGGCCCGATCAGCCCGCGGCTGCGGTCCGCTCCCCGTCGGAGTTCGGTGTCCAGCCGTACCAGCCGCCGTCCGTTGCCATCACGCTCCAGTCGCCGCAGACGAAGACGCCCTTCGCCTTGTAGGGATCGGGGGCGCCGTCGAGGGTCCAGGAAGGCGCCGACTGCCGCTCGACCTCGGTGCAGGCATCGGCGAGGTCGGAAGCGCTGGTGAGGAGGATCACCGCGTCCTCGGCCTTCTCGAGCGTCGAGGTGCGCACGGTGATCTGCGAGGAATCTGCGGGAATCCAGTCCGCGTCGACCCCTGCCCCCTTCGCGAAAGCGGCCGCATCGTCGAAGGTGGAGGTGGACTGCTTGTGGACGATGCTGTCGAAGGCAGAGCATCCGGTGAGGGCGAGTGCGCCCGCGACGATCAGGGCGGAGGCGGCGAGAAGCGGTCGTACGTTCATGCCCCCAGCCTCGCGGCTGTGACGCCGTCGCGGCATCCCTCGCGCGAGGTATCGGCGTACCTCGGACGGATGACTCGTGGGTCGTGTCGTGAGTCATCCCGCGACGGGCGACGGCCCGGATGTCCCTCGTGTGTGCGATGCTGGGAAGACACCACTCAGCGATCACCTCGGTCGCGCCTCTGGCACGGGTTCCCGTGGCGAAACAGAGGAGCCCCTCATGGGCAGGTTCATCTACGAAGGCGACGTCAAGACCGAGATCGAGGATCGTGCTCTGACGCACATCCAGCTGGTCATGACCGCCAAACTCCGTCGAGGCGAGCCGTTCGGGTTCAGCTGGAAGGAAGACGTCAGCATCGGCGGCGGACGCACGACCGTCTGGGTGCACGGCGGCAGCGCGCTCGTCTTCAAGTACAGCGGGAGCCGTCAGCCCTCGATCAACCGCGAGTGGATCGAAGCCCTTGCTTTCACGGCGAACTCGCCGAGCGGTCTGTATCTCGTGCGCGAGCCGGTCGACACCTCACCACGCGAGTCGGAGCGGGTCCTCGAACCGGCTTGAGTCGAGAGCAGCGCATCCGCCCACGGTCAGCTCGGCCGCGAACGGATGCGTCCCTCTACGGGTGACTCAGCCGCCGGACGGGTTCTCGAGCGGTTTCCCGTCTTCGTCGGTGGTCTCCTCCTCGAGCACCTCTTCGGTGTCCGGCGCGCCGCCCGATGCGGTGTCCGCCTCCTCGTCGGGGCCGGGGGTGCCCTGCGTGTTCTTCGGATCGCTCATGCTTCTCTCCTGTCGTCGGACTGGCGACGATAGACCTCGGCGTCGATCGACGTCAGGGGGTTGACCGACCGCGGGTGCAGGGTGCTGATAATCTGCGGGCCATGCAGCCACCCGAAGACGAGCATCCTCGGTCGAGCGGAGAGTCGGCAGACGTCGTCACCGCCTCGATCAAAGAGCGGATCTACGCCACCTTCACCGGCCTCGCCATCGTGCTCGTCCAGAACTCGAACGTCGAGCACACCAGCGCCGTCCGGGCGAGCATCACCCTTCTGGTCGGGATCGTGGCCATCGCGGTGGCCGGGTTCGTGGCAGAGCTGCTCGCGCACCTGGCCGTGCACGCCACCTTCCCCGATCGGCGAGAGTTCGGGCGGATGCTCCGCCTCACGAGCACTGCCATCGCCTCGGCGGCCATCCCGCTCCTGGTCCTCCTCCTCGCCGTGTGGGA
Organism: Microbacterium sp. 2RAF4; assembly: GCF_052115285.1. Classification (NCBI taxonomy): domain Bacteria; kingdom Bacillati; phylum Actinomycetota; class Actinomycetes; order Micrococcales; family Microbacteriaceae; genus Microbacterium; species Microbacterium sp. 2RAF4. Next base: position 1,024,160 of record NZ_JBFRGI010000002.1, on the reverse strand, counting down.
CTGGATCGAGCTGGGGACCGCCCTCACGATCGCGTCGATCGTCTACGTCGCCATCCTCGGGTTGATCGGGTACATCGCCGTCCGCCGCACCCGCGCCCCCTGGTGGAAACAGGTGATCGCGCTGGGGATCCTGGTCGCCCTCGGTGGGCTGGCCATCCTCATCCAGCAGCTCGCCCACGGACACTGAGGGCTCCGCTCTCGCGCCGAGCGCCGGACCAGGGGAAATGTCCTGCTCCGGAGTAATCTCAGAGGATGGGAACTCTCGAGTACAACAGCTCTCGTCCTCCGATCAAGGTCGACGATGCGACGTTGGCGCACCTGAAGATCGTGATCGGCACGAAGCTGCGTCGACACGAGAGTTTCATGATGACGTGGCTGCCCGAGGAGAAGAACCCCGCCGGCCGTCTCACCATCTGGATGCACCCCGCCATCCCGCTGATCCTCGCGTTCGACGCATCGTCGATGCCGGAGATCGACACGAAGCGCATCGAACGCATGATGGAGCATCTCAACGCCCGCGGAGAGCTCGTCCTCGACCAGCTCTCCTGAGCTCGTCCGCCCGTTCCGCCTCCCTATAGTGGGGTCATGCGACGTCGCTCCGCCCTGGTCCTCGGTCTGTCCGCCGTCTTGCTGCTGACGGGGTGCGCCTCCGCGGCGGGCGACGGCTCCGCTGTGCCCACCTCCGAACCCGCCGCCACGCAGAGTGCACCGCCCGCGGGAGTCGACGCGGCAGCGGAGGAGCAGGCACAGGCCTGGCTGGATGCGGCCGTCGTGCCGCCGGGGGCAGTGCGCGTGACCGAGAAGCCGGTCTCGTTCACCTCTTACCAGGGGTGGCCGTGCCAGCCGGTCGCCCAGCTCGAGGGCTACTGGACCCTGGCCGACTCGACGGTTGCGGGGGCCGCGAACTGGTTGGCCGAGAACCCGACCGCGGATCTCGTCAGCACGGCGTCGGGCATGGCGTGGCCCGAGGATCCGAACCTCGACGGCGTGCTCATCGGCTACATCCCCGCCGACGAATCGCAGCAGGGCGTCGTCTACACCGTCGCGAAGATGGACTCGGGCGTCGCCATCCGGGCGGAGGTCGCGGCCCTCAGCGCATCGGCGACGTGTCCTTCGCTCGCGCCCGGAGAGATGCTGGGCAAGCCGGGACAGGGCTGAGCGCCCCCGCGGAAATCCGCGAAGGCGCTCCTCTCACCTGCTGAAGGCCGTCAGTCCCCGCGGGGGTTCTCGGCGTCGGTGCTGCCGTCGGCGTCGGCGTCTGTGTCGTCCGCGTCTGTGTCGGTCGGCGGCACGGTCGGCGGGGTCCCCTTGCCGTCCTCGGCTCCGAGGTTGTCGTTGTCCTCCGGCCCGGGAGAGGGCTCGGTGCTGATGTCGTTCCGGTCGTTCGTGCTCATGGGAGCCTCCTTGGTCGCGGTGGGTTCTCGACGGTCGTCGACGTTCTCAGGGCAGGTCCTCGACGTCGATGTTGTCCTCGTCGTCGATGTCGTCGTCGTCGATGTCGTCGGTGGTCGATGGCATGTCCGGGTCGATGCCCTGGGCTTCGACCTCGGGAGTGCCGTCTGAGTGGTGCTGGGGATCTGACATGCGGTTCTCCGATCGATCAGTGGGCTGGTCGACCAGTGTGGCCCGACTTCCGCCCGGTCCGTCTGCCCGTTGACAGGTGGGCGCCCGCGAGCGGACAATCCCGGGTTGCATCCGTCACCGAATGCACGGCTCATCCGCGAATGCACGGCCTGTCGACGCGGGGAACCTGTGCACTCGGCGAGATCGCGTGCACTCGGCGCAGAACGGGGAGAGGGGGTCAGCGGCGGGTGCGGGCTCGGGTCTTCGCGACGCTGGCGAGGGTGGCGCGGACGGGGGTTCCGAGGTAGAGGCCGAGCGAGGCGCCGGAGGCCAGACCGATCCCGATCACCGCCGCATCGATGAGGGAACCGCCGGCGAGCAGCATCCCCGTCGACGTCCCCGCCGCGTGGACCATCTCGAGCAGGCCCTGGAACACGGCCACTCCGGGAACGAGCGGCACGATCGCCGCCGTGGTCACCGCGACCGAGGGGACATGCAGGTTTCGCGCGATCAGCATCCCGAGGAAGCTCGCCAGCAGCGCACCCACAGCGCTCGCCGCCGCGGGGTGCAGGTTCAGCGCCACCGATCCCGTGTAGCCCGCGAGGGTCACGGCACTCAGGAGCGCACTGACCAGGATGATCCGGATGCCGGCGCCGTTGAACACCGCGACGGCGACCGCGATGATGATCGCACCGGCGAACTGGTTCACGGGCGGCCCGAACGGTGCGGGGTCATCGGGGAGGTCCATCGTGAACCCGAGGACGCCGCCGAGCTCGAGGCCGACGAGGATGCCGATCACCACGCCGAGGGTCTGCATGGTCAGATCCAGGATGCGACCGCCTGCGGTGAGGGCGAAGCCGTCGATCGCATCCTGTGCCGCGCCGACCACCGTGAGACCGGCGAGCATCAGCACGATACCCGAGGCCACGATGATCGATGGGCGGATGCCGACGAACGGCTCGATGCCCGCGGAGCCGAGTGCCGAGACCACGACGGCCACGATCGTCGTGACCAGCCCTCCCGCGATCTGGCTGAAGAACAGGGGAACACGGAGCCGGGCGAGGCCGGCCTGGGTCAGGGCTGCGCACAGCGCGGCGACGAATGTGAGTCCGACGATGATCGGGGCGGCACCGAGCATGATGCTGACGCCGACCGCGAGCAGAGCGCGCGCGACGATCACGACCGGCTGCTGGTAGCGGAACGGCACACGCCGGATGGCGCGGAACGTGGTGCGGGCGGATTCGAGGTCGAGGCCGCCGTCGATGTCGGCGACGAGCGCCTGCACACGCTGCAGCTTCGCGTGATCAGGCGCGGTCACCCGCACCACCCGCACCAGGGTCTCGGGCCAGACCTCGCCGCTCAGGTGGAACGACACCGTGATGGAGTTGTATGTGACGTCGACCTGCACGCCGCGCATCCCGTAGGCGTCGCACACCCGCGTGATCGCGAGCGTGACCTCGTGCGCGGAGGCGCCGACGGCGAACATCGATTCCCCGATGCGCGTCGCGAGGTCGAGCACGCGGGGGACCGTGCGTTCGTCGATGACGGGCATGGCTTCGGTGTGCGCGACCGCCGACGGATCGGTGTGCAGCAGACGGCGCACGGAGGAGAGCAGCGGCCGGCGGGAACTCGCGGACATATGGACCATTCTCTCGCCGCTGCCGCCGATCGCGCGGAAGACTGTCCGGTCCCCCGCGACCCGAACGCGGAGGACCGGCGAAATCGAGTGAGCGGGTGCGCAGACGCACCGACCCCCGAGCCGCCGCTCGGACCCGAGAGAGAATCCGAACACGCCGCCGGTTCGACCGACGTAGAGCGCTGAAGAGGCTCTTCGTGTCGGCCACGATACGCGGGAACCGCGGAAAGACCGCTATCCGGCCCTTCCCTTGACGCAAGCCCTGAGGTGCTGGTATCCGTCCTGTGGCATCGTTAGCGTCAGGGGCGACGGCGATGCAACCCCCTTGGGTGCGCTGCGCCGATCGTGACACCGTCGGGGACATGAAACTCGTGTCTTATGCAGGCCAACAGGTGATCACGACCGACGACGTCGCCGACGCGCTCGTCGCGCTCGCGGCCGCCATTGCGAGCGAAGGCGAGTCGGCGGCGCTCCGGCTGCCGATCGTCATCGACGGGAAGAAGGACTCCGCCGATCTGATCGTCGGCGTCGGCAACGACCTCCTCGTCGGGCCGCAGACCTCCGAGGGCGACGACCCCGACTTCTCCGACGAGGCCGCGGAGATCCGCCGCCACCCCCTCTTCCCCCAGCGCGCCGCCGGAGCTGAGGCGGAGGAGGGGGATGAAGAGATCGGGATCGCGTCGATCGACTTCGACATCGACCACGGGGCTCGTGCGTAGCGCACCGACGCGACCGTTGTAAAGGGGAGCGCACGACGGATGCCGTGCGCCTAGTCTGCTGGGGTGCCGAACTCCGCCCTGCCCGATCCCGACGTCCTCTGGGCGTGCGTCGAGGAGGGCTTCCATGTCGGGAGCCGCCGCGGCGACTTCCTCGGATACATCGACCGGCAGCCGGACGGCGGGTATCGCGCGTTCGATGCCCGATCGCGGTCGCTCGGGGACTTCCCGACGTTGCGTGCAGCGACCGCCGCGGTCGAGCAGCTGACAGACGGGGCATCGCCCGAGATCCACGACGGCGAGCAGGGAGTCACGCTGTGAGCACGGCCTCGGCCACCGGTCTGGTGTCGCTCGTCTACACCAGCACGGCGTCCCAGCCGTTCAGGGAGACCGCGCTCGAGCAGCTGCTCGCCACGTGCCGTCGCCTCAACGACGGGCGCGGCATCACCGGCATGCTCCTTCACCGAGACGGTCGCTTCATCCAGGTGCTCGAGGGGCAGGCGGACACGGTAGCCGGCCTCGTCGACACCATCCGCCGTGACTCCCGGCACCGAGACCTGCGCGTGCTCCTGACGCAGTCGATCGCCGAGCGCCGCTTTCCGGACTGGACCATGGGGTATCGCGCCCTGCACGTCGGCGAGAGCCGCCCGTCGGGCTTCCGGGACTCGTTCGCCGACCTGGACGCCGGTGCCGACGCCGACACCACGCTCAGGGCGCTGACCGAGCTCACCCTCTGGTTCCGGGTACGCGCGCGGGACTGAGCACGCGGCAGCGGGCGCTCAGCCCTGGGCGAAGATCTCGGGATGCGCGTCGATGAGCTCCGCCTGCTCGGTCCAGGAGAGTCCCACGATGCTGAGCACCACGCGCACGACGGTCGCGTCGGCGTCGGTCGTGGTCAGCCGCAGCTCGCGCAGCGTGGCCCTGGCCGTCTCCTCGATCAGGAAGGCGAGCAGCTCAGGGGGCATGTCGCCGCGGAAAGCCCCCGATCCCACCCCCACCGCGGTGAGGTCGCGGATGCGGCGTCGCAGCGGAGCCAGGGCTCGGACGGTGTCGGCCAGATGCGCGTCGTCGAGTGCGATGTTCGCCGAAGCGCGCACGGCCGAAGCCTCGCGCCAGAGCCGGGTCGCCATCCTCGCCAGGGTCACCCGCGGATCGGACTCGTCCGTGGTCTCGGCGATCGCGTTGAAGCGCTGCGCACCCACCGCGATCACCTCGCGCAGCAGGCTGTCACGGTCGGCGAAGTGGCCGTAGACGGCTCGGCGTGTGAGTCCGGCGGCCTGCGCGATCGCATCGAGGGACGCCGTGGGGTTCGTCGCGAGCACCGACTGCGCCGCACGCAGCAGGGACTCGCGGTTGGCCAGGGCGTCGCGACGCCGGCGCGGCGCCGGTGCGGCCGTCTCCTGCCCGTCTCGTGGAGTCACGGCGCTCACGACATCACCTTGGTCGAGGCGAGGGCATCGACCAGTTTGCGGTTGTAATTCACCAGCGGTCGCCGCAGCACGAGACCGAGGAGGAGTGCGGGGACGATGAACAGCGCGAGAGCACCGAGAGCCCACCAGAAGTCGCCCTGATAGACGCCGGCGATCGCCGACCGCACCATGTTCACCGCGTAGGTCGCGGGGAGGAAGGGGCTGATGCTCTGGAACCAGTCCGGCAGCAGCTGCAGCGGGTAGGCGCCGCCCGAGCCCGAGATCTGGATCACCAGGAGCAGCACCGACAGCGCCTTGCCCGCGTTGCCGAACGCCACCACCGCCGTGTAGACGATCAGTGTGAACACGGTCGAGATCGCCCACCCCGCCAGGATCAGCAGCAGCGGATGCGCGGGTTCGATCTGCACGAACAGGATCAGCCCGAGCGTCAGGAGCGTGCTCTGCGCGAGACCCACCAGACCGAAGACGCCGTAGCGGCCGAGGTACTTCTGCGTCGGGGTGAGCTCCGGCCGGTCGGGCAGCGTCTCGGCGTTCACGTCCGTCCGGATCGTCACGGTCATCAGGAGAGCGCCCACCCACAGGGCGAGGATCATGTACAGCGGAGCCATGGCCGCGCCGAAGCCGGCCACGGGGAACACCGCTGTGCGGTCGAGACGCACGGGCTCGGCGAGCGAGGTCGCCAGCACACCGGGGTCCGCGCCGATCAGCGCACTGAGGTCGCCGGTGTCGGCGGCCTTTCCGATCGACTGCTGCACGCCGTCGAACCTGTCGGCCAGGGAGTTCAGCGCCGCCGACAGGCCCGTCGTGGCCTCCTGTGCGCGGGACAGGGTGGACAGCACGGAGTCGGATGCCCCGGACAGGCCCGACGTGATGCCGGACAGGTCGGAGCGGATCGCCGAGACGTCGGAGCCGATCTGCGCGAGCGTCGACGAGAGGGCGTTCAGCTTCGTCTTGAGCCCGTCGTCGTACGTGGTTCGCGCGTCGGCTATCGCCTTCTTGGCGTCGGCGATCGCGGCGCTGATCTCCTGGTGCGAGCCCTGTGCCGCGTCGTTGCCGGCCGCGATCTGCGTCGCCGTGTCCTGGAGCCGCTGCTGCAGGGCCTGCTGGCGCGCGATCGCCTCGTCGAGTCGGCTGATCACTGCGGCGAAGTCGGACTGCGCGGAATCCGGCAGGTTCGGTCCGACCTGGGTCTCCAACGTGTTCTTCACTGCCTGGTACTGGTCGATCTGCTGCTGCACGCGCTCGGCGAGCGTGGTGATCGCCTGAACCTGGCTTCCGCTGAGCGAGTCCGCGCCGGCGTACAGGTCGTCGATGCGCTGACCCACGGCGTCGTAGCTGCTCGACGTCGCGGCGAGGGCGTCCGCCAGCGACTGCGCGGCCGTCTGCAGGGTCGACTTGAGAGCACCCGCCGCATCCACACCGCTGCCGAGAGCGCCAGAGGTGTCCTTGAACGCATCGCCGGCCGAACCGACCAGGCCAGAGGCGCTTTCCAGCAGAGGACGACTCGCCTCGAGCAGAGCGGTGAACGTGTCGGCGGTCGTCGCCCCGGACCGCAGCTGATCCCCGACGCTGCCGAGTCGCGCCTCGATACGGGTCAGCGCCGCCTGCGTGTCCTCATCCGTGAGATAGTCCGACATCGATGAGACGAGGCCGAGCGCCACATCGCCGAGGGTCTGGGCGAACGTGTCGCTGATCGCAGACGACACCCCTTCCGCACCCTGCCCCGTGATCTTGGGGGCCAGCGCGTTCTTCTTCTCGTTCGTGTAGAGCGCGATGTGCGTGCGGTCGCCGTCGTCGGCGTAGAACGTCAGCATGTCGGCACTGAAGGTCTCCGGCAGCACGATCGCGGCGTAGTACTCGCCCGACTTCGTCCCGTCGATCGCATCGTGCTCGTCCGTGATGACCCAGTCGAGCTGGTCGTTCCCGCGCAGCTGCGAGAGCACCTGCTCGCCGACGTTCACGCGGATCGGTACGAGATCGCTCTCGTACCCGGCATCCGTGCTCGCGACCGCGATCTTCAGATCCTTGGTGTTGGCGAACGGGTCCCAGCTGGCGATGACGTTGAACCAGGTGAACAGCGAGGGGATGACGACGAGGCCGAACAGCACGATGCAGGCCATCACGTTCTGGGTGGCGTGACGCACGTCGCGGCGGGTCAGGTCCAGGATGTTCTTCACGCGCGGTCCTCCCTCTCGGCTCGCTCGGCGGTGTCTTGTTCGGCGGTGTCGTGTTCTGCGGCGTCGTGTCCTGCGGTGTCTCGTTCTGCGGTGTCGTGTCCTGTGGTGGTGGGGTCCTGCGCATCGGGGTCCGGTTCGGTCACGCGCTCCGGATCCACCTCCGACTCCACGTCAGGCTCCGCGTCCGTCTCGACCTCCGACCCGAACCACTCGGTGAGCAGCGCATCGGCATCGGCATCGGCATCGGCATCGGCGCCGGCGGCGGGGGCTTCCGTGGTCTCTGTGTCGTCGATCGGAGCGGTGTCGTCGATCGGAGCAGTGTCGTCGATCGGAGCAGCGTCGTCGGTCGGAGCGGTCTCGGTGACCGGGTCGGCTGCGGCGGCCGCGGCGGGCGGTGCCATGTCGTGCGCAGCGGTCCCCACCGGCATGGCCGCATCCCGGACAGCGGGTCCGGCGAGCGCGAGCCGGCGCAGCTCGGTGTCGTCGAGCGCCGCGACCTCGGCACCGTTCTCGAAGCTGTGCTTGATGTACTCGATGGCGACGAGGAATCCGATGACGAGCAGGATCCACAGTGTCCACAGGCCCAGCAGCAGGGCTTTGGATCCGGGGAGCGCCCAGGTGAGGACGCCGAGCACGACGAGGCCCGCTGCCCCGGTGAGCACCGTGCCCTTCAGCAGCATCGGGTACCGACGTGTGAACGGTTCGGCGCGACGTGCCAGATCGTCGCGGTAGTCGCTGCGGTTCGAGAGTGCGCGGATCACGTCGGTGAGCCGGTATCCGTTCCCGACGACCTGCACCTTCTCGCCGATGAGCAGGTCGGTGGCGAGCACCTGTCGATTGAAGAGCAGGGTGAAGTTCGCGAGACGGCGGCGCAGGACGAGTCCGATGAGGAAGGCGAGCACCACGAACACGGCGAGGGCGCCGAGGAAGCGCCAGTAGTGACCGTCGTAGAAACCGCCGATGGTCTCGCGCATCGCGTCGATGCCGTAGGAGAACGGAAGGAGCGGGTAGATCGCGCGGAAGAACCCGGGCATCAGCTCGATCGGGTACAGGCCGGAGGCGCCCGGGATCTGCATGATCACGAGGAGGATGCACAGTCCGCGGCCGACGTGCCCGAACGCCACGCACAGGGCGTAGACGATGCTCACGTAGGCGAGGGCGATGAGCACACCGGTGCCGACGAAGGCGAGTGCGCTGACCGTCTGCACGCCGATGATGAGATTGCCGGTGCACACGATCAGCGCTTGGCCGACGGCGAGCGTCGCGAAGAGGAAGAAGCGGCCGAAGTAGGCCTCGCGCACCGTGACCCCCTCGACCCCCTCGGTGTCGACCTCGACGCGGAAGATCACCATCAGCACGAAGGCGCCGATCCACAGCGACAGGTTCGTGAACAGCGCGGCCATCGCCGAGCCGTAGGTGTCGACCGGGAACACCAGGTGCTCGTCCACCTCGACCGGGGAGGAGATGAACTGGGCGATCTGCTCGGGTTCCAGGTCGGTGAGGGCACCGAGCAGACCCCATTCGGATGCGGCGTTCAGAGCGACCACGTCGGTGCGCGAGGTCTGCAGGCCCTGCTCGATGCCGGCGAGGTCGCCGTCGAAGCTCGTGAGTGCGGCGGAGGTCGCGACGAGCTGCGAGTCCAGTCCGCCGAGCAGCTGGTCCGCCTGGGCGAGCACACCCTTCTGCGCATCCAGTGCGGCGGAGAACGAGCCGACGCTCGCCGACAGCTGCGCCATGGCGCTGTTCAGCGCCGGGACGGTGCCGGTGAGGATGTCGCGCATCGAGGAGGACGCGTCCCTGGTGTCCTGCATCGCGCGGTCCACGGCATCGGCCGTCGCCTGGATCGAGCCGATGGTGTCGGCAGCCCCGGCCCTGAGGGTCTTCAGGTCGGCGAGCAGCTGCTGGTCGGTGGCGTTGCGCTCCTGCAGGGAGGCGATGACCTCGGTCAGGCGCTGCTTCGTGTCCTCGCTGAGGTCGGTGTCGTCGAGGAGCGCCTGCAACCGCGCGGCTGCCGCCTCGTTGGCCTTCAGCACGGTCGAGATGTCGTCGATCCCGGCATCGATGCGCACGCCCGCCTGCTCGAGGCTCTGGGTGAGACGGGTGATGGAGACGTTCGCCTTCGATGAGGCGTCGGCGAGCAGTGTCGTTCCCTGCAGGAACGCGGTGGTGGCGCTGTCGGTGAAGGTGATCACCTCCTTCTGCGTCTCGGCGATGATCGACTGCGTCTGGGCGAGCGATCTCTGCACGTCGCCGAGGGTCGCGTCGACATCGCCGAGCGTGCTCCGTGCGGACGAGAGCGTGTTGCGGGAAGAGGCGAGACCGTCCTGCGTCTCGGCGAGGTTCTCTCGAGCCGAGGCGAGTGTCTGCGCTGCCTGGTCGAAGGCGTCGAGGGTGTTGTCTCTCGCGTTCAGCAAGCGGAGCTCGGTGGAGTCGCCGACGTCTTTGAGGGCGTTCGTCGCCGCGAGGGCCACCTGCTCCTTGAAGGCGCTGGTGACCTGCTTGTCGAGCTCGGAGGCGCCGACATCGGTGATCTTCGGCGCGATCGCCCCGGCCTTCTCGTTGACGTAGTACTTCAGCGCCGGTTGGGTGAAGTCGTCGCTGGTGATGCTGATCAGGTCTTCGCTGAACGACGGCGGGATGACGATGGCGGCGTAGACATCGCCGCTCTTCACGGCTTCCTGGGCTTCGTCCTCGCCCATGAACGTCCACCCGAGCTGGTCGTTGTCCTCGAGCTGCGTCGTCACCTGCTCGCCGACGTCGATGTGGCCGGTGAGATCGGAGGTGGCGCCCTCGTCGAGATCGACCACCGCCACCCGGATGTTCGCCGTGTTGGCGTAGGGGTCCCAGAACGCGTTGATGTTGAACCACGCGTACAGGGCCGGCGTGATGAGCACGCCGATGATGATGATCCACGCCTTGGGCACGCGGGAGAGTCTCTTGACGTCGCGCTTGTAGACCCGCCAGCTCTGTTTCACAGGACGAGTTTACACATTACGTGCACACCAGCGTGCAAGTTAGCTGAGGAAACGGCGTCGCGCACATCAGCCGAGGGTGGTGACGGTCATCTCATTGGTGGCGGTGTCGCACATCGTCAGCTGCCACGAGGGTGCGCCGTCCTTCATGACACGCGCCATCTCGACGATGAGCGGACTCGGATAGGTCTCGCCCGAGAGCTGGGCCGCACTGTAGGCACTGCTGCCGTCCATCTGCTGTTCCGCTGCGGTGAGCTCGGTCTCGCCCGTGGCGATGACCTCCAGCGTGCGGACATCGACCAGGGACTCCTTGCCGAAGCTCGGATCGTCGACCGGCTCGCCGAACATGTCGTGCCGGGTGTCGGCGCTGCGCAGGCGCCAGGTGAAATCCCCGTCGACCCACTCGAGGCGAAGGCCGACGATGCGGCCGCCGATCGCCTCGGACTCCCCGGGGAGGGACTCCAGGAAGTCGGAGGGCCATGACACCTCCGCCGGCAGGCAGGTGCCGGGGAAGCCGTCGCCGACGGCCGCCGGCGGGCTCGGGATCGCGGCCGAACACCCGGCGCACGTCAGGACTCCGGCGAGGAGCAGGGCGCTCACGCGCAGGCGGGGGGAGCTGGGCATCGGTGCCTCCATGGTCGGTGATGCGCGTCGTGATCGGCCGCTGGCGGGCCGCGTCGTCGCGCTCCTGGGATCCTAGCCGTGGGCTCTCGCCCGGTCGGTGGCGGCAGGTCTAGAGTCGCCCCATGAACGACATCGCATTGATCACCGGCACCTCATCGGGCATGGGGCTGCACGCCGCCGTCGAGCTGGCACGGCGCGGGCTGCACGTCGTCGCCACGATGCGCGACACGGGGAAGGCCGGAGCGCTGCGGGAAGCGGCGGCGGTGGCCGGCGTGGAGCTCGACGTGCGCGCCCTCGACGTCGTCGATCACGGGGCAGCGGCGCGTCTGGTGGCGGAGGTCGAGGCGGAGCTCGGCGGCATCCGCGTGCTGGTGAACAACGCGGGGCAGGGGAGCGTCGCCACCGCGGAGCAGCTGACGATGGCGCAGATCCAGGCGCAGCTGGACGTGAACTACCTGGCGCCGGTCAACCTCGCCAAACTCGTGCTGCCCGGCATGCGCGAGCGCGGCACCGGCCGCATCCTCACCGTGACGAGCGTGGGCGGGGCCGTCGGGCAGCCGTTCGCCGATGCGTACTGCGGGGCGAAGTTCGCCGTGGAGGGATTCATGCAGTCGCTGGCGGTGGTCGCCGAGCGCTTCGGCGTGGGGGTCAGCGTGATCGAGCCGGCCGCAGTCGCGAGCGCCTTCGTCGAGAACGCCGTGCGGCCGGAGGGCGGTGGGCCCTACGGTGCACTGTTGGATGCGTACATCGCCCGGACCGCCGGCGCCTTCGCGAACGCGCAGACCGCGGAATCGGCGGGGTCCGCCATCGCCGCCGCGGCGCTGGCGGACGAGTACCGGTTCCGTTGGCAGAGCTCGGAGGGGGCGACGCGATTCGTCGGTGTCTCGCTCGCCGACACCGACGGCGGCACGGTGCTCGACTTCACCCGTCCGTGGATCGCCGCGGACTGATCACCGCGCCGCCACCTGCCGCTCGATCAGCCCGCGCAGCTCCGCCGCCGTGACGTCGGCGCCGAAGGCGGGCGTGCCCGGCTGCAATGCGGCTCCCGATGCCAGGGTGTCCATCGCCACCGGATCGAAGCCGAGCCGGTCGATGAGCGCCGCGACGACGGCGGTGTCCGAGGCGTCGTCCCCGGCGATGGCGATCGCCTTCCGTCCCGCCGCTCCTGCCGGTCGGGCCTCGTCTTCCAGGTCGTGGTAGCCCATGTGGTTCAGCGCCTTCACGACGCGTGCGCCCGAGAGGTGCTCCTGCACCAGCTCGCTGGTCGAGGTGCGTGGATCGCTCAGGTCGTCGCGGATGCCGTCGGTCTCCCACCAGTAGTTCATGGCATCGAGCACCAGCGGGCCGCGCAGCTGCTCGACCGGGAGGGTGCGGTACTTGCCGAGCGGGAGAGCGAGGACCACGGCGTCCGCTCCGGCTGCCGCCTCCTCGGCTGTCGTCGCGATCGCACCGGGGGCGAACACGTCGATGGTCAGGGCGATGCGCTCCGGAGCGCCGGAGCCGGCGATGAGCACGCGGTAGCCCGCAGCCAGCGCCAGGCGTGCGATCGTGGTGCCGACCTTGCCGGCGCCGAGGATGCCGATGGTCTCGATCGTGTCGTTCATGATGCTCTCCTTCAGGCGTGGACGGCCTTGCCGTCCTTCGTGATGCGGGCGAGACCGGGGTCGGCGAACGCGCCCTCTCCCGGGTCTTCCGCGAGCAGTTCGCGCACGCGCGGGGCGACCACCTCCCCGAAGAGACGGATGCTGCGCTCCCGCACATCCTTCGGCAGGTGCATGATGTCGTACTTCAGGTCGAACCGCGACAGGTGGTTGCTGCGAACGGCTGCCGCGACCTTGTGGGCGACCGACTCGGGGGAGCCGACGTAGAGGGCACCGGTGTCGACCTCCTCCTGGTAGCGCTCGAGGGTGGGTGCATAGAAGCCTCGCTCCTTGCTCATCTGCGTCACGACCGGCTCCCAGAACTTCCAGTGAACGTTCTTGGCCTCGTCGTCGGTGTCGGCGATCAGGCCGATCGAATGCTGCCCGATCGGGAGCTCGGGTCGTCCGAACTGCTCCAGCGCGCGCAGGTACAGGCGCGCGTGCCCGGCGAACCGTTCAGGACGACCGCCGATGATCGCCATCATGAGGGGCAGTCCGTGCTCGGCGGCGCGGATGACGGAGTCGGGGCTGCCGCCGATTCCGATCCACGCGGGGATGCCGCCCTCCGGCATCCGAGGGTGCAGTCGCACGTTCTCCAGGGGGCTGCGGTAGGTGCCGCTCCAGGTGACGCTGTCCTCCCGCATCAGGCGCAGGAACAGGTCGAGCTTCTCCTCGAAGATCTGCTCGTACTCCGCGATGTCGTAACCGAAGAGAGGGAACGACTCGATCGCCGATGCGCGCCCCAGGATGAGCTGTGCTCGGCCGTCCGATATGCCGTCCACCGTGGCGAACTCCTGGTACAGCCGCACCGGGTCCTGCGTCGACAGCACGGTCACCGAGGTGCCGAGTCCGATCGTCGACGTCGCCTGCGCCGCGGCAGCCAGCAGCACGGGGGTCGCGGAATCCACCTGCCCCTCGCGGTAGTGCTCGCCGATGCTGAACACGTCGAGGCCGACGGACTCTGCCAGCTGCGCCTCGTCGATGAGCAGCCGTACCGTCTCGCCGTCGGACATGACCCGGCCTGCGTCCGTCGCCACCTCGCCGAAGGAGTTCAGTCCGAACTCGAGTTCCTTCATGTCCGCCACGACCTCTCTCACGCCACCGGCCATTCCGATTGACGTGTCAATAGGCTCCAACCGTAGGATTGACATATCAATTCCCGGGAGGTCGCATGACCGACGAACGTCATCGCCGTACGCCGACGCCCGAACAGCTGCGCGTCTGGCGAGGCTTCGTCGAGACGTCAGCGACGCTGCGGGAACGACTCGCCGCCCAGCTGCAGACTTCGTCGGCGCTCTCCACCGGCGACTACCAGGTGCTCCTCGCCCTGAGCGAAGCGCCAGGGCACACGGCGCGGTCGTCGGAGCTCGCGGCCCTCATCGACTGGGAGCGCAGCCGCCTCTCGCACCACCTAGGGCGGATGGAGAAGCGGGGCCTCGTGCGACGGGTGCCGCGAGCCGATGGGGTGCATGGGGTCGAGGTGCACCTTACCGACGAGGGCGCTGCCGCGTTCCGGTCCGCGAACGTGCCGCACCTCCGCGCCATCCGCGACGTGTTCGTCGACGCGCTGTCCCCGGAGCAGCTCGCGAACCTCGACGACATCACCTCCGCCCTGCGTCGGCACCTCGACCTCGAGAGGGAGGACGGGCCCGCTCGGCAGTAGCGCTCAGCGGTCGCCCTCAGAGCGCAGGGGTGATGTCGATCGTCGTTGAGGTCTCCGCATCGTCGCACGCTGCGCCCACCCAGAGCCGGATCCGCCCTGGCTCCACGCGACGCACACCGTCGAGACCGGTGAAGGCGAGGCGCTCGGTGGGGACCGCGAGCTCGACGACCCGTTCGGCCCCTGCCGCCAGAGGCACGCGCTCGAAGCCGATCAGCTGCGCGACGGGGCGGGCGACGCTGGCGACCTCGTCGTGGGCGTAGAGCTGCACGACATCCGTGCCTTCGCTCGAGCCCGTGTTCCGAACGCGCACGGAGACGTGGAACAGGTCGCCCGCCGCCACCGTGTCGTCGGCCGTCAGCTGGTCGTGCACGAAGGTCGTATAGCCGAGCCCGAACCCGAACGGTCGCACGGGTGTGGGGTCGACGCTGGTGATGTCGGTGCGCCCGCCGAGCGTGGGGTGCAGGTAGGAATACGGCTGGGCTCCGGCTGAGCGCGGCAGCGACACCGGCAGGCGGCCGGACGGCGAGACGCGACCGCTCAGCACGGCGGCGATCGCCGGACCACCTTCCTCTCCGGGGAAGAAGCCGTGCAGGAAGGCGGAGGGAAGCGGATGCTCCTCCTTCCGGGAATCGTGGTCCGGCGCCGGGGAGTTGACCGATCCGAGACCGGCCGTCACCCCGATGGGCGTGACCCGATGGGGGAGCGCCCAGTCCAGGGCATAGGGGCGACCGGTGAGAGCGACGACCACCACGGGGGTTCCGGTCGAGACGACGGCTTCGACGAGCGCACGCTGCACACCGGGCAGCTCGAGGGATTCGACGTCGTTCCCCTCGCCGACGGTGCCGCGTCCGAACAGGCCGGCGCGGTCGCCGATCACGACGATCGCGACATCGGCTTCGATGGCCAGCGCGACCGCGTCCGGGAACCCGCTGCGATCGTCGCCTTCGACGTCGCAACCCTCGGTGTACGTGATCGTGGATGCGGGGAACTCCGCCCGGAGCCCGTCGACGACGCTCGGCAGGGCGATACCTGCCGGTACCTGCGGATGATGGGCGAGCACGTGGTTCACGAAGGAATAGCACCCCATCAGCGATTCGGGGCTGTCGGCGTTCGGTCCGATGACGGCGATCCGCGGCGATCCGGAGGGATCCAGCGGCAGCACCCCGTCGTTGCTCAGCAGAACGAGCGACTCCTCCGCCAGACGCCGCGCGAGGTCGCGGTGGGCCGCCGAGTCCAGGTCGATCGTCGTCGGCGGCGCGGTGAAGTCCGCATCCAGCAGGCCCAGATCCTCCTTCTGGCTGAGCACGCGCCCGACGGCGCGGTCGAGGACGCGTTGCTCCAGCGCACCCTCGCGCACCTGTGCGGCCAGCGTCGTGTAGGCGTCGGGGGAGGGCAGCTCGACATCGATGCCGGCCGTGATCGCCAACGCGGCCGCCTGCGCCGAATCGGCCGCGACGTGGTGCATCGTGCGCAGGAAGTCGACGGCGAAGTAGTCGGACACCACGACCCCGTCGAAGCCCCATCGGCCGCGCAGCACCTCGTCGAGATAGTACGGATCCGCCGCGACCGGGACCCCGTCGATGTCGCTGTACGAGTTCATGACGCTGCGCACGCCGCCCTCCCGCACGGCCATCTCGAACGGGGGCAGGAGCACATCCTCCACCTCGCGTCGACCGGCCGATACGGGAGCGTGATTGCGGCCGGCCCGCGATGCCGAGTATCCGACGAAGTGCTTCAAGGTGGCGTGCACGCCTTCCGACTGCAGCCCTCGGACATACGCCGTACCGACGATGCCGACCAGCAGCGGATCCTCGGCGATGCACTCGTCGACGCGTCCCCACCGTGGATCCCGGATGACGTCGAGCACCGGTGCCAGGCCCTGGTGGATCCCGAGAGCCCGCATCGACGAGCCGATGGCGCGCCCCACCTGCTCGACCAGCTCGGGGTCGAACGCCGCCCCCCAGGCGAGCGGTGTCGGGAAGGTCGCCGCCTTCCAGGCCGCGAGCCCCGTCAGGCATTCCTCGTGCACCAGTGCGGGGATCCCGAGTCGCGTCTCCCGCTGCAGCCGCGCCTGCTCGGTCCACAGCCATCTCGCCCGTTCGACGGGTTCGACAGGCCTCGTGCCGTACACGCGGGTGAGGTGGCCGATCCCGTGCGCGGTCGCCTCCTCGTAGCGCGTCGAGGTCTTCTTCTCGCCGGCCATCGGGGCGACGAGCTCGTCCCCCTGGTCCACCCAGAAGCCCACGAGCTGCGCCTGCTTCTCCTCGAGGGTCATCTGTTCGAGCAGGTTCTCGACGCGCGTCGAGAACCGCGGGCGGGAGGAGGAATCGGACACGTGCGTCTCTTTCTCTGGAACGTCGATCGACATCGTCAGCCCTTGACCGCGCCGGTCAGACCGCCGACGATCCGGCGCTCGAACAGACTGAAGAAGATCAGGGCGGGGATCATCGACAGCGAGGTGAAAGCCAGCACCTTGGCGGTGTCGACGGAGTACTGGGACGCGAAGGACTGCACCCCGAGCGGGAGTGTGAACGCTGCGGCATCGTTGAGCACGAACAGCGGGAGCAGGTACCCGTTCCAGCTGCCGATGAAGGCCAGGATGCCGGTCGTGATGACTCCCGGGATTGACAGCGGGAGCACCATGCGCCAGAAGAATCCGATCCGACTGCAGCCGTCGATGAACGCCGCCTCCTGGATCTCGTCGGGGATGGCGCGCAGGAAGGGGACCAGGATGATGATGGTCGTCGGCAGGGCGAAGGCGATCTGCGGAAGGATCACTCCGCCGAGCGAGTTCATCAGCCCCAGGCTGCGCACCACGATGTACAGCGGGGTGATCGCCACGGTCAGTGGGAACATGAGGCCGGCGGCGAAGAACGCGTAGAGCACTCCCCGGCCCGCGAACCGATAGCGGGCCAGCACATACGCCGCCATCAACCCCAGTGCGACGACGCCGATGGTGGTGGCGAGGGCGACGATCGTGGAATTGAGCACCTGCCGCCAGAAGACCCCTCCGGTGATGACGTCGAGGTAGTTCGCGAACACCCACGGCTGCGGGAGGCCGGAAGGGTCCGTCGTGATCTGCGCGTTCGTCCGGAATCCGCCGATGATGATGTACGCGATCGGGGCGAGCATCAGCCCCACCACGATCAGCGCGACGAAGTACACCGTGGGGTTCGCCCAGGGCAGCCGCGTCCGAGCCGCGCGTCCGGGACGCTGGGTGACGAGTACCGAGGTGGCGGTCATCGCGTCGTCCTCTTCTTCCGTGCAGGGGCGCCGGTCAGGGCGCCGTCGGTGTCGCGACGCAGCACCGCGCGCTGATAGATGAGCGCCACGACGAGCGAGATCAGGAACAGGACGACAGCGACGGCGTTGCCGTACCCGAAGTTGCCGGCGTTGCGTCCCTCCGAGACCATGTACGTCGCCATGGTCGAGGTGCCGGCGGTGGAGGCGATGTACTGCCCCCAGATGATGTAGACCAGGTCGAACAGCTGCAGCGAGCCGATGATCGACAGGAACGCCCAGATGCGCACGGTGGGGGCGAGCAGCGGCAGCGTGATGCGCCACTGGATCTGCCAGTAGGAGGCGCCGTCGATCGAGGCGGCTTCGTGCAACTCCTCCGGGATGCCCTGGAGACCCGCGAGGAACAGGATCACCGCGAACCCCACGTACTTCCAGGTGATGATCACCATCAGGGTCCAGATCGCGATGTCCGGGTTGGAGAGCCAGTCGTTCGCGAGGAACCCGAGGCCGATCTTCTCCAGCAGGTCGTTGAATGCGCCGCTGGTCTGCAGCATGAGGCTCCATCCCGTGCCCACCACGACCTCGGAGATCACGTAGGGGATGAAGATCAGCACGCGGATCAGCGACTGGCCGCGCATCCGCCGGTTGAGCAGGAGGGCCAGGAGGATCGCCGCCGGTCCCTGCAGCACGAGCGAGAGCACCAGGATGAACCCGTTGTGCGCCAGCGCGTCGTGGAACAGCGGATCCTGCAGGATCGTCAGGTAGTTCTTCAGCCCGACGAAGTCGGTGGGCGGACCGTAGCCCTGCCAGCTGAAGAATCCGTAATAACCCGCCATCAGCACCGGGAAGATGACGAAGGCGAGGAACACCAGGAGGGCGGGCCCGGCCAGAAGGATCACTTCCAGCCGGGCGGCCGCCCTATGCCTTGGCTGCGGCATCCTGAACGGCCTTGACGATGTCCTCCGGGGTTCCCTGTCCTGCGAGCATGTTCACGACGGCGACGTTGAGCGCATTGCCGACGTTCTGTCCGTACACGGTGTCGAGCCACTGCGTCGCGTACGGCGCTGCGTTGTACGCCGCGAGGATGTCCTTCAGGTACGGCTCGGTCACGGCCTCCTGGGCGACGGTGTTCACCGGCGGCGCGTTGAAGGCCTTGTAGTACGCGGTCTGCACGTCCGAGGTGCCGAGGTAGTTGAGGAAGTCGACGCAGGCGTCCGGTGCGTCGACCGAGCACGAGTAGCCGTCGACTCCGCCCATCATCGACCCGGGCTCTCCGTCACCGCCCTCGACCTCGGGGAACGGGAACCACGACAGGTCGGGGAGCGGCTTCTGGTCGGGGGTCAGCGAGCCGATCACACCCGGGTCCCAGGCCCCCATGAGCTCCATGCCGGCCTGGTGGTTGGCGATGAGTCCCGCGGAGCTCCCGGCGCCCTGCTGGGCGGTGGTGGTGAGGAAACCGGAGTTGAACGGCTCGGTCGCCGCGAACGCCTGCAGGTCCTCGCCCGCGCGCACCCAGCAGTCGTCGTCGAAGGTCATCTCGTCGGCGGCCTTGGCCAGCGTGTCGGCGCTGCATTCGCGCAGGGCGAGCCAGTAGTACCAGTGGGCAGCGGGCCAGGCGTCCTTCGCTCCGAGGGCGACAGGGTCGATGCCGGCGGCCTTGAGCTGCTCGGTCGCCGTCTCGAGCTCGTCGAGTGTGGTCGGGTTCTCGGTGATGCCCGCCTGGTCGAACAGATCCTGACTGTAGAAGAGCCCACCGGGGAGGACCGCCACGGGCATCGCGTAGATCTTGTCGTCCAGGCTGCTGGCCGAGTATGCGGCGTCGGAGATCTCGTCAGCGGCGTCGCCGGTGATCGAGTCGGTGAGATCCTTCAGCTGACCGGCCTTCACCATCGCGGCCATCTTGCCGCCGCCGCGCTGCAGGAAGATGTCGGGGGCGTCGCCGGAGTTCAGGGCGGTCTGGAGCTTGCCGTCGAGATCCTCGTTCTGCACCGACTGGATCTCGATCGTGACCCCGGGGTTCGCCTCCTCGAAGTCGGCGACGGTCTGCTCCCAGAACTTCACACCGGGCCCGGTGGTGGAGTTGTGCCAGAGCGTCATGGTGGTGTCTCCGCCGCCGTCGTCCGGAGTGCTCGAAGTGCACCCGCTGAGGGCGAGGGTTCCGACGGCGGCGATCGCGGCCGCGGAGAGTAAACAACGCCGTGTGCTGTTCATGTGATGGTTCTCCTCATCGAGAGTTGCGCCGCGTCACTGCGGCGCCGCGGCAGCAGGGGGTGTGACCGCGTCGGGTTGCAGTCTGCTGGCGTTCACGAAGGCCGTCAAACGTTTTCGAAAACAGTTTCCATTCCCCGTGCGCTGACGGATACGCTGGGCGATCATGAGCGGGAGAACCACCATCCACGACGTCGCGAAAGCCGCCGGCGTCTCGGTCTCGACCGTCTCGAAGGCCGTCAACGGACGCTACGGGATCGCGGATGCGACGGTGCGGCGCGTGCTCGACGTCGTGCAGGAGCTCGGCTACGAGTCGAGCCTGGTGGCCAGCAGCATGCGGGCCAGACGCACAGGGGTGATCGGGGTGCTGCTCGCCGACTTCGAGCCGTTCAGCGCCGAGATCCTCAAGGGTGTCGGGACGGCGGTGCACGACACGGCCTTCGACCTGCTCGCCTACAGCGGTTCGCGGCACGGTCAGGGGGAGGGGTGGGAGCGGCGGTCCCTCAGCCGACTGTCCGGCACGCTGATCGACGCGGCGATCATGGTCACACCCACCGTCATCGGGGCGTCGACCGAGATCCCCGTGGTGGCGATCGACCCGCACACCGGGCGCGCCGACCTGCCCACCGTCGAGTCCGACAGCTTCGGGGGCGCTCTGACGGCGACCAGGCATCTGATCGAACTCGGCCACCGCCGGATCAGCTTCCTCGGCGGCCGCCCCGACCTGCGCTCGGCCGGTCTGCGTGATGCCGGCTATCGGCGGGCGCTGACGGATGCCGGCATCGCGGTGGATCCCGATCTGATCCGCGCGGGACGCTATGAGCTCGAGACCACGCGGGAGTCGGCGCGGGTGCTCCTGGGTGGTGCCTCACGGCCCACCGCCGTGTTCGCCGCGAACGACCTCTCGGCCATCGCCGTGATCGAGGTCGCCCATGAGCTGGGACTCCGCGTGCCGGAAGACCTCTCGGTCGTCGGGTTCGACGATGTGCCCGAGGCATCCCGCCGGGCCCTGCCTCTCACCACGATCCGACAGCCGATGCGTCGCCTGGGGGCGGTGGCGGCGGAGATGGTCTTCGCGCTGCTCGCAGGTCAGCCCGTCGAGGAGATGCACGTGACCCTGCCGACGAGGCTGGTGGTGCGGGCGACGACCGCCGCCCTCCGCAACGGCGAGGGATGACACCCGCCGCGTCTCGGTATATAATGCTCTATATAGGCATCGCGAAAGAGGAGTCATGACCGTCACATCCATCGACATCGACCCTCACGAACTGAAGCAGGCGAAGGAGCTCACGGGCACGACCTCCAATCGTGAGACCGTGGACCTCGCACTGCGCACTCTCATCGCGGTTCGTCGCCAACCGGCGGCCGTCGAGCGCATCATCGGCCGTCGCTTCACGCCCGATCAGATCGATGCGTCGACGATCGCCCCGGATTCGAGCACGACCGCGTGACGACGTATCTCGTCGACAACAGCATCTGGCAGAAGGCCGGCACGAGCACGAGAATCGCTGAGACGCTGCGGTCGCTCTCCCCGAACCATCTCATCATCACCTGTCCGCCGCAGGTCCTCGAGTACTGTCACTCGGCGCGGGATCCGCGCGAGTATGAAGAGCTGCGCGAGGACATGGCCGGTCTGCTGCCGGCATGGGAGCATCCGGACGAACGACATGCTCTCGACATCCAGCAGGCGCTCTGGGACGGCGGGCTCGTGCGTGCCGCCGCGGCGTTCGACTGTCTCATCGCCGCCTACGCGCAGGTCAACGACGCCGTGATCCTCAACTCCGACCGTGATTTCGGGTACATCGAGCTGGCGACCGAAGGGCGCGTGCGACAGGAGTACGTCGCGGCCTGACCGCTGCAGTCGCGACGACGAGGCTGGTGGTGCGGGCGACCACTGCGGCGATCGCCCGCACCTAGGGCGGCGCCTGTCAGGCGCGGGCCACGTCGAGCTCGATGACGGACCAGGACAGCGGCGGCAGGGTGGCGCGCACCGCTCCGTCCACGACCTCGGCTGCGCGCAGCGGCACCATGTGCACGCTGTCGGGAGCCGTCTCGAGGTTGGATGTGTGTCGGTCACCACCCTCGGGGATCGTGAGGGTCTCCGCACCGACGACGCGCAGGTCGCCGAGCCCGTGCAGGTCGATCGTCAGATCGCTCGACTCGTCCAGCGAGCGGTTCGCGACGAAGACGACCACTCGACCGGTGGCTTCGTCCCACGTGGCGGCGGCGTCCACCGCGTCGACCCCGCCGTAGCGCTTCGTCTCGATCTGCGGCGCGGACACGGCGAGCTGCAGGATGCGGCCCTTCGCGAGGCGTGCCATCCGCTCGAACGGCCAGAAGCTCGTCTGACGCCAGGCAGCGCCACCCTCCTCGGAGCGGATCGGCGCGATCACGTTCACGAGCTGGGCCTGGTTGGCGATCTTCACGCGGTCGCCGTGGCGCAGCAGGCTGTTCAGCAGCGTGCCGACGACGACGGCGTCCGTCACGTTGTACGTGTCCTCGATGAGTCGAGGGTGCTGTCGCCACCCGGCTCTCTCGATCTCCTTGGCCTCGACGTCGTTGTACCTCACCTGGTCCCAGACGTTCCACTCGTCGAAGGAGATGTCGATCCGCTTCGTGTGCTTGCCCGCGGCCTTGACCGCATCCACGGTCGCGATGACGCCCTCGATGAAGGCATCCATGTCGGTGGACTCGGCGAGGAACGAGGCGGCGTCGCCGTCGTGCTCCTGGTAGTACGCGTGCATCGACACGTAGTCGACCTCGTCGTATGCGTGGGAGAGCACCGTGTGCTCCCAGGTGCCGAACGTCGGCATCGATCGGCCGGACGATCCGACGGCCACCAGCTCGATCGAGGGGTCGACGAGACGCATCGCCTTCGCCGACTCCTGGGCGAGCCGTCCGTACTCGGAAGCGGTCTTGCCGCCGATCTGCCACGGTCCGTCGAGTTCGTTGCCCAGGCACCACAGCTTGATGTCGAACGGCTGCTCCGCGCCGTTCCGGCGACGGAGGTCGGACCAGTAGGTGCCTCCGGGGTGGTTCGCGTACTCGACGAGAGCGCGGGCCTCTTCGACGCCGCGGGTGCCGAGGTTGACGGCCTCCATGACCTCGACGTCGGCCTCCTCGGCCCAGTCCATGAACTCGTGCAGGCCGAAGGCGTTCGTCTCGATGGTGTGCCAGGCGCCGTCGATGCGCACCGGCCGATCCTCCGCGGGGCCGACGCCGTCCTCCCACCGGTAGCCGGAGACGAAGTTCCCGCCGGGGTAGCGGACGACCGTCGGTCCCATCTCCTTCACGAGCGCCAGCACATCCTGACGGAATCCGCGCTCGTCGGCCTGCGGGTGGCCGGGTTCGAAGATGCCGGTGTAGACGCAGCGCCCCATGTGCTCGACGAACGAGCCGAAAAGCCTCCGGGGAACGTCGGCGATCGTGAAGTCGCGGTCGATGGTGATGCGGGCCTGAGACATTGCTCTCCTTGTGAGTGGGCCGGGGTGGGATGGATGCTGCGCAGCGCGCTCTACTGGCCGCCGAAGCCGCTCGTCGCGACTCCCTTGACGATCTGCTTCTGGAAGATGACGAACACGACGATCAGAGGCACCGCCGCGAGCACGGCCTGTGCCATGACCTGCGCGTACTGCACCCCATAGGCGCTGATCACGGTCTGCAATCCGACCGGCAGCGTCATGAGCGTCGTGTCGTTGATGACGAGGAACGGCCAGAGGAAGTTGTTCCACGCGCTGATGAAGACGAAGATCCCGACGGAGGCCATGATCGGGCGTGACAGCGGCAGCACGATCGACCAGAAGATCCGGAACCGCCCTGCACCGTCGACGCGCGCCGCGTCTTCCAGCTCGATCGGGATGGCATCGAAGAAGCGCTTCAGGATGAACACCATCGCCGGCGCCACCACCTGCGGCAGGATCAGGCCCCAGTAGGTGTCCACCAGGTTGAGGGCGAGCATCTCGTAGAACAGGGGGATGATCAGCACCTGCGGTGGCACGACGATCGAGGCGATGATCACCACGAACAGCCACTTGCGGCCGGTGAAATCCAAGCGGGAGAACGCGTACGCGGCCAGCGCCGAGATCGCCAGGGTGATCACGGTGATCGCCACGGACGTGAGCAGGCTGTTGAGGGCCCACGTGTACACGTTGCCCTGCGAGAGGATCGCGGTGAACGCGTCGATGGTCGGTCCGCTCGCACCGATCCAGCCGGGGTCTCCTGACGCGGCGTCCGTCTCGGTCTTGAAGGCTGTCGCCACCGCCCAGAGGAACGGCAGCAGCCATCCGATGGCCAGGATCAGCAGCACGATGAAGGCGCTGATACGGAGCGGTCCGAACGGGTTCTGACCTGGTAGGTGCGAGCGACGAGGACGGCGGGACGACGCGGTCGTGATCGTCTCGGTCGCGGTGGTGGTCGTGGCGGTGGTGACGGTGGCGGTGGCGGTTGACATCAGAACTGCTCCTTCCGGCGGCGCGTGATCAGAGCCTGCGCGACGCCGAGGATGACGATGAGGGCGAAGAACACGTAGGAGATGGCGGCCGAGTAGCCGAACCGGTAGCTGACGAAACCGGCCTCGTAGATGTACTGCACGATGGAGCGGGTGGTGTCGCTCGCGACCCCGCCGAGCATCTGGTACGCCTGGTCGAACAGCTTCAACGAGGCGAGGATCTGCAGGATCAGGATGAGGACGGTCGCCGGCCCGAGCTGCGGGAGCGTGATGGACCAGAACTGACGCCAGGGACCCGCTCCGTCCAGAGACGCGGCCTCGTACTGCTGCGGCGGGATGTTCTGCATGGCCGCCAGATACAACAGGAAGTTGAACCCGACCGTCCACCACACCGTGGCGATCACGATGGACAGCATGTTCGTGTCGGGGTTCTGCAGCCACGCGATCGGCTCGAGGCCGAAGAACTCCAGGATGTTGTTGGCCGCGCCGACCTGAGGGTTGAAGATCCACACCCAGATCTGCGAGATCACGGTCGAGGCGAGCAGGAACGGCATGAAGAACGACAGCCGCCACAGCCACTGCCCGGGGATTCCGCGATCGACGAGGGCCGCCATCGCGAGGGCGATCACCACGAGGGGCACGGTGGAGAGCAGCGTGAACCAGGCGGTGTTCCCCATCGACTGCCACATCTTGGGGTCGGTGAACGCCTCGGCGTAGTTGGCGAACCCGATGAACGAGCCGCCGGCCCCGGTGAGGGACTGGTCGGTGAAGCTGAGGATGATGCCGTGGATGATCGGCCACACGAGGAACATGGCGAACGCCACGAGGAACGGTGCGAGGAAGGCCCAGCTGATCAGCTGCTCGCGGTTGCGCGACCCGGCGCGACGACCACGCGGGGTAGTGCGCGATCCGGTGACGATGGTGCGGGTGGAGTCGGTGGCAGCGGTCATGATCCGAACGTCCCTTCGGGGTCTGCCGGGTTCGGCTGTCGGAGCAGGGTGTTGACCCGTGCTTCGAAGCGGTCGATCGCCGCTGCCGGGTCGTCGCCGGAGAGCAGCACTCCCTGCACGGCAGCGCCGAACTCCGCCTGGAAGTTGGAACCGGAACCGGTGAACCAGGCCATCGGGTCGTACACCACGTGCTGTGCCGCCTCGGCGTAGTTCGCCTGAGGGATCAGGTCGGCATAGGCCGCGGACTCGGTCACGGGGAGGAACGCGGGGATGTGGCCGGCCTCCGCCCAGCCGAAGGAGTTCTTCAGCATGTCGGCGACGAACTCGTAGGTGAGGTCGCGGCGCACCGGGTCGGCGTCGGACTGGTGGGGGAGCACGAACGAGTGCGAGTCGGCGTACACCGCGGGGGTGCCGTAGAGCGTCGGGATCATGGTCGCATCGAAGGGGATGCCTGCGGCCTGCATCGTGCGAAGCTCCCACACGCCCGTGAAGAGCATGCCGCTCTTCCCGGTGGCGAACTCGGCGATCGCGCTGCCGTAGTCGTTCTGCGCCGCCGCGATCTCGCCGTCGAGAAGCGTCTGCATCAGGGTGAGCGATTCGACCGCGATGTCCTTGTCGATCACGGCGGGCCCGCCCGCCGGCAGCTCGATGGCGGCCCCGTGCTGCGAGTAGAAGGTGTAGAACAGGCGCCACATCTGTGCGCCGTCACCCAGATAGCCGAACGAGAGGGCGTGGCCCTTCGCCGCGCCGCCGACCGTGCGCAGCTGGTCGAGGAACTCCTCGGGGGAGGAGGTCTCGGCCAATCGGCCATCGCTGTCCAGCACCCCGGCGGCGTCGCAGACGTCGGTGTTGAACATCATCACGAAGGGGTGCGCATCGAGCGCGATGCTGTACATGCCCTCGCCGACGAAGCCCTTCTCCCAGATGGGTTTCGGGAAGGTGGAGCTGTCGATGCCGAGCTCGGCGAGCCGGTCGACGTCCCAGCGGTCGAGGAGTCCGCCGGGTGCCCAGCCGACCGTGCGGGTGGCGTGCATGATGGCGACGTCGGGAGCGCGACCGCCCGCGCCGGCCATCGCGAGCTTCGTGTAGTAGGGCGTGCCCCAGGCGAGCACGGTCGGGCGGATGCGAAAGGCGTTCTGTGCACCGTTCACCTCGTCCAGCAGCTGCGACATGGTGACGCCGTCGCCTCCGCTGAGCAGATGCCAGAACTGCAGCGTCTGCGGCCCGGAGCCCGGCGCGGAGCCGGGGGCGCAGCCGGCGAGCAGTGCTGCGCCGGCAGCCAGGGAGGTGGCAGCGAGGAACTGCCTTCTGGACAGATCGAGCGGGGGCGTCATCGTCACTCCTTTGTGACCGTGGGCGGGACGACCCATCATTACATCGATGTAATCGACGGCGCAAGCGTTCGCCGTCACGGCGCGCATCGTCGTGGCGTGCGCCGCCGTCAGGGGCGGTGGCCGGACGGGCGACCCTGCGTGCTGGCGCGCTCGAGGAGGTGGTGCGACAGTGTGAGTGCGCGTGGGGGAGCCGTGCGATCGTCCATCCGGGACTCGAGCAGACCGAGCGCCGCGATCGCGAACGCCCGTCGATCGAATGCCACGGAGGTCAGTGCCGGGGAGGTGAAGCGCGAGAACTCCACGTCATCGAAGCCCGTCACGATGACGTCGTCCGGCACCCCGATGCCGTTGTCGTGCAGAGTGTGCAGAGCGCCGAGGGCGAGCGAATCCGTGAAAGCCACGATCGCGTCGAAGGGCACGCGACGCTCCAGCAGCAGGCGCACCGCCTCCGCGCCTCCGTCCATCGACCAGGGCAGGCGATTGATCTCGAGAGCCGGATCCCGGGGGATGCCGGCCTCGCGGAGCGCATCGTGCACGCCCTCGAGGCGCAGCCTGCTCGTGGCCGTCGCGATCGACGGATCATCGTCCGCGCCCACGACGGCGATCCGCGTCGCGCCGCGGGACAGCACGTGTCGTGTCGCGTCGGCAGCGGCCCGGCGGCTGTCGATGCGCACATGATCGGCGCGGTTCTGCTCCACCTCGCCGATGACCACGAGCGGAGGAAGGCGATCGGCGTACTTCAGCACGCTGTCCTCGAGGCGGATCGGGTTGAGGATGAGGCCGTCGACCAGGTGTGCCCTGGCGCGGGAGACCAGCTCCTTCTCGCGCTCCGGTTCCGAGGCCGTCTCCTCGATCTGCACGGCGAGGCCCCGCTCGTGGGCGGCTTCGACGATGCGATGGACGAGCTCCGCCGAGAATGCGGTCGCGAGATCGGGAAGGGCGACCGCGATGATGCCGGAGCGCCCCTTGCGCAGCCCCCTGGCGCTGAGGTTCGGGACGAAGTCGAGCTGCGCCATCGCCGACTCGACCTTGGCGCGGGTGCTCTCATTGACCGGGACGGTGCCGGTCACCACGTTCGAGACCGTCTTGGGCGACACCCCTGCAAGGGCGGCGACGTCCTTCATCGTGGCACGGGGCGGGGGCGGCGCTGTCATCCGGTCAGCCTATCGCCGAGGTTCGATGCGGCCCGACTGCATCGATGTAATCGGGGCGTGGCTATCATGGCGCCATGACGACCGAGCGCAACTGGGCAGGCAACCTCACCTACCGGGCCTCGACCCTCGCCCACCCCGCGTCGGTCGATGAGCTCGGTGACCTGCTCGACCGCGGCGGACCGGTGCGCGTGCTCGGCTCGCGGCACTGCTTCAACGACATCGCCGACACCGAGGGCCTGCTCATCGCGCTGGATCGCCTCCCCATGGTGTGCGAGGTCCATGCGGACCGCACGGCCGTGCGCGTCTCCGGTGGTGCGCGCTACGGCGACATCGCCCCTCTGCTCGAGGCCGAAGGACTGGCACTCGCGAACCTGGCCTCGCTGCCGCACATCTCCGTCGCCGGGGCCATCGCCACCGGAACGCACGGCTCCGGCGATGCGATCGGTTCGCTCGCGAGCGCGGTGCGGGGCCTCACGATCCTCACACCCTCCGGCGAGACGCGCGTGTTGCAGCGTGGGGATGCCGACTTCGACGGTGCGGTCGTGAGCCTCGGCGCGCTCGGAGTCGTCCTCGACGTGACGCTCGACGTCGAGCCGACCTATCAGGTGGCACAGCACGTCTTCGAGCGCCCGGACTGGGACGCGGTGCTCGCCGACTTCGATGCGGTCACCTCGATCGGCACCAGCGTGAGCCTGTTCTCGACCTGGGAGCACACCGACGCAGTCGACCAGATCTGGGTGAAGCAGCGCCTGCCGGAAGCGCGTGAGGCCGCGCGGGAGTCCCTGTTCGAGCGGCTCGGGGCCGTGCCGGCGGTGAGCAAGAGACACCCCATCCTCGGTGTCGACCCCGTCGCGTGCACGGAGCAGCTCGGGGTCGCCGGTCCCTGGTTCGAGCGGCTGGCCCATTTCAAGCTCGACTTCACCCCATCGGCCGGTGCCGAGCTGCAGAGCGAGTACCTCGTCCCGCGAGCGGACGCTGTCGCGTCGATCCAGGCCGTGCGCACGCTCGCCGGACGCATCGCCCCGCTGCTCCTGGTGAGCGAGATCCGCACGGTGCGCGCGGACGATCTGTGGCTCAGCTCGTCCTCCGGCGCTGACGTCGTCGGAATCCACTTCACCTGGCGCCCGGACGAGGCGGGGGTGCGAGAGCTGCTGCCGGCGATCGAGGCCGCCCTCCCCGGCACGGCCCGACCGCACTGGGGCAAGGTGTTCACGCTCGACGGCGCCGAGGTGCGCACGCGCTACCCGCGCTGGGCCGACTTCGCCGCGCTCGCCGCCCGCTACGACCCGGACCGTCGGCTGGTCAACCCGTACCTGCAGCGTCTGGGCCTCTAGTCGCTGGCCCTGGCCCTGCGCCTGTACCCGGGCCCGTAGCCGCCGTTCCTGTCGCGATATTCCAGCTCCGTCGCCCGACGAAGGTGGAATATCGCGACCGGAACGGGCGCCCGACCGGAAGCATCTTGTGTTCCGAAATCTGTTACCGGTAACATCAACGCAGAAGTCATCATCACACGGCCCGTCGGGCCGCCGGATCCGCCTGGTGCAGGGCCCGGTATCTCAAGGAGGAGAGTGCATGAACAGCGTCACCGGAAGTCGTCCCTGTCGACCCGATCGCGGTGCCGCCGGCCCCTGCCCGGCGCGCGGATCGCGGCAGGATCAGCCCCCGCGCTGAGCATCTCCCTCGCGACGCCATGACGCCGAGCGCCCGGAGGACCGCCTCCGTCGGCACCGGTCGATGCGTCAGCCTCATAGACCCCACAAGGGGACCGGAACCCGTCCAACGGCCCATCCGCCGCGACGGACGCTGCCGGTCGCTTCCCACCTCCGCCTGAGCTCCGTCCTCTGCGGTCTTCTCCCGTGCGGGAAAGGCCGTCGTCGGCGTGCGCTCGTGCGCCCTCTAGCGAATCGATCCACAAGGAGAAACCCGTGAAAACACACCGCAGATCCACCGATCGGCAGCGCAGCCGATCCACATCGCGCCCGGCGGCGCTACTGGGGGTCGCTGCCCTCGTCGCGTCGTCCGTGACCGCCGTGGCCATGCCGGGCGCGGCCTTCGCTGCTCCGTCGAACATCATCCAGAACGGCACTTTCGAGTCCGGGCTGTCGGGGTGGACCGCACCTCTGGGCGGAACGCTCGCGGAGAGCACGGATGCCCGTACCGGGTCGAAGGCGCTTGCGATCAGCGGTCGCTCCAGCTTCCAATCAGGGCCGACCTCGACGGTGACGGGCTTGTTGCAGATGGATCGGTCATACGATCTGTCGCTGTCGTTGAAGTTCGACGCAGGTCGTGCCTCGCAGGACTTCAACGTGGTGCTGTGCACCTCGACTCGGAGCCGGTGCGACGTCGTGGCCTCCACCACGGCCACCGCCGGCGAGTGGGCGACCGTCCAGAAATCGTTCACTCCGCTGTCCGCCGACTACGACATCCTCTTCGTCGAGACCCCCTGGAACACCGACGTGCAGTCGTTCGTGATCGATGACGTCTCGCTGACCACTGCCGACGGCGCCGCAGTGTCCGAGCCTCCGGCGGTGCCGGGCAACCTGTTGCCGGACGGCCGGTTCGTCTCCGACCTGAACGGCTGGACCAGCCCTCGCGGCGGCACTCTGGCACTGAGCGACGATGCGGCGAGCGGCGCGCACTCCCTGAAGGTCACCGGCCGCGAGAACACGCAGTCGGGTCCGTTCGCGAACGTCGCGGACAAGATCGAGCTGGGTGCCTCCTACCGTCTCACCGGCACGCTCAAGTACGACGAGGGCAACGCCACCCAGCAGTTCAACTTCACGTTCTGCCCCACGAACTTCAACGGATGCGCCGACTACGGGCACACCTTCACGAAGGGCGAGTGGGGAACGTTCTCCCAGGAGTTCACGGCCGAGGCCAAGCACGTCGCGGCGGGCTGGCTGTTCGTGGAGTCGCCTTGGGGTTCCGAGGCGCTGCAGGACTTCTCGGTCGACGATCTCTCGCTCGTGAAGATCGCCGATGCTCCCGAGGTCCCCGCCTTCACGAGCCTGGAGAACGTCCAGACCAAGCCGGTCGGCGATCACAACCCGCTCGTCGGGCACAAGTTCGGTGCCGATCCGCATCACCTCGTCTACAACGGCCGCCTGTACATCTACTCCACCGATGACACGCAGCAGTACGACCTGAACAGCAAGGACGAGAACGGTCTGCCGACGCAGTCCAACGGCTACGGCGGGATCACCCGGCTCAATGTGATGTCCACGACCGACATGGTCAACTGGGTCGACCACGGCTCCGTGCCGATCGCGCGTGAGGGCGGAGCCGCTCCGTGGGCCCGCAACTCCTGGGCTCCGGCCGCGATCGAGAAGGACGGCAAGGTCTACCTCTACTTCTGCGACAGCGGGACCGGCACGGCGGTCGTCGTCGGCGGCTCGCCGCTCGGTCCGTGGGAGGATCCGCTCGGCAAGAAGATCATCCCCGACACGGTGTCGCGCGACTACATCGCCGCCGGTGGCTTCCCTGCAGGGATGTGGCTGTTCGACCCCGAGGTGTTCATCGACGACGACGGACAGGGCTACCTGTACTTCGGTGGCAACTCGCAGATCGGCACCTCGCCGAACGTGCAGGGGCCGCAGAACCCCAAGTCGACCAGAGTCGTGAAGCTGAAGGACGACATGGTCACCCTCGACGGCGACCCGGTCGAGATCGATGCCCCCGGTATGTTCGAGGCTTCCAGCATGTTCAAGCGCGACGGCAAGTACTACTACTCGTACTCGTCGAACTTCCAGGTGAACGAGGCTCCGGGACTGTACCCGTCGCGGGGCGCGATCGCCTACATGATGACCGATGACCCGATGAAGCTGGGCTCCTCGGAGTACGCGGGCGTGGCGTTCCAGAACCAGGGCACGTTCTTCGGAGCGGGCAACGGCGGCAACAACCACTCCGACATGTTCACGTACAAGGGCGAGACATACTTCACGTATCACGCGCAGACGCGCGGAGCGGCATGGGCCGCGGCTCTCGGGACACCGGGTGCCACCCAGGGCTACCGCTCCGTTCACATCGACAAGCTCGAGTTCAACCAGGACGGCACCATCAAGCCGATCGTCGGCACCAAGGCCGGCGTCCCGCAGGTCGAGAGCTTCGATCCGTACCGCACCTTCGAGGCGGAGACCCTGGCATGGCAGCTCGGTATCACCACGGCCAAGACGGATGCGGCCTCGGTGGAGTTCGCCGAGCACAACGGGGCGGGCAACATGGTGCTCTCCGGCATCGATGACGGGGACTTCTCCGGCATCTCCGGGGTCGACTTCGGCTCCGGAGCGAAGACGGTGTCCGCCACGGTGAAGCCCCTGGTCGCCGGAAGCAGCATCCAGGTGCGCCTGGACGATGTCGATGGTCCTGTCGTGGCCGAGATCCCGGTCGACGGTCCGATCGGCGAGTGGACGAAGGTCGAGGCAGAGGTCAGCGGCGCCACCGGCGAGCACGACGTGTTCTTCGTCTTCGCCGGCGCCGAGGGTGCTGACGCCGACAGCGACCTGTTCGAGGTCGACAACTGGGCGTTCGCCGCGATCGATGACGTCCCTGGGGCTCAGCTGAGCGTGAAGCTGTCGGCTTCGACGGTCGCTGCCGGAGGCTCGCTCACCGTGACCGCCACCGGGGTGACGGCCGACGAGGTGGAGATCGGCATCGAGAGCACGTACCGCGCGCTCGCGACCGCCACCACCGCGGACGGCCGGCTCGAGGCGACCGTCACGATCCCTGCTGACACGACGGCTGGAGCGCACCACATCGTGCTGCGTGATGGCGAGACGGAACTCGCGCGGTTGCCGCTCGCCGTCACCCGCGCGAACACGGGCGGTGGGACCGACGGCGGAACGGACGGCGGCACTGACGGCGGAACCGGCGGCGGCAGCGTCGGCGGCAGCGTCGGCGGAACCGGCGGTGGTGTCGCCACCGGTTCCGACGGCTCCCTCGCGACCACCGGAGGCGACGCGAGTGCGTCGCTGACGGCGGCGTGGCTCGGTGCGCTGCTCCTGGCACTCGGATCCGGGCTCTGGATCCTGCGCCGCCGAGGCCGCCGCTCAGCCGGGGAGGCTGAGACGGAGTGAGGTGAGGGCGCCGCTTCCCGGCGGCGACCGACCCTCTTCGGCCCGTCCCCTCTCACTGCCCCCCGCAGGGGGAGGGGACGGGCTCTCACCCGCCATTGCGCGCCCGATGGTGTTCTCGGTAACATCGCTCAAGGCGGGGCCGACGGAGGTGTGTATGGTGAGCGTCGGCTCGGACAAACCCAACATCCGCCAGGTGGCGGTGATCGCCGGCGTGTCGCACATGACGGTGTCCCGGGTGCTGAACGACCATCCCAACATCAAGCCCGACACGCGACGCCGGGTGCTCGAAGCGATCGAAGAGCTCGACTACCGCCCCAACCTCGTGGCGAGGGCTCTCGCGACGCAGCGGTCCCGGCGCATCGGCGTGCTCGTCGAGAGTCCCGGTGCCTTCGGGCCCACCAGCATCCTGAGCGCCGTCGAGCTCGCCGCCCGCGGGGCCGACTACTCGGTCGCCCAGATCGCACTCCACGAAGGCGACGGCCTCTCGCCGCAGGAGGCCGTCGAGACCCTCATGACGCAGGGGGTCGACGCGCTATGCGTGATCGCGCCGAGATCGTCGTCCGTGGCGGCGCTGCGCCGTGTGGTCATCAACGTGCCGATGCTCGTCGTGAAGGCCGACGCCGACCCCACCTTCCTGACGGTGTCGATCGATCAGCACGCCGGCACCACACTGCTCGTGGATCACCTGGTGGCGCTCGGACACCGGGACATCCTGCACATCTCCGGTCCGCTGGACTGGCTCGACGCCCGTGCTCGCGAGCGTGCATTCCACTCGAGGGCGAAGTCGTGGGGTATCCGTGAGCGTCCGATCGTGGTCGGTGACTGGTCTGCCGACTTCGCCTACGACTTCGCGATGGGGCTCAACAGGCTCCCGGACTACACGGCCGTCTTCGCGGCGAACGACGACATGGCCATCGGGCTCATCCACGGTCTGCACGACAAGGGCTTCAGCGTCCCGGGGGATCTCAGCGTCGTCGGCTTCGACGATGTGCCCCTGGCGCGACATTTCCTCCCGCCGCTGACCACGATCCGCCAGGACTTCCATGCCCTCGGCGTCGCAGTGGTCGAGACGCTGCGCGCCGCGATCGAGGAGCGCGAGATCCCCGCGTTCACCCGCATCCCCACCGAGATCGTCACGCGGGCCTCGACCGCGCCTCCGCGGGAGGCGCGGTGATGTCCGCCGTCGGACAGCAGCCGGTCGTCGAGCTCTCCGGGATCACCGTCGAATTCCCCGGGGTGCGCGCGCTGGACGGCGTCGATTTCCGTCTGTTCCCCGGTGAGGTGCACGCGCTCATGGGCGAGAACGGAGCAGGCAAGTCCACGCTCATCGCCGTGCTGACCGGAACATGCACGCCGGCGGCGGGGACCGTGACGATCGCGGGAGAGCAGCGTCGATTCTCCGGAGTCGCGGACAGCAGGGCAGCGGGAATCGCGACCGTGTTCCAGGAGACGCAGTTGAGTCCGAACCTCACCGTCGCCGAGAACGTGATGCTGGGCCGCGAGCGGCGAGGTCGCTTCGGCATCGACTGGCGCCGTACCCGGACCGACGCGGCTCAGGCGCTCGCCCGACTGGGGCTGGACGATCTCGATCCCCGGACGCCGGTCGCCCTGCTGTCTCCGGCGCAGAAACAGCTCGTCGCCCTGGCGCGCTCCGTGGTCGACGACCCGGACGTGCTGGTGCTCGACGAGCCCACGTCGAGCCTCGACCAGGCCGAGGTCGCCACCCTGATGCGCGTCATCCGCAGCCTCCGCCAACGCGGAGTCGCGATCCTGTTCGTGTCGCACTTCCTCGAGCAGGCCTTCGCGATCAGTGACCGCATGACGGTCCTGCGGGGCGGTCGCCTCGTCGCGGAGAGCGCGACGCACGATCTGGACAGAGCCGAGCTGATCTCCCAGATGCTGGGCAAGGACATCGAGAGCCTGCGGGCGCTCCGATCGGAGCGCACGTCCCACCACTACGCCTCCGACGGTCTGCCTGCGCTCCGGGCTCTGGACCTCGGGCGCCGCGGTGAGATGGGCGGCACCGACGTCGAGATGCAGCGGGGGGAGATCGTCGGCTTCGCGGGCCTGCGCGGTTCCGGCAGAACCGAGCTCGCGAGTCTGCTGTCCGGTGTCGCGCGTGCCGACTCCGGCGAGGTGTGGGTCGACGGCGAGCGCGTGGAGCTGCGCAGCCCCTCCGTCGCGCTGCATCACCGGATCGCGATGTCGACGGAGAACCGCCGCACGCAGGGAATCATCGGCGACCTCACGGCACGGGAGAACATCCTCCTCTCGCTGCAGGCGTTGCGTGGGTGGTCGCGACCGCTGTCGGCGGGGGAATCCGAGGCGCTGATCGACGCCTACGTGGAGGGCCTGCACCTCGATCCCGTCGACATCGACCGCCCCGTGAAGATGCTCTCGGGGGGAGCCCAGCAGAAGGTCCTGCTCGCACGTGCGCTCGCGGTCCGCCCGCACGTGCTGATCCTCGACGAGCCGACGCGGGGGATCGACATCGCGGCGAAGCTCGACATCCAGCGCCGGGTCAGCGAGCTCGCGGCCGGTGGCGTCGCGGTGGTGTTCATCTCCTCCGAGCTCGAGGAGGTCGTGCGGGTGAGCGACCGGATCATCGTCCTGAAGGACCGCGAGAAGATCGGCGAGCTCAGCAACGGTCCGGGAGTGACGGTCGACACGGTGGTCGAGATGATCGCCGCGGATATCGAGCCACTCCTGCACTAGTTGTGTCCGGTAACAGCCGGACCTCATCGAAGAAGCGCCATTTTTCAAATCGACGTTGTGTTCCAGAGTTTGTTCCCGGTAACATCGCCAGCAGGACGGCCTCAGGGTGGTCCTGCAATCACCAGGACCACGATCGGTCCGAAACGGTTTGCCGGTTCATGCCGGCGTCTCAAGGAGGAGAAATGTCCGTGAAGAAGCGCATGCGCGCGGCGATGGGTCTGGCAGCCGCAGGAGTGCTCGCGATCGGCCTCGCCGCCTGCTCGACCGGCGGGTCGGACGACAGCGGCAGCGGTGACGGGGGAGAGGTGACGACCGTCGGATTCGTCGCCGTCGGTCCCGAAGGCGCGTGGCGAGAGGCCAACGAGCGCAACATCCAGGAGACCTTCACCGAGGATGCCGGATTCGACCTCAAGTACGCCCCGGCCACCAACCTCGACCAGAAGTCGCAGATCGACGCGTTCACGTCGTTCGTCGATGCGGGCGTCGATGTCATCCTGCTCTCGGCCACCGAGGCATCCGGGTGGGAGGACTCGCTCAAGCGTGCCCAGGAGGCGGAGATCCCCGTGATCCTGCTGGACCGCGGGATCGAGCCGAACGACGACAGCCTCTACGTGACCCGGATCGCGCCCGACAACGTCGAGGTCGCCAAGGAGGTCGGCACGTGGGCGGCATCCGCCTTCCCCGAGGGCGGCAACTACGTCGTGCTCGAGGGCCCGGCCGGTGTCGGTGTGGTCAACGAGCGCAACAAGGGCTTCGAGGAGGGCCTCGGCGACTCGTCGTTGACCAAGCTCGACTCCCAGACGGCGAACTGGTCGGCGGAAGAGGGCAAGAGCGTCTTCGAGACGATGCTGAAGGCCAACAACAACGACATCCAGTTCGTGTTCGCACAGAACGACGAGATGGGTCTCGGCGCGGCCCAGGCAGCGGAGGAAGCCGGCCTGGCGATCGGCACCGACGTCAAGATCGCGACGATCGACGGCACCAAGAGCGCGATGGAGGCCCTCGCCGAAGGGCAGCTCAGCTACGTGCACGAGTACAACCCGCTGTTCGGCGAGACCGCGCTCGACGTGGTGAAGAAGACGCTGGCCGGAGAGTCCGTCGACTCCTACATCATCGTCCCCAGCAAGGCGTTCGACTCCGCCGACGCGGCCAAGGCCGTTCTGGCCGACCGCAAGTACTGATCACCCCGAGGCTTCGGCCTCACGCCGGGTGGTGCAGCGAGGTCTGCGCCACCCGGCTTCTCAGACGGAGAGACAGCGATGAACCAAGAACGGCCCATCGTCGAGATGCGAGGGATCTCGATCGAGTTCCCCGGCGTCAAGGCGCTCGACGGCGTCGACTTCCGCCTCTTCCCCGGTGAGGTGCACGCCCTCATGGGAGAGAACGGTGCCGGCAAGTCGACCCTGATCAAGGCACTCACGGGTGTCTACACGATCGACTCCGGAACGATCGTGGTCGGCGGGGAGGAGCGCAGCTTCAGCGGCACCGGAGACGCGCAGGCCGCAGGCATCTCGACCGTGTACCAGGAGGTCAACCTCGCCCCGAACCTCTCCATCGGCGAGAACGTGATGCTCGGACACGAGGTGCGCGGCCTGTTCGACATCAACTGGCGGGCCACCCACCGCGCGGCCACGGCGGCGCTCGGGCGGCTGGGCCTGCAGGGGCTGGACACCCACAAGCCGCTCTCGACGCTCTCGATCGCGATGCAGCAGCTGGTCGCGATCAGCCGGGCGATGGCCGTCGACGCCAAGGTCCTGATCCTCGACGAGCCGACCTCGAGCCTCGATGCCGCCGAGGTCGAGGGGCTGTTCACGGTCATCCGCTCCCTGCGCGATCAGGGCGTCGCCATCCTGTTCGTCTCCCACTTCCTCGACCAGATCTACGCGATCAGCGATCGGCTCACCGTGCTGCGCAACGGACGGTACGAGGGCGAGTACCTCACGAGCGAGCTCGATCGCCACGCCCTCATCTCGACCATGATCGGCAAAGACCTCGACGCCCTCACCTCCCTCGGGGGCAACCGCCGACGCGAACCGCGCGACCCCGCGGAGAAGCCGCTGCTCTCGGCATCGGGGATCGCACGGCGCGGAGCGGTCGAGGCGACCGACATCGAGATCCGCCGAGGTGAGGTCGTCGGCTTCGCCGGACTGCTCGGCGCCGGCCGCACCGAACTCGCGCGACTGCTCTACGGAGCCGACCGCGCCGACGAGGGGACCATCGCCCTCGACGGCACCCGCACCGACCTGAGGTCCCCTTCGGACGCGCTCGCCCGTCGCATCGCGTTCTCGACGGAGAACCGCCGCGACGAGGGCATCGTCGGCGATCTCACCGTGCGGGAGAACATCATCCTCGCGGTTCAGGCCAAGCGCGGCTGGGCGCGTCCGATGTCTCGCAAGGAGCAGGACGCGATCGTCCGGAAGTACATCGACGAGCTCAACGTGCGCCCCGCAGACCCCCACCGGATGATCAAGAACCTCTCCGGCGGCAACCAGCAGAAGGTGCTCCTCGGCCGCTGGCTCGCGACATCGCCCGATCTGCTGATCCTGGACGAGCCGACCCGCGGGATCGACATCGGTGCCAAAGCCGAGATCCAGGAGACCGTCGCGCAGCTCGCCGAGGACGGCGTCGCCGTGGTGTTCATCTCCTCCGAGCTCGAGGAGGTGGTGCGACTCTCCGAGCGCATCGTCGTCATCAAGGATCACCGCAAGATCGGCGAGATCCAGAACGGACCGGATGTGACGGCGCAGGAGATCGTCGACGTCATCGCCGCGCACGGGCTGGAGGCCGCCGCCGAGACACTCGACGACGCGGAGGGGGCGCTCCCCGAGGCCGTCGTCCCCACCACCGAGAGCGAGGGCGCGCGATGACCGCCGCAGCCGGCACGACCTTCTGGCATGACCTCATCCGCAAGCCGTTCTTCTGGGGCATCGTCGCCATCGTGGCGCTGCTGGCGCTGAACGTGATGAAGGATCCGACGTACCTGGCGGTGACGATCAACCCGAACAACGGGAATCTGGTCGGCAACGTGATCGACATCCTCCGCCAGGCGGCACCCGTGATGATGATCGCGATCGGCATGTCCCTCGTGATCGCGACCGGTGGCATCGACC
This sequence comes from Microbacterium sp. 2RAF4, assembly GCF_052115285.1. NCBI lineage: Bacteria > Bacillati > Actinomycetota > Actinomycetes > Micrococcales > Microbacteriaceae > Microbacterium > Microbacterium sp. 2RAF4. Next base: position 985,509 of record NZ_JBFRGI010000002.1, on the reverse strand, counting down.
TCTCCGTCGGCTCGCTGATGGCGGTGGCCGGCGCGGTCTCGATGGAGTTCCTCCGCGCGGCCGGTGACTCGGAGTCGGTGGGCGTCGCGTTCGCCGCCGTCGGGCTCGCGCTGCTGGTCACGGCCATCCTGGGGGCAGTGAACGGAGTCCTCGTCGCCTACATCGGGCTGCAACCGTTCATCGCGACGCTCGTCCTCATGCTCGCAGGGCGAGGCATCGCCAAGGTGATCACGGGCGGGCAGAACACCTCGGCGACGAGCGCCCCGTTCCGCTGGATCTCGAACGGCTACCTGATCGGCATCCCGGTGGTCTTCATCCTGGCCGTGCTGATCGTGCTCGCGGTCGGCGCAGTGGTTCGTCGCAGCGCTCTGGGCCTCATGATCGAGGCGATCGGCATCAATCCCAAGGCGAGTCGCATGGCCGGGATCAAGCCGGCGGGACTGCTGCTGACGGCGTATGTGCTCAGCGGCCTCCTCGCCGGAGTGGCCGGCATCATGTCGGTGGGCAGCGTCATGACCGTCGACATCTCCCGCACCGGCTATCAGCTCGAGCTCGACGCCATCCTCGCAGTGGTGATCGGCGGGGCGTCGCTCGCCGGTGGCAAGTTCTCCCTCAGTGGGGCGTTCGTCGGTGCGCTGCTCATCGCGACGCTCGACAAGACCGTGCTCTATCTCGGGGTGTCGTCGTCGGCGACGCCCGCCTTCAAGGCGATCGTGATCGTCGTGCTGTGTCTGCTGCAGTCGGAACGGGTGCGCAGCTGGTTCCGCACGCGACGACGGGTCGTCTCGACCACCCCCGCCCAAGAATCCCTCAAAGAGGAGGCGAACGCATGACCGCTCTGATCGACGCCACCGTGCCGCCGCAGCGTGTTGATCCGGTGGGCCGCATCCGGCGGCTGATCCTCGCGAACCCGTCGGTCCTCCCGACGATCGCATCCGTCGTCATCTTCGTGGCGATGGTCGTGTACGGGGAGATCGCGTACGGGCGCGTCGTGCAGTTCAACACGCTGTCCAACCTGCTCATCAACAACGCGCACCTGATCGTGCTCGCCGTCGCGATGACGTTCGTGATCATCACCGGAGGCATCGACCTCTCGGTGGGATCCGTCATCGCGTTCTCCTCGGTCGCCGGGGTCATGCTCGCCAACGCGGGGTGGAACGCCTTCGCCGTGATCGCCGTCATGATCGGCGCCGGAGCGGCGTTCGGCCTCGTGTCCGGCATCCTGATCAGGTACTTCAACGTGCAGCCCTTCATCGCGACGCTGGCCATGATGTTCCTCGGTCGCGGACTCGCCTCGCTGCTCAGCACCACCCCTGAGCGTCTGGGGGAGGACTCTCCGCTGCGCTGGATCGGCGTGCAGCTGAAGATCATCGACGGTCCGAAGGTGAACGACCTCGTCATCACTCCGGCCGTGATCATCGCGGTCGTCGTCGTGCTCGTGGCGTTCTTCGTGCTGCACCGCACCCGCACCGGGCGCACGGTCTACGCGATCGGCGGCTCCGAGAGCTCCGCGCTCCTGATGGGGCTCCCGGTGTGGCGCACCAAGGTCCTCGTCTACGTGATCAGCGGTGGACTCGCGGGGTTGGCCGCCGTGCTCTACACGGCGCGTCTCGGCACGGCTCAGAACATCACCGGCATCGGGTGGGAGCTCGACGCGATCGCGGCCGCTGTCATCGGCGGCACGGTGCTCACGGGAGCATACGGCTACGTGCTCGGCTCCGTCGTCGGCGCACTGGTGCTCGGGCTCATGAACGTGCTGATCACGCGCGACGGCGGCATCCCTCCCGAGATGACCACCATCATCACCGGTGGCATCCTCCTGGTCTTCGTGCTGCTGCAGCGGGTGGTGACGCGCAAGAAGGAGTAGCCGCCGCGGTGCCGCCGTTCCCGTCGCGATATTCCAGCTCCGTCGCCCGACGAAGGTGGAATATCGCGACCGGAACGGTGTCAGATGTGGTCGCGCCAGGAGTGCTGCGGCACGTAGCCCAGTACGCGGCGCGCCTTGTCGATCGACAGGAGCGTCTCGTTCGGGCCCACCTCGCGGGTCACGGGGACCCCGGGGAACACCTCGGCCAGCAACTCCGCGTTCGGGCGCGACATGACGGTGTCGGCTGCCGCGATGATGTACGTCTCGAAACCGGTGGGCGCCACCTCGAGCGCCCGCTGCACGGCCTGTGCTCCGTCGCGGGCGTCGATGTAGCCCCAGAGGTTCCACTTGCGCGCGAGCGCATCGGCGTCGAACGACGGGAACGCGGCATAGTCTTCCGGCACCATGACATTCGAGAAGCGCAGCGCCGTGATGGACAGGTCGGGGTGCCAGCGCACGAGCTCGGTCGCGAGCTGCTCCTCGAGCGTCTTCACGAGCGAGTACACGGACTCGGGGCGCGCGGGATACTCCTCGTCCACTGGCACGTAAGGCGGTGGCACATCGAACGGCAGGCCGAGCACCGTCTCGCTCGATGCGTACACGATGCGGGTGATGCCCAGGCGCACCGCGGCCCAGAACACGTTGAACGTGGCGGGCATGTTGTTGTGGAAGGTGGCGACGTCGGTGCGGATGCCGGGCGCGGGGATCGCCCCGAGGTGCACCACGGCGTCGACCCCGTCATGCTGGTCGCCGACCGCGGTGAACGCGTCGACCACCTGGCCGTAGTCGGTCAGGTCGACCTGCACGAAGCCGGGTCCGCGGTCTCCGGCGAGGTCCATGCCGATGACGTCGTAGCCGCTCGCGCGGAGTTCGCGGGCGACGACGCGTCCGAGCTTGCCCGATGAGCCGGTGAGAGCGATGCGCATGTGACCAGAGTGCCACGACCGCGGGATGCCGGCGGCGAAAGCCGTACACTCGTCGGCGTGAGTGACACCAGCAGCGGCCGCGGCCGACCCATCGGCGTCCGTGACGTCGCCGCCCGCGCCGGAGTGTCCCGACAGACCGTGTCACGGGTGCTGAACGACCACCCCGACGTCGCCCCGGACACCAAGGAGCGCGTGGTCTCCGCGATGGTGGAGCTCGGCTACCGGATGAACAATGCCGCCCGTGCCCTGGGCACCCGCCGGTCCCGGACGCTCGGCGTGCTGGCCTCGGACGCGCTGCAGTACGGTCCGTCGCGCAGTCTCGCTGCGCTGGAGGCCTCCGCCCGCGAGGCCGGCTACTGGGTGAGCGCCGCCTTCGCGGATGCGGCGGACGTCCGGGCCGTGGTCGCCGCGGTCGATCATCTCGTCGTCCAGGGAGTGGAGGGGATCGTCGTCGTCGCACCCCATGCCCAGACGCTCGAGGCCCTCGGGGAGCTGCGCATCGACGTACCGGTCGTGACGCTGCACTCCGCAGGCCTGGGGGCGACGGGTCTGTCCGTCGACCAGGCGGCCGGGGCGCGGTTGGCGGTCGCTGCGCTCGCCGAGGTCGGGCACACGCACATCGCGCACCTCGCCGGACCGGCGGACTGGCTCGAGGCGGAGTCGCGCGCCGAAGGGTTCGCTGCGGAGCTCGCGTCCCGCGGGCTGGTGTCCGGCCCGGTGATCCAGGGCGACTGGTCGGCGGGGTCCGGCTACGCGGCTGTCGAGGCGGTGCGGCGATCCGGTGTGACGGCGGTGTTCGCGGCCAACGACCAGATGGCGCTCGGTCTGCTGAGCGCTCTGCACGAGGCCGGGCTCGCGGTTCCGGGGGACGTCAGTGTGGTCGGCTTCGACGATGCCCCGGATGCCGCGTACTACTGGCCGGCGCTCACGACCGTGCGTCAGGATTTCGAGGAGCTCGCGCGGCGGGCGGTCGCCGCGGCGATCGGCGGTGGCGAGGCCGCCTCCGCCCTGCCGCCCGTGGCCCCCGTCCTGGTCGCGCGCTCCTCCGTCGCTCCTCCTCGCTGACCTGCTGCCCCGGTGTTGACGGTTCGCGCGGTCGCGTGACACACTTCTGTGACCGGTCACAGTGGCCGGCTGAGAACTCTTGAGGCAGCTGTGAGCGACGACGCCCCCACCTTCGCACCCGACATCGAACACGCGATCGCGACGATCCGTGCCGACGTGGCCCGCCTGCACGGCGAACTGGTCCGCTACGGACTGGTGGTCTGGACCGGGGGGAACGTGTCGGGCCGTGTGCCCGGAGCAGACCTGTTCGTGATCAAGCCCAGCGGCGTGAGCTACGACGACCTGCGGCCCGAGAACATGATCCTCTGCGATCTCGACGGCGCGGTGATCCCCGGCACACCGGGCAGCGATCGTTCTCCGTCGAGCGACACCGCCGCGCATGCCTACGTCTATCGGCACATGCCGGAGGTCGGCGGCGTCGTGCACACGCACTCGACGTACGCCGTCGCCTGGGCCGCACGGGGCGAGGAGATCCCCTGCGTCATCACCGCGATGGCCGATGAGTTCGGTGGGCCGATCCCGATCGGGCCGTTCGCCGTCATCGGCGACGATTCGATCGGCCGCGGCATCGTCGACACCCTCAGCGGGCACCGCTCCAGGGCGGTGCTCATGCAGAACCACGGCCCGTTCACGATCGGCTCGGATGCGAAGGACGCCGTGAAGGCCGCCGTCATGGTCGAAGACGTCGCCCGCACGGTGCACATCGCCCGCGAGGCCGGACCTCTGATCCCGATCGCGCAGTCCGAGGTCGACCGTCTCTTCGACCGCTACCAGAACGTGTACGGCCAGAGCGAGGACACCCGTCGATGAGCGCCGTCGACGACATCAGGGACGGGCGCACGAGCCTCGGCATCGAGCTGGGCTCGACCCGCATCAAGGCCTGTCTGATCGGCCCCGAGCCGACCGAGGTGCTCGCCACCGGCTCCTTCTCGTGGGAGAACAGGCTCGCTGACGGGCTCTGGACCTACCCGATCGATGAGGTGTGGAGCGGTGTGCAGGCGGCGTACACGGCACTGATCGACGATGCCGAGCGACGTCACGGCATCCGTCCGGACACGTTCGGCGCCATCGGGGTCTCGGCGATGATGCACGGCTACCTCGCCTTCGACGCGTCGGGCGAACTGCTGGTGTCGTTCCGCACGTGGCGCAACACCCACACGGGCACCGCTTCCGCCGAGCTGGGGGAGCTCTTCGGCGTCAACATCCCCCTCCGCTGGTCGATCGCGCACCTGCACCAGGCGGTGCTCGACGACGAGCCGCACCTCTCCCGGATCGCGAGCATCACCACGCTCGCCGGCTATGTGCACCACCGGCTGACGGGGGAGCGCGTGCTCGGTGTCGGCGACGCGTCCGGCATGTTCCCGATCGACCCCGCGACCGGCGACTACGACGCGCGGATGCTCGGGGCCTATGACGCCGTCGTCGGCGAGCGTCTGCCCGTGCCCGTGGCCCGTCTCCTGCCCGCCGTGCTCCCCGCCGGTGCCGCGGCCGGTGCGCTGACGGCCGAGGGGGCGGCGCTGCTCGATCCACGGGGCGGCCTGCGACCCGGCATCCCGCTCTGTCCTCCGGAAGGCGATGCGGGAACGGGCATGGTCGCCACGAATTCCGTCGCCCCGCGAACCGGGAACGTGAGCGCCGGCACCAGCATCTTCGCGATGGTCGTGCTGGAGCATCCGCTCTCCGAGGTGCACCGCGAACTCGATCTCGTGACCACGCCGGCGGGGGACGAGGTGGCGATGGTGCACTGCAACAACGGTGCCAGCGAGCTCGCCGCGTGGGCGGGTCTGTTCACCCGTTTCGCGGCCGCCAGCGGGAACCCGACAACGGACGATGCCGCGTTCGACGTGCTGTTCCGTGAGGCGCTCGAGGGAGCGGCGGACGCGGGAGGGCTGCTCGCCTACAACCACCTCGCGGGGGAGCCCATCGCCGGGCTGGTCGAGGGCCGTCCCCTGTTCGTGCGCACGCCCAGCAGTGCTCTCACGCTGCCGAACTTCATGCGCTCCCAGGTGTACGGCGTGTTCGCCACGCTCACCCTCGGGATGCGGGTACTCGCCGCCGAGGGGGTGCAGCTCGACCGGATGTTCGCGCACGGCGGCATGTTCCGCACGGCCGGCGTGGCGCAGCGCTTCCTCGCCGGCGCGCTCGGCGCCCGTGTCGCTGTGGGAGAGCTCGCGGCAGAAGGCGGCGCGTGGGGCATCGCCGTGCTCGCCTCCTACCTCTCCGAAGCCGACGATCTCACGCTGACCGAGTATCTGGATCAGCGCGTGTTCGCCTCGGCATCCCTCGTCACCGTAGACCCCGATCCGGCCGACGTCGCCGGCTTCTCCGCGTATCTCGACCGCTACCGGGCGGGGCTGGCCGTCGAGGCCGCCGCCGTCGCCTCACTCTAAGGACCGCTCATGACCCGTACTCCGCTCACCACCTCGCTCGACGGCTACGAGGTGTGGTTCCTCACCGGCAGCCAGCACCTCTACGGACCCGAGACCCTCGCGCAGGTCGCGGCGCAGTCGCAGGAGATCGCCCGAGTGCTCGACGAATCGCCGGAGGTGCCGGTGACCATCGTCTGGAAGCCGGTGCTGACGGATGCTGCGGCCATCAAGCGCACCGCGCTCGAAGCCAACGCGGACGACCGGGTCATCGGACTCGTCGCCTGGATGCACACCTTCAGCCCGGCGAAGATGTGGATCGCCGGCCTCGACGCACTGCAGAAGCCGCTCGCGCATCTGCACACCCAGGCCAATGTCGAGCTGCCGTGGGCCGACATCGACTTCGACTTCATGAACCTCAACCAGGCCGCGCACGGTGACCGCGAGTTCGGCTACATCCAGACGCGTCTGGGCGTGCCGCGCAAGACCATCGTCGGGCATGCCTCCGACCCGCGTCTGCGACGTGAGCTCGGCACCTGGCAGCGGGCGGCGGCGGGCCTCGCAGCTTCCCGAGACCTGAAGCTCGCGCGCTTCGGCGACAACATGCGCTTCGTCGCCGTCACCGAGGGCGACAAGACCGAGGCGGAGCTGCGTCTCGGCGTACAGGTCAACACCTGGGGGATCAACGAGCTGGCGGAAGCGGTGGCCGCAGCCTCCGACTCCGCGATCGACGCCCTGATCGCGGAGTACGAGGAGTCGTACGAGGTCGCGCCCGAGCTCCGGCGCGGGGGAGACCGGCACTCGGCGTTGCGCGACGGCGCCGCGATCGAGGTCGGGCTGCGCTCGTTCCTCGAGGAGGGCGGCTTCGGAGCGTTCACCACCTCGTTCGAGGACCTGGGCGCGCTGAAGCAGCTCCCCGGTCTCGCGGTGCAGCGGCTGATGGCGGAGGGCTACGGCTTCGGTGCCGAGGGCGACTGGAAGACGGCCGTGCTCGTGCGGATCGCGAACGTCATGGGTGCGGGTCTGCCCGGTGGGGCGAGCCTCATGGAGGACTACACCTACGACATGACCCCGGGTGATGAACTGATCCTCGGAGCGCACATGCTCGAGGTGTCGCCGTCGCTGACCACGGCGAAGCCCACGCTCGAGCTCCACCCGCTCGGCATCGGGGGAAAGGACGACCCGGTGCGCCTGGTGTTCACCGCCGACCCCGGTCCCGCCGTCGTGGTGGCGCTGACCGACATGCGCGATCGTTTCCGGCTGACCGCGAACGTGGTGGAGAACGTGCCGCCGCGCGCCGCTCTGCCCCAGCTCCCGGTCGGTCGTGCGGTCTGGAAGCCGCAACCCGACTTCACCACGAGCGCGGCCGCCTGGCTCACCGCGGGAGCCGCGCATCACACGGTCATGTCCACCGCGGTGGGCATCGAGGCCTTCCGCGACTTCGCCGAGATGGCCGAGATCGAACTGCTCGTGATCGACGAGGGCACGACGCTCCCGGAGTTCCAGAAGCAGGTGCGGTGGAACCAGGCCTATTACCGTCTGGCTCAGGGCCTGTGACGGCGATCGCGCGTTCCGGGCGTCAGCTCTCCATCTCCGCCCACGGCTACCGTGCGGAGATCGCGAGCATCGGCGCGACACTGCGCACCTTGACGTGGGGCGGTCGCGACCTCACCGTACCCTTCGACGCGGACGCGGTGCGACCCGGATACCGCGGTGCGACGCTCGCCCCGTGGCCGAACCGCATCGTCGACGGTCGCTACCGGTTCGACGGAGAAGAGCACCAGCTGCCACTGACCGAGCCCGAACGCGGACACGCACTGCACGGACTGCTCACCTGGGTCGACTTCGAGCGCCGGCTCGTGCAGGACGATCGGGTGGTTCTCGCAGCGGTGATCGTGCCGCAGTCGGGGTATCCGTTCCGCATCGAGGTCGAGGTCGAGTACCGGCTCGATGTCGAGGGGCTGCACCAGACGGTCACCGCGCACAACGTCGGGACCGATGCAGCGCCCTGGGGCACCGGACCGCATCCGTACCTCGTGGCGGGTCAGGGCATGGTGGACGACTGGTCGCTGTCGCTCCCCGCGGCCGAGGTCCTCACCGTGACGCCGGATCGGCTGAGCCCGGTGGCGGTCGAACCGGTGTCGCAGCATCCGCAGTGGGACTTCCGCGAGGCGAGGCGGATCGGTGACGTCTTCATCGATCACGCGTTCACCGCCCTCACCCGCACCGACGGATTCGCCGAGGTGCGCCTGCTCGAGGACCGGGGCGGTGGCGTCGGCATGGCGTGGGATGACCGGTGCCCGTGGGTGCAGGTGCACACCGCGGACACCCCGGCCGTCCCCGCGACGCATCGCATCGGTCTGGCGGTCGAGCCGATGACGTGCCCGCCCGACGCGTTCAACTCCGGCATCGACCTCGTCACCCTCGCCCCCGACGCCACGCACACGGCTTCGTGGAGGATCTTCGCCATCTAGCGCTCCCGTCGCGATATGACAGCCCGATCGGCTCGGGAAGCTGTCATATCGCGACCGGAGCGTCCCGGAGCGCGGCTCGCACGCGATGGACCAACACTTCCGGACGGGCGAACAGGGGTGCCGTCACCTCGATGAGCGTCCACCCGGCGGCCCGAAGGCGCGCGGATCGTTCCACGTCAGCCGCCCACTGTGCGCCGTGCACCATGCCGTGATACTCCACGAGCACCCGGTGTCTGGGATAGACCAGGTCACCGCAGCCGAGGAACTCCTCTCCGTCGTGGAGGTCGACATTGAGCTCGGGCTCCGGAAGGCCGGCAGTGACCAGGACGCAGCGCACCTGACTCTCCCGCGGTGACCACGAGTCCTCGCGGATGAGCGTGATCGCCTCTCGGAGCCTTCGGATGCCGACGCGGCGGCCTGCGCGGACAGCCGCCTCGAGATCTGCGACCCTGGCCAGGGGCGGACGCCCAGGATCCGGGCGACCGTACCCTGCACGCCAGACTCGGCAGAAGTGGTCTCCGAGCGCGACCAGGTCGAACAGCGGGAGTGCGCCGAGCGATGCCCAGGTGCTCGCAGGCGTGGCGAGGCGGATCCCGTCCCGCTCGGTGGTGGACGTGCGCTCCGGGTGTCCACGATGTCGGATCACCCCGCGCGACCGGGCGAGCGGGCCGGATCCGATCGTGGTGACGTGCACGCCGAGCTCGTCTGCGGCGGCGACGCGTCCATCGGAGGTGCGGGCGAGGGGCAACGGTGCACCCCACAGGGCGGCAGCGGACTCGTGGCTGATGTGCTGGGCGTCGATCATCCGATGCGCGTAGGCGCGTGCCCCGCTGATGCGCGCGATCCGTTGACGTTCATACGGATTCTGCTGCTGAGCCGATGTCGGAGCCGTCCTCCGTCTGCGCACCGCGGGGAACGGGCGCTCCAGATCGTCTCCGTCGAGTCGTCCGCGCCCGAGGCCCGCATGATGGGCTGTGCGCAGACTGAAGCTGTCGCCGAGATGGGGAGGAAGCGGGATGCGTGGCCGTGTCATCCGGCGACCATCTCACTTCACCCTCGCACGCTTCCCCCTCCTTCCCCAGTTCCTCCCTCTCCCCGCAGCTCCCCTCCGTCAGCCCTCACCTGGGGAGGAGGAGTCACGTCCGTGTTCCGGTCGCGAAATCGCATCTGATCCGGGCGAGGAGGGTGTCATATCGCGACGGGAGCGGAGCAACCCCGAGGCCTGACGGGCAGCCCCGAGGGCGACGTACTCTCCGGCGGGCGGTACCTCGACCGGGATCCCGAAGATCTGCGGGGCGATCTCCCGCACGGCCGCCGACTGCGCCCCGCCGCCGATCAACAGCGCTCGCCGCAGCGGCACCCCGGCGCCGCGCAGGGCGTCGAGTCCGGCGTCGAGTCCGGACAGCATGCCCTCGACCGCGGCACGTGCCAGGTTCTCGCGGGTGGTCGAGGCGAGGGTCATGCCGGTGAGCGTGGCGGTGGCGTCCGGCAGGTTCGGAGTGCGTTCCCCCTCGAAGTACGGCACCAGGTTCAGGCCGTGCGCTCCGGCGGGCGCGGAGAGGGCGAGCCGACCGAGCTCATCATGGTCGACACCGAGCAGCGCGGCCGTGACGTCGAGCACTCGCGCCGCGTTCAGGGTGCACACCAGCGGGAGGAAGTGGCCGTCCGCCGAGGCGAAGCCGGCTATGGTCCCCGAGGGGTCGGCGGACGGCTCGGTGCTCACCGCGAAGACCGTGCCGCTGGTGCCGATCGAGACGACCACATCCCCCGGTCCGACGCCGAGGCCGAGGGCGGCAGCGGCGTTGTCGCCCGCCCCTGGTGCGACGCGGCGTCCCCCGGCGTCCTTCACTGATTCCTCCGCTCCGAGCACTCGCGGCAGGATCGCGTCATGCCCGAGCGACGCGATGACGAGCTCGCGGTCGTACTCGCCGGTCGCCGCGCTCCAGTAGCCGGTGCCTGAAGCGTCGGAGCGGTCCGTCACGAGTTCCTCGAGCACGGCTCCGAGCGGCGCGGACTCGGCCAACGCCGGTCCGTATCCGCGCAGCCGCCAGGTGAGCCAGTCGTGGGGGAGGGCGACAGCTGCCACACGAGCCGCGTTCTCCGGTTCATGGTCGCGCAGCCACCGCAGCTTCGAGATCGTGAAGGAAGCCACCGGCACCACTCCGGTGCGATCCGCCAATTCCTGCGCACCGAACTCCGTGACCAGGTCCGCCGCGGCATCCGCTGATCTGGTGTCGTTCCACAGCAGGGCGTCGCGGATGACCGCACCGGAAGCGTCGAGCGCGACCATGCCGTGCTGCTGTCCGCCGATGGCCCACGCCTCGACGTCGTCGATCCCGCCCGCGTCGTCGATGGCTGAGGTCAGCGCGGACCACCACGCATCCGGGTCGACCGAGGTGCCATCCGGATGCGCGGCGCGTCCCGAGCGCACTACCGCTCCCGTCGCCGCATCGACCACGACGACCTTGCACGACTGCGTCGAGGAGTCGACGCCGAGGACGAGTGCCATCAGCCGATCACCGGGCGCCCAACAGGTGCTCGGTGGCCAGCTGCTGCAGCCGGACGAAGCCGAACCCCTTGCCGCCGAGATACGCGTCGGTGTCGAACTCCTCGTAAGCGCTGCGGTCGGTCAGGAAGGTCTCGTAGGACTCGCCGTCGTCCAGAGTGGGGGTCGACAGCTCGGAGACCTTCGCGGCAGCCAGAGCCTCCTGCACCTCGGGGTCGGCGCGGAATGCGGCAGCGCGCTCCTTCAGCAGCAGGTACGTGCGCATGTTGGCGGCGGCCGAGTCCCACACCCCCGTCTCGTCCTCGGTGCGGGACGGCTTGTAGTCGAAGTGACGCGGGCCGTCGTAGGCGGGTACGCCGCCGGGGCCGCCGTTCTCGAGCAGATCGACGAGGGAGAAGGCGTTGTGCAGGTCGCCGTGGCCGAACACCAGATCCTGGTCGTACTTGATGCCGCGCTGGCCGTTGAGATCGATGTGGAAGAGCTTGCCGTGGTAGAGCGCCTGGGCGATGCCGGCGGTGAAGTTGAGGCCGGCCATCTGCTCGTGCCCGACTTCGGGGTTCACCCCCACGAGCTCGGGGCGCTCGAGCGAGTCGATGAACGCGATCGCGTGGCCGAGCGTCGGCAGCAGGATGTCGCCGCGGGGCTCGTTGGGCTTCGGCTCGATCGCGAAGCGGATGTCGTAGCCCTTGTCGGTCACGTAGTCGCCCAGAAGGTTGACGGCTTCCCGGTAGCGCTCGAGCGCGGCGCGCACATCCTTGGCGGAGTCGTACTCCGCGCCTTCGCGGCCACCCCACATGACGAACGTCTTGGCGCCCAGCTCCGCGCCGAGGTCGAGCTGACGGAAGACCTTGCGCAGGGCGTAGCGCCGCACCGCGCGGTCGTTCGACGTGAAGCCGCCGTCCTTGAAGACGGGAGCGCTGAACAGGTTGGTGGTGACCATCGGCACGACGAGGCCGGTGTCGGCGAGCGCCCCCGTGAGTCGGTCGATCTGCTTCTGGCGCTCCGCGTCCGTCGAGCCGAAGGCGAAGAGGTCGTCGTCGTGGAAGGTGAGGCCGTATGCGCCGAGCTCGGCGAGCTTCTCGACGGCGTGCACCACGTCGAGTGCCGGGCGGGTGGGACCGCCGAACGGGTCGGTGCCGTTGTATCCGATCGTCCAGAGTCCGAATGAGAACCTGTCGGCGCGGGTCGGGGTGAGGCTCATGATGCTCCTTCGCATGAGGCGCACGACGACGTGCGCGTATATGTTGTGAAGCACAACATATCTCTCGGGGGGCAGGATGTCCAGCCTCCTAGACTGAGACGCCGAAGCGGAATGCGAGGACGATGTGACCGAACCCGGGACGCCGGCTGTGCTCAGGGATCAGAGCGGGGGCGTGCGCGCCGGCAACCTCGCACGGGTGCTCCGACTCATCCACCTGGGCGGTGCGCAGTCGCGCGCCCAACTGACGGCGGCGACCGGGCTGAACCGCTCGACCATCGCGGATCTGGTGGCCGAGCTGGTCGCTGACGGGTGGGTCGTCGAACGTGATCCCGATCCGGTCGGGCGGGCGGGCCGCCCCTCGCCCGTGGTCGCGGCATCGCCGAGCACGGTCGTGATCGCCGTGAACCCCGAGGTCGACGCGGTGGAGGTCGCGGCCATCGACCTGGCGCGGACGATCGCCGTCCGGGAACGCGTGGAGTCGTCGTCTCTGCTCACGGCCGATGACGTCGCCTCCCTGGTCGCGAGCGTGGCCGAGCGCTGGCGACACGGCGCACTCGCGGGGGCGCGGGTCATCGCGGTGGGCGTCGCCGTGCCTGGGCTCGTGCGTGCCGCGGACGGCCTCGTGCGCAATGCGCCGCACCTGGGCTGGACGGATGCTCCGCTGCGCGCGTCGATCAGCGCATCGACAGGACTACCCGTCGCCGTGGGCAATGATGCGAGCCTCGGTGCTCTCGCCGAGCATCTGTTCGGTGCGGCGCAGGGCGTGGACGACCTCGTCTATCTGAACGGCGGCCCCTCCGGGATCGGCGGCGGCATCATCGTGAACGGCGCACCGGTCGGAGGCGTCGGAGGCTTCGCCGGCGAGTTCGGTCAGAACCGTGTCGACGGCGCGTCCGAAGAGGTGCTCGAAGGGGTCGTCAGTCGGGCGCGGCTGCTCTCGGCGCTGGGTCTCGTGGCCGCCGACGATGCGACTCTCGCGGGGGCGCTCGCAGCAGCGTCCGAGAGGGCGGCGGTGCGCGAGGAGTGTCTCCGCCAGCGCGGATTCCTCGCCCAGGCGATCGCGGATGCCGTCAACATCCTGAACCCCTCGATCGTGGTCCTCGGCGGGTTCCTCGCCCAGCTCGAGGCGATCGACCCCGAAGCCTTCGCGGCCGATGTGGCTGCGCGGGCGATGGCGGAGAACGCCGAAGGACTCCGCATCCGTCCCGCATCGCTCGCCGCCGATCGCCTGCTGCTCGGTGCGGCCGAGCTGGCGTGGGCGGCCATGCGCGTGATCTGAGTCACGTGCCGGACGAGCGCGTCGACATCCGGGTGCAGCCGCCTCAGCGTGCGGGGCGCTCGTCCGTGCTCAGCACCGACATGAGGAGGGAGTCGACCCACTCGCCGTCCCAGAACAGCGTGTGACGTTGCCGTCCTTCGTACCGGAACCCGGCCTTCTCGTAGGAACGCTGCGCGCGGGGATTGAACGAATAGACATCCAGACTCACACGGTGCAGCCGGATGCGGTCGAACGCGTGGTCGAGAACCGCGTGCGTGGCCTCGGTGCCGAAGCCGCGTCCGGGCCGTCCGGGGTTCAGGGCGATGCGGAAGTTCATCGACGCATCGTCCGTCTCCAGCTCGTTGAGCACGATCTCGCCGACGTACTCCTCCGTCGCGAGGTCGATGATCGCCCAGTCCGCCCGGTCGTCTCGGCCGCCGACCGATTCGAGGTGCCGCACGACCGCCTCGCGGGTGAACGTCTGACGCGTGCCGGTGAGTCGCATGCTCTCCTCGTCGAACAGCCCCTCCCACACGCCGTCGATGTGCGCGATGCCCAGCGGTTCCAGTCGCAGCCGCGGGGTGGTCAGGGTGGCGACATCCGTGAGCGCGGACACGTCGACGGCCGGTGCATCCATGCCTATGCTCCGTCGAAGACCGGGCTGAGGAAACGGCGCTCGTATCGGCGGATGCACTGCGTCCTGCGCGCGAAGTCGAAGGCCTCGATGCACTCCGGATCGGTCGTGGATGCCGTCCGATACACCTCGTACTCCGCGAGGGAGGGGAAGGTGAACAGCGCGAAGGCCTCGTCGCTGTCGCCCTCGCTCGGCAGGAAGTAGCCGTGGTGGGCGCCGCCGTGCTTCTGCACGAGACGGATCCAGGTGCGGCCGTACTCGGTGAACTCGTCCAGCTTGTCCGGATCGATCTCGTAGCGCAGGTGAACGGTGATCATGCGGATGATCTTCCCAGATCACCCGGACCGCGGGCGAACCGGACACTACGCTCGGTCTCGTGACGAACTCCCGCGACATGGTCCACATCCCCGGCGGCACCTTCCTGATGGGATCCGAGGACTTCTACCCCGACGAACGTCCGGTGCACGAGCGCGAGGTCGCCTCGTTCTTCATCGATCGCTACCAGGTGACCAACGCCCAGTACGCCGAGTTCGTCGACGCGACCGGGTACGTCACGGTCGCGGAGCGTCCGCTCGATCCCGCGGCCTTCGCCGGCGCCGACCCCGCCGACCTCGTGCCCGGGGCGATGGTGTTCACCCCGACGTCGGGCCCGACGAACCTCGGAGACTGGCGCAACTGGTGGCGCTGGCAGCCGGGAGCGTACTGGCGTCGGCCGTTCGGCCCCGACTCGTCGATCGACGACCGGCTGCAGCATCCCGTCGTGCACGTCGCGTTCGAGGATGCGGTCGCGTACGCCGACTGGGTGGGCATGCGGCTTCCGACCGAAGCCGAGCACGAGTACGCGGCCCGCGGCGGTCTCGAGGGTGCTCGATTCGCGTGGGGTGACGAGGCCTACCCTGGCGGCGTCGCTCAGGCGAACTCGTGGCTCGGACGCTTCCCCTACGACAACCAGGGGGTGGGCGGCACGGCCCCGGTCGGCTCGTACCCTCCGAACGGCTTCGGCCTCTACGACATGATCGCGAACGTCTGGGAGTGGACGACCGACTTCTACACCCCGCGCCACCTCCGCCTCTCGGACACCCCTGTCGATGCCGGCAAGCGCACGAACCTCCTGGCCGCCGCGAGCGCGCAGGAAGGCTTCCCCGACATCCCGCGCCGCGTGCTCAAAGGCGGATCGCACCTCTGCTCGCCCGACTACTGCCTGCGCTTCCGGCCGGCGGCGCGCTCGCCGCAGGCCGAGGACACGGGTATGTCGCACATCGGGTTCCGGCTCACCCGCTCCGAGTGAGACCCGCTGGGTTTCCGTGAGGGGAACTGTTTGGCTTCGACCGAGGGTGATCGCCCTCGCCTCACCGGTTGAAGCAAGGAGTCTCCCATGGCTGAGAAGCCCAACATCCTCATCATCTGGGGCGATGACATCGGCATCAGCAACCTGAGCACCTACTCCGACGGCCTGATGGGCTATCGGACCCCGAACATCGACCGGATCGCCGACGAGGGTGTGAAGTTCACCGACTACTACGGCGAGCAGAGCTGCACCGCCGGGCGCGCGGCGTTCATCACGGGGCAGAACCCGTATCGCACCGGACTCACCAAGGTCGGGATGCCCGGCGCGAAGCTGGGACTGCAGCCCGAAGACCCGACGATCGCCGACGCGCTCAAGCACCACGGCTACGCGACGGGTCAGTTCGGCAAGAACCACCTCGGTGACCGCGACGAGCATCTGCCGACGGCGCATGGATTCGACGAGTTCTTCGGCAACCTGTATCACCTCAACGCCGAGGAGGAGCCCGAGCACCCCGACTATCCGACGGACGAGGAGTTCCCCGGCTTCAGCGAGCGGTTCCGCCCGCGGGGTGTCATCCATTCCTGGGCGAACGATGACGGCACCCAGCGCATCGAGGACACCGGACCCCTGACGAAGAAGCGGATGGAGACGGTCGACGAGGAGTTCCGCGACGCGGCCGCCGACTTCATCCGCACCAAGGCGGAGGACGACACCCCCTTCTTCGTCTGGTTCAACTCCACGCACATGCACTTCCGCACCCACACCAAGGAGGAGAGCAAGGGGCGGGCGGGGCGCTGGCAGTCGAACTATCACGACACGATGCTCGATCACGACGACGTCGTCGGGAGTCTGCTCGACCTCCTCGACGAGCTGGGCCTCGCCGAGAACACCATCGTGATGTATTCCACCGACAACGGTCCCCATATGAACAGCTGGCCGGACGCCGGTATGACGCCGTTCCGCAATGAGAAGAACTCCAACTGGGAGGGCGCGTACCGTGTGCCGGCGATGGTCCGCTGGCCCGGACGCATCCCTGCGGGGACGACGCTCAACGGCATCGTGAGTCACAACGACTGGTTCGTGACGCTGCTGGCGGCGGTCGGCGACCCCGACATCGCCGAGAGGCTGGCAGCGGGGACCGAGCTGCACGGCGCGGAGTTCACAGTGCACCTCGATGGTCACGACCAGCTCGACTACATCACCGGAGCCGTCGACCACAGCCCCCGGCGGCACTTCTTCTACGTCTCCGACGACGGCGATCTCACGGCCCTGCGCTTCGAGAACTGGAAGCTGGTGTTCCTCGAGCAGCGCGCCGTGGGAACGCTGCAGGTCTGGCAGGAGCCGTACATCGAGCTGAGATTCCCGAAGCTGTTCAACCTGCGCACCGACCCGTATGAGCGCGCGGACATCACCTCGAACACCTATTGGGACTGGGTGCTCGAGCACGTGTTCCTCATGATCCCCGCGCAGGCGTACGTCGCGAGGATGCTGCAGTCGCTCGCGGAGTTCCCCGCTCGTCAGAAGTCGGCGTCCTTCACGATCAATCAGGTGATGTCGAAGCTGGAGTCATCGACCGCGGGCGCCTCCTGAGGACTGCTCCCGTCGCGATATGACAGCCAGAAGTCGGACTGAGGCTGTCATATCGCGACGGGAGCGGTGCGCGGCGGGCCGGAGGAGCCGCGCACGATCAGCTCGTGCGTGGTCTCGATCGTGCGCGCCTCGTCGCTCGCGGGGCGGAGGATGAGGGATACCGCGTGCCGGCCCATGTCGAACATGGGGATCCGTGCGGTCGTGAGCGCCGGTGCCACGTCGGCGGCCACCGCGATGTCGTCGAACCCGACGACGGACATCTCCTCGGGCACGCGGATGCCGTGCTGTCGCAACTCGCTGAGGATGCCGATGGCCATGGCGTCGTTGAGCCCGACGATGGCCGTGACGTCGCGATCGAGAAGCTCCCTCGCGCCCTCGATGCCGCCTTCGCGGGTGAACGCTCGAGAGATGACGGTGAGCTCGACGCCGGTGCCGTCGGTGCCCTCGCGCAGCCCGGCGATGCGGTCGGCGACCGTGTTGAGGTCGAGGGGGCCGGCGACGACGCCGATCCGGCGGTGTCCCAGCCCGGCCAGGTGACGCCCGACGGAGACCCCGGCGCCGTGGTTGTCCGGCAGCACGGCGTCGACGGGGAGGTGGTGTCGACCGATGACCGCGGCGCGTCCGCCGGCGAGTGTGAAGTCGAGGAGCGCTTCGGACATGCCCTGCTCGCGATCGGAGTCGGCGTAGCCGGAGCCCGCGATGATGATCGAGCCGATGCGCTGACGAAGCAGCGACTTCACCTGGGCGAGCTCGCTGTCGGGTGTGCGGTCGGCCTGCGCGATCTGCACCGAGCGGTTCTCGAGGGTCGCACTGCGGATGACACCGCTGGCGATGTCGGAGAAGTACGGGTCGCCGATCTCGTGCACCACGAGTCCGATGGTCGGCACGAGCCCGCCGGCCAGCCCCCGAGCGTGCATGTTCGGCTCGTAGCCGAGCTGCTTCGCGATCACGCGCACGTGTGCCGCCACCTCGGGGGAGATGCCCGAGCCGCCCGTCATCGCCCGGGAGGCACTCGCCAGGGAGACCCCGGCTGCCTCGGCCACGTCGATGAGTCGTGGCGCGCCCTCACGCTTCACGAAGCCTCCCCCTGAGGAGCAAGATCGACGCTGATTGCGCTGTAGGTTGCTCTTCGTTCTTCCGTCCCACTATAGTGGCGGAAGCGCTTACGAAAGCGCTTTCGCTACGATGACGTAGGAGACTCGGATGACTGCACCCAGACACGGTCGGCGGATCGCTGCGGCGATCGGAACGCTCTCGATCGCCGCGCTCACGGTTACGGCCTGTTCCGGAACCGGCGACCAGGGTGGGGGAGGTGGCGCCGATGATCCCATCGTCATCGGCATCTCGCTTCCCCTCACCGGAGACTTCTCGGAGCCGGGCAAGGGCGTCGAGCGCGGGTACGAAGCCTGGCGCGACATCGTCAACGAGAACGGCGGCCTTCTCGGGCGGCAGGTCGAGCTCAAGATCCTCGACGACCAGTCGAACGCCGACCGCGTCGTCTCCGACTACGAGTCGCTGATCGCGCAGGACGGCGTCGACCTCGTGTTCGGTCCGTTCTCCACTCGGCTCGTCGTCCCGTCCGCCCGCGTCGCGCAGGAGTACGGCATGCTCTTCGTCGAGCCGGCCGGTGCCGCGGAGGAGGTCTTCGAGCAGGGCTTCGACAACCTCTTCTACGCCGCGCCCGCGATCGCCAACGATCACTACAACAACCTCGCCGACTACCTGCTGGCCCTTCCCGAGGACCAGCGCCCGGAGACCGCGGCCGTCGCCGCCATGGACGACCCCTTCGCCCAGGGCACCGCCTACGGTCTCAGGGACAAGCTCGAGGAGGCCGGGGTCGAGATCCTCGTGAACGAGGTCTACCCGCCCAACACCACCGATTTCTCCACGATCGCCGCGAAGATCGCGCAGTCGAACGCCGACATCGTGATCGGCGGGACGCAGTACCAGGACGCGGTCAACCTGATCATCGCGCTGCAGCAGCTGAACTACCAGCCCGAACTCGCCGCGTTCTCCACCGCTCCCACCAACCCGGAGTTCGCGTCGGCGATCGGCGGCGCGACCGAGGGGATCCTGGCGCCGACCGGCTACTCGCCGAAGTCGCAGTTCCCGAGCAACGTCGAGTTCGTCGAGAAGTACACCGAGATGCACGGCAACCCGCCATCGGAGGACGAGGCGAACGCCTACACGACCGGACAGGTCGTCGCGGCGGCGGTGGAGGCCGTGGGCTGTGCCGAGCAGGGCGACTGCCAGCAGAAGCTCATCGACTGGTTGCGCGACAACGAGGTCGAGACGGTCGTCGGTCCTCTCAGCTGGGACGAGACGGGCAAGCCCACCGGCGCCCACCTCATCCAGCAGTGGATCGACGGCGAGATCCTGATCGTCCTCCCTGAGGACGTCAAGGAAGCCGACTTCCTGTACCCGAAGCCGACGTGGTGATCCGCGCGTGAGTGGAGCACTGCTGCTGCAAAGTCTGATCCTCGGCGTCCTGCTGGGAGGGCTCTACGCCCTCCTGGCGGCCGGGCTCACGCTGTACTTCGGGATCATGCGCGTCGTCATGATCGCACACTCGGCCTTCCTCATCCTGGCCGCCTACCTCGCCTGGTGGTTCAACCGGGAGACGGGCATCGATCCGCTCGTGTCGCTCGTGGTCACCGTGCCGCTGTTCTTCGTGACCGGCGTCGTGATGCAGCGTCTGCTGGTGTCGAGGCTCAAGCCCCTGACTCTGACCATGATGTCGGTGCTGCTCACGTTCGCGGTGGCGCTCATCATCGAGGGAGCGCTCGGGTTCTTCTTCTCCGGAACCCAGCGCCGCATCCCGCTGCCGTACGCCAGCGCAAGTCTCGAGGTCTTCGGTGCGCAGGTGCCGGTGGTCAAACTCATCGCGTTCGGTCTCGCGGCCGTGGCCCTTGCACTGCTCTTCGTGCTGCTCAAGTACACCAAGTTCGGTCAGGCGCTGCGGGCGACGATCCAGCACCCCGAGGCCGCGCGGCTGGTCGGCATCAACACCGACCGCGTCGCCGGCTACGGATTCGGGCTCGGACTCGCGACCGCGGCGATCGGAGGCACCGCGCTCTCGCTCGATGCCACCATCTACCCCTCGCTGCACTGGCACTGGATCGGTCCGCTCATGGCGATCATCGTCGTCGGCGGCCTCGGCAGCATCCCCGGCGCCGCCATCGCCGCCCTCGTGCTCGGGGTCGCGCAGAGCCTGCTCCAGCTGCCGCTGGGGCCGACGTGGGCGCAGACGATCTTCTACGTCGCACTGTTCGCCACGCTCATGTTCCGTCCGCAAGGTTTCTTCGGAGGTCGTCTTGCCCAGCGTTTCTAGTCGAGAGCCGATCGCCACCGAGACGGTCGTGATCGCTCCACCCGCCCCGGTCCGCAGGACCTCCACGAGGTGGGTGAACATCGTCCTCCTGATCGTGGGGGCGGCGCTCGTCCTCTCGTTCCCCACCATCGCCCCGAACCCCTACATCCTCTCGGCGGGCGTGGTGATCCTCAACTACGCCGTGCTGTCGACCGGGTGGAACTTCATGGGCGGCTTCACGGGGTACATCTCCCTCGGGCACGCCGCCTACTTCGGGCTCGGAGCCTATGGCACCGGGCTGCTGATCAAGTACCTCGACCTCCCGGGATTCCTGGCCTGGATCCTGGCCGCCGTGTTGGTCGCGGTCATCGCGATCCCGATCGGCATCGCCGCCCTCCGTGTGCGCGGAGCCTCGTTCGTGATCGTCTCCATCGCCTTCGTGCTGATCATGCTCCTGGTGTTCCAGAGCTGGCGGGATGTGACCGGCGGATCCGAGGGACTGAACGTCCCGCGTCCGTTCGACGTGCTGCGGCCGGAGCATCACCGGATCTTCTACTACCTGTTCGCCGGCCTCCTCGCGGTGGCCCTCGTCGTGTGGTGGATCATCGACCGGTCGAAGTTCGGCACGGCGCTGAAATCCATCCGCGAAGACGAGGACAAGGCGCAGGCGCTCGGCGTGCCGACGACGAGGTACAAGCTGATCGCATACGTGCTGTCGGCCCTGTTCGTCTCGCTCGGCGGCGGACTCTACGCCCTCTGGTTCGGCGACCTGGATCCGATCTTCCAGTTCTCGATCCTCATCGGCTCGTACATGGTGCTGATGGCGCTGCTCGGCGGGGTGCGGAATCTCTTCGGACCGCTGCTCGGAGCGGTCGTCGTCGGAATCGCGCTGGAGTACTTCAAGCTCGAGTTCGGCGACACGCAGTTCCACCTGATCGCCACGGGCATCCTGCTCGGCATCGTCGTGCTCTTCATGCCGGACGGCATCATCCCCGCGGTGAAGGGGCTCTTCACGCGGTCGTCGAGCGCCGCCTCGATCCGCGAGGTGACCGCAGGCGAGCTGCTGGAGCAGAACAAGGCCCGAACAGCGGATGCCTCGACGAAGGAGACGGCGTCATGAATGCCCCCACGGCTCAGCACGCAGCCGCTCAGTCCACAGCCACGCTCGAGAGTCTCAGCACCGTCGCGATGACGAAGTCGTTCGGCGGCGTCACGGCGGTCGACGGCGCCACGGTCACGTTCCAGGAGGGCAAGGTCAACGGCCTGATCGGGCCGAACGGCTCCGGGAAGACCACCTTCTTCAACTGCGTGACCGGCATGATCAAGCCGGACTCCGGAGAGGTGCGCTACCGAGGACAGGCGATCACGCGCAAGTCACCCGACCGCATCGCACGCGCCGGCATCGGACGCAGCTTCCAGCTGTGCCGGGTGTTCCCCCGCATGACGGTGATGGAGAACCTGCTCGTGGCCGTGCGCAGCACGAGCATCCGTCAGCAGTTGCGCTCGGCTCACGACCCCGAAGAGCTGGAGCGGGCGCGCGGTTGGCTGCGGCGCGTCGGCATCGACCACCTCGAGCACGCCGAGGCGCGCAACCTCAGCTACGGACAGCAGAAGCTGTTGGAACTGGCCGGTGTGCTCATGGGCGAACCCGACACGATCATGCTCGACGAGCCCGCAGGAGGCGTGAACCCCGCCCTCATCGGCCGCATCGCCACCCTGGTGCGCGAGCTCAACGACGAGGGCAAGACGTTCATCATCGTCGAGCACAACATGGAGATGGTCATGAGCCTGTGCGATCACGTCGTGGTGTTCGACCGCGGCCGCCAGATCGCCGAGGGAACGCCTGAGATCATCCAGCAAGACCCGCGAGTCCTGGAGGCCTACCTTGGAGTCTGAAGCGAAGAACCTGCTCGAGCTGCGTGACATCGAGGCGGGCTACGGACGTGCCGCCCTCGTGCTCAGGGGTCTCACGGTCGAGGTGCCGCCGGGGTCGGTGGTGTGCCTGGTCGGCCCGAACGGCGCCGGCAAGTCGACCGTGCTCAAGGTGGCCAGCGGCATGCTCAAGCCCCGATCCGGACACATCACCGTCGACGGCCGCGACATCACCGGCGAGGGGCCGCAGTCTATGCTGCGTCACGGGCTCGCTCACGTGCTGCAGGGGCACAGCGTCTTCCGCGAGATGACGGTCGGCGAGAATGTGATGCTCGGCGCCTTCACGCTCAAGGACCAGAAGGTCATCCAGGAGCGCGTCGAGTTCGTGCAGAACCTCTTCCCCATCGTGGGGGAGCGGTGGAAGCAGCTCGCGGGCCTCCTGTCCGGCGGTCAGCAGAAGCAGGTGGAGTTCGCGCGGTCGCTCATGGTCAGCCCCAAGGTGGTGCTGCTCGACGAGCCGTCGATGGGGCTCGATCCCAAGACGACCGAGAAGGTCTTCGAGCAGATCGTGCGGATGCGCGATGCCGGAACCGCTGTGCTGCTCGTGGAGCAGAACGCGCGCCGGGCCCTCGAGACCGCCGACATCGGGTGCGTCCTCGACCTCGGTCGGGTGCACATCTCGGGCCCCGCGTCCGAGCTGCTCGCCGACCCGACCCTGGCCGCGCTGTATCTCGGCGGCAAGCCTTCGGTCGCCGACGCGGGCTGATCCTCGGCGGAAGGAGGCAGTCGCTGCCTCCTTCCGCCTTTCTCGTCCAACCGGCGAAAGCGCTTGCGAGAGCGCTTCCGCCCCGAGCAGCAGTACCGCTTCACGTCTTCCCCGCTGCAGTGCCGCCCCGGGGAAGCGGGCACGAACCATCGGCACGACACCGCACGACGACGACGTTGAGAGGTTTCTGATGCACGAAAGAACCATGCGACCCGCGAGCTCGAGCACCCGGTCGGCGGCACCACCCCCTCGATCCTCCGGGGTGCGACGAACAGGTGCGCTGGTGGCTGCGGCGGCCGTCGTCGGAGCCCTGCTGACCGCGACGCCCGCTGCCGCAGCGGAGCCTTTCACCGAGCTGGTCGACTTCGAGACATACGAGCGCGTCGCCCTGAACGGTCAGGACGGCTGGACGTCGTCGAGCGCGCCTCGCGTGATCGCCGACCCGTTGAACGGCAACAATCAGGTCGTCGAATCCGTCGGGGGAGGGCAGCAGTCGTACCGTGCCATCCCCGCGATCGCCGAGGGCACCACCGGCACGCTGTTCTTCCGGTTCCTCCGCACCGGAAGCGTCGACACCTCGTTCGGACTCACAGACGTGGATGCACCGAGCGACTACGCGCACAGTCGCGCCTACGTGAACAACCAGAACGACGACGTGCTGCGCGTGCGCGACGGCGGCGCTTTCACGCCCGCCGGCGTGTGGTCGAAGGACGCCTGGCAGTGCGTGTGGATCGTCGCCGACAATGCGACCGACAAGGTCACGGTGTACAGCCAGGGTGGCGCCTACGAGGAGCAGACCCGCCTCCCGGAGGGGACAGAGCAGCAGTTCGGCTTCCGGCAGGCCGTGAACGGCGCGCTCGACCGCTTCTTCTGGAAGAACGGCGCCACCAGCACAGGGCGCCTGCTGCTCGACGACGTCGCGGTCGACAACACCGGGGAGAACCTCGCGATCGCCACAGGCAACCCCGGCGACTGCGCGCCCGGCGGCACGGCGAACGAGCCGCTGCTGAACCCGCTTCCCGACCCCGCGCTCGCCGACCTCGGCATCGAGGTGACGGAGCTCGCACAGCTGCCGAAGTCGCAGACGACGCCCGCGACGCAGGATCAGCGCCTGGTGCGCCACAACCGCATCACGCACCTCGATGAGGTGCCGGACGGCTCCGGTCGGCTGATGGTCCCCGACAACAACGACATCCTCTACCTGGTCGACAAGGCATCGGGCGAGTACGTGCCGTACCTCAACGTCCGGAACGAGTTCATCGACAACTTCCACAACAGTGCAGGTCTGGGCACGGGGCTCGGCTCCGCGGAATTCCACCCCGACTTCGCCGAGAACGGGTTGTTCTACACCGTGCACACCGAGGGGGGATCCGCCCTGACCGAAGACACCCCGGACTTCCCGGCCTTCGGCACCACGGCCTTCCACAGTGTGATCACCGAATGGAAGGCGAGCGATCCCTCCGCTGAGACCTTCTCGGGAACGCACCGCGAGGTCATGCGGATCCCGTTCGCCGGACGCGTGCACACCGTGCAGCAGATCGCGTTCAACCCGACCGTTTCCGCGGGCGACGCCGACTACGGCAACCTGTACATCCTCGTCGGCGACGGCGGCAACGGCGTGGGCAACGGCAACCCGCAGGACCTGGCTACTCCGCAGGGCAAGATCCTGCGCGTGAACCCGACCGGCGACGACAGCGAGAACGGCGAGTACGGCGTGCCGGGTGACAACCCGTTCCTCGAGGAGGCGGAGGCACTGCCCGAGATCTACGCCGTCGGCATGCGCGACCCGCACCGCATCAGCTGGGACACCGAGGGCGACCACACCATGTACCTCGCGCACATCGGCGAATGGCAGGTCGAGTCGATCTACGCCGTCGAGCCGGGAGACAACTTCGGCTGGTCGGTGCGCGAGGGGTCGTTCCTCGCGGAGAACCGACAGATCTTCCCGCTGCCGGAGGACGATGCCGAGAACGGCTTCACCTACCCGGTGGCCGCCTACGACCACAACCGCGACCCCGGTCAGACCGGCGATGCGGGCGTGGCCGTGAACGGCGGGTTCGTCTATCGCGGCGACATCCCCGAGCTGCAGGGTCGCTACCTCTTCACCGATCTCGTGCGCGGCTGGGTGCTGTCCACCGATGCGGAGGAGATGGTGCGCAACGACGGGGACATCGCCGACCTCGCCACGATCGAGGAGCTGCGGGTCTTCGCCGACGGCGTGGAGACCACGTTCCAGGAGCTGGTGGGTGACAAGCGTGTCGACCTGCGGTTCGGCTCCGATGCCGACGGCGAGCTCTACCTGGTGTCGAAGGCGAACGGCAAGATCTGGAAGGTGACGGGAGCGCGTTCGGTGGACGAACCGACCAACCCGTTCGTCCTCCCGGCACTCGCTCCGAACCTCGTCACACATCACGACTTCGACCACCTGGATGCCACGAAGCCGACGGTCGAGCTCGACCAGGGACGCTCCGGCACCCCCATCTCGCTGATCAACGGCGGGGTGGAGATGCGGGTCGCGGATCGCGCCTACCCGGGTGCGGGTGAAGCTCTGCAGACACAGCAGATGAGTCCGCGCACCGCGTCGAACGACGATTGGAAGGCGGGCGTCTACGACGCGAAGGGTGTGGAGTCGCTCGACCGATTCGCTGCTACCGACAAGGCCTCGGTCATGGGCTGGTTCAAGCCGACCGGTGACCACCCGGCACTGAACTCGGGGACCGCGAATCCCGACGACGTATACAACGCGATCGGGCTCGCGGGCGTGCTCACCGGCACCTCCGACGGTCATGCGGTGCGAGCGCTGCTCGAGGTCATCACGGTCGACGGTGAGCTCAGGCTCGTGGCGCTCGGGCGCCGCGTCGACGGCGGCGGCTCCTGGACGTTCGCGGCCGATCTGCCCTGGAACGAGATCCTCAAGAAGGGGCAGTGGGTGCATCTCGCCGCGACCTTCGACTTCGCCGCGGGTGAGATGAAGCTGTTCATGAACGGCGAGGAACTCGCGGGCAAGTACACCGCGGCGAATCCGTGGGGTGAGGGGTCCACATCCGACACCGCGCCGGCCGGCATCAAGATCGGCGGGAGCTTCCCGCAGAACACGAAGGAGGCCAACCCGTTCAACGGACGGATGGATGACATCATGCTGCTCGACACGGTGCCGACGCCGGAACAGGTCGCCGCGCAGTACGCGCTGTACGCGGTGCCGCCCGTCGTGCCGCCGACCCCGCCTGCGTGCACTCCGGATGGCGAGACCATCACGGATGTGATGGCGAAGGACGACTGGGCGCCGCGGACTCCGGCCAAGTGGAGTTTCCCCGGTGACGAGGTCGTGCTCACCGAGGCGGGAACCAACCCGAACGACGGGATCCGCCGACCGTTCGAGTACGCCGTGCTCACCGAGGGGCCGGTGCTCGGATCGTTCGACCTCACCGGCCAGGTGCGGCTGGACGAGAAGGCATCGGTCAACAACCGCGACGTCATCATCGTCTTCGGATGGAAGTCGGACACGGAGTACTACTACGCGCACCTCTCGCAGGACAACTCGATCTACCCGCACAACGGCATCTTCAAGGTGAACAAGGCCGACCGGGAGCGGATCGACGACCAGTGGGACGGTGCGATCGGTGCGCCGCCGGCGGTCACCGACGAGGAATGGCACGACGTGCGCGTGCTCCGTTGTGCCGACAGCGGCGACATCGCCGTCTACGTCGACGGGCTCGACACCCCGCTGATGACAGCGAACGACACCACGTTCCCCGAGGGGCGGGTGGGGTTCGGCTCCTTCGACAACTTCGGACGTCTGCGGGGCCTGTCGGTCACGGCAGCGGCCGAGGACACCACCGCACCCGTCGCGACTGTCAAGAGCGGGTCCGACTTCACGGTCGGACGTGACGGCGTCTACAGCAAGGTGTCGTTCAAGCTCCAGGATGCCGGCAAGATCGATCGGCTGACGCTCAACGGCGTCGAGAAGGATCTGACGGACGATGTCTGGTCCGACCTGAACTCGGTGGTGCCGGGTGCGTTCGGCGCAGTCGAAGGGGCCAACACGCTCGTCCTGTACGACGTGGCGGGCAACACGACCACTGTGAGCTTCACGCTCGATGTCACCGCCCCCACGGTCACGGTCAAGGACGGCGGGCAGTTCACCGTCGGTGCCGACGGCGCCTACAGTCTGGTGTCGTACAAGCTCAACGACGCGGGCAAGGTGGATCGACTGACCCTCAACGGGGTGGCGAAGGATCTGACGGACAACGTCTGGTCCGACCTCAACTTCGTGAAGCCCGGAGCCTTCGGAGCCGTCGCCGGGGCGAACACCCTGGTCGTGTACGACGTGGCAGGAAACGCCACGACCGTCCCGTTCACGCTGACGGGAGCAGTCGGATAGCGGGCGTGGAGGCTCGAGCCGGCGCCCCCGGCTCGAGCCTCCACGCGCTCCACCCTCGATAGCATGGCCGTTCCCCCTTTCGCACGGCACACGAGGATGGTTCTGCGTGGCATCTCGGCTTTCGGAGACCGCGGAATCGTCGAGCGGCCCACCGTCGGCGTCGCGCTACATCCTCCGCTCCCGGCTCCTGCGCGGTGTCTTCATCAGCCTGGTCATCTCCGGTATCGGGATCTCCGTCACCGTCCCGCAGATCACGCTGTTCCTCGTGGGAGAGCTGCATCTGTCCACGGCCCAGGCAGGCCTCTACTTCCTGACCAACCTCACCGCGCCGATCGCCGGCTACCTCGTGGGCTCACTGTCCGACCGCGCCGGCTCGCGACTGCTGGTCTTCCGGCTCTCCGCCATCGCAGGGTTCCTCGGGTGGGTCCTGATGGCGGTCGCCATGCAGGCGTGGATGCCGTTCGCCATCAACATGCTGCTGTTGAGCACGGCCGGAGCGGGGGCGGCGCAGCTGCAGGCTGCGGTGCGGGACGAACTGAACCGCAGGCCGACGCCCGCGGACAACGAGGTCGTCGCGGTGATGCGCATGGCCATGGCGTTCGGGTGGATCGTCGGGCCGGTCATCGGCGCCGTCCTGGGCGCTGTCATCGGTCTGCGTCCCCTGCTGCTCGTGACCGGCCTCTGCGTGCTGCTCTCCCTCGTGCCGCTCATCGGGGTGAAGTCCGACTCTGCCGCCGCGCGGCGGGCTCTGTCCACGCCGATCCGCGAGCCAGGACAGGCCGTCTCCTCGCCCGCCGGGCCGCCCGTTCCGCACCCGCGCTCGATGCTGCCCCTCCTGGTCTTCACCGCGATCTACGTGCTCATCATGTGCGGCGAGACGGTGAAGCTCGCCTACCTGCCGCTGTACATGGACGGCGAGCTGCGCGTCGATGCGGGCGTGCGCGGGGCGGTCATCGGCTTCCAGCCCCTCGTCGAGCTGCTCCTCATGCCGTTCGCCGCACGGCTCGCGACACGCTTCGGTCTCGCGCGCGTCCTCACGGCGGGTGCGCTGATGGCGGTCGCCGCACACATCTCCTATGCCGCAGCGGGTCAGATCACGCCGCACATCGTCCCGCTCATCGTGGGGCAGGTGCTGATGGCAGGAGTGATCGCGACCTTCGGCGTGCTGGGCATCACCGTGGCGCAACGCCTCGTCCCCACCCGCGTCGGCATGGCCACGAGCGTGTTCATGAGCTCCTATGCGATCAACGCCGCCGTCGGAGGCTTCGTGGGGAGCATCGGCTCGCTGTGGCTGGGCCTTCCGCAGCTGTTCTGGATCCCCGCCGCGATCTCCGCCGTCGGGGGCGTCGCGCTGCTCATCCTGAACTCCCGCGTTCCGCTCGATCCGCCCGCACGCGACCACTGACCTGTCGCGGTGCGGCTACCCGGCGTTCGGACGCACGCAGGTGTCCTGGGCCGCGCTCTGCCCGTCGACGTTCGACGGCAGGGTGTTCGTCTCGGGCTGTGTCGTCTCGGGCTGTGTCGTATCGGGTTGTGTCGTCTCCGCACCCTCCGAGTCGGCGGACGGCGGGGTGGCCGGCGCGGAGAGCTCGCTGCCACGACCGGTGTGGTCGGAGCTGATGCTCACCGTCTCACCGGAGATCACCCGTTCCATCAGCGCGGCGGCCGACTGCTCGTCGGGGACGACGCGGTCGCCCGCGGGAAGGTGCGGGTACGACACGAACGCGATGTTCTCGAGCGGCAGGTCGCTGAAGACCTTCGCCATCGAGGCGAGCGTGCCGAGGTCGGCGAGCGGGGTCGACAGCGTCATGTTCCTGGTCGCCGCGTCGGCGATGCCGTAGAGCTTCACCGGGTCGGTCAGGGTCGATTGGTCACGGAGCGTCCGCACGAGCGAGGAGAGGAACACCTGCTGGGTCGAGATGCGAGCCAGGTCGCTCCCGTCCCCGATGCCGTAGCGCGAGCGCAGAAGCGCCAGGGCCTGCTCGCCGCTGAGGTCGTAGGTCCCCGCCTCGGGGATCTCCAGTCCGGAGTGGCGATCGTGGACGGGGCCGGCGAAGCAGATCGGCACGCCGCCGACGGCGTTCGAGGCATCGATCACTCCCGTGAAGCTGATCTCCGCCGCGTAGGCGAGATCGATCCCGGTGAGGGCCGTGACCGTCGAGGCGACGCAGCCCAGCCCTCCACGGGAGAGCGACTCGTTGAACTGCACCCGGTGCCCCGCAGCCCACGTCTTCCCGGTCTCGGGGTCGGTGCACGAGGGCATGTCGACGAGCAGGTCTCGGGGGAACGAGATCACGGTCGCCGCGTCGTGAGCGTCGTTCACGTGCAGCAGCAGGGTGACGTCGTTCCGGCTGCCTTCGACGTCGCCGCCCTCCCCGTATTGGGCGCCCTGCCCCGCGCGGCCGTCCGAACCGACGAGCAGCACATCGAACGCGCCGTCGAAATCCGCCACGACGGGGGGCTCATCCGTGCGGGTGGGGTGCAGTTCGACCGTGGTGACGTTCTGGGACAGCCGGAGCGCCGCGACGGCGACCGTACCCCCGCCGATGACCAGGACCGCGACGGCGGCAAGGGTGAGGAAGCGCCGGAGGCGCCTCCGGCGCCGTCGGCTCGGAGCGGGGAGCGGGGGAAGACTCATGGGGAAGACCTCTCGACATCGGCGAGCAGCCAGTGTCGAGCACGAATGTCACACGAGTGTCACAGGCGAGGAACGGTCACGCGGAAGGTCGCGCCCGGGGATCCGGACAGGAGTGCGAGATCACCGCCGAGGAGGCGGGCGTTGTCACGAGCGATCGCGAGGCCGAGCCCGGTGCCCGCGCCGTCCGAGCGGGACCGATCCGTCGTGACGAACCGGTCGAACACCCGCTCGCTGTCGGCATCGGCGATGCCGGGCCCGTGGTCGCCGACGTCGATGTGCAGCACGTCACCGTCCTCCCGCACGCGGATGACGACCGGCGGGCGTCCGTGGCGGGAGGCGTTCGTGAGCAGATTGGCCACCACGGTGTGCAGCCGTGCCGCGTCGGTACGCAGCCGCAGGCTCGGCGCGACCGACAGCTCGTCGACGTCGACTCCCGTCGCGTCGACCACGTCGGCGAGCAGGTCGTTCAGCACCACGGTCGTACGGTGCACGCGTGCGACTCCGGCGTCCAGGCGGGACAGCTCGAGCAGGTGCTCGATCAGGGTGTGCAGACGCCGAGTACCCGTGCGCACGACGGCTGTGGCGACCGCTCGCTCCTCGGCCGTCGTCTGCTCGTCCTCGTCGAGCATCTCGTCGACCGCCATCATCGAGGTGAGGGGGGTGCGCAGCTCGTGGGCGACGTCACTCACGAGCTGTCGCGACTCCGCCTCGCGCTGTCGAAGCCGCTCGATGGTGTCGCCCAGGCGTTCCGAAGAGCGGCGGAGCGCGTCGGCCACCCGGTCGACGTCGTCGAACGACGGCTTCCAGGGCGGAGGGCCGTCGCCGGAGCCCACGGCCCGTGCCGTGTCGACGAGGCGGCGGAGCGGACGTGTCAGCGCACCGCCCAGCAGGCGCTCGAGCAGGACGACGAGGACCACGACGCCCGCGCTGAGGAGCACCCCGGAGACGATCAGCTCCCGCACCTGCTCCTGCTGCGGCTGCATCGAGTACGCGGTGACGACGGCGAGGCGGCCACTCGGGTCCTGGGGGAGGTCGTCGCGGACGACGGAGACGAAGAACACCTCCCGGTCGTCGAGCGTGGTCATCAGCGAGGTCACCTCGCCGGAGCGGCGGCTGTCGTCGATGCGCAGGGCATCCGGCACCTGATCCGGTCGGAGCTCGCCGGCGCTGCGGACACTGTCGAGGTCGATGATGACCGTCTCGCCGGGGAGGATGTCGGCGTAGTAGCTCCATGTGTCGTCGGGGGACACCGTGGAGATGGAGGTGAACAGGGCATCCGCCGTCGTCGCGAACTCGTCGAGCAGACCCTGCTGTCGGGACTCGTAGACGATCCGCCCCGCGGTGAAGACGACGACGCCGGTGACGAGGACGGAGACGGCGACCGTGCTGCCGATGAGAGCGAGGGCGATGGCGGTGCGGAGCGTGAGCCGGCGGCGGGCCGTCATCGCAGCCGGTATCCGATCCCGCGCACGGTCTCCAGCTGCGGTGTCGCGACGTTCGCAGCGGTCAGCTTCGCACGCAGCCGCTGGATGGCGGTGTCGACGACGCGGGAGGTGTCGGGCGGTGACTGCGCCCAGACGGCGTCGATCAGGCGCGAACGGCTGAGGGTGTGCCCGTCGTTCAGCGCCAGCTCATGCAGCAGACGGAACTCGGTCGCGCTCAGCGGCAGGGCCTCGCCGCCCGCCAGGGCTTCCGCCGAGTCCTCGTGCAGTTCGAGGGATCCGACCCGCAGCGGCTCCGTGGTGAGCCGGGAGCTGCGACGCAGGACCGTCCGAAGACGTGCCTCGAGCACGGCCACGCTGACCGGCTTGGCGATGTAATCGTCCGCTCCCGCGTCGAGACCGACGACGACGTCGGCATCCTCGTCACGGGCGGTCAGCATCACGGTGGGGAAGCCCCAGCGCGCCCGGATCTCCCGGCACAGCGAGAACCCGTCGCCGTCGGGGAGCATGACGTCGATGATCGCGACGTCGGGGGTCGTGCGTTCCGCGAGCAGGCGTGCGGAGGCGACATCCTCGGCGGTGTCGACGGTGTGGCCTCGGCGTCGCAGCGCGGTGGTGAAGCCGAGACGGATCTCCGCGTCGTCGTCCACGAGCATGACCTTCATCCCACCCCACCTCCCGGACACCGCGCGATTGCGATGATAGACGGCGACGCCCGTGCATCGGCTCCGAGCACGGTCGCCGAGGCGGGTCGCAGGGGCTCGTCAGGTCGAGCGGCTACCCTCATGCCATGCGCCGAATCGTGGTCCTTCCCCTCGTCCTCGCTGCCGGACTCGGTGCCGGGGCGCTCGCCGGCTGCTCGCAGGTCACGCAGATGGCGGGAGACGCTGTCGGGATCGACGTGCAGGCGACCTGCACCACGATCGACGGTGCCTACGGGCAGTACCAGGCGCTGCTCGATCAGGGCGCGGTCTCGGCCGAGCAGGCCGACGCCGCACGCGACGACCTCGTCGCCTCGCTCGAGGGGATCGCGGCGAACGTCGACGGACAGCTGGGCGATCTGATCCGCTCCGGCGCCACGCAGATCGGCGGCATGACCGACCTGCAGGCTTCGGAGACGGTCGAAGCGATCGAACAGCTCAAGGACTCGGCCTCGGCGTTCTGCGGCTGAGTGTTCTGCGGCTGAGCTCCCCCGTGTGAGACGATGCCGGAGATGAGCACTGCGGCTGATGAAGAGCTTCGCGCCCTCCGGGCCCGCGCCTATGGTCCGACGGCGGACATCGAGGACGATCCCGCCGCACTCCGACGGCTCCAGCAGCTGGAGGCACGGAGACAGCCGAGGCCTGTGGCCGAGGACGTCGTCCCGCGCGCACCGGCGATGGAGCCCATCGACTCGGAGCCGATGCGCGCTGCGGAACCCCTCATCCGCACCAGACGGTCGAGGCGACAGCCCGAGGACGCGGAAGGCGATGCGCTCGGCGTCTTCGCCACCTCGGTCGACGACGCCGATGCGGCCCCGCCGACGGTGGAACCCGCCGAGCGTCTGGCGGCGTGGTTCTCGGTGCGCACGACGAGGATCCTGTGGGTGGTCGCGATCGTCGCGGCGGCCGCGATGTCGGCTGCCGTCACGTTCGCCCTGGTGAAGGTGACCCCCGTCGCCTCCTCCTCCGGCGCTCCGCAGATCGCCACGCTCGACGCGAACTCCGACCTGGTGATCCCGGCCGGATGGATGGGGGTGGGTCCGAGCTCCGCAGTGTTCGACTTCTACGGGTTGGTCATCGTGGAGAGCTCAGGCGGTTACTACAACGGTTCGGTCGGCTCGGACTGCCTCACGGTGGCCAGAGCGGATCAGGTGCCTGACAAGGACGACTTCGACTCCTCCAACGGGTGGACCTACGACGGGCCCATGTACACGGGGTGCACCGTCGGCGCGTTCCCCGCGACCGTCGAGGTGCCGTTCGACAGCAACGTGCCCAAGGAGCTGACCGAGCGCTTCCCCGACGGGACGGCGCTGCAGTTCGTGTACGAGGCGGAGCGGGTCGGGGTGTTCCTCGACAGCGAGTGACCGGCCCCCGCTGACTCACCCCCGCGGACTCAGGAGACGGTCGTGGCCGCGCGCTGCTGCTCGGCGTACTGCGTGCCCCACCGCGTCAACTCGACGAGCAGGGGTGTCGCGCTCGTGCCCAGCTCGCTGAGGCGGTACTCGACCTTCGGCGGCACCTGCCGGTAGACGGTGCGGGTGATGAGGCCGTCTTCCTCCAGCTCGCGCAACTGGCGGGTGAGCACGCGGGCGGTCGGGTTCTCCAACAGACGGCCGAGCTCTCCGAAACGCAGCACCTCGTGCTCGCCCAGCAGCGTGAGGATGCTCGGTTTCCAGGCGCCGCCGAGCACGGCGATGGACACTTCCGCATCGCACGACTCCGACCACTCGCGCACGATCCGCTCGGTCTTCTCCCGCATCGCCCGCTCCTCTGTCGTCCTTCTCGGTATCCGAAGTGTCAGTACGTGACAGAAATGACAGTACTTGCAGCTTCTGTCTGTACTTTACAGACTGAGCACGTGACTTCCACCCCCACTCAGTCCCCGTCGCGTTCGACCCTCCGTCTCTGGTTCGCGATGGTGCCCCTGCTCCTCGGAATCCTCATCGGCGCCCTCGCCATCAGCAGCGTCTCCACGGCGCTCCCGGCCATCCGCGGCGAGCTGGCACTCAGCGACACCGAAGGGCTCTGGTTGGCCGACGTCTATGCACTGTCCCTCGCCGCCACCCTCATCCTCGCTGCCCGGATCGGCGACGCCTTCGGGCGCAAGCGGATCGTGCTGATCGGTCTCGGCGGATTCGCCGTGCTCAACGCGGTGGGCGGATTCGCGCAGAGCGGTCTGCTGCTCATCGTGATCCGCGCGCTCCTCGGCGTGGCCGAGGCGTTCGTCGTCGCCGGGGTGGTCGCCACGATCGGGGCCAAGTATCACGCCAGGGAGCGCGTGCTCGCCTATGGGCTGTGGACCGCGACGTTCGGAGTGGGCAGCGCGCTCGGTCCCGTCCTCGGCGGACTCCTGGCGGAGGGTCCAGGGTGGCGCTGGCTGCTGCTGGGGAGCGTGCCGCTGGCTGTGCTCGCCGGAGTGCTGGCCGTGTGGCTGGTGCCCGACTCCCGCAGCTCGCGAACGCCCTCGTGGGATCTCCCGAGCATCATCACGTCGATCGTGGCCCTCGGCGCACTCGCCTTCGCGCTGCATGAGGCGCTCGCCGCCCCCGTGCCGGCGGCTATCGCCGCCGCGGTCGCTGCCGGCAGCCTCGTGTCCTTCATCCTGCGCCAGCGCCGACTGCCCGAGCCGCTCATCGACATGCGCCTGTTCGCGATCCCCGGCTTCAGCCCCGCGATCAGCCGCATCCTCGTCGCCAGCGGAGTGTCCTCGGCATCCGTCCTCCTCGTCAGCCTGCATCTGCAGGACACGCGGGGCTGGACCGCGGCGGAGGCCGGCCTCGCGATCCTGCCGCAGGCGGCCGCGATCGCCATAGGCGGGGTGATCGCCCCGATCGCGCTCCGCTGGCTGCGGACCGAGACCCTGACCGTGGGCGCGCTCCTGCTGCAGGCCGTCGGAATGCTGTGGCTGTTCACCGACCCCGAGGTCGTGGCCGCTCCGCTGGTGCTCGTCGGTCTGGGATTCGGAATCGGCGCGACGCTCGCCGCGACGGCGCTGTTCGACGTCACCGTCGAAGACGACGCCGGACAGGTGGGAGCGATCCAGGAAGTCGGATTCGCCCTCGGCGGAGGTCTCGGCATCGCGGTGCTCGGAACGATCGCCGTCGTCGCGGCGGGCGGTTTCGGCACGGCTGCGCTCGCCGCCGCGATCGTCGTGGTCGCGTCCGCCGTCGTGCCGCTCCTGCGTCGCCGGGTTCCTCGTCCCTCGAACAGCTGAGGGTCAGCGGGTCAGCTCCGATCCTGCTCCAGGGTTGCACGCGCCAGTCTGCGCGCGACGACGAACGGCTCGGCGAACGTCTCCATGCCGACCGTGACGATCGCACCCTCGTAGAGCAGCATCATGGCCTTCGACATCAGTTCGGGTTCGGAGACTGCGGCCTCGCGGCACAGCTCGAGGAAGAGGTCGAGCAGCCACGCCTTCTGGCGTGACACCTCGGGGAAGACCGGGTGGCCGTCGTGGCCGTCGCCGATCTCGGCCCTCGCGTTGATGGCGCTGCACCCTTTCGGGCTGTACTCGTCGGACCAGGTGATCGCGGCGTCGAACACGGCGAGCACCCGCTCGACCCCGGGTCCGGAGACGGATTCCAGGTGTCGTGCGACGTGGGCGCGCCACAGGGCGTCGCGGTGCTGCAGGTAGGAGACGACCAGGGCCTCCTTCGACCCGAAGCGGTCGTAGAGCGTCTTCTTCGTGACCCCGGCCGCTTCCGCGATCGTGTCGACGCCGACGGCATGGATGCCCCGTTCATAGAAGAGGCGGGACGCCGCGTCGAGCACGCGCGTGGCTCCCGGCGTGAGCGGGGCGAGTTCGGGTACGGGGACGGCCATGTCTTCACTATAGCCGTCGAGTAAACCGACCTGTATAGTCACACAGATGAGTAAACAGATCGGTCTACTTCACGGCATGGTGACGGTCCTGGCGGCCGCGGCGTTCGTGGTGACCTGGAGCTCCGGCTTCCTCGTGCCCGCGATCGCCGTCGACGCCAGCTCTCCTCTGACGCTGCTCGTGTGGCGATTCGTGCCGCTGGCCGCGGTCCTGCTCGTGGTCGTCGCCGTCACCGGGGCGGCGCGAGGTGTCACCAGGGCAGACCTCGGGCGGCAGGCGCTCATCGGCCTGTTCGCGCAGTTCGGATACTGCGTCTCCGTGTACGCGGCGATCGCCGCGGGGGTCGCGACCGGAACGACCGCTCTGATCGATGCGGTGCAGCCGCTCATCGTCGCGGTCCTCGTCGGGCCGCTGCTCGGTCTGCGCGTCCGGGGTGCGCAGTGGATCGGACTCGTGGTCGGAGCCGGCGGTGTCCTGCTGGTGGTGCGGTCGCAGCTCGACGATTCGGAGGCGCATCCGGCCGGGTACCTCTGGCCTGCTCTCGCGATGGCCTGTCTGATCGTCGGCACCTTCCTGCAGCGCCGTTCGGCTCCGCGCACCGGAACCCTCCTGACCCTGGCCATCCACGTGACGGTGACGGCCGTGGCCCTCGTGCCGATCGCCGCGGTGTTCGGGGCTCTCGTTCCTCCGGCGTCCGTATCGTTCTGGCTGGCAGCGGGGTTCGCGGCCGCCTCTCCGACGCTCGCCGCGTACGGGCTGTATTGGTGGCTGCTGCGCCGGGTGGGCATCACAGCGCTCAACGCCCTCCTGTTCCTGGTCGCGCCGACCACCGCGGCGGCGGGGGCGCTCCTCCTCGGCGAGCCGCTCACGGGCGTCACGCTGCTCGGATTCGGGCTCTGCGCGGCGGGTGTCGCGGCCGTGCTGGTGAGCGAGGCGCGAGGCGGGAGCGACGTGGGCGGCCCGGAGCCCGATGCTACGCTGGCGGCGGCAGCTGCGAGGAGTGACGACCCTCGGCCTCTCGGGGCGAGCGGCTCCCGCGCGTCCGGCGTATCGACGAGAGGCCGATGAGCGATCGGCGAAGGTGTGGTGGCACCGCGATCTAGCCCCCGCCCGCACCTCCAGGGCTTTCGCCACCTGGAGGAATCATGTCGCCATCCGACCCCGCCCGCACGCTCGCCACGGAACTCCCCACCATGCCCGATGGTGCCCGGATCACCCTCATGGGTCACGTGCACCGGCGCAGGGAACTCGCCACCGTGTCGTTCCTGATCCTGCGCGACCGCACGGGACTCGCGCAGGTGGTGTTCCGACCCGACCAGCTGCCGGTGGACGGCCTGCCCGGTGAGGAGACGGTCGTGCGCATCGAAGGCACCGCCACCGCGAATGGCCATGCCCCCGGCGGGATCGAGGTGACGGCGCCGGAGGTCACCCTGCTCTCCGAACCCGCGCGCACGCCGGTCGTCGAGCTCTGGCGTCCCACGCTCGACGCGGCGCTGCCGACCGTGCTCGACCATGCCGCCGTCACCTGGCGGCACCCTGCTCAGCGGGCGAAGTGGGAGCTGGCCGCGGCGAGCCTGCGCGGATTCCGTCGCACGCTCGACGCCGAGGGGTTCACCGAGATCCAGACGCCGAAACTCGTCGACTCCGTGACGGAGTCGGGCGCGAACGTGTTCCCGGTCGACTACTTCGGCTCGACCGCATACCTGGCGCAGAGCCCGCAGTTCTTCAAGCAGCAGCTCGTCGGCGTCTTCGAGCGCGTGTACGAGACCGGCCCGGTGTTCCGCGCGGAGCCGCACGACACGGTGAGGCACCTCGCCGAGTACGTGTCGCTCGACGCCGAGCTGGGCTTCATCGACGACCACCGCGACGTGCTCGCGCTGCTGCATCGGGTGCTGACGGGCATGATCGACGGCATCCGCACCGAGAGCGGCGACGCCGTCGAGCGCCTCGGTGTCGAGCTGCCGGTCATCCCCGACGAGATCCCGGTGATCCACTTCCAGGATGCCCTTCGGCGGGTGGGCGCTCCGGACGACGAGCCCGACCTCGCGCCGGCGCATGAGCGCGCCCTGGGGGAGTGGGCGCGGGAGCGGTACGGCAGCGACGTGCTCGCCGTGGAGGGGTACCCGATGCGCAAACGCCCCTTCTACACGCACCCGCAGACCGATGACCCGCGCTGGAGCAACAGCTTCGACCTGATCTTCCGTGGGCTCGAACTCGTCACCGGCGGACAGCGACTGCACCGGCACTCCGACTACGTCGCCGCCATCGAGGCGCGGGGCGAGTCGCCCGATGCCTACGCCTCGTACCTCTCGGCGTTCGCGCACGGGATGCCCCCGCACGGCGGGTTCGCGATCGGGCTGGAGCGCTGGGTGTCGCGGCTCATCGAGGCGTCGAACATCCGGGAGGTGACGCTGTTCCCGCGCGACCTGCACCGGCTCACACCCTGACTGTCGCCGGGAGCTCCTCAAGAGCTCGTGGTCGCGGTGCGCGATAGCATCTGTTCCATGACGATCAACCGCTCTGCATGGTGGTGGCTGCGATAGCAGCCGGTTGACGTACGTTCATGGGCTGCACGGCAGTTCGTGAACAGCACCCGTGAACTCCGTGCGGCTCCCGATTCAGGGAGAGAGACAGATGGATTCGTTCACCGCGACCGCACACCGATCGACGGAGGTCGCCGACGACGTGGCCCGGCATCCGGAGAGGTTCCGCGTGCTCACGGGGGAGCGCCCGACCGGCGCGCTCCACCTCGGGCACTACTTCGGCACGATCCGGGAGCGGGTGCGCCTGCAGGATGCCGGGGTCGAGACGTTCCTCGTGCTCGCCGACTACCAGGTCATCACCGATCGGGATACGACGGCCCACGTGCGCGAGAACGTGCACGGGGCCGTCCTCGACTACCTCGCCGCGGGAATCGATCCGGTGCGGACGACGATCTTCACGCACTCGTCGGTCCCTGCGCTGAACCAGCTGCTGCTCCCGTTCCTCAGCCTCGTCACCGAGGCCGAACTGCACCGGAACCCCACGGTCAAGGCCGAGTTCGAGGCATCGGGGCGCGCCCTGAGCGGGCTGCTGCTGACATACCCGGTGCATCAGGCAGCCGACATCCTCTTCTGCAAGGGGAACCTGGTGCCGGTGGGGAAGGACAACCTGCCGCACGTGGAGATGACGCGGGTGATCGCTCGGAGGTTCAACGAGCGCTACGGGGCGATGTTCCCGATCCCGGATGCGTTGATCACCGCGACGCCCGAGGTCCCCGGCCTGGACGGTCGCAAGATGTCGAAGAGCTACGGGAACGCGATCGCCCTGTCGATGACCGCGGATGAGACCGTCGCCGTGATCCGGCGCACGCGGACGGATCAGGACCGGCGGATCACCTTCGACCCGGAGCATCGACCCGGGGTCTCGGCACTGCTGTCGACGGCTGCCCTGTGTCTGGGGGCTGCCCCGGAGGAGCTGGCCGCTGACATCGGAGACGGTGGCAGCGGTCAGCTGAAGGCGTTGACCGCCACCGCGGTGAACGACTTCCTGGCGCCTCTGCGCGCCCGGCGGCGAGAGCTCGCGGCGGACGGGGAACTCGTGCGCTCCGTCCTGCGGCGCGGCAACGATCATGCTCGCGCGATCGCGGATGCCACCCTCGATGAGGTGCGTGCGGCGATGGGCACCGTGTATTGACGGGACGGCAGGCGAGGGCTCGGCGACGCGCGTCGCGGGTCGCTACGTGCTCTGGAAGGATGGATCGATGTCTTCCCGGAAGGAACTCGCATGACCGATCTCACCGTTCGACCGTCGCTCGGGCCGGAGGAGTACCCGGCGCTCGTCGCGATCTGGCGGAGTGCCGTCGACGCCACGCACGACTTCCTCGCGGAAGCGGATCGGAACGCGATCGAGGCCAGGCTCGCTTCGGATTACTTCCCCGCGGTCTCCCTCTCAGTGGTGGAGCGCGACGGTCGACCGGTGGGATTCTCCGGCGTGCTCGACGGGAACCTCGAGATGCTGTTCGTCGATGCGGCCGCACGCGGCGGTGGGATCGGCACGGTACTCCTCGCCCACGCGATCGGGGAACAGGGCGTCACGGCGGTCGACGTCAACGAACAGAACGTCTCGGCCGCCGGGTTCTATGTCCACCGCGGGTTCGAGGTCGTCGGTCGCAGCGAGACGGACGAGGCGGGTCGACCGTATCCGCTGCTGCACCTGCGGCTCGGGGCTGATCGGTCTTCGCACGACGCCTAGGAGCATTCCGCTCCGCGTCGAGCAGATGCACACGCATCACCCGAACGCGATGAGGCGGCCCTCGACGTCGCGCTTCACACCCTTCTGCTGCGAACTGTGTCTCCGTTCGCCGCGACGTCCACGCCCGCGTGGACGAGTCGAGCGCGCAGGTCGTCGACTCCGTCGTAATGATGGGTGTGCATCGCGAGGCTCTGCGCTCCCACGAGCTTCGACGCCGAATCGTCGGTGAAGAAGACCTCGGCCGCGTCCACCCCGAGAGCCTCGAGCACGTGGCGGAACGCGCGGGTGTCGGGCTTCGCGTATCCGATCTCGGCGGAGTTGAAGACCGCGTCGAACCGGGAGGCGATGCCGAGGGCCGCGATCTCGGCCGGGATCGTGTCCGTGCCGTTGGTGAGCACGGCGGTGCGGACTCCTGACTCGCGGACGTCGTCGATCAGCTCCAGCACGCCGTCGTCAATCGCCGCGGGCTGCGCGCTCCACTCTTCGGCAGCAGCCGTCCCGACCCGCGCACCGACACGGCGCACCCACTCGGCTCTCGTGATCCGGCCGGTCGTGACCTCGTCGATCAGCGGGCGGGCGAAGGCGATGCGCTCGATGTCTCCGGGGGCGAGAGCGTAGCGGCGCTCGATCGTCGCCGTGTTCCTGGCGTCGAAGTGCCGGATCACGCCATCGAGGTCGAACAGTACGACACGGATCATCCGACCATCCTCGCTCAATCGCGGCGATCGGCCCTCCACGGAGGAGACTGTGTCTGGAATCCGTCGGTGCAGGGGGAGGAGAACGATGGCGACCGTGTTCCCGCGCTCCGTCTCGGTGGTCATCCCCGTGCGTGATGACGCCCGCTTGCTGGAGGTGTGCCTGGCGGCACTCGCGCGGCAGACCCGGCGCGCCGACGAGATCGTCATCGTCGACAACGGCAGCAGTGATGACACGGTCGACGTGGCCGAGAGGTTCGGCGCCCGCGTGGCGAGCGAGCCGATCCCGGGGATCCCCCGAGCATCGGCGGCCGGTTATGACGCAGCCACCGGCGACATCATCGCGAGGCTCGACGCCGACTCGCGCCCCCACCCTGACTGGGTGGAGCGGATCGAGAGGACGTTCCGCGAGCGTCCCGACGTCGACTTCCTCACCGGCGACCCGCGCTTCTACGGATCGACGCCGCTCGTGCACTGGATGGGGGAGCGCCTCTACATCGGCGGCATGTACACGACGATGGCGCCCGTCCTCGGGCATGCGCCGCTCTACGGGTCGAACATGGCGATGCGCGCCTCGGCCTGGCGCACGCTGAGCGCCGAGGTGCACCGCGAGGAGACGAACATCCACGACGACTTCGATCTGTCGTTCCACGTGCGGCCGGAAATGACGGTGCTGCGGGACCGTGACCTCGTCGTCGAGGTGTCGGCCCGACCGTTCCAGGATTGGGCATCGCTCCGACGGCGGTTGAGCTACGTCGTGCCCACCGTGCGTCTGCATCTGTCGCAGGAGTCGTTGCGCCTTCGACGGCAGGCGCGTCGCGAGGTCGACCGATCGGATGGATCGTCCGTCGGACGGTGAGAGCTGCCGGTCCAGAGCGGGTGTTTCAGTCGCGCGCGCGGGAGAACAGATCGAGCAGGTCGGCGGTCAG
The DNA here is from genome assembly GCF_052115285.1 of Microbacterium sp. 2RAF4. Taxonomy (NCBI): domain Bacteria; kingdom Bacillati; phylum Actinomycetota; class Actinomycetes; order Micrococcales; family Microbacteriaceae; genus Microbacterium; species Microbacterium sp. 2RAF4. Next base: position 943,547 of record NZ_JBFRGI010000002.1, on the reverse strand, counting down.
CTGATGCGGGGTCGTCTCGCTCGGACTGTGCCCCGTCGGGTACGCGCGGAACTCCGCGTCGATGTCGCGCGCGTACCGTTCATGTGCGGTCAGGGGCCACAGGTCGTGCGAGCCCGCGACGACGAGCTTGGGCACGGGCAGCGCCCGCACCCGGTCGCGCAGGTCGGGTGCGACCATCATGAGTCCCACGATCTCGTCGACACTGCGACGGCTCGTCAGGGCGAACCGCGAGCGCACGAACTCGAGTCGCCGCGGCGGGACGCGGTTCTTGTTCGTCACGATCCCCCAGATCATGAGTCCCGCTCCGCGCCGAGGACTCGCGATGGGCGCCAGAGGCCCCAGCCACTTCATGCTCGCGAACACGTTGCCGGAACCAGGGGGAGTGGTGAGCAGGGTGAGGGATCGGACGAGGTCAGGACGGCGGACGGCGACGACCTGGGCGATCGTGCCGGCGAAGGAGTACCCCAGCAGGTGCGCGGGAGTCCCTGCCTCGAGGAAGGCGATCAGATCGCCCGTGAACAGCTCGTAGGTGTACCTCGCATTCGCACCGGCGGCGTGCGACTCGTACTGCCCCGCCAGGTCGAAGGACTGCGCGAAGTACCCCGCCTCCGCCAGCAGGGGCAGCATCAGGGCGAAGTCCTCTTTCGACCCCGTCGCTCCCGGCACCAGGACCACGCGTGGATTCGCGGGGTCGCCGAGTGAGATCACCGCCAGGTCTCCGCTCGGCGCGGAGAACCAGGATCGCTGCGAGCCCGCGGGTGCCACCGTCCAATCGATGTCGCCGATGGCCGCGTCGAGGTCCGCCGGGGCACCGAGCGCCCGCCCACTCCTCGAATCCGTCGACACGCTCACAAGGTACTCCCCGGCGTGTTCGCCGGGGAGGTGCGCTCGCCGCAGCGTCGAATACGCCTTTAGTTGCACTTTGGCAACTAAAGGCGTATGGTTGACCTCGATCAACTTTCTACGCAGGAGCGTTACCCCGTGACACAGACCCCCATCCCCGCTTCCGAGACACGCTCGGCTCGCGAGGTCTTCACCGCGATCTCCGGCCTCGTCGTCGGCATGTTCGTCGCCGTGCTCTCCGGCACGGTCGTGTCGACCTCGATGCCCGTCATCATCGCCGACCTCGGCGGCACCCAGTCCCAGTACACCTGGGTCATCACCGCGAGCCTTCTCGCCACCGCCGTCTCGACCCCGATCTGGGGCAAGCTGGCCGACCTGGTCGACCGCAAGGTGCTCGTCCAGATCTCTCTCATCCTCTTCACGGTCGGCACCGTGATCGCCGGCTTCTCGACCGACACGAACATGCTCATCGCGGTCCGTGTCATCCAGGGCATCGGCGTCGGCGGCCTCATGTCGCTCGTCATGATCGCGGTGGCCCTCATCATCTCGCCGCGCGAGCGTGGCAAGTACATGGGCGTCGTCGGCGGCATCATGGCCCTCGGCACGATCGGCGGGCCGCTGCTCGGCGGACTCCTCACCGACGTGTGGGGCTGGCGCTCCAACTTCTTCGTCGGCGTGCCGTTCGCGATCCTCGCCCTCGTGCTGCTGCAGTTCACGCTGCACCTGCCCAAGCCCCAGCGCGACACCAAGGTGTCGATCGACTACTTCGGCATCGTGCTGCTCGCGGTCGGCGTCTCGACCCTCCTGATCTGGGTCTCCATGGGCGGCAACCAGTTCGACTGGGACTCGTCGACGAGCATCATGCTCGTCATCACCGCTGCCGTCGCGATCGCCGCGTTCATCACGGTCGAGTTCTTCGTCAAGGAACCGATCGTCCCGATGTCGCTGTTCCGCAACCGCACCTTCACGCTGTCGGTCATCGCGTCGATCGCAATCGGCGTCTCGATGTTCGCCACCTCGGTGTTCCTCGCGCAGTACTTCCAGCTCGCCCGTGGCGCCACGCCCACCGAGTCCGGCCTCATGACCATCCCGATGATCATCGGCCAGATGGGTGCATCGATCATCATCGGCCAGCTCGTGAGCCGCTTCGGCAAGTGGAAGGGCTGGATGCTGACGGGTTCGGTCCTCGCCACCGTCGGCGTCAGCCTGATGGCCACGCTGCGCTACGACACCCCGTTCCCGCTCGTCGCGGTGTACATGTTCGTGCTCGGTGCCGGACTCGGCATGGTCATGCAGAACCTCACGCTGATCGTGCAGAACGACACCGCGCCGCAGCAGCTGGGCGCCGCGTCGTCGAACGTGAACTTCTTCCGCACGATCGCCGGCACCATCGGCGTCACCGTGATGGGATCGCTGCTGTCCACGAGCGTCGCGAACTACATCACCGATGCGCTCGACGGCTTCGTGCCGACGACGCCTGCCGAGATCGAGGCGCTCAAGCACCTCGCCTCCGGCGACGTGCCGAAGGTCGGCCAGCTGCCCGACACCATCCGCGCGATGGTCGAGGGCGCCTACGGGCACGGCATCGCGGATGCGTTCATCATCGCGATCCCGCTCGCCGTGATCGCCATCATCGCGATCGCTTTCATCAAGAACAAGCCGCTGTCGACGAAGAACGCCGCCGAGCAGATGCTCGAGCAGGCCGAGGAATCGGTGATCGAGGTGTCCGAGGCCGAGGTCGGAGCCTCGCTCTCCACCGGAGCCATCCGGATCGAGAGTGCCGAGTCGGCGTCGCCCACGACCGGGTCCGTGCGCGTTCTCGAGCGCGAAGATCGGGACCAGGAGCGCTGAGATGCTCGCCCCCGGAGCGGTGGAGTCGGCGGACGTCGACAGCGCGCTCGGTGACCTCCAGGCGCACCTGAACCTCATCTTCGCGAGGACCCGGTCGCTGTGGAAGGAGTCTGCAGCTCGGGTGCATCCCGAGCTGCAGGTGGCCGGCTACAAGCTGCTCACCTTCATCGACCGGGCGGGAACCGCGAATGCGCACGAGATCGCGGAGCGGTTCGAGATGGACAAGTCGGTCATCAGCCGTCAGGTGCGGATGCTGGAGGAGCTCGGGCTGCTCGAGTCCCGTCCGGATGAGCGGGACGGGCGCCTCCGCGTGCTGAGCGTGACCCCCGTGGCGTGCAGCGCGCTGGCCGAGGTCCGCCGCGAGTACGGCAGCCGCCTGCAGGCCGTGATCGACGAGCTGACTCCCGAGGAGATCCGGGCAGCATCCAAGGCCTTCCGGTTGCTCGCCGAAGTCTGAGCCGAACTCTCTGAGCAGAAGTCCGAGCCGAAGCCCCGCTGTCATGATCGGCAGCGGGGCTTCGCCGTACACTGGCGAGCATGAGCGCCTCTCCCGACGCCCCTTCGGACACGCCAGCCGGGTCCTCCGCATCCGCCTCGACGGCGGATCGGCTCGGCGACGAAGATCTCGATCAGGCCGTCACCAGGGTCGAGCAGGAGTTGGGCCGGCTGTTCGCGCGGATCCGCATCGGCTGGCGCGAGGCGGCGGCGACCGTCCACCCCGATCTGCAGCCCCTCGGATACCAGGTGCTGACCTCCATCGCGACGGGCAAGGCGACCTCGGCCGGAGCGATCATCGAGCGCCTGCAGACTGACAAGTCGGCGGTGAGTCGTCAGGTGCGGCAGCTCGAACAGCTGGGACTCGTCGAGAGCGTGCCCGACCCGGACGACCGCAGGGCTCGCGTCCTCGTCGCGACCGACCTCGCCCAGGAGCGCGTGGCCCTCGCCCGTTCGCAGTATGAGGGGCGCATCGGAGAGCGGCTGCGCAACTGGACCGCGGCCGATCTCGACCACTTCGCCGACCTGCTCGCCGGGCTCGGGGGCGGAGAGGCACCGGCGGCGAGGTGAGACGGCCGGCGAGGTGAGACGGTGGAGGGAATACGGCTCGCCGCCCGTGCCTTGTCTCCCACTGTGACTCTCTACGAACCCGCCGTCTTCGGCGCCCTGCAGCTGTCCAACCGCGTCGTGATGGCGCCCCTCACGCGCACCCGTGCAGACGACGAGGGCGTGCCGACCGCGACCATGGCGGAGTACTACCGCCAGCGTGCGGGGCAGGGCCTGATCATCTCCGAGGGCACCTGGCCGGCAGCGGAGGGCAAGTCGTACCCTGGTCAGCCCGGCATCGTCACCCCGGCGCAGATCGACGGATGGAAGCAGATCGCCGACGCCGTGCACGACGAGGGCGGAACCATCGTCATGCAGCTCATGCACGGGGGACGCGTGGGGCACCCCGCGATCTCGGGCGAGGCCCGCGTCGTGGCTCCGAGCGCGCTCGCGGCCCCCGGGCAGACGCGCACGCCTCAGGGCAAGGCCGATCTCCCGGTCGCGCATGCGCTCACCCTCGAGGAGATCCCCGTCGTCGTCGAGCAGTTCGCCCAGGCGGCGCGCAACGCGATCACCGCGGGCTTCGACGGCGTCGAGGTGCATGGTGCCAACGGGTACCTCGTGCACGAGTTCCTGTCTCCGGTGTCGAACACGCGTGACGACGGCTACGGCGGATCGCCCGCGAACCGGGCACGCTTCGCGATCGAGGTCACGGAGGCCGTCGCCGCGGCGATCGGAGCCGATCGCACCGGCATCCGCCTCTCGCCGCAGCACAACATCCAGGGTGTGCTGGAAGAGGACGCCGCCGACGTGCACGCGACCTACACCGCGGTCGCCGAAGGGCTCGCACCCCTCGGTCTCGCGTTCGTCGACGTGCTGCACGCAGATCCCGCCGGCGAGCTCGTGCAGCACATCCGCCGCACGGCCGGTGCGCCGCTGATCGTCAACACCGGCTTCGGGATCGACACGACCAGGGACGCCGCCGAGAGTCTCGTGGACGACGGATGGGCGGATGCTGTCGCCGCGGGCCGTCCCGTGATCGCGAACCCCGACCTGGTGGAGCGCTGGACCCAGGGGGCTGAGCTCAACCCTCCGCGCCCCGAGCTGTTCTACGGTCGCACGGCCGAGGGCTACACCGACTACCCGTCGCTGGAGTCGGTGCGCGCCGGAGTCTGAGGCGGCGCACTCGCCTCACAGAACGATGTCCTTCTCTGCCTCGAGGGTCAGCCACCCCGTGTCACGGGCGCCCGGTCGCGCGAGCACGTCGGCCTCGGTCAGCACGCCGAGGTCGACGCCGGTGAGGCGGGCGATGTCGACGATCGGCACCTGGAACGTGCGGAAGCCGCCGAGCGGCGGGACGGCATTCTTCTCCTCGCGGGTGTCGACCAGGTCGGACTGATCGAGGACGAAGCCGGCTGCGGCGAGGCCATCCGGCCCCCGCCAGGCCGCCACCTTCCAGAACCGGAGCGGCACCCGGATGCCGCGGTAGGGAGGGTCGCTGTCCGCGAGCACCGGCGCGGTGAACACCGACACTCTCTGGTCGGTGCTCTCCGCGTAGGCGAGCACATGATCTTCCAGGCCGAGCCAGAGCTCCTTGGACTGGTTGAACCCGGCCGCCTGCGGAGCCGCGTTCGGGTAGAAGAAGGTCGCTTCGCTCGCCGCGCGGGCGGTCGCAGGCGGCCCCCAGCCCGGATCGCGTCGGCGCACGAGGTGTCCGCGGTCGAGGTCGTTGCGGGCATACACCTCCGGCCCGGTCTGCTCGTCGGGTGGCAGGCGTTCGTCCAGTCGCCAGTCGCCGGTGCGGGGGAGGTTCTGCAACGTGGCGCCGTCGATGTTCACGGCCGTGACCGCGGCCAGGCGCCGCGCCGGGTCGAGCAGCACCGTGAACCGGGGGTACGGGAGTGTGCGCACGTCGTGCGCAGGGCGCGGGAGGGGGAGGGGGGTCCCGAGGAACTCCACGTCGTAGCCGTCGCTCATGGTCCCATCGTGCACCGTGCCTCCGACACGCGCACCCTTTCGATCGTGGCAAACGAGGCCGGGATCTTTTGACATAGGTCAAACGATCCTCTACGGTCGAAGCATGGCTCAGGCACCCGATCGCGAAGACGTCTCGGAGACGATCGTGGGCTCGACCGCTGCAGAGATCTCCGAGAGCGTGCGCGACCTCGTCGAGCGTGGTGCCTATGCACCGGGCGATCAGCTGCCGCCCGTGCGTTCCCTCGCGGCTCGCCTCGGCGTGAACCGGAACACGGTGCTGGCCGCCTATCGATCGCTGGTCACCGCGCGTATCGCCGCCACGGGCGGTCGCACCGGGACCACCGTGCTCGGGCCGGCGGATAACCCCGACGAGGGGTTCACTCCGGGCTCGGTGCTGCGCGACATCGGCAGCGGCAACCCCGATGCCGCACGCCTTCCCGACCTCGCGGCCGCGTTCGCCACGGTCACTCCGGGGCACGTGCTGTACGGCGAATCGGTGATCGACCCCGACCTGGCCGAATGGGCGACCGACTGGATCGCCGCCGATCATCCGCGTCCGTTCCGTCTGTCGATCACCGCGGGAGCGGTCGATGCCGTCGAGCGCCTCCTCGCGCAGACCCTCGTGCAGGGCGACCGGGTCGGTCTCGAGGATCCGTGCTTCCTCTCCAGCATCCATACGGCGCGGCTCGCCGGGTATGTGCCGGTCGCCATCCCGGTCGATCGCGAGGGCATGACCGTCGCGGGCCTGAAGGTGGCGCTCGAGAGCGGTGCGCGTGCGATCGTCTGCACTCCGCGCGCGCACAACCCGACGGGCGTCGGCACCAGCGCGGCCAGGGCTCTGGAACTGCGCGAGGTCCTCGCCGACCATCCTCATGTCCTGGTCATCGAGGACGACCACTTCTCGCTGCTCGACCCCACGCCCTACGCCAGCATCATCGCGCCGACGCAGCAGCGGTGGGCGCTGGTGCGGTCGGTGTCGAAGTTCCTCGGGCCGGACATGCGCCTCGCGGTGACGGCATCCGATCCGGTGACCGCGCAGCGGCTCGCCTTGCGGCTCAGCCCTGGAACGATGTGGGTGAGTCATGTGATGCAGCGGCTTGCGGCAGCGATGCTGCGCGATGACGACGTGCAGCAGTCGATCGTCGCAGCGGGCGAGCACTATGCCGGACGGAACGCGGCCTTCGTGTCGAAGCTCGATGCGCGCGGGGTCCAGGCTCAGGCGGACAGCGGCCTCAACGTGTGGGTCGATGTCCGTGACGATGCGACCACGATCGGTCGACGTCTCGCGTCGCGCGGGTGGCTCGTGCGCCCCGGCTCCGAGTTCGCCCTGGACGCCGAGAGTGCGCAGAGCTCCACGCATCTGCGTCTGACCGTGCACGCCCTCGATGATGCCGAGACTCAGCGGCTCGTTGATGATCTCGTGGCTCTGGCCGGCGGTTCGCCCTCGTCCGGAGCCGGAGAATGATGGCCGGTCGGCCTCGCGGTGCCGAATCGCGCATCGGCCGCTCTTCGCGCCTGGAAGGTGTGCTTTACGACCTGCGTGGGCCGGTCGCCGACCGGGCGGCCGAGCTGGAGAAGCGCGGGGAGTCCATCCTCCGTCTCAACATCGGCAACCCGGCACCGTTCGGGTTCGATGCTCCTCCGGCCATCGTCGAGGCGCTCCGCTCAGCCCTGCCCCATGCGCACGGCTACTCCGAGTCCGCCGGGCTCCCGGAGACGCGCGAGGCGATCAGTGCGCACTATGCACTCCGGCCGGGCTTCCCCGCGCTTGCCATCGATGACATCACCGTCGGCAACGGCGTCTCGGAACTCGTCGGACTCACGCTGCAGGCGTTGCTCGAGCCTGGCGACGAGGTGCTGATCCCGAGTCCCGACTACCCGCTGTGGACGGCATCGACGGTGTTGGCCGGTGGGCGGGCGGTGCACTACCCGTGCATCGAGGCCGAGGGGTGGGCGCCCGACCTCGCGGCGATGGAGGCATCGATCGGTCCGCGGACTGCGGCCATCGTCGTGATCAACCCGAACAACCCGACCGGCGCGGTGTACGGGCGACAGGTTCTCGAGCAGATCGCCGAACTGGCGCGACGGCATGGCCTGCTGCTGCTCTCCGACGAGATCTACGACCGCGTCGTCTACCCGGGGTTCGAGCACGTCTCGACCGCACAGGTCGCTCCGGACGTGCCCTGCGTCACCTTCGCCGGGCTCTCGAAGACGCACCGGGTCGCGGGCTATCGCGCCGCGTGGATGACCGCGACCGGATTCCACTCCGACGATCCCTTCCTCTCCGGGGTGCGTCTGCTCGCCTCGATGCGCATGTGCGCCTCCGTTCCGGCGCAGCACGCGATCACTGCGGCGCTGACCCACGATGCCTCGCTCGACGCCCTGGTCGCGCCGGACGGACGGCTCACACGGCAGCGGGATGCCGCACTCGACGCACTCGCCGGGATTCCCGGGGTGGATGTGCAGGCGGCTGGCGGGGGACTGTACCTGTTCCCTCGCCTGGACCCGGAGGTGCACGGCATCGTCGACGATGAGCGCCTGGTGCTCGACTTCCTCGACGCCGAACGGATCCTCCTCGTGCATGGGCGGGCCTTCAACCTGCAGACCCCCGATCACCTCCGCATCGCCTTCCTCCCGGAGGCCGATGTGCTCACCGATGCGCTCCGTCGTCTCGGTGCCTTCCTCGACGGGTACTCGCCGCCTCAGCGCTGAGCTCGTCCGACCCGGTGGAGTGACCGAGTGGCCAGGTCGCGGTCCGCAAGACCGTGCACGCAGGTTCGATTCCTGCCTCCACCTCTCAACGGCCCGGCGCCGTCACGCACACCCTCAGGCGGCCAGCGTCAGCCACGTCCGCGGCGAGTGTCCGATGCGCTGGGCGAACACCCGCGAGAAGGCGGAGGAGCTCGCGTACCCGAGCTGCGCCGCGACCGCGCTCACCGACATGCCGCCACGTAGCTGTTCCTGCGCGATCGTGAGCCGCCACTCGGTGAGGTGATCGCCGGGCGAGCGTCCGAGCACCTCTTTGAATCGCGCGGCGAACGCACTGCGCGACATGTTCGCCGTGCGCGCGAGGGACTCCAGGCTCCACGCTTCCCCCGGTGCCTCGTGCATCGCGACGAGCGCGGGGGCGAGCCTCTCGTCGGCGAGGCCGGGGATGAGCCCCGGTGCAAGGTCGAGCTGCCCGGAGTGATCGAGCATCCATCGAAGCAGCTGGATGAGCACGACCTCGAACATCCGGTCAGCCACCAGGGGGCGTCCGCACCGCACGTTGTCGACCTCTGAGAACATCAGGTCGAGTGCGGGGCCGAGAGTCTCGACCGCATCGAGGGGCAGCACGATCGACGATGGCAGCGTGCGGACCAGCGGGTGGGTCGCGCCGCCGTCGAAATCGAGTGTCGCGCAGGCGAAGTCGGACTCTTCGGTCGGAGCGTTCAGGAACGAGTGGTCGACCGGCCGGGGGAAGAACAGCAGACTCGGCCGCGTGATGAGTGCGCGCTCGCTGGTGCCGTCGGCCCGACGATGCGTCACCTCCATCTCGCCTCGTCGCAGCACGTGCAGGAATCCGTGTCCGCCGCTCGCCGGGAACACCGTCGTGCCGCACAGCGGCCCGTTGTGGAACAGCCGCGTGCGCACGCGGAACCGCTCGAGGAGGGGGGAGAGGCGATCGATATCGGACACGTTCCCAGTATCCAGGACGATCTGTCATGAAAGCAAGACGTTATGGTGCGCATCGTCCGACTGTCCTCGAAAGACTGGAGTGAGCCCGGATCCGGGCAGAATCGACAACCGAAGGAGCATCCCGTGCCCAACGTCCCTCTCATCGACCGCGACAACGCCACCGGAAACGTCAAGGAGCAGCTCGATCAGATCGCCGGCGCCTTCGGGGCCGTGCCCGCGATGTTCCGCGCCGTCGCCAACTCTCCCGCGGCTCTCACCAGCATGTGGGGGGCGTTCGGCGCCTTCGGCGGCGGCTCGCTCGGTGCGGCCATCGGCGAGCAGATCGCCGTGGCCGTCGCCGACCGGAACTCCTGCCAGTACTGCCTCGCCGCGCACACGGCGCTCGGCAAGAAGGCGGGCCTCAGTCGTGAGACCCTCACTGCCGCGCAGAGCGGCGAGTCCGACGACCCGCGCACCGCGGCGCTGCTCGCGTTCGCGCTCAAGCTGGTGGAGGAGCGCGGCCAGGTGTCGTCGGCGGATGTCGACGCGGTGCGCGCGCAGGGGTGGACCGACGAGCAGATCGTCGAGACGATCGCCCAGGTCGCGCTGAACCTGTTCACGAACTACGTGAACATCGCCCTCGACGTCCCGATCGATTTCCCGAGCGTGGCTCTTCGCCGCGCGAGCTGATCGCTGTCGCAGACGAAGGGGCCGGGACCGCAGGGACCCGGCCCCTTCGTCGCCGTCGCGGTCAGGCGGTAGGAGCGGGCAGTTCGACGGAATCCAGCCATGTCGCGATGGCGGAACGGGCCGCCCGCTCGAGTTCCGGTCCGTAGGCTCTGGCGTCCTCGCGGATGATGCGCGGGTCGATGCCGTTGTGGTGCAGCTCGTGCGCGTGGCCGATCAGCCAGCTTCCGATCGCGCGGTGGTCGGCTTCGAGGTGGAACTGCAGGGCGAGCACTGTGTCCGTGCTGAACGCCTGGTTCGGGAATCCGGGGGTGGACGCCAGCCGGCGAGACCCGGCAGGGATCGTGAACGCGTCTCCGTGCCAGTGCAGCACGGGCATGCCGTCGAGCGCACGCAACGGTGAGTCGAGGCCGTCCTCGGTCAGGTCGAGCGGTGCGTAGCCGATCTCGACCTGACCGGTCGGGTGCACCTGCGCCCCCAGGGCCTCGGCGATCAGCTGTGCTCCGAGGCATACCCCCAGCAGGGGCCTGCCGGAGCGCAGTCGATGGGCCACGGCCTCCTTCGAGGCATGCAGGAGCGGGTACTCATCGGCGTCGTGCACGCCGATCGGGCCGCCCAGCACGATCATGAGATCGGCGTCGTCCACGCGTTCGATGTCGATGGCCTCGGTGCCGAGGTCGACGTACTCCACGCGAAAGCCGCGTTCGCGGAGGAGCGGTTCGATGATGCCGAGGTCTTCGAAGTGCACGTGTCGGAACGCGAGCGCCGTGCGCTCTCGCAGCCGGGGAATCGTCATGCGGACAGCCTTTCTGCAACGTACTGGGTCAGCTCGGTGAGGCGGTGCGAGTATCCCCACTCGTCGTCGTACCAGGCGGAGATCTTCACCTGCGAGCCGATCACGCGGATGAGACCGGCGTCGAGGATCGAGGAGTGCGGATCGATGACGGTGCCGGTGACGGCGATCTCATCGTCGGCGCAGCGCAGGATCCCCTTGAGCGGGCCTTCCGCAGCCGTCTCGTAAGCGGCTCTGACCTCATCGGCGGTCACCGGTCGGGACGCCGTGACCGTGAGATGCGTGATCGAACCGCTGATGGCCGGCACCTGCAGGGTGTAGCTGTCGAGTCGGCCGTCGTCGAGCTCTGGCAGGACGCGACCGATCGCCGACGCGGCTCCTCCGCTGCGCGGTGTGATCCTCTCCCCTCTCGCACCCTTCCCCATCGTGGACCGCGGGTCGGCGTGGGGGACGTCCTGCACATGGAGGTCGGATGACTCGGCTCGGATGGTCGTCATCAGGCCGGAGTCGATGCCGAACGCCTCGTGGAAGACCTTGGTGACCGGGGCCAGGCAATTGGTCGTGCAGGACGCGCTGGAGATGACGTGGTGTCGAGTCGGGTCATAGGTGTGCTCGTTGACCCCGAGCATGATGGTGCCGTCCTCGTGCGCAGTCGGAACCGCCGCGATCACCTTCTTCGCGCCGGCCGTCAGGTGCGTGCGGGCGTCGTCGGTCCCCGCGTCGGATGACGTCGCCTCGATGACGATGTCGACTCCGAGCTCACGCCAGGGCAGCCGCAGTGGATCGTGCTCGGAGAGCATGCGGACCGCGTGTCCGTTGAGGAAGAGGTGGTCGTCGTCGTACCGCACGCCGCGCGTCGAGGGCCCGCTGCTGCCGTCGCTGCGCAGGAGATCCGCGATGGCGCGCGGTCCCCGCGGGTCGTTCACAGCGACGAGATCGAGCTCCGATCGGCGGGCGAGCAGGAGCCGAAGCTGATTGCGGCCGATTCGGCCCAGCCCGTTGATGGCGATTCTGGTAGGCATTGGTGTCCCCTCCGCGGCGCGGTCCCCCCGTGCCGGTGCTAGCTTTGGCCTATGCCAAAATTATCACACGTGCGCAGCGGGGATTCCTGGGAGTTCGGACCGGCCGGACTGCTGTTCGACTGCGATGGTGTCCTCGTGGACTCGGCCCTGGCCGCAGCGCCCGCCTGGGATGCCTGGGCCCGCAGGCATGCTCCCTCCTTCGACTTCCTGCGCGATGCGCCCCACGGCATGCGGCCGAGCGAGGTCGTGGCCGACCTGGTGGGGCGGGAGGCCGCGGAAAAAGCCACAGAGGAGCTGGTCGCGTTGGAGGTCGAGGCGGCCGTGCACACCCGCGAGATCGGGGGAGCCTCGCGGCTGGTGAGCGCGCTTCCACGCGACCGCTGGGCGGTCGTGACGAGCAGCAACCGCGCCGTGGCTACCGCGCGACTGCGCAGCTCCGGCATCCCGCTTCCACCGGCGCTGGTCGCGGCGGAAGACGTGTCCCGGGGGAAGCCGGAACCCGACCCCTATCTTCTCGGTGCCTGTCTGCTGGCGCACCGAGCTGAGGACTGCATCGTGTTCGAGGACTCCGTGCCGGGCATCCGCTCGGCGCGCGCCGCGGGTGCCGGGTACATCATCGGCGTGGGGGAGGGCTCGGCGGCCGGCGACCCCGATCTGGTCGTGCCTGACCTCGGGTGCGTGCGATGGCGGGCGGGCGCACTCGTCGTCGAGGCGACGGGTGCGCCGGGCTGAGCTGTCAGCTGAGCGTGGACAGCGCTCGGTCGATCACCTCCATCGCGACCTCGATCTGATCGTCGGTGGTCGTGAGCGTCGGCAGGAATCGGATGACGTTCGAGTCGCTGCCGGCCGTCAGGAGCAGGATGCCGTGCTGAGCCGCGTAGGCCGCGATCGCGGAGGCGGCTCCTTCGGCGGGTCGCGAGGTGGCGGGATCGGTGAGTTCGAAGGCGTACATGGCGCCGATCCCCCGCACATCTCCGATCAGCGGGTGGCGCGAGGCGAGGGTGGTGAGGTGCTGCCGGAGGCTGCCTCCGATGCGCAGGGCTTCCGCGAAGAAGGGCCCGCGCTCGAGCTCATCGAACACGGCCAGGGCTGCGGCGATGGAGACGGGGTTGCCGCCGAAGGTTCCGCCGAGGCCGCCGGGGTCGGGAGCGTCCATGATGTCGGCGCGGCCGGTGACGCCCGCGAGCGGGAGTCCTGCCGCGATGCCCTTGGCCGTGAGGACGAGGTCGGGGACGACGTCGAAGTGCTCGCTCGCGAACCACGTTCCCGTGCGTCCGAGCCCGGTCTGGATCTCGTCCGCGATGAACACCACGCCGTTGCGCGTGCACCAGTCCTGCAGTGCGGGCAGATAGCCGTCGGCGGGGACCACGAACCCGCCCTCGCCCTGGATCGGCTCTGCGATGACGGCGGCCAGGTCGGAGGTGCCGATGCGCTGCTCGAGGTGGGCGATCGTGCGCTCCGCCGCCTGCTCCCCGGAGAGGCCGTCCCGGTACGGGTAGGAGTTGGGCACGCGGTGGATGTCGGACGAGAAGGGGCCGAACCCGGTGCCGTATGCGGCCTTGTGGTTCATGGCGAGAGTGAGGCTGGTGCGTCCGTGGAAGGCATGGTCGAGGGCGGCGACCGCGCGCCGACCGGTGTGCCTGCGGGCGATCTTGACCGCGTTCTCGACGGCCTCGGCGCCGGAGTTCACGAACATCGAGCGCTTCTCGTGATCGCCGGGGGTCTTCTCGGAGAGGCGCTCGGCAAGCGTGACGTACCCCTCGTAGGGCGTGACGGTGAAGAGCGTGTGCGTCACCTGCTCGAGTTGCGCGGCGGCGGCTGCGACTGCGGCGGGATTCCCGTGTCCGATCGTGGTGACGCCGATGCCGCTGCCGAGGTCGAGGAGGCGATTGCCATCCACGTCGGTGACCCAGGGGCCGTCCGCATGCGCGATGTACACCGGCAGCACGCTGCCGACTCCCCGGGCGACGGTCTGCCTGCGTCGCTCGTGGAGGGCTCGACTGCGCGGCCCCGGCACATCGGTCAACAGCGACGGCGCGGAGGAGGGATCGGGAAGCACGCGGGGCGCGGACATGGGGGCTCCTTCGGTGAGCGGTGATGAGTGGTGGTGAGTGGCGGACATCGCCGACGAAACGGCCTAAGACTATGTTAGTGTTTGGCCTATGTCAAAGTTGGATGCACCGATCGGCGCCGATGAGCGCTACCCCACGGCGGTCACCGTCGACGACTTCCGGCACAACGTCGCCAGCGTCGAATCGCGCATCGCCGAGGCGGCGCGTCGGGCGGGACGCGATCCGCGCGAGGTGACCCTGCTGCCGGTGAGCAAGACTGTCCCGACCGAGCGCGTCCGCGTCGCGATCCGCTCCGGCATGCGGCTCCTGGGCGAGAACAAGGTGCAGGAGGCGGTGCGCAAGAACGGGGAGACCGCCGACCTCGATGTGTCGTGGTCGATCATCGGGCATCTGCAGACCAACAAGGCCAGAGATGTGGCCGCGTTCGCCACCGAGTTCCAGGCCCTCGATCGATTGCGGGTCGCCGAGGCGCTCGACCGACGTCTGCAGGCTGCCGGTCGCAGCCTCGACGTCTTCGTGCAGGTGAACACGTCGGCCGAGGATTCCAAGTTCGGGATGCCACCGGGGGAGCTTCCCGCTTTCCTGGAGGCACTGCCCTCCTATGGGACGCTCCGCGTGCGGGGATTGATGACCCTCGCCATCCTCACCCCGGACGACGCCAGGGTGCGCGAGTGCTTCTCCCTGTTGCGCACGCTGCGCGACCAGGCCAGAGAAGACGCTCCCGACCTCATCGGGCCGGGCGAATTGTCGATGGGGATGTCCGGGGACTACGAGATCGCCGTCGAGGAGGGCGCCACCTGCGTGCGCGTCGGACAGGCGATCTTCGGTGCCCGCGCGCTGCCGGACAGCTACTACTGGCCGGAAGGCTGACGACACGTGCTGCGGACCGTTCGCGCGTACCTCGAACTGACCAAACCCCGCATCCTGGAACTCCTCCTCGTCACCACGGTCCCCGTCATGGTGTTCGCCGCCGACGGACGGCCGGACATCGCTCTCCTGGGCGCGGTGCTCGTGGGCGGGGCACTGAGCGCCGGGTCCGCCGGGGCGTTCAACATGTACTTCGAGCGCGAGAGCGATGCGGTCATGGAGCGCACGGCCAGGCGTCCCCTGGTCACGGGAGTCGTGTCCGCGCGTGCCGGTCTGATCTTCGCGACCGTGCTCGGGATCTCATCCGTGGGGTGGATGGTCGCCTTCGTCGGGCCCCTGCCCGCCGCGTTGTCCACCGCGGGTCTCGTGCTGTACGTGGTGTTCTACACCCTGCTGCTGAAGCGTCGCACCGAGCAGAACATCGTCTGGGGCGGGGTCGCTGGATGCATGCCCGTGCTCGTCGGCTGGACCGCCGTGCGCGGCGCTGTCGAATGGCCGGCTGTGATCCTGTTCCTGGTGGTGTTCTTCTGGACGCCTGCGCACTACTGGCCGCTCTCGATCCGCTATCGCGACGACTACCGCCGGGCCGGTGTCCCCATGCTCGGTGCCACGCGTCCGCCGTCGTACGTCGCCGCCAGGGTGATCGGCTTCGCGGTGGTGACGGTCGTGTGCTCGCTCATCCTGCCCTTCGTCGCGGAGGTGAGCCTGCTGTACCGGACGGTGGCTCTGGGCGCGGGCGCCGGGTTCGTGGTGTCCGCGTCGCTGATGCGGTCACGGGCTCGCCGCGGTGGAGAGCTGCGCCCGATGCTCGTCTTCCGCGCATCGATCGTCTACCTCGCTGCGCTGTTCCTCGCGGTGGGCGTCGATCCTCTGCTGACGCCCTGAGTGCACGGCGTCCTCAGTCCTCGGTGCGGAAGCCCGCAGGCTTGTGCGTGCCGTCGCAGAAGGGCTTGAGGGCCGAGAGTCCACAGCGGCACAGCGCCACGGTGCGGCGGCGGGAGGGGATCGGCGTGCCGTCGGCGGCGTGCAGCTCGACGGCACCCCGGACGAGCAGCGGACCGTCCGGGTACGGGGTGATCGTCGCCGGCTCGTGGTCCGCGCTCATGATGATTCCCCCGCGCGCAGCGAAGAGGATTCCGCCGACCAGGCCTCCAGGATGTGTGCGCCTCCCCATCCGTCCACCGTCAAGCAGGCGGCTGCACCGAACATGATGTCGGGCAGCAGCTCCGGGTGGTCCTCGGCGAGGCTGCCTGCGAGGTCTCGGGCGGCGATCTGCTCATGCACGGCGTCGGCCTCGACGTGCTCGTCGAAGTACGCCGTGACATCGGTGGGGAAGTCCAGGCGGCGCAGACCGTCGGCATACAGGCGGCACGGGATGGAGGAGGTCATCTCGTAGGCGGCGAGATGGCCGACGATCGATCCGACGAGCCGACGGTTGAGGCCGAACATCGACATCATGTTGAGCGACGCGAGGGTGACGGCGGGGAGATCGTCGACGTACGCGCCGTAGGTGTCATCCAGGCCGGCTGCGCGCATGGCGCGTGCGAAGAGGGCGGCGTGCACGCGGTGCGGTCGGCCGCCGCCGTACTCGTCGGACTGGATCTCGACCAGAGCCGCCTTGGCGCGTCCGTCCAGTCGGGGAATCGCCCAGGAGTGGGGGTCAGCCTCGCGGAGCGTGTACGCCGAGCGCTGGATGAGCATCTCCCGCGCCTGGGACTCCGTGGCCTTCTTCACGAAGTATCGCGAGAGGCTCGGGCCGGTGTCTGCTTCGGCGAGTGCGAAGAGCGCCCGCCCGACGGCATCCACGGTCGGCTCGGGCAGCTCCGGCATCGGGATGTTCGCGCGCAGTTCCCGCTCGAACGCCGACTCGAGCGTGCGGCGGGTCGCGAGGAGCGTCGGATCCCACTCGAGCTCGGGATCGAGTGCCGGCAGCGATCCGTAGGCGGATGCGTAGAGCACGAACAGGGCGAGCTGGACGTCGTCGTCGCGGGAGAGGTCGGCGCAGGCCGCCGCAGCTTGTTCGGCGAGAGCGGTGTGGTCGGCGTCACGATCGACTCCGGTGAGATGCGAGATGACGGCGCGGCTCACCGGGCCGCGCTCGTGGAAGGGGAGTGCCGGTGCGGATGCCGGTGCGGGTGCCGGTGCGGTCGCCGTGGCGGAAGAGGTCATGTGTCGTGCTCCTGATCGATGCGGACACTCGTATCCTGCGGGCTCGGATGAGATCGGACCAGGGACTTGACGAGCGCCCATCGACCGGGCAAGCGGGTACACGCGGAAGCCCGCGCGGATGCACGGAGCCGCCTACCGGCAGGACTCGAACGCGTAGGCGTCGTCGTCGGGGGTGACGAGGTCGCGGTCCCGCAGCACCATCGATGCCGGCGAGGCATCGTCCGCGCACATCTCGGCGAAGGGTCGCGGCAGCTCGTCGGTGTACTCGATGTCGATCACGTGCTCGCCGTAGACATCGGTGTACGCCCCGCACTCCTCGTACGCGGCGCACTCCTCGGCCACCGCGAAGTCGAATCCGGCACGCTCCTGCAGCGAGGCCGCGTCCTCGGCGGCGTTCTTCTGTCCCGCTGCCAGCCCCGCGCCGTGCGCCGCCTCGACGAGGAGCGTGGCCAGTGCGAGGTTGTCATCGAGCGAGAGGGCTCCCTTCGACCGTGAGTACGAGTCGAGGTTGTCGAACTCGACGGCGTCGAACCCGTCATCCGCGCAGCGCTCGATCCAGGGGACCACGGTGTCGGCGATCTGCTCCCTGCGCTGCGCGGTCGACGTGTCGAGCAGTGCCTCGTCCGGCCAGTCCGGGTCGAAGACGACGTGTCCGTCGCGCTGCAGCAGCAGATCGTCTGGCCAGGTGTCGAGTTCCCCCGGTTGCGTCTGGAAGCCATTGACGTAGCAGACCGAGTACACGCCGGCCGCGGGCTCTGCGCTGCGATCGCGCCCGACCACGCCGACGCCGGAGGGCGGATCGTAGGCCCCGCCGAGCTGATAGTCCGGCGTGGCCCCGGACGGAGGAAGGGAGACGGAGGTCGACGGCTCCGCGGGCGCCGCGCACCCGCCGAGAGCGAGAAGGAGGGCGACGCCGGCCGCCGGCCCGGCACTCCGGAGCAGCCGATTCAGCGCGCTGCCCCGTACAACTCCGCGATCTCCTTCGACCCCATGCCCTGCGCGTAGGTCGGATGCTGAGGCCATCCCTCCGGAACGTCCTGCCATTCCTCCTGCCGACCGTAGGGGAGCAGGTCCACCAGGCCCTGCAGGTGGCTCAGTCGCTCTGTGCCGCGGCCATCGGTGTGCCAGGTGCGGTACACGGTGTCGCCGTCGCGGAGGAACACGTTCACGCCGAACCCCGCGTTCGGCGGGGCATCCACATCGGCCCCGAAAGTGCTGTCGGCGCTCGAGTACCACTGCATCCGGTTGCCCACGCGGTCGCGGTAGGCCAGGGCTTCCTCGATCGGACCGTTCGTCACGATCACGAAGCGCGCGTCGTAGTAGCGCTCGAGCACGTCGAGTCGCGTGAACTGCGAGGTGAAGCCGGTGCAGCCGGGACACTGCCACTCGCTGCCGTCCGACCACATGTGGTTGTAGACGATCAGCTGGGAACGTCCATCGAAGATGTCGGCCAGGCGTACCGGGCCCTCGGCTCCGACCAGCGTGTAGTCGGGCAGTTCGACCATGGGCAGGCGTCGTCGTTGCGCGGCGATCGCGTCGAGCTCCCTGGTCGCGGCCTTCTCGCGCACGCGCAACTCGTCGAGCTCCCGACGCCAGGTCTCGGCGTCGACGACAGGGGGAAGGGGTTGTGCTGTGCTCACGGTGACCTCCGGATGCTGAGCGATGCGTCCAGTCTGCGCGCGGCCGGCGACACGGTCAATGCGGGAGCGGCCCCGTTGATGCGGTGTCGGCGGGGAGCGCCTCGCTCGGATTGCGGCGGATGCCGATCCACGACACCACGCCGCCGATCACGAGCAGAGTGGCCGTGACCCAGGCGGCGCTGTGGAACCCGTCGAGGTCGAGAGTGCCGCCCACGATGGTCGACAGCATCGCGACGACGAGCAGCCCGGCGACACGCGATACCGCGTTGTTGACGGCCGAGGCGATCCCCGAATGGTTCTCGTCGATCGCACCGAGGATCGCGGCCGTGAGCGGCGCGACCGTGAGCGAGAGGCCGAGACCCATCACGATCATGGCCGGCAGCACCTGCCACCAGTAGTCGAAGTCTGCGGACACGAGGAGCAGCATCAGAGCGCCGACGGCCATCAGCAGCGGGCCGACCGTCATGAAGATGCGGGGTCCCCACTTGCCAGCCCACTGACCGGCACGCGAGCTGACCAGGATCATCAGGATCGTCATCGGCAGGCTCGCCAGGCCCGCTGCGGTGGCGCTGAGTCCTGCGCCCTGCTGCAGGTAGACCCCGACCACGAAGCCGTTGAGCGACAGTGCCGCGTAGACGAAGAGCGTCGCGAGATTGCCCCACCCGAAGTCGCGCACCCGGAACAGCCAGAGCGGCATGAGCGGCGACGCGGAGTGCTGCTGCCGCCACAGGAACAGTCCGAACAGTGCGGCGCCGGCGATCGCGGGGATCCAGATCGCGGGCGACTGCCACCCCATGTTGGGCTGCTCGATGAGCGCGAAGACGACGGCTCCGAGCCCGATCGCGCACAGCGCCCCGCTCCACCAGTCGACCTTGACGCCGCGGGGGTGCTCCGGCAGATGCAGGCGGGCGAGGAGCAGCAGGGTGATCCCGATCGGGATGACGTTGATGAGGAATACGAAGCGCCACGAGAGGTAGTCGACGAACAGTCCCCCGAGCAGCGGACCGACCAATTGGGCCCCCGTGGTGAAGGCCGTCCAGACGCCGATGGCGCGCGATTGCACGTCGGCCCGCATCGTGGCCGTGATGAGGGCGAGCGAGCTGGGCACGAGCAGGGCACCGGCGGCGCCCTGTGCGGCGCGGGCGACGATCAGCATGAGCGGATCGACAGCCGCCGCCACCGCGATCGAGGCGATCCCGAACGCGATGAGTCCGATGCGCATGACGAGAACCCGGCCGTACGCGTCGGACACCGATCCGGCCAGCAGGATCAGGGCGCTCAACGTGATCAGGTAGGCGTCGACGACCCACTGCTGGGTGGTGATGCCGCCGCCGAGCTCGCGGCTGATCGCCGGGAGTGCGACGTTCACGACCGTGCCGTCGAGGAAGGTCACGAACGATGCGAGCACCGCGATCGAGATGACGAGTCTTTGGAGCGGGGCGAAGGCGGGCACAGGCCGACACTACTCCCGGTGGCCGACGTCGGGGTCGGTGCGCCTCAGAGCGCGGGGGTGGATCCCGCGAGTCCAGCGCGATCCGCCGCGAGGGGTGACGGCGTCCCCGCACGCAGGAGCTCGGCGAGCTTCGCCGGTCCGCCATCCGCGACGGCGCGCCGTTGGCGATCACCGCCGGTGCCGGACGCACGCAGCCGGTCGATGCCGTCGCGGACCCTGTCCTCATCGTCGAGCTCGCGGAGCGTGGGAGCGATCGCGGCCAGCAGCCGGTCGGCCAGCAGCCAGGCGCCCTCTGCCTTCCCGCTCGTCGGATCGAGCAGACGGGCGGACATGCCGTGTCGCGCGGCCGTCCACATCGAGGCGTCGATGCCGTCCACGCCGATGTCCGTGTGCGGCAGGTCGTCGGTGAGCACGATCGCTCGCGAGAGGAGCGCTGCGAATACCGCGTCTTCGGCGGAGAGCTGCGCGTCGAAGACCCTGAGCTCGACCGTCGGATACCGCTCCGACAGCCGCGCCGACCACGACAGCGAGGCCGCATCGGCGATGGCGCCCACGTCGATGAGTCGCTGCACATCCGCGCGGTAGGCGTCGTAGTCGCGGAAGTGCGGGGGAGTCCACGACGAGGGCAGCCGACGGATCAGGATGCTGCGCCAGCTGGCGAAGCCGGAGTCGCGGCCGTGCACGAAGGGGCTGTTGCCGGTGAGGGCCAGCAGCACGGGGAGCCACCCGCGCACGCGGTCGAGCGCACGCACCCTCTCCTCGTCGTCGGTCACCTCGACGTGCACATGAAGACCGTTGACCTCGTGATCGCGCGTGAGGTGTCCGAGGTGCGCGGCGACCTTGTCGTAGTGCGGTGAGGGCGACACCGCGGAGGAGCGCGTCGTGGCGAACGGCGTGCCGGTGCCGGCGGCGATCGCGTGCTGGTCGCCGGCGTGCCAGCCGATGAGCCCGCGCAGGTGCGTCAGCTGCTCCGCGGCGGCCTCAGCCGTCGAGACCGGTTCGGTGAGGCACTCGATCTGCGACGTCAGGTACTCCTGGGTGACCTCGCCTCCCGTGCGAAGGCGGGTGATGCGCTCGCGGGTGCCGGCGGCGAGACTCACGGGCGTGAGCGAGTGCTCATCGAGGAAGATGAACTCCTCCTCGATGCCGAAGCGGGGCATCCCCGTCCTCAGTGATTCCTGAGCGCGGAGATCAGCTCGGACTTCCGCTTGCCGCTGTATCCGGTCAGGCCGAGCTCCTTCGCCTGCGTGCGCAGCTCCTTCACCGTCCAGTCCTCGTAGTCGCCGTGCTCCCCGCCGCGCCGGCCGACCGCGCTGCGACCTTCCTTCGCGGCGGCGTTCGAGATGCGCGCGGCCTTCTCCTTGGAGGCGCCGTCGTCTCTGAGCTCCTCGTACAGCTCGGGATCCTTCAGCGAGTTGTTGCGTCTTCCTGGCATGAAACCTTCTCCTTCGCGCACTCGGGGGGTCGAAGTCAACCCCCTCTGACAGAAGTCCCTCCGCGGCTAGCGTGAAGGCACCACAGTCGGGCGTCCGCGCCTGCCGAAAGAAGGGAAAGACCGATGAACATCCTCCTGATCATCGTCATCGTCGTCGCCGTGATCCTCGCGATCACCGGAGGACTGGTGCAGTCGCTCCAGTTCCTCCTGTGGGTCGGACTCGTCCTCCTCGCGATCGCCGTGATCGCCTGGTTGATCCGAGCGATCAGCGGCAGCCGCAAGGTCTGACAGCACGAACAGGTCTGACCCCATCGAGGTGAGGCCCGCCCATCGGCGGACCTCACCTCTTCGGTGTCAGAGGCCTGTTACTTCTCGAACGCGTCCCGGACGTTCTCGCCCGTCTTCTGGGCGGCGTCCTTCACGTTCTCCCCGGCCTGCTTGGCGGAGGCCTTGACCTGGTCGGCCTTGCCCTCCGCTTCGAGCTTCTCGTTGTCGGTGAGCTTTCCGACGCCTTCCTTGACCTTTCCGGCGGCCTTCTCGGCGGCGTTCTTGATGTCGTCTGCAGCACTCATGCGGTGCTCCTCTCCTCGTCGGATCGATTGCCTCCGAGGCTCTCATGTCCCGCGGGAAGCGGCCACGGGATTGACAATCCGCCGCGCACATGACAACGTTCCGTCGCCATCGACGCGCGGGCGCCGAAGGACTAGCCTGGCGCCAGGCGGGTGGTCCTGCCCGCGGACTCGACCAGGAAGCGGTGTGCGATGGACTCGATGATGATGGGCGCCATGTCGAAGAACATGGAGTCGATGCCCGACATGCAGATGATGGACATGTTGGTCATGCAGGCGTGCATGGATGCGTGCGCCGCCTGCGAGCAGGCCTGCACGGTGTGCTCGACGCAGCTGATGGACTGTGCGCCGGCCTGCATGAACTGCGCCGATATGTGCAACACCATGATGCGGTCGATGATGCGGATGCAGGGGATGACCCCGGCCTCGATGATGGCGATGCTCAACGCCTGCATCGCCATGTGCAAGGCGTGCATGGATGCGTGCGCGCGGCACGCGGACGACAGCGAGGTGTGCCGGATGTGTGCTCAGGCGTGCGAGGCGTGCATGGACGCCTGCTCCGCCATGAAGGACATGCTGATGGCGAGCGCCTGAGAGCAGCCGATCCTGAGACCAGCCGATCCTGAGACCAGCTGGTGCGGCGGTGACGTTGTCGCGGGTGGGCGCGAGTGATCAGACGGTCGCGACGTTGAACTGCGTGCCGCCGACGGCCAGCACTCCGTAGCGCGGGTGCAGCGCGACCGGGGTTCCCGCGGCGGCTTCGAGGGCCGCGCCTGCGCCGTTCCACAGCGTGTGCGCTTCGCCGTCGAGCGTGCGCACGACGAGATCGCCGGAGACGGCGTCGGCCCGCTCGACCAGCGCATCGATCCATTCGGACGGCGTCGCCGAGGCGATCCGCGCCTGGATGAGGTGCAGGGCGTGGCCGGGGGCGAAGGAGGAGCACCGGCCGCCGTGACTGCACATGCACGCCGCACGCTCGCGCACCGGGAGAGGCGAAAGGCGGTTCAGCGGCGTGGACACGGGGGGACTCCTTCTCGTTCGTCGTTCCGGAAAGACTAGGTCGGTCGCCCTGCAGTGCCCAGGTGAGCCGACACGGACGGAAACAAACGGGTGTAAGCTCGCCGGGTGCTGTCGTCGATGAGCGCCCTCGGGGCGCAGAGCGGAGCTGCAGGCGCCTTCCGCGCCGCAGACAGAGGCTGAGGACCCACCGGAGGCGGAATCCCCGTCCCCGGTGCCGTGTCGTACCCGGCGGTACCTGCCGGGATTCCTTCTTCCGATCGATTCGCCTTCGCGGCGACCTCTCCGAAAGCACTCACCCTCATGCGTCCCATCGACGACCGCGCCATCCGCGCCTCCTTCCTCAACGCCTCCCGCAAAGAGGTGTCCGACCTGACCCTGCCGCCCGGTTTCGCCGAGATCGACTTCGACCGTCTCGACTTCCTCGGCTGGACCGACCCGAAGATGCCCCGTCGTGCCTACGTCGTCACCTGGATCGACGACGCACCCGTCGGCGTCTTCCTGCAGCGCGCTGAGCAGCGTGTGATCGCCAGGGCGCAGTGCTCCTGGTGCGAAGACGTCACGCTCCGCAATGATGTGCAGCTGTACGTGGCCCGGAAGTCGGGACCCGCCGGGCGCAAGGGCGACACCGTCGGCGTGCTCACCTGTGCCGAGTTCGGCTGCAACCGCAACGTGCGGATCCTGCCGCCGCTGGCCTATCAGGGCTTCGACCGGGAGTTCGCCCGCGACCTGCGCATCCTCCGGCTGCAGGAGCACGTGGCCGGCTTCCTCGCCGCCGTGGCGGGCTGAGCGGGCTAGGAGACCCTCGACCGCACGTGCGCCGAGGCGGGTGCAGCCAGTTCCGCGGACCGACGCGCGAACTCGTCGAAGCTGCGACGGCCGGGCCAGCCGGGCGGCAGCATCGACGGGGGAAGCCCCGGGTCGGTGTAGGGCAGCACCCGCCAGCGGTCGATCAGTTGCACGTACGCGGCGAACGGCTCGCGGGGCAGCGTCGTGAGTGAGCTCTGGAAGGCGAGGTGCTCCTCGCGCAGCGCCTCCAGATCCCACCACTGCGCCGCCGCGTCGACCAGGGTGCCGGCGGGAAGCGGAGTCGATGCGGGGAACAGCGTCGCCCACCGACGCGCGTCGAGGTCGTCGAGGATCTGCTCCACCTCGGCCTGGAGATGGCCGGGGCAGATCCACAGGGCGGGGGATACGATGCCCGCTCCGATCCACTGCAGTCGTCGCCGCAGCTGGTGGCGCACGCTCCTGGCGCGCTCCGGGATCGAGAACGACACCAGGCACCAGGGGTCGGCGTCCGTCATCTCCCGCATCTCGAAGATGCGCCGGTCGCCGCGCTCGAGCATCGGGATCGCCGCCGGATTGAGACGGTAGCCGATCTGCCCTTCCCGTGCGCCGAGCAGCAGCCCCTTCTGCTTCAGGCGTGCGATACCGGTGCGCGCCGCGGCAGCGTCGATATTGAGGTCGCCGGCGAACGCGACCAGGTCGGCGGCGGAGATCCACCCGCCGAGCGGACGGAGGAAGACGCCGATGAAGGTCCGCAGCACCGAGGCGGTGCTGCCGGGGCGTGCATCGATGTCGTCGAGCACGAGGGCGGGAGCGATGTCAGAAGTCACCGGACTCCAGCGCGTCGCGCACCGCGAGCACACCGGTGACGGTCTCGACGTGCGAGGTGCTCAGGGGCGAGAGACCCAGGCGGATGCCGTCCGGGAACCGGAAGTCGGGGATGATGCCGTCGGACCACAGCCGCCGCGTGACCTCGCGGAAGTCCGGGTGACCGATCGTCACGTGGCCACCCCGCAGGTCGGCGTCGCGGGGGCTGAGCAGGCGGACGCCGAGAGGAGCGAGAACCTCGTCGTAGGCGCGGACCGCGAGATCGGTCAAGGACTGCGACTTGGCCCGGACGCCCGCGATCGTGGACTGCTCGATGAGGTCGAGCATCCCCTGCATGGCCAGCATCGAGATGACGGGAGGGGTGCCGCTGAGCAGCTGGCGGATGTCGCCGGACGGCACGTACTCCGGCCCCATCGCGAAGATGTCCGCCGCACTCCACCAGCCCTGGATCGGTTGACGCAGCACGCCCTGGAGGCTGCGGCGCAGGTAGGCGAAAGCGGGCGAGCCCGGCCCGCCGTTCAGGTACTTGTAGGTGCAGCCGACGGCCATGTCGACACCCCACTCGTCGAGCTGCATCGGGATCACGCCGGCCGAGTGGCAGAGGTCCCACATCATCAGGGCGCCGGCGCCGTGCGCAGCCGCGGTGATGCCCGGCATGTCGGCCAGAGCCCCGGAGCGGTAGTCGACGTGGCTCAGCGACACCAGGGCGGTGCGCTCGGAGAGAACCGCCTCGACATCGGCGACCGACACCCCGTGCACAGGGTCGGGCTCGAGCCAGCGCAGCGTCATCCCGGTCTCCGCCGCGACGCCTTCGGCGAGGAAGCGGTCGGTGGGGAAGTTGCCCGCCTCGATCACGAGCTCGGTGCGCGCGGGGTCGGCGGCAGCGCCGGCACGCATGAGCTTGTAGATCAGCACGCTCGTCGAGTCGGCCACCACGGTCTGGCCGGCCGCGGCGCCCAGCGCGACACGTCCGATGCGGTCACCCAGCTCCATCGGCAGCGCCATCCACTGCTCGTCCCAGGACCGGATCAACCGCGTGCCCCAGTCGTCGCGCACGAAGGCGGCGAGCTTCTCCGGCATGTCGCGCAGCGGGCGTCCGAGCGAGTTGCCGTCGAGATACGCGTCGACGCCCGGCGCCTCGGAGAAGGCGTCGAGGTGAGCACGCAACGGGTCGTCCGCATCGAGAGCGCGAGCGTGCTCGAGCAGGGAGGAGTCGGGAGTCGTGGTCATGTCACACCTTCAGATCGGCGGGGGTGAGGGGGCGGGCGTCGAGGGGGTCGAACGAGGAGGAGCTGCCGACGGGGAGGAGCAGGAGCACCGATCCGGAGTCGAGCGGATCCACGGGAGCGAGCGCGCGCAGGAGGGCCGCGTCGTCGAGTCCGGCCTCGCGAAGGGCGTCGACCTCGTGCGGGTTCACGTCGACAGGCATCGGTCCGTTGCCCAGGTCGGTGCCGTAGAGCACGGCTCCGCCCGCGGCGTGGAACCGGCGCACGTTGTCGATCGCGGTCGCACGCTCGGGGTCGTCGTGGATCGCGAGCGTCGAGATCCATGAGACGGAGGCCGCCTGGCGCACGATCTCGTCATCGTCGAGGCGCTCCGTGAACGGAGCGTGGGCGAGCCCGGCTGCGCCGAGAGCGACCACCCGCTGAGCTTCACCCGCACCTTCGGCGTGCGCGACGACGGGGAGGTCGTGGTCGGCTGCGACCCGGACGATCGCGCGGAACAGCTCGTCGGTGAAGACCGGCCCTGCGCCGCTGTTGCTGGTGACCTTGATGCAGGTGGCACCCGCATCCGCCATCCCGACGACCGTGGCTGCGGCAGAGTCCGCGTCTGCGATCTCGCGGACCGAACCCTTCGGCGCCCAGTCGCGGCCGGAGGGGTAGCCCCCCGGCGCGGTCAGGAACGCCCCGGCGAAGTCGACCTCGACGTGGTGGCGGGCGGTGGACGTGAGCTGACGCAGCACCTCGGGATTCCCGCCGAGGTCGACCACGCGGCCGAGGCGAGACCCTGCCAGCAGAGTGTGGTCCACCAGCTGCAGGTGCACGTGGTGGTCGGTGAATCCGCCTGTGAGAACGCCTTCGATGCGGGGGAGTGCGGGGGTGGGGCGCTCATCGCGCAGGCGCGCACGCCCGTCGACGAGCTCGACGACGCCCTCGCGCCACTCGCTCCCGTCGAAGAACGTCGCGGCGTGCATCAGCTGCCGATCTCCGTGCGCACGGTGTAGAGCTCGGGGAAGAACGTCAGATCCAATGCGCGCTGCAGGAAGCCGACGCCGCTGGAGCCGCCGGTGCCGACCTTCATGCCGATGGTGCGAGCGACGGTCTTGAGGTGCCGGAACCGCCAGAACTGGAAGTTGTCCTCGAGGTCGACCAGGTCTTCGCACGCCTCGTACAGATCCCAGTACCGGCTCGGGTCCTGGTAGATCTCGCGGATCGCGGGCACCAGTGCCGGTGTCTCCCGGTAGGGCTCCCGCACGTCACGCTCGAGGATCTCCGTCGGGATCGGCAGTCCGCGGCGGGCGGCGAAGCGCAGGAACTCGTCGTACAGCGTCGGCTTCTCCCACTCGGCGGTGAGCAGCGCGAGGTTGGCCGGGTGGTCGGCGAACACACTCAGCATCTTCTCGTTCTTGTTGCCGAGGGCGAATTCCACGGCGCGGTACTGCACGGACTGGAACCCGGAGGAGTTGCCCAGCGCTCCACGGAACTGCGCGTACTCGGTGGGCGTCAGCGTCGCGAGCACCGACCACTGCTGCGTCATCACGTCCTGGATGCGTTTGACGCGGGCGATGCGCTTCAGGGCTTCGCGCAGATCGTCCCTTGCCAGCAGTTGACGTGCGGAGGACAGCTCGTGCAGCAGCTGCTTGAGCCACAGCTCCGTGGTCTGGTGCTGGATGATGAACAGCATCTCGTCGTGGTGCTCGGGTTCGCTCACCGGGTGCTGCGCCGTGAGCAGCTGGTCGAGCGCCAGGTACGAGCCGTACGTCATGCGCCCCGACAGATCGGTGACGATGCCGGATTCGAGGGCGCGTTCGTTCTCGGTGTCCATCTGCAGAACATATCACTTTCGTGGCGAGCGTCACAGGAGTGTTATGTCCAGCATCCGGGGTTCAGAGCGCGGGAGTGCGCGGCGGTGGCGTGCGCCGGGTGCCTCGGCTGCCGGCAGTCTCGAAGGCCGCGGCGAAGCGCAGCAGTCTCGCGTCGTCGTAAGCACGTCCCGCGAACGTCAGCCCGATCGGCATGCCGATGTCGCTCATCAGCCCCATCGGCACGGTGACCGTCGGGATGCCGAGGTGGCGTATCGCGAGGTTCCCGTTCGCGATCCAGACGCCGTTGCGCCACCCCAGGTCGGCCGATTCCGGGTTCACGTCCATGTCGGCCGGGCCCACATCGGCGACCGCGGGGAAGACGACAGCATCGAGCCGCAGCACGTCCATCCACACTTCGAGGTCGCGGCGACGCGTCTCCTCCAGACCGCGGAGGCCGTCCTCGAGCTCGGGCATGTCGGCGATCCCGACGCCGGGGTTGTCGCGCACCCAGCCGGGGTACTCCGCGATGTCGTCGTCGAACCCCGTGTAGCGGTCGGGGAGTGCGCCGTCCGGATGCGGGAAGATCGTCGCCCCATCGATCTCGGCGAGCGAGTGCAGTGCCGGGTCGCCGTTCGCCCGCAGGAAGTCCTCCCACGCCCATGCCGAGAGGTCGACGATCTCGCGGTGCAGGTATTCGGGCGACACGAGGCCGCGGGAGGCGATGGTGTGCGCACCCGGTCGGTCGCCCTCGTAGTTCGAGACGACGGGGAAGTCGACTTCGATCACGGTCGCTCCCGCCGCGGTGAGGTCGCGGCGCGCCGCCTCCCAGCGTTCGATGACGCTCGCGCGCGTGACGATGCGCCGGCCGGTGGGACCGCCGATGCCCGGGTCGGTCGAGGTGCCGGCATCCGGATCCGCGTTGATGTACATGCGGGGGATGCCGATGCGGGCGCCGACGAGGGGGAGGGCGGATTCCGTCGCGAGCGCCGGATACGACTCCGGCCGGAGGGAGGATGCGGCGGGCAGCTGTACCCACGGCTGCGCGCGCCAGAAGTCGCCACGCACCTCCGCATCGTCGGCCACGATCACATCGAGCACCTCGAGGAGGTCCGCCATGGTGCGGGTGTGCGGCACCACGACGTCCATCGTCGGGACGAGTGGCCAATTGCCGCGGGTCGAGATCACCCCGCGTGAGGGCGTGTAGGCGCACAGCGCATTGTTGGTGGCCGGTCCGCGTCCGCTCGACCAGGTCTCCTCGCCGAGCCCGAAGGCCGCGAAGCTCGCCGCCGTCGCCGTGCCTGATCCGTTCGACGACCCCGAGGCGAAGGGGGCCGTGAGGAAGGCGGCGTTGTAGGGGCTCTCGGCTCGCCCGTAGACGCCGCGCTGCATGCCGCCGTTCGCCATCGGAGGCATGTTCGTCAGCCCGAGGCAGATCGCTCCCCCCGCGCGCAGTCGTTCGATCGTGAAGGCGTCGCGCTGGGCGACGAGCTGTGCGAATGCCGGGCTCCCTGCGGCTGCCGTGAGTCCGCGCACGAGGTAGCTGTCCTTCGCGGTGTACGGGATGCCGTCGAGGGGACCGAGAGCCTCGCCTCCGGCGCGGCGTGCGTCGGACTCCGCGGCCTCGCGCCGTGCGTCCGGGTTCGCGACGACGACCGCGTTCAGGGCGGTCTCGGTGCCGGGGGCATCGTACGCGGCGATGCGGGCGAGGTAGGCGTCGACGAGCTCGACCGCGGTCGTCTCGCCTGTCTCGAGGGCGCGTCGCAGGTCGGCGATGGAGGCCTCGACCACGTCGATCATCAGCGGAGTCCGTCGAGCGCCGGCTGCTGCTGGGTGATGCAGTGGATGCCGCCGCCGCGGTCGAACAGCGGACGTGCATCCACCGTGACGACCCGGCGGCCGGGGTAGGCGTCGGCGAGGATCTCGCGTGCTGCGGCATCCGCCCTCTCGTCGCCGAAGCCGCAGGCCACCACGCCGTCGTTCGTGACGAGGTGGTTGACGTAACTCCAGTCGACGGGACCCTCGTCGTCGCTCAGCATCGACGGAGCGGGCAGCCCGATCACCTCGAAGCGGCGCCCGGCGGCATCCGTCTGCTCCGAGAGCAGGGCGCGCAGCTCGCGGGTGACGGCGTGGTCGGGGTGGTCGGGGTTCTGCTGGTCGTGCAGCAGCAGTCGCCCGGGGGAGGCGATGGTGGCGACGATGTCGACATGGCCGTTGGTGCCGAAGTCGTCGTAGTCGCGCGTGAGGCCGCGGGGGAGCCAGATCGCTTTCGTGGTGCCGAGCGTGCGAGACATCTCGGCCTCCACCCGCTGCTTGTCGGCGTAGGGATTGCGGCGGGGGTCGAGCTGCACGGTCTCGGTGAGGAGCACCGTGCCCTCTCCGTCGACGTGGATGCCGCCCCCCTCGTTCACCAGGGTGGAGCTCACCAGCTCGGCACCGACGGCGCCGGCCACGATGCGTGCGTGCTGTGCGGCCTTGCGCCATTCGGCCCATTCCGGGGCGCCCCACCCGTTGAAGATCCAGTCGACCGCGCCGAGGACTCCTGGTCGTTCGTCGTCGACCACGAACGTGGGTCCGGAGTCGCGCATCCAGAACTCGTCGACGGGTGCTTCCACGATGTCGATGCTGCTGCTGAGCATGCGCCGCGCCCTGGCGAGCTCGCTCGGGTCGACCAGCATCGAGACGGGCTCGAACTCGGCGACGGCATGTGCGACCGCTGTCCAGGTGGCGTAGCCCTCTTCGCGCGCCGCGGCGGTGTCGCCGAGGGTCTCGCCCTCCGCGGGGAATGCCATCCACGTGCGCTCGTGACGTGCGGTCTCGGTGGGCATGCGCCAGCTCATCGTGGTCTCCTCGTGCGGCCGGTCCGACTATTGAACAAGCGATCAACAGGTGTTACGGTAACCCCTGATGAAGACGACGTCAACAGGTGCGACCGCTCGGCGGATGTCGCCGCAGGAGCGCGATCACTCGATCCTCGAGGGGGCGCTCGGCCTTGCCCGCGAAAGCGGTCTGGAGAGCCTGACCGTCCGTGCGATCGCCGCCAGAGTGGGCGTCACTCCCGCCCTCGTCGCGCACTACCGACCGGGGATGGACGCCTTCGTCGCCGACGTCTTCGGGTCGATAGTGGCGGCCGAGCGCGAAGAGGTGATCTCCGCCTTCGACGACAGCCCGTTCCGCGACGCCGATGAGCTGCGCGGTGGTCTGCTGCGTCTGATCGAGACCCTTCTCGACGCCGACCGCGACGACGTCACCCTCATCTGGGTGCAGGCGTGGGCGCTCGGTGCCCGCAACGAGGCGCTCGCCGCCCGGGTGCGGCAGGAGATGGACGGATGGCAGAGCGCGCTCGAGGAGATCTTCGCCCGTGCCGCCGTCGACGGGGCGATCGAGGCGGGTCGCGCCGACACGGCCGCGTGGCTGCTGCTCGCGATGGTCGACGGCATGAACGCGCACTCGCTGGTGAAGTGGGCGCCGCGCGACCGTGCCGACCTCGCCAGGCGCGCACTGTCCGCCGTCTTGGACAGTGCCGCCCCCGATGCCCTCGTCGGTGCTCGATCCGCTGACACCCGATTCTCTGACTCCCCACCCGCTGCCACCCGGTCCGATGACACGTAAAGGAACGCCCATGGATGCTGTGCGCATGCACGCGGCCTCGCCCGAATCGACCGCGATCGTCGATGCCGTGCTCGACTATTCGCGTCGCCGCATGCTCGCCGCCGATGTGCCGCTCGACAAGCCGCAGTCCGAGGCCGAGCTGAACCGCCTCGTCGGGCCGACCATCACGGATGCGGGGTTGGGCGCGGCGCGGGCGCTCAGCGTGTTCGAGCACGTGCTCGCCCCGGCGTGCCTGACGACGAGTCATCCGCTGTATCTGTCGTTCATCCCGACGGCGCCGACCATGGCCGCCATCGCCTTCGACCTCGTCGTGTCGGCCTCCGGGCTCTACGGCGGCAGCTGGCTCGAAGGGGCCGGGGCCGTGCACGCCGAGAACGAGGTGCTGTCGTGGCTGGCCGGCGAGTTCGGACTCCCCGACACGGCCGGTGGCGTGTTCGTGCAGGGCGGGACGATCGGGAACCTCTCGGCACTGGTGGCCGCCCGTGAGGCGGCGAAAGCCCGTCTGGTCGCGGCGGGGAGGGAACTGCCGACCCGGTGGAAGATCCTCTGCAGCGTCGAGGCGCACTCCTCGAACAAGTCGGCGGCGCGCGTGATGGATGCCGACGTGCTGCTGGTGCCGGCGGGGGAAGACGGCGTGCTGCGCGCCGAGGGCGTCCGCGAGGCCCTGGCAGAGCACGGGGACGAGATCTGCGCGGTGGTCGCGACCGGGGGATCGACGAACTTCGGCATCGTCGACGACATCGCCGGCATCGCCGCGCTCAAGGACGAGTTCGACTTCTGGCTGCACATCGACGGCGCCTACGGCCTCACGGCCATGCTGGCCCCGGAGGCTCGGCACCTGTTCGCCGGTGTGGAGCGCGCCGACTCGGTCATCGTCGACCCGCACAAGTGGCTGTTCGCTCCGTTCGACTGCTGCGCCCTGATCTACCGCGACCCCGACAGCGGGCGCCGGGCGCATACGCAGCACGCCGAATACCTCGACATCCTGACCGACGTCGACGAGTTCAGTCCCTCGGACTACTCGATCCAGCTCACCCGTCGACCACGCGGCCTGCCGATGTGGTTCTCGGTCGCGACGTACGGCGTGACGGCGTACCGCGAGGCCGTGAGCGCCGGTCTCGCCCTGACCCGGCGGATCGCGGACGAGATCGCCCGACGCCCTGAACTGAAGCTGGTGCGCGACCCGCAGCTGTCGATCGTGGTGTTCGAGCGCGAGGGATGGGAGCGCGCCGACTACGACCGCTGGTCGGCCGCTCTGCTCGACTCGCAGCGGGCCTTCGTGGTGCCCAGCTCCCACGCCGGTCGTCCGAACACGCGCTTCGCGATCCTGAATCCGCTCACCACGTTCGAAGACCTCGTCGGCATCCTCGACACCATGAAGTAGCGCGGTGCCCGACCGGCGATGCCGTCAGCGCGTGGTGTGCGCGTCGAGGAAGTCGATCGTCTTCTGCAGGGCGGTCTGCGCATCCGGCAGGTCCAGGTGGAACTGGTACTCATGCGGCAGCTGCGGCTCGTGGGGCGCGGGCCAGAACTGCGTCGTGACGTCGACGCCGAGCTCGTCGAGGCGCTGCGCCATCGGGAGGGACTGCAGCCAGGTGAGCCCGTCGCCGTTGCCGCCGGAGATGTAGGTCGCGGGGAAGTCGGCGGTGACCCAGTCGACGGTCGACATGGTGGCCCCCGTGGAATCCTCCGCCCAGGTCTTCGTTCCGGAGTACGCCCACATCGCCGATTTGAATCCCCAGCCCGCGATGCCGTCGAGCTGGGCGAGCGCCGACAGATCGTAGACACCGCAGTTCAGCACGGTCGCGACGAGCTGGTCGGCCCTGAGCGAGGGTCGGATGTCCATGATCTCGGCATAGTCAGGACTCGTGATGAGGGTCGCCATCTGGCTGGCCAGTTGCGCCCCCGCCGAGTCGCCGGCCAGCACGATCTGCGTCGGGTCGACACCGAGCTCCTCGGCATGCGCGTCGATGTAGGCGAGTGCCTCGTCGAGCTGATGCACCGCGAGCGGGTACACGCCCTCCGGCCCGATCGTGTAGTTCACGCCGATGGTCGTGTAGCCCTCTCCGGCGAGGATGCGCAGGTAGGGGTCGACGTTCTCCTTGGCGCCGGAGATCCATGCCCCGCCGTGGATCCACACCACGGTCGGGAGCGCACCGGCGGCCGCGGCCGGGCGGAAGACGTCCATCGTGGTGTCGGCGCCTCGGTCGCCGTAGGCGACGTCGAGCGTCTCCGTGAGCTTCGTGTCGGGGACGTGCCGGTCCATCTCGGCGGCGGTGTCGTCCCCACCTTTCGTGAACACGGCGCGGATGATCATGGCCGACGGCCACGGGGTGAGGGAACCGATGATCGCGATCACGGCGGCCACGGCGACGACCACGGCCAATGCCACCTTCGTCCGATGCCACGGCCTGCGAGCCTTCGTCGCGCGTGCGGGTTCCTCGACGTGCGTGTCGTTGTCCATGGGTCCTCCGTCGCCCAGTGTGCCAGGTCGTCACGGACTGCCACCATGTGCGCGATCGAAGTGCGGCGAGATGCCTTTCAGCGAGTGATCCCGGCGGTGAGGCGATGCAGGCCGTACTCGAAGGCGCGGTCGACGTCTCCGCCGAGGCGGAACGCCCCGGACAGCTCCATCTGCAGGAAACCCGTGGCCCAGGCCGTGAAGAATCGCGCGGCGTCGAGGGCGTCTTCCTCCCCGACCACGGCGGAGGCGGCACGGAGGAGGGGCGCGACTGAGCGCTCGAGAGCGTCGTGGGGAGCTGCGATCGTGAACATGAGACGGAAGCCCTCCGGATGCCGGTGCGCGAAGTCACGGTAGGCGTGCGCGAGCGCACCGATGTCGTCGCCCGCAGCTTCGAGACGTGCAGTGAGCGCGTCGATCGATGCGGCGGCGACCGCCGTGTGCAGTGCGTCACGGTCTCGCACGCGCTTGTACAGCGAGGGGGCGCGGACTCCCACCCGTTCCGCGACGGCCTGCATCGTGAGCCCGGAAGGACCGGCGACCTCGAGGATCTCTCGCCCTGCGGCGACGATCTCCTCGGTGGATGTGCGTTCAGGCGTCGGCATCGATCCTCCGGTGACGGCTGCTGACAATCATGGCTATTGACATTAGCCATGATAGCTACGTATCGTAGCCATCGCAATCATCCCGAGAGGATCAGCCATGAAGCTCGCACCGCACCTGCACCGACTGGGCAACGACATCGTCGCCTCCTACCTCATCGACCTGCCGGAGGGCATCACGCTGATCGACGCCGGTCTCCCCGGGCACTGGCGCGATCTGCAGCGCGAGCTCTCGACGATCGGGCGCCCGCTGTCCGATATCCGCGGACTCGTTTTGACGCACGGCGACGGCGACCACATCGGCTTCGCCGAGCGGCTGCGGAAGGAGGCCGGGGTACCGGTGTTCATCCACGAGGCCGACGGTCATCGGGTGCGCACCGGCGAGAAGCCCAAGACCCCCATGGGGCCGGCCAAGATCGGACCGACGCTCGGGTTCCTCGCGTACGGACTCCGCAAGAACGCGTTGCGCACGCCGCACGTTTCGGTCGTGACCGAGGTGGCGGACGGTGATGTGCTCGACCTGCCGGGCGCGCCGGTCGTGCTCGGGATGCCCGGCCATTCACCGGGGAGCATCGCGGTGCACGTCCCCGCCGTCGATGCGGTGTTCGTCGGCGATGCTCTGACGACCCGTCACGTGCTCACCGGTCGCAGCGGCGCTCAACCTGCACCCTTCACCGACGAGCCTGCCGAGGCGCTGGCCTCACTCGATCGTCTCGCTGACGTGTCGGCGGCGTGGGTGCTGCCGGGGCACGGAGCGCCCTGGCACGGTTCCCCCTCCGACATCGCCGCAGCGGTCCGCGCCTCCGCCTGACGCGCCGTGGTCAGGTCAGTGCGGGTCAGCGTGCCGCGAGCACCGTCGCCGTGTCGCTCATCGTGATCTGCGGCGGGTAGAGACTCATCACCTGCAGGGCGGCGGCGTGATTCTCCGCGGTCGAACCGGCACAGGCGTCGGTCGCTATCGTCACGTGTGCGCCCGCATCGGCGGCGGCCAGCGCGGTCGAGATCACGCAGCAGTCGGTCGAGACGCCCGCGAGCACGACGTGCCCGCCGCGTCCGATGATCCGCTCGAGCTCAGGACCCCACTTGCCGAACGTCGGCAGGTCGATGCTCGGATGCGGCGAGAGCGCCTCGGCGTCGGGAACGAGGGCGAACAGCGGATCGCTCGGCGGCTGGTCCGCGAAGGGCCAGGCGTCGAAGTATGCACCCCAGGACGTCGTGCGGTCAGCAGTCGGCATCCATCGGGTCACGAGCACGCGGTCGCCGAACGCATCGGCCAGGGCGCGGATGTGCGGCATCACCTCGGGGAAGAAGGGCGACCCCCAGGCGGAATCCGGTGCGGCGAAGATGGTCTGCGGATCGATCACCACGAGCCAGGCGTCGGCGGAGACAGACGTGCTCACACGGCCTCCTGCTGTCGGATCTTCGCCGCCCTCGCGAACCAGGTCACGAGGAACGAGAGCACCAGGGCGAAGAACACCCCGAGGTTGGCGTAGGCCCATTCGCCGTCGCGGCCGCCGATGAGGAACAGCAGGTAGCCCTGCCAGTTGTTCCACGCGGCATCCTCGGCGAAGTTGTTCACGACCAGGCCCCAGCCGATCACGCTGGTGACAACCAGGGTCCCGATCGAGGTCCAGTCCCACGCGCCGTAGCGTCCGCGCTGGTCGAACAGCGCCTCTTCGTCGTAGTCCTTCCGGCGGCGCAGGATGTCGGCGATCAGGATGCCGGCCCACGAGGCGAGGGGCACGCCGAGGGTGATCAGGAAGCTCTGGAACGGCCCCAGGAAGTCGGTCGCGAAGAACACCACGAAGATCGTGCCGATCGTGAGGATGACCCCGTCGATCGCTGCGGCGGACGGGCGGGGGATCCGGATGCCGAGGCTGAGCAGCGTGAGCCCGGAGGAGTAGATGCCCAGCACCGCGCCCGAGACGAGGGCGAGCACTGCGGTGAGCAGGAACGGCACGAGCACCCATACGGGCAGGATCGAGGCGAGCGCGCCGATGGGGTCGGCGGCGATCGCGTTCATGAGGTCTTCGTCGGAGCCGCCCAGCAGCAGACCGAACACCACGAGGATCACCGGCGCCACCGATCCGCCGATCGTGTTCCAGGCGACGATCGCCCCGTCCGATGCCGTGCGCTTCTGGTAGCGGGACCAGTCGGCGGCGATGTTGATCCAGCCGAGACCGAACCCGGTCATCACCATCACGAGCGCGCCGATCACCTGGCCGATGCCGCCGTCGGGGCGGGCCATCACGACCGCGAGGTCCACCTGGGGAGCGGCGAGCACGATGTAGAGCACGGTCACGACACCGGTGATCCACGTGAGCACCGACTGCAGCTTCATGATCGTGTGATAGCCGAGCACGGACGCCGTGACGATCAGCGCCGCGACGATCACGGTGGCGACGATCTTGAGTGCGATGCTGTCGCCGTCACCTCCGAGCTGCGTGATGACCGTGGCGGTGGCGAGCACGGCCATGATCGCGAGGAACGTCTCCCAGCCGATCGAGGTCAGCCACGAGACGATGCCGGGCACCTTCTGGCCCTGCACGCCGAAGGCCGCCCGCGAGAGCACCATCGTCGGCGCGGAGCCGCGCTTTCCGGCGATCGCGATGAGACCGCAGAGCAGGAACGACACGACGATGCCGATGACCGAGACCACGGTCGCCTGCCAGAACGAGATGCCGAAGCCCAGCACGAAGGACCCGTACGACATGCCGAACACCGAGACGTTGGCGGCGAACCACGGCCAGAAGAGGTCGCGCGGCTTCGCTGTCCGCTCGGATTCGG
Source organism: Microbacterium sp. 2RAF4 (assembly GCF_052115285.1). NCBI lineage: Bacteria > Bacillati > Actinomycetota > Actinomycetes > Micrococcales > Microbacteriaceae > Microbacterium > Microbacterium sp. 2RAF4. The sequence continues at coordinate 906,356 of NZ_JBFRGI010000002.1, read as the reverse complement.
GGATGATCTCGATGCCCGCGCGCTCGATGAGGGCCGGCTTGATGTCCGTCATGCTCACATCCTGGCACTGCCGAGGCGGTCCCAGGCGGGTTTAGGGGCGGCGGCCCCGCCCTCGTGTCAGTCGGTGAGTGTTCAGCCGGCGAAGAACGCCTGCGCGGTGCGGGTCAGATCGTGCAGGTCGGAGACCCCAGCCAGCTCCCGCGCGGAGTGCATGGACAGGATGGGGATGCCCACGTCGACCGTGCGGATGCCGAGCCGGGTCGCCGTGATCGGGCCGATGGTCGAACCGCACGGCACGCTGTTGTTGGATACGAACTCCTGCGTGGTGACGCCCGCGCGCTCGCACCAGGAACGCCATGATGCCGTGCCGATCGCATCCGTGGCGTAGCGCTGGTTGGCGTTGATCTTCAGGATCGGCCCCGATCCGAGTACCGGCTGCACCACGGGGTCGTGCTTGGCTGCGTAGTTCGGGTGCACGGAGTGTCCGACATCGCTCGACAGGCACCACGACGATGCGTAGGCCTGGCGGCGTGCGGATCCGTCGGCGCCGAGCCCCGCGTACACCCGCTCGAGCACGTCTTCGAGGAAGGGGCCTGCGGCGCCGGAGCGCGACTCCGAACCCAGTTCCTCGTGGTCGAAGGCGGCGAGCACAGCGATGGGTGCTCCGGCGGCAGGGGTATGCGCCTCGATGGCCACCACGCCGGCGTGCACCGAGGCGAGGTCGTCGAGGCGTCCCGACGCGAAGAACGCGCTGTCCTTGCCGAACACCGCTCCGCGGGCGGAGTCGGCGATCACCACGTCGTAACCGCGGATGTCGGAGGCCGAGACGCCCGCGGAGGAGGCGAGTTCTGCAAGGATGTCGGCCTCGGTCGGGTCGCCGAGCCCCCACACCGGCTGCGTCTCGGTCTGCTTGTCGAGGGCGAGGCCGTTGTTCACGCCGCGGTCGAGGTGGATCGCCAGCTGCGGCAGACGCAGCAGAGCTCCGGTGTCCGCCAGCACGACACGGCCGTCGGCCAGTGCCAGTCGCCCGGCGAGGCGCAGCTCGCGGTCGAGCCACGAGTTCAGCAGCGGCCCGCCGTACACCTCGACGGCGGCCTGCAGCCAGCCCCGCGAGCCCGTCGTCGGCTGCGGCTTGAGCTTGAAGCCGGGGGAGTCGGTGTGCGCGCCGAAGATCTGCACGGGCGTCGTCGCCGCAGCACCCTCGGGGACGACCCAGGCGATCGCGGCCCCGTCGCGCACGACGACGAAGCGTCCAGCGGTCGTCGGCCAGGCGTCCTCCTCGTGCAGCCGGTGGAAGCCCGCATCCTCGAGCCGACGGGCGACCTCCGCTGCCGCGTGGTAGCTCGACGGGGAGGCGGCGACGAATTCGGCGAGGTCCTCGGCGTGGGCGAGAGCGGCGGGGGTGACGGGCATGTCGTGACCTTCCTGGAGAGCGCGGTCCTTCGAGCGTAGTCCGGGTCTCCGTTCGTCCTCCACGACAGCGGCCAGCGCGCCGGCTGTTTCCCGGCCGTTCATCCCGACGGGTTAGGGTGGTCCCGATAGCGCCTAGGGTTCCGGGGTTCGCGCCCGTCTGGTCCGAGCGGCGCCACGGCACTCCTCCACAGGAGAGCCGTCATCTGACAGGACAAAAGCCCGGAGGACCCTGTTCGTCGCGCCGTGCGCCGGACGGAAGGGTCTGTGCGTGTCTCCTCTCGCCTTCGTCCTCGTCTTCGGCGCGGCCATCGCCCACGCGGCGTGGAACATCATCGCGCACGGCATCAGCAGAGCGGGCGCGCCGTTCCTGTGGTGGGGCGCGGTCGCCAGCACCGTGGTCTGGATCGGAGCCGTGCCCTTCACGGGTGGGCTCGGCACCGACGACCTGTGGTCGTTCGCCCTCGGTGTCGTCGTCTCGTCGGTGCTCCACGTCGGCTACATGGCGGTGCTCCAACGCGGCTATCGCGAGGGCAACCTCTCCACGGTGTATGCGACCGCCCGTGGCACCGGTCCTTTCCTCTCGGTGATCGTGGCCATACTGCTGCTGGGCGAGCGCCCGTCGGTGCTCGCGCTGATCGGGGTGGCGGCCGTGATCGCAGGTGTCGTCGCCATCGGATTCGTCGACCGGGGCAGAGGATCCGGCACCCGGCGGATGGATCCCGGCATCGTCTTCGGCCTGCTCACCGGTGTCGCCATCGCCGTCTACACGATCTGGGATGCTCACGCGGTGCGCACCTGGAACCTCTCGCCCGTCGCGTTCATGGTCGGCACCACGCTGCTGCAGGTGCCGTTCTACTCGATCGCGGTGCGTCGGCGCTGGGACGCGGTCTGGGCGCTCTGGCGCACGCAGTGGCGCCGCATCCTCGCCTTCGGCGCCCTGTCACCGCTGTCGTACATCCTGGTGCTGACCGCGATCCAGATCGCCCCGGTGGCGCTGGTGGCGCCCCTCCGCGAGGTCAGCGTCGTGCTGGTGAGTCTGTTCGGGGTGTTCGTGCTGCGGGAGTCGCGCGGGGGCTGGCGGATCGCGGCATCCCTCGTCGTGGTGACGGGGATCGTTCTCCTCGCCGTCTGAGCCCTCGCACGCCGGATCGACGGATGTCGAGCGTATTCCGGAATGCCGCGAAAACGCCTCTGAACAGGACTGTTTCGGCCTGGGAATGTCGGTGGTCGCGTGTCGGATGGACGCATGAACCCCCTCGCGGAAACACTGGAACGGGTCGTCGCCGACCTCGACGCCGTGCTGTCCGCCGGACAGTTCGCCGGGCTCGACGATGCCGCGCGATTGGATGTCCTCCGCGGCGCGGGCGAGGCGCTTCGCCGCGTGGAGGCCGTCGTCGTGGAGACGGCCGCCACCGCTGAGCCCCGCTTCGCCGAGGCGACCGGATGTCGGTCGATGAACGAGCTCCTGCAGCGGGTGCTGCGGGTGGATGCTCCCGGAGCGTCTCGGGTGGTGAAGGCGACCGAGGCCGTTCGGCGCGAGGTGGCGCTGACGACGGGGGAGCGGCTCCCGGCGCGCTTCCCCGCGATCCGCGAGACGATGCTCGATGGCGTGGTCGGGGTGGCCGGCGTGCTCGCGGCGACCGGGCCGATCCTGCAGGCGGGCGATCGGATCGGGGCGGAGGACCGGCTCGCGGCCGACGCTGCGCTGGCCGATCTGGCACGCGGACTCCCCGAGACGGACGGGGGCACCGAGGGTGGAGGGCCGCCCGCCACTCCCGATGACCTCCGGCAGTACGCGATGCTGCTCGCGCAGCTGCTCGACCCGGATGGTGCCGAGCCGACGGACGCGAAGGCGCGGAACCGGAGATTCCTCACCATCGGGCGCCTGCGCGACGGGGTGCATCCGCTCCGGGGCAACCTCCTTCCCGACGTGGCCGCTCAGCTGCAGCTCATCATCGACGCTCAGAACAATCCGAGGACCGACGGCCCACCAGAGCCGGGCGTGACCTTCCGGTCGGAGAGTGATCGATCGGGCGATGGAGCCGAGTCCGGTGCGGACCTCACCGAGGGCGATCCGTGGAACTCCGACCCGCGCAACGTGATCGAACAGCGCACCGCTGCGCAGAAGCGGCACGACGCCCTGGCGGCAGCACTGGCGATCGCCGCACGTCACGAAGACATGCCCCGACTGGCCGGAGCGTCCCCGACGCTCGTGGTGCACGCCGACGCGAACGACCTCGTCTCCGGCACCGGGTGGGCGACCGTAGCCGGCTCGCAGGCGCCGGTGCCTATCGGGGTCGCGACCCAGGCCGCGTGCACAGGGGCCATTCAGCGGGTGCTGTTCGACGACGGCCGGATCGTCGGCACGACCGTCATCGATCGGGTGTTCACAGTTCACCAGCGCCGCGCGATCATCGCTCGAGATGGAGAGTGTCTGATCCCCGGGTGTCATGTGCCGGCGTCATGGTGCGAGATCCACCACGTCGTCGAGCACGCCAGGGGAGGACCGACCGATACGGACAACGGTGTGCCCCTGTGCTGGTGGCATCACCGATCACTGGACCGATCGGGGTGGGAGATCCGGATGGCGGGAGGTACCCCGCAGGTCCGCGGCCCGGCGTGGTGGGATCCCGAGCGTCGCTGGCGTGTTCCGCGGCAGCGCGTGACCGCAGCCGCGTGACACCGCTGAAACGCGGGTGGGCGATCAGCGGAAGCTGACGAGTCCCGCGTGTGCGGCCGTCACGAGGATCTGCACGCGGTCGCGCAGGTGCCACTTCGACATCATGCGTCCGAGGTGAGCCTTCACCGTGCCCTCGGAGACGATGAGCGCCTTCGCGATCTCTGCGTTCGACATGCCCTGCGCGAGGCAGTTCAGCACTTCGACCTCACGCTCGGTGAGCGGTTCGAGCGCTGCGGCGTCGGCGGCGACAGGGGTCGAATCGCGGACGTGCTTGATCAGCATCGAAGCGATCCGCGGCGACAGGGAGCTGGCACCGCTGTGCACCTCGCGCACACCGGTGACGATGTCCTCCGCGCTGGAGTCCTTGAGCAGGTAGCCGGAAGCGCCGGCGCTCAGCATGGGGAGCACGGTGTCGCTCCCGTCGAGCGTGGTGACAGCGAGCACGCGCACGTGCGGCCACCGCTCGGCGATGACACCCGTCGCCTCGATGCCGTCCATCTCGGGCATCTGCACGTCCATCATCACGACGTCGGGCTGTTCGCGCTCGACAGTGGAGATCGCCTCGAGACCGTCCTCTGCCTGCGCGATCACGCTGATCTCCGGGTCGCGCGAAACGAAGTGCGACAACGCCGAACGGACGAGGGGATCGTCATCGACGATCACGACACGGATTTCCTGCATAGGGGGAAGCCTAACGGCGCGGGCACCTCATGGACGGCATGTAGACCTTTGGCCAAAAAGGTCTGGACCTGAGACAGATGTGCGCCGCTCCCATCGCCGAGAAGATGAATACAGACATCGACGAACGACTACATAATGGAGGTGAACGTAATGACTTTCTGGCAGCAGGTTGGCAAGTTCTTTGGTCTCCACAACTAGAATAGTTGGCAAATAGGAGATAGTGAAGCATGGCCTTCGACCACTCGAACCGGGAAACCGCGGACACTCTCCGCCTGGCCCGAGGCGAGAAGCTCAGCGCGATCGAGCGCATCGTCGTGCTGGCGATCCTCGCTATCACCGTTGCTGCAGATCTCATCGGCTTCTTCACCACTCCGGGTGTGAACCCGGCAGCTCTTCTGGTGAGCATCGCGACCACGTCGGTGTTCGCGCTCTACCTCTGGAAGCCGCTCCTCGCGACATGCGCTCTCGGCGTCGTGTTCGCGCTCTCCTTCATCCCCGGATCAGAGCTCCAGGTTCTGACCGCCGCCGCTGTCGCGGCCGGCTTGGTCATGAGGCTGGGGTGGACGTCACTGATCCTCTCCTACACCGGCGGATTCCTGGTCGCCGCGGCGATCGTCCCGTTCGCCGCCGAGCCGGGTGTCACCGTCAACGTCGGCCTCTATCTCGTCTTCGCCACCGTGGCGGGAGCCGTCGGGTTCGCTCTGCGGCTGGCGTTCGCCCGTGGCAGTCGTCTCGAACGCGAGCTCGAGGCGCGGGCTGAACAGGAACGACAGGCAGTGCTCGCCGAGCGACGTTGGATCGCCGGTGAGCTGCACGACAGCATCGCGCACCACCTCACGGTGGTGTCTCTGCACGTGCAGATGCTCGAAGACCCCGAGATGAGCACCGACTCTCGAGAGGCGATCCGCGTCGCCGCTCGCAAGGCCATGACCGATCTCCGTTTCGTGATCGAGCTCGCCGACGACGGTCCGCAGTCGTCGAGCGTGCAGACGGGCGACCTCGCCGATGCCGTCGATGAGGCGCAGGGCGAGTTCGAAGCAGCGGGCCACTCCGTGGCCCGCGTGGGCGATCCCAGCGACGAGCGCATCCCGCGTGCCGTCGAGATCGTCCTCGCGCGCATCGTGCGCGAGTCCGCCACCAACATCCTCAAATACGCAGGCCCCGGCGAGGTGCTGATCGACCTCGCCGTGGACGATGAGGTCGCACACCTCACGCTGCGCAGTCCCCTCCCCACGACACCGCGCCGTGAACTCTCGTCGAGTCGGACAGGACTCGGCCGGATGGCGGAGCGCGTGATGGGAGCCAGTGGCGAGTTCAGCGCTGGCGAAGTCGACGGGTTCTGGGTCGTGTCGGCCCGACTTCCGGTCGTCTGATGCTCTAGAGTGTGTGAGCACCCTCTCCACGATCCGCGAGAACCTAGACGAAGGTCTAGCGAGGTCTCGACGTTCGACACTGTGGAACGAGTTGCAGTCCGCCATATTCTGAGGGTTCCCCAGATAAAGCGTCCCCAGCGCTGCGATCGCGAGCGCGGTCTTTCTGGCTTCTGAAACACTTTGCGCGCTCGCGATCGCCTTCTGCGTTAACGGCCGTCTTCCCGGCCTCCCGCACGCCGGTCGTGTCGTCCGGCTACCCGCCCACTGCGCGCATGTAGTGACCATCGGTCGAGATCCCCGATGCAGCGACGGTGAACCGGACGACCTCGCTCAGGTACCGGTCCTCCGAGGCCTCGAAGATCCGCCCCTCTGCATCACGCGAGGTGCGGGTGAGACGCAGGATGGGCGTCCCGCGTGGCACGCGCAGCAGCGCCGCGTCCTGGTCGTCAGCGGCCACGGCGTCGATCACGTGCTGGAGGGTGACGATGGGGTGCCCGACCGACGAGAGGTACTCCGTGATCGACACCGCGTCCAGATCCACCTCGAACAGCTTCCGGCCAGCGACCTCGGTGTAGTTGAGCCGCTCCAGCATGGTGGGGCGCCCGTCGAGCAGACGCAGCCTGACCACGCTCACGATCGTGTCCCCGGCGTCGACGCCGAGTGCTGCTCCGAGCTCTCCGGCGCGTCTCAGGCTCAGCTCCTGCGTCTCGGCCCCCGGCGTGACCCCCAGCTCGCGGGCCCAGCGGGTGAAAGGCACCGACACGTCGACCGCCTGGCTCGCCTTCCTGGCGACGACCCGCGCCGGCCGACCGCGGCTGGTCTCGATCAGGCCCTCGCCGCGGAGCGCGGCCAGGGCATTGCGGATCGGCCCTCGCGAGGTGTGCCATCGCTCCGCGAGGTCCGCTTCCGTGGGGACGTCATCACCGGGGCGCAGGGCACCCGCGGCGATCTGCGCGCGCAGGTCGTCGGCGATCTGGGTGTACACAGCTTCGGCCACATAGGTACATTACTTGGTCAGTCCGAACGGCGCTGCCTCGTTCCGGGAGTGTTCACTCAGGCGAATCCCCGGTAAACGCGGCCTGAACTCTTCCGAGTTAGGTACATATCTGCGCTCATCACCTGTCAGAGTCGTCCGTGGATCACCCCTCACACCCTGAAAGGTCCTCATGAAGCTTCGCGCTCTCCCCGCCCTCGCCGGCGTCGCGCTCCTCGCCCTCGGCCTCGCCGCCTGTTCCGGCTCGGCGGACGCCTCCGGCACTCCCGGCGCCGACGAGTCGTCCTCGGCCAGCGGCTTCGCGGTCGATGAGAACACCCTCGTCTTCGGCGTCGTTCCCGACTCCGTCGACACCGAGACGAACTACCAGCCGCTCATGGACTACATCGCCGACATCACCGGCAAGACCGTCGAGTACCACGAGTCCACCGACTACGCCGCTCTCATCGAGGCCGCCGTCGCCGGCAAGGTCGACGTCGCCTCGTTCTCCGGCTTCACCTACGTCACCGCCACCAACAACGGCGCAAAGCTCACCCCGATCTCCTCGATCGTGACGGAGGAGGGCCAGGAGCCTGGCTACTTCTCGCAGGCGATTGTCCCCGCGAGCAGCGACATCAAGAGCATCGACGATTTCAAGGGCAAGAAGGTCTGCTTCGTCGACCCGTCCTCCACCTCGGGCTACCTGTTCCCCTCCTACAACCTGCTGAAGGCCGGCATCGACCCCAAGACCGACATCACGCCCGTCTTCGCGGGCAAGCACGACGTCAGTGTCACCAAGGTCGGCGAGGGCGTCGAGTGCGAGGCGGGCTTCGCCGAGGACTCCGAGGTCGAGAAGTCGGACAAGGTGAAGGTCGTCGACGAGACGATGGTGCCCGGCGCGCCGCTGGTCTACTCGTCCACGCTGCCCGATGACGTCTCGAAGAAGCTCATCGACGGGCTCTCCGAGATCACGATCGACGACATCATCGCCGCCGGCATCGATGGTGCCGACACCGACGCCTTCCGCAGCGTGTTCTACGCCACGAAGCCGGTCGACGACGCGTACTACGACCTGATCCGCGACATCTGCAAGGAGACCGAAGCAGAGCAGTGCCAGGGCTGAGCCCGGCCTGACGCTTCGCCTCACCCGGCGCCCTCCGTCTCGTCCGCCTCACGCGGACGAGACGGAGGGCACCACCGCACGATTCACGACACACAGGAGCTACGACATGACCGCCTCGGCATCCGACGCCCTCATCCGCCTCGACCGCGTGACGAAGACCTTCGGGACGACCACCGCACTGAAGGATGCCTCGCTCGAGGTGTCCCGCGGCGAGATCGTCGTGCTCCTCGGGCTCTCCGGCTCGGGGAAGTCGACCCTGCTGCGCCACCTCGACGGCCTCGAGATCCCGACCTCCGGCTCGGTCGAGGTGCTGGGATCGCAGGTGCCGACCCTGAAGGGGAGGGCACTGCGCGACCTCCGCAGCCGTGTGGGTTTCATCTTCCAGCAGTTCGAGCTGGTTCCCTCTCTCACCGTGCTCGAGAACGTGCTCACCGGATCGCTGTCGGGCGTGCGTGGCCCCCGCCTCGGCCTCTGGGGATACTCGCGCGCCTCGAAGCTCACCGCCCTCGAACACCTCGACCGCGTCGGCCTGCTCGATCGTGCGTACCAGCGCAGCGACACCCTCTCCGGCGGACAGCAGCAGCGCGTGGCCATCGCCAGGGCGCTCATGCAGAAGCCGGCGATCCTGTTGGCCGACGAGCCGGTCGCCTCACTCGACCCGGAGTCGAGCGAACAGGTCATGGCCCTGATCCGCGAGATCGCCGCCGACGAGGGACTCACGGTCGTGTGCAGCCTGCATCAGGTCGACCTCGCGATCTCCTGGGCCGACCGCATCGTGGGCCTGCGGCACGGCGAAGTGGTGCTCGACACCCCGACCGGTGGCCTCACCAAGGCCGAGGTCATGGAGATCTATGGCCGCGTCGCCACCACGACCGCCGAGATCCGCGCCGTGAAGGAAGAGCTCGTCGAGGCGGCTGCGCAGGTGGCCGCGTCATGACCGCGTTGGATGCGTCGACGGATGCCCCCACGCGCGGCGGCGGGATCCCTCAGGGCGGCGGGAGCAGCGTCGCCGAGCGTGCGCCCAAGCGTCCGATCTCCCCCGAGCGGATCGCCGCATCCCTGACCCTCGTCGCGCTCGTGATGCTCGGTATCCTCGCGGTGCGCGATGTCGACATCTCCCTCCCCGCGATGGTGCAGAGCTGGGGCAACGCCGAGAACTTCATGGCCCGCGTCGGCGGTCTCACCTTCCCCGAGCCCGCAGACCTCGCCTGGCTGATCGCCCTCACGGTGGGCCTCGTGCTCGTGGGGACGCTGCTCGCCGCCGTGCTCTCGGTGCCGATCGCGTACCTCGCCGCCGCCAACACGACCCCGGGCAACGGCTGGCGCGCCGCCGCGCGCTTCATCGGCGTGCTCACCCGTGCCCTCCCCGATGTCGTGCTCGCCATGGCTTTCGTGCTGATGTTCTCGCTCGGCACCCTTCCGGGAATCCTGGCCATCGGCATCCACTCCATCGGCATGATCTCGAAGATGTTCGCCGATGCGATCGAGCAGATCGACGAAGGACCGCGTCTCGCCATCCGTGCCGCGGGCGGCTCGAAGATGCAGGAGTTCACGTCGGGGATCCTGCCGCAGGTGCTGCCCAGCTGGGTGGCCACCGTGCTGCACCGCAACGACATCAACCTGCGCGGCAGTGTCGTGCTCGGCTACGTCGGCGTCGCAGGCCTCGGCCTCGAGATGTCGTACGCGTTCAAGTCGCTCAACTACGGCAAGGGGCTCGGCATCGCCCTCGTGATCTTCATCCTGTGCGTGGCCATGGAGATCGTCTCGAGCATGGTCCGCGGAGCGATGCTCGGAGAACAGAAGCACACGCGCTCCTGGATCGACCGGATCCTGCATCCACGCCTCGGTGCGCACGCGGCGTCCACGCAGGTCGAGCGCCCCGCCTGGGCGGCCAACCCGGAGACCGCCGTGCGTCGCCCCTGGACCGCGCAGCGCATCCGTCACACCATCGCCGGTGTCGTCGCCGTGCTCGTGGTGATCGGAAGCGTGCTGGTCAGTCAGATCAACTGGATGGACCTCCTCACGTTCTGGGCCAAGCTGCCCGAGGTCGCGGCGCGCTTCTGGCCCCCCTCGTTCGGCAACTACGACGCGAGCGCCATGTTCCAGGCGATGCGGGAGACGGTCGCGATCGCCCTGGCCGCGACCGTGCTCACCCTGCTCCCGTCGCTGCTGCTCGGCTCCCTCGCCGCCCGCAACGTCGCGCCGAGCTCCGGGGCGCGGGGGACGGCACGACTGCTGCTCGTCGGCATCCGCGGCATCCCGGAGCTGATCCTCGCGATCGTGCTCGTCGTCATCACCGGTCTCGGGGCGCAGGCCGGCGTCATCGCCCTCGCGATCGGCGGCATCGGGCTGCTCGGAAAGCTCATCGCCGACTCGTTCGAAGAGGTGGATCGCGGACCGGAGCGCGCGCTGCGGGCGGTGGGTGCGACACGTCTGCAGACCTACACCTCGGCGACCGTGCCGCAGGGCATGCAGGCGCTCATCGGGCACAGCTTCTACATGCTCGACACGAACATCCGCGCGGCGACCATCCTCGGCATCGTCGGCGGAGGCGGAGTCGGCTACTACCTGCTCAACGCCAGCCAGGGGTCCCGCTACGAGACCGTGACGGCCATCGTGCTGATGATCCTCGCCACCGTGCTCGTGGTCGAAGGTCTCGCCATGTGGATGCGGAAGGTGTTCCGATGAATCGCTCTCTCGACACGGCGGATGTGGTCGTCGTGGGCTCCGGCATCGTCGGCCTCGGTGCGGCGTACGCGGCGGTCCGGCGTGGGCTGCGCGCGATCGTCGTCGACCGCACCGATGGACCGGTCGGTGCGACGATCCGCAACTTCGGACACCTCTGCATCGGCGCGCAGGGCGGCGAGGCGCGTCGCTACGCCGATCTCTCGCGCGACCTGTGGCTGCGCCTCTCGCACGATGCGGGATTCTGGCTGCGAGAGTCGGGCACGCTGGTCGCAGCCAGACACGACGACGAGCTCGACATGGCAGGGACCACGGTGCTCGACGACGGCGTCGTGGAGCAGGCCTTCCAGCGCGCTGCCGAGCGCACGGGCGTCGCCGATCGGATGCCGTGGGACGAGGCGCTGGACTACGTGCGCGTGACCATGGGGCAGTCGAAGATCGACGTCTTCACGCACCTCTCCGGCGGGGACGCAGAGTCCGCAGCGCGGGCCACTGCCGCCTTCGAGGGCGCCTACGCCGAGATCGTCGCCGAGCAGGGCGTCTCCGAGATCCCCGGGGCCGCCGACGCGATCCAGGGGTTGAAGGACGCCGGGCTGAAGGTCGTGCTCACCACCGGCTTCGCCCCGGTGACCCGAGACGCCCTGATCGACGGACTCGGCTGGCGGGACCTCGTCGATCTCGCCCTGTCGCCGATCGATGCCGGACGTGGGCGCCCGGCGCCCGACCTCGTGCTGGCGGCACTGCTGCGCACGCAGGCATCGTCCGTCCAGTCGATCGCCGTCGTCGGCGACACCGTCAGCGACGTCGAATCGGGCCGTCGAGCCGGCGCCGGATTCGTCGCGGGCGTGCTCACCGGCGCCCACGATCGTCCGGCGCTGAGCGCCGCCGGAGCCGATGCCGTGCTGAGCGACGTGAGCGCGTTGCGGGGTGTGCTCGTCCAGCGCGAGCTGCTGCCGCTCGTCGCCGCCTCCTGAGGGAGCGCGCCATGGGAACGCTGCTGATCCGTCCCCCCGGCCACCGTCGAGACGTCGCGCTGCGCCCGGCGGCCACAGCGATGGTCTGGGTCGGCGAAGGCCACCCGCACGAGACGATCGCCGTGCCGGGAGTGGCTCTCGCGGACGGCGACGCGCTCGTGGCGGTCGAGATGTCGACGATCTGCGGATCCGACGTGCACACGGTGCGGGGACGACGCTCCGCTCCGACGCCGCTGGTACTCGGACACGAGAGCGTCGGCCGGGTGATCGCCATCGGAGACACCGGCGCGCGTACCGTCGACGGCACTCCGCTGCGGATCGGCGATCGGGTGGTCTGGTCGGTGACCGTATCCTGCGCGAGCTGCGATCGCTGCCTGCGGGGGCTGCCGCAGAAATGCCGTGACCTGGGGAAGTACGGGCACGACCGCGTCGGCGCGCACGGCGACCTCACCGGAGCGTTCGCGAGCCACGTGCAGCTGAGGGAGGGGACGGCCATCGTCCGGGTGCCCGAGGCACTCCCTGCTGCGGTGCTCGCCCCCGCCTCATGCGCCACGGCCACCGCGTGGGCGGCGGTCGCTCGAGCGGCGAAGGACCACGACCTCGACGGCGCCTCCGTGCGGATCCACGGCGCGGGTCTCGTGGGACTGTCCGCCGCAGCCATCGCCGCCGAGCAGGGGGCGACCGTGGAGGTGCGGGACCCGAACACCGAACGGCAGGGTTTGGCCGCACGGTTCGGCGCGACGCATCTCGACCGGGATCCTGATGTGGTGATCGAGGCGTCGGGGCATGCCGTGCAGGAGGCACTCGCCGGCGTGGCGGTCGGGGGGACAGTCGTGCTCGTCGGGAGCGTATTCCCCGCGGATCCGGTTCCGTTCGACGCCGAGAGCATCGTGCGCCGACTCGTCACCGTCGCGGGCATCCACAACTACACGGGAGCAGAGCTGGCTGCAGCGGTGGCGTTCCTCGCGGGCCGGGGGCGCGCCTATCCCTTCGCCGATGCCGTCGGCGCGGTGCGGCCGCTCTCCGAGATCGATGCGGCGCTGCGCGAGGCGACCACCCCACAGGCGCCCCTGCGGATCGGACTCCTGCCCGGCCAGTGAACAGGCGGCTAGTGAACAAGCGGCCAGTGAACAGGCGGCCGGTGAAGTTCCGGCCAGTGCACCGGCGGCCAGGTCAGCTGCGGCTCGTGACGATGACGTGGTCAGCGCGGGCGACGGTCTTCGCCGTCGTCCTCCTGACCGCGCCGCGGACCCAGCGGTCGCAGCCCTTCGGCGTGGAACGCCAGCAGGCCGACGGCTGCCCCGACGGTCGACGCGAGCACCTCTTCCGGGTCGCCGACCAATGCCAGTCGACGGTGGCCCACGTCACCACCGGCCGTGGCCCAGCCCAGATAGACGGTCCCCGCCGGGTGCCCGCCCTGGGGTTCCGGGCCGCCCACACCGGTGGTCGAGACCGCCAGGTCGACGTCGAAAAGGGTCCGTGCACCGGCGGCGAGCTGCTCCGCACAGGCGGCAGAGCACGGATCCGTTCCCGGCGTCAGCCCCAGCACGCGCTCCTTGACATCGGTGAAGTAGGCCACGATGCCCCCGGCGAACCAGCCGGAGGCGCCGTCGCCGGCGCCGATCGTCTCCGCGAGCATGCCCGAGGTCAGCGACTCGGCCACTCCGATGCGGAGCTCCCGCTCGGCGGCGAGTTCGCTCAACCGCACGATATGGCTCTGCGTGTCCGTGTCGAGATCGTCGAGAGCGGTCACCCTGCTGAACGTCCCTTCTCGAGGGTCATCGCTCTTCGCTCTCGTCGTAGTCGGGACGAGGGGGCTGCAGCGGCTGGTCCGAGTACTCTCCGCCCGCGCGCCCGCCGTAGGGGCGTCCGTGGTCGGCGAACTCGTCGCGGGCGAACACCAGGGTCCACGGGCCCGCCGTGAAGTGTGCGCCCGTGCGCAGGGTCTCGGAGTTCTCATCGACATGCGTCGCGTCCACGCCGAGGCTCGCGTTCGTCTCGCCTTCGCCGTGCAGAGTCAGCACGTACTCGTCGCGGTCGTCGTGCGTGATCGTGGCGTGCACCGGGTCGGTGCCGGCGAGGCGCAGTTCGTTGCCCTCGGCCGAGCCGACGCGGACGACGTCGTCTTCGAGAGCGAACTCGGTGCGCTCGTCGTCCCTGGTGATGCGCAGACGGGGGTTCCCCGCGCCCCACGACGCGTGCGTCGTGCCCGGGGTGTTGCCCTCGTCCGGGCGGTCGTCGATGTGTCGATCGTTCATGGCAGTGCCCTCCTCGGGGTCGAGTGGAATGAGATTATGCGCCCCTCGTCATCTCGCCGAGGGGGTTGACTTCGCTGCAGCGACCCGGCATCGGATCCGGCGGTCGAAGGACCGTGTGGCCGTGGGCTGTTTGGGGAACAATGGGTCGCAACCGTCGTCCCCACAGCCACGATCGAGGAGCAGCGCATGGGAAAGTTCGTCTACGAAGGCAGCGTGAAGACCGAGATCGAGGACCGAGCGCTCACGCATCTGCAGCTCGTCATCACCGCCAAGCTGCGTCGCGGTGAGCCCTTCCCGTTCAGCTGGCGAGAAGACACCAGCGTGGGTGGTGGGCGCACGACCGTCTGGATCCAGCCCGGCAGCGCGCTGGTCTTCAAGTACTTCGGCAGCCGGCAGCCCTCCATCAACCGTGCCTGGATCGAGGCCCTCGCCTTCACGGCGAACGCCCCGAGCGGGCTCTACCTCGTTCCCGAGCCCGCGGAATCGGGAACGGAGCCGGGCACCGAGGAAGTCCCGGTCACCCCTCCCGTGTGATCCCCTCACCCCTCGCGCAGGGCGGACCTGTCAACCCCCCTGACGGGAGGACGGCCGTCGGGGAGAGTCGCTCGTACGACGACACGTTCCACGAGACGACACGTTCCACGAGATGAGGAGGATCGCCATGACCGACGACACCACCGACCCCCGGCACGCGCACCGCGAGGAGGGCTTCCCCGCGCAGCACCAGGATCAGCCGGGGCTGACGGAGCGGACCCGGCCGGAGCCCGACCACGGCGAGCAGACCTACGTCGGCCACGGTCGCCTCGAAGGACGCCGTGCTCTGATCACGGGCGGGGACTCGGGCATCGGCCGCGCCGTCGCGATCGCCTTCGCCCGTGAGGGCGCAGACGTCGCCATCGCACACATGCCCGAGGAGCAGGACGATGCGGAGGACACACTCGCCCTGGTTCGCGAGGCCGGCCGGATCGGGGTGGGATTCGCGGGCGACCTGCGCGACGAGGCGTTCGCGACCGAGATCGTCGCCAAGACCCGGAGCGAGCTGGGCGGACTCGACGTGCTCGTGCTCAACGCCGGCTACCAGCACGACATCGACGGCTTCGCGTCGCTGGAGACCGACCGGATGCGCCGGGTCTTCGACACGAACCTGGCCGGAATGCTGTTCTCGGCACGTGCGGCCTATCCCGACCTCGAACCCGGTGCGAGCATCATCGTCACCGCGTCGGTGCAGGCCTACAACCCCTCGCCCGGTCTCATCGACTACGCCATGACCAAGGCCGCACAGGTGGCCTTCGTGAAGGCGCTCGCCGAGGAAGCAGGGCCCCAGGGCATCCGGGTCAACGCCGTGGCCCCCGGACCGATCTGGACACCGCTGATCCCCGCGACGGGCTGGGATGCAGAACGCCTGGCGACCTTCGGTGCCGACACCCCGCTCGGACGGGCAGGGCAACCCGCGGAACTCGCCGGGGCGTACGTGTACCTGGCGTCGGACGAGTCCTCGTACACGTCGGGATCGGTCATCGCGGTCACGGGCGGCAAGCACCTCTGACACGCACAGGCATCCGTCGAGACCCATCGTCGTCGCCGACACCCACGCGCGGCTCGGCATCCGACGTGGGGTCTCGCCGGGGGCGATGGGTCTGGACGCCCGCCGCCTAAGCTTGTCTGGTGCAGAAGCCCGCCGCGTCCGGTCCCCTCGTGGGGGTCGCGCTCGTCATCGGCTCCTGCCTCTCGCTTCCCTTCGGTGCTGCAGTCGCGGCCCAGCTCTTCCCGGTGCTCGGACCGTGGGGGGTGACCTCCCTGCGCGTGGCGATCGCCGCGGTGCTGCTCGTCGTGATCGTGCGGCCGCGGCCGGGGAAGTGGACCCGCCCTCAGTGGCTTGCCGCGGTGCTCTTCGGCGTCTCGCTCGCCGCGATGAACGGCTTCTTCTACGCCGCGATCGATCGCATCCCGCTGGGGCCCGCCGTCGCGATCGAGTTCCTCGGTCCGCTCGTGCTCGCCGCCGTGCTCACCCGGAAGGTCAGGGATTTCGCCTGGGTCGGCATCGCCCTGCTCGGCATGGTCGTGCTCGGCATCGACGGGCTGATCGGGGCCGAGCCGCTCGATCCGCTCGGGGTGGTCTTCATCCTCATCGCCGCCGGCTTCTGGGCCATGTACATCCGGATGAGCGCCCGTGTCGGCGCCCTCATCCCCGGCAGCAGCGGCCTGGCGATGGGACTCGTGGTCGCGGCCGTGCTGCTGATCCCGGTCGGCATCCCCGCCGTGTCGACCGTGGCGATGGATCCGCAGCTCCTGCTGCTCGCGGCGATCACCGCGGTGCTGTCGTCGGTCATCCCCTACAGCTTCGAGCTCGCGGCGCTGCGGCGGCTTCCGCAGCGGGTCTTCGGGGTGCTGCTGAGCTTGGAGCCGGCGTTCGCCACCCTCGCCGGGTGGCTCATCCTCGGCCAGGATGCGACGCCGCTGCGCATGCTCGCCATCGCTCTCGTGATCGCCGCAAGTGTCGGCACCACGCTCGGTGTGCGGAGGGACCGCCGAGACGGCGGCCCCTCCGGTCCCTTCACCGCGCCGATACCGCTGCCCGACTGACAGCGGGCGTCGGCAGCGGGAACCGCCGCCGCAGGATGACGCGCTGCACGAGCGTCCACACCACCGTGACCGTCAGGTACAACGCGGCGGCGAGCGGCACGAACGCGGCGAACACCGCTGTGAGGTAGTGCATCGCCGAGACGACGCGCAGCATGGCGGGGGAGTTCATCGGCGAGTCGTCGCCCTCGACCGGAGTAGGACGGAACACGCGGCGGGTGACCTCTGCGACCGCGACCATGATCGCCAGCAGGACTCCGAACACCAGGAACGTGGCGGGTGTGGCCGAGCCGCCGAAGATCGCGGACACCAGGCTCGTGCCCAGCGGGGCGCCGAACAGGTCGTGCGCGAGCAGTTCGTTCGGATGTCCGGCGATCTCCGGACGCAGGAACAGCGTGTAGAGGATGCCGACCACTGGTGCCTGCGCCAGCACCGGAAGCATCCCGGCGAACGGCGAGGTGTTCTCGGCCTTGTAGAGCGCCAACGTCTCCTTCTGCAGGCGCTCGGGGTTCTTCTTGTGGCGGCGCTGCAGCTCACGCAGCTTCGGGGCGAGGCGCGCCCTGGTCTGTTCGGCCTTGGCTTGGGATATGCCGACGGGGATGAGCAGCGCCCGCACCAGCAGGGTGACGAGCACGACGGCGAGAGCGGCCGCCGAGGCGCCGGCGAGAGGGGTGAGGAGGTCGGAGAGCCCGGTCATGGCGCCGTAGGCGGCGTCGAGGAGGGCAGCGAGAGGGGGGAAGGCGAAGATGTCCAAGAGAGTGTCCGTTCATGGCGTCGGGAAGGGTCGGCGAAAGCCGCGCTGTCCCGTCGTACGAACGGGCTACGCGGCGGTCGCGACTCCCGGCGCCCGAGGGCGCGGATGCCCGGCGGCATCGGGATCACTCTGCGTGAGGAGGGTGCCGACGTCGATGGCCCGCAACGGATGCGGGGCGTCGGCTGTGGCCTCGGGGCGCACGCTCAGGACGATGGCGAGCGTGAGGGCGGTCACGGCGAGCAGCGCGATCGCGACGCCGAGGGCCGCCGCATCGGGCATCGAGACCAGGCCGAGTGCGGTCGCGACGAAGCTCAGCATCTGCCCGAACCACTCGCTCATGTGCGCACTCCTTCCTGCGACGAGGGTATCACCGGGGTCTGGGTGAGGTTCGAATCGCTCAACCGGTTCCGTCCGGGCAGCGGATACGACCTGTTGCGCGATTCGAACGCGGCCCCATGGCCGGCCGCGGGCGTAACGTCGAAGCATGAGTGAGCTTCGCACCCTGCTCGGGATCGAGCATCCGATCGTTCTCGGCCCGTTCGGCGGGCTGTCCTCGACTGCGCTCACCGCCGCGGTCAGCAACGCGGGTGGACTGGGTTCGTTCGGGCTCTACGGTTACGACGGCGATCGCATCCGTGCGACCGGGGCAGAGCTGCGTACCCTGACCGACCGACCCTACGCCGTGAACGTCTGGCTTCCGACGGGGGACGAGGTCGAGCCGAACCCGCAGCACACCGTGTTCGCGCAGGCCCTGCAGCCGTTCTACGAAGCCGTGGGCGTGGAGGTCCCCGCCCGGCCGGAGCAGTACACCCCGACGCTGGAAGAGCAGCTCGAGGCCGTCTGGGAGGTCGGCCCCGCGGTCCTCAGCGTGGTGTTCGGGGTGCCGTCGGATGACCTGGTCGAGGAGGCCCATCGCCGCGGCATCCTCATCGTCGGGACGGCGACCACGGTGGCTGAGGCCGTCGCGCTCGATGCAGCGGGCGTGGACGCCGTGGTCGCGAGCGGCGCCGAGGCTGCGGGTCATCGGGTCTCTTTCCTGCGTTCAGCGGAGGAGTCGCTGGTCGGGACGTTCGCCCTGGTGCCGCAGGTGGTCGACGCTGTCGGGGTGCCCGTGATCGCGGCAGGAGGCGTCGCCGATCGTCGTGGGGTGGCCGCGGCGTTCGCCTTGGGCGCGGCCGGCGTGCAGGTGGGAACGGCGTTCCTCGCGACAGCGGAGTCGGCCGCGAACCAGGCGCACCGCGACGCGATCCGCTCGACCGCCGCCGACGAGACCGTGCTCACGCGCGCGATGAGCGGGCGCCTGGCTCGTGGCGCACGCAACCGCGTGGTGCGGGCGATCGAGGCGAGCGGCACGATCGCGCCGTTCCCGATGCAGAACTGGCTGACCGGCCGCTTCCGCACCGCGGCGGGGGCGCAGAACCTGGGCGCGCTGCAGTCGCTGTGGATGGGGCAGGCAGCGCCGCTGGTGCGTCAGGACTCCGCGTCCGAGGTGCTCGCCGAGCTGGTTGCCGGGCTTCCGACCGCGCCGTGATCATCGCCTGTTCCCAGATCGCGGGCTGCACCGAATCGTGGACGAACGACCGACGCCTCGCAGCCGCCTCCACGGGCTCGCTGTCGATGTCCTGAGCGACCGCGACTGACCCGAGCCCTCCCGGGTTCGACCGGACTAGAGGATCACGGTGGACTTGCCGTGCACGATCACGCGGTCCTCGGCGTGCCACTGCACGGCGCGGGCGAGCACGAGGCGTTCGACGTCGGCACCGCGACTCTGCAGCTCGGCGGCCGACTCGGAGTGGGTGACGCGTGTGACGTCCTGCTCGATGATCGGTCCCTCGTCGAGGTCGGCCGTCGCGTAGTGCGCGGTGGCGCCGATCAGCTTGACGCCACGGTCCTTGGCGCGGGCGTACGGGTTCGCTCCGATGAACGCGGGCAGGAAGGAGTGGTGGATGTTGATGACCGGAGCCTCGAGGCGCGTGATGAAGTCGTCGGTGAGGATCTGCATGTAGCGGGCGAGCACGACGAGATCGACGTTCCCGCGCAGCAGTTCGAGCTGGCGCTCCTCCATGGCGGCCTTGTCGCCGGAAGGGATGTGCACGAACGGCACGCCGAACGAGCGGACGGCCTCGGCCAGGTCGGGGTGGTTGGACACCACCATGGTGATGTCGATGTCGAGCTGTCCGCGCTGCGTACGCCACAGCAGCTCCATGAGGCAGTGATCGTACTTCGAGACGAAGATCGCGACGCGCTTGCGGCGGGCGACGTCGTGCAGCGACCACTCCATGCCGAAGCGCTCGGCGACGGCCGCGATGTCGGCTTCGAGTGCCGGGCGCGCCGCTGCCAGACCGTCGAGGTGGATGACCGTGCGCTGGAAGAAGCGTCCGCCCTCGGAGTCGGTCGAGTGCTGGTCGAGCGAGATGATGTTCGCGCCGTGGTGAGCGAGCACGCCGGCGACGGCGGCGACGATGCCGGGCTGGTCGTCGCAGGCGATGAGCAGGCGGGCGGTATCGGGCTGAGACATGGGGGCTCCTCGAGGGTGTGCATCGATTCTGCCGTGGATGCGCCGAGCGGGCGAATCGCGAAAGATCACCCGCTGCACTGCCTGCGCACCGCACCGCTCTCACCTACCCTGAGAGCATGAATGCGAGTGACCTCGGCCTCGTGCTGATCCCGCTGCTCGCCGTGGCGGCGCCGCTTCTCGCACGCGGCGTGCGGCCGGTGGTCCGGGTGCCCATCGTGGTGTTCGAGCTCGTGCTCGGCATCCTCGTCGGACCGGCCGTGCTCGGCTGGGTCGAACCGGGCCCGCTGCTGGAGAAGCTCAGCGACTTCGGCCTCGCGCTGCTGTTCTTCGTCGCCGGAACCGAGATCGACTTCAAGATGGTGGCGGGAAAGCCACTCGCCCGCGCATCACTCGGCTGGCTGCTCAGCGTGCTCCTGGGCATAGGCCTGGGCTTCTTCTTCGCGCCGGGCGAGGGGATGGTGGTGATAGGCATCGCGCTCAGTTCCACGGCGCTGGGCACCCTGATGCCGATCCTCCGCGACGCCCGTGAGCTCGACACCCCCTTCGGTCGTGCCATCAGCGCGATCGGCGCGGTGGGCGAGTTCCTGCCGCTGATCGCGATCTCGATCTTCCTCAGCACACGGACGACTCCGATCGCCACGGCCGTGCTGCTGACCTTCGTGGTGCTCGCCGGGCTCGCGGTGCTGTTGGCGCACCGCGTGCCGCACGGGCGGCTGCACGGCATCGTGCGCGCCACACTGCACACCTCGGATCAGTTCGGCGTGCGCTTCGTGATCCTGCTCATCGCCGCTCTCGTCGGGCTGAGCGTCATGCTCGATCTCGACATGCTGCTCGGGGCTTTCGTGGCCGGAGCGGTCTGGCGCATCATCATGGCGCGTGCGCCGAAGAAGGACGCGGAAGAGGTCGAGAGCAAGATCGAGGCGATCGCCTTCGGGTTCCTCGTGCCGATCTTCTTCCTCTACACCGGGGTCACGTTCGATCTGCAAGCGCTGCTGTCTTCGCCGACGGCGTTGGGGCTGGTCCCGATCTTCCTGATCGCCCTGCTCGTGATCCGCGGATCGGCGGCGCAGCTCTCGGCGCCGGCGGGGATGAGCGTGCGCGACCGCGCGGCCCTCGGACTGCTCGCCGCGACCGGCCTGCCGATCATCGTGGCCGTCACCGCCATCGGTGTGGATCAGAAGATGCTCGACACCGGCACGGCGGCGGCGCTCGTCGGCGCAGGAATGCTCTCAGTACTGTTGTATCCGCTGATCGGGATGACGCTCCGTGGTGACCGTGCGGAGGTCGTGGGCCCGCAACTGGCCGACAAGACACGACAGGGAGAGCTGTGACCACCGCATCCGCGCTGCTGACACAGGCCGTGCACGACCTGAAGGGCGCTCCGAAGGAAGGGCTCGGCGAACAGCGCGACTCCCGCTGGCGCGGGCGTCGCATCGTGCGGGTCGGGGAGGCGTGGCACCTGGGCGTTCTGCTGTTGACCGAGACACATGCCCTGGCGACGGCCGAGGTCCTGCGTGCGGCGGACCCTGGACGTCGCGGCTACACGGCAGAGTCGGCCAGGGAGCGGGCGGAACGCAGAGCCGAGGCGCTGCGCGGCGGCTTCGACGAGGGCGACGTCGTGCACGTGGGGTGGAGCGTCATCGACGTCGACGCCGTGGACGCCGGAGGTTCATCCGGTCCGCTCGCTCAGGTCGATGGCGTGCCCTCCGTGCGGTGGAGCACCGCGGGAGGATTCATGCCGTTGGAGGCATACCTGGGCGAGCGCGTGTCGCTGCTCCGCGACTCGGCGAGCTGATTCAGGCGAAGGTCTCGGCGAAACGGCGCAGCAGGGCTGCCCCCTCGGTGACAGAGGCTGCGAGAACCTGCTGCTGCACGGCGTCGAATTCCTCCGGATCGAAGTATCCGGTGGTGCGGTAGAACGTCATCCGGTCGGCGAAGTCGCGGGGTGTGGGCTCGGGGTGGAACTGCGCCGCATACAGGTGCGTACCCACGCGGTACGCCTGCACGGGGCAGGCCGCGTTCGTGGCCAGCAGCACGGCGCCGGGTGGGGTCGCCGCCGCGCTCTCCTTGTGAGCCGTGAAGACCGTCAGAGCGGAGCCGCTGGGTCCGAACACCGGATCGGCCGCGCCCGCCTGGGTGGTCTCGATGACCGTGGCGCTCGCGGGCTCCGGAGTGTCGGTCACCACCTCGCCGCCGAGCATGCGGGTCACGACACCGATGCTGAAGCAGGTGAAGAACACCGCGACCTCGGCGGCCATCGCCGCGTCGGCCAGCGTGCGGAGGTCGGCTTCGACGCGAAGCTGCTCGGCGGACTTCACCGCATCGGAGACGTTGAACGGCGAGCCCCCGACGACGATGCCGCGATACCCCCGCAGGCGTTCCATCGGCAACGCCCCGTGCAGCAGATCGAGCCGATCGACCACATCGACGCCCAGCGCCCGACGGAAGGAGGCATGCTCGGCATCCGCCGCCCCGGTTTCGGGTCGCACGCAGACGTAGAGAAGCGAGGCCATCAGGAGATTCTAACGATCGCGCGGGGTCGAGCCGACGCGGTCACCGCGAGGAGTTCGCCGTGCGACCGCGGACGATGCCCACGAACGTCTCGACGTCGTCCGTGGTGCGCGCCCGGGGCCACACCAGCGCGACGGTCGAGGTCGGTCCGTGCGCGAGGACGCGGTGATCGGCGTCCTTGCGGTGGTGCAGACGCGCGAGGGACATCGGGACGACGACGATCCCGACGCCGGATGCCGCCGTCGCGATCGCCTCGTCGGTGGGGAGGGGATCGAAGGTCGCCGGGACTGTCCCCGGGAGCTCAGGAGAACCCAGGACGTCGTCGGTCAGCGCGATCACGACCTCGCCTTCGAGGTCGGCCGCGGTGAGCTGCTCCGCGGCCATCAGATGCGAATCGACTGCTGCGACCACGACCGGGACCTCGTCGTACAGGGGGATGATGTGCAGCGACTCGTCGGTGAGGGGCAGACGAAGGAGCGCCGCATCGACGTGGGCGAGGGCCTCGCGCTGGGCGGCGGGGTCGATCGTCACGAGCTCGAGCGGAACACGCGGCATCCGCTGCTTCCAGGCATCGATCCACTTGCCGGGGGTCGCGCCCGGCACAGCACCCAGGCGGAAGGTGCGCGGCGCCTCCGGTTCGGGCTGCGGGGCATCGAAGACGACCTTGGAGGTCGGCTTCTTCGGCTTCTGCGGGGGATACCGCTCGGCGGGAGCTGCCTTGTTCCGGCGCACCGGGGTGCCCTTGCCAGCGCCCTTCGCGGGCCGTCTTCCCTGGTTCGCCATGCGGTCAAGGCTACTCGGCGGGAGAGCCTGGCACCTCCGTCGGCGCAGCGGGGTCGGTGGCGGAGAGCTTCCGCTGTGCGCGACGGACGAGCCCGGCGGCCCCGCCGACCAAGAGCAGCACACCGACGGTCAGCAGCGCGACCGTGACGGCGGTCGTCGGGGTGAGGGCCAGCAGGGCGTCGGTGACCGCATCGCGGCGGTCGGCGTCTGCCAATGTCCAGAGGGCTGTCGCCGCGATCGCGGCGAACAGGAGGCCCCAGATGATGGCAGCCCAGCGGGTGCGGGGCAAGGTGGTCGCGGTGCGGGGCACGGTGGTGGTCTCGGCGATCGTCGGAGTGCTCATCACTGGTCTTCCTTCGCGGGCTCGGCGACGGCGATGGAGATGTCACCGCTGTTCTGATCGAGGGTGATCGGTTGGATGGTCGTCGGGGACGCGGTGTCGGACGAGATGCTCTGGACGATCACCGTCTCCTCTCCTGCGCGCTCGCCTCGGTCGCGTGTGCCGCGCCACGTGCCGGAGTCGACGATCGCTCCCGAGTCGCCCTCCACGCGGGTCCAGGTCACGGATGCCGTGTCCACCGTCGCTCGGAGCTGCAGCTCGACGCCGGGATCGACATAGATGTACGTCCCCCCGGAGGACTTCTCGATCACGATCGGTCGCGGCGCGCCGTCGTGCTGATAGAGGGTGACGGAGAGGTCGCCGAATGGCTGACGGATGTGCTGCTCCCGGTTGTTGGTGACCGAGGCCCACCCGAAGGTCAGGTCCTGCAGCGTGGAGAACGCTCCGGCCACCAGTCCGCCGACGAGGGTGATCACCGTGACGAAGGCCAGAAAGCCGCTGCGCCGGCGGAACGCCCCGGCGACGATCATCCCGAGCGCGAGGATCAGGGCTGCGGCGAGGAGGCCGAGAGCTCCGCCGAGCTGGGCTCCGCCGGTCGCCAGTCCCACGGCAGCACCCGTGATGATCGCGAGCCCCACCATCGTCGCCACGAACGCGAATCCGGCGCGCGGGTTCGACGCCCGGCGGCTGCGACGGCGTTCGGCGGCTTCGGCGGCGAACACGGCGGCTTCGGCCTGGCGCTCCCGGCGCAGCTGGTCGCGGGCTGCGCGCTCGACGTCCTGCTGCTGACGTCGCCACGCCTGATCCTGCTCCTTCCATGCGGCGTGCTGGGTGCGCCAGGCTTCGAGGGCTGCGGGATCCTGCGAACCGGGCGGCAGAGGCGCCGGCGGTGCCGGCGGGATCGGGCCGAGCGCGGGATCCGGTGACATCGGCTCTGCTGCGGTGCCGGCGTCGGATTCCGCGGCGGCGGAGAGAGTGGCGTCCGCCCCCTCGGCGGTACCCGAACCGGCGAGGGGGGCGGACGCGGCCGGGGCCGTCTGATCTGCGGAAGCCATCGGCAGATCAGACGCGGAAGCGCCCGGGGTGCGGCTGGCAGCACGCACGATCAGGAAGAGCAGGCCGGCGACGAACACGAGCCCGACGATCCAGCTGAGGAGGGAGAGGGCCGACCAGTCGCCGTAGCCGAGTCCGAACAGGCGGCCAGCGAGCGGCGCGGTCGGGAACAGCCCGATGACGGCCATCGCCAGGATGCCCCACTGCACGGGCTGGTAGTCGCGACGCAGCAGGTCGCGCAGGTGCACCCGTCCATCGATGTCGGGCAGCAGCGCCCACGCGGCGGCGTACAGGAAGATCACCGGCAGTCCGAAGAGCGCGGCCACCACCAGCACCCCTCGCACGATGAGCGGGTCGATGCGCAGGCGTGCGGCGATGCCGGCGGCGACGCCACCCAGCCAGCCCTCGGAGCGGGCGACGCCGAGACCGGCGACCCAGAGCAGGAAGCGGTCGGCGCCGCGCGGGATGCCCGTGCCGGAACCGCCGATCGCCGGAGCGTCGGGATCGGCAGGGGGCGGAGGCGCAGTCGGAATCGTCATGCTTCGATCCTGGCGGTGGCGCGGGGCGCTGTGCCATGGGGGGAACCCCTGAGCGGCCCCTGATTCTCGTCGGGGGAGCACCCGGAGCATCGGCGCGGATGATTGGATGGCGACATGTCCTCTTCGGCGCACGCTCCCGCGCGGCCCCCGCGGGTCGCCGCTCCGCCGCGCCCGTCGCTGACCCGCGATCGCAACTGCCTGGTCGCCGGTGTCAGTGCCGGACTCGCACGCCACCTGGGCGCACGGCCGTGGATGGTGCGCGCTCTGTTCATCGCCCTCACGCTGTGCGGCGGCGCGGGGGTGCTGCTCTACGCCTGGTGCTGGATGTTCACGCCATGGGCGGAGGGTGAGGACGCGCCGACCAGACGGATGCCCGTGGCGTGGCTGCTGCTGGCTCCCGCGGCCGTGGGGATGCTCGTCGTGCTGGTGTGGCGTGGCGGCAGCGATTGGCTGACCGG
This sequence comes from Microbacterium sp. 2RAF4, assembly GCF_052115285.1. NCBI lineage: Bacteria > Bacillati > Actinomycetota > Actinomycetes > Micrococcales > Microbacteriaceae > Microbacterium > Microbacterium sp. 2RAF4. The sequence goes on along the minus strand of NZ_JBFRGI010000002.1, from coordinate 880,660 downwards.
GTCGATCCCTCCCGATATCGCGGCGGTCGTCGTCGGCGGAACGGTGGTCTTCGCGACCGGCGCCGGGCTCTGGGCGACGCTGATCGACAGCACCGACACCGCACGGGGACCCCGGCACACGCTGAGCATCCGGGTCCTCTCGATCGTGCTGCTGGCCCTGCTGTTCACGATCCTGCTGTCCTGGCCGGTGGCCCGGTCGGGCGTGGCGCTGGTGCTGCTCCCACTGGTGGGACTCGCGGCCGTGGTGTCCTCGTCGTTGATACCCCGATGGCGCGAGCTGTCCGGCGAGCGGGTGCGCCGCATCCGCGAGGAGCAGCGCAGCCAGATGGCCGCCCATCTGCACGACTCGGTGCTGCAGACACTGGCGCTGATCCAGAACAGGGCGGGGGCCTCCAGCGAAGCCGCCCGCCTGGCCAGGGCGCAGGAGCGCGAGCTGCGTGCCTGGCTGTATGACGGCGATGCCCCGGCCGACAGTGATCTTCCTACCGACCTGCGCGACTATGCCGGAGCGTTGGAGCTCGACTACCCGGTGCGCATCGACGTGGTCTCCGCCGGCCTGTCGACCGAGCGTGCGAGCGGGGAGCTCGCCGCGGCCGCCAGGGAGGCGATCCTGAACGCGGCCCGCCACGCGGGAGGCGAGATCTCGGTGTACATCGAGGGAAGCGCGTCGGGCGTCGATGTGTTCATCCGCGATCGGGGCCAGGGATTCCAGCTCGATGAGGTGCCCAGCGATCGGTTGGGCGTGCGCGAGTCGATCATCGGGCGTATGCGCCGTGCCGGTGGCAGTGGAGGGGTTCGCAGCGACGAGAACGGCACCGAGGTGCATCTGCGCATCATGACGCCGTCCCACCAGGACCGGCCTGCACCGCGTGCGATGGCTCGGGAGGAGCAGAATGACTGAGACCATCCGTGTCGTGATCGTCGACGATCACTCGATCTTCCGCTCCGGCCTGCGGGCAGACCTCGATGCGGGCGTCGATGTGGTGGGCGAAGCGGCCGACGTGCCATCGGCGATCGCCGTGATCGGCGAGACACGACCGGATGTCGTGCTGCTCGACGTGCATCTCCCGGGCGGCAACGGCGATGACGCGGCCGGAGGGGAGGCGGTGATCAGAGGATCGTCGCCGACCGATGCCCGCTTCCTCGCGCTGAGCGTGTCCGACGCCGCGGCCGATGTGGTGCGGGTGATCCGCGCCGGAGCGCGGGGCTACATCACGAAGGGGTCATCCGGCGTCGAGGTGAGCAGCGCGGTGCGGGCCGTGGCCGAGGGTGATGCGGTCTTCTCACCGAGGCTCGCCGGCTTCGTGCTCGACGCCTTCGGGGCGGTCGCCGGCGAGACCGCGACCGCGACGGACGAACTCGACCGACTCTCGGCACGCGAGCAGGAGGTCATGCGACTGATCGCTCGCGGCTACGCGTACAAAGAGGTCGCGTCGGAGCTGTTCATCTCGATCAAGACGGTCGAGACCCATGTGTCGTCGGTGTTGCGCAAGCTTCAGCTCTCCTCACGACACGAACTCACGGCATGGGCCTCGGAGCGGCGCCTGCTGTGACGCCCGGCTGAGGTCGCTCAGGCCGCGAGCCACAGACCCTTCTGATCCGTCGCGATGGTGAGTCCGGCCGCGACCGTCTCGTCGTCGCCGATCCTGGCGCCGCGGACGATACGCGCCCCGGCGCCGATGTCGGTGCGGACGCCCACGTAGGCGTGGTCGCCGATCGCCGCGCCGTGGCCGACGTGCGCGTGCGCGTCCACGAACGCGCCCTCGCCGATCACGGCGTCTTCGTCGATCCAGGCACCGCGGGCGATGGTCGCTCCGGCACCGACGCGCGCCCCCGGTTCGATATAGGCACCCGCCTCGATGTGTGCCTTCGGGTGCACCTTCGCGCCGTGCGCGACGAGACCCCGGCCGTTCGCGTGCTTGCGATACCGCAGCGTCGCGCCCTGGTCGTTCTCGATGTCGACGTAGTTCTTGCCCACGATTCCTCCCGTGCTCCGGAGTTCTCCGGATATATCAACAACCACGACAGGGGCGGATTCATTCCCGCGGATGGATGTGGTCAGTGTTGACAGGAGGGGCACCAGAAGGTGATGCGTTCGCGGGTCGGATCGGCGCCCTGCTCGCCCCGTCGGATCAGGGTGCCGCAGCGTCGGCACGGACGTCCGGCGCGGCCGTACACCCAGGTGCCCTGACCCGGCCGATCGACGCCGGTGAAGGTGCGGTGACGGCGGTCCCGGTTGGCGCGGATCGTGCGCACACCGAGGTCGAGGAGGGCGACGACATCGACCTCCGGCGTCGGTGTGGTCGGCAGGATTCCTCGCAGGAACAGGAGTTCTGCGGCGTACTCGTTGCCGAAGCCCGCGACGTTGCGCTGATCGAGGAGGGCGACGTGGATGCTGCGGGCGTCGGCCTCGAGACGTCGGACCGCCTCTACCGCATCCCAGTCGTCGGCGAGCGGATCAGGTCCGAGGTAGCCGACGAGCTGATCCTCGTCACGGGTGGGGACGACCTCGATCTCGGCGATGTCGACGCCCACGGCTTCGCTCCGCGGGGTACCGACGACCGCACGCACCTTGAACGCCGGGTGCCGCCACTTCTCGCCGGGACGATAGGTGAACCACGCGCCGTCCATGCGCAGATGCGAATGCAGTGTGCTGTCGCCGATGCGCATGAGTAGATGCTTGCCGCGGGGGATCACGGCATGCACCGGCTGGCCGGTCAGGTCGAGCGTGGCGAACCGCGGGACGCGCAGGTCGAATCGGGTGACCTCCGCGCCGGCCAGAGCCTCGTCGAGTCGTCGTGCCGTGCGGAAGACGGTGTCACCCTCGGGCATCAGGGGGCGCCGATGGGTGTGGGCGGCGGCGGAGTGCGCGGCGACACGGTGGGCGGCGCGGCGGGCGGTGTCGTGGGCGGTGCGGCGGGCGGTGTGGCGGATCCGGCGCGCGCGAGCATGTCTCGTGCGAGCATCGTGCTCCCGGCCACGGCTGCCGGCATGATCGCGACGGCGCCGCCCGGGATCAGGAAGCAGAGCTGTGTCGCTACTCCGAAGCCGAGAACCCGTGCCCGGCTGCCCGAGAACAGGGCGGCACGCTGGGCGGGACTGAGATCGCGGGCATCGAAGGCCCGCCCCGTGAGCTCTCGGGCCAGCAGGCGACCGGTCAGGACGACTCCGGCCACAGGTCCGAAGAACCCGCCGACGGCAGGGATCAGACCGATGAGGAGCACGACGATCGCGATCAGGATGCCGAGCAGGACCAGGCGGAGTCCCTCACCGAGCGTGGTCCAGAAGCTGCCGCCGTCGGCCGGGGGCGCGTCGCCGAGGTCGGCCTCGACCGCGTGCCAGATGCGCTGGTAGAACGGATCCCCGATGGTCAAGGTGAGGGCGCTGAAGACCACGCTGGCCAGGGCGAGTGCGGCCGCGACGATCACGAAGCTCACCGCCGACCGCAGCAGGCCACGCCACGGTTCGAGCCACCCCTCGGCGAACGGCGTCAGCCAGGTCGAGACCGACGGCAGGCCGATGATCAGCGGTACGAGGGCGGCGGCGAGCAGGAGCAGGGCGATGATCGCAGGGACCAGTCCGAGCAGCATGAGTCCCGGCCGGGTGCGCCACAGTCCGAAGCCGCGCAGCAGTGTGCGGATACCGGTGGCGAACTCGCGGATCATGGCTTCCAGCGTAGGCGTAGTGCTCAGACGACCTTGCGGAGCGTGTACCCGCGCGGGGTCGCCACGAAGCCGGACTCCTGCAGGGCGAGGGCGAGCTCGGTGCCGTAGACGCCCTCTCCGTTGAGCTTCTCGACGGTGAGCGTGTCGAGGCGTCGGGCGCGCGCGGTGGCGGCAAGGTCGGAGGCTGCGGCACGCAGCACCTCGGCGTCGTCGCTGAAGGACAGCACCGTGCGGCCGCCGCGTTCGAGGGACAGCACCAGTGCGCCGTCGACAAGCACGACCAGACCGCCCGCTTTGCGCCCTGGACGATGCGAGACCCCGTCGAGCTTGGGCCAGCCGAGGGCGGCGCCGTAGGGGTTCGCCGGATCGGTCGATGCGAGGGTCACTGCCTTGCGCGGCGGCGGGTCCGCGAGGCCCGCATAGGTGCGCAGCCGGTCGACGGTGCCGGACGCGGCGAACTGCGCAGCGCCGAGCTTCTCGATCACGTAGCCCCGGCGGCAATGACCCGCCTCTTCGAAGCCCGCGAGCACCCGATAGGCCTGGGCGAAGCCGCCGGGCACACCCTCGGCCTGCACAGCGCCGCGCGTGACGACGCCGTAGCGGTCGAGCAGGAGCCCTGCGGTGACGGTCGCCCGGCGGGCCGGATCGGTCTCGAGCGCGGGCAGCAGCGACCAGCGGCCGCCGATCGAGGGCGGGCGGGGTGCCGCCGTCCCGGTGAAGGACACCCCTCGGTAGGTGCGGGCGCGGGGCGCACGGCGTTTGACCTTGTGCGCCTGCGAGCCGCCGGTGAGGAGAGAGCGGATCGGGGCGAAGGTGTCGTTGGTGACGTAGCCCGCCCAGGTCAGAGACCACAGCGCTTCGAGCACCGACTGCTCGTTCTCGGCCGCCGCCATGTCTCTCAGCTGTCCGGCGAAGTAGGCGCCCCCGACGTCGAGCGCGATGAGGATGCGCGACTCCAGGGAGTCGGACGCGATCTCGGTGTCGCGCTCCGGGAGGGTGAAGGGCGCGATGTCGGCCGGATGCAGCGACACCCAGCCGTCCCGTCCCGGGAGCGTGCCGTGTCCTGACCAGATGACCTCGCCCGATGCCGTCAGCTCGTCGAGCATCGCAGGGGAGTAGTCGCGTACGCGTGAGGGCAGGACCAGCGACTCCCACGCACTCGCGGGGATCGGCACTCCGGCGAACTGCTCGATCACGTTCAGCACGCCGTCGACGCCCTCGAGCGGCCGACCGACGTGCTGCCAATCCGGGAGGAACCGGGCGTACGCCTCGGGAGAGACCGGCTCGACCGAACCGCGGATAGCCGCCAGCGAGCGCATCCGGAGCCGACGCAGCACTTCGGTGTCGCACCACTCGATCGCGTCGCCGCTGCCCGCCGCCTCGGGGAGGAAGTACCCGCTCGTGAGCCGTCCTGCCGTCTCGAGCCGCTGCAGCGTGTGCCGGGCGACGGCGGCACCGAGCCCGAATCGCGCGGCGACGGCGTCCGTCGTGAACGGCCCGTGCGTGCGGGCATGGCGAGCCACGAGGTCGCCGAGCGGATCGGCGACCGGTTCGAGGAACGCCACCGGGATTCCCGTGGGCAGCGCCGCGCCGAGCGCATCGCGCAGCCGACCGGCATCCTCGATCGCCGCCACCCTGGTCGCCCCGGCGATCGTGACGGGGATCGCCCGTCGCGCGGTGACGAGGTCGTCCAGCAGAGCGGCCGCCGAGGTGCCTGCCGTCGATTCGGGGTCGAGGCGTGCAGTGACCTCTTCGGCGTCGAGCGGGCCGAGCATCCGGAGCAGGTCGGCGACGCCCTCGAGCCCGCGGGCGCGGCGGTCGGGATCGAGACGCTGGGCCTCGCGTTCGAACTGTGCGATCACGTCGGGGTCGAGCAGTTCGCGCAGTTCGACCGTGCCCAGCAGCTCTCCGAGCAGAGCAGGGTCGACCGAGAGTGCAGCGGCCCTCCGTTCGGCGAGCGGAGAGTCTCCCTCGTACATGAACGCGCCCACGTAGCCGAACAGCAGATCGCGGGCGTACGGCGACGGCTGGCCCGGCTCGGTCTCGACCAGGCGGATGCGCCGGTCGGCGATCGAGGTCGCGAGCTTGCGCAGCGACGGCAGATCGTAGACATCCTGCAGCACCTCGCGCAGGGTCTCCAGGATCACCGGGAACGTCGGATGGCGCCTGGCGACCTCGAGCAGTTGGGCCGAGCGCTGCCGCTGCTGCCACAGCGGTGTGCGCTTGTTCGGGTTCATGCGGGGCATGAGCAGCGCTCGCGCGGCGCACTCCCGGAATCGGGAGGCGAACAGCGCGGAGCCTCCGACCTCCTGGGTGACCAGGAGCTCCAACTCCTCGGGGTCGAACACGAACAGCTCGGCGCCGGGCGGCTCGGCCTCGGCATCGGGGATGCGCACGATGATGCCGTCGTCGCTCGCGACCGCCGATCCTTCCACACCGAGACGCTCGCGCACCCGGGCATTGATCGCCAGAGCCCAGGGCGCGTGCACCTTCATGCCGTACGGGGAGTGCAGGATCACCCGCCAGTCGCCGACCTCGTCGCGCCCGCGCTCGACGGTGAGCGTGCGGTCGGTGGGAAGCGTGCCCGTCGCCTCGTGCTGTTCGGTCAGGTGCGCCATGAGGTTCGTCCGCGCCTGTTCGTCGAGCCCCGCATCGATGAGCCGCTGCGCCGCCTTCTCCGGGGTGGCCGCCGACACCTCGCGCGAGAACGCGCCCAGTGCCTCACCCAGTTCGAACGGGCGACCGATGCCGTCGCCGTGCCAGAACGGCACCTTGCCCGGCTGCCCGTAGGCGGGGATCACGTTCACGCGGTCGTGGGTGATCTCGGCGATCCGCCAGCTCGTCGTGCCCAGGGTGAACACATCGCCCACCCTCGACTCGTAGACCATCTCCTCGTCGAGCTCTCCGACCCTGGCGCCGGTCGTCTCGCCGGCGACGAACACGCCGAACAGACCGCGATCGGGGATCGTGCCGCCGCTGGTCACCGCGATGCGCTGCGCCCCCGGCCGTCCGGTCAGCGTGCCGGCGTCGCGATCCCATACGAGGCGTGGCCGCAGTTCGGCGAACTCGTCCGAGGGGAAGCGGCCCGCCAGCAGATCGAGCGTCGCCTCGTAAGCCGAACGCGGAAGCGCCTGGAAAGGCGCCGATCGGCGAACGGTCTCGAACCACTCCTCGACGCCGATGGCTCCCAGCGCGCTCGCCGCGACGGTCTGCTGGGCGAGGATGTCGAGCGGGTTGCGCGGCACCTGGATCGCCTCGATCTTGCCCGCCAGCATGCGCTCGGTCACGATCGCGGTGTGCAGCACGTCGCCGCGGTGCTTCGGGAAGAGGGCGGCTCGGCTGATCTCGCCCACCTGGTGCCCGGCGCGGCCGACCCGCTGCAGACCCGAGGCCGCGGACGGTGGAGCCTCGACCTGGATCACGAGGTCGACGGCACCCATGTCGATGCCGAGCTCGAGGCTGCTCGTCGCCACGACGCACCGCAGCACTCCGGACTTGAGCTCCTCCTCGACCTGTGCCCGCTGCTCTTTCGACACCGATCCGTGGTGCGCCTTCGCGAGCACGGGATCGGCACCCGCGGTGGCTCCGGCCTGCGCCATCATCGCGGCGGGCACGGTCGCATCGGGGAGCGGTACGCCGATCCGCTCGGAGTAGATCTCGTTCAGTCGTCCGGTGAGGCGCTCGGCCAGACGGCGGGAATTGGCGAACACGATCGTCGAGTTGTTCTGCAGGATGCGATCGACGATCGCTTCCTCGACGTGCGGCCATACCGAACCGGTGACCTCGGAGTACTCTGCTTCGTCGGGGTCTCCCGGAACTCCGGGCGGTGGAGGCGGATTCGTCATGTCGTCCATCGGGACGACCACACCGAGCTCGAAGGTCTTGGAAGCGGGCGGAGCCACGATCTCGACCGGGGCAGAGCCGCCGAGGAATCGGGCCACCTCGTCGATCGGCCGCACCGTGGCGGAGAGACCGATGCGCTGAGCCGGTGTCTCGACGCCGTTCGCGCGGCGCAGGGCGTCGAGCCTCTCGAGACTCACGGCCAGGTGCGCTCCGCGTTTGGTGGCGGCGACGGCATGCACCTCGTCGATGATCACGGTGTGCACGCCACGCAGCGTCTCACCGGCGCGACTGGTGAGCATGAGATACAGCGACTCGGGGGTGGTGATGAGGATGTCGGGCGGGTCGGACACCAGCTTGCGTCGGTCGCTCGATGTCGTGTCGCCGGAGCGCACCCCGACCGTGACCGCGGGGGACGTCACCCCGAGCCGTCTGGCCGACTGTCCGATGCCGATCAGGGGGGAGCGGAGGTTGCGCTCGACGTCGACACCGAGCGCCTTCAAGGGAGAGATGTAGAGGATGCGCGTTCGGGGCTCGCCCTTCGCCGGTGGCGTGGTCTCGCCCATGCGTTCGCGGAACACGCTGTCGATCGCCCACAGGAACGCGGACAGCGTCTTGCCCGATCCGGTGGGGGCGACCACGAGGGCGTGCTTGCCGGCCGAGATCGCGTTCCAGGCACCGGCCTGCGCGGGAGTGGGCGCGGGGAACGCCCCCCGGAACCAGTCCTGCGTGGCGGGAGTGAAGCGGTCGAGCACGTCGCTCATCCTTCCATCATCGTCGAGGCCGCCGACATCGGGGTCGTGACGATGTCGGCGGAAAGGAGGATGCTGGGGGAATGGCGCACACCACGAACTACATCGACACGTTCATCGAGGTCGCGGAGGACTGCCCGATCGCGCACGCGACCGAGCCGCCGGTCGCCGTGCAGCCCTCCATCGCGGCGATGCACTACCGTCTGATCGCCGAGCAGCCTTACGCGCGCACCTCCGACGACGTGATCTTCGAGACGTTTGCGTTGCGCAACGACATCGCCGTGGACGACACCGCCGCACGGGAGTCCTTCTTCTCGAAGGGGCAGCCCTGCCTGCGCTCCTCGCCGCTGGGAAAGCGCTACGGATGGGGCATCCATCACGACGCGGAGGGTCGGGTCGCGCTGGTGCCGCGGGACTCGGAGCAGTACACGGCGCTCGCCGCAGACCCCGCACTCGCGCACACTCGGGCGATGCGGAGTCGGCGGGCGTGAGGCCTCATCACGCTCGACGAGGAGACGGCAGAGGCCCGCACCGGCGAAGCTGACGCGCAGTGGAGGGCGTCGTACTGAGGTACGACGCCTCGCGACAGTGGGCACTTCGGGCCGACGCGACGGGGTGGCCCCCGCTCCTACCGTCGCCCTATGCCCGTCGAGAACACCGCCCCTGACTCCGCCCTTCGCCCCGCCGCCAGCGCTCTCCGTGTCATCGCCTCGATCGTCGGAGGCGTGCTCGTCGCCGCCGCTCTGAGCATCATCTGGGTCGCCCGTCTGAGCATCGACCGGGTCCTGTACGTGAGCGGCCTCGGCGCCGACGGAGAGCCGACGGCCGGATGGTTCGAGCTCGCCCTGCTGCTCCTCGTCGTGGGTGGTCTCTCGGTCGCGTGGGCGGCACGCGGACTGCGGTCGACCGTGCCTTGGCTCAGCATCTGGACGCCGTCGTTCTCGGTGGCGATGGCGTCCGCGCTGTTCCTGGTGGCCTCCCAGGTCACGTGCACGACCGGATGCCCGCTGCCGGTGGGGCCCGCGTTCACCTGGCAGGACCTGGTGCACACGACCGTCGCCGTCCTCGCGTTCGCGTTGGCCGCGTTCGCGATGCTCCAGGTGTCGTTCGTCGACGGGAGGCGCACGCTGCGGGTGCTCTCGTTGGCGGCAGGAGTCTCGACCGCGGTGATCGCGGCGGCCGGCGGCCTCCTCTCGCTGCTGCAGTTCCGCACCGACATCGGCAGCATCCTCGAGCTCGTCGCGACCACGATCGGCATGGGCTGGCTCGCGATCCTCGGGATGGACACCGCGTTCGCCCAGCGTGCAGGTGCGGCGCGCAGGCGGACGTGGGTCCGGGTCTCGAAGGAGAGGACCGGCGCTCTGGTGGGGGAGCGTCGCACCGCGACCGGATCACTCCTCGTCGTCTCTCGCTGACGAGGCGACCACGATGCGGTGCGTAGAGTCGTCCCATGCGAGAGCCAGCACCCGTCGCCGCCGGCGAGGCCAGAGCGATGGGTCTGCCTCGGCCTCCCGGTGCGCTGGGGCGGTTCTGGAAGACGCACCCCTGGCTCCTCGACGGGCTCCTCGCCGCCGGCTACCTGATCGTGAGTGTGTTCTGGTCCCTGGTCACTCCGCTGTCCTCCGGCGTATGGTCGCCCGCGTGGCCGTACGTGGTCCCGCTGGTCGTGAGCGTGGTGACCTCCGCCTCCCTGGTGTTCCGCTCCCATCGCCCCTGGCTCACGTTCGCGGTGTTCGGAGCGGGTGCGGTCGTCGCGCTGGTCACCGATACCGTCGTCGAGACGTTCGGCGTGGGCCTCGCGGTCTACGCGCTGTTCGTCTACCGGTCGAATCGCAGCGGCTGGATCGCGTTCGGCATCACCGTGGGGGGAGGGGTCCTCGTCCTCCCTGCCCTGGACTGGCTGCGCGAACCCGATCCGGAACGTCTCTTCGCCTCAGTGCCCACGAGCGTGCTCTTCCTCGCCGTGATGCTGATCGCCGCTCTGCTCGGTGTCAACGTGGGTGACCGTCGGCGGTACATCGGAGCGATCCTCGATCGCGCGAACCAGCTCGCCCGCGAACGTGATCAGCAGGCACGCATCGCGACCCTGGCCGAGCGTGCCAGGATCACCCGCGAGATCCACGACGTCGTGGCGCACAGCGTGTCGGTGATGGTGTCGCTCGCGGACGGCGCGGACGCGCTGGCCGAGAAGGACCCGCAGCGATCGAGGGACGCCGTGCAGGAGATCGGCGAGATCGGACGGCAGTCGCTCGTCGAGATGCGGCAGCTGCTCGGTGCCCTGGGCGACGACACCGTCGCGGGCGAAGAGGATGGTCCGATGCGACCGAATCCGGGACTTGCCGAGCTCGTGCCTCTCGTCGAGACCTTCCGCACGGCCGGGCTCCCCGTGTCGATACGCATGGAGGGGAGCGCGCCCTCGTCACCCGCTCTGCAGAACACGATCCACCGCATCGTGCAGGAGGCGCTCACGAACGCGCTGCGCTACGCGAAGGATCCGCGTGAGGTGCGGGTGCTGCTCGACTTCCGCGACGGCGTCCTCGTGATCGAGGTCACGGACGACGGGCAGCCGGGACCACCGGCCGCCTCGGTCGGATCGGGTCGCGGGCTCGTCGGCGTGCGTGAGCGGGCGCGGCTGGCCGGCGGAACAGTGGAGACCGGACCTCTGCCCGACGGCGGATGGCGCGTGCGGGTGGAGATACCCGAACAGGAGGACCAGCGATGACCGAGGAACCGAACCCGATCCGGGTGCTCATCGTCGACGATCACGAGTTGATCCGGCGAGGGATGAGGATGGTGCTCGACGCCGAAGACGACATGAAGGTCATCGGCGAGGGGGCCTCGGGAGCCGAGGCCGTGCACATGGCCGGAGATCTGCGCCCCGACGTGATCCTGATGGACATCCGGATGCCGGAGATGGACGGCATCGAGGCGACCAGGCGCATCGTCAGGGGCACTCCGGCGAGCAGGGTGCTGGTGCTCACGACGTTCGACCTCGACGAGTACGCGTTCGGGAGCCTTCGTGCGGGGGCGAGTGGTTTCCTGTTGAAGAACACCCCGCCGGCGCAGCTGACCGCGGCGATCCGTGCGATCGCCGCCGGTGACGCTCTGGTCTCCCCACGCGTGACGCGGTCGATGCTCGATCTGTTCGCCACACGCCTGCCCCGACAGGCGGAGCGTGAGGATGCGCGCCTGGACGTGCTGACCGAGCGGGAGCGCGACGTGTTCCTCGCCATCGCCAAGGGGTACAACAACACCGAGATCGCACGTCCGCGTCAGGGCTGGAGCGTCACCTCCTGCAGTGCGCCTTCGCCGTCGATCTCGAGCGTCAGATCGAGGTCGAGGCGACGCAGGAATGCGTCGTCGTGGCTCACGACGAGCACGGCGCCTCGGTAGGCGCGGAGGGCTTCGACGAGCTGGTCGACCGTGTCGAGGTCGAGGTTGTTCGTCGGCTCGTCGAGCACCACGAGGTGCGGCGCCGGGTCGGCGAGCAGCAGCGTCGCCAGCGCGACGCGGAACCGCTCACCGCCGGAGAGGGACGCCACGGGGCGCTCGGCCGTGGCTCCTCGGATGAGGAACCGGGCAAGCCGGTTGCGCAGCTCCTTCTCCGGCACATGGGGTGCCGCAGCGGCGATGTTCTCGAACACCGAGGTCTGCTCGTCGAGTCCGTCGACCCGCTGCGGCAGGTAGCCGATCAGGTCAGTGTGGGCCTCGGCGTGCAAGGTCAGCCGTGCAGAACTCCTCACTTCCGTGGTCGATCCCGCCGTGGGGCCAGTGTTCCCCGCGCTGAGGCCGTTTTCTGAGGAGTTGTTCACGCCACCGGCGACCAACCGCTCCAGCAGTGTGGTCTTGCCCGCCCCGTTCCGGCCGATCAGCGCGACCCGCTCCGGACCCTGGATCACCCAGGCTCGTTCGTGATCCCCGACCGTCGCGATGCGGCGGCTGCGGGACACCTGCGGGTCGGGCAGCTCGATCTTCATCGATGCATCAGAGCGCACTCGGCGCCCCGCTTCATCGAGGAGCGACCGCGCCGCGTCCTCCTTCGCGCCGACCTCGGTGCGCAGTCGGCCTGCCGAGACCTCAGCGGCCATCTTGCGCCCGTGGGCGACGATCTTCGGGACGCGCTTCTCTATCTCCGCCTTCTTCGCGGTGCGTGCGCGGTGGGCGAGCTTCACCTCGGCTTCGATCCGCTGACGTTTCTCCTTGCGGAGCACCTGGGCGGCGGTGACCTCGGCTTGTCTCGCCGCATCCTGCTCGGCGTCCAGCCACGCCCTCCACTCGGAGTACGGACCGCCGAACACGCTCAGCGTCTGGGCGTAGAGCTCGGCGGTGTCGTCCATCAGCTCGAGCAGCGACAGGTCGTGACTCACGACGATGAGCGTGCCCTTCCAGGCTCGCACCATCGCCGCGAGCTTCGCCCTGGCGTCGCGGTCGAGGTTGTTGGTCGGCTCGTCGAGGACCGTGATGGGCGCGCGGCGCAGACGGATGCCGGCGATCGCGACGAGCACCGCCTCCCCTCCCGAGAGCTCGCCGACCGTGCGGTCGAGGAAGTCCGGGGCCAGTCCGGCCTCGGCCAGCGACGCCTCCGCGCGCGCTTCGATGTCCCAGTCGTCCCCGACCGCATCGAAGTGGGCCGGGTCGACGTCGCCCGTGCCGATCGCCCGCACGGCATCGAGGGCGTCGGACACCCCGAGGAGGTCGGCGACGCGGCGGTCGACGTCGAGCGTCAGCTGCTGCGGGAGGTACGCGACCTCGCCGGATGCGGTGACGACGCCCGAGGTGGGGTCGAGCTCACCGGCGATCAGTCGAAGCAGCGTGGACTTGCCGGCGCCGTTGCGTCCGACGAGCCCGGTGCGTCCCGAGCCGAAGGACCCGGAGACGCCGTCGAGCGCGATCGAGCCGTCGGGCCAGGTGAAGGTGAGCCGGTCGAGGACGACCGAGGCATGAAGAGTTGTGGGGGTTGACATGGGTGTCTCCTGTCGAGTGCGAGGGTGCACTGACGCCGAGCCCCTGCCGGGCCGTGACATGCGTCACAGGATGCGGAGGAGTGGGTCTGCCGTGGAGTCGGCGATCGTCGGGTCAGCGCGCGGAAAGGTGAGCGCGGAGGCGACGGATCAGATCAAAGGACTTCCAGACACGGCGGACAGGACTCCCCGACGATACCCGGGCGTGTCGCGATCGCGCAACCCCGGGCGTGTCGGAGAGTCCGTCGCACGGGGGATGCCCTCGGCTCCACGCGTCCGTAGCGTGGAGGCATGGCAGATCATGATCCGAGTCCGCAGGAGTCGCGTTCGCGCATGGGCCTGGGGGTCGGGCTCGCGCTCGGAGTGGCGATCGGGGCGTCGCTGGGCGCCGCCCTGCAGAACTGGGCGCTCGGAATCGGAATCGGAGTGGCGATCGGCGTGGCCCTCTCCGTCGCCATCACCTCGGGCGGCGGAGCCGGTTCCCGCGAGCGCGAGGACGGGGACCAACGCGAGGGCGGCGACGAGACTGACGAGCGCCCTGGCGACGACAGCGGTGCGTCCGAGGAGGATCCGGAGCGCTGATCAGCTCGCGGCGATTCCCTCGACCCACTTGGTGAGGAAGCGGTGCACGTCGGTCAGCTCCTCCTCCGAGATGCTGTGCGTGAGTCCCGTGTACACCCGACCGGACAGCTCGGAGTGCGTCGGCAGCCATTGGGCCGTGTGGTCGACCAGCGCGGGCGGGATGACGTCGTCGTGCGTGCCCCGACCCCAGAACACCGGTGGGCGCAGCTCGGCCAGCGCCTCGTCGTTCGGAAGGTCTCCCGGTGCGGCGTATCCACTCAGCGCTGCCACCGCGCCGAAGCGTTCCGGAGCCAGGCGGAGGGCCTGCAGCGCCACTGCCGCACCCTGCGAGAAGCCGAGCAGCGCCACCGAGGGGGCATCGGCGGCAGCGGAGTCGAGCCAGCGCAGGAAGGCGTCGGCCGCGGCGGTGACCGCCTCCGAGCTGCGTCCGCCGAGTCCTTCGATCGGGTACCAGGAGCGCCCCGGCATGGGCCACGGAGGGGCGAGCGGAGCGGCGACAGAGGCCACGGCGATGCCCTCGGGAAGGTAGGGGATGAGTCCGAAGAGGTCGTGTTCGTCCGCACCGTAACCGTGCAGGAGGACCAGCAGAGGCGCCCCTGCGCGGTCGGTGGACGACCATCTGGTCGCGGAGTCGTCGATCGTCAGGTTCTCGCTCACACCGTCATCCTGCCAGGGGCCACCCTCATCGTCTGCTCCGCCGGCGCGCGTCGGTCGTCCACTCGGGGCGCACGGCCGGGTGCGGTGTCGGTTCTGAGGGACGGCTGGTAGAAAGGACACATGGCGGTCCGCACACCTGATCCTGATCCGGAACCCGACGACGACGGTCTCGGCGAGTTCCCGGATTCGAATCGCCCTGCGCCCGATGCGAACCCCGGCTGGTTGAGCGAGTTCGAGCTCGAAGAGGCTCGGCGTCGACTGCCGATGCTCTATGTCGAAGCGATCCCGGTGCGTACCGACGGCTCCGGCCAGGTGACCGAGATCGGCATCCTGCTGCGCTCCACCCCGATGGGGGAGATGACCCGCACGATCGTCTCCGGTCGCGTCCGCTTCGGCGAGACGATCCGCGACGCCCTCTTCCGCCACGTCGAGAACGACCTGGGCCCGATGGCCTTCCCGCTGCTTCCGCCCCAGCCGCTGCCGTTCACGGTGGCCGAGTACTTCCCGATCCCCGGCGTGAGTGCCTTCCACGACGACAGGCAGCATGCGGTGTCGCTGGCCTTCGTCGTGCCGGTGACCGGCACTTGTGAGCCACGGCAGGATGCGCTCGAGGTCACCTGGTTCTCGCCGGAGGCTGCCGGGTCCGACGCGGTCGCCGCCGAGATGGAGAACGGTCGAGGCACTCTCATCCGCCAGGCTCTCGCGAGCCTCGGTCTGCTGCGCTGATACCTGCTGCGCTCAGGCGCCGGCGGTGGTGAGGCGCGAGAGCTCGGCGACGAACGCGTCGACGTCGGCTTCTTCGGTGTCGAAGCCGCACATCCAGCGCACCTCCTTGCGCGCCGCGTCCCAGTCGTAGAAGCGGAACGAGTCGCGCAGCCGGTCGGCGACGCCGTCGGGGAGCGTGGCGAAGACGCCGTTGGACTGGGTCGGCTGCGTGAAGTCGACGCCGCGGATGGACCCGTCGGCGATGCCCGCCTCGATCTCCGAACGCAGACGCGCCGCCATGGCGTTCGCGTGCTTCGCGTTGCGCAGCCACAGGTCGCTCTCGAGCAGCGCGATCAGCTGCGCAGACACGAACCGCATCTTCGACGACAGCTGCATGTTGAACTTGCGCGAGTACTTCAGGCCGTCGGCGGCGTCGGGGTTCAGCACGACGATGGCCTCGCCGAGCATGGCGCCGTTCTTGGTGCCGCCGAAGGTCAGCACGTCGACGCCGGCGTCGCGGGTGAACGCACGCAGCGGCAGGTCGAGGGCCGCTGCCGCGTTGGAGAGGCGCGCACCGTCGAGATGCAGCTTCATTCCGCGCTCGTGTGCGTGGTCGGCGATCGTGCGGATCTCCTCGGCCGTGTACAGCGTGCCGAGCTCGGTGGTCTGGGTGATCGAGACGACCAGCGGCTGCGCGCGGTGCTCGTCGCCCCAGCCCCAGGCTTCGCGGTCGATCAGCTCGGGCGTGAGCTTGCCGTCGTCGGTGGGCACCGTCAGCAGCTTGAAGCCGCCGATCTTCTCCGGGGCCGCGGCCTCGTCGACGTTGATGTGCGCGGTCGAAGCGGCGATCACGGCGCCCCAGCGCGGCAGCATGGACTGCAGGCCGGTCACGTTGGCGCCGGTGCCGTTGAACACCGGGAACGCCTCGACGCCCTCGCCGAAGTGCTCCTGGAAGACCTCCTGCAGGCGCGCGGTGTACGCGTCCTCGCCGTAGGCGCTCTGGTGGCCTCCGTTCGCCGCGGCGATGGCCGCGAGGACGTCGGGGTGGATACCGGAGTAGTTGTCACTGGCGAAGCCACGGATCGCGGGGTCATGCTGGATGCTCACCGCTCAAGCCTAATCGCCCTTCCGGATGTCCCCGCCCCGCTCTACCCTCGAAACCATGGAGCGCACGGCAGCGAAGAGAGCCTTCGCCAACGTCCTCGTCAACACGCTCATCGCGAACGTGACGACGAGCTTCCTGTGGTTCGCGCTGACGTTCTGGGTCTACATCGAGACGCAGTCGGTGCTGGCCACGGGCATCATCGGCGGCGCCTACATGCTGTTCGTCGCGTTCTTCGCGATGGTGTTCGGCACGATCGTCGATCGCAACCGCAAGCACACCGTCATGGTGATCTCGAGCATCATCTCCGCGGTCTCCTTCCTCGTCGCCGGGGTGCTCTACCTCTGGCAGCCCGAGGCGGCGCTGCTCGATCTGGGAGGGCCGTGGTTCTGGCTGTTCTCCGGCATCATCCTCTTCGGCGGCGTGATCGAGCAGCTGCGCAACATCGCGCTGTCCACGACCGTCACCCTGCTCATCCCCGAGGAGAAGCGAGCGAACGCGAACGGTCTGGTCGGCACCGTGCAGGGCATCGCCTTCCTGGTCACCAGCGTGTTCTCTGGACTGTCGATCGGCTTCCTCGGCATGGGATGGACCCTGGCGATCGCCATCGCCGCCATGGCGCTCACCTTCGCGCACCTGCTGTTCATCCGCATCCCTGAGGGCGCTCCGGAGCCCGACCCGAACGCCTCCAGCGCCCTCGACTTCCGGGGAAGCGTGCAGGCCATCCGGCTGGCTCCCGGGCTGTTCGCCCTGATCATCTTCTCCACGTTCAACAACCTCATCGGCGGCGTCTACATGGCGCTCATGGACCCCTACGGGCTCACGCTGTTCGATGCCCAGACCTGGGGGTTCGCGCTGGCTTTCGCCTCGACCGGATTCCTCGTCGGCGGCGGGCTGGTGGCCAAGTTCGGCCTCGGTCCCAAGCCCATGCGCACGATGCTGCTCGTGGTCATCGCGATGGGGCTGCTCGGGTCGGTGTTCATGCTGCGAGAGTGGTGGCCGCTCTACGTGGTCGGCATGTGGGTGTACATGGCGCTGGTACCTCCGGTCGAGGCCGCGGAGCAGACCGTGATCCAGAAGGTCGTGCCGTTCCAGCGCCAGGGTCGTGTGTTCGGTGTGGCCGCGGCGATGGAAGCGGCTGCGGCTCCGCTCACGGCCTTCCTCATCGCGCCGATCGCCGAGTTCCTGATCATCCCCTACATGAGGACCGCCCAGGGGCAGCAGCAGTGGGGGTGGCTGCTGGGCGAGGGGGAGGCGCGGGGCATCGCACTGATCTGCCTGTTCGCCGGACTGATCATGGTCGTCGCGGCCACGCTGGCCTTCTTCACGCGCTCCTATCGCAAACTCACCGATCTCTACGCCGAAGCTCCGGATCAGGAGATCGACGCTCCGGAGCCGGAGGGTGCGGATGAGGGCGGAGATGAGTTCGCAGACGTAGACGCAGACGCAGACGCAGACGCAGACGTAGACGCAGACGCAGACGCGGACGCAGACGCGGACGCGGACGCGGTCTCGGTCGACCGGGAGCGTGCGCGAGACGTCGGCGAGGCTCGACGTGCGGATGCTCCGCCCGTGGTTCCCGGGATGCCTCCGGATTCCCGCTGACGCTGACCGCCGTCCAGGAGCGGGGCGTGTCGGGACGACGATCAGCCCAGGTCGAGCACTCGGTCGTTGAGCGCGGTCGCGTCCTCATCCCACAGCGCGACGATCCGGGCGGCCAACGCGTCAGGATCGAGCGCCTTGGCACGGAACACCACGGACGCGGTGCGCAGGGGCTCGTCGGCTTCGCGTGCGGCCTTGGCGTAGCCCTGGGCTACCGCTCGCGCCCAAGCCTCGCTCGCGGCCTTGACCGCGGCGTAGTTCGCGCCGCCGGCGAGGGGGCGCGCGACGGCGGTGGATGAGACGATCGCGAAGCGTCCGGCGTCGGAGGCACGCACCGCACCGTCGAATGCCCGGCTCGTGGCGCGCACAGCGTCGAGCGCAGGGAGCAGAGCGGCGAAGTCCTCGTCGGACTGTCCGGCCAAGCCCCCGCCTCCGCGCCAGCCACCGACCAGCGGAACCACCGCGTCCACGGGGCCGAACCGCGAGGCCAGGGCGGTCATCTCGTCGAGAGAGGTCGCATCGGCGACCTCGACCTGAGCGCCGGCATCTGCGAGCTCCCGCAGGCGTTCCTCCGAGCGGCCGGTCGCGACGACCCGTGCTTTCGCGGAAACCAGCGCACGCGTCACGGCGAGGCCGGCCGCACTGGTGGCCCCGGCGAGCAGGACGATGCGTCCGGAAGCCGTCGATTGGGTGCGTCCAACCCCGTCAGCTACGTGTTCAGCCATGTGTTCAGCCATGTCGTCCACTCTTCCGGATCGGAGGGGCTTCTGCGGCCGGGACCTGCGGGAGATCCCGCACGAGAGGTTCCGGCCGCAGCGCGGTGCGCCCCAGCGTCACACTCGGAACGCGCGCGGTGCGCGCGTGGTCATCAGTCGTCCGTGCCGCGGATGCCCACGGTCGACTCGATGACCGGCTTCATCTTCTTGTCGAGGGTCTCGAAGAACATCGACAGCGGGAACTCGTCATCCATCACCGCATCCGTGTAGCCCTTGGGTGCCCCGGCGAGGATCTCGTCGGGCAGGCCTCGGGCCCACTGCGAGGCCGGGTGCGGCGTCAGCGTGCCGCGCACGAGCTCATAGGCGGCGAGCCAGTGAGCGACCTTGGGACGGTCGATCGAGTGCCAGTACAGGTCGTCGATCGCATCGCCCAGCGCCACCACGGCGTCCG
This sequence comes from Microbacterium sp. 2RAF4, assembly GCF_052115285.1. Classification (NCBI taxonomy): domain Bacteria; kingdom Bacillati; phylum Actinomycetota; class Actinomycetes; order Micrococcales; family Microbacteriaceae; genus Microbacterium; species Microbacterium sp. 2RAF4. The sequence continues at coordinate 861,627 of NZ_JBFRGI010000002.1, read as the reverse complement.
GCACGTTCTCCCAGTCGAAGGCGAGGGCCGTGTCGGTCCAGTGCAGCACACCGCGCTGGTGCAGCCACGCGAACAGCAGCTGGCCGCCCACCGCGTCGTAGTTGCGCGTGCGGGTGCCGGTGATCGAGAAGCGGAAGATGCGGTCGAAGATCACGGCGTACTGCACGAGGTGCGCGTAGTCGTGCATCTCCTGCTCGGTCGCGGTGAGCTCCTCGCCGGCTTCGATGCGCGCCGCGAGGGCGCGCTCGATCTTCACGGACTCGCGGAACGCCGTCATGTCGCAGCGCATCTCCTCCAGCGAGTAGAGGAAGAACGGCATCCGCTGCTTGATCATGAACGGGTCGAACGGCAGGTCGCCTCGCATGTGCGTGCGGTCGTGGATGATGTCCCACATCACGAACGTCTTCTCGGCCATCTGCTGATCGTCGAGCATCGCGCTCGCGCGCTCCGGCAGGTCGAGGTTGGTGATCTCGGCGGCTGCGCGCGTGACGCGGCGGTAGCGGGCGGCCTCGCGGTCCTGGAAGATCGCGCCCCACGTGAACGTCGGGATCTCGCGCATCGCGACGGTCTCGGGGAACAGCACGGCCGAGTTGGTGTCGTAGCCGGGCGTGAAGTCGACCAGGCGCAGCGAGACGAACAGCTTGTTGCCGTAGTCGCCGGCTTCGAGCGCGGCGATGAACTCCGGCCAGATCGTCTCGACGATCAGCGCTTCGACCAGGCGGTCGCTCGATCCGTTCTGCGTGTACATCGGGAAGACGACGAGGTGACGGATGCCGTCGACGCGGTTCTGCTGCGGCTGGAAGGCCACGAGCGAGTCGAGGAAGTCGGGCACGCCGAAGTCTTCCGAAACCCAGCGGTCGAAGTCGACCACGGAGGCGGCGAGGTACTCGGCGTCATGCGGGAAGGCGGGCGCGAGGGCTCGGATCGCGGCGGTGATCGCGGCGACGAGTTCGCGGGCGGCCGCGTGGTGCCCGAGGTCCGGGATCGAGCCGTCCTTGATCTGCATCTCCCGGATGGCGATCGCGGCGTCCTTGAGCTGCGCCCAGGCCGCGGACTGCTCGGCGATCGATGCGTCCTCGACGACCTCGGGTTCGCCGACGATGGCCTGGACAGCGGAACTGTTGGCGGAAAGAAGGGACATCGGGACCTCCGATCGGAGTATTCAACGGAAAGATTCCTGTATAAACGGAATCCTGACGATAATCTTACAGCCATGGATGACTCTGTCGACCGCGCGATCCTGACCGCCATCTCCCGCGACGGCCGTGCCACGCTCTCACAGCTGTCCGACGCCGTGGGGCTGTCGGTGTCGGCTGTGCAGTCGCGCCTGCGCAGGCTGGAGACGCGGGGTGTCATCTCCGGCTACCGGGCGATCCTCGACCCCGAACAGGTGGGCACGCCGCTCTCGGCGTTCATCGAGATCACGCCGCTCGACCCCGCCCAGCCGGACAACGCCCCGGAACTGCTCGAGCACCTCGATGCCATCGAGGCCTGTCACTCCATCGCCGGCGATGCGAGCTACATGCTGTTCGTGCGGGTGCCGTCGCCGCGCGCGCTCGAGCAACTCGTGCGCGATGTGAGACTCGCGGCGAACGTCAGCACGCGGACGACCGTGGTGCTGCAGACCTACTACGAGCACCGTCCGATCATCCCGGTGAGCTCCGCGGAGTAGCCCCCACGGCGGGCGTCAGAGCGCGGCGCCCACCAGAGCCTCGCCCAGCGGCGTGCGCAGATGGTGCATCCGGGTGCCGTCGCGTTCGCTGGCGACGAGGCCGGCGTCTCGAAGAACCGAGAGGTGATGCGAGGCCGTCGATATCGCGAGGCCCGCATCGTGCGCGACCTGCGTCGTCGTGCGGGCCGCGCCGGCCCGGAGCAGGATCGCCGCCCGCGCCGGTCCCAGCAGGGCGCCGAGAGCGTCCTCGATGTCCGCGGCATCTCGGGCCCAGCCTGCGGTGACTCCGCGGGCCGGATAGAACAGGGTGGGTTGCGCCGGAGGCTCGGTGAGCACCATGCACCCCCACGACGACATGACCGAGGGCACCAGCACCAACCCGCTTCCACGGCAGTCGACCTGCTCGCTGTGGCGGCGGAGGGAGACGCGGACGGCGCCCGCGCCCCAGGTCACCTGCCGGTGCAGGTCTCCTGCCATCCCGGCGATACCCGCAGTCGCGATGGTGCGGGCGCGCACCGCGATGTCTGCGCGCAGCAGACGTTCGAGCTGCGGCCACACCGGGGCGAGTGCCGCCTCCCATACGGCGGCCCACCCGTCGGCGATCATCCCGCGGGCGCGCTCGGGGTGATCCTGCATCTCTCGCAGGGCCTGTCGGCGGGCGCCGGTCGAACGCTGCACCATCTTCCCGAAGTCGACGCGCATCGGGTCGAGAGGTGCCGCGCGCAGCTCGTCGAGCTCGGCCTCGGGAGTCAGATCCCACCGGGGCGTGGTCGTGAGGAAGTCGGGCAGGTAGCCGTCGTCGCCGATCACGGTGGCGAGCAGTGCGAAGTCGTCGCGCGGGAGCCGGTCGCGCACGGCGCGCAGCCATCCCCACTGCAGCGGATGGGCGGACGGGCGTCGCAGCACCCTCACCGCGTGCGCCAACTCGTGCCCGGGGGAGATGCCGAACCGCACCGCCTCGACGTCGCCGGGGCTCAGGTGGAACTCGACCCGATGGTCCGGGTGCTCGATGCCTTCGACCGGACGGGAGTTTCGATCCACATCGAAACTCTAGGGACTGCCGGCGACTCTGTCGAGACTGGAGCCATGAACAGCACGCCGCCTCTCTCCGCGGTCGTCGCCGGCGCCGACATCCGCATCGGCACGGGGCGCAGCCGCCGGTTCGTCGGTGCCGAGCACGGCGCCGCCGTGTCGTACTTCTTCGTGGAGAACCAGCCGGGGGAGGGGCCGGGGCTGCACTGGCATCCCTATCCTGAGACCTGGGTCGTGATCGAGGGCATCGCCTCGATCACGGTGGGCGAGGAGACCTTCGTGGCCGGGGCGGGCGACACCGCGACCGGACCCGCGTACGTGCCGCACCGCTTCACCAACGCCGGCGACGGGGTGCTCAAGATCATCGGCATCCATGCATCGGCCACCATCATCCAGACGTTCCTCGACGAGGACTGAGCATCGGAGCAGACATGTCCTTCCAGGCATACCTCGACAACATCGAGACCAAGACCGGCCTCACCCCGCGGCAGTTCATCGAACTCGCCACCGAGAAGGGGTTCGACCAGACGACGAAGGCGACGCCGATCGTCGCGTGGCTCAAAGAGGACTACCAACTGGGACAGGGCCACGCGATGGCCCTCGTGCACGTGATCACCAAGGGGCCGCAGATCGGCGACAAGCACGTGGGCAAGGGCGGCGCCCACGGCGACCGGTCCGACACCCTGTGGCTCGATGGCAAGGACACCAACCCGAACCCCTGATGCGCCGTCCCGCTGAGGCCCGACATCGGGTCGGCCAGTAGGATTCCCTGCGTGGCAGCATCCTCCCAGCGCAAGAAGAAGAACCCGACCGCGAAGCGCACGCCGGTACGCACGAGTGGCAACCCGGCGAAGCGTCCGGCGGTCGAAGCCGGGCCTGTGACGGTGGGGGACTGGATCGGTGCCGCACGCCTGCGCACCCTCCCGCTCGCGATCGCACCGGTCGTGATCGGCACGGGGGCTGCGCGCAGCACGGGCCCCGAGTTCCACTGGGTCATCGCGCTCGCGTGCCTCGCCGTGGCGGTGCTGCTGCAGATCGGCGTGAACTTCACGAACGACTACAGCGATGGCGTCCGTGGCACCGATGCCCACAGGGTCGGGCCTGCGCGCCTGACGGCCTCGGGGCGGGTGAAGCCGCGCACCGTGCTGATCATCGGCCTGGTGTTCTTCGCGCTGGCCGCTCTCGTGGGTCTGGGGATCGTGATCCGCACCGGGCAGTGGTGGATGCTGGCCGTCGGCGCCGCCTGCATCGTCGCCGCATGGTTCTACACCGGCGGCAAGCGGCCCTACGGGTACTACGGCTTCGGCGAGGTGTTCGTGTTCGTGTTCTTCGGACTCGTCGCCACGCTCGGCACCACCTGGGTGCAGATCTTCGCCCTGCCGCAGCAGGCGTGGCTCGGCGCGATCGCGACAGGTCTGTTCGCCTGCGCCGTGCTGCTCGCCAACAATCTGCGCGACATCGACCAGGACCGTGAGGTGGGCAAGCGCACCCTCACGGTGCTGATCGGCCGCAGGGCCACTCAGGTGCTGTTCACGCTCTTCGTGCTCGCGCCGTTCGGCATCGCGGCATTCCTGGCACTGGGATTCCCGATCGCGTGGATCTCCCTGCTGGCGCTGCTCGCCGGGCTGCCGGCGATCGCCATCGTCTGGTCGTATCGGCAGCCGAAGGAGCTGGTGACCGCTCTCGCGCTCACCTCACTGACGTCGCTGCTGTACGCCGGGGCCCTGTTCTGGGCGTTCGTGGGCTGATCCGGCCCGCCGGGCCTCAGGCCCTGGCGTCGCCGTCGACGGGATCGTTCGACTCGTCGATCGCCTGGTCCTCGGCGTCGGCGTCGTCCTGACCGCCGGATGAACGGCTCTCGCGGCGCTCCTGCAGGCGGGCGGACGCGTCGGTGAGCGGTGTGCGCAGGAACAGCATCGAGATGCTCATGCCGATGAGCGCGGCGAAGATCGCGGCGAGCCACCAGAACTCTCGGAAGATCGGGAAGAAGAACCAGAGGATGGCGAGCGGGACGAGGAACGCCAGCAGCCGCAGCACGGTGTAGACGAGGAAAGGCGCGGGCTTCTTCACCCCTCCAGTCTACGTTCGTCGTCGGGAGCCCTCGTCGCCGATCCCGAGCCTGGCCACGGGGATGCCGCGCACCACCCGTCGCCACGGATGCTCTCCGAGCGACCACAGCAGTCCGGCCTCGAGGTCGAGAGCCAGGTCCTCGCACCCGACGGGGAGAGGGACGGGGTCCGGAGCCAGGGCCTCGCGTCGGCCGCTCCAGAGTGTGCCGGGGTGCAGGCGGTCGGACTGCGACACGAAGTGATGCCGGCCCCAGCGGACGGCGCCCTGCATCCGCGCGATGCCGGGGGTGAAGCGGTCGAGCTCGGTGAACTCGCCGGCGAGGTCGACGGGGATCGCGAACTCGCCGATCCTTCCGCTCTCATCCCGGCGATGCTCGCCGATGAGCACGCGTGCGAGCGGGGCGCCCTCGTCGTCGAACACCCGCCCGAGGTACGAGCAGCGCAGGGCGATGGGGTGCACTTCGGTACGCACGGCGACGAGTGCGGTGCTGCGGCCGCCGCGCCGGTTCGACCCGGCGAGTCGCTGCGCGAGAGCGCCGCGCACGGTACGGATGTCCGACAGATCGAACTCCCAGATGCCCTGGCCCGTCGCAGCGGCGAACAGCCGATCCCCGAACCACGCGAGTCCGCCGGCGTGGATCCGCGCCGGGTGCAGTTCGCCCTCGTCGTCGGCGGTCGCGAGCAGGACGTCGAGGTGACGCGAGCGCTCGAGATCGACGAGCGTCACGCGGGAGGCGAGATGCTCTCCCGACAGCTCCTGGCGGAACCAGCTCACGGCAAGCGTGCGTCGGCCGCGCCATTCGCCGACGTCGACGCCCTGCGGGTACCAGCGCCTGGTCCAGGTCCTGGCGCTGAGCCAGCGCAGGTCGACGGTGTCGCGCCGCCGCTGTCGCACGGGACGCCAGGTCGATCCGAAGGGCCACAGCATCTCCCCATCGTCGCCGATCCGGCCGGTGGGGGCGAACCGGACCACGGGAGTCGCGAGACGGAGTGCAGCCGGGATGCTGACATGTATCATGTTACTGTCGGGTCGCGCTCTCCTCTCATACGGGGCGGCGCGACGACCAAGAGCGTCTCGTGGTCGTCTGATGGGGGTCAGTCGGCCGCGTGGCAGGCGGTGTCGCATCTGCGACACCGCGTCCCGAACGTGTCTCGTTCGGCAGTGCGATGCACTGGGAGGTGTGGTTCCGTTCGGGTACGGGACCACACCTCAGTGCCTGCTTCCCGAGTGCACGGACACCCGTCGTTCACCTCCGCGTCGCCGTCCGGCAAGGACCGCCTGCGACCATTCCCGCACACCGTCCCCGTCCTGGAGTCCTGTGCGCACACCCCTCGTCACCGTCATCCTGCCCGCGAAAGACGCCGGCGCGTACATCGGGACGACGCTCGAGACGCTCACTCGTCAGTTCGATGATCTCGGAGCGGTGAAGCTCGTCGCGATCGACGACGGCTCGCGCGACGACACGGGTGCTCTCATGCGGCGGTACGCGGAGCGGTTCCCCCGCGCCGAGGTACTGCGCAACGAGTCCGCGCGCGGGTTGGCGACGGCCCGCAATCAGGGGCTGCCGCACGTCGAGGGGGACGCCTTCTGCTTCCTCGACGGCGACGACTGGATGCAGCCGCGTCGGCTCGAGGTGCTCGCCTCGCGGCTGCGAGAGCTCGACTGCGATTTCGTGCGCACCGACCACGTCACGGTGAGGGGTGGGACGCGCGCTCTCGTCCGGGCGCCGTATCCGTGGCGCGATCGGGTCCTTCCTCCGCGAGACGCGATCCTGCCGGAGCACGAGTCGACGATGGTCGACTACCCGTACGCCTGGGCGGGGCTCTTCCACCGCCGGCTCATCGACCGTGGCCTGGCGGCGTTCACCGAAGGGCTGTTCACCGCAGAGGACCGACCGTGGATCTGGCGACTGCATCTGCAGGCGGAGTCGTTCGCGGTGGTGGATGCGCCCGCGCTGCTCTACCGGCGGGGCGTGGCCACATCGCTCACCCAGGCCCGCGACCGGAGGCAGCTCGACTTCGCCAGGGCGATGGACGAGGTCATCTCGCTCGTCGAACGGGATCGCGAGGCTGAGCGGTTTCTCCCGAAGGTCGTCTGGACGGTGCTCGCCCTCAGCTCCCACCACCTCGTGCGCGCCCGCCGCATGAGCCCGCAGCTGCGCGGCGAGGTGCGCACGGGGATCCTCCGCATGCTCCGTCGACTTCCGTCCGATGAGGTGGCCATCGTGCTGGGCCGCCTCGACGGACCGCGCCGGCGGGTCCTCGCGCGCGTCCTCCGTCGGGCGGGACGTGCCGGATGACGCAGGTCTTCGCGCTGCACAGCGCCTATGGACTCGCGACCGCGGTGGCCGCGATGGATGCCGGACTGATCGACGACGAGGCCCGCGGCGAGCGCATCCTTGTGCCCTTCACCTCCTCGACGGTGCCCGAGACCGTCACCGGGATCGCGGATGATGCGGCGCTCGTGTCGCTGCGCGCGCGGTTCGACCGCACGGAGCCGCTCGATGAGATGCTCATGCCGCGGCATCCGCGTTCCTGGGAGCCGAAGGCCGCTGATCTCCCGATGCTCGAGCGCCTGTTCGCGCGCGCGTGGGGTGTGGACCCTCGCGAGCTGGAACTGTTCGTGCAGAGCCCGCAGGTGGCACCCGCCAGGACGTTGGTGGCATTGTTCCCCCGGGCGCGGATCACGATCATCGGGGACGGGCTGATGACCTATGCGCCGATGCGGGTGCGGATGCCGTATCCCGTCGCCGCACGCATCGAGCGGGTCGTCCATGCCGACGTCGTGCCGGGCGTCAAGCCGCTCGTGGGATCGCCGGGTGCGCGGATCGTGCCGGTGCCGCCGGCGTCGTTCGCCGCGGTTCTGCGGGAGACGGACGTCGGGGAGTCTTCGCTCCTGGAGGCTTCCCCCTCGACGGTGCTCGTGCTCGGCCAGTACCTGTCGGCGCTCGGCCTGGTCTCGGTGGCCGAGGAGATCGATCTGCAGAAGCGTCTGATCGACCGCGCGGCGCAGTGGCGACCACGACGCATCGTGTTCAAGCCGCATCCGGGCGCGCCGCCCCTCGTGACGACGGCCGTCGGGGCGCGTGCGATCGAGCGGGGCATCGACTTCGTCGAGTATCGCGGTCCGCTCGCGGCGGAGCTGCTCGCCGAGCGGATCGATGCCCTGGCCGTCGTCGCCGGGTTCTCCACCGCGCTGCCGACAGTACGCACGCTCTTCGGGCGCGCGATCGGGTCGGCCGGCAACGACGCGGTGCTCGCGGCACTGAAGCCGTTCGAGAACAGCAACCGGATTCCCGTGACTCTGGTCGACGCCCTGACGCGCGAGGGTTCGCCCTACACCGACCCCGCCCGACTCCAGCTGCTGATCGACGCGGTCGGCTATGCCATGCAGCCGGAGATCGCCGGACATCTGCGGGGGCGGGCCGAGGAGCTGCTGCACGATCTCGACCCGGCCGAGCGGGATCGGTACTTCTCGTCGCGAAGGCTCGCCGAGCTGCGGCTACCCGGCGCGCCGGTCGAGAACGCCGTGCGTCGTGCACTGCGACCCGCCGGAGGTGTGGGCAGGATCGAGGAGTGGCGACTGCACGTCCTCGGTGCGCGGCGGCGTGCGGGGCGCGTCTGGCGGGCGGTGCGCGGACGATGACGACGAGGATGACGACGAGGACGAGGACCAGGACGATGGAAGAGCAGGGACCCCTCACGGTGGCGATCATCCCGGCACGCGGCGGATCGAAGCAGGTGCCGCGCAAGAATCTGCAGCGCGTCGGTGGTGTGCCGCTGGTCGAACGCGCGGTGCGCGCGGCCACCCGTGCCGCGGGCATCGACCTGGTCGTGGTCTCGACCGACGATGACGAGATCGCCGCGATGGCGACTGCCGCGGGTGCCAGGGTGGTCCGGCGCCCCGCGGAGCTCGCGGGAGACACCGCGACCTCGGAGAGCGCGATCCTGCACGCTCTCGACGCCCTCGAAGCGAGCGGCGACCGCGTCGATGTCGTGGCATTCCTGCAGGCGACGTCCCCGTTCATTCCGAGCGATGCGCTCGCCGCCGCCGTGGAGGAGGTCCGCGCCGACCGTGCCGACAGCGTCTTCGCGGCCCACGAGACGTACGGGTTCCTCTGGCGGGAGAACGAACACGGTGAAGCTGCGGCGATCAACCACGAGGCCGCGCATCGTCCGCGCAGGCAGGATCGCGAGCCCCACCACCTCGAGACCGGGGCGTTCTACGTGTTCAGGGCCGCCGGATTCCGAGAGAGCAGGCACCGCTTCTTCGGCAGGATCCGTATCGCCCCCGTGCCGGAGTGGACCGCGATCGAGATCGACGATGCGGAGCAGCTCCGTGTCGCCCGTGCGCTCGCCGCTCTGCACGACGTGTCTGAGCCCATCCCGGTGCGCGCGGTGGTCACCGACTTCGACGGCGTGCACACCGACGACACCGCGATCGTCGATGCCGACGGCGGGGAGCAGGTGCGGGTCAGCCGGGAAGACGGCATGGGTGTCGCGCTCCTGCGTCGGGCCGGCGTGCCGCTGCTGATCCTGTCGACCGAGGTCAACCCGGTGGTGCGTGCTCGTGCAGACAAGCTCAGGGTGCCCGTGCTGCACGGCATCGATGACAAGGAGAGCGCGCTGCGCACCTGGTCGCACGAGAACGGGGTGCCGCTCGCCGACATCGCGTATCTCGGCAACGACGTCAACGACCTGCCGGCCATGCGGATCGTCGGGTGGCCGGTCGCGGTCGCGAACGCGCATCCGCTGGTGATCGAAGAGGCTCGTGTGGTCCTGCGCCGCCGGGGCGGAGAGGGCGCCGTGCGCGAGCTGATCGAACGGGTGTTGTCGAGCTGACCGATGCCGGTAACCCGGCGGTCTCCCGGTGTTCATCCTCGGCCCGTAGTCAGGAGGGAGGGGTTGCACCAACGCTCGAACACCGGAGGAATCATGACTGTCAGCATCGGCTCACGAGTGATCGGCGGCGGTCGTCCGGCCTACGTCATCGCGGAGATCGGCCTCAATCACAACGGCGACGTCGACATCGCGAAGAAGCTCATCGATGTCGCGGCTCGGGCCGGCGCCGATGCGGTGAAGTTCCAGAAGCGGACACCGGAGATCTCGACTCCTGAGCACATGCGCGACGTCCCCCGCGAGACGCCCTGGGGTGTGATGAGCTACCTCGACTACCGCCGGCGGGTCGAGTTCGGTCGTGAGGAGTACGTCGAGATCGGCGACCACGCGACGATGCTCGGGCTGGACTGGTTCGCCTCCCCGTGGGATGTGCCCAGCGTCGACTTCCTCGAGGACCTCGGCGTCGTGGCTCACAAGGTCGCCTCGGCGAGTCTCACCGACACCGAGCTGCTGATCGCGCTGCGCGAGACCGGCAAGCCCGTGATCCTCTCCACCGGCATGTCGACCATCGAGCAGATCGACCGTGCGCTCGAGACCCTCGGCACCGACCGCGTGGTGCTCATGCACGCGACCTCGACCTACCCGCTGGAGCCCGAGGAGGCGAACCTGCGCGTGATCGCGACGCTGCGCGACCGCTATCCCGGCGTGCCCGTCGGCTACTCCGGGCATGAGCGCGGATTGCAGATCTCGCTGGCCGCGGTGGCCATCGGGGCGGTCGCGGTCGAGCGGCACATCACGCTCGACCGCACGATGTGGGGGTCCGACCACGCGGCATCGCTCGAGCCGACGGGGCTGGAGCACCTCGTGCGCGATATCCGGGTGATCGAGCGCGCGACCGGCGACGGGGTCAAGCGGGTGTTCGACAGCGAGCGGGCGCCGATGGCGAAGCTGCGCCGCGTCGCCGTATGACAGAGGCGGGTATGACAGAGGCGGGCATGACGAAGGCTGGCATGACGAAAGCTGGCATGACGGAGGCCACCGGTCTGCGCGTCGTCGCCATCGCGGACGCCGACTCGTTCGTGAAGTGGGCGGCGTCCCTGCTCGGCGCGGTGCCGGGGCTGCGTCCCCATCTGGTGCTCGTGCGCACCCCGCTCACCGCGAGTGCCGAGCAGGAGCGGTCGGCGCTGGCCGGGACGGGCCTCGGACCGCGGGACGTCACCCGCCTCGGGTTCGCGGAGACGGCGGACTGGTTGACGCGTCAGCGCCCCGATGTGGTGCTGCTCGCCGGGCGCGGACCTTTCGTGCGCCTGCTGGGACGTGTGATCGACGCCCTTCCGCATCGACCTGTGACCGTCTCGGGGCTGCCGGGCATGGCGATCCCCGCACAGCGCGGTGCACTCGACTATCGCCGTCACACCGACCTGCTCGTGGTGCATTCCCACCGTGAGGTGCGCGCCTTCGAGGAGCTCGGAGATCGGATCGGGGTGCAGACGCCGGTGGCGCTCGCGACCCTTCCGTTCGCCCGGCTTCGTCAACGGATGCTGCGCCCGGAGCGGCTCAGGGTCGACGCCGTCGTCAGCAGTCGAGGCGGTGTCGCCGTCGCCGAGCGCCCGGCCCCCACCGCGCCGGTGCGGCCGCCCGCGACGGACATCGTCTTCGCCGCGCAGGCTCTCGTCCCTGCGGCGAAAGAGCATCGCGCCGAGATCGCGGCCCTGCTCGTGCGGGCAGCCGAGGCCGAGCCCCGACGCCGAGTGGTGGTCAAACTCCGTTCGCGGCCCGGGGAGTCGGAGACGCACCTGGAACGCGAACCGTATGCGGGGCTGCTGCCGTCTCGCCTTCCGGAGAACCTGGTGTTCTCCTACGACTCGATGAGCACCGCACTGCAGAGGGCCGCAGGACTCGTCACCGTCAGCTCGACCGCCGCGATCGAGGCCACGGCTCTCGGCATCCCCGTAATAGCGCTCGACTCGTTCGGGGTGAGCAAGAGCCTGTTGAACACCGTGTTCGTCGGCAGCGGTCTGCTCGGCGGCCGCAGCGAGGTCGTCGCAGGGCGCTTCCGGCATCCGCACCCCGACTGGCTGCGCGACAACTACTTCCACCCCGAGAGCGAGTCGACGTGGTGGGAGCGGGTCGAGCGACTCGTGGCGCTGCGGCGCTCAGGGGCACTGCCTGCGCGGCGGGTGCCGGCGGCCAGGGGCGGATCGCTGCACGAGGCCTGGCACCGGGCGAGTGTGCTCGGCACCGAAGAGCGCACGGTGCGCGGAAGAGCGGCGCTCGCCGTGGGAGTGCCTGCGACGAGGGCTCTCGCCGCCCTGCGTCGACACCGGGTCCCCGCGAACGGCGGCACCTGGGCGGACGCCTCGACCGACTACACGCTCGAGCCCAATCCGTTCGACGACTCCCTGCGCCGCTGAGTGCGCCTTCCGCCGGCGGCCGCGGCTGCCCGCCCGCGGCTGTCGCTGCCAAAACCCAGACCGAGCGTGATGTCGGCGGTGTGTCGAGGCGGGACACGCCGATGGTGCGCCGCGGCGTCTGGGTTTCGGCCCTTCGCCGCGGCGCCCCACGGACGGGCTCAGCTGCTGCGACGGATCGCGCGCACCCCGACGATGAGTCCGACCACGGCGACCGCGAGTGCCGAGACCCAGCCCCAGAGCACGGTCGCGTCGCCGAGGTCACCAGCGAACAGTGCACGCTCGGCCTGAACCACCCAGTTCACGGGGTTCACAGAGGCGACGACCTGCATCCATTCGGGTGCTGCGTCGAGCGGCAGCAGCATGCCGGAGAGGATCAGCAGCGGGAAGATCAGCGACTGCTGCACGCCCCAGAACAGCCACTCCCGGTCTTTCGTCGCCAGCGCGAGCGAGTATGACAGCGACCCCAGGCCCACCCCGAAGACCGCCAGCAGCGCGAGCCCGATGAGCAGCCCGGGGATGTCGGCCGCGAAGCCGAACGGCCAGGCGATCAGCACGATCACCAGGGCTTGCACGACGATCGGTGCGATCTCCTTGAGAGCGCGTCCGACCAGCAGCGAGGAACGGGCGAGCGGAGCGACCAGGGTCCGCTCATGCGAGCCGGTCATCATCTCGTACTGCAGGTTCGACCCTGTCGATCCGGTGCCGAACAGCACGATCATCACGAGCACTCCAGGGACGAACCAGGCCAGTGTCTCGCCGGCGGGCTGCCCGGAGTCGCCGATCAACAGCGGGGCGAACAGCCCGAGGAAGATGAGCGGCTGCAGCAGGCTGAAGATCAGCGTGAACGGATCGCGGATCACGGGCCGGAGCTCGCGAGTCAGGACGTTCTTCGTGTCGCGTGCGAGGTTCGGGCGCACGAGGGTGTCGGTGGCGGTCATGAGAGGACTCCTGTCGTGCTGTTCTGGGAAGCGCTGTGGGTGTCGGCAGCGGCGGCCGAATCGGATGCGTCGCCCGTGGCATCGGTTCCTTCGCCGGCCTCGCGCAGAGTGCGGCCGGTGAGGGCGAGGAAGACGTCGTCCAACGTCGGCGGCACGCCGGTCGCGCGGCGGACGAGGATGCCGGCGCTGTCGAGTTCGCGCACGATCACCGGCAACAGTCGATCGCCGTCCTGCACCGCGAGCGAGATCGCGGCGTCGTCGACCGCGATCTCGGCCGGGCTAAGGCGGGCGACCACGGCGCGGGCCCTCACTGCCTCGGAGGCATCCTCGAATCCGAAGGTGAGCACGTCACCGGCGAGTGTGGCTTTGAGGGAGGCGGCGTCGTCGTCGGCGATGATGCGCCCCTTGTCCATGACCATCACGCGCTCGGCATAGCGGTCGGCCTCCTCCAGATAGTGCGTCGTCAGGAACACCGTGGTGCCGTGCTGGGTGCGCAGATCCAGGATGTGCTCCCAGAGATTCGCTCTGCTCTGGGGATCGAGTCCGGTGGAAGGCTCGTCGAGGAAGATCAGGGGAGGTGCGTGCATCAGGCCGAGCGCGATGTCGAGCCGGCGCTTCTGCCCTCCGCTCAGTTGCTGAACGCTGCGCGCCGCGAACGACGAGAGATCGAGCGACTCGATCAGCTCGTCCGCCCGCCGGATGCTGTCGCGCCGCGACATCCCGTAGAACGCACCCTGACTCAGCAGTTCATCGCGCACCCGCTGCGAGAAGCTGCCGCTGGTGAGCTGGCCCACGTAGCCGATGCGTGCGCGGACTCCCGCGGCATCGGTGCGGATGTCGTGCCCGACGACCTTCGCTCGGCCCGACGTGGGCGGGATGAGGGTCGTCAGCATCCGCAGGGTCGTCGACTTGCCGGCGCCGTTCGGCCCGAGGAAGGCGACGAGTTCTCCGCGCACGGCGGTGAAGGAGACATCGGTCACGGCGTGCACCGGCGTCTTCTTGACGGTGAAGACCTTGGTCAGGCCTTCGGTCTCGATGAGGGATTCGTTCATGGAGGAGAGGCTAGAAACAAATGCGGACAGATCATGTCCGCATCATCTGGCAACCTGAAACGCATGACCGACACCACCTCCCGCGCGTTGGCCCTGCTCAACCTGCTGCAGACGCACCGGCACTGGCCGGGAACCGAGCTTGCCACGCGGCTGGGAGTGACCGAGCGCACCGTGCGCCGCGACGTCGACCGTTTGCGCGAGCTCGGATATCGCGTGGAATCGACCCCAGGGGCGGCCGGCGGCTACCGGCTCGAAGCGGGGAGCGCCGTCCCTCCGCTGCTGCTCAACGACGACGAGGCGGTGACGATGGCGATCGGGCTCCGCGTCGCGGCGACCCAGCAACTGGTCGGCGGACCCGAAGTCACGCTCACCGCCCTGGCGAAGCTCGAGCAGGTGCTGCCGTCGGCACTGCGGCAGCGGGTGAACGCGCTCGCCGCATCGGTGCAGGCGCCGCGCATCGGAGAAGGCCCCGTGGTCTCGCCAGAGGTGCTCGGGGAGATCGCCCTCGCCACCCGCGACACCGAACGCCTGCGACTGCGCTACGTGGACGGCGAGGGGCGGGAGAGCGTCCGGCGCACCGAACCGCATGCCCTGGCCCCCGCCGGGCGCAAGTGGTTCCTGCTGTGCTGGGACCTCGACCGCGAGGACTGGCGCACGTTCCGCGTCGACCGCATCGTCGGGGTCGAGCACACCCGCGTGCTGTTCGTGCGGCGCGAGATCACGGAGGAGGAGATCGAGCAACGGGTGCTCGTCGCCTCGTCGTGGTCGCCGCAGAAGGTCGAGGCCGCCGCGGTGATGGAGCTGCCGCTCGCCGAGATGCAGGAGCACTTCGGGCCGTGGTGGCAGGGCGCGACGGCTGCGGGCGAAGACCGCACGCGGTGGCCCGTTGGGGGTTCCGACTGGCGCGAGGCGATGTACGGACTGCTCTGGATCCCCGAGGGCGTCGAGTACACCGTTGCGCTGTCTGATCCGCATCGGAGTGAGCTCCGCGAGGCCGTCGGACGCCTGCTGCGCGCCCTGGACGCTCCGGATCCGGATGACGCCGAGTGACGCAGCGACGTCATCCCGGGACTCATAGGGTTATCCCAGGCAACGGTCCTGGCGGGTCAGATCACGCCCGGGTAACGTCATTCCCATCGCGGCGATCCGGGCGGTCCCGGGCCTCAGTTCATACCTGATGGCGTTGCGGGTTCGACTCCCGCCGTCGCGTCCATTCCATCGGTGCATCCCGGTTCCCGAGATGCCGCCCCTTCCCGGGTGCGGTGCGGGTGCTCCGCGAGGGCGGATGATGGAGGTATGCCCTCCGCCCATCGCCCCGGTCTGCGGGTCTCGTCGGGTCTCATGATCCCCGAGGCCGAGCTGTCGTGGCGCTTCTCGCGGTCGTCCGGTCCGGGCGGTCAGGGTGTGAACACGGCCGATTCCCGCGTGGAGCTGGTCTGGGATGCGGCGCGCTCGCCGGTGCTCTCACCGCATCAACGCGAGCGACTGCTCGACCGGCTGAGCGGTCGTCTGGTCGACGGCGTGCTGACGATCGCCGCCTCGGAGCACCGTGCGCAGCTGCGGAACAGGGATGCGGCGCGCGATCGACTCGTCGCTCTCGTGGGCGATGCACTGCGACCGCCGGCTCCGCCGCGACGTCCGACGAAGCCGAGTCGGGGATCGAAGGAACGTCGGCTGAAGGCGAAGCAGCGGCGCACCGACGTCAAGAGCCTGCGTCGGCGCCCCCGCGACGACTGAACCTGCGACGCCGGCTCAGTCGTTGAGGCCCGCTTCGACCGGGGCCCAGCCGTTCTCGAGGATCACGAATCCCGCTTCGAGTGTTCCGAACGGGTCGTCGTTCTCGTTCACGAGCAACTGCATCTGCAGGATGAACCGCGAGTACACCCGGATCTCCGGGGTGGGGGCGTCGAGCCCCAGCTCGTCGGCGATCGCGTCGGAGAGGGCGTCCTCGTGCCGGAGCCACATCTTCGCCGCGTAGTCGCGCAGCGCCGGCGTCTCGTTCAGGAAGCGCATGAAGGTGCGAGTGACCTCGTCGCCGTGCTCGTCGACGTTCGCGCGGAGCTCGGAGGCGTAGAAGTCGTGGATCGCGCGATTGATGGTGCTCCCCGACGGGCGCTCGCGGACCGCGGCGACCAGGCGATCGCGCTGCTCGTCGTCCTCGTCGAACACCAGCGCCTCCTTCTGGGGGAAGTGCGCGAACACGGTCGTGGGGGAGACGTCTGCGGCATCGGCGACCTCGCGGATGCTCACCTCGTCGAAGCCGCGTTCCAGGAACATGGCCGTCGCGACGTCGGAGATCGCCTTGCGGGTCGCGGCCTTCTTCCGTTCGCGGCGACCGAGGGGTGCGGAGTTCGTCATACCCGACAGCCTATCGTGAACCGACTATAAAACTGGCTTGACGCCAAAACTGGTATGACTACACTTCTGGTATGAATTCACCCACTTCTCTCACGCGACGGGACCAGAACCGCGCGTGGATCATGCTCATCGTGCTCACGATGCTCACCGTCATCGGCATGACGGTCGTCCTCCCCGTCCTGCCTTTCGTCGTGCTCCAGTACGTCTCGCACGAGAGCGACCTGGCCATCTGGGTCGGCGTGCTCGAAGCGGTCAACGGCCTCTGCGCCTTCCTGGTCGCACCTTTCCTCGGGCGCCTCTCCGACCGCTTCGGCCGCCGCCCCGTGATCATCGTCGCCGCGTTCGGCGCCGCGTTCTCGATGGCGCTCTTCGGATTCGGCGGCGCCCTCTGGGTGCTCGTGCTCGCCCGGGTCGTCCAGGGCCTCACCGCGGGTGACCTGCCCGCCCTCTTCGCCTATCTGGCCGATATCACTCCGCCCGAGCAGCGGGCCAAGCGCTTCGGCCTCCTCGGTGCGCTCTCGGGGATCGGCACCATGATCGGTCCGGCCATCGGAGGACTGCTCGCCGCGATCAGCATCCAGCTTCCGGTGTTCCTCACCGCCGCGGTCGCCCTCACGATCGCGATCCTCAGCATCTTCCTCCTCCCGGAGAGTCTGAAGCCGGGCAATCGCATCGCGACCATCAAGATGCGCGACGTGCAGCCCTTCGCCGTCTTCAAGGAGGCGTTCGGACGCAAGGAGCTGCGCGGGCTGATGATCGGCTTCGGTCTGCTCGCGCTGCCGTTCGGGTTCTTCGTGAACAACTTCAGCGTCCTCGCCCTGGACTCCATCCAGTGGGGACCGACCCAGATCGGACTCCTGACCGCGGCCGTCGGCATCATCGACATCCTCATCCAGGGTGTGCTGCTGGGCATCCTGCTTCCGCGCATCGGCGAGCGCGGAGTGATCGTGAGCGGCATCGTCGCGCAGATGATCGGTCTCGCCGCCCTCGCCGTCGTGGCTTCCGTCTTCGCGCAGCCGTGGGTGTTCATCGTCGGCGCCCTCATGCTGGCCGCCGGCCAGGGGGCCTCGCAGGCCGCGATGGATGGAGCGATGTCCAATGCCGTCGGCGACGACGAGCAGGGTTGGCTCGGCGGAGCCACCCAGTCGCTGAACGCGGCGATGGGCACGGCGGCCCCGCTCATCGCGGGTGCGCTCTACGCGCTGGTCAGTCATGCGGCGCCGTACTGGCTCGGCGTCGCGCTCATGATCGTCGCGGTGATCGTCGTCAGCCGCGCGCACATCGCGAACACCGCGAAGCGCCCGGCCGGCGAGCCCACGGGCGACGCGCCCGCGGCACTCGTGGAGACGGCCGGCTGAGGTTCAGTTCGAGGGGGTTGCCGGGCGAGGCAGCCCCCTCAGCGCTGCGATCGACGCCAGCAACTCGTCAGGCGAGGTCCCGATGCATCCGAGCACCGCGGCGGCTGCGGCGCTGAACCCCGCCGTGTCGATCGAGAGGCGTGCCACGTTCGGCACCAGTCCCTTCTCGTTCGTCACCCACTGGCCGGCAACCGCATGCCAGGCGTGGGCGATCAGCATGGTCGTCGTGGTTCCGCACAGCGCCACGTAGGCGACATCGCTCGCCTTCGCGCCCTTCGTGGCTGCGTTCAGCAGGAAGTCGACCTGCCAGAGATTCTCGACGAACGCCGCGCGGAGGGCGTCGGGATAAGGAGTCACGCTGCGAGCCAGCGCGGCGAGGATGCCGTCCTGGTCGCAGAGCGGCACACTTGTCGCCACCTCACCCGCATAGGCGACGTCGAGGAAGCCGAGCGGATGTCCCGGCTGGGTGTGGAAGGCGAACTCGCCACGGACGGCGCGGGCGCACTGCTCCGCGACGCGGGTCACGTCGCGGAGGATGAGGTCGACCGGTGCGCCGTCGACGATCAGCCAGGTCCCGCTGTCGACCCATGGTCCCCATCCGCCGCGGCCGGCGATCTCGACGTCTTCACCGGTCCATCCGCTCGCCGCCTCCGCGAGGGCGGCCCTGTCGACATCGGCGTCCACGTAGAGACCCAGATCGATGTCGGAGTCGGGGCGGTGTGTCCCTCGGGCGCGGCTGCCTCCCAGCGCGACGGCTCGCACCCCGGGCACCCGGCCCAGGTCGTCGGCCATGGAGCGGAGGCGGTCTTCGTCGAGCACGACACCGATCGTACTCGTGCGGTTCGCCGCCGGTGCGGATCGGGCCGGCGTCAGTCCTTGCCGCCGCGGACGAGCTCGAGCCCTGCACCGGCGAACTGCCGCAGGGTCGCGTCCGGGAGGAAGGCCCTGGTGAGCGCTCCGCCGATGCGGGTGAGGTCGCTCTCGTCACGGAACAGCAGGTACATGGTCTCGTACCGCGGGTGGAACTTCTGCTTGAAGCGGTGCAGCGACCCGAAGCCGTACACCGGTTCCAGGGCCTCGGCGAGCCGGTCGCTGAGCGCCGCGATCATCCCGGCATCCGGTGGGTAGTCGTGCGCGAGCGGTGCCCCTGAGAGCGACATGATCTGTGCGCCCTCGTCGGCGAACTGGCGGGCGGAGGAGCCGATGAGGTACTCCATCACCGGCCCGAAGCCGCCCTCGCGACGCCGCATGAGGTCGAGGGTCCAGCCGCGCACGACGCCGCCTTCGCCGTAGACCGGCAGCCACGACAGGAACCCGTCGACGTCGCCGTTCGGAGCGAGGGCCAGCGCGAGTCGCACCTCCGGGTCCTCCGCCTCGTCGAGTGTGCCGAGTGTGAAACGCATCTCCGGGAGATCCTTGTCTCCCACCCAGGCCTCCGAGATCGCGCGCAGCTGCTGCTGCACACCCCACGGCTCGGCCTTCAGGTGCGTCATCCGGAACGTCATCTCCTCGCGGCCCGCCTTGTTGAGCGAGGTGCGCACGGAGTTCCAGCGCTTGCCGGTGAACTCCAGGCCGGGGAGGTCGACGATCGTGTCGTCCGCCACCACGATGCTCCGCCACGTCGAGGGGACGGCGGCGCGCGTGGCTTCGTCGGCGCTGAAGAAGCACGGCACGAGACCGGCCAGTTCCGCTGCGTGGATGAAGTCGGTCACGGCCTCGGCGCGCGTCTGCGCCGGTCCGATCGGGTCGGCGAGGGCGAGGGCGACGCCGTTGCGCCGCTGGTAGGCCACGATGCCGCCGATGACTCTGGCGTAGCTGTTGCCCTCCCATGTCGTCATCCATGACAGTGTGCCGCCCCCGTGCGTGCGGAGCTGCTGCTTCATGTCGTCCACGGTGGGGGCGGGCTGCATGCCGAGCTTGGCTCGCCGCTTGGCGCGGAAGGCGCGGCGTACCCAGATCAGGTACACGAGCATGATCAGCCAGAGGAACCCGTTCGCCAGAGCGAGCTCGGTGTCTCCATCCCAACGGAAGTCGACCTGAGCCTGGCTGTAGACCGTGATCAGGATCAGCACGAGCGTCGCGGTGAGGACGTTGAAGATCCCCAGCAGCAGCGCGAGCACCCAGGTCCAGCGGCGCCCGCGCCGCAGGCCGTTCACGAGCACGAGGATCACGACGAGGTCGATCGCCAGGTCGATGAATCCGCCGGACGCGGGATCGGTCTGGCCGAAGGGGCCGTCGGTCGCGACGAACGTGGTGATGATCTCGACGGCGCCGAGGACGAGCATCGCGACCACGGCGATCAGCCGCTGCTCGCGGACGGTGGTGTGGCGCACCCGAAGCGACCGGTCGACGATGAGGATCAACAGCACCGCGAGGAGGTGTTCGAGGTCGGCGACCTTGCCCCAGAACAGCATCGCGATGAAGACGAAGCCGAGCAGGATGAGCCAGCCGCGCACTCGCCACGGCGGACGGAACAGCCCGACCGCGGCGGCGATGCAGGCCATGGTGCCGCCGGATGCCCCCACGTCGAGTGCCTGGGCCTGCTCCGTCGCCCAGGCCCAGGGGAACTGCGACAGCACGAACAGCAGCAGCGCGGTGGCGAAGATCGCGAACAGCTGCCCGATCCAGTAGTAGGCGAGCGCGACGCGCGACCCGCGACGGAACTCCAGGTAGGCCATGCCCCAGAAGCCCGCGAGGGTGAACACATACACCCATGGCTCGTTGACGAAGAACGTGCCGGTGAGCGGAGTCCACCACTTGCCATCGGTCAGGCTGGGCAGACCGTAGGCGACGGTCGGGAAGAGTGCGGTGTCCTCGAACGGTGTCCAGAGTCCGCGCGAGGCCACCCCGACCACGAGGATCAGCAGCACCATCGTCAGCGTCGCGGGGATGCGCCGTACGACGGCGATCGCGGGATGCGGAGAGGGGGAGTGCTCCTCGGTCATGCGCTCAGCGTAGCGAGGGAGGTGGCGCCGCCGCGGAGGGCGCTCCTACTCGCCGCGGAGAACCCGGCGGAGGTCGGCGATCTCCTCGTCCGTCATGCCACCGCTGCGCAGGTACCCCGACACATCTCCGTGATTCGCGGTGATCCACTCCATCGCCGCTTCGATCGCCGACGCCGGCGACTCGGTGGCGAGGGTCTTCAGCGCCGGGGTGAGGGGGACCCCGAGCGAGGTGATCAGCGCGGTGAGGGCCTCGGCGAATCCGCGCGCGAGGTTCTTCTCCGTGAGGGTGTAGTCCGCGACGATCTCCTCACGAGGAACCTCCGCGACGAGCAGCAGGATCGCAGCAGCGAGGCCGGTGCGGTCCTTCCCCGCGGTGCAGTGGAACAGCACTCCCGGCCGCTCGGTGCGCGCGGCGGCGAGCACGGTCCTGGCGATGGTGGCGAACTGCGGGGCACTGGACTCCAGGATCGAGGTGTAGAGCTCCTCCAGAGTCGGCACCTGCTTCAGCACCTCGGCGACCTGGGTCACGGAGAGACCCGCGCTCCCGGCCGCGGGGAGGAACCTCTTGACCATCTCGTCCATCGCCCCACCCTGCATGGGAAGTTCGATCAGCGTCACGCTGCCGTCGTCGGGCAGTCGGTCGGCGGCACGGGAGCGCTCGCCGTCCGTGCGCAGGTCGATGACCGTGCCGATACGCAGATCGGTCAGGGCCTGCATCCCCTCATCCGTCAATGCAGCCAGCGCGTCCGACCGGAAGAGGAGGCCGGAGGCGAGCATCCCGCCGTCGGAGGTCGGGAGCCCCGCGAGTTCGCGGGCGTTGTGGGTCGTCTGCAAGGCGGTCGAGATGTCGATGGTCATTCTGGCCTCTCCTGGGTGTGCGGCCAGAATATCGGTGTGACGAGAGCGCGCGGCTTCGACACGGAAGCCGCGCGCGCCCGCCCGCCGTCTCAGCCGTTCACGGCCTTCTCGATGGCCTGCTCGAGGTCATCCCACTCCTGCAGCACGACCTTCTCCCCGGCGACGAAGAAGGTCGGCGTGCTGTTCACCCCGAGCTTCTCACCGTCCGTCTTGTCGGACTGCACGCGCTCCGCGGTGGCCGGATCGGCGATCGCGGCGTCGTAGGCGGCCATGTCGAGGCCGAGTTCCTCGGCGAAGCCTCGGAACACCTCAGGGGTCTCCTCGGGCTGCTCGCCCCACTGCGCCTGGGTCTCGAACAGGCGGTGGTACATGTCCTCGAAGCGGTCCTGCCGAGCAGCAGCCTCGGCGGCCAACGCGGCCTGCGTGGAGTTGATGTGACCGGGAAGCGGGAAGTAGCGCACGACGTAGGTGATGTCGCCCTCGTACTTCTCGCGGAGGTCTTCCACCACGGGGTAGAAGGCACCGCACGCCTCGCATTCGAAGTCGAGGAACTCGACGACGGTCACCGCGCCGTCGCCCCCGTCGTCGAGCACATGCGAGTCGGTGCGGACGGTCTGCTGCGGTTCTCCTTCTGCCGAGGGTGCGGCGGGTTGCTGCTGGCTGATCGCGAACACGATCCCGGCGATCAACAGGACGATGGCGACGGCGATGGCGACCAGGGTCGCTTTGACAGAGTTCTTCATGGGGTCTCCAGACACACGGGTACGACGAGGGAAGGGTGCCGCCTGCGGGCGGCGCGGACGCCTGCCGTCGATCAGGTGCGGGAGATGGAGAGCTGCGTGAGGGTGAGAGCGGAGACGAGGATCCCCGGGCCCGCCCGGCTCGGAGTCGCCGCCCGCGGAGAGTGGACGTCGAGCGTTCGTGTGGCATGGCCGGTGAGCCGGCGGAACAGCAGGATCAACGCGACGGACCCCAGTACCGCGAGCAGGCAGATCCCCACGCCGGAGGAGAGCGCATCGACCGTCGCTGCGCCCTCGACATCGGCTGAGGTCGGGGCAGTCGCGGCCGACTCCGAGACGCCGGAGGCGAGACACAGTGTCGCGTGCACGTCGGCGGAACCCCGAGACGTCGACCAGGCGCCGACGACGAGCAGGAGCGCGAGGCCGACGGCGATGATCACACGGGCGATCAGCAGCCGTTCGGCCCCCGCTCGCGGCGACGGATCAGGCGATGGGGGCAGCATTTCCCGCGCAGTCTAGCAACGCCGCCTCTGTCCTCTCCGGGGCCGGAGAGGTCGCGACACGCCTAGACTGGAGGGGTGGCGAGACTACTGATCGTCGGCGGCTTCCTCGCCGCCGTGTTCTGGGTGTTCAGCATCGTCGACTGCGCAGTGCAGCCGGCGACGCGACACCGGGGCGTGTCCAAACCGCTCTGGATCGCGATCGTCGTACTCCTTCCCGTGATCGGCGGCATCCTCTGGTTCGTGATCGGCCGCCGTCGGGCGAACGATCCCGGTGTCCGTCCTGCCGTCGCACCGGATGACGACCCCGCCTTCCTCCGCAGCATCAGCAAGTCCGAGCAGGATGCGCGTATCCGCCGCCTCGAGGAGGAGCTCGCACGCCTCGACGACGAGACCGACGAGCCTCCTGCCACGGACCAGCGCCCGTGACGTCGTCGCCGGCGATGGACGCCGCGGCGACCCTGATCGCCGAGCTCGTCGCCCAGGGTGTGCGCGACATCGTGGTGTCGCCGGGCTCGCGGTCGCAGGCACTCGCGCTCGCCGCTGTGCGTGCCGCCGATGACGGACACCTCCGCGTGCACGTCCGCATCGACGAGCGGGTCGCGGGGTTCACCGCCCTCGGCATCGCCAGGGAGACGCGCGTGCCCGCAGCGGTGGTGTGCACCTCGGGAACGGCCGTCGGCAACCTGCTTCCCGCGGTCATGGAAGCGTTCCACTCCGGGGTCCCGATGCTCCTGCTCACCGCCGACCGCCCCCCGGAGCTGCGCGGCGTCGGCGCCAACCAGGCGACGCTCCAGGAAGACCTCTTCCGTCCGTGGGTGCGTGACGCGCTCGATGCTCCCGTGCCGGGCGAGGGTGACTGGGCCGGACTCGCCGAACGGGCGGTCGCCGCGTCGATGGGGGCACGCGAGGTCGAGAGCGGCCTCCGTGGCGTCGCCGGGCCCGTGCACCTGAACCTTCCCACGAGAGAGCCCCTCTCGGGGAACCTTCCCTCCATCGATCTCGTCCAGGGCGAGGCTCCTTCGGCGCTGAGGGAGGAGCCGTTCGAGCTCGACCGCAGCCGGCGCACCGTCGTGATCGCAGGTGCCGATGCCGGCCCCGACGCCGAAGATATCGCGCATGCCGGTGGGTGGCCGCTGATCGCCGAGATCGTGAGCGGTGCGCGGTTCGGGCGTCAGATCGTGCACGGCTATCGCCGTCTGCTGGCTCGCGAAGACCTCGGCGGACGCATCGAGCGGGTGGTGGTCCTGGGCCATCCGACTCTCAGCCGCGAGGTGGCCGCGCTTCTCGCGCGACAGGACGTCGAGATCATCGCCGTGCGCCGCGGGGGGGAGCAACTGAACCTCAACCATCGCACGCGCGGAGTCGACGCGGTCGCGGTCGCCCCGGGGGCCGCCGATCGCGACTGGCTCGGCGAGTGGATGCGCGCGTCCGCCGCCGAGGTCGTGGACCTGAGCGAGCACGCCCCCGACCCGGAGGCGCTGGCATCCGCCGACTTCGCGGCGCGCAGAGAAGCGGTGAAGGCCGAGCTCGACGCGGTCCGCCGCCCGCTCGATCGTGAGCTGCTCGTCGATGCCGTGTGGCGCGCCACCTGGCCGCACGATCGCCTGATGTTCGGATCCTCGCGCCTGGTGCGCGTCGCCGATCAGGTGCTCGGCGGCAAGAAGGTCCCCGTCCACGCCAACCGTGGTCTCGCCGGCATCGACGGCACGATAGCCACCGCCACAGGTATCGCGATCTCCAGTCAGGCTGCCGGAGCCCCCGGAATCACCCGTGTGCTGCTGGGTGATCTGGCCTTCCTGCACGATGTCGGCGCACTGCTGCTGCCGCCGGACGAGACGGAGCCTCGGCTGCAGGTCATCGTCGGCAACGACGGCGGTGGCACGATCTTCGATGCCCTCGAGGTCGCATCCTCCGCGCGGCCGGGCGACCTCGACCGTGCCTTCTACACGCCGCACACCGTGCGCCTCGAACACCTCGCCCTCGCCTACGGCTGGGAGTACCAGCGGGTCACCACCCGCACGGCCCTCGATCAGGCGCTGACCTCGCCGCGCGGCGGCCGTCAGATCATCGAGGTGCCGCTGGCGCGTTGACTGGCAGGATGTGCGTATGAACGCGCACACCTGGACGCAGAAGCTGCGGGTCGGCGAAGGGTTCCGTCTCGCCGACGTCGACCCCGATGCCAAGCCCGGCTACGACCACGGCAAGTCGCACGGGGTCTCCGACCTCGCGGCAGGTCTGGCGGACCTCAACGTGCTGCAGGAAAGGCTGTTCGCCGAGAGCCGCGTCGGCGTGGCGAAGGACGCCGTCCTCCTGGTGCTGCAGGCGATGGACTCCGCGGGCAAGGGCGGCATCGTGCGGCACGTGGTCGGCGGTGTCGATCCGCAGGGCGTCGCGCTCGCCGCATTCAAGGCGCCGACGGCGGAGGAACGCGAACACGACTTCCTCTGGCGCGTCGAGAAGCGTCTGCCGGAGCCGGGCTTCATCGGGGTGTTCGATCGCTCGCACTACGAGGATGTGCTGATCGGGCGCGTGCGCGAACTCGCGCCGCCTGCGGAGATCGAGCGCCGCTACGACGCCATCAACGAGTTCGAGGCGCGCGTCGCCGCATCGGGCACCAGGATCGTGAAGGTCATGCTGCACATCTCGCCCGAAGAGCAGAAGGCGCGGCTGATGGAGCGCCTCGAACGTCCGGACAAGTACTGGAAGTACAACCCGGGTGATGTGGACGAGCGGATGCTGTGGCCGCAGTACATGGAGGCGTACCAGACCGTCTTCGACCGCACGTCGACCGACGCGGCACCGTGGTTCGTGATCCCGGCGAATGCGAAATGGTACGCGCGTCTCGCGGTGCAGGAGCTGCTGCTCGCGGCACTGGAGGACATCGATCCGCAGTGGCCGAGCGCCGACTTCGACGTCGAGGCCGAGAAGAAGCGCCTCGCCGCCAGCTGACCGTGCGCCGCGGTCAGGCCAGCGCGTCGACCAGCGGGCGGAACTTCACGCGCGTCTCGAGCAGTTCGCTCTCCGGGTCGGAGCCGGCAACGATACCGGCGCCCGCATAGGCGGTCACGCCGATCTCTCCCGCCCGTGCGGTGAACTGGGCGCAGCGGAGCGCGATCGCCCACTCGCCGTTGCCTGCGGCGTCCACCCAGCCGACGGGGCCCGCGTAGCGCCCCCGGTCGAAGGGTTCGAGCTCGCGGATCGCCGCGATCGCCGCCGGTGTGGGGGTGCCGGCCACGGCCGCAGTCGGGTGCAGCACGCGGACGAGGTCGAGTGCCGTCTCGCCGGAGGCGAGCTCGCCTTCGACATCGGTCGCCAGATGGAACAGGTTGGGGAGCTTCAGCAGGAAGGGCTGCTCGCTCGCGGCCAGAGCCCTGGTGTGGGCGCGCAGCGAGGCGAGCACACTCTGCACGGCGTACTGGTGCTCGTCGAGATCCTTCACGCTCGACGCCAGATGAGCGGACGCGGCGGTGTCGGCATCCGCATCGGCTCCGCGGCCGATCGTGCCCGCCAGCACCCGCGCGGTCACCGTCCCCCCGTGCACGGTCACGAGCGTCTCCGGGCTCGCGCCGATCAAGCCGTCGACGGCGAAGGCCCAGGTGTCGGGGTAGCCGGTCGACAGGGCGCGCACCAGACGACGCAGGTCCGATCCGGCGGGGATGCTGCCGGTGAGGTCGCGTGCGAGCACGACCTTGCTCACCTCGCCATCGGCGATGCGGGTGAGGGCACGGCGCACCGAGTCCTGGTAACCCTGAGGCGTCTGGGCCCCCGGACCCACTGTGCCGGCCCAGTGCGGCCCATAGGGCTGCGTGACCAGGTCGACCGGGTGTTCCGGCGCACCTGCCTCCTCGGTGCCGGCGAAGCGGATCGTGGTGCGCCAGAAGCGGTCGCCGTGTCGTCCGATCACCTGCGTCGGGATCACCAGCACGCTGTCGGCTGTCGAATCCTCATCGAACGCGATGGTCCCGAAGGCGACGAGCCCGGTACCGGGAAGCTCCATCGGGTCGGAAACCTCGGCATGCGCGGCCATGTCCCGCCAGGCGCTCGCGAGGGACGTGACCCGGGACGCTTCCGCATGTGCGGGAGGCCGGATCTCGCTGAGGGTCTCGCCGACGGCGACGATCCCGTCTCCGCGCCGCAGCCAGGCCAGAGGACGGGCGGGGTCGGCGTACGCCAGGAGGTCTTCGACCGGGTCGATCTCGCGGGTCTCCACGACCAGGTGGGTGGTGTGCACGCATCCAGCCTATGCCGCTCAGGGGGCAGGGATCCGCGTGGCCGTAGGGTGAGCGGATGAGCGATGCACGCCCCGCACCCGGCACCGAGATGGTCTTCCAGTGGCGCAAGTGGGACGGCTCGCCGCACTGGCGGCACGAGTGCGTGTATCTCGGTGCCGACGAGTGGGGCGATTGGCTCGGACAGCCCGTGGGGTGGCACAGCGTGCGACCGGGCGCGGAGTTCCACGCCGGGGGTCCGAACGTCACCCTGGTTCCGGCCGACGGCGACCATGCCGTGACCGTCAACCGCCGTCACCGCAGGGGCATGCGCATCTACATCGACCTGGGCTGGGACATCCACTGGTCCGACGATCCGCTCCTCGTGACCGGGATCGACATGGACCTCGACGTGGTGCGGGTCGCGGGCGAGCGCGGCACCTGGGTCGACGACCGCGACGAGTGGGCCGACCACAGCGCGCGCTACGGGTATCCCGTGGACGTCATGGCCCATCTCGAATCCCTGGCCCTCGACCTCGAGACGCGGGTGCGTGCGCAGGTCGCCCCGTTCGACGACGCCACCGTCGACCCCTGGCTCGACCGCCTCGAAGCGCTGGGCCTCCCGCCTAGACTGGACTCGTGACCTCGAACGAGAAGAACCGCGCCGATCTCGGCAAGGACCCCGCCCGCGTCAGCGGCATGTTCGACCAGGTCGCCGCGGGCTACGACCGCACGAACACCGCCATGACGTTCGGCAACGACGTGCTCTGGCGGGCGGCCACCACTCGAGCCGTGGCTCCGAAGCCAGGCGAGCGCATCCTCGACCTCGGTGCCGGAACGGCGTCGTCGTCGGCCTCCCTCGCGCGCAGCGGCGCCGAGGTGGTCGCAGCCGACTTCTCCCCGGGGATGCTCGCCGAGGGGGAGCGGCGGCACGGCGCGATGCGCAACTTGTCGTTCGTGCAGGCCGACGCCACCGATCTGCCGTTCTCCGACGCCTCGTTCGACGCGGTCACCATGTCCTATGCGCTGCGCAACGTGAACGATCCGAAGAAGGCGCTTCGCGAGCTGTATCGGGTCACGAAGCCCGGGGGCCGGCTCGTGATCAACGAGTTCTCGACGCCGCCGGGAAAGCTCTTCCGCAGCGCATACAGGTTCTACAACGCGCAGGTGCTGCCCCGTGTCGCCCGCGTGGCCGGCACCAACGGCGATGCCTACGACTATCTGAACGAGTCGATCAGGGAGTGGCCCGATCAGAAGCGGCTCTCCGCGTGGATCCGCGAAGCGGGCTGGAGCGAGGTCGCGTACCGCAATCTCTCGTTCGGCATCGTGGCCCTGCACAGAGCGCGAAAGCCGGAGTGAACCGTCCGGGCGAAACCGTGACATCGGACGAAGGTAGGCTGAGAACGTGACTTCGAGCCCCATCGCCCCGGGTTCGCGACTGGCGAGCCGTCTCGGCTTCAGCGATCGCGTCTTCATCGGCCCCGCCGCCCGCCGCGTCGCCCGCGCCATCGAGGACGGGCTGGAACTCGTCGAGACCGGCCTGGCCGACGACGTCCGTGTCGCCGACCCTCTGGCCGATGCCGCGAGTCGCTATCTGTACGAGGCCGGTGGCAAGCGCATCCGCCCCGTGCTCACCCTCCTCGCCGCCCAGCTCGGCGACGGCAACACCGCCCAGGTCATCGACGTCGCGAAGGCGCTCGAGATCACGCATCTCGGATCGCTCTATCACGACGATGTCATGGACGGAGCCGATCGCCGTCGCGGGGTACCGGCTGCTCACGCCGTGTGGGGCAACAACATCGCGATCCTCACGGGCGACATCCTGTTCTCCCGTGCCAGCCAGTTGATGTCCCGACTCGGTGAGCGCGCGATCCGTCTTCAGGCCGATACCTTCGAGCGGCTCGTCCTCGGTCAGATGCACGAGACGCTGGGCCCGCAGGAGGGCGACGACCCGATCGAGTTCTACATCCAGGTGCTCGCCGACAAGACGGGTTCATTGATCGCTGCGGCCACGCAGGGCGGAGTGATCTTCTCGAACGCTCCTTCGGAGTACGAGGAGCCGCTGCGCGTGTACGGCGAGAAGATCGGCGTGGCGTTCCAGCTGCTCGACGATGTGATCGACCTCTCGGCGAAGCCCGAGGAGACCGGCAAGGTGCCGGGCACCGACCTGCGCGCCGGCGTTCCGACCATGCCCTACCTCCTGTTGAAAGCGGAGGACGACGCGGGTGCGGTCGATCTCGCGGCGCGCATCGACGACGGTGTGGCCCTGATCGCCGACGGCGCGGACTCCGCGATCCTCGACGGCCCGCTGGATGAGCTGCGCGATCACGCGGTCACGCAGAAGACCCTCGAGCTCGCGCACGCCTGGACACAGGATGCGATCGATGCCCTCACGCGCCTCCCGCGGGGGACGGTGCGCGAGGCGCTGACCCGCTTCGCAGAGACCCTCGCCGAACGCTCCAGCTGAATCCGCGCTGGCGGCCCGTCGGGTCGCGCGCCTGTTGTGACGGCTTACGAAAGGACCTCCCATGACCAAGCTCAGACTGGCCATCGTCGGTGCAGGCCCCGCCGGCATCTACGCCGCGGACATCCTGCTGAAGGCGGAGCGCAAGTTCGACGTCTCGATCGATCTGTTCGAGCAGCTTCCCGCGCCCTACGGTCTGGTGCGCTACGGCGTGGCCCCCGACCACCCTCGCATCAAGGGCATCATCACGGCCCTGCGCGACGTTCTCGACCGCGGTGACATCCGCCTGTTCGGCAACGTGCGCTTCGGCGAGGACATCACCCTCGAAGACCTGAAGAAGCACTACAACGCGGTGATCTTCGCCACGGGCGCCATCCGCGACACGTCTCTGGACATCCCCGGCATCGACGCTGTCGCCTCCTACGGAGCGGCCGATTACGTCAGCTGGTTCGACGGACACCCCGATGTTCCGCGCGAATGGCCGCTGGACGCGGCATCCGTCGGCGTGCTGGGCAACGGCAACGTTGCGCTCGATGTCGCGCGCATGCTGGCCAAGCACGCGGAGGATCTGCTGGTCACCGAGGTGCCGTCGAACGTCTACGAGGGCCTCAAGGCCAGCGAGATCACCGACGTGCACGTGTTCGGCCGCCGCGGACCGGCGCAGGTGAAGTTCACGCCGCTCGAACTGCGCGAGCTCGGCGAGCTGCGGGACGTCGACATGGTCGTCTACGACGAGGACTTCGACTACGACGATGCGGCGAAGGATGCTGTCGCCAGCAACAAGCAGGTCATGGTCATCGACCGCATCCTGCAGTCGTGGCGCAAGCGCGATTCGGTGAACAACGCCGGCGGTACCGCGTCGCGACGCCTGCACCTGCACTTCTGGGCGAAGCCGGTCGAGGTCCGCAAGGACGAGAACGGTCGCGTCGCGGCTCTCGTCTACGAGCGCACCCAGCCCGACGGCCAGGGCGGCGCGATCGGCACCGGTGAGCTGCGCGAGGTGCCCCTGCAGGCCCTGTACCGGGCCATCGGCTACTTCGGCTCGCCCCTTCCCGGTGTGCCGTTCGACAAGAAGCACGGCGTGATCCCCAACCGTGAGGGCCAGGTGCTCGCGAAGGACTCGAACGAGCGCGTCCCGGGCATCTACGCCACGGGGTGGATCAAGCGCGGACCGGTGGGTCTGATCGGGCACACCAAGTCCGATGCGATGGAGACCGTGCGCCACATCATCAACGACCAGGGCTCCTGGTGGCACCCGGAGGACCCCTCCGAGGAGGCCGTCGTCGAGCTCCTTCAGGAGCGCGGTGTGCGCTGGACCGACCTGGATGGATGGCACCGCCTCGACGAGCACGAGATCGCTCTCGGTGCGCCCGAGGAGCGGGCCCGCGTCAAGGTGGTCCCGCGCGACGAGATGGTCCGCGTCTCCCGCGGCGAATAGCGTCGTCCCGGTCAGGCCTCCCCGTCCCCTCCGCACGCTCGGCTAGCCTGGCGTGAACGGGGGAGGAACGCATGGCCGACTGGATTCCCGATGTGCTCGGTGACGAGTTCCAGCAGCGCACCCTCGACCTCGGTGTCGACGATCAGGGTCCGGTCGTGGCCACGCTGGTGCGCGCGCTGCCGACAGAGCCGGGTCTCTGGGACAGGGTGCGCGGACACCGCCCGCTCCTCGACGGAGTCGACGTGCTGTACGTGCACGGCTGGTCCGACTACTTCTTCCAGAAGCGTCTGGCCCGTTTCTGGACTGCGCGGGGCGCCCGTTTCTTCGCGCTGGATCTGCGCAAATACGGCCGCAGCCTCCGCGACGGGCAGACGCCGGGATACATCGCCGATCTCGCGACCTACGACGAGGACATCGCCGCAGCACTGGACGCGATGGGGCGTGCGAACGGAGGCGCCGAATCCGACCGGCGCCTCATCCTGCTCGGACATTCCACGGGTGGTCTGACGCTGAGCCTGTGGGCGTCTCGGCATCCAGGAGCGGCCGACGCGGTGATCCTCAACAGTCCCTGGCTGGAGTTCCAGTTCGCTCCGGCGAGAGCGGCGATCGCCCCGATGGTCGAACTGCAGGCGAGGATCCGTCCGATGGAGGTGGCACCGCAGGTCGACCTCGGCTTCTACACGCGAGCACAGCAGGAGGTGGCCGACCCTGACGACCCGATGGAGGTGAACCAGGTCTGGCGCCCGGCGCAGACCATGGCCGTGTACGCGGGGTGGCTGCACGCCATCCTGTCGGGTCACAAGGCCGTGGCATCGGGCCTGTCGATCACGGCGCCGGTGTGCGTGCTGCTCTCCGCGCGATTCGTGCCCCCGACGCGATGGTCGGAGGACCTCACCTCAGCCGATTCCGTGCTGGTCGTCGACGACATCGCCCGTGCGGCACTCCGTCTCGGCCCCAGCGTCACCGTGGAGCGCATCGACGGTGCGCTGCACGATGTGTTCCTCTCCCGGCACGAGGCGCGGGAAGACGCCTACCGACGGCTGGACCGCTGGGCCACCGCATGGCGAGCGGTGCAGTGAGCTGTCACAGGTAGTACATCGCCCGGACGAGGCGCTCTGCGGTGTCGCCGTCCGCACTTCGAACGGCATCGCCGAAGTCGGAGTACACCTGACCCATGCGCGCGCGATCCGACGGCGGGACCACCCAATCGCGGAGGTTGCGGAACAGCACCATGCTGGCGTCGTCGATCAGCGTGCGATGCTGCGAGTTGCCGCTGTGATCGCCGAGGTAGGAGAACACCGCCCAGCGCGCATTCGACGTCTCGGTGCCGTCCTCGAGTGATGCGTGCAAGCCCTCGATCAGGGCGACGACGTGCTCGCGTTGGGCCATCGTGATCCTCGGTACGGCCAGTCTCGCGGCGATGCCTGCCTGGTAGCCGGCGAACTCGAGCGACTGCGCCACGGTCTCCGGTGTCACCGCCGTCACCTCCGTGTACCGGCTCGGATACATCGTCACCATCCCGAGGCGTTCCAGTCGCTGGAGCGCCTCCCGCACCGGTGTTCGTGACACGTGCAGCTCCTCCGCCACGTCGACGTCACGGATGCGCTCACCCGCGGCCAACGTGCCGTCGATGATCTGTCCGCCGATGTGGTGGAAGACTTCTTCGGCCAGGAGCTGCTTGCTCTCGCCGATGTTCGTCGATCCGGTACTCCCCATGGATCCGCCCCCAGTTGCCCTTCTGATCCCGAGCGCCCCATGATTCGCCCGGGAGGGCAACTACATCATGAAGTCGCGTCGGA
Source organism: Microbacterium sp. 2RAF4 (assembly GCF_052115285.1). Classification (NCBI taxonomy): domain Bacteria; kingdom Bacillati; phylum Actinomycetota; class Actinomycetes; order Micrococcales; family Microbacteriaceae; genus Microbacterium; species Microbacterium sp. 2RAF4. The sequence continues at coordinate 828,940 of NZ_JBFRGI010000002.1, read as the reverse complement.
TGCCAATATCCCCCACCGGAGTCCGCGGTCCGCGTGGGGGCGCGCAGCGCGGGCCCCGGTGGGTTCTTCTTACGTGTGGTCGTCCGCTCGCGGTTTCCGTGGCCGGCGGATGCTCAGCATCCGCCGGCCACCGAAGACGCGAGCGCATGGAACTGCCGCGGCCTCGTCCCCACGAGGGCAAGCTCGCAATACCGAAATCGCGCAGCCCTACGACGGCAGTGCGTCACGCGGCGTTCGCGTCGTCGGTCGAGTCGACCGCTTCCCAGTCTTGGGTACGGAAACCCATATATTGGTATGCAATTCAACAATCTGGAACGCAGTCCAGAAATGACGACGGAGGGGCCGGATGCGATCGCATCCGGCCCCTCCGTCGTCGAGCGCGACGCCTACCGGTAGTTGATGAACTGCAGGTCGAGATCGAGGTCGGCGCCCTTCAGCAGCGCGATGACCGACTGTAGGTCGTCGCGGCTCTTGGACTGCACGCGCAGCTCGTCGCCCTGGATCTGGCTCTTCACGCCCTTGGGGCCCTCGTCGCGGATGATCTTGTTGATCTTCTTCGCGTTCTCGGAGGAGATGCCGTCCTTGAGCGTCGAGACGATGCGGAACTCCTTGCCGCTGGCGAACGGGTCGCCCGACTCGAGGCTCTTCAGCGAGATGCCGCGCTTGATGAGCTTGGACTGGAACACGTCGAGCACGGCCTTGGCGCGTTCCTCGGAGTTCGCGATGATGAGGATGCTCTCGCCGCTCCAGGCGATCGACGCGCCGGTGCCCTTGAAGTCGTAGCGCTGCTCGATCTCCTTGCGGGCCTGGTTCAGGGCGTTCTCGGCCTCCTGGTGGTCGACCTTCGAGACGATGTCAAATGAGCTGTCAGCCATGGCTTCATCCTACTCAGGGGCTCAGCGCGTAGACGTTGTCGGAGACACGGGTGGCTCCGTCCGGCGTGGGGTAGTCGTCGGGGACTGTCACGAAGTGTCCGGCGGGCCCGCTCATCTCCACGGGGGCGCCTTCTCCGCCGCACGCCATGCTCCACTCGTCGTCCCCCGGGAAGGCGAGCACGCATACCGTTCCCTGTTCGACGCCGCGCAGCAGCCAGATCGAGCTGCCGGAGTGTTCGCCCACCAGGCGGGCCGATGACAGGTCGGCGACGTCTCCGGAGTCCTGCTCCGCCACCGCGTCCGGCACGGCGTCTGCCGGCTCGGCTTCTCGATCCAGGACGCCATAGCTCGGGGCGAACACGGTGCACCCGCTCAGCCCCATCGCGGTGAGCGCCAGCACGAGACCTGCCGTGATCCGGACGATGCGAAGTGAGCTTCGAGACATGCCCACAGTCTACGGAGCGGGTTTCGGCGGTTCCATGGAAGCGTTTCCATCCGTGTGATGCGAGTTTCGGTCCATCACGGGTTGATATCGACGCCCTCTCTCATTGCAAACACCCTTGATTTCGATGCATACTGTAAGCGCTTGCAGTCCTTGCAGGTGATCAGCACTGAGAGAGGCACACACCAATGAAGGTGAACAAGAGGGGCATCGTCGCCGCGGGCGCGATCGCCATCGTTTCGACTCTGACGCTTGCCGGCTGCTCCACGGGGACCAGCAACGACGACACCTCCGGCTCCGACGACAGCGGTGCGCTGGTCGTCTGGGTCGATGCCGAGCGGGTCGACGCGCTTCAGGGCGCCGCAGATGCCTACGAGGAGAAGACCGGCGTCAAGGTCCAGCTCACGGGCAAGTCGGTCGACGACATGAAGGACGACTTCATCCAGCAGGTCCCGACCGGCAAGGGCCCCGACATCGTCATGGGCGCGCACGACTGGCTGGGCGAGCTCTCCACGAACGGCGTGGTCGCTCCGATCGAACTCGGCGACAGTTCCGAGGACTACCTCCCCGTCGCGCTGCAGGCGGCGACGTACGACGGCACCGTCTACATGCTTCCGTACGCCGTGGAGAACATCGCCGTGCTCCGCAACGCCGACCTGGTCCCGGCTCCCGCGACGAGCTTCGACGACATGATCTCCAAGGGCAAGTTCGTCGTCGAGCAGGGGACCGAGGGCAACCCGTACCACCTGTACCCGTTCCAGACCGCGTTCGGCGCCCCGGTGTTCGGCACCGACGACACCGGCAGCTACGACTCCACCGATCTCCAGCTCGGCAGCGAGGGCGGCTTCGCCTTCGCCGACTGGCTTGGCGCACAGGGTGCCGCCGGCGTGCTCAACACCGACGTCGACGGTGAGATCGCCAAGCAGCAGTTCCTCGACGGCACGGCCGCCTTCTGGCTGACCGGTCCGTGGAACGTGGGTGCCGCGACCGACGCCGGTATCAACGTCGCGATCGACCCCATCCCGAGCCCGACCGGTGAGACCGCATCGCCGTTCGCCGGAGTGAAGGGCTTCTTCGTGAGCTCGGAGTCGAAGAACAAGGTCGCCGCGAACGACTTCCTCGTCAACTACATCGGCACCGAAGACGTGCAGCTCGAGCTGTTCAAGGCCGGCAACGTGCTGCCGGCGCTCACCGCTGCTGCCGACACCGCGGCCTCCGACCCGATCATCGCCGGCTTCCAGGCCGTCGGTGCCGACGCCGTGCCGATGCCCGCCATCCCGGCCATGGGTGCGGTCTGGCAGTACTGGGGCGTGGCCGAGGCCGCGATCATCAACGGCGAGGACCCGGCGACGACGTGGCAGAAGCTCGTCGACGACGTGACCGCCGCGATCAAGTAACAGCCAGCACACTGACTCTGCCGGGGTGGGCGTCTTCGCCCGCCCCGGCAGGATCATGACGAGGACGACATGACTGACACCGAAGAGCGCACAGCTCCTCCGACCAAGCGCCAGCGCCAGGCCGCCAAGATCGCGGAGGCCGCATCCGGGCCGATCGGCTGGATGCTGCTGAAGATCCTCCTGCTGGCGGTCGTCGATGCGATCGCCCTGTACGCCGCGTTCGTGCTGTTCGCGCACCAGGAGTGGTTGATCCTCGGCATCGTGGTCGTCGTCGCTGTCCTGGTCAACTACATCTACTTCTCCCGCAAGCGCATCGCGGCGAAGTACCTGACGCCCGGCATCATCTTCCTGGTCGTGTTCCAGGTCTTCACACTGCTCTACACCGGGTACATCGGCTTCACGAACTACGGCACCGGCCACAACGGAACCAAGGAGCAGGCGATCTCCTCCCTCCTCGCATCGGCTCAGGAGCGGGTCGAGGATTCGCCGACGTATCCCGTCACCGTGGTCGAGCAGTTCGGCACCTACGGTCTGCTGGCGACCGACCCGGACACCGGCGATGCGCTCCTCGGCACGGCGGAGCAGCCGCTCGCAGAGGTCGACGCGCAGTTCGAAGGTGACAAGGCCGTCGCGGTCGACGGGTGGACCACGCTTCCCCTCGCCACCGTCTTCACGCTGTCGGAAGAGCTGGAGCAGCTCTCCGTCCCGTTCAGTGACGATCCCAACGAGGGCAGCCTGCGTGCTCCGGACGGGCAGAAGGGCTACCTGTACGTCTCGACGCTCGAGTACGACGAGGCTGCAGACACGATCACCGACACCACCACCGGGATCGTCTATTCCGACACGGGTGACGGTGCGTTCACAGCCGAAGGGGGAGAGCAGCTCCTCCCCGGATGGCAGACGACGGTCGGCTTCGACAACTTCGTCCGCGCTGTCACCGACTCCTCCATCCGCGGCCCGCTCATCTCGGTGACGCTCTGGACCTTCGCGTTCGCGCTGATCTCGGTCGCGACCACGTTCTTCCTCGGTCTGCTGCTCGCGCTGGTGTTCAACAACACCCGGATGCGCTTCCGCAACGGCTACCGCATCATCCTGATCCTCCCGTACGCGTTCCCCGCGTTCCTGTCCGCGTTGGTCTGGGCGGGCATGATGAACGAGAGCTTCGGCTTCATCAACCAGGTGATCTTCGGCGGCGCCGCGATCCCGTGGCTGACCGATCCCACGCTCGCCAAGGTGTCGGTGCTGCTGGTGAACCTGTGGCTCGGGTTCCCCTACATGTTCCTGGTCTGCATGGGGGCGCTGCAGGGCATCCCGGAGGACGTCAACGAAGCCGCCGTGATGGACGGCGCGAATCCGTGGCAGGTCTTCCGCCGCATCAAGCTGCCGCTGCTGCTCGTGACCGTCGCGCCGTTGCTGATCTCGTCGTTCGCGTTCAACTTCAACAACTTCAACCTGATCTACATGCTCACCAAGGGAGGCCCGCGCTTCAGCGACGTGTCCATCCCCGTGGGCCACACCGACATCCTGATCTCGATGGTCTACAAGGTGGCCTTCACGGGCCAGACCCGCGACTACGGTCTGGCGTCGGCCTTCACGATCCTGATCTTCATCGTGGTCGCGACGATCTCGATCATCAGCTTCCGCAAGACCAAGGCCCTCGAGGAGCTGAACTGACATGAGCACCGACAGCCCCATCACCGAGCGTCCCGCGACCACCCGCTCCGCCGACGGAGTGCAGAACCTCGCTCCGCGCCGCCGCAGCTTCGGCGCCTGGTTCGCCGACACCGGATGGCGTCACCTCGTGGCGATCGTCGTGAGCGCGTTCGCGCTGTTCCCGCTGCTGTACGTCGTCTCGGCGTCGTTGAACCCGAAGGGGACGCTGACGGGCTCGAACCAGTTGTTCTCCGCGATCGGGATCGACAGCTACGTGCGCATCCTCAGCGACCCGCAGAACCCGTACGGCACGTGGTTCCTCAACACGCTGCTGATCGCCGTCGTCACGGGCGCGGTCACGGTCTTCATCGGAGCGTGCGCGGCCTACGCCTTCTCGCGCATGAGGTTCGCCGGGCGCCGCGTGGGCCTCGTGACGATCGTGGTCGTGCAGATGTTCCCGCAGCTGCTCGCCGTGGTCGCGATCTTCCTCCTCATGTCGACGCTGGGGGACTGGTTCCCGGCCATAGGTCTCAACACCCACACGGGTCTGATCCTGGTGTACCTCGGCGGAGCGCTCGGTGTGAACACCTACCTGATGTACGGCTTCTTCAACACGATCCCCAAGGAGATCGACGAGGCTGCCCGCATCGACGGCGCCGGCCACGCGCGCATCTTCTTCACGATCATCCTTCGTCTGGTCGCGCCGATCCTCGCGGTGGTCGGGCTGCTCTCGTTCATCGGCACCGTCAACGAGTACGTGATCGCGAGCGTCATGCTCGTCGACGTGGATCAGCAGACGCTCGTGGTCGGTCTGACGAAGCTCGTCGCGAACCCGCGCTACGCGGACTGGTCGGCGTTCTCGGCGGGCGCCGTGATGGCCGCGATCCCGGTGATGATCCTGTTCCTCTTCCTGCAGAAGTACATCGTCGGCGGCCTGACGGCCGGAGCGACGAAGGGCTGAGCCCGGGGGTCTGCCCGCCGGGCCTCGTGGCCCGGTGGGTACGGGTGCCCGCATGATCGGAGTCCTCGCGCTGTCTTGTCTCGCATGCTACCTTGTCTTGCATGACAGCTGATGTCGGCGCTCAGATGCGCAAGGGAGTGGTCGAGTACTGCGTGCTCGGGCTGCTCGCGCGCGAGCCGATGTACGGCTGGCAGCTGGCCGACGCGCTCACCGGCGCGGGCCTGATCGCCAGCATCGGCACGCTGTACCCGTTGCTCGGGAGGCTGAAGGACAACGGGTGGGTCACCACGTTCGACCAGCCTTCCGGCAGCGGTCCGGTGCGCAAGTACTACCGGCTCACCGGCAGCGGGATCGATCAGCTGGACCGTTTCCGCGCCCAGTGGACACCATTCGCCCGTGTCGTCACGGGCATCGTCGGAGAGGGACGACCATGACAGAGCTCACCGCGGACGACCTCCGCACGGAGTACCTCGCGCGGCTCGACGAGGCCATGCGCAACCTGCCGCACGGTGTCGCGAGCGACATCCGAGCCGGCATCCTCGAAGAGCTGCAGGGGCTCGATGCCGAAGCGACGGCGGCGCGCATCGCGGATCTCGGCGATCCTGTCGCGATCGCCGAGGGGGCTCAGGCGGAAGTCCCCTCCGGGCCGACGATCATCGGCACGCCCGCGGTCGCCGCGCCCCCGGTGCCGCGTCTGCCGGCGACCTCGACGAGAGGGTTCGCGATCGCTGCGGCGCTGACGTTGAGCTTCGGAGGGATCGTCGTGCCCGTGCTCGGCTGGTTCGTCGGCGCCGCGCTCGTGAGCGCGAGCTCGCTCTGGAGGACGTGGGAGAAGGTGGTCGCGGTCGTCGTGCCGTTCGTCGTCACCGGCATCTCGTTCCTCACGGTCTCCACGCTGACGGCGTTCTCCTCGTCGGAGTCGGGTGGCAGCTCTTCCGGGACCGGGACGCCCCCGGAGGTCCCCGCCATCAACCCGCTCGTGCCAGGAGTGGGGGAGTGGCACGGCCTCATCCTCCTCGGATTCCTCCTCGTCCCGCTCTCCGGGCTGTGGCTGCTGTGGCGACTTCGGGGGCGCGCCGCAGGATGAAGCGGCGTGCCGCGCACCGGACATCGGCGTTGCTCCTCGGGGGATCGGCGCTTCGGGCCTAGCGTGGAGTCATGGCACGGGTGGGGGGTCGCAACCTCGGGATGAGCTGGTTCGCCGGCATCGTGTGCGTCGGCGTCATCGGCGCCCTCGTGTGGCTGTCGCTTCCGATGGTCCCCGTGCTCGCCCAGTTCGCCGGGGATGCGCTTCGCACCGCTCTTCCCTGACCTGGAACGACGTATCCGCATGAATGCCGACACGTCGGCACGCCTCCGCGAGCGTCCGTTCGCGCGGAGGTACCCTCGCAATGCACGATTCCGATGAGAGGCGCACCCCATGAGTGACCCCGACGTTCCCCAGCCCGAGAAGCCGGCTGACGTTGACGACGTCGTCGGCAGCGCGAACGCGGGTCTGGATGCCGCCGCGGCCGCAGGTGCGGATGTTCCCGGCTCCGGCGAGACCGCGGCAGACGGTGGCGACGCCCAGCCGGCCGCCGCACCCGTTGATCCCGACCTCGCCGCTTTCGAAGCCGCCGAGCGCGAGCACCCCGGAACCTTCGCATCGCCGCCCCCGGCGGTGACCCCCGCTTCCTCCACCTCGTCGTACGACCGCGCCGAAGAGGTCAGGGCTCAGGCCGACGCCGAGACCACCTCCTTCTACCCGGAGCCCGTCGTGGGCGAGCCCGTGCCCTTCGGCCACGAGCAGTCCGGCATGGCGGGAGCCGCCTACGCCCAGTACGGCGATGAGGCCGACACGCGTGTCGTCCCCTCGGAGCCGCTGGCGGTAGCGGCCGCGGCGCAGCCGCAGCCGATCTTCGTCCAGGCTCCCGAGCCTCCCCGCGACCGGGGCAATCGCGGCACGGCAGGGGCCATCGGGCTTCTCGCCACTCTCGTCTTCGCCCTGCTGTACCTCGGTGCATGGCTCGGTCTCGGTGCGATCGCCGGTGACGTGACCGGAGAGAACATCGGTCAGAGTGCTGTCGCCCCGCTGACCACCTGGGGGTTCTGGACGCCCGTCGTCGTGTTCTTCCTCGGGTTCTGGCTGCTCGGCGCGATCATCAACCGCGGTCGTTGGGGGCTCTGGGTCGTCTTCGGGCTCATCGTCGGCGTCATCGCCTACGGCGGCCACATCCTCGGACAGCTCTTCGAAGCCCCGTTCTGGAAGCTCAGCTCGAGCCAGGGCCTCGACCTCGTCGGCGAGCAGCTGCTCGCCCCGCTCGCGATCGCGGCATTCGTGTTCGCCCGCGAGCTCACGATCTGGTTCGGCGCCTGGGTCGCCCGCAGCGGCGCACGCAAGACGGAGCTGAACGCCGAAGCACAGCGCGAGTACGAGCGCACGCTCGAAGCCGGCCCGACGCTGGCGAGGTAATCACGAACTCCACCACGCCGAACCCCCGCGGACCCGAGTCCGCGGGGGTTTCGGCCATCCTGGCGGTGGTCCTCGCCACCATCGGCTTCTTCGCGCTCGCCGTCTTCGGGCTCGGAGCGGTGAGCGTCACCACGGACACCGACATCATCGCGGTTCCGAACCTGGGCCAGGTTCCGGGGGTGGCCGGGATGATCGCCGCCGTCCTCTCCTTCGCCCTCGTCCTGTGGTCGACGCTGCGTCGGTCGCAGCCGTCCTATGTGGCGACGGTCGCGATCGCACTGGCGGCGGGACTCGCCCACCTGGTCGTGGTCTGGGTCGCCGTGCTCATCGGCGACGGAGACCTCGTGCTCGCGACCGCGGTCGCCGGAGACCTGGTGCGCGGCGGCGCGAGCGCGGTCATCGTGTTGGCTGCGCTGATCGCCGGGTGGGGCGGTATCGCCCTGCGGCGCACCCGTGCGGAGCATCCGCGCTGGCCCTGGGAGCGCGAAGAGGAGGAGTGACCTTCGGGTGCTCGTCCGTCTTCGCCCCGCCGGGCTGGGGAAATCGCGGCGGTGAGGGGCGGCGCGCCGTACGCTGGTGGAGTGGAGCGCTCGTTGGAGACGCAGGTCGACCAGGCCGTCGAAGCCTGGTTGCGCTGGGTGCCGCGCTGGGAGCCGGCGACCCACCGTGGTCGGGTCGCGCCGTGTCGTCGGTGTCTCGGCTCACCGATCCTCTCGGCGGCGGGCATCGGGGCGAACGTGCCGCACGGGGTGCAGCACGGACTGTCGACCAGGATCAAGACCATCGTCGATCATGCCGTCGCGGAGTACACGGCGAGGAACCTGCCGATGCTGCAGCGCGAGCTCGACCAGCAGGCCGCGCGCAACCGCGCGCGCAGCTATCGACCGGCGGAGGATCTCGACCCCGAGTTCGACGGCCTCCCTCTCGATCCCGATCCGGTGCCGGGCGCCCCGTTCCTGTTCACCATCGCCGGCCTCGCGGACGACTCGGCCGCGGAGCTCCCGGCGCTGCCCCCTCTCACGGAGGAGGCCAAGATCGCGCTCCGGCAGGAGGTGGCACTCGCCGACGAGTACGCCAACCTGGTCGGCCGAGAGATCTGCGGCATCCTGCTGCGGCATCGGATCTCGATCCAGGCCGCGGTCTCCCAGCACGTCGAGCCGCAGATCGAGGCGCTGCTGGCCGAGCTGACCGACTCGCTCGACTCGCCGTTCGACCCTGACCTGCCCTGACGCGCGACCGCAGGCACGCTCATTTGACCGCCACGTTACGCGGCATTACACTTGATCAGGTGTGTGCACGCCTCAGCGTGCGCACTGGGCGCCGGCACCTGTCGGTCTGCCCCCACGGCATACCCATCACACCAAAAGCTCGCCGGTTCCGGCGTGCCGGTGGGTCATGATGTGAAACCCATCACGCTGTCACCGTGCAGCACTATGAGGAGAGAACGTGCCAACCATTCAGCAGTTGGTTCGCAAGGGTCGCTCGCCCAAGGTCACCAAGACCAAGGCGCCGGCGCTCAAGTCGAACCCGCAGCAGGCCGGGGTCTGCACCCGCGTCTACACCACCACGCCGAAGAAGCCGAACTCGGCGATGCGCAAGGTCGCTCGTGTGAAGCTCCGCAACGGTACCGAGGTCACCGCGTACATCCCCGGTGAGGGCCACAACCTGCAGGAGCACTCGCTCGTGCTCGTGCGTGGCGGTCGTGTCAAGGACCTCCCCGGTGTGCGTTACAAGATCGTCCGCGGCGCCCTGGACACCCAGGCAGTCAAGAACCGTAAGCAGGCTCGTTCCCGCTACGGCGCGAAGAAGGGTTGAGTTAGATGCCTCGTAAGGGACCAGCCCCCAAGCGCCCCGTCGTCAACGACCCGGTATACGGCGCACCGATCGTCACCTCGCTGGTGAACAAGATCCTCGTCGACGGCAAGAAGTCGCTGGCCGAGTCGATCGTCTACGGCGCCCTCCGCGGTGTCGAGGCGAAGAACGGTCAGGACGCTGTCGCCACCCTGAAGAAGGCGCTCGACAACGTGCGCCCGACTCTCGAGGTCCGCAGCCGCCGCGTCGGTGGCTCGACCTACCAGGTGCCGGTCGAGGTCAAGCCTCACCGCGCCAACACGCTCGCCCTGCGCTGGCTCGTGAGCTACGCGAAGGGCCGTCGTGAGAAGACGATGACCGAGCGTCTGCAGAACGAGATCCTCGACGCGTCGAACGGCCTGGGTGCCGCGGTCAAGCGCCGCGAAGACACGCACAAGATGGCCGAGTCGAACCGCGCGTTCGCTCACTACCGCTGGTAAACAGCTCCGCCGGCCCCTCGGCCATTCGCCGAGGGGCCGGCACCCCCTCTTCGCAGTACACCTGCTCCAAAAGATAAGGACACTCCTGTGGCACAAGACGTGCTCACGGACCTGAGCAAGGTCCGCAACATCGGCATCATGGCGCACATCGATGCCGGCAAGACCACGACGACCGAGCGCATCCTGTTCTACACGGGCGTCAACCACAAGCTCGGCGAGACGCACGACGGCGCCTCGACCACCGACTGGATGGAGCAGGAGAAGGAGCGCGGCATCACGATCACGTCTGCCGCCGTGACCTGCTACTGGAACAAGAACCAGATCAACATCATCGACACCCCCGGCCACGTGGACTTCACGGTCGAGGTGGAGCGTTCGCTCCGTGTGCTCGACGGTGCGGTCGCCGTGTTCGACGGCAAGGAGGGCGTCGAGCCCCAGTCCGAGACCGTCTGGCGTCAGGCCGACAAGTACAACGTCCCGCGCATCTGCTTCGTCAACAAGATGGACAAGCTCGGCGCCGACTTCTACTTCACGGTCGACACCATCATCAACCGCCTCGGCGCCAAGCCGCTCGTGATCCAGCTGCCGATCGGCGCGGAGAGCGACTTCATCGGCGTCGTCGACCTGATCGAGATGCGTGCCCTGGTCTGGGCCGGAGACTCCAAGGGTGATGTCACCATGGGCGCCTCCTACGAGATCCAGGAGATCCCGGAAGACCTCAAGGAGAAGGCTGCGGAGTACCGTCAGCAGCTCCTCGAGACCGTCGCCGAGACCGACGACGCGCTGCTCGAGAAGTTCTTCGGTGGCGAGGAGCTCACGGTCGCCGAGATCAAGGGCGCGATCCGCAAGCTGACCGTCGCCAGCGAGATCTACCCGGTGCTCTGTGGTTCCGCGTTCAAGAACCGTGGCGTCCAGCCGATGCTCGACGCGGTCGTCGACTACCTCCCGAACCCGCTCGACGTGGGCTCGATCGAGGCCCACGACCCGAAGGACTACGACACGATCATCGAGCGTCACCCCGACGCCAATGACCCGTTCGCCGCCCTCGCGTTCAAGGTCGCCGTGCACCCGTTCTTCGGTCGCCTCACCTACGTGCGCGTCTACTCGGGTCACCTCGACTCCGGTTCGGCCGTCGTCAACTCGACCAAGAACAAGAAGGAGCGCATCGGGAAGATCTTCCAGATGCACGCCAACAAGGAGATCCCGGTCCCCTCGGTCACCGCCGGCAACATCTACGCGGTCATCGGCCTGAAGGACACCACCACGGGTGACACGCTCACCGACCCGACGGCTCCGGTCGTGCTCGAGTCGATGACGTTCCCCGAGCCCGTCATCGAGGTCGCCATCGAGCCGAAGACCAAGGCCGACCAGGAGAAGCTGGGTGTCGCCATCCAGAAGCTCGCTGAGGAGGACCCGACCTTCCGCACGGAGCTCAACCCCGAGACCGGTCAGACGACCATCAAGGGCATGGGCGAGCTGCACCTCGACATCCTCGTCGACCGCATGAAGCGCGAGTTCAACGTCGAGGCCAACGTCGGCAAGCCGCAGGTGGCGTACCGCGAGACGATCCGCAAGACCGTCGAGAAGCACGACTACACGCACAAGAAGCAGACCGGTGGTTCTGGACAGTTCGCAAAGATCCAGTTCACCATCGAGCCGCTCGACCTCGACTCCGAGAAGACCTACGAGTTCGTGAACGCCGTCACCGGTGGTCGCATCCCTCGTGAGTACATCGGCTCGATCGACGCCGGTTTCCAGGACGCGATGAACGTCGGTGTGCTCGCGGGCTACCCGATGGTGGGCGTCAAGGCGACCATCGTCGACGGTGCGGCCCACGATGTCGACTCCTCGGAGATGGCGTTCAAGATCGCGGGCTCCATGGGCTTCAAGGAGGCCGCGCGCCGTGCCAACCCCGTGCTGCTCGAGCCGCTGATGGCCGTCGAGGTCCGTACTCCGGAGGAGTACATGGGCGACGTCATCGGCGACCTGAACTCGCGTCGTGGCCAGATCCAGTCGATGGAAGACGCCGCCGGCGTCAAGGTCGTCCGCGCTCAGGTCCCGCTGTCCGAGATGTTCGGCTACATCGGCGACCTGCGCTCGAAGACCTCGGGCCGTGCCGTCTACTCGATGGAGTTCCACAGCTACGCTGAGGTGCCCCGCGCTGTGGCCGACGAGATCGTCCAGAAGACCAAGGGCGAGTAATCGCTCTTCTGGGGGCCCTGGGTTGCTGAGCCTGTCGAAGCAACCCGGGGTTCCCAGGTCACCTACAACTTCACATTCCCTCTCTACTAAACTGAGAACCTAACCCGTAGAGAACCGGTCGCAAACCAGTGCCCGGTCACCTCTACAACGACGTCCTGAGGAGGACCCAGTGGCTAAGGCCAAGTTCGAGCGGACCAAGCCGCACGTCAACATCGGAACGATCGGTCACGTCGACCACGGCAAGACCACGCTCTCCGCAGCGATCTCGAAGGTGCTTGCTGACAAGTTCCCGTCCGACACCAACGTGCAGCGTGACTTCGCTTCCATCGACTCGGCGCCGGAAGAGCGCCAGCGTGGAATCACCATCAACATCTCGCACATCGAGTACGAGACCCCCAAGCGCCACTACGCGCACGTCGACGCTCCCGGCCACGCCGACTACGTCAAGAACATGATCACCGGTGCGGCTCAGATGGACGGCGCGATCCTCGTGGTCGCCGCCACCGACGGCCCGATGGCTCAGACGCGTGAGCACGTGCTGCTCGCCAAGCAGGTCGGCGTTCCGTACCTGCTGGTCGCGCTGAACAAGTCCGACATGGTCGACGACGAGGAGATCCTGGAGCTCGTCGAGCTCGAGGTCCGCGAGCTGCTCGCCGGCCAGGGCTTCGACGAGGACGCTCCTGTCGTCCGCGTCTCCGCTCTCAAGGCCCTCGAGGGCGACGAGAAGTGGACCCAGGCGATCCTGGACCTGATGCAGGCTGTCGACGACAGCGTTCCGGACCCGGAGCGTGACCGTGACAAGCCGTTCCTGATGCCCGTCGAGGACGTCTTCACGATCACCGGTCGTGGCACCGTCGTCACGGGTCGCGCCGAGCGTGGCACGCTGGCCATCAACTCCGAGGTCGAGATCGTCGGACTCCGTCCGACCGTCAAGACCACGGTCACGGGTATCGAGATGTTCCACAAGCAGCTCGACGAGGCCTGGGCCGGCGAGAACTGTGGTCTGCTGCTCCGCGGCACCAAGCGTGAGGACGTCGAGCGCGGCCAGGTCATCGTCAAGCCGGGTTCGGTCACGCCGCACACCGACTTCGAGGGCACCGCGTACATCCTGTCCAAGGACGAGGGTGGCCGTCACAACCCGTTCTACACGAACTACCGCCCGCAGTTCTACTTCCGCACCACCGACGTCACCGGCGTCATCTCGCTGCCCGAGGGCACCGAGATGGTCATGCCCGGCGACACCACCGACATGACGGTCGAGCTGATCCAGCCGATCGCCATGGAGGAGGGCCTCGGCTTCGCCATCCGTGAGGGTGGACGCACCGTCGGCGCCGGTACGGTCACGAAGATCATCAAGTAAGCATCTGCTTTCTCGCAAAGGGGTCGGACCTTCGGGTCCGGCCCCTTTGTCGTACAGCGGGCGCTTACGACGGCGTCGGGCTCGGGCGATGTCGGCGTGGGGTGCGACATTTCATCCAATAGAATGACTAGACCGCGCAGGAGCGGCAGCGTCGTACATCGGGATTGTTGGCGTGTTTTGACCGTCCGACCCCGATGTATTGGGATGCTGGATAACAGAGTCGTTCCGTGCCCATGTGGTTCGAAGAGGAGAAGCATGTCGCCGGAGGAGTGGTTCGGCGCGTTCAGACGCGCATGGGTGGGGATGACGTCCCTCTTCCTGCTGAGCGTGCTCGCTTCGACGGCGGTTCTCTTCTTCACGCCTCCGACCTATGAGGCGGAAGCGGAGATCGTGTTCAGCGCGGGCGACACCCGGGAGACCTTCGTCCCTCGCACGGTGGCTTCGAATGCTGCCGTCCGCGCGCGTTCGGAGAGCGTCATCGCCCCGATCGCGAAGGACTTCGGGGTGTCGCGGAGCGAACTCGCCGACCGCGTTTCCGCAACGTGGCGTCCGGAGACCTCGATCACCGCGGTGACCGTCTCGCACACGGACCCTCGGACGGCGGCGGCTATGGCGACCGCGATCGCCGAGTCCGCGGCGGAGCAGGCCGGATCTGGTGTCAGCGCGGAGACGTTCGAAGCGGTGACGCCGGTGGCGCCCGTCCAGCCGCTCGCGGTGACCGTGCTCCCGGTGGGGGCACTCATCGGCCTGGCGCTGGCCGTCGCATACGCCGGTCTCCGCTTCGTGATGAGGGGCCGCGCGACGGTCGGAGCGAGGGCCGAGCAACACGGAGGGAACGAATGAGCATCGGAGAAGGTACGGGTATCCGTACGGTCAATCGGCTGATACCGGACGCGGTGGCGTGGGCCATCGCCGCGTTGCTGGTGGTGCTGCTGCGCTATGACTTCCTCGTTCCGCTGACGGTGTGGCCGTTCGCGTTGATCGTGATCGCGGGCCTCATCGCCGCGCAGTTCGCTGCCGGGTTCGTCCTTCACCTGTATCGCGGGCGCTATCTGTACGGGTCCATCGAGGAAGTCCGCGCACTGGGGCTCGCTGCGCTCCTCGTGGGTGTCCTCATGGGAATCGTGCTGCTCGTCTGGATGCGTCAGCCCGCGGAGGCCCTTCGTACCGCCCTCTCCGTGACGGCGATCGCGCTGGTTCTGATGCTGGTCTTCCGCTACGTGCCGCTCGTCTTCAGCCGGAAGAGCGAGGACGTTCCGGGAGGATCGCGCAAGGTGCTGGTGTTCGGCGCCGGGTGGGTGGGCCAGCAGCTGATCAGCCGCATGCTCAACGAGACGAAGGAGCCGGTCTTCAGCCCCGTCGGTCTGATCGACGATGACCTGAAGAAGCGGAACCTGCGGGTCAAGGGGGTTCCCGTCCTCGGGACGCTCGCTCAGCTGAGGGCTGCCGTCGAGCTGAGCGGCGCGACGGAACTCATCATCGCGGTAGGACGCGCCGACGCCGCACTGCTGCGCCGCGTCACCGATGCGGGCAACGCTGCCGGTCTCAACGTGCTCGTGCTCCCGGAGCTCGACAAGGTCCTGCAGGGCGCGAGCCGCATCCGGGACCTGCGGGATGTCAGCATCGAAGACCTCATCGGTCGTCAGCCCGTCGACACCGACGTCAAGTCGATCGCGGGATACGTGACAGGGAAGCGTGTGCTCGTCACGGGGGCCGGCGGGTCGATCGGCGGCGAGCTCTGCCGCCAGCTCTCGCAGTTCGGTCCGGACGTGCTCGTCATGCTCGACCGCGACGAGAGCGGCCTGCAGGGAAGCCAGCTCAGCATCTCCGGTCACGGCCTTCTCGACACCGAGGACGTCGTCCTCGCCGACATCCGTGATGTCGAATCGCTCCGCGAGATCTTCCGTCGTCATCGCCCTGAAGTCGTCTTCCACGCTGCGGCGCTGAAACATCTGCCCATGCTCGAGCAGTATCCCGAAGAGGCCTGGAAGACGAACGTGCTCGGCACCCGGAACGTGCTCGAAGCCGCCCTCGACGTCGATGTCGAGACATTCGTGAACATCTCCACCGACAAGGCGGCGAACCCCTCGAGCGTCCTCGGACACTCCAAGCGCGTGGCGGAGAAGCTCACGGTGTGGGCCGCGAAGAGCTCGCGTCGGCGGTACCTCTCCGTGCGCTTCGGCAACGTGATCGGCAGCAGGGGCTCCATGCTCCCGATGTTCCGGACCCTGATCGAGGCCGGCGGGCCCGTGACCGTGACCCACCCGGAGGTCACTCGATACTTCATGACGATCTCCGAGGCGTGCCAGCTGGTGATCCAGGCCGGAAGCATCGGCCGGCCGGGCGAGGTGCTCATCCTCGACATGGGTGAGCCGGTGAAGATCCTCGACATCGCGAAGCGCATGATCGCGATGTCCGGCGAGTACATCGAGATCGTCTACACGGGTCTTCGCCCAGGAGAGAAGCTGCACGAGGAACTGGTCGGTGAAGACGAGGTCGTCGAACGGCCCTTCCACCCCCAGATCCAGCACACGTCGATCGGGAGCATCAGCCCGGAGGCGCTCGATCTCGGCGGCTGGATGCGCCGGCTGGTTCCCGCAGAGGCTTCCGTGTCCGCCCATGGTCGAGAAGGAGACCTCCCGCGATGAACGACCGGATCTACATGTCGTCTCCCGATGTCGGCGAGCTCGAGGAGAAGGCGATCGTCGCCGCCCTGCGGTCCGGATGGGTCGCTCCTCTCGGTCCGGACGTCGACGCCTTCGAGCGTGAGATGTGCGACAGGGTCGGTGCGCGCCACGCGGTCGCGCTGAGCTCGGGGACGGCAGGGCTCCACCTCGGGCTTCTCGCGCTCGGGGTCGGTGCCGGCGACATCGTCGTCACGTCGAGCTTCACGTTCGCGGCCACCGCCAACGCGATCGCCTACACGGGCGCGACGCCGTACTTCATCGACGCGGACCCGGTGACAGGCAACATGGATGTGGGCCTGCTCCGTGAGGTCATCACGGAACTCGAGGCGAAGGGCACGCCACCGAAGGCGATCGTCCCCGTCGACCTGCTCGGCAAGGTCGCCGACCTCGAGGCGATCGAGCAGATCGCCGACCAGTACGGGATCCCGGTGCTCGCCGATGCCGCCGAGTCGCTCGGAGCCCTCCGCGGCGGACGGCCCGCAGGCAGCTTCGGGCGCGCGTCGGTCTTCTCCTTCAACGGCAACAAGATCATGACGACCTCCGGCGGCGGCATGCTGGTGACGGATGACGCGGAGATCGCAGATCGCGTCCGCTATCTCGCGACGCAGGCGCGACAGCCGGTCGCGCACTACGAGCACACCGACATCGGCTACAACTACCGGCTCAGCAACCTCCTCGCCGCGCTCGGTCGCGCACAGCTGTCCCGCCTCGACGACATGATCCGTCGGCGCCACCGTTGGCGCGACGAGTATCGGGCTCTGTTCGCCGACGTCGACGGGGTCTCGGTGTTCGGCGGAGACGACGATGCCGAGGACAACGCGTGGCTCACCGCCGTGCTCGTCGACGAGGGCGTCACCGGCTGGAGTGCGTCCGAGCTCTCCGCGCACCTCGGTTCTCATGACGTCGAATCCCGACCGCTGTGGAAGCCGATGCACCTGCAGCCCGTCTTCGCCGACGCCCCGGCCGCGGTGAACGGGGTATCGGAGCGCTTCTTCCGCGTGGGCATCACGCTGCCGTCGGGGTCGGCGTTGTCCGAGGAGCAGATGGAGCGGGTGCAGACCCTGATCCGCGTTTTCCTGGCTGAGCGCGCATGAGCAGGATCTTCTTCGACGCGGCCAAGCGCACGCTCGATCTCGGTGTCGCCGCCGTGGTGCTGATCCTCTCCCTTCCTCTGCAGATCATCGTGGCCGCGCTGGTGCTGGTGAACCTCGGTCGCCCGGTGATCTTCCGGCAGCCGCGCCCTGGACGCGGCGGGAAGGTCTTCACCCTCTACAAGTTCCGTACCATGCGCCCCGCCGATCCCGCGGTCGGCACCGCCGACGACGCGGCACGGCTGACCGGATTCGGGCGTCTGCTGCGCGGCACCAGCCTCGACGAGCTGCCGACCTTCTGGAATGTGCTGCTCGGCGACATGAGCCTGGTGGGTCCGCGCCCTCTCCTCGTCTCCTACCTCGACCGGTACACGCCCGTGCAGGCTCGTCGGCACGAGGTGCGACCGGGGGTCACCGGGTTGGCACAGGTGAGCGGCCGCAACTCCGTCGACTGGGATGAGCGGCTGCAGCTCGACGTGAAGTACGTCGACACACGATCGATGAGGCTCGACCTCTGGATCCTGTGGCGCACGGTCGCCGTCGTGGTGCGCCGTGACGGTGTCAGCGCCGACGGGCACGCGACGATGCCGGAGTTCCGAGGCCTGAGGGATGCCGATGCGTGAGTTGATCATCCTCGGCGCGGGAGGTTTCGCGCGCGAGACGCTGGATGTCGTCGAAGCCCTGAACGCGGTGTCGCCCCGCTTCGACGTGCTCGGTTTCGCCGACGATGCTCCCAGCCCTCTCGCACTGGAGCGTCTGGCCGCTCGGGGCCATCGCCATCTCGGCGCCATCGATGCGGCACTCGCCGCGCACCCGGCGTCGTCCTTCGTCATCGCGGTGGGTTCGCCGGAGCATCGCGCGCACATCGCCGCGCGGGTGGGGAGCGACCGCGCGGAGACGCTGGTGCACCCCGGCGCGTCGATCGGATCCCTGACGACGATCGGCGTCGGCACGGTCGTGTGCGCCGGTGTGCTGGTGTCGACGAACGTCCGGATCGGACGACACGCGCACGTGAATCCGGGAGCCATCGTCGGCCATGACAGCATCCTCGCGGATGCGGTGTCCCTGAACCCGGGATCGGTGGTATCCGGGGACGTGCGCATCGGAGAGCGCGTGCTCATCGGCGCGAAATCGGTCGTGTTGCAGGGACTGAGCATCGGTGCGGACTCCACGGTCGGGGCGGCTGCGTGCGTGACCAAGGACGCGCCCCCACGGGTGACACTGGTGGGAGTGCCCGCTCGTGTCCACAGAACAACAGGAAAGAGTCACAGCTCGTGAAGGTAGTCATCACCGGCGGTGCCGGGTTCATCGGTTCGAACCTCGTGCGACGGTTCAACGACGAGGCGCCCGATGTCGACGTCCACGTGCTGGACGACTTCAGCACGGGACGCGAGTCCAACCTCGCCGGAACGCGGATCACGCTGCACCGCGGGTCCGTCGCCGACGCCGAAGCAGTCGCCGCCGCCACGGTCGGCGCGGACGCGATCGTCCACCTCGGCGCGCTCGGCAGCGTCCCGCGGTCCATCGACGACCCGATCGCCTCTCACGTCGCCAACCTGACGGGGACGCTGACCGTGCTCGAAGCGGCCCGGCGCGAGAACGCCTATGTGGTGATGGCTTCCTCGAGCTCCGTTTACGGCGCCAACCCCGCTCTGCCGAAGTCGGAGTTCGACTGGACGCGGCCGATGAGCCCGTACGCGGCGACCAAGCTCGGGGGAGAGGCCTACGTGCTGGCCTACCAGTACTCCTACGGTCTTCCGACCTTGGCGTTCCGCTTCTTCAACGTCTACGGTCCCTACCAGCCGGCCGATCACGTGTACGCCGCAGTGATCCCGAGGTTCGTCGACGCCGCCCTCGCCGGGCGGCCGCTCACCATCCACGGCGACGGCCTGCAGTCGCGGGACTTCACGAGCGTCGACACGGTGACGCATGCGCTCATGGTTGCGGTCCGAGACCGCGTGACGTCGGGACATCCCGTGAATCTCGCGTTCGGAACCAACACCACACTGCGTGAGCTGGTGTCCGTCATCGAGGACCAGACCGGCCGCACGGTGACCGTCGAGCACGTCGACCCGCGTCCTGGGGATGTACGCGCCTCCCAGTCCGACGGCGTTCGTCTACGGGAGCTGTTCCCCGACGTCCAGCCCGTCCCACTCGAGGAAGGGATCGCGAAGACCGTCGCGTGGTTCCGGAGCAAGGACTCGTGATCCCGGCCGCGACAGCTCGCATATTGATCGGCGTCACGGCGGACGTCTCCATCGGCCTGCTGTCCGGGCTGCCGCAGCGGCTGGTCGCTGACGGATGGGATGTGCACGTCGCGAGCTCGCCCGGTGAGAGGCTCGACGCGCTCGCATCGTCTCCCGGAGTCTCGGTGCACCCGCTCCCCATGGCCAGGGAGATCGACATCGTCGGGGACGTCCGCGGGCTGCGTGACTGGATGCGGCTGATCCGCCGCCTCCGGCCAGACGTGGTCTTCGTCGGCACCCCGAAAGCAGGTCTGCTCGGCATCACCGCCGCCCGGCTGCTCGGCGTGCGCACTCGTGTGTATCACCTGCGCGGGCTCCGACTGGAGACCGCAGCGGGGATGACTCGGCGGGTGCTGACGATCATGGAGCGTCTGACGATCCGCCTCGCGACCACCACGCTGGCCGTGAGTCCGAGCCTCAGACAGCGCGTCGTGTCCATGCGGCTTGCGCCGGCCGCACGCATCACCGTGCGCGGCAGAGGCAGTTCCAACGGTGTGGACGTGGACCGCTTCGCCCCAGGCAACACGGCGGCACAGGTCGATGGCCTCCTGCCCGGTGTCCCCGTCATCGGCTTCGTCGGCAGGCTCAACCACGACAAGGGCCTCGAGGTCCTCGCCGAGGCCTGTCGCCTCCTGGACGACCGCGGAGCGGAGTACCAGCTGCTGATCGTGGGCGGCGTCGACGGTGCGGAACTGGATTCCTTCTCGCGACTGCGGCGCGCCCCGATCGTGCTCGGCGCCGTACCAGACACGTCGATGTACTATCCCCTGATGCGAGCCCTCTGCCTCCCGACCCTGCGCGAGGGCTTTCCCAACGTCGTGCTGGAGGCGGGGGCGACAGGGATCGCCGTCGTCACGACGGATGCGACCGGAGCGGTGGATTCCGTGATCCCCGAACGCACCGGACTGATGGTGCCGGCGGGGGACGCTGGTCAGCTCGCCGACGCTCTGCAGCGGGTGATCGAGGATCCGCAGCTCGCGGCGGATCTGGGCGCGAACGCTCGCGACTTCGTGGTCGAGCATTTCCGACGTGACGCCGTCCATGCCTCGGTGTCCGGCTTCCTTCGGAGTCAGATGGAGCGGGGCCAGCGATGACGGACGTCTCCAACGGCGTCGGCGCGCTCGTCGTCGTCGCCGTGCTCATCGGACTGACCGTCCTGACCTGGTTCATCGCGCGACGAGCGTTCCTTCCCGTGGTCGTGCACAACGCGGTGTGGGCGGTCACGCTGGTCCTCGTCGGGTCGGGGCTCATCGCCTATCACGGTGCATCGATCGCCGCGTGGGGTGCGCTGCTGGTCGGTATCGCGTTCTTCTCCGTCGGGGCGTGGGGAGGTGTCGCGCTCGCAGCCCGTAGGGCACACAGCGCCGACCTGGCGCCGCGGGATCATGCGCTCGTCAGTCGGCGGGCCCTGCTGATCCTCGCCGGGGCCTATGCGCTGGGTTTCGGGGTGTACATCTGGACGATCCTCCAGCGCTTCGGGTGGGAGACCTTCTGGTTCCATCCCGGAACGATCCGTGGCGCTGCCGAGTCGTACCTCGCCGGAGTGCCCCTGTGGGCGCGTCTGCTGATGTACGTCGGACCTCTTCTCCTCGCGATCCTCATCGTCCCCGGGTCGGTCCGGAACGGACTCGCGTGGTGGTGGCGCGCTCCGGCCGCGGTCCTGCTCGCCGCCTCGATGCTCGCCCTGTTGCAGCGGACGAACCTCTTCGCGGGAATCCTGCTCGCGATCGGCGCCCTTCTGCTCCTCTACGCGCGCTCCTGGCGCGGCGGCCGCGCGCGGGCGTGGTATCTCCGACCCTGGGTGATGATGGTGTCAATCGTAGCCATCGGCGCCGGTGCGCTACTCGCCTTCCAGCTGCTCGCGGGCGCGCTGGGCAAGACGGGTGATGTCGGCAGCAACGTCTCGCCAGTGCTGAGCGCCTCCGGGCTGTCCAGCCCGTTCATCTATCTGACCGCGGGCGTCCCCGCGTTCCTGTCCCTGGTGGATTCCACCAACGGCGCTTGGCCGCCGGTGGGCGGGCCTCGCATCGTCTACGGCGATTTCAACCCGCAGACCTTCGGCACGGCGTTCTTCGAGCCCATCCTGAGTCTTGTCCCCGGACTGCGCACCTGGAACCCTGTGGCGCCGTTCGTCGACGTGGGAACCCTGACGAACGTGTACACATGGTTGGAGCCGTTCTACCGGGACTGGCGGGTCGTCGGCGTCGCCCTCGGCGCGGCAGCGATCGGTGCGCTCGTCGCCTACCTCTACTCCACGCGGCGGGCGTCCCCGGCGCGCTGGTGGCTCTCGGCCCTGCTGCTCTCCACGCTCTTCCTGGTCACCTTCACCCAGAAGACCAACAACACGCTGTATCTCGTGACGGCCGCGATCATCGTGGTGCTCGGGGTGATCGGCTCTCGCCGGCGGGCGACATCATGACGGCGCTGCACACGTACACCAGTTACGGGCGCCGCGCGGGAAGCGCACGGGTCCGCGTCTTCGACTGGCTCGACAGGGTGGACGTGCCCGCGGTCACGCACTCGTACCTCGACGGCGCGACCAACTCCGGACGGTCCCTCCTGAAGTCTCCTCGGCGCCTGCTCGCGGCCGAGGCGGAGGTGCGTCGCACTCCTCCGCGCGACGCGCGGGTGCTCGTGTCGCGGCAGGCGAGCCCTTTGAGTCGCGGCGGGGTGGAGAGACGCTTGCTGCGTGGCGAGCGCGTCGGGATCTACGATTTCGATGACGCCCTCCACCTCGACCGTCGAGGTCCGTTCCCGAAAGCGGCGATCTGGCGGAAGGCTGTCGGCGCGGCCGATGTCGTCATCGCCGGAAACGCCGCGCTCGCCGAGGCGGCGAGCCGCATCAATCCTCGCGTGACGGTGATCCCGAGCTGTGTGGATCCGGCGGACTACTCGCGCAAGACGAGCTTCGACATCGGGGACACGCCCCGCGCGACATGGATCGGCTCGCCCGCAACGGAGCGCTATCTGCGCGACATCGAGTCTGCGCTGCTGTATGCGCATGAGCGGACGGGCATGCGGCTCACCGTCGTCAGCGCGGGGGACGCGGAGCTCGGTCCGCTGGATGCGATCGTCGACCGGGTGGCGTGGTCGCCGCAGACCTTCGGTGCCGTGCTCGCCGACGCCGACCTCGGGCTGATGCCGACACCGGATTCCGCCTGGTCGCGAGGCAAGTGCGGCTACAAGCTGCTGCAGTACGGCGCGGCGGGGCTCCCGATGATGGGCGACCCGGTCGGGGTCAACGCCGAGATCCTCCGCAGAGGTGACGGCATCGCCCCCGAGGGCACGAACGACTGGGCGGACGCCCTCGTCGGCTTCTTCTCGGAGAGCGCGACGCGACGCGGGGAGCGGGGAGCCGCGGGCCACCGCACAGTGCGGGACCACTACAGCTTCTCTGCGTGGGAGTCGGCCTGGCTTCAGGCTGTGACCGGCAGCTGATCCGCGCGTCGGGCGACGAGCAGCCAGAAGAGCGACGACAGCAGGGTGGAGAGGGCGTATGCCCAGATCGCCCCGCTCAGTCCGCCCAGCAGAGCCCCCACGAGTGGTCCGACGACGCCCAGCGCGGTCTGGACGAGCCGCGCGGCGAGCAGGTCGCGTCGTGAGGCCCGCAGTCGGGACACGATGTAGAAGGTGTGCCCCACCATGTTCGCCATGACGAAGATCGCAGTCGGTGCGGCGAACGGAACGAGGTCTCGGAGAGTGCCGAGCGGCCAGGACGTCTCGCCGAGCAGCAGCAGCACCCCGGCGGCGAGACCGCCGAGCACGACACCGCCCGCGATCACCGCCCCGACGGTCGACACAGACATCCGCAGTCGGGCGATACGCGGCCGGATCGGGTTCAGCAGCAGGCGCACCGGTGCGGCGACGTTCGACACGGCGCGGTAGACACCGAACGGGCCGACTCCGAGGATCGGGGCCAGCGCGTAGGGCGTACCGATCGATGAGGCATCCATGATCAGGGAATCGCGCACGAGGGGAGCGATGGCGGTCCAGCGTTGACGGGTCCAGCGCGCGAGCACGCCAGGGCGACTCAGCGCAGGCCACCGCGAGAACACGGCGGCGACGACGCTCGACGCCGCCCAGGTGCCGAGGACCCAGGAGAGCTCGCCGCTGTGGAGGGTGAGGGTCAAGATGCTGAGGGCGACCGCGACGACGGCGGCGATGACGTCGCCGAGGACCGATCCGCGCGCGTCGCCGTTCTCGACCGCGTAGAACCGTGCGGTCGAGCGGTATGCGCTGCCGCCGATGGCGAGCGCGATCAGCCACCAGTACGGCGTCAGGGGCGAGTCCGTCAGGGAGACGACGAGTGCGGAGACAGTGGCGAAGATCAGGGCGAACTCCGTCGACGCACCGCTGAAGTCCGCCCAGGAGGTGGGGACGTCCTGGCGCGAACGGGTCGCCGCCTCGCAGATGAGTGAGAGCGCGAGCGACAGCGCGAAGGCGCCGGCGAGATAGACGATCGAGAAGAGCCCGAAGTCCGTGGGGGCGAGGGTGATGAGGCCGAGGACCTGAACGGAGAGCGTCGCGACCGCGGCAGCCGAGGACGTGAGGATCAGGCGCAGCGAGCTCACAAACGAACGACCCTGGGTCCCGAGAGCCGGCCCTTGGTGTCGAGCACCGGCGTCGGGGACTCGTGCAGCAGCGTCAGGTCGAAGTCCGAGTGATCGGTCACCAGGATGACCAGATCAGCGGCCTCGACTTCCGCGGCGGAGAGCTCCACGCGCTCGACGGCGGCCGGCCACCGGTGCGACTCGACGTGGCGGTCCGCACCGCGGATGGACGCACCGAAGGAGGTGAGCAGCTCGATGAGGCGCAGGGAGGGCGATTCGCGGATGTCGGCGGTGTCGCGCTTGTAGGCGAGTCCGACGAGCAGGATCGTCGACCCGTTCAACGAGCGCTGATCTTCGTTGAGCAGCTCCATGGAACGCTGGGCGACGTAGTCCGGCATATGGTCGTTGACGTCGTTGGCGAGTTCGACGAAGCGGAAGCTGCGGCCGAGCTTGCGCCGCACCTGCCACGAGAGGTAGCTCGGATCCACGGGAAGGCAGTGTCCGCCGACACCGGGGCCAGGGGTGAACTTCATGTACCCGAACGGCTTGGTCGCCGCGGCATCGATCGATTCCCAGATGTCGACGCCGAGCTCGTGCGCGAACACGGCGAGTTCGTTCACGAGGGCGATGTTGACGTGGCGGAACGTGTTCTCCAGAAGCTTGGTGAGCTCAGCCTCCTTGGGCGTGGTC
Source organism: Microbacterium sp. 2RAF4 (assembly GCF_052115285.1). Classification (NCBI taxonomy): domain Bacteria; kingdom Bacillati; phylum Actinomycetota; class Actinomycetes; order Micrococcales; family Microbacteriaceae; genus Microbacterium; species Microbacterium sp. 2RAF4. The sequence goes on along the minus strand of NZ_JBFRGI010000002.1, from coordinate 804,043 downwards.
ACGCTCACCGTCCGGTCCACGAGGAGGTCGTAGAAGGCCTTCACCTTGCCGAGCGACTGCTCGTCGATGCCGGAGACGACCTTCGGGGTGTTGACGAAGCCCCATGTGGGGTTGCCAGGGTCGATCCGCTCCGGGCTGTAGCCGACGGCGAAGTCCTGTCCTGCCCGGAGTCCGGACCCGGCCTCGAGGAGGGGGACGAGGATCTCCTCTGTCGTGCCCGGGTAGGTCGTGGACTCGAGCACGACCGTCGCCCCGCGGGTGAGTCGGGTCGCCAGCGAGGCGCCAGCCGACTCGATGTAGGAGATGTCGGGGAGACCCTCGCGGAGCGGAGTGGGGACCGTGATCACCGCGACGTCGAAGCCCTCGGTGTCGTCGTAGTCGGAGGACGCGAGATAGCGACCCGAAGCGATCGCCTCCTTCAGCTGCTCCGACGAGATGTCATCGACGTACGACTCACCGGCATGCAGAGCGCCGATCCGCACGCTGTCGACATCGAGTCCGACGACCGTCATGCCCACCTGCACGGCGCGCATGGCTACAGGAAGCCCGACATATCCCTGACCGACGATGACAGCTTTCACGTGCACTCCTCCATGGTGTGGGCGAACCCCGCCATGGGCGTGCGTCGCGGTCTGCGACGCTGCTCAGGTCCACCTCGGTAGTATATTGCGGTGACCCGAGACTCCAGACGCGCGCGTCGAGCCCAGAACGAGCAGCAGCGTCGAAAGAGTCGCCGCACCCGGATCATCCTGTGGGTGGTGGGCGTCGTGCTCGCACTGCTCATCGCCGTCGCCGTGATCGCTGCGATCCTCATTCCGAAGGCGCTCGACGCCAAGGACAAGCTCGAGGCTTCGGTGCCGCTGGCCCAGAGCATCCCCGGGCTGATCGCCTCCGGCGACACCGCGGGCGCGCAGGCAGCGGCGGAGGAGCTGACCAAGACCGCCGCTTCCGCGCACGAGCAGACCAGCGGGTTCCTCTGGGAGTCGCTGGAGTGGGTGCCGGTGGTCGGCCCGAACCTCCATGGCGTCCGCATGGCGACCGCGGCCGTCGACGAGCTGGCCACCAAGGCGCTCCTTCCCGCTTCGGCGATCGATATCGCTGCACTTCGTCCTTCCGACGGCGGGCTCGACCTCCAGGCGATCCACGGCATCGGGGACATCGCGAGGTCGGCCGACAAGGCCGTGCGCGATGCCTCGTCGATGCTGGCGGGCGTCGATCATGACGCGCTCCTCGGGCCCGTGGCGTCCGGTGTCGAACGTATCGAGAAGGTTCTGAAGCCGGCTGCGAGCACACTCGCCGGCGTCATGCCGCTTGTCGAAGCCCTCCCCGAGATGCTGGGAGAGGGGGGACCCCGCGACGTGCTGGTCATCTTCCAGAACAATGGTGAGGTGATGTCCGGTGGCGGCACGATCGGCTCCATGGCCCAGGTGCACATCGACAACGGCGCCATCTCGATCGTGAACCAGTCGTCGGCTTCCGGCCGCGACTTCCCGAACTTCCGTCCACCGGTCGGGGGAGTGACACAGGAGGAGACCGACCTGTACGGCTCGCTGTTCGGCAGCTACGTTCAGGCGCTCACCCGCTCGCCCCGCTTCGACAGGACGTTCGAGATCGCACGCGACATGTGGCGTGAGGCCAAGGGCGTCGAGGTCGACGCGGTCGTCTCCCTCGACACCGTCGCCCTGAGCTACCTCCTGGTCGCGACCGGGCCGGTCGCGATCCCCGGCGGCCCGGAGATCTCGAACTCCAACGCGGTGGCGATGCTGCTCGGAGACCTGTACAAGACATACGAGCCCGCAGAGGTCGACATGATCAACCAGGTCTTCGCTGGGCTGACATTGCAGAAGCTGATGGGCGGTCAGGTCGATTTCGCCAAGCTGTCCTCCGTGCTCGGGCTCGCGGCGAAGGAGGGCCGGATCGCGATCTGGAGCGCGCGCGAGTCGGAGCAGCAGCTCATCGCCGGCACGGACCTCGACCGTCGCGGCCCGAGGGCTGTGGAAGGTACGGAGGCATTCGGTGTCTACTTCATCGACTGGACGCCAGGGAAGATGCAGCGGTACATGACCCAGTCGATCGACGTGAGTCAGCCGATCTGCGCCGCCGACGGACGCCGTCACGTGTTCGTGACGGTGACGCTTGCCAACACCGTCGATCCCGCTTCGGTGCGAGGGCTTCCCGAGTACGTCACCGGCGTCGGGATCGAGACCCCGAAGGGATCGATGCAGGTGGAGACCCTCGCCTTCGCCCCTCCGGGATACTCGCCGGTCGGGCAGAGGGCGGACGCCGAGCTCGCGCAGTCGGAGGTGCGCAAGGACCAGGAGTTCACCGTCGGAACGATGCGGTTGACACTGGCGCCGCAGGAGACCAGGACACTCACCTACGAGTTCGTCGCGGACTCCGACGCCCCCACGAAGATCGAGCTCGACAGCACCCCGGTCGTCACTCCGACGGTCCTCACGCAGGACGCCGTCACCTGCCAGTGACCGACGCCACGGGGTGCTGCCTCTGCCGCTGTCCTTCCTCTGGTGATAGCGCGGCCCTTCGTGCAGACTAGACGCACATCGCACACCGCCTCCGAAGGGGAATTATGGGTATCGAGGACGCCGTCAACAAGGGCAAGGACCTGTACGAGCAGAACAAGGACAAGATCGCCGAGGCGGTCAAGAGCGAGCAGGCCGAGGACATCAGCGACAAGGTGCTCGACGGCGTGGCCGACTTCGCCAAGAAGATCGCTCCCGGCGCCGCAGACAAGATCGACGAGATCCGCGACAGCGCCGACAAGGCCGTCGGCAACGAGTAGCACTCAGCACAGCCTCTGAGCGGCGATCCACTCCGGTGGGTCGCCGCTCTTCTGCGCCCGCCCGGCGGTTTCCGCGTCGTCTGCCCGGCGGCTTCGGCTTCGGAATGTCTTCGGATGTGGCGCATCCACAGATGTATCCAGTAGGATCATCGAGACCGCCTGGGGATCTTGCGGTCGGGGAAGCCGAAGGGGTTCGGTTTCCCGAAGCACGCGGACTTCCGCGTACGAAACTGGGGACAAGCGATCTTGGGGATCATCGTGCGACGCGCGCCGTCACGGCGCCTGAGCGTCTCCCTGCCTGCGCGGCGGGTCTTCCGCCGCGCCCTCGGTCGAGGAGTTCGGCGTCCCTTCACGCCGGGCTACTCGCGTTCGGTGTGCCCCCTCGCACTGAACGCCCTCCCCAAGCGGGGCGAGGCATGGGGATGCCTCGCCCCGCTATCTCCGTCGATCTGACCCGTTTCGCACGCGTCATCGCGACTACCGGACGAGCGCGACACGCCCGGGTTTGCGCAAGTGAAATCAGCCGTGGCAGAATAGACAGGTTCGATATTCCGTCGCCGCTGTGCGCGCGAGGGATCACTGCCAGGGCAGTGCATAGACGGCGCCTCCTTCGGGACGGTGCAGGGTTCTAGGCCGCGGGTAGCAGAACACAACCCCGACACCCCTCAACATGAAGGGTTTCTGCCGTGCGCGGCGGAAGGTCGGCATCCGGTCGCTTCACGGCGTCCGGCTGACAGAAGAACAGTGGTGCAGCAGATCGACTCGCAAGAGCCGTTCTCGTGCCGAGGCGCGAACAGCGCCGACGTGCGTCCAATGCCCCAGGGCCACCCGGTCCCGGACGGTAAGACGCTTAAAGAGAGAGAGCAGACAATGGCGGGACAGAAGATCCGCATTCGCCTGAAGTCGTATGACCACGAGGTCATCGACACGTCCGCACGCAAGATCGTCGACACCGTGACCCGTGCGGGCGCAACCGTCGTCGGCCCCGTGCCCCTTCCGACCGAGAAGAACGTCGTGTGCGTCATCCGGTCGCCGCACAAGTACAAGGACAGCCGCGAGCACTTCGAGATGCGCACCCACAAGCGTCTGATCGACATCGTCGACCCGACGCCCAAGGCCGTCGACTCGCTGATGCGTCTCGACCTGCCGGCCGATGTCAACATCGAGATCAAGCTCTGAGGTTCGACATGGCTGACATCAACTCCAAGGTTTCCAAGGGCATGCTGGGCACGAAGCTCGGCATGACCCAGGTGTGGAACGAGAGCGGCAAGCTCGTTCCCGTCACCGTCATCGAGCTGGCACCCAACGTGGTCACCCAGGTCCGCACGCCCGAGAAGGACGGCTACAACGCCGTGCAGATCGCGTACGGCCAGATCGACCCCCGCAAGGTGAACAAGCCGCTCTCCGCCCACTTCGAGGCAGCCGGCGTCACGCCGCGTCGTCACGTCACCGAGATCCGCACCGCGGACGCCGGCGACTACAACCTGGGCCAGGAGCTCACGGTCGACGGCACCTTCGAGGCCGGCCAGCTCGTCGACGTCGTCGGCACGAGCAAGGGCAAGGGCTTCGCCGGTGTCATGAAGCGTCACAACTTCAAGGGCGTCTCGGCTTCGCACGGTTCGCACCGCAACCACCGCAAGCCCGGCTCCATCGGCGCATCGTCGACCCCGAGCCGCGTCTTCAAGGGCATGCGCATGGCCGGCCGTATGGGTGGCGAGCGCGTGACCGTCCTCAACCTCACGGTGCACTCCATCGACATCGAGAAGGGACTCATGCTCGTCAAGGGCGCCGTCCCCGGTGCTCGTGGCCGCATCGTCTATGTCCGCAACGCAGTGAAGGGTGCCTGATCATGGCTGACTCCACTCTCGCGCTCGACGTCCTCAAGGCAGACGGCAAGAAGGCAGGCTCGATCGAGCTTCCCGCCGCGCTGTTCGACGCCAAGACGAACATCCCGCTCATCCACCAGGTCGTCGTCGCGCAGCTCGCGGCGGCTCGCCAGGGCACGCACTCGACCAAGCGTCGTGGCGAGGTCTCCGGTGCCGGCCGCAAGCCCTTCAAGCAGAAGGGCACGGGTAACGCCCGTCAGGGTTCCATCCGCGCGCCGCACATGACCGGTGGTGGCATCGTGCACGGCCCCAAGCCGCGCGACTACTCGCAGCGCACCCCCAAGAAGATGATCGCCGCCGCCCTGCTGGGCGCGCTCAGCGACCGCTTCCGCGGTGACCGCATCCACGCCATCGAGTCCTTCGGGATCGACGGCACGCCTTCGACCAAGACCGCGGTGAACTTCCTCACCAACGTCGTCTCGTCGAAGAACGTGCTCGTCGTGATCGAGCGCAACGACGACGTGACGCTGAAGAGCATCCGCAACCTGTCGAACCTGCACGTGCTGACGTTCGACCAGCTCAACGCATACGACGTGCTCGTCTCCGACGACATCGTCTTCACCCAGGCCGCGCTCGAGGGCTTCATCGCCTCCAAGTCCGGCGCCAACCAGGAGGTCTCCGCATGAGCGAGCAGGCATCTGTTCTCCAGACGGCCCTGAACAAGGACCCGCGCGACATCATCCTGAAGCCGGTCGTGTCCGAGAAGAGCTACGGTCTGATCGACGAAGGCAAGTACACCTTCCTCGTGGACCCGCGCGCTTCGAAGACCGAGATCAAGCTCGCCATCGAGAAGATCTTCGGCGTCAAGGTCGCAGGGGTCAACACCCTCAACCGCGTCGGCAAGGCTCGTCGCACCCGCTTCGGCACCGGCAAGCGCAAGGACACCAAGCGCGCCATCGTCACCCTGAAGTCGGGCACCATCGACATCTTCACGGCAATCGGCTGATCCGGGGGATAAGGACAATAATGGCTATTCGCAAGTACAAGCCCACGACCCCGGGCCGTCGCGGCTCGTCGGTGGCTGACTTCGCCGAGATCACTCGATCGACGCCGGAGAAGTCGCTGCTGCGCCCGCTCTCGAAGACCGGTGGTCGCAACAACCAGGGCCGCATCACGACCCGTCACATCGGTGGTGGCCACAAGCGCCAGTACCGCGTCATCGACTTCCGTCGTAACGACAAGGACGGCGTCAACGCCAAGGTCGCTCACATCGAGTACGACCCCAACCGCACCGCGCGCATCGCGCTGCTGCACTACTTCGACGGTGAGAAGCGCTACATCCTCGCTCCGGCGAAGCTGAAGCAGGGCGACATCGTCGAGTCGGGTGCCGGGGCTGACATCAAGCCGGGTAACAACCTCCCGCTGAAGAACATCCCCACCGGTACCGTCATCCACGCGATCGAGCTCCGCCCCGGCGGCGGCGCGAAGATGGCACGTTCGGCCGGCGCGTCCGTCCGTCTCGTCGCCAAGGACGGCCCCTACGCCCAGCTGCGTCTGCCCTCGGGCGAGATCCGCAACGTCGATGCGCGCTGCCGCGCGACCATCGGCGAGGTCGGCAACGCCGAGCAGTCGAACATCAACTGGGGCAAGGCCGGCCGCATGCGCTGGAAGGGCGTCCGCCCGACCGTGCGTGGTGTCGCGATGAACCCGGTCGACCACCCGCACGGTGGTGGTGAGGGTAAGACCTCTGGTGGTCGTCACCCCGTCTCCCCTTGGGGTCAGGCTGAGGGTCGTACCCGTCACGCCAACAAGGAAAGCGACAAGTACATCGTGCGTCGTCGTAACGCCGGCAAGAAGCGTAAGTAGGAGTAAGAGAAGATGCCTCGCAGTCTTAAGAAGGGCCCCTTCGTCGACGATCACCTGCTTCGCAAGGTGGTCGTGCAGAACGAAGCCGGCACCAAGAACGTCATCAAGACCTGGTCCCGTCGGTCCATGATCATCCCGGCCATGCTGGGCCACACGATCGCGGTCCACGACGGACGCAAGCACATCCCTGTGTTCGTGTCCGAGACCATGGTCGGTCACAAGCTGGGCGAGTTCGCGCCCACCCGCACCTTCCGCGGCCACGAGAAGGACGACAAGAAGGGGCGGCGCCGCTAATGGTCGAATCGATCGCACGCGTGAAGCACATTCGCGTGACCCCTCAGAAGGCTCGTCGTGTCGTCGCGCTCATCAAGGGCAAGCAGGCCCAGGAGGCTCTGGCGATCCTGAAGTTCGCTCAGCAGTCCGCCAGTGAGCCGATCTACAAGCTCGTCGCGTCGGCCATGGCCAACGCGCAGGTGAAGGCAGATCGCGACGGCGAGTTCCTCGACGAGAAGGACCTGTACGTGGCCAACGCGTACGTCGACGAGGGCACCACGCTCAAGCGTTTCCAGCCCCGTGCACAGGGTCGCGCTTTCCAGATCAAGAAGCGCACGAGCCACATCACGGTCGTGCTCTCGACGCCTGAGGTGGCTCCGGCCGCCGCGGGCGACAGCAACAAGAAGGCGAGCAAGTAATGGGACAGAAGGTAAACCCGTACGGCTTCCGTCTCGGCATCACGACGGACCACGTCTCGCGTTGGTTCTCTGACTCGACGAAGCCGGGTCAGCGCTACGCCGACTACGTCGCCGAAGACATCAAGATCCGTAACCTGCTCAAGACGCAGCTCGACCGCGCCGGTGTCTCGAACATCGAGATCGAGCGCACCCGTGACCGCGTCCGCGTCGACATCCACACCGCCCGTCCGGGCATCGTGATCGGTCGTCGTGGAGCCGAGGCCGAGCGCATCCGCGGCGACCTCGAGAAGCTCTCGGGCAAGCAGATCCAGCTGAACATCCTCGAGGTCAAGAACCCCGAGGCCGATGCACAGCTCGTCGCACAGGGCATCGCCGAGCAGCTCTCTGCTCGTGTGGCGTTCCGTCGTGCGATGCGCAAGGGTCTGCAGGGCGCTCAGCGCGCCGGCGCCAAGGGCATCCGCATCCAGGTCTCCGGCCGCCTCGGCGGCGCCGAGATGAGCCGTTCGGAGTTCTACCGCGAGGGTCGTGTGCCGCTGCACACGCTGCGCGCGAACATCGACTACGGCTTCTACGAGGCCAAGACCACCTTCGGTCGCATCGGCGTGAAGGTCTGGATCTACAAGGGCGACCTGACCGCGAAGGAGCTCGCTCGCGAGCAGGCCAACGCACCCAAGGCTCGTCGTGACGACCGTGGTGGCGACCGCCGCCGTGCCCCGCGCAACGAGGCACCTGTCGCAGAAGGAGCGTCGGCATAATGCTCATCCCCCGTAAGGTCAAGTTCCGCAAGCAGCACCACCCGGGCCGCTCGGGTCAGGCCACCGGCGGCACGAAGGTCTCCTTCGGCGAGTTCGGCATCCAGGCCCTCACGCCCGCTTACGTGACGAACCGTCAGATCGAGTCCGCTCGTATCGCGATGACCCGTCACATCAAGCGTGGTGGAAAGGTGTGGATCAACATCTACCCCGACCGTCCGCTCACGAAGAAGCCGGCCGAAACCCGCATGGGTTCCGGTAAGGGTTCCCCCGAGTGGTGGGTCGCCAACGTCAAGCCGGGCCGTGTCCTCTTCGAGGTCGCGGGTGTCGACGAGGAGCTCGCTCGCGAAGCTCTGACCCGTGCAATTCACAAGCTGCCGCTCAAGGCACGCATCATCAAGCGCGAGGAGGGCGACGCGTAATGGCGATCGGCACCAAGGAGCTCGCCCCGGCAGAGCTCGACACATTCGAAGACCAGCGCCTCGTCGAGGAGCTGCGCAAGGCCAAGGAGGAGCTGTTCAACCTCCGTTTCCAGTCGGCCACCGGCCAGCTGGAGAGCCACGGCCGCATCCGCGCCGTCAAGCGCGACATCGCGCGCCTGTACACCGTGATCCGCGAACGCGAGCTGGGCATCCGTGCGACGCCCGCTCCGGTCGAGGCTCCGGCCAAGAAGGCGACCAAGTCGAAGGCGAAGAAGGCGGACTCCGCCGACGACGCCGTGAAGGAAGAGGCTGAGTGATGGCCACCAAGAAGGAAGCCGCCGTCGAGGCTGAGCACGCTGCTCACGATGTGCGCGATGCGGATGCCCGTGGGTACCGCAAGTCGCGTCGTGGCTACGTCGTCAGCGACAAGATGGACAAGACCATCGTGGTCGAGGTCGAGGACCGCGTGAAGCACCCGCTTTACGGCAAGGTCATCCGCCGCACCTCGAAGGTCAAGGCGCACGATGAGGCGAACACCGCCGGCATCGGCGACCTGGTCCTGATCAACGAGACCCGCCCGCTGAGCGCCACGAAGCGCTGGCGCCTGGTGGAGATTCTGGAGAAGGCCAAGTGATCCAGCAGGAATCCCGACTCAAGGTCGCCGACAACACCGGCGCCAAGGAGCTGCTCACCATCCGTGTCCTCGGTGGCTCGAAGCGTCGCTACGCGGGCCTCGGCGACACCATCGTCGCGACCGTCAAGGACGCGATCCCCGGTGGCAACGTGAAGAAGGGCGATGTCGTCAAGGCGGTCATCGTCCGCACCAAGAAGGAGGTCCGTCGTCCGGACGGCTCCTACATCAAGTTCGACGAGAACGCCGCAGTGATCCTGAAGAACGACGGGGAGCCCCGCGGCACCCGTATCTTCGGGCCGGTCGGTCGTGAGCTTCGCGACAAGAAGTTCATGAAGATCGTCTCGCTGGCGCCGGAGGTCATCTAATCATGGCGAAGATCAAGAAGGGTGACCTGGTTCAGGTCATCACCGGTGCCACGCAGGAGCGTGGCGGCGACCGTGGCAAGCAGGGCAAGGTCCTGGATGTCCTCGCGGACAAGAACCGCGTGATCGTCGAAGGCGTGAACTACGTCACCAAGCACACCCGCGTCGGCCAGACGCAGCGTGGCACCAAGACCGGAGGCATCGAGACCGTCGAAGCCTCCATCCACATCTCGAACGTCGCACTCGTCGACCCCTCGACCAAGAAGCCGACCAAGGTCGGCCACCGGGTCGAGGAGCAGACGAAGGACGGCGTGAAGCGCACCGTCCGTGTGCGCTACGCGAAGAAGAGCGGTAAGGACCTCTGATGAGCACCGACACTGCCGCGCCGGCTGGCAAGATCCAGCCGCGCCTGAAGCAGAAGTACAACACCGAGATCAAGAAGGCTCTGCAGGAAGAGTTCGGCTACGCGAACGTCATGCAGATCCCCGGACTGGTCAAGGTCGTCGTGAACACCGGTGTCGGCGAGGCAGCTCGCGACAGCAAGGTGATCGATGGCGCGGTCGACGATCTCACCAAGATCACCGGCCAGAAGCCGATCGTCACGAAGGCTCGCAAGTCCATCGCGCAGTTCAAGCTGCGCGAGGGACAGGCCATCGGCGCGCACGTCACCCTCCGTGGTGACCGCGCGTGGGAGTTCGTGGATCGCCTCGTCTCGCTCGCTCTGCCCCGTATCCGCGACTTCCGCGGTCTCTCGGGCAAGCAGTTCGACGGCAACGGCAACTACACCTTCGGTCTCCAGGAGCAGAGCGTGTTCCACGAGATCGATCAGGACAAGATCGACCGGGTTCGCGGTTTCGACATCACCGTCGTCACCACCGCGAAGACGGATGACGAGGGTCGGGCACTGCTCCGCCACCTCGGCTTCCCGTTCCGCTCGGAAGACGCACAGGCGTAACACCCTCGACGGGCTCAGTGGTCTCGTGTCACTGAGCCCGTCGATGTGCACGTACAATTGAAAATTGCGTGTCATCGCAGGCCGTCTGTCGTGTAACGGCAGCCGGAACCTCATGAACAAAGGAAAACAACAATGACAATGACAGACCCGGTCGCAGATCTGCTGACCCGTCTGCGCAACGCGAACTCGGCGCACCACGATTCCGTGACCCTGCCGTCGAGCAAGCTCAAGACGCACATCGCTCAGATCCTCCAGCAGGAGGGCTACATCGCCGGCTGGGAGACCTCTGACGCCCGCGTCGGACAGAACCTCACGCTGACGCTGAAGTACGGTCCCAACCGTGAGCGCTCCATCGCTGGCATCAAGCGCGTCTCGAAGCCCGGTCTCCGCGTCTACGCGAAGTCGACCGAGCTCCCCACGGTCCTCGGTGGCCTTGGCGTGGCGATCCTGTCCACCTCCTCCGGTCTTCTCACCGACCGTCAGGCAGAGCAGAAGGGCGTGGGCGGAGAAGTTCTCGCCTACGTGTGGTAATTCGAAATGTCGCGTATTGGACGACTTCCCATCGACGTTCCCGCGGGCGTGACCGTTTCGGTCAACGGCCGTGAGGTCGCGGTGAAGGGCCCCAAGGGTGAGCTCACCCTCACGGTGGCCAGCCCCATCGAGGTCGCGGTCGAGGAGAACCAGGTTCTGGTCTCCCGTCCCGACGACGAGCGCGAGTCGCGGTCGCTTCACGGCCTGACCCGCACGCTCATCAACAACAACATCATCGGCGTGACCCAGGGCTACACCAAGGGTCTCGAGGTCGTCGGCACCGGTTACCGCGTGCAGCAGAAGGGCAGCTCGGTCGAGTTCGCCCTCGGCTTCTCGCACCCGGTCCTGATCGACCCGCCCGCCGGCATCACGCTCACGGTCGAGGGCACCACGAAGCTCACCGTCAGCGGGATCGACAAGCAGGCTGTCGGCGAGGCAGCTGCCAACATCCGCAAGATCCGCAAGCCCGAGCCGTACAAGGGCAAGGGTGTGCGCTACGCCGGCGAGAACGTGCGTCGCAAGGCCGGAAAGAGTGGTAAGTAACCATGGCTCTCAAGTCAAAGTCTGACGCCCGCGCGCGTCGTCACGCCCGCCTTCGCAAGAAGGTCGTCGGCACCGAGGCGCGTCCGCGTCTCGTCGTCAACCGCTCGGCCCGCCACGTCTTCGTGCAGCTGGTCGACGACAGCAAGGGTCACACCGTGGCGTCGGCTTCGACGCTCGAGACCGACCTGCGCTCGCTCGAGGGTGACAAGACCGCCAAGGCCCGTAAGGTCGGCGAGCTCCTCGCCGAGCGTGCGAAGGCTGCCGGCGTTTCCGAGGCAGTGTTCGACCGTGGCGGCAACCGCTACGCCGGTCGTGTCGCCGCCATCGCCGACGGCGCCCGCGAGGGGGGTCTGGCACTGTGAGTGACAACAAGGAGAACGAAGTGACCGAAGCGGCTGCTGCCACTTCCGAGACGGCCGCCGGCACCACGCAGGCCGAGCCGGCTCGCGACTCGCGTGACGGCCGCCGCGGCGGCCGTGGCGACCGCAACCAGGGTGGCGGTCGTGACCGCAACTCCCGTGACCGCGGCGACAACCAGTTCCTGGAGCGCGTCGTCACCATCAACCGCGTCTCGAAGGTCGTGAAGGGTGGTCGTCGCTTCAGCTTCACCGCCCTCGTGGTCGTCGGTGACGGCAACGGTCTGGTCGGCGTCGGCTACGGCAAGGCCCGCGAGGTCCCTCTGGCGATCTCGAAGGGTGTCGAAGAGGCCAAGCGCAACTTCTTCCGCGTTCCGCGCGTCGGCAGCACCATCCCGCACCCCGTGCAGGGTGAGGCCGCCGCCGGTGTGGTCCTGCTCCGTCCGGCTGCCGCCGGTACCGGTGTCATCGCCGGTGGTCCGGTCCGCGCCGTGCTCGAGTGCGCCGGTATCCACGACGTGCTGTCGAAGTCGCTCGGCTCGTCGAACACGATCAACATCGTGCACGCGACGGTCACCGCCCTGAAGCAGCTCGAGGAGCCTCGTGCGGTCGCCGCACGTCGTGGCCTCGAGTTCGACCAGGTTGCCCCTGCGCGTCTCGTGCGCGCCGAGGCAGACGCCATCGCCGCACAGAAGGTAGGTGCCTGATGGCCGCGCGACTGAAGGTCACGCAGATCAAGTCCAAGGTGAGCGAGAAGCAGAACCAGCGCGACACGCTGCGCAGCCTCGGTCTGAAGCGGATCGGTGACACCACCGTCCGCCCCGACGACGCGCAGACGCGCGGTTACGTCAAGACCGTCGCCCACCTCGTCAAGGTTGAGGAGATCGACTAATGGCCGAGAAGAACGAGGCCGTCGAGGCTGAGAAGGCCCCGAAGAAGGCCGCGGCTCCCAAGGCCGCCGCCGAGAAGAAGCCGGCTGCGAAGAAGGCTCCGGCCAAGACCGCTGCCGCCGACGCCAAGGCTGAGGGCGCTGCCAAGAAGCCTGCCGCCAAGAAGGCGACGCCGGCGAAGGATGCTCCGGCATCCCGCCCCGGCGTGCTGAAGGTGCACCACCTGCGTCCGGTCCCTGGATCCAACACCGCCAAGACTCGCGTCGGCCGTGGTGAGGGCTCCAAGGGTAAGACCGCTGGTCGTGGAACCAAGGGCACCAAGGCGCGCAACACCGTTCGCGTCGGCTTCGAGGGTGGGCAGATGCCGCTGCACATGCGCACCCCGAAGCTGCGCGGGTTCAAGAACCCGTTCCGCGTGGAGTACCAGGTCGTGAACCTGGAGAAGCTCGCGGAGCTGTACCCGAAGGGTGGCGACGTCACCGTCGGCGACCTGGTCGCCAAGGGTGCCGTTCGCAAGAACGAGAAGGTCAAGGTTCTCGGAAACGGCGACATCGCCGTGAAGCTCACCGTTTCGGTCGACAAGGTCTCGGGTTCTGCCGAGCAGAAGATCGTCGCGGCTGGCGGATCCGTCAAGTAACCGCACAGCAAGAGGGGCCGGAGATTCTCCGGCCCCTCTTGTGGTTTCACACTCCGAGACCTTGCTCTGGGGCCGCATCCGGCGGGCCTGGTATCGGTGGCGAATTCCGGGAAGCCCGGTTTGCGTTACCCTGGTCTTTCAGCCGTCCTTCGGGAATCGGCAACCTTTTCAGGAGGAACGTCCTTGTTTAGCGCCATCGCGCGGATCTTCCGCACCCCAGACCTGCGGCGGAAGATCGGTTTCACTCTCGCCATCGTCGCGATCTACCGACTCGGCTCCAACGTCCCGGCTCCGTTCGTGGACTTCCCGAACGTCGAGGAGTGTCTCGCCGCCAACGCCGGCACCGATGGCCTGCTCGGGCTGGTCAACCTGTTCTCCGGTGGTGCACTGCTGCAGCTGTCGATCTTCGCGCTCGGTGTCATGCCGTACATCACCGCGACGATCATCACGCAGCTCCTGCGCGTGGTCATCCCGCACTTCGAGGCGCTGCACAAGGAAGGACAGGCCGGTCAGGCCCGTCTGACGCAGTACACGCGTTACCTCACGATCGCCCTCGCGCTGCTCCAGTCGACGACTCTCGTCACGGTGGCGCGCAGCGGCCAGCTCTTCGGAACGACGGACCTCGCTGCCTGCCAGCAGCTGCTGACGAATGACGTGTGGTGGGCGCAGCTGCTCATCATCATGGCGATGACGGCCGGTACCGGTCTGATCATGTGGTTCGCCGAGCTCGTCACCGAGCGCGGCATCGGCAACGGCATGTCGCTGCTCATCTTCACCTCGATCGCCGCGACGTTCCCCGGCGCCATGGGTCTGATCTGGCAGACCAAGGGCTTCGAGGTCTTCCTGTTGGTTCTCCTGGTCGGGATCATCGTGATGGGGCTCGTCGTGTTCGTCGAGCAATCCCAGCGACGGATCCCCGTGCAGTACGCCAAGCGCATGGTCGGTCGACGCACCTACGGCGGCACGAACACCTACATCCCGATCAAGGTGAACATGGCGGGTGTGATCCCCGTGATCTTCGCCTCGTCGCTGCTGTACATCCCGGCTCTCATCGCGCAGTTCAACACCCCGCAGGACGGATCGACTCCGGCCGCCTGGGTGACCTGGATCACGACGAACTTCACGACCGGCAACAGCCCCGTGTACATGGCCGCCTACTTCCTGTTGATCATCGGCTTCACGTACTTCTACGTGGCGATCACCTTCAACCCGGTCGAGGTCGCGGACAACATGAAGAAGTACGGCGGGTTCATCCCCGGCATCCGTGCGGGGCGTCCGACGGCCGAGTACCTCGACTACGTGCTCACCCGCATCACGCTTCCCGGCTCCCTCTACCTCGGTCTGATCGCGCTCATCCCGCTCATCGCCCTGGCCACCGTCGGCGCCAACCAGAACTTCCCGTTCGGCGGCGCCTCGATCCTCATCATCGTCGGTGTGGGTCTCGAGACGGTCAAGCAGATCGATGCGCAGCTGCAGCAGCGACACTACGAAGGGCTCCTCCGATGACAGCTTCCGCACGTCTTCTCATCGTCGGCCCGCAGGGCTCCGGCAAGGGCACGCAGGGCGTGCGGATCGCCGAGTCCTACGGCATCCCGGTCGTGTCGACCGGCGACATCTTCCGCGCGAACATCAAAGAGGGAACGCCCCTCGGCCAGCAGGTCACGGCGATCCTCGACAAGGGCGACCTCGTTCCGGACGAGCTGACCAGCGAGATCGTGCGCGACCGTCTGTCGCAGGAGGACGCCGCGCATGGTTTCCTCCTCGACGGCTACCCGCGCAACACCGCACAGGTGGCCCACCTCGAGTCTTTCCTCTCCGAGCGGGGCGAGGCGCTCGACGCCGTCATCCTCCTCGACGTGCCGCGCGAGGAGAGCCTGGAGCGTCTGACGCTCCGTGCGACCGAGCAGGGACGCTCCGACGACACCCCCGAGGCCATCGGTCACCGTCTCGACATCTACGAGAACGAGACCGCCCCGATCCTCGAGGTCTACGGCGCCAAGGGCATCGTCGACCGCATCGACGGCGTCGGCTCGCTCGACGAGATCACCGAGCGCATCGCTCAGGCGTTGGCCGCGCGCGGCCTGCGCCCAGCGGTCTCCACCTCCTGAGATGTTCCGCCGGTCGATCTACAAGACCCCGGCTCAGCTGCGGGCCATGGTGGAGCCCGGGCTGATCACGGCAGCGGCACTGGATGCCGTCCGCCCGCTGATCAAGGCCGGAGTCACCACCCTCGAACTCGACACCGTGGCGAACCGCACGATCCTCGCCCGCGGCGCCGAGTCGAATTTCCAGCTGGTGCGCGGTTATCACCACACGACCTGCATCTCCGTGAACGAGCAGGTCGTGCACGGGATCCCGGGGGAGCGCGTGCTCCAGTCCGGTGACATCGTGTCGGTCGACTGCGGTGCGCAGTTCCGCGGATGGAACGGCGACAGTGCGATCACGGTCGTCGTGCCCGACCCGGAGCGGCCGGAGCTCGTCGCCCGCCGCGAGGAGCTCTCCCGCGTCACCGAGGGGTCGATGTGGGCGGGGATCGCAGCCATGGCGTCCGTGTCGTCCATCGACGAGATCGGTGCGGCCATCCAGGACTACATCGAGGCTCAGGGGCCCTCAGCGGTCTCCGGCGAGCCCTACGGCATCCTGCGCGAGTACGTGGGCCACGGCATCGGGCGCAAGATGCACGAGGCACCCAGCGTCTTCAACTACCGCACGCCCGACCGTGGTGAAGAGGTGAAACCCGGTCTCGTGCTCGCGATCGAGCCGATGGTCACCGCCGGCGGAGATGCGACCTTCATCGAGGAGGACGACTGGACCGTCACGACGGTGGACGGTGCGGACGGCTCCCATTGGGAACATAGCGTCGCCCTGCATGATGGGGGTATCTGGGTGCTGACTGCGCCCGATGGTGGAAGAGCCGGACTCGCCCCGTTCGGGGTAGAGCCTCGAGAGATCGGAAAGTAATGGCAGCGGCGAAGAGCAACACCAACTGGTTCGCGATCGGCGTCTCGATCGCCGTCGTCGTGGTGCTGGTGGCGATCGGCGGTCTCGTGGTGTTCCTCAACAACCAGGCCACTGCGCCCGGTGCGACGCCCAAGGCCAACGACACGTTCAACTCCGAGACCGGAGCGATCTCGTTCGGGGACGGCGAAGACACGATCGCGGTGTTCGTCGACTTCCAGTGCCCGGTCTGCAAGACCTTCGAGGACCAGTTCGGTGGACAGCTGGAGGCTGCGGCGGCCGACGGTCGTATCACCCTCGAGTACCACCCCATCGCGATCCTCGACCGGTTCTCCCAGGGGACCGAGTACTCGTCGCGCTCGGCCGGTGCTGCGGTGTGCGTCGCCGAGTCGAACCCGGAGCTGTACCTCGACTTCGCCAAGACGCTGTTCGAGAACCAGCCCGCGGAGAACACCTCGGGTCTGACCAACGACCAGCTCGCGGGCTTCGCGACGCAGGTCGGCGCGGACGACGCAGTGTCGTGCATCACCGATGAGACGTACCGCAAGTTCGGTGCCGCCCAGGCGAAGTCGCACGAGATCGGCGGTACGCCGACCGTCGAGATCAACGGCACCCGCCTCAACCTGCAGGACCAGGCCGACCTGAAGAAGTTCACCGACCTGATCAGCTGAACCGGCTGCTCGTCCGCCGCACGCGGTCAAGTTGCCGGATGGCTCCGGAGCGTCTAACATAGATCTTTGGTGCTTTGTGCCTTGATTCGGCGTGTCCGGCGGCGCAGCACCGCAATCCCATCACCCACCGCAGATCGACCGATCTGCAGAAGCGTCAGCGAGGCTATGGCTAAGAAAGACGGTGTCATCGAGATCGAGGGCGTGATCTCCGAGGCTCTGCCCAACGCGATGTTCCGCGTTGAGCTCAGCAACGGACACAAGGTCCTTGCAACGATCTCCGGCAAGATGCGGCAGAACTACATCCGCATCATCCCCGAGGACCGCGTGGTCGTGGAGCTCAGCCCCTACGACCTGACCCGCGGCCGTATCGTCTACCGCTACCGCTGATCGGTCGAGAAGTAACGGCCTGCCCCTGCCGGGGGCGGTACGAAGACAGCGAACAGGAAACATCATGAAGGTCAACCCCAGCGTCAAGCCCATCTGCGATCACTGCAAGGTGATCCGCCGTCACGGCCGCGTCATGGTGATCTGCAAGAGCAACCCGCGTCACAAGCAGCGCCAGGGCTGAGTCCCTGGCGGGACCGCCGGTCTGATCGACGGGCCCGCGCTGTGCGGCATCGCTCACGCACATCTCACAACTGAAGACACAACGGCAGGATCAGAACCCGCGGAAGCGGGGGACACCTCGGGGCGGAGGCCCGGGCACCGATCCTGTTCCACACCTCCACAACACCCAGGAGAACCGCATGGCACGTCTTGCCGGCGTTGACATCCCGCGCGACAAGCGCGTGGTGATCGCCCTTACCTACATCTACGGCGTCGGCCGTACCCGCTCGGTCGAGATCCTCAAGGCGACGGACATCGACGAGAGCATCCGCGTGAAGGACCTCAGCGACGACCAGCTGATCGCCCTCCGCGACCACATCGAAGGCAACTACAAGGTGGAGGGTGACCTGCGCCGCGAGGTTGCAGCAGACATCCGCCGCAAGGTCGAGATCGGCTCCTACGAGGGCATCCGCCACCGTCGTGGTCTCCCGGTCCGTGGTCAGCGCACCAAGACCAACGCCCGTACCCGCAAGGGCCCGAAGCGCACCGTCGCAGGCAAGAAGAAGGCCCGCTAAGCGCGGCCCCAGGGACTAGGAGAACACTTTCATGGCTGCACCCAAGGCCGCCGCGCGCAAGCCGCGCCGCAAGGAAAAGAAGAACATCGCGCTGGGCCAGGCCCACATCAAGTCGACGTTCAACAACACGATCGTCTCGATCACCGACCCGTCCGGCGCCGTCATCGCCTGGGCTTCGTCGGGTGGCGTGGGCTTCAAGGGCTCCCGCAAGTCGACCCCGTACGCCGCCGGCATGGCTGCCGAGTCCGCTGCCCGTCAGGCTGCGGAGCACGGCGTCAAGAAGGTCGACGTCCTCGTGAAGGGTCCGGGCTCCGGCCGCGAGACCGCGATCCGTTCGCTCCAGGCCGCTGGCCTCGAGGTCGGTTCGATCCAGGACGTCACCCCGCAGGCGCACAACGGCTGCCGTCCGCCGAAGCGTCGCCGCGTCTGATTCGCGTGTCGAGCCGCTCGGCCCCTTCGCGGCCTGAGCGGCTCGACGCCCGCGTGCGGGCATCGATTTCCACAACTCAAAACCTCACCCCACCACATGTCATATAGCGGGCATGTGATCGAAAGGAACACAGAGTGCTTATTGCACAGCGTCCCACACTGACCGAGGAAAAGATCGTCGAGAACCGTAGCCGGTTCATCATCGAGCCTCTGGAGCCCGGCTTCGGTTACACGATCGGCAACGCGCTGCGCCGCAGCCTGCTGTCGTCGATCCCCGGTGCTGCTGTCACCAGCGTTCGCATCGACGGCGTGCTGCACGAGTTCAGCACCATCCCCGGCGTGAAGGAGGATGTCACCGAGATCATCCTCAACATCAAGCAGCTCGTCGTCTCGTCGGAGCGCGATGAGCCCATCACCGCGTACCTGCGCAAGACCGGTGCGGGCGAAGTCACCGCCGCTGACATCTCGGCTCCGGCCGGTGTCGAGGTGCAGAACCCCGAGCTCGTCATCGCGACGCTGAACGACACCGCGAAGTTCGAGCTCGAGCTCACCATCGAGCGTGGCCGTGGCTACGTCTCGGCGACGCAGAACCGCAACGAGTACGCCGAGGCCGGTCAGATCCCGATCGACTCGATCTACTCGCCGGTCCTCAAGGTCAGCTACCGCGTCGACGCGACCCGTGCCGGGGAGCGCACCGACTTCGACAAGCTCGTCCTGGATGTCGAGACCAAGTCGGCGATCAGCCCCCGCGACGCCGTCGCTTCGGCTGCGAAGACGCTCACCGAGCTGTTCGGTCTCGCCCGCGAGCTGAACGTCGAGGCCGAGGGCATCGAGATCGGCCCGGCGCCGGTGGAGGCAGTGAACTCCAGCGAGCTGTCGATGCCGATCGAGGACCTCGACCTGTCGGTCCGCTCGTACAACTGCCTGAAGCGTGAGGGCATCAACACCGTTTCCGAGCTCGTCGCCCTGTCGGAGACGCAGCTCATGAACATCCGCAATTTCGGCCAGAAGTCGGTCGACGAGGTGCGCGACAAGCTCATCTCGCTCGGTCTGTCGCTCAAGGATTCGGTGCCCGGTTTCGACGGCGCCCACTTCTACGGCGGCAGCGAAGACGAGTCCTTCTGATACCCGACCTTTCTGACCAGGAGTTAGACGATTATGCCCAAGCCCACTAAGGGTCCCCGCCTCGGAGGCGGCCCCGCCCACGAGCGCCTGATGCTTGCCAACCTCGCGGCGGCGCTCTACACCCACAAGTCGATCAAGACGACCGAGACCAAGGCCAAGCGCCTTCGTCCGCTCGCCGAGCGACTGATCACGTTCGCCAAGCGTGGCGACCTGCACGCGCGTCGTCGCGTGCTGTCGGTCATCGGTGACAAGGAAGTCGTGCACGTCCTGTTCTCCGAGATCGCGCCGCTCGTCGCGGACCGTGAGGGTGGCTACACCCGCATCACGAAGGTCGGCAACCGCAAGGGCGACAACGCTCCGATGGCCGTGATCGAGCTCGTCCTCGAGCCCGTCACCCCGAAGGCGAAGTCGACCAAGAAGGCCGCCGCTCCGAAGGCCGAGAAGGCGGAGGAGCCGGCTGAGGTCGTCGAGGAGGCTCCCGCTGAGGAGGCTCCCGCCGACGAGACCGTCGAGGCCGGCGCCGAGTCGCAGGCCGAAGGCGAAGCCGCTGAGGCTGCTGCCGAGGACGCTGTCGAGAAGAAGTCCGAGTAAGCACTCGCTCACGGAGAAGCCCGCCACCCTTTCGGGGTGGCGGGCTTCTCCGTGTCAGGGGCGACGTCGTCAACGCGCGCGCAGATCCTTGCGCAGGATCTTCCCCGAGCTCGATTTGGGAATCACATCGATGAACTCCACCTGCCGGACCTTCTCGTGCGGTGCCACGTGTGCGGCCACGTGCGCCATGACCGCCTCGGCATCGAGGTCGGCGCTCGGCTGACGGACGACGAACGCCTTCGGCACCTCCTGCCCGTCTTCATCGAAGGCACCGATGACGGCGGCATCGGCGATGGCGGGGTGCTCGAGCAGCACGGCTTCCAGCACGGCGGGCGCCACCTGGTAGCCCTTGTACTTGATGAGCTCCTTGAGCCGGTCGACGATCCGGTAGATGCCGTCGTGCGTGACGGTCGCCACGTCGCCGGTGTGCAACCAGCCATCGGCGTCGAGCATCTCCGCCGTGGCATCCGGACGATTGAGGTACCCGACCATCACCTGGGGGCCGCGCACCCACAGCTCACCGGGCTCGCTCGCTCCCGACTCGGGCACCGCGACGTCTTCGCCTGACTCGGGGTCGACGAGGCGTGCTTCCGTGTTCGGAACGAGGGGACCGATGCTCGAACGGTCGATGTCGGTGCGTGTCTCGGAGGTGAGGTTCACCGCGGGACTGGTCTCGGTCATGCCGTATCCCTGGGTGACGATGCAGCCCAGCCGGTCGGCCACCGCCGAGGCCAACGCTCCGTCCAGAGGGGCGGCACCGGAGAAGACGACCTTCACCGAGGAGAGGTCGTACTGGTCGATGATCGGGTGCTTCGCGAGGGCCACGGCGATCGGCGGCGCGACGAATACCCAGGTGGTGCGGTGCTCGGCGATGATGCGCAGGAACTCGGGAAGGTCGAACTTCGGCATCGTGACGAGTCCGGCGCGCTGTCGCAGTGCGAAGTTCAGCAGCACCGTCATGCCGTAGATGTGGAAGAAGGGCAGGACGGCGAGCACCCGGTCGCTCGCATCGACGCCGAGCACCGGGCCGCACTGCGACACGTTGGCGACCAGGTTGCGGTGCGTGAGCATCACGCCTTTCGGGCGTCCGGTCGTTCCCGAGGAGTAGGGGAGCACGGCGAGGTGGGTGGACGGGTCGAAGGACACGTCCGGTGCCGGGTGCCCTTCGCCGAGGAGCGCAGCGAGCGAGGGGTGTCCCTCCGCGCCGTCGAGCACGATCACATGATCGGCGTCGAAGCCGAGCTTCTCGGCAGCGGCCTGAGCTCCGGGGAGGAGCGGGGAGACGGTCACGAGCCAGGTCGCGCCGGCATCTGTGAGCTGATTCGCGATCTCCTCCGCGGTGTAGAGGGAGTTGATCGTGGTGGCCGTCGCCCCGGCGCGGAGGATGCCGTGGAACACGGTGGCGAACGCCGGGACGTTCGGGCAGAGGATCCCGACCGTCGTCCCCACACCCACTCCGCGAGCCGCGAGAGCGCCCGCGAACAGATCGATCTGCCCGACGAGTTGACGATAGGTGGTGGTCGCGCCGCTCATGCCGTCGACGAGAGCGACGGTGTCGAGTTCGGCGTTGGTGAGGTCGCCGAAGAGGAACTGGTGGATGGAGACCTCGGGGATCTCCACATCGGGATAGGTACTGCGAACCATGAGATCTCCTTCGATCCGGGCAGGCTGACGACGTCGTCGAATGCGATCCAGTGTCGCACACAATGGCACTGCGTCCCAGGGGAAGCGGTGCACCCGCGAGTCAGACGGCGGCGCGATACCGGGTGCTCGGGCGGCCCTTGGTCGAGTAGTCCAGGGAGCGCGTCGCGCTGCCGGACGCGGCGAGGTGCTCGAGGTAGCGGCGGGCGCTGACGCGCGAGATGTCGAGGTCTTCGCCGATCTCGGTCGCCGACGCATCGGGGCGGGCGACGAGGGCGGCGGAGACACGGTCGAGCGTCTCAGCGCTGAGGCCCTTGGGCAGGCCGAGCCGCTGCCGGAAGGCGATGATGGCATCCGCCGCCTCCACCCGGCGGACCACGTCGTGCAGTTCGGTGTGGTCGCGCAGCAGGAGCGTCGCACCGATCCCTCCGGTGTCCGCATCGCTTCCGGTGCTCCGGGCGACGAGCACGTGCGACCCCACGATCACCGGGCGTCCGGCGGACTCGCCCTCTCGGAGCACGGTCGTGAGCTCCTCGCCCAGCGCGTCGGCGGCGGGCTCGCCGTCGAGGTCAGCCGCATCTCGGCCCAGGAAACGGGCGGCGGCGTCGTTCACGAGCGTGATCCGTCCGCCGTCGTCCACCGTGATGACCCCTTCGCTCAGACCGTGCAGCGTCGTCTCCTGGTTCTTGACGAGGGCGGCGATCTGATGCGGCTCGAGACGGTAGATGCGCCGACGGATGATCGAAGTCACCCACGCCGATCCGAACACCCCGAGCACTGCGGCGGCCAGCATGGCGGAGATCAGCCACACGAGGTTGGACGAGAACTCCTCGCTGAGCTCCGACTCGAGGATGCCGACGGACGCGGTCCCGATCACATCGCCGTCGTCGTCGCGGATGGGCACCTTCACCCGCCAGGAGGTGCCCAGCGTGCCGGTCTGCGTGCCGACGTAGATCTCGCCCGAGAGCGGGATCGACGGGTCGGTGGAGACCTTCTCTCCGATGCGGTCGGGGTTCGGGTGGGAGTAGCGGATGCCGTCCTCATTGGCGACGACGACGTAGGCGAGATCGGACGCCTCGCGGATGACCTCGGCGATGGGCTGGATCGCGGCGGACGGCTCGACATCGTCGAAGGCCGCGTGCACCGTGGGGAGCGCGGCGATCGACTGCGCGACGGCCTGCATCCGATCCTTGTACGCCTCACGCAGCGCCTGCTCCTGGAATGCACCGGCCACGATGCCGGTCGCCAGGGTCACCAGGAACACGATCAGCGCTTGCAGCACGAGCAACTGCACGCGGAGCGTCATCTTCGAGGCCACGTGCTCATTCTGGCCTCTCCACGAGTGGGGCGCGAGCGGGGTCGGGAGCCGCTCGCGACCAATAGTTCCGAAACTCCGACCAATGGTTTCCGAAGCTGGAGCACGGGCACTCCGACCTTCATGGTGGATCCACAGCATCACGAACGCTCAAGGAGGAGCGCACATGAAGAACGCACGCATCGGAACGTGGACCGCGCTGGCCGCGGTGGCCGCACTCACACTCACCTCGTGCGCCGGAGGCAGCGCAGCGACCGACGACGGGGGAGGGGACGCCGAGGTCGCCGCGATCACCGACGTCTCGATCGTCGTGCCGGCGGACCCGGGCGGTGGATGGGATCAGACCGGACGTGCCCTGTCGCAGGTGCTCACCCAGGACGACCTCGTGACCTCCGCTCCCGTGACCAACGTCGGCGGCGCGGGCGGCACGGTCGGTCTCGCGCAACTCGCGAACGAGAAGGACCCGAACACGCTGATGGTGATGGGCCTGGTCATGGTCGGCGCGGTCGAGACCAACGCCTCGGCGGTGCGGATCGAGGACACCACCCCGATCGCCCGACTCACCGACGAACCGCTCGTCGTGGTGGTGCCGGCGGACTCGAAGTACGACACCCTGGAAGACCTCGTGGAGGACATCGTCGACAACGGCCAGTCCGTCACGATCACGGGCGGCTCCGCGGGCGGCGCCGACCACATCCTCGCCGGACTCATGCTCGAGGAGGCCGGGCTCGACGGCGCCGAGATCGCGGAGAAACTCAACTACACCCCGAATTCCGGCGGCGGGGAGGCTGTTCCGCTGCTCATCGGCGGCAAGGTCGCTGCGGGCATCTCGGGGGTGGGCGAGTTCGCCCAGCACGTAGAGAGCGGCGCGCTCAAGGCCTTGGCGGTGTCGAGCGACGAGCCGGTGTCGCAGCTTCCCGACGTGCCGACCATCACCGAAGAGGGCTATGACGTGGTGCTCACCAACTGGCGCGGGGTGATCGCCCCCGGCGGCATCTCCGACGGCGAGAAGGACGAGCTCGTGCGGGTGATCACCGAACTGCACGAGTCCGAAGCCTGGACGGAGCAGCTCGAGACCAAGGGGTGGACCGACGCGTTCCTGGTGGGCGAGGAGTTCGACGAGTTCCTCACGGGGAACATCGACGAGGTCACCGCGACGCTGAAGAACATCGGTCTGGTGCAGTGACATGACGGTCCCCGCATCGTCGGGGACCGGGGAGCAGGGGGTGCGGGTCGACCACGGCGGTCGGCCCGCACGCCGCTCTCCCTCCGTCCCCGTCGGCGAACTCGTGTTCGCCGGAATCATGGTCGCGCTCGGTGTCTTCGCCGTCGTCGGCATCTTCCTGATCCATGTCCCCGTCGGCATGAAGGCCGGCCCCACGGTCTTCCCGATCTTCGTCTCCGTGATCCTGCTCGCCTCAGCGGTCGCCGTGCTCGTCGGCGTGCTGCGCGGGGAGCGCGGCGGTGCCGAAGAGGCGGAAGACATCGATGAGAGTCTGCCCACCGACTGGGTCACCCTCGCCAAGCTGGCCGGGCTCGTCGTCGCGCACCTGCTGCTCATCGAACCCCTCGGATGGGCACCCGCCGCGGCCCTGCTGTTCGGCGGGGTGGCGTGGTCGCTCGCCGCCAAGCGGTGGTGGATGGCATTCCTCGTCGGCATCGTCGTGGCGCTCGTGATCCAGATCGTCTTCGGCGGTCTGCTCGGTCTGTCGCTGCCGTGGGGCCCGGCTCTCGGCTGGCTCGGAAGGATGTTCTGATGGACAGCTGGACTCTGCTCCTGGAGGGCTTCGCGACCGCGCTGCAGCCCGAGTACCTCGCCTTCGCCTTCCTCGGGGTCTTCGTCGGCACCGCGGTCGGCGTGCTCCCCGGTATCGGCCCCGCCATGACGGTGGCGCTGCTGCTGCCCCTCACCTACACGCTCGATCCTGCCGCCGCACTGATCACCTTCGCCGGCATCTACTACGGCGGCATGTACGGCGGCTCCACCACGAGCATCCTGCTGAACACCCCGGGGGAGTCGGCCTCGATCGTCACAGCCATCGAGGGCAACAAGATGGCCAGGATGGGACGCGGTGCTGCCGCCCTCGCCACCGCTGCCATCGGATCGTTCATCGCCGGCACGCTGGCGACCCTCGGGCTGACCCTCCTCGCGCCGCTGCTCGCGCAGTTCGCGGTGAATCTCGGACCCGCCGACTACGTCGCCCTCATCGTGATCGCCTTCATCACTGTCGGTGCGCTGATCGGCAGCTCGATCTCGCGCGGGATGCTCTCGCTCGGCGTCGGCCTGTTCCTCGGACTCGTCGGCACCGACTGGCTCTCCGGGCAGCAGCGCTACACGCTGGGTCTGCCCGCGCTGTCGGACGGCGTCGACATCGTGCTGGTCGCCGTCGGGCTGTTCGCGGTCGGGGAGACGTTCTACATCGCGGCCCGGCTGCGACACGGGGGCATCGACGTGATCCCGGTCACCCGCGGGTGGCGGTCCTGGATGACGAAGTCCGATTGGCGCAGGTCCTGGAGGCCCTGGCTGCGGGGCACCGCGATCGGGTTCCCGATCGGGACGATCCCCGCCGGTGGCGCGGACGTGGCCACGTTCCTGTCCTACGCGACAGAGCGGAAGCTGTCGAAGCACAAGGACGAGTTCGGGCGCGGCGCGATCGAGGGCGTCGCCGGGCCCGAGTCGGCCAACAACGCCGCCGCGGCCGGTGTGCTGGTGCCTCTGCTCACCCTGGGCCTGCCGACCACGGCGACCGCGGCGATCATCCTCACGGCGTTCCAGTCGTACGGCATCCAGCCGGGGCCGCTCCTGTTCGAGAGCCAGTCGAACCTGGTGTGGGCGCTCATCGCGAGCCTCTACATCGGCAATGTGATCCTGATCGTGCTCAACCTTCCGCTCGTGGGCATGTGGGTGAAGCTGCTGCAGATCCCGCGGCCGTACCTGTACGCGGGCATCTTGCTGTTCGCGGTTTTCGGTGCGTATGCGCTGCACAGCTCGCCGTCGGACATCGTGATCCTGCTGATCGTCGGCATCCTCGGCTACTTCATGCGCAGATACGGATACCCCGTGGCGCCGCTCGTGGTCGGGATGATCCTCGGACCGATGGCGGAGGAGCAGCTGCGCAAGGCACTGCAGCTGAGTCAGGGCGACCTGAGCACGCTGGTCATGCAGCCGTTCGCCGCCATCGCCTACGGGGTGCTCGCACTGCTGATCGTCGGAGGCCTGTGGCTGCGACGCCGTCAGCGCCGGTATGAGCAGGCGCTGACCGAGTCGATCGCCGTGCCGATCAAGGCGGACTCCGAGGTCTGATCCGGGAGTGGATTCGAGAGGACAGGAGGCCGCGAGTAGGCTGATCCGGTGAATGATGTCCAGGCCCCCGCACGAGGGCCTCGTGCCTACACGGCGTTCATCGGGATCGGCCTTCTCGCCGGCCTCCTCTCCGGTCTCTTCGGCGTGGGAGGCGGCACGGTCATCGTCCCGCTGCTGGTGCTCCTGCTGCACTTCGATCAGCGCCTTGCAGCGGGCACCTCGCTCGCCGCGATCGTGCCGACCGCCAGCGTGGGAGTGATCTCGTACGCGACGACCGGATCGGTGGCCTGGATCCCGGCGATCATCCTCGCCGCAGGTGCTGTGGTGGGCGCGCAGATCGGCACACGACTGCTGCCGCGCATCTCGCAGACCGCCCTGCGCTGGGGCTTCGTCGGCTTCCTGGTCGTCGTGATCGTCAGCCTCTTCCTCGTGATCCCGTCGCGCGATGCCGCCTTCGAACTCACCTGGATCACCGGAATCGCTCTCGTCGGAGTCGGCATCGGCACCGGTATCCTCGCCGGGCTGATCGGCGTCGGCGGTGGGGTGATCGTCGTCCCCGTGTTGATGCTGGCCTTCGGCACGAGCGACCTGGTCGCCAAGGGCACCTCGCTGCTCATGATGATCCCGACGGCGATCTCGGGCACCGTGGGGAACGTCCGCAACCGCAACGTCGATCTGCTGGCCGCGCTGCTCATCGGCGTCTCGGCCTGCACGACCACCGCTCTCGGCGCGTGGCTGGCCACCATCGTCGACCCCACGCTGGGCAACATGCTGTTCGCGGCATACCTGGTCGTGATCGCCGTGCAGATGGCGATCAAGGCGATCAAGGGTCGCAAGCGCGCCTGAGTCCGCGTGGATGAAAGGATCTTCATCCACGGCTCATCTGCGCATCATCATCGACGGGCATCATTGGGGACATGCCCACCCCACGACGCCTCCTCGCCACCGGCGTGCTGATCGCGATCCCGGTCGCCTTCGCGGTCGGAAGCGTCGTGCTTGCGCAGATGCCGCCGTCGCCGCAGATCCCCTCCGAGCCCGTCACGGTGCAGCTGGCACCGCCGGCGCCGAGCGAGGAACCGGCGCCCGCACCTGCTCCGGTCGTACCGGCTCCCGCTCCTGCCCCGCCGCCCGCTCCGGCTCCTGCTCCCGCGCCACCGGCACCGCCCGCAGATGACGACGATGACGACGACGGCGGCGACGATGACTGAGGCGCCAACGCTGCCCCTCGACCTCGAGGGGGCCGGCTCCGCGGCGCCGCGGAATGCGCGAACGATCCGTCGCGTCTCCGCATCGACCGGTGCCCCGCTGCGGACGCTGCGCCGCCGTACCCTGCCCGCACGCTGGCGGATCACCCTGTGGATCATCCTCAGCACCGCGATCACGCTGCTCGCGGTCGGCATGATCGGCCGGAGCATCTTCCTCGCGGGCGTCGAGCAGTCGGCCAACGCGGAGATCGAGCAGGAGGCCGCGGAGTTCGTCCGTTTCGCGGAGGACGCCGCGGTCAGCGGTCACACCACCCCGGAGGACCTTGTCAGCGAGTACGTCGCTCGTCAGTCCGTGCACGAGAACGAGGTCGTGGTCGCGTCCGTCGGCGGCGAGGTGATCGCTGTCGCGAACGGACGGGTGGAGGCGACGGATCCTGCCGCGCTCTCCGCCGTGCCAGGGGGAGAAGCGCTCGTGACCGGTCTGCTCGGCCAGTCGGCGACCTCCGGTGCGATGGAGGCACCGGAGGCGGGGCCCCTGCGCTGGGGTCGGCTGGAGTTCACCGCAGGCGACCGCACCGGTGCCGTCCTGATCGTGCAGTACACGCAGGAAGCGCGGTCTCAGGTCGATGCCGGGTTCACGACGATCGCGTGGGTCGCGTTGATCGGCATCGTGCTCAGCTCAGGCGTCGCCTGGCTCGTGGCTGGCCAGATCCTCGCACCCGTGCGTGAGGTGTACCGCGTCGCCCGCGACATCGGCGAGCACGATCTCTCCGCGCGGGTGCCTGTCGACGGGACGGACGACATCGCCGCCGTGGCCACCACCTTCAACCAGATGCTCGACCGCCTCGAAGCCGTGCACGCCACGCAGCAGCGGTTCGTCGACGACGCCGGGCACGAGCTGCGCACGCCGATCACGATCGTCCGCGGGCAGCTGGAGCTCTTGAGCGAGGAGCCGGAGGAGCGGGCGGCGACCCTGCGACTCGTGAGCGACGAGCTCGACCGGATGAGCCGCATCGTGACCGACCTGCTCGTCCTCGCCCGCGCCGAGCAGCCCGACTTCGTGCGGATCGCGGAGTGCGACGTCGCCGCCCTCACTCTCGACATCGAGGCCAAGGCGCAGAACCTCGGTGATCGCCGTTGGCAGCTCATGGAGGTGGCGGAAGGCGCAGCGTCTCTCGACCCGCAGCGGGTCACCCAGGCCGTGCTGCAGCTCGCGGCGAACGCGGTGCAGGTCACGGAACAGGGCGACCGCATCCTGATCGGCTCGCGCTTCGACGGCGACGGCGGGGAACGCCGACTGCGGCTGTGGGTGCGTGACAGCGGCCCCGGGGTCGCAGCGGCTGACGCCGAGCGCATCTTCGAGCGCTTCGCCCGAGGAGACAGTTCCGGCGCACGCCGCGGTTCGGGGCTCGGACTCGCGATCGTGCGCGCGATCACCGACGGTCACGACGGCTCGGCCTGGGTCGACAGCGTCTTCGGGGAGGGCGCCACTTTCGGCATCGACATCCCCGCCCCGACCACCGCGCGGCCCCGGTCCGCGTCAGAGAGGAGCGAGTGAGATGCGCAGCATCCTGATCGCCGAAGACGACCCGCACATCACCTCGTTCGTGCGGCGGGGTCTGCGCTCAGCGGGATATGAGACCGCGGAGGCGGCCGACGGGCACACCGCCCTGCTGATGGCGCGCAGTGGCACGTTCGACCTGGTGCTGCTCGACATCGGCCTCGGGGGCATGGACGGCTTCGACGTGCTCGCGAACCTGCGCGGTGAGGGCGTCGCGACGCCGGTGATCATCCTCACCGCCCGCGATTCGGTCATCGACACCGTGCGCGGCCTGGAGAGCGGGGCCAACGACTACGTCACCAAGCCTTTCCAGTTCGCCGAGCTGATCGCGCGTGTGCGGTTGCGCATCGGAGACGGCGAGGGGCGGACTGCCGGTTCGGTGCTCAGTCACGGCGATGTGCGGGTCGATGTGCGGGCCCGCACCGTCACGGTCGACGGCGACATGCGCGAACTCACGTCGCGTGAGTTCGCGCTGCTCGAGGTGTTCCTGCAGAACGCGGGCCAGGTGCTGTCGCGCGACCAGCTGATCGGTCACGTCTGGGGGATGGACTTCGATCCGGCCTCCAACGTGGTCGACGTGTACGTGCGGGCGCTGCGCGGCAAGATCGGCGTCGACCGCATCGAGACCGTGCGCGGGGCGGGATACCGATTCCGATGAACACTCGTTCCGAGAACACGTCTCCCGTGGAGGAGGCGGTGGTCGAGCGGGCACGCTTCGCGACGACGCCGCCCGAGCGTCGTCCGCTGCCCGTCGGACGCCGATCCGTGAGCCAGCGGCTCGGGCCCGCGGGTGCGCTCCGCGTCGCCGTGCTCGGACTCGTGCTGACGGCCGGGGGCGGGATGCTCCTGGCCGCGCTGACCCGATCGCCGGGGAGCAGCGCGCCCACCCTGCCGATCGCGGTGACGCTCGCGGTCTTCCTGCTTGCCGTATGGGCATGGACATCGACGCGTTTGGACGACACGCTCGTCGCCTTCCTCGCCGCGATCGCCCTGATCGTCACCGGGGTGCTGCCGGCACGCGACTTCTTCGCCTCGCTCGGCGACGAGACCATCTGGCTGCTCATCGGGGCGTTCGTGATCGCCTCCGCGGTGGCCACCTCTGGGCTCGCCCTGCGTGGCGCGGCCCACCTGCTGCGATTCGCGCGGGGTCCACGGAGCCTGTTCCACCTCGTGACGGTCGCGCTCACGCTCACCGCTTTCGCCGTACCGGCGACGTCAGGGCGGGCGGCGCTCGCCGTCCCCGTGCACACCGCGGTCGCCACAGCGCTTCCCGGACGCGACAGGGTGATCCGTGCGCTGGCGCTCCTGATGCCGACCGTGGTGCTGCTGTCGGCTGTCGGCTCGCTGCTCGGGGCCGGAGCGCACATCGTCACGGACCAGCTGCTGCGCGCCGCAGGGGAGGAGGGCTTCACCTTCTCGAGCTGGCTCTGGCTCGGACTGCCGCTCGCCGTGGTGTCGTCGCATCTGGCGTGCGAGATCATCCTCTGGCGCTTCACCAGGAGGGAGGACCGCACCACACGTCTTCGACTGAGCACTGCGGAGATCGGCCAGTCCGCGACGACGGCTGTGACCGGGCCGCTCAGCACCCTGGAGCGACGAGCCGCCCTGCTGCTGGGCGCGGTGATCCTGCTCTGGGCCACCGAGCCGCTGCACCACCTGTCGCCCGCCCTGGTCGCGCTCCTCGGGGCTGTCACCGCCGTGACGCCGGGGATCGGCTGCCTGGCGTTCCCCGCCGCGATCAAGCGCGTGCCGTGGTCGCTGCTGCTGTTCCTCGCGGCGACCCTCGCGTTGGCGTCCGCGCTCACCACCACGGGTGCTGCCGCATGGCTGAGCTCATCGGCCCTTGCGCCGCTGCGTGGACTCGGCGCTGCCGGGGCCGTGGCCTTCGTGCTCGTCGTCATCGCGATCTCGACGGCGGCGCATCTGCTGATCCCCTCGCGGTCGGCGCGCTCCGCGGCCATCATCCCCGTCGTTATCGCGCTCGCTCCCGCCGTCGGCGTCTCCCCGATGGCTGCAGCCTTCGCCTCGACCGCGGCTGCCGGTTTCTGCCACACGCTTCCCAGTTCGGCCAAGCCGGTCGCGATGTTCGCAGACCCCGACATCGTCAGCGGCGGTTTCAGCCCGTCGGATCTGCGTCGGCTCTCGGTGGTACTGGCTCCCGCGATGTTCGTGCTCGTCGCGGTGTTCGCCCTCTGGGTATGGCCGTCGATGGGGCTGCCTCTGCTGCTCTGACCCGCAGCGCCCCGTTCACCCACCCGCTTCACTCCGCGTGCGCCGCCGGTGCACCGGTGCTCGTCGTGCCCGCACACCGGGCGCTCGTCGCCCGTTCGGGCGCAGAAGGAGGAACCATGTCCATCCACATCCCGCAGCGCATCCTGGTCGCACCCAGCGGATTCAAGGAGAGCCTGAGCGCCGAGGCCGTCGCCCAGGCGATCGCCGCCGGTGTGCGTCGGGTCATCCCCGGTGTGCAGGTGGACGAGTATCCGGTGCCGGACGGCGGGGAGGGCACGGCAGCCGCGCTCGCCGCGGCGACGGGCGGCGAGCTCATCGCCGCCAGGGTGACGGGGCCCGTCGGTGACGCGGTCGATGCCCAGTGGGCGCGACTCGGAGGGCGCGGGTCGGGAACTGCCGTGGTCGAGATGGCATCCGCCGCGGGGTTGCGACTCGTGCCCC
The DNA here is from genome assembly GCF_052115285.1 of Microbacterium sp. 2RAF4. Lineage (NCBI taxonomy): Bacteria > Bacillati > Actinomycetota > Actinomycetes > Micrococcales > Microbacteriaceae > Microbacterium > Microbacterium sp. 2RAF4. The sequence goes on along the minus strand of NZ_JBFRGI010000002.1, from coordinate 772,183 downwards.
GCGATCGCCGCGACCCCGGCGCGACCACGACCCACGGTGTCGGCGAGCTGATCGCGGCCGCATTGGAGTCGGGGGCCGAGCGGATCGTGGTCGGCTGCGGCGACTCGGGTACGAGCGATGGCGGCGCGGGCGCGCTCGAAGCCCTCGGGGCGCGCATCCTCGACCGCGATGGCGCGCCTGTGGCCGCGGGCGGTCGGCACCTCAAGGAGGCGGTGCACCTCGATCTGGCGGGCCTGCATCCGCGCATCGGCGAAGTCGAGATCGTGCTGGCGTGCAACATCCACAACGTGCTGTGCGGTCCGCGCGGCGTCGCCAGGGTGTTCGGGCCGCAGAAGGGGGCGACACCGGAGCAGGTGGAGCAGCTGGCCGAGGCGCTCGACATCTGGGCCGCCCTCCTCGAGGAGCAGAGCCCGTTCGGTGCCGCGATGGATGTGCGCACCGGCGGAGGCACTGGCGCATCGGGCGGTCTCGGGGCCGGACTGGCCGCAGTGCTCGGCGCCCGTCTCGCTCCGCGCTTCGAGGTGCTGCTCGACAGCGACCTGCTGCCCGAGCCCATCGACGGTCTGATGGCCATGGCGGACCTGGTCATCACAGCGGAAGGCGCCATCGACTTCCAGACTCCGCGGGGCAAGGTGCCGGCCGAGATCGCCATGCGCGCCCGCGTCGCCGGCGTCCCCGTGCTCGGAATCGCCGGGTCTCTGGGCGTCGGTGCTCCGACCGTGCACGACATCGGCATCGACGCGATCGCCTCGATCCTCACGGTGCCGATGCCCCTCGAACAGGCGGTGGAGCAGGGCGAAGCGCTGCTGCGAGACGCCGCGGAGCGCAGCATGCGGATGGTGCTGCTCGGATCGGCGATGTCGGCGCGGGCCGCCTGAAGCGTGCCTGAGCGCCGGCTGCGGGCCTGACGCACGGCGCGGCCTCGGTAGGATCGAGGGGTGGCAGTGAACCAAGAACTGGTCGGCCGGGAGTTCCCGCCGACGGCCCCGTACCTCGTCGGTCGTGAGAAGGTGCGCGAGTTCGCTCGTGCGGTCTTCGCCGACGCTCCGCAGCACACCGACGTCGAGGCTGCCCGCGCTGCCGGCTTCTCCGACGTCGTGGCGCCACCGACGTTCGCGATGGTCATCCAAGACCTCACGCTTCAGCAGCTGCTGGGGCAGGAGGACTCGGGCATCGCGCTCGAGCGCACCATCCACGCAGAGCAGCGCTTCACCTACACGCGCCCGATCGTCGCGGGAGATGAGCTCACCGCGCAGCTGCGGGTCACCGGCATCCGCATGATGGGCGGGAACGCGATGATCACCAGCGAGGCCGAGATCACCGACCCGGCGGGAGCCCACGTCGTGACAGCCACCAGTGTGCTGCTCGTCGGCGCCGAGCCGAGCGCCGAGGAAGAGGGGGCCGCCTGATGGGCTACACGGTCGGAGACGTGGTCGCCGAGCGCACCGTGCACCTCACCCGCGAATCGCTCGTCCGCTATGCGGGAGCATCCGGGGACTTCAACCCCATCCACTACCGCGACGACGTGGCGGCCTCTGTCGGCCTCCCCGGCGTGCTCGCGCACGGCATGCTCACGATGGGCATCGCCTCGTCGGTGGTCGTCGCCGCGCTCGCACCGGAGACGCGCATCCTCGATTACGGCGTGCGCTTCACCAAGCCCGTCGTGGTCGACCCGGTCGATGGCGCCGACGTCACCGTCGTGGCCACCGTAGGCGCCGTCGACGACGAGGTCGCCCGCATCGACCTCAAGGTCACATTCGGCGACACGACCGTGCTCGTCAAGGCGCAGCTGCGCGTCGCCGTCTGATGAGGACGGTCTGATGCGGGAGATCGAGGCGGTCCGGCTCGCGGAGCTGACCACACTGCGCACGGGCGCGGCGCCGGAGCGGATGTTCGAGGCGACGACGACTGCCGGACTGGTCGAGGCTCTGCGCGAGACCTGGGCGCGAGGCGACGAGTGGTTCGTCCTCGGCGGCGGATCCAATCTCTTCGTGGGCGACGAGCCGTTCGAGGGCACGGTCATCCGCGTGCGCACCGAGGGCATCGAAGAGCTCCCGTCCCCGCACGCGGGTCGCATCCGACTGCGCGCGCAGGCCGGACACGGCTGGGATGACTTCGTCGGCTATGCGGTCGCGCACGGCTACGCGGGTCTCGAGGCCATGAGCGGGATTCCCGGCACCGTCGGCGCGGCCCCCGTGCAGAACATCGGCGCGTACGGCCAGGAGATCCAGGAGACGCTGGTCGAGGTCGAGCTGATCGACGAAGCGACCGGCGAGGTCTTGACCGTTCCCGCCGCGGAACTCGGGCTGGGCTTCCGCACCTCGGTGCTCAAGCATCACCACGGCAGCGTGCCGCTGCGCCGCGCCGTGATCCTCTCGGTGACGGTCGACCTGCTGGTCGCCGGTGAGCGCGTGGTGCGCGGCGAGCAGCTGCGTCGGGCGCTCGGCCTCACGGACGACACTCCGGTCCCGCTGGGCTGGGTGAGGGAGCGCATCCTGGCTACTCGGGCATCGAAGGGCATGCTGCTCGATGCGGAGGACCCGGACACCCACGGCGTCGGCTCGTTCTTCCAGAACGCGATCGTGACGGCGGCCGTGGCCGCAGCGTTGCCGCCGGAATGCCCGCGGTGGCCGGTCGCGCCCGACCTCGACGCCGTGACCGTCATCCCGCTCGCGTCCTACGACGGGCAGGTGCCGCTGTCGAAGCCGGCCACCGTCTCCGACGTCAAGGTGAGCGCGGCGTGGCTCATCGAGCAGGCAGGCATCCGCAAGGGGTTCAAGCTGCCGCACTCCCGCGCATCCGTGTCGACGAAGCACGCGCTCGCTCTGACCAACCGAGGTGGCGCGACCGCGGGCGAGGTCGCCGAGCTCGCCCGCTTCATCCAGAGCAGGGTGCATGCCGAGTTCGGTCTCGTGCTGCAGCCGGAGCCCGTACTCGTCGGCGTCGAGCTCTGAGGCGTCGATCCATGACCAAGGTCGAGCGGGTATCGCGGACGCAGGCCGTCGTCGACGGACTGCTGGACGACATCATCGCCGGCCGCCTCGAAGCAGGACAGCCATTGCCTCCCGAGGGGGAGCTCGCGGAGCAGTTCGGGGTCTCGCGGCTCACCATGCGCGAGGGGGTCCGACTGCTGCAGGCGCAGGGGGTCATCGTCGCGGTGCCCGGCACCCGGCACCGCATCGCCCCGACGGAGGAATGGACGGGACTCGACGCCGTCGTACGGCACGCGCAGAGTGCCGGGGCACGCGAGCGCTCTTCGCTCGAGATGCTCGAGATGCGCATGATGTTCGAGACCGGCGCGGCGGAATTCGCTGCGAGCCGACGCACCGAAGAGCAGCTGGACGAGATGCGGACGCTGCTCGAGGAGATGCACGCCGCTCACGAGCGCACGGACGTCGACGGCTTCGTCGCCGCCGATCTCGCCTTCCACGACGTGATCATCCGCGCAGCGGACAATCGCATCCTGGTCGCCTCGATGCGGCCTCTGACGACGATGCTGCAGGCGACCCGTAGTGAGACCAGCGCCGTCTCCGATATCCGTGAGCACGCCCTCGCCGAGCACGCGGCTGTGCTCGACGCGATGCGGACCGGATCTGGTGCTGCCGCGCGCAAGGCCATGCGCAGTCATATGCGCCAGACGCGCGATGATCTGCTGCGCTACGTGCACAAGAGCTGATCCCGGCCGGATCCCGGTGGCTGCACCCCTGGCGAGCTCGATTTTCACCACGGGCCTCATTCCGGTACGCTCGTCGTTATCTGATATCGGATAACGACGCAGATTCCCCTGGTCCGTGGCCCCCACCACGGGCCATCTCCCTGAACGAAGGAGTTCGTGTGCACATCGACGACCTGCTGGCCTCCCTGCCCGCACCCGTCGCCGTCACCGCGGCCGAGGTGCGCGCGGAGGTCGATTCCACGGACGTCCTGGTCGTCCTGGACGACGACCCCACCGGCACGCAGTCGGTCGCGAACCTCCCCGTCCTCACCCGGTGGGAGCGTGCCGACCTGGACCAGGCACTCGCCACCGGCGCCGCCGCGGTATACGTGCTCACGAACACCCGGTCGCTCGACGAGGACGCCGCGGAGGCCCGCAACCGCGAGATCGTCGACGTGGCTCTCGCCGCCGCCGAGGCCCAGGGGCGGCGTGTCACGTTCGTCTCGCGCGGCGACTCGACGCTGCGCGGGCATTTCCCGCTCGAGACCGACGTCCTCTCCGCGGAGATCGCATCCCGCACCGGCCGCGCCCCCGCGCTGACCCTGCTCGTGCCCGCATTCCCCGACGCCGGCCGCATCACGGTCGACTCCGTGCACTACTGGGTGACCGGGGGCGAGGCCACCCCGGTGGGCGAGACCCCCTTCGCGGCCGATGCGACCTTCGGCTACGGCTCCTCCGACCTGCGCGAATGGGTCGCCGAGAAGACGGGTGGACGCATCCCGGCGTCCGCGGTCGCGGGCCTCGACATCCGCACCATCCGCGCGGGCGTGGACGCCGTGGCCGGCTTCCTCGCAACCCTGACCGACGGCACGGTCGTCGCGGTCGACGTGGTCGAGGAGTCCGACATGCGTGTGGTCGCGCTCGCACTGCACCGTCTGCGGGACCGCGACGTGCTCCTCCGGGTCGGCCCGCCATACGTGCGCGCGCACATCGGGCAGGAGATCGCCGAGCCGGTGCGCGCGGACGACATCCCCTTCGCGCACGACCGCGGCGGTCTCGTGGTCGTCGGAAGCCACGTGCCGCTCACCACCGCCCAGCTCGAGGCCCTCACGGCAGCTCGACCGAACACCCGCACGATCGAGCTCGACGTGCGCGCCCTCATCGGGCCCGATCGCGAGACCCACCTCGAGACGCAGGCGCACGCCGTCGCCGACGCCCTCGCCACGGGTACCGTGATCGTGCACACCACCCGCGAGCTCGTCACGGGCGCCGACGGTGAGGAGAGCCTCGCGATCGCCCGCCGCATCTCCAGCGGAGTGGTCGACCTCGTGCGTCGAGTGCTCGCCATCGCGCCGCCCCGCTTCGTCATCGCGAAGGGCGGCATCACCTCGAGCGACGTCGCCAGTGAAGCGCTCGAGATCCGCCGGGCGACCGTGCTCGGCCCCATGCTGCCCGGCCTCGTCTCGCTGTGGCAGCCGGAGACCGGCCCCGCGGTCGGCATCCCGTACGTCGTGTTCGCCGGCAACGTCGGCGACGCGGACTCCCTCGTCACCGTCGTCGCCACTCTCGCAGGCGACGATGGAAACAACCCGGAAGGACACTCATGACATCCACCGTCGCTGTCATCGGACTCGGCGCCATGGGGCTGCCGATGGCCACCCGCCTCGCCGAGCGCTTCGCCGTGCGCGGCTTCGACATCGCCGCCGAACGCGTCGCTCTCGCGGCGGAGGCGGGTGTGACGCCGGCATCGTCCGCGGCCGACGCCGTCGACGCTGCGGACGCGGTGCTGGTCGCCGTGCGCACCGGTGCGCAGCTCGACGCCCTGCTGTTCGGTGAGGACGGGCTCGCCCCGCACCTCGCCGAGGGTGCGGTCGTGATCCTCACCAGCACGGTGGGCACTGACGGCATCGATGCGATCGCCGCACAGCTCGCCGCGCACGGTGCGCAGCTCGTGGACGCCCCGCTCTCCGGCGGACCGGTCCGGGCGGGGGAGGGCGAACTCCTCATCGTCGTCGGCGCCACGCCGAGCGCTCTGGAGACGGCACGCCCCGTGCTCGACCAGCTCGCCTCCACGCTGTCCATCGTCGGCGACAAGCCCGGCGACGGCCAGGCGCTGAAGACCGTCAACCAGCTCCTCTGCGGCGTGCACATCGCCGCGGCCGCGGAAGCGCTCGCGCTCGCCGACGCCCTCGGGCTGGACCGCGCCCGCACGCTGGACGCGCTCACAGCCGGTGCTGCGAATTCCTTCATGCTCGGCAACCGCGGCCCGCGTGCCCTGCAGGCGTACGACGAGGACGGCGCCGAGGTGCTCAGCCGCCTCGACATCTTCGTCAAGGACCTCGGCATCGTCGGCGACGCCGCCCGCCGTGCACACCTGTCCACGCCGGTCGCCGCCGCGGCCGAGCAGCTGTTCCTCCTCGGCGAAGCACAGGGCCTCGGCGCCCTGGACGACTCCGCCGTCATCCGCGTCGTCGCACCCGAACGACTGTCCTGAGCGCGACGTCGCGCCCTCACTGAAAGAAGAGATCCAGAGATGCTTCCTCTTCCGATCCTCATCCTGATCGGCCTGGCGGGCCTCGGCCTGCTGCTCCTGCTCATCATCCGGTTCAAGATGCAGGCGTTCTACGCCCTCATCCTCGTATCGATCATCGTCGGCATCGCGGCAGGTCTGCCGCTGACCACGATCCCCGCCGACGGGGACACCCCCGAGCAGCTCGGTGTCATCCAGGCGATCATCGCCGGTGTCGGCGGCACGCTCGGCTCGGTGGCGGTGCTCGTCGCCCTCGGGTCGATGCTCGGCAAGATCATCGAGCTGTCCGGTGGTGCCGAGTCGCTCGCCGGGCGCTTCACCGGCTGGCTCGGCCCGAAGCGCGTCGGCATCGCGCTCGTCATCGCTGCCGGCATCCTGGCGATCCCGGTGTTCTTCGACGCCGGTTTCATCATCCTCATCCCCATCGTGTTCGCCTTCTCGAAGGTGGCCGGTCTCAACCCGATCAAGTTCGGTCTCCCCGTCGCCGGCATCATGCTCGCCGTGCACGTCGCGGTGCCCCCGCACCCGGGCATCGTCGGCGGGTCCGCGATCCTCGGCGCCGACATCGGCTGGGTGACGATCTTCGCGCTCGCGATCTCCGTGCCGCTCGCGGTGCTGTCCTACCTCGTGGCGAAGTGGATCAACACCCGTGAGTTCGCGATGCTCGCGGCCACCAAGGAGATGTACGACAACTTCGGCACGGAGAAGTCGACGCTCGCCGGCGGGCTCGGCGAGGGCGAGAAGGCGCCGGGCGCCGGCACGGTCCTCGGCCTCATCCTTCTGCCGCTCGTGCTCATCATGCTCGGCACCGCCGTGGCACCGCTGTTCGAGGCGGGCACGTTCTGGAACGGGTTCCTCAGCATGGTCGGCCAGCCGATCTTCGCTCTCATGGTCGCGATCGCCGCCGCGATGTACCTGCTCGGCGTGCGCCGCGGCTGGTCGGCCTCTCACCTCGGCGAGGTCATGGAGTCGGCGCTGCCGGCCGCGGCGGTCATCATCCTGGTGACGGGTGCCGGTGGCGCCTTCGGTCGCGTGCTCACCGAGACCGGCATCGGCGGCGCGGTCGCCGATGTGCTCGCCTCGAGCGGGATGCCCCTGCTGCTCGCTGCCTTCCTCATCTCGCTCATCATGCGCGCTGCGCAGGGGTCCGCCACCGTCGCCATCGCCACGACCGCTGGGCTGCTGCTGCCGTCCGTCGCCGCGATGGGGCTCGACACCGTGCACACGGCGCTGCTCGCCGTCGCGATCGGATACGGCGCACTCGGCCTCAGTCACGTGAACGACTCGGGGTTCTGGGTGGTCACGCGGTACCTGGGGCTGCCGGTCAAGGATGGCCTCCGCACCTGGACACCGCTGACCACGGTGCTCGGCGTGTCCGGTTTCGCGCTCACCTGGGTGTTGTACGCGGCGATCCCCGTCGCCTGATCGCGTGCCGACGAACGGCCGTCGCCTCGGGGTGGCGGCCGTTCGCCATGCGTGGTCGCAGTGGCCGTCGTCCGATGGGGGAGCTACGCTCGCGGGATGAGCGGACTGATCCCGTACCTGTTGTTCCCCGGCAACGCCGCAGAGGCGCTCGGTCACTATCGATCGGTGTTCGGCGGCGAGCTCCAGCTGCTCGACTACGCCACGGCAGGACGCCACGACGGTCCCGGCGATGCGATCGCGCACGGGCAGCTGAGCGGGCCGGTAGAGATCGCCGGAGCCGATGCAGGCGCAGATGACGACGCGGTGCAGATGAGCGGCATGTTCCTCTCACTCCTCGGCGCAGCCGATGCCCTGACCCTCACCGACTGGTACGACAAGCTGGCGGCAGACGGACGAGTCGTCGACGCGCTGCAGAAGCGCCCGTGGGGAGACTTCGACGGCACGCTCGTCGACCGCTACGGCGTCCGCTGGCTGATCGGCTTCCACCCCGAGGACTGAGGTGTGCCCCTGCCGAAGTAGGGACGGGACGACGGCAGGAAGATCAACACGACTGCCGTGGTGGTGAGAGCGAGGGCCACGAGTCCGATCGGGAACTCCCAGGTCGTGCCCGTCGCCGCCGGCACGTAGAGCGCGAGCGGGAGCGGGAACAGCACGGTCGCGTATCGGGCCCACGACTTTCCTCGTGTGACGAGCACGGTGATCGTCGCGTAGACGACCACCGGCACGAAGGGGAGCACACTGAGCAACGCCCGCCACTCTCCTCCCCAGTACCAGAGGAAGGGAGCGACCACGAGGGAGGCGAAGAAGATCAGCACGGTCACCGTGATCAGGATGGCGAAGGCCACCCGCAGAGTCACCGGCATCCGCTCATCCCTCTGCTCCCCGTCCCCCATGCCTCCAGTATCCCTCACGTGCGTCGAGACCCATCGTCAACGCCGAGACCCACTCCCGCAAGCGACTGGGGGAGTGGGTCTCGGCGAGCGCGATGGGTCTCGGTGCCGCAGCTCAGGCGAACAGGCGCTGCAGGCGCTGCACACCCTCGAGCAGCTGGTCGTCGCCCAGAGCGTATGACATGCGGATGTAGCCGGAGGGGCCGAAGGCCTCACCGGGCACGACGGCGACCTCGGCCTGGTCGAGGATCAGGTCGGCGAGTTCGAGCGAGGTGGTCGGCGTCACACCGCCCCAGGTGCGACCGAGCAGGCCCTGCACGTCGGGGTACACGTAGAACGCACCCAGCGGGTTCGGCACGACGAGACCGTCGATCTTCGCCAGCTCTGAGACGATGAGCTGGCGGCGGCGGTCGAAGGCCTGTCGCATCTGCTCGGCCTCGTCCTGCGGACCGGTGAGGGCGGCGATCGCGGCCTTCTGAGCGACGTTGTTCACGTTGCTGGTGAGGTGCGACTGCAGGTTGCCCGCGACCTTGATGGCATCGGCGGGTCCGACCATCCAGCCCACGCGCCAGCCGGTCATGGCGTAGGTCTTCGCGACGCCGTTGACCAGGATCGTCTGGCCGGCGACCTCGGGGACGGCTTCGACGATCGAGGTGGCCTTGACGCCCTCGTAGGTGAGGTTCTGGTAGATCTCGTCGCTGATGATCCAGATGCCGTGCTCGAGCGCCCACTCGCCGATGGCCTTGGTCTCCTCGGCGGTGTAGACGGAGCCGGTGGGGTTCGACGGTGAGACGAACACGAGTGCGGTGGTGCGGGCGGTCCGAGCGGCCTCGAGCTGCTCGACCGTGACCTTGTACTCCTGGTCGGCGCCGGCGAAGACCTCGACGGGGGTGCCGTCGGCGAGGCGGATGGCCTCGGGGTACGTGGTCCAGTACGGCGCGGGCAGCAGCACCTCGTCGCCCGGGTTCACCACGGCCTGGAAGGCCTGGTAGACCGACTGCTTGCCGCCGTTGGTGACGATGACCTGGCTCGGAGATACCTCGAGGCCTGAGTCGCGCAGGGTCTTCGCGGCGATCGCCTCGCGCAGCGCCGGGAGGCCGGGAGCGGGCGTGTACCGGTAGCTCGCCGGGTCGGCGAGAGCCTCGGCCGCAGCATCGACGATGAACTGCGGCGTCGCGAAGTCGGGCTCGCCGGCAGCGTACGAGATGACGTCCTTGCCTTCGGCCTTGAGGGCCTTGGCCTTGGCGTCGACCTTCAGAGTCGCGGACTCGGCGATGGCGGACAGCTTGCGGGAGAGAGGAGCGCGTTCGGTCACGATTACGAGCGTACTCGGGTCGGTGTGCCCGGTGAGGTGTGGGATACCGCCAAGATCCGGAGTTCTTTCGGGTTCGGAAGGTCAGTCGGTCGTGAGTCCGTGGGCCTGGGCGACGGCCGGGAGCGTGATGCGTCCGCCCTGCACGTTCAGACCCTTCGCGAGCGCCGCGTCCTCAGCCGCCGCACGCTCCCAACCCTTGCCGGCGATCGCCGAGACGTAGGGAAGGGTCGCGTTGGTCAGCGCGCGGGTCGCCGTCTCCGGCACCGCGCCCGGCATGTTCGCGACGCAGTAGTAGATCGACTCGTGCACGGCGAACGTGGGGTCGTCGTGAGTGGTCGGGCGCGACCCCTCGAAGCATCCGCCCTGGTCGATCGCGATGTCGACGAGCACCGAGCCCGGCTTCATCGCGGCGACCATATCGTCGGTCACGAGCTTGGGAGCGGCGGCGCCGGGGATCAGCACGGACCCGATCACGAGGTCGGCGCTCTTCAACTCCTCGGCGATGTCGTAGCGGCTCGATGCGCGTGTCTCGAGAGCTCCTCCGTAGCGGTGCTCGAGCTCGCGCAGGCGCGGCAGGGAGACGTCGATCACGGTGACCTTCGAGCCGAGTCCGAGTGCGTTCGCCGCTGCGTGCTCGCCCGCCACTCCACCACCGATCACGACGGTCTTGGCACGCGGCGTGCCGGCGATGCCGCCGAGCAGCATTCCGCGTCCGCCCTGCGACCGCAGCAGTGAGTACGAGCCCATGGTGACCGAGAGACGTCCCGCGATCTCGCTCATCGGCACCAGAAGGGGCAGGCTGCGGTCGGGGAGCTGCACGGTCTCATAGGCCACGGCCGTGGTTCCCGCGTCGACGAGGGCGGTCGTCAGAGCGCGGTCGGCGGCGAGGTGGAGGTACGTGAAGAGGGTGAGGTCGTCGCGCAGGAAGCCGTACTCCTGAGCGATCGGCTCCTTCACCTTGATGACCAGATCGGCCTCGCCCCACGCGTCGGCTGCGGTGGCCACGATGTCGGCACCGGCCGCGCGGTAGTCGTCATCGGTGATGCGCGAGCCGAGCCCTGCGCCGGACTGCACGAGCACCTGGTGGCCCTCGCGCACCAGGCGGTCCGCGCCGGCGGGGGTGAGGGAGACGCGGTTCTCGTTGTTCTTGACCTCGGTGGGGACGCCGATCTTCATTGATCCTCCAGGGTTCGATGCGGTGCGGCACCCAGGATCGCAGAAACATCGACGGAACAACAGAATCCGTGAAGATGATTCGCTCTGTGCGCGGATCCTGAATAATGCTTCGTATGGAGACGACAACGGAGGCTCCCGAGCCGAATACCGTTCGGGCGCCGGCCCTCGATGCGATCGACGCGAAGATCGTGCAGCTGCTCACCGCCGACGGGCGCATGACCAACGCCGAGCTCGCCGGACGACTCGGAGTCGCACCGTCGACGGCGCACACCCGCCTGCGCACCCTGGTGGACCGCGGTGTGATCACGGGGTTCCACGCGAGTGTGGACGAGCGGATGCTGGGTGCCGGACTGCAGGCCGTGATCGGCGTGACCCTGCGGCCGAGCGGGCGGCGGGAGAGCATCGTAGAGTTCGCGGATCGCGTGCGCGTGCTGCCCCAGGTCATCCAGGTGTTCTTCCTCGGGGGAGACGACGACTTCCTGTTGCACATAGCCGTCGCGGACTCATCCGAGATGCGCGAGTTCGTGCTGGAGCACCTCTCGGCGCAGAGCAGTGTCGCCTCCACCCGCACGAGCATCGTGTTCGACTATCACCGCAACTCGGTGGCCGCGTCCTTCCGCTGAGGGGCGGAGCGTTCTCGATCAGGCGCCGTAGGAGGCGGGCAGGGCGCAGTAGTCCGCGAACCGCCGCTGCGGATGAGCCGGGTCGGAGACGTCGACGATCGAGCCGGCCACGGTGTGCGGTGGTTCGTCGCCCGCCAACTGCCACAGGGCGTAGTTCCACATCCCTCTGGTGCGCTCGCCGATGAGGGCGGCGGGACCGGAGAGGAGCAGGATGTCGTCGCTCTTCGGTCCCTCCCGGAACGCGGTGACCACGCTGCGAAGCTCGGTCTCGTCGCCCTCGGCGGAATGTTCGCGGACGATCTGCTGCCCCGACGCCGTCAGCGCGGTGGCGAGTTCGTCGGCTGCCTGTCGCGAGCGCTCGGCATCCGCCCCTGCCACCGCGAGCAGCCGCCGCCCGCGCGGGTAGAAGTGCAGGAACTCGGTGGCGATGTCCGCCCAGACGTCGGTCATGTCTCCAGGCTACGCCCGCGTGCCCGCCCCGGCTCCGGACACGGAGGAGTCCCGGGCCGCAGCCGCCGCCCGGGACTCTTCCGCTCGTGCTCAGCCCTCGTCGATCAGGTACCGGCTGTAGGCGCCCAGCGTGAGGAAGGTCGGGAACTCCTCCTGCAGGGCGACCTCGCGGAAGATCTCCGCCGCGTCGTCATAGCGGTCGCCGTGGCTGCGGGTCGCCTGTGCGAGCACCTGGGTGATCAGCCCCTCGATGTACTCCGCCGTGATGGGGGTGCCGTCCTGCGTCGTGCGGTCCTGGTGGAGCCACTGCCACACCTGCGAGCGGCTGATCTCCGCGGTCGCTGCATCCTCCATGAGGTTGTCGATCGCCACAGCGCCGAGCCCGCGCAGCCAGGCCTCGAGGTAGCGGATGGCGACCGACACGTTGTCCCGCACGCCCTGGGCGGTGATCGGGCGGCCGATGTGCAGGTCGAGCAGGTCACGCGCCTCCACGTGCACGTCGTCGCGCTGACGGTCGACCTGGTTCGGGCGGTCGCCCAGCACGGCGTCGAACTCGGCCTGCGCCGTCGGGATCAGGTCGGGGTGAGCGACCCAGGTGCCGTCGAAGCCGTCTCCGGCCTCGCGCTTCTTGTCGGCCGACACCTTCTCGACCGCGCGCGCTGTCACCTCGGGGTCGCGGCGGTTCGGGATGAACGCGCTCATGCCGCCGATCGCGAAAGCTCCGCGCTTGTGGCACGTCTGCACGAGCAGGTCGGTGTAGGCCCGCATGAACGGCACGGTCATGGTGACCTCGCTGCGGTCGGGGAGCACGAAGCGCGCTCCACGACCGCGGTAGTTCTTGATGATCGAGAAGATGTAGTCCCATCTCCCGGCGTTCAGGCCCGCGCAGTGGTCGCGCAGCTCGTACAGGATCTCGTCCATCTCGAACGCGGCAGGCAGCGTCTCGATCAGCACGGTCGCGCGGATGGTGCCGTGCGGGATGCCGATGTACTCCTCGCTGAACGAGAAGACGTCGTCCCACAGCTTCGCCTCTTCGCTCGACTCCAGCTTGGCGATGTAGAAGTACGGGCCTCGGCCGGCGTCGATCAGCGCCTGCGCGTTGTGCAGGAAGTAGAGGCCGAAGTCGACCAGCGACCCGGATGCCGAGGTGCGACGGCCGGCGCGGTCGATGAAGGCGATGTGCTTCTCGGGCAGGTGCCAGCCTCGGGGACGCATCACGATCGTGGGCGTGCGCTCCGCGGTGACGCGGTACTCCTTGCCGGGGCCGGATTCAGAGGCGGGTGAGGTGAACGAGAGTTCTCCGCGGATCGCGTCCCGGAGGGACAGCTGGCCCTCGACGACGTTCTTCCAGGTGGGGCTCGTGGCGTCCTCCTGGTCGGCGAGCCACACACGCGCACCGGAGTTGAGCGCGTTGATGGTCATCTTCGGGTCGGTGGGACCGGTGATCTCCACGCGGCGGTCCTCGAGGCCGGGGCCTGCGCCGGCGACCCGCCAGTCCCGGTCCTCTCGGATGTGGGCCGTGTCGTCGCGGAACTTCGGGTCGTGCCCGTTGCCGATCTCGAAGCGGCGGCGCATCCGGTCGGCGAGCCGGTCGTGACGGCGAGAGGCGAACCGGTGGTGCAGCTCGGTGAGGAAGGCGATGGCCTCGGGGGTGAGGATCTCGTCGTAGCGGTCGCGGATGGGACCGGTGACCTCGATCGCCGGACCCTGCTGGGTCGTCTGGATCGGAGCCGTGGTCGTGGGAGTGGTCATGATGAGTCCTTTGCGCGAGTGTCTTAGTGCGCCGAGACCCACGGTGGTCGTCGAGACCCAACGCTGCAGGCGATCGCGGCGGTGGGTCTCGACGAAGCCGATGGGTGTCGGCGAAACGAGGAGGAAAGTGGGATCAGTGGAACTGCGCGGCTTCTGTGGAGCCGGCGAGGGCGAGGGTCGCGCTGTCGGGGTTGAGCGCGGTGGAGATGACGTCGAAGTAGCCGGTGCCCGCTTCGCGCTGGTGCTTGGTGGCGGTGTAGCCGTCTGCCTCTGCGGCGAACTCGGCCTCCTGCAGCTCGACGTACGCGCTCATGGCGCGATCGGCGTAGCCGCGGGCGAGGTCGAACATGGAGTAGTTCAGGGCGTGGAATCCGGCCAGCGTGATGAACTGGAACTTGTAGCCCAGGTCTGCCAGCTCCTGCTGGAACGTCGCGATCTCGGCGTCCGACAGGTGCTTCTTCCAGTTGAAGCTCGGCGAGCAGTTGTATGCGAGGAGCTTGCCGGGGAACTGCGCATGGATCGCCGCGGCGAACGAGCGGGCGAGCTCGATGTCGGGTTCTCCCGTCTCGACCCACAGCAGGTCGGCGTAGGGGGCGAAGGCGAGGCCGCGGCTGATGACCGACTCCAGACCGGGGCGGATCCGGTAGAACCCCTCGGTGGTGCGCTCGCCGGTGGTGAATTGCTGGTCGCGCTCGTCGACGTCGCTGGTGAGCAGGTCGGCGGCGAGGGCGTCCGTCCGGGCGATGATGACGGTCGGTACGCCGGCGACGTCAGCGGCGAGACGTGCCGCGTTCAGGGTGCGGATGTGCTGCTGGGTGGGCACGAGCACCTTGCCGCCGAGGTGGCCGCACTTCTTCTCGCTGGCCAGCTGATCCTCCCAGTGGATACCGGCGGCACCGGACTGGATGAGCGACTGCGCGAGTTCGTAGGCGTTCAGCGGTCCGCCGAAGCCGGCCTCGGCGTCGGCGACGATCGGGGCGAGCCAGTCCTGCGTGGTCTCACCCTCGGCGTGCTCCAGCTGGTCCTGGCGGATGAGCGCGTTGTTGATGCGACGCACGACCGCCGGCACCGAGTTCGCGGGGTACAGCGACTGGTCGGGGTAGGTCTGGCCGGCGAGGTTGCCGTCGGCGGCGACCTGCCAGCCGGAGAGGTAGATGGCCTTGAGGCCGGCCCGCACCTGCTGCACGGCCTGGCCTCCGGTGTAGGCGCCGAGCGCCCTGACGTAGTCCTCGGTGTGCAGGAGGTTCCAGAGGTTGTCGGCCCCGCGGTGGGCGAGTGTGGCCTCTTCGCGGACCGATCCACGGATGCGGATCACATCCTCGGCCGTGTAGGTGCGCTCGACGCCGTCCCACCGGGGATCGGTGTCCCAGATCTCCTGGAGCTCGGCTGCCGTCTGAACCTGGTCGCCGGCTCGCAGACCGGCGGGGCGGGGCGTCGGGGTGTTGGCGGTGTTCGTCATGGTGTCTCCTCGGTGGATCCGGCTGCGGTGCCGGAGTGGCGTGGTTCCACTGTGAGTGAAGTTCGACACCGTGACAGGTCGATTTCGAAGAGAAGATCGGGCGAAATTCTGTTTCTGTGACAGAATCGGCCGCATGAGCACCATCGACGCTGCAGAAGAGACCGATGCCCTCACGATCGGCCGTCGCATCCGCCAGCTCCGCACAGCCAAGGGCATGACCCTCGACGACCTCGCCTCGGCGGTCGACCGCGCGCCGAGTCAGATGTCGATGATCGAGACGGGCAAGCGCGAACCGAAGCTGACGCAGCTGCAGGCGATCGCCCGCGCCCTCGGCGTCACGATCGATGCCCTGCTGGAGGGCGAGCCCCTCGACGAGCGCAGTGCCATCGAGATCGCCCTGGAGCGGGCGATGAGGGGGCAGACGTTCCAGGCCCTCGGCATCGAGCCCTTTCGCATCGCGAAGAGTCTGCCGACCGATGCACTGAAGGCGCTGCTGACGCTGCACGGCGAGATCGACCGTCTCAAGGACGAACGCGCCGCGACCCCGGAGGAGGCCCGTCGTGCCAACGTCGAGCTCCGGCATCTGATGCGTCGACAGGACAATCACTTCGCCGACCTCGAGGCGAAGGCCGCGGAGATCCTCGCCGCCGTCGGGCATCCTGGCGGGCCGCTGACCCAGCGCACCGCGTCCGAGATCGCGGCGTACCTGGGCTTCACCCTGCACTACGCGCCCGACCTGCCGCAGACCACCCGCAGCGTCGCCGACCTCGCCAACGGCCGGCTGTATCTGTCGAGCAGCGTGCCGGCGAAGGGTGATGCACGCACGGCGGTGCTGCAGGCGCTGTCGAGTCGCATCCTGGGGCACTCCGAGCCACGCAGCTACGCCGAGTTCCTGCGTCAGCGCGTGGAGACGAACTACCTCACCGGCGCCCTGCTCATCCCGGAGGCGCACGTCGTCCCCGCGTTGAAGGACGCCAAGCAGCGGAGGGCGATCTCGATCGAAGACCTGCGCGACGGATACTCGGTGTCGTACGAGACGGCAGCGCACCGCTTCACGAACCTCGCGACGCGGCACCTCGAGATCCCGGTGCATTTCCTCAAGGTGCACGAGTCGGGCACCATCACCAAGGCGTACGAGAACGACGACGTGAACTTCCCGACCGACAGGCTCGGGGCCATCGAGGGGCAGATGTGCTGCCGCCGGTGGACCTCGCGTGTGGTGTTCGACGAAGACGACCGCTTCAACCCCTACTACCAGTACACCGACACGGGCAACGGCACGTACTGGTGCACCGCGCGGGTGGAGTCGTCGAGCGAAGGGCTGCACTCGGTGAGCGTGGGCGTGCGCTTCGACGACACGAAGTGGTTCGTGGGCCGCGACACCTCGCACCGCGGCGTGTCGAAGCACTCGGTCGAGGTGTGCTGTCGTCGGGCCCCCGCGGACTTGGAGGACCGCTGGCGCGAGAATTCCTGGCCCAACGTGAAGACCCCTCGCACACTGCTGGCGACTCTGCCCACAGGAGCCTTCCCCGGCGTTGACACCACCGACGTCTACGAGTTCCTGGAGGCCCACGCACCCCGGTGAACCGGGATCCTCGTCCTTCCTGGCTCCGCCGTCGGGTCGGGGTTGAACCAACACTGAACGCATGTTAGGTTTTCGCGTGTCGGAGCGCCGTGATCCGCGGCGCCGTTCTCGATGAGGAGACGCGATGAAGCGATGGATGAGCACAGTGGCGACAGTCGGCCTGGTCGCCTCGGGGTTGGCGCTCGCCAGCCCGGCGAGCGCGGGCGGTGGACGACCCGGCGATGCGGAACTGGATCGCTGGGCCCGCGACACCTGGCGATCGCTGGTCGCCATGACCGACGAGGAGACCGGGCTCCCAGCCGACAACGTCACCGGCGACTTGCAGGCCTCCAGTGCCTACACCTCGCCGACGAACATCGGTGGATACCTGTGGTCCACCGTGACCGCGCGCGACCTCGGCATCATCGGCGCCGATGAGGCGCGCGACCGCATGTCGACGACGCTCGACACCCTCGCCGAGCTCGAGCGCAACGATGCGAGCGGCATGTACTACAACTGGTACTCGCCGACGACGGGCGAGAAGCTGACGACCTGGCCAGATTCCGGTGATCCCGTGAATCCCTTCCTCAGTACGGTCGACAACGGCTGGCTCGCCGCCGCCCTCCGCATCGTGCGCGAGGCCGAGCCCGAGCTCGCCGAGCAGGCGGACATGCTCTACGACTCGATGGACTTCGCCTCGTTCTTCGACCCGGCGGGCGCCGCCGGGCTCCCCGCCGGAACGAATCGCGGCGGCTTCTGGGAGCAGGCGCCGCCGGACTGCAGTGTCGCTGCTCCGATGTACAACGGATCCGGAGTGACCGCGTACTACACCTGCCACCATTACGACACGACCGTGAGCGAGAGCCGCATCGCGACCTATCTGGGCATCGCGAACGGTCAGATCCCGGCGACCGCGCTGTCCGGCACGCACCGCACCATGCCTCCCGGCTGTGACTGGGCCTGGCAGGAGCAGCTCCCGTCGGGGACAAACCGCACGTATGACGGCTTCGAGGTCTGGGAGGGCGCTTACAGCTACGACGGGATGTCGTTCGTCCCGAGTTGGGGCGGCAGCATGTTCGAGTCGCTGATGCCCGACCTTCTCGTTCCCGAGACCAAGTGGGGACCGAGGTCGTGGCGGCTGAACCACCCGATCACGGTCGCGGTGCAGAAGCAGCACGGCCTCGAGGAGGCAGGCTACGGGTACTGGGGCTTCTCCCCGGCGAGCAACCCGTTCGGCGGGTACGCGGAGTACGGCGTCGACATCGCCGGCATGCGGTCCGACGGTTACACCTCCGATGCGGAGAAGACCGACGTGGACATCGACCGGCCGGGATGCGCCGAGGGCACGAACCCCGATCCCGTGTTCGGAGACGGCGTGGTGACCCCGCACGCGGCGTTCCTCGCCTTGCCGTATGACCGCAAGGGGGCGCTGAGCAACCTCGAAGGCATCGAGAGCGAACTCGGTGCCTACGGGCCGGGCGGGTTCTACGATGCCGTCGCCGTGCGGAGCGGCACGATCGCGGAGCGCTATCTGTCGCTCGACCAGTCGATGATCATGGCGGCGATCGGCAACGAACTCACGAAGGATAAGCTCAAGGACTACTTCGTGGATCGAGAGATGGAGCAGCGCCTCCGGCCCGCGATGCGGCAGCAGGAGTTCAGTTCGTCGTGGGGCGCCGGCGGTGGTCACAAGGGGTGAGCTCCCGCGCTGCGCGCCGAACGACAGGAGCAGCAGTGGGCATGGATGATCGGCCGAGCGGGGGCCGCGGGTCCCGGGGTCCCTACGTCACGGGTCAGGCCCGACGGCAGGCGATCGTCGACGAGGCGCTCACGGTGTTCTCGCGGACGGGCTTCCACGGCGGATCGCTGCGCGAGATCGCGAAGCGCGTCGGCGTGACGCCCGCGGGACTCCTGCATCACTTCGCCGACAAGGAGGAGCTGTTCGCCGAGGTGCTGCGTCAGCGCGATGAGGCGGTGCGCGCGGCCGCGGGCGATCCCGCCGAGCACACCCTGATCGAGCAGGCCAAGCGGGTGGTGGCGCACAACCAGACCTCGCGCGGGTTGACCTCGCTGTACGCGATCGTCTCCGCCGAGGCGACGGACCCGGAGCATCCGTCGCATGCCGACTTCGCCGCGCGCTATCGGGTCAGGGCGGACGAGGCGGCCGAGATCCTCCGCCGCGGCCAGGAAGTCGCAGAGGTGCGGGCAGACATCGACCCGGAGCACGCCGCCCGGCTGATCAGCGCCGTCATGGACGGCATCCAGCTGCAGTGGCTCCTGGATGAGTCCGTCGACATGGTCCCCCTCTTCGAGGAGTTCGTCACCCGCTATCTCGACCCCGCTGCCCTTCCCCGGTCCTGAGGGCACCGGCCCGGTCTCGCCCCGGGCCGTCCAGTGCACGACTTCCTGCCGAGTGCACGGCTTCTCCGCGTCGACTGGGCAGCACTCGTCGAGTTCACGTGCACTCGACACCGACACCGACACCGAAACCGACGCCGACGTCGGTCACGGTCGTCAAAAGTTAGTGTGATCTTGCTTAGTCAAGATTGACTATGTTACTTTCATCGAGCCATCAATGACGAACGGCCGAGAAGGGACCCTCATGGCTACTTCCCCTGCGGAAACCCGATTCCGCATCACTGCCACCCTGACGTGCGTTCTCGCCGCCACGCTGACGCTCGGAGCATGCTCCGCGCAGACGCCAGGCGGCGATACCGCCCCCACGAGTGCGAACGACAGCGACGCCTGCAAGCGGAATCAGGATGCCGGCACCATCACCTACATCTCCGGTTACGGCTACTCCGCCAGCGCCGGTCAGCTCGATGTGTTCCTCGCCGAGGAGCTGGGCTACTTCGACGATCTGTGCCTCGATGTCGAGATCAACGCCTCAGGGGCGAACGGGCAGCAGCTCGTGGCTTCGGGTCAGGCGCAGTTCACCGCGCTCGGCTCCGCGTCCGATGTGATGCTGGCGGCCGCCAACAGCAAGAACCTCACGGCGGTCGCCACCTACGGCACCACCCCGCCGTTCTCCATCTTCGGCAACGAGAAGCTCGAGAGCCTCAAGGACCTCGAAGGCGGATCGCTCGGGTACTTCATCAACCTGACCCCGATCGCCTCGGCCATGCTCGATGAAGCCGGGGTCGACGTCTCGAAGGTCGAGATGGTGAAGATGACTAACTACGACCCGACCGTCGTGGTGCGCGAGCAGGTCGACGCGATCGTCGGCTACGCCTCGAACCAGCCCCAGTCGCTCAAAGCACAGGGCCTGCCGTTCAGCGAGTTCCTCCCCTCCGACCTGGGCGTCGAGGGCACGTACAACGTGATGGAGGTCAACTCCCGGTTCCTCGATGAGCACCGCGAGGTCGCCGCCGACTTCATGCGCGCGAGCCTCAAGGCGCTCCAGTACTGCCTCGACGAATCCGATGCGTGCATCGACAAGCTGGCGAAGCTGGCCGAGGACAGCGGGCAGGGAGCCGCGTTCCCGCGCGAGCAGCTCGCCCGCACGTGGGAGGTGGAGTCCGCCTGGGTGCGCGAGAGCGCCGGCGGCAACCCGGGTGTGCAGAACGAGTCCATGTGGGAACCCGAGTACGCCCTCGTGAAGGAGTACGGCGACGTCAAGGAGCTCCCCGCGATCGCCGACATGATGGACGCCGACCTGGTCGCCGACCTCTACGACGGCGACACCCTGATCTGGCAGGAGAAGTGATGACGGTCGCACACGGCGCCGGCGTCGAGGTCAGGAACGTCTCGAAGTCCTTCGGTGTCGACGGCGCGAAGGTCACGGTGCTCGACGACGTGAGTCTCACGATCGGGATGGGCGAGTTCGTCTCGGTGATCGGGCCCAGCGGTTGCGGCAAGTCCACGCTGCTCAAGGTGGTCGCCGGACTCCTCGACGCCGACTCCGGCACCGTCACGATCGACGGCGAGAGTGTCAGGGCGGCTTCGCGCGACAAGAAGATCGGACTCGTGCCGCAGTCGCCGGCGCTGCTGCCGTGGAAGACGGTGCGCGAGAACGTCGAGCTCCCCGTGCGGATCAACCGCGGGGCCAACGGCGACCGTGCGCTCCGCGACCCGGCCGAGCTGCTGACGACCTTCGGTCTCGGCCATGCGCTGAAGAAGTACCCTGGGCAGCTCTCCGGGGGTATGCAGCAGCGCGCCGCGATCGCCAGGGCGTTCGTCTTCGACCCGGCGATCATGCTGATGGACGAGCCGTTCTCCGCCCTCGACGAGATGAACCGCGACCTCCAGCGCATCGCTCTGCTGGACTTCTGGCAGTCGAACCGCAAGGCCGTGATGTTCGTCACGCACTCGGTGCCGGAGGCGATCATGCTCTCCGACCGCATCGTGGTCATGGCCGCGCACCCCGGACGCATCGCCCAGGTGATCGACGTGAACCTGCCGCGACCGCGCACCGAGCAGGCCTACGCGACGGACGAGTTCCGCGAACTGGAAGCAGTCGTGCGCGGTGCGCTGCGCGCGCAGACGGAGAAGGCCCATGTCTGAGCTGACGATGAGAGACACCACCGCGACGATCGCGACCGCCCGCTTGAAGGCCCAGCCCCGCCGCGGCGCTCCCGCCTGGCTGCGCTGGGGATCATGGGGACCCACTCTGATCACGTTCGTGATCGCCGCGCTGCTCTGGCAGATCGTGGCCTGGACCAACCCGTACGTGCTCCCGACGCTGGAGGCGATCGGCACCAGCCTCGTCGACGATGCCGGCATGTACTGGTCGAACTTCCTCGTGACGCTGCTCGAGGTCGTGGTCGGCGCGTCCGCCGGCATCCTCGCCGGGTTCCTCCTGGCTGTGGTGATGGCGGAGTTCCAGATCATCGAGCGGGCTGTCATGCCGCTCGTGATCATCGTGATGGTGACCCCCATCGTCGCGATCGCCCCCGCGCTGGTCGTGGCGTTCGGCTTCGGCATGGTGCCGAAGTTCATCGTGACCGGCCTCGTGGTGTTCTTCCCGATGCTCGTGAACTCCCTCGCAGGGCTCCGCGACGTCGACCAGAAGGCCATGGACGTGTTCAAGACGCTGCATGCCTCGCGGTGGGAGATCTTCCGCGAACTGCGCTTCCCCGGCAGCATGCCGTACGTGTTCGCCGGCCTCCGCATCGCCCTGCCGCTCGCCGTGGTCGGCGCCGCTGTCGCCGAGTTCGTCGCGGCGGGACAGCAGGCCGGTCTCGGCTCGCTCGTCACCACCTCGGCCGCCCAGGCGAACCTCCCCGTCACCTGGGCCAGCATCGCCCTGCTGTGCCTGCTCGGCGTGCTCCTCATCATCGTCCTCGCCCTGGTGCGCAAGCGTGTGCTCTGGTGGAGCGACGGCGAGGTCACGGCCAAGGGCTGACGAGGCATCCGCCTCCCGGGACGGGATCCCCCACCCGTCCCGGGGTTCCTCCGGCGCGCCCGGAGATCAGTCCAGATCCACCCGAACCACCCACAAGGAAGGCACCCGCACATGACCGATCAGAACACCGTCAAACCGCTGCGTCTCGGCCTCTTCGAGAACGCGCAGGCGAACGACTCCGGCACCGCGACCTGGCGGCACCCCGACAACGGGCGCTACCTGTTCGACAAGCTCGAGTACTGGCGCGACACCGCGCGCATGGTCGAGGACGCCGGGTTCGACTTCCTCTTCCTCGCGGATGCCTGGGGGTGGGCCGACGTCGCGGGTGAACGCCCCGACATCTGCTCCGTCGAAGGCCTCGATCTGCCCCGGCTCGACCCGGCGATCATCCTCGCCGCACTCATCCCCGAGACGACACGGTTGGGTCTCGTCGCCACCGGCTCGACCCTGCTCGAGCCGCCGTACTCCTTCGCCCGCCGCATGGCGACGCTCGACATCCTCTCGGGCGGGCGCATCGGCTGGAACGTGGTCACCACGGGCACGGCCGACACCGCCGTGCAGGGCTTCGGTGTGCCGATGGTCGGCCACGACGAGCGCTACCTCATGGCCGACGACTTCATGCAGGTCGTCTACAAGCTGTGGGAGCAGGCGTGGGACGAGGGCGCCCTGGAGCGCGACAAGTCCGGTCGTTTCGCCGACCCGTCCAAGGTGCACCGCATCGCCCACGACGGTCCCTACTTCCGCTCGCACGGGTACGGCAACACCTCGCGCTCGCCGCAGGGGACACCTGTGCTGTTCCAGGCCGGGGCATCTCCCGCCGGTCGGGAGTTCGGCGGCAAGCACGGCGAGGCGATCTTCGTGGGCAGCGGCTCGGTGGAGCAGCTCCGTGCGCACTCCTCGGCGATTCGCGAGGAGGCCGTCAAGAACGGTCGCGGGGCCGACGAGGTCAAGATCATGTCGGCGTTCGCAGCGGTCGTCGGCAGCACCGAGGAGGAGGCCCGCCGCAAGTACGCCGAGGTCGCCGACGCGCAGAACCCCGATGTCACGGTGGCCTCCTACGCGTGGTTCACCGGACTCGACCTCTCGGTGTACGCACCGGACACGCCGATGTCGGAGCTGAGCACCGAGCTCTCCCAGACGCAGGTCGCGCGCTTCGCCGACAAGACCGTCGGCGATGTGCTCGGCGACTGGCATGCACACGGTGTGGGCGCCCGTCCGATCGTGGGCACCCCTGAGCAGGTGGCGGACCGGATGATCGAGCTCGCCGACGGCGCCGACCTCGACGGGTTCCTGTTCGCCCCCGTCATCCCGCCGGCATCGACCGTCGACTTCATCGAGCACGTGCTGCCGATCCTCAAGGAGCGCGGCGCGGTCGACGAGCCTTCGTCGGAGCCGCAGTCGCTGCGCGAGCGCCTGATCGGCACGCCGACGCCGGCGCTCGCCGATTCGCACACCGGATCGCAGTACCGGCGGACGATGTCGCGTGTCTGACACCCTCGCAGGTGTCGCCGTCGTGGGGAGCGCGAACCTCGATCTCGTGGTCGAGGTTCCGCGCCCCCCGCTCGTCGGTGAGACGCTCCTGGGTCGTGCCGGCGGCCGCTTCTCCGGAGGCAAGGGCCTGAACCAAGCCGTCGCCTCCGCCCGCAGCGGGACTCCCACCCGGTTCTGCGGGGTCGTCGGGACGGACGAGGCCGGCGACGTGCTGCAGCAAACCCTGGCGGATGCCGGAGTGGAGGCGGCCGTGCGCCGCAGCGCCGCTGCTCCAACCGGGGTCGCGCACGTGCTGGCCTTCGACGACGGTGACAACAGCATCATCGTCGCGGCCGGCGCGAACGCGGAGCTCGACGCCGACGATGCGGTGGCCGGGGTGGCCGGTGCTGCGGTCGTGCTCGCGCAGTTGGAGATACCTCTCGCGAGCGTGGCGGCGGCACTGCGGGCTGGTCGAGCAGAGGGCGCGCTGACGATCCTGAACGCGGCCCCCGCGCACGACGCGACGATCGGGCTGCTCGGCGACGTCGATGTGCTGGTGGTGAACGAGACCGAGTGCGCCGAAATCGGCGGCATCGATCGGCTGCACGCAGCCGGGGGGCGGGTCGTGGTCCTCACCCGAGGTGCCGGGGGAGTGACGCTGTACCGCGCCGGAGGCGACCCTCTGCACATCGAGGCGTTCCGGATCGATCCTGTGGACACGACCGGCGCCGGTGATGCGTTCTGCGGGGCACTGGCCGCGGCGCTCGCTCAGGGGGCTGTCATCGAAGCTGCGTTGATCCGTGCCTGCGCGGCTGGTGCCGTCGTCGCCCAGCACCGCGGCGCGACGACGGCTGCGCTCTCGCCCGCGTCGATCGCGGCGCTCGTCGGCTCTCGCTGAGGTCAGTTCGAGGGTGCCGCGTCGGCCGGCGCCGCACCCTCCACCGTCTCGCCGGCGAACGTGTACTCCCCGCCACGCAGGCGCTCCAGCAGGTCGAGCAGCCACTGCTTCTCGGCGGTGAGGCGGGCGGTGGAGAGGTCGAAGATCTCCCGTACGTACTTCGGGGTGGTCTCGGAGCGCAGGGTGTCCTGCACGTCGAACCCGTTCTGCGTGATGATCGCGTCGCTCTTGATGAGGCGGTGCTCGAGACCGGCGATCACCTCCTGCCGGCTCAGCACGAACATGAACGAGGCCACGGTCATGATGGCCTGGGTGTCGAAGGCCGCGACGTTCCAGAGGTTCTCGCGCAGCATCCGCTGCAGCTCGACCTCGCCGGCCGGGGTGATGCGGTACGTCGTGCGCGCTGGCCGTTTCCCCTCGGCCTCGGTGCCGCTCTCGGCGATGTATCCGTCCACCTCGAGCGCCCGTAGGGCGTTGTAGATCGAGCCGGGCTGGATGTGTGCCCACTCGTCGACGTGCCACGTCATGAGTTCTCGGCGGAGGAAGTACCCGTGCACGGGCTGGAACTGCTTCACGGCGCCGAGGACGACGAGGCGGGTGGTCGACATGCCCCTCATGCTAACGGCTGACATCGCAGATTCCGGTTGTTTGCATGATCAAAGTTGCCTATTATCAGAACTAGTCAAAGTTGACTAACGAAAGGAAGCCGAAATGACGACTGCCGCGACCACCGCGCTGCCGACCACCGCGCTGCCGAGCGACGCACTGCCGCGCGATCTCGCCCTCCGCCGAGCCTTCTCGGTCTATCCGACGGGCGTCGTGGCGCTCGCCGCGCAGGTCGACGATCGCGCCGTCGGCATGGCCGTCAACTCCTTCACCTCGATCTCGCTGGAGCCCGCACTCGTCGCGATCAGCGCGGCACGGACGTCGAAGACCTGGCCGGTCCTGCGAGCGGTTCCCGAGCTGGGCATGAGCGTTCTCGCAGCGCATCACGAGCCTCTCAGCCGCTCGCTCTCGGCGCGTGAGGGCGACCGTTTCGGCGGGCACGAGTGGCAGCGCACCGAGGGGGGAGCCGTGCTGATCGCCGACGCGGCGCTGTGGCTCACCTGTCGCCTGCACAGCACCTTCGACGGCGGAGACCACGAGGTCGCGCTGTATGAGATCGCCGACGTCACGCTGTTCGACGACGTCGAGCCGCTCGTGTTCCATCAGAGCCGCTATCGCTCCATCGCCGCCCCCGAGAGCGCGTGAGCGTTCCGCCGCTCGGGACGATCGTCGGAACGGTCGTCCCGGGTGACGGCCGGGGGCGCGGACTCGGTTTCCCGACGGCGAACCTGGCTCTGGAGCACGGAGGCCTGCCCGGTGACGGGATCTACGCCGCCCGGGTGCGGATCGACGACGATCCGCAGCTCTGGGCGGCGAGCGTGAGCGTGGGGGCGAATCCGACTTTCGCAGGCGACCGTGAGCGACGCGTCGAGGTGCACGTGCATGACGCGGACCTCGACCTCTATGGCCGGCGACTGGCTGTGTTCCTCGTCGCCCGTCTGCGCCCGACCCTGCGGTTCGACGGCGTCGACGCCCTGATCGCGCAGACCGCGGACGACATCACACGCAGCCGCGCACTCCTGGCCGCCCCTGAATCCTGACCTCCGGTCTCCGCCGTGGGGCTCGTCTTCCGCTGGCCGGCGGGAGTGCGAGGTCGCGGCGCAGGGCGGGGTGAGTGCAGGCTAGGCGGCGTTCCAGCGCAGGCGCGGAGCCGCCCGGAAGTCCGTGAGGGCGATGGATGCGTCGGCGACGGGGAACATCGTGATCAGCAACGGCGCGGCACCGGCGTGGGGTGCGACGGCGTAGGCGAGAGCGCTCGGCCCGCGCGTCGCTCCCAGGGCCAGGCGGGTCTCGCGCCCATCGACCGCCTGGGTCGTGCCGGCCGCGGGGGAGGCGAGGAGCGCGGATGCCGCTGCCGTGGCCCGTGCGAGCAGTGTGGGTCCTTCGCGCCACGGGTGGAACGCGTCCGGGGGCAGGTGGCATGCGCGCTCGAGCGTGCTCTCGATCCAGCGCTCGCGCTTGAGTCCGTACGGCGTGGGTTCGAGCGAGAGTAGATAGCCGTAGCAGTGCAGCACTCCCGCGTTCCCGATCGGCCAGTCCGCGGCGACGCTCGCGCGGTCGTGCAGCTCCTCGAACAGCGCACGGGGGATGACTGCCGTACCGGTGTTCTCATCGATCGCCGTGGACCGACCCCAGGTGGCGAAGCGGTCGGCGTCGTGGTCGTCGCGGATCGCGGACACCAGCCACGGGAGCGCGTCGAGGGCCGCGCGCACACCGGCGGCGGTCCCGTCTGCGGCGAGGTGAGCCGCCCGAGTGAGTCGTGCGAGTTCGGACACGGCGCTCACCATACGCGAGTCGAGTGGACGGATTGTTCACACGGAGTTCACACGCTCGGGACCTTCTGTCCACAATCCTTCCCCATGCTGGACGGAGCGTCCCACAGAAAGAACTCCGTGAACTCCATCCTCCTCTTCGACTTCGACGGCACGATCGCACTCGGCGACGGCCCGGTCCTCGCCTACGCGCAGCAGGTCGCGAACCGCCTCGGCGACGACGGCTCCCTGCTCGACGATGTCCGCGCCCTCATCGCCACCGCCGATGAGGAGGCGCTCGACGGATACGACGCGGTGCGCCGGCTCGCCGAGATCAGGGGAGCGGATGGCCGCCTCCTCAGCGCCGCCTACCTCGCCAGTCGTGAACAGCTCGCCACCCCCGATGCCCCGATCGCCGTGCCGGACGGCCTCGTGGACTTCCTCGCATCGGTCGACGCCGAGCGGATCCTGGTCACGAACGCGCCGGCGATCCGCATCGTCGACGCGCTGGAGACGCTCGGGCTCGGCGGCCTGTTCGACCGGATCGTCACCGGTGCCGGCAAACCTGCGGGGCTCGAGACCCTGCTCGCCGCGCTCCCCGAAGACGCCCGGGTGCTGAGCATCGGCGACATCTGGCACAACGACCTGGCCCCGGCGCACGCCCGCGGCCATGCGACCGCCCTGATCGGCGGATTCTCCGACCCCGAAGCCACCCCGACCTTCCGTGCCGCCGAGTTCTCGACGCTGGTTCCCCAGCTCGAAGCCTGGCTGCGCGGCTGAGACCCGTCCCTCCCTCCACCCCCACCCCATCGAAGGATGAACATGCGTACCTCCCTCTTCCGCTCCTCCGCAGCGGGCGTCATCGCGGTCGGCGCCCTGCTGACCGTGGTGCTCGCCGGCTGCTCCAGCAGCACCGCTGCCCCCGAGGACTCCGCCGCCCCCGCGGCCGATCCCGAGTCGATCGTGCTCGCGCTCGTCCCCTCGCAGGACCAGGACGGGCTCGTCGACACCGCAGCGCCCCTCACCGACTACCTCACGGAAGAACTCGGCATCGAGGTCACCGGCGTCGTGTCGAAGGACTACCAGGCCGCCGTCGAGGCGATGGGTGCGGGCCAGGCGCAGATCGGGTTCCTGCCGTCGCTGCAGCTGTGGCAGGCGAACGACATGTACGACGCGAAGGTCGTGCTGCAGACCGAGCGCAACGGCAACATCACCTACCCCGCGCAGTTCATGACGAACAATCCGGACAGGTACTGCGACGACGAGCCGGTCGAACGCGACGGGATGCTGTTCTGCAACGGCGCCGACGCCCTGAAGGGCCCGGCCGGCCTCGACAGCATCGACAAGGCGAAGGGTGCGAAGGTCGCCGTGCTCGGCCCCGGCTCGCCCGCCGGCTACATCTACCCGATCCTGGCGCTGCAGGAGGCGGGGCTCGACACCGACGCCGACATCCAGCAGATCCCCGTCACCGCGAACGACGCCTCCGTGCTCGCAATCTACAACGGCGACGCCGAGGTCGGCTTCAGTTTCTGGGACGCCCGCACGATCGTCGCCAAGGACACCCCGGACGTCGGCCAGAAGGTCGTCGTGTTCGCGATGACCGAGGAGATCCCGAACGATGGCGTCGCGCTGTCCTCCGACCTGTCGCCCGAGCTGCAGGACCGGATCACGAAGGCGCTCGAGGACTTCTCGAACACGCCGGAGGGCTCCGAGATCCTCACCAGCATCTACTCGATCACCAAGCTCGCGCCGGCCGACCCCGACTCGCTCGACGTGGTCGCCCGTGCGGCGCAGGCTCTGGGGCTCCAGTAAATTGTCCGATCAGATCCAGCACGTGGACGCCGCAGCTCCGGCTGCGGCGTCCACGCCGTGGTCCATCCGCCTCGACGAGGTCACGGTGCGGTACCCGAACGGCACGATCGGCCTGAACCGGGTGTCACTCGACATCGACGCCGGCGAG
Organism: Microbacterium sp. 2RAF4; assembly: GCF_052115285.1. Lineage (NCBI taxonomy): Bacteria > Bacillati > Actinomycetota > Actinomycetes > Micrococcales > Microbacteriaceae > Microbacterium > Microbacterium sp. 2RAF4. The sequence continues at coordinate 743,315 of NZ_JBFRGI010000002.1, read as the reverse complement.
ATGGTCGTCGTCGTCGGGCTCTCCGGCTCGGGCAAGTCGACCCTCATCCGGACGATCAACGGTCTCGTGCCCGTCACGAGCGGCACGCTCGACGTGGGGGAGCACCGGGTGAGCGGCGCCTCGCCGCGCACGCTCCGTCGCCTCCGCGGCGACATCGGCATGGTCTTCCAGGGGTTCAACCTCGCCGGCCGCGCGAGCGTGCTGCAGAACGTGCTCGTCGGACGCCTCGCCCACACGCCGCTCTGGCGCACGCTGCTCGGTGTCTACCCCGAAGCGGACAAGCAGCTCGCCTACCAGGCGCTCGATCGCGTGGCCATCCTCCCGAAGCTGTACTCCCGTGCCTCCGAGCTCTCGGGCGGCCAGCAGCAGCGTGTTGCGATCGCCCGCGCCCTCGCCCAGGAGCCCCGCATCGTCCTCGCCGACGAGCCGGTGGCCAGCCTCGATCCGCCCACCGCGCACGGGGTGATGAACGATCTGCGCCGGATCAACCGCGACCTCGGGATCACCGTCGTCGTCAACCTGCATCTGCTCGACCTCGCCCGTGAGTACGGAGCGCGGATGATCGGCATGCGTGCCGGGGAGATCGTCTACGACGGACCGGCGGGCAGTGCGACGGATGCCGACTTCGAGAGCATCTACGGCCGCTCGCTCACCTCCGACGACCGGCTGGACGCATGAGCGGTACTCCGTCCCCGACCGTCCTCGACATCCCCGCCCGCCCGCGCGGGGCGTGGAGAGGCCCCACCATCCTGATCGCCGTCGTCGCGGTCACGGTCGTGATGTGCCTGCCGGTGATCGGCATCGGCGTCGACTTCTCGGCCATCGCGCGGAACTGGCAGAACGGCGCCGACAAGATCGTGAAGCTGCTCCTGCCCGATTGGAGCTTCTTCCCTCGCACCGTCGCACCCCTCATCGAGACGCTGCAGATGGCCGTCATCGCCACCGCCATCGGGGCAGCCGTCTCGCTGCCGCTCAGCTTCTGGGCCGCGCGCGCCACCAACCCCCACACCCCGGCGCGCATCGCCGTGCGCGGTATCCTCAACGTCATCCGCAGCGTGCCCGACCTGCTGTACGCGGCGATCCTGGTCGCGATGGTCGGGGTCGGCGCGCTTCCCGGAATCCTCGCGCTGCTGCTGTTCAACGTCGGCATCATCGTCAAGCTCGTCTCCGAGGCCATCGACACCAACGACCGCGGCCCCCTCGAGGCGGGACGCGCGGTCGGCGCCACGCAGACCAGGATCAACCGCACGCTCGCCCTGCCCGATGCATGGCCGGCGTTCGCCAACCAGACGCTCTACGTGTTCGAGCTGAACGTGCGCGCCTCGACCGTGCTCGGTCTCGTCGGGGCCGGCGGCATGGGACTGCTGATCGACGCGGTGCGCTCCTTCTACCGATACGACCAGCTCTCGCTCATCATCCTGGAGATCCTCATCGTCGTCATCGTGATCGATCTCGTCTCGGACGCCATCCGGCGGAGGCTCGTATGAGCGCGGCTCTCACGGGCATCCCCGCCAAGCCCCGCCGGCCCTGGCTGATCGCCGGATGGGCCCTCGTCACCGGCATCGTCGTGCTCGCGTTCTGGTCCATCGACATCGACTGGTCGCGTCTCGCCGACCTTCCGGCCGAGATCGTCCGATACACGTTCCTGATGTTCGCCGATCCGAACTGGGAGAAGCTGCCGGAAGCGCTGTGGCAGACGTGGCGGAGCATCGAGATGGCCTGGGTCGGCACGATCCTCGGCATCCTGCTCGCGACCCCGCTGAGCCTGCTCGCCGCACGCGGATTCGGGCCCGCCTGGCTGCGGGCGCTCCTGCGCGGGCTGTTCTCGCTGATCAGGGCAGTGCCGGAGATCATCATCGCGATCGTGATCCTCTCCGTCACCGGTCTGACCCCGTTCACGGGAGCGCTCGCCCTCGCGATCAACGGCATCGGCACCCTTGGCAAGTGGGGGTACGAAGCCGTCGAGGCTGTGCCGCGCGGACCGATCGAGGCGGCACGCGCGGCAGGCGGCGGTACCCTCCAGGTGCTGCGCTGGGGTGTGTGGCCGCAGGCGGAACCCGCGTTCTGGTCGTTCTGGCTGTACCGCTTCGAGATCAACGTGCGCTCGTCGGCCGTGCTCGGACTCATCGGCGTCGGCGGAATCGGCGACATGCTCACCTCGTACACCCAGTACCGTGAGTGGTCGACGGTGGGTGTCCTGCTCATCGTGGTCGTCGTGGTGACGATGCTGATCGACGCGGCATCCGGTGCGATCCGCCGCCGCATCATGGAGGGAGCCCGAGCCCGTGTTCTCGCCTAGCGCCCCGCCCACCGCACGCATCTCGGCCGTGCTCAACACCCTGCAGCCGGCCGAGCGCCGCGTCGCCGAGCTGATCGTCGGATCAGCCGACGACGTGGTGGAGTGGACGGCACAGGAACTCGCCGATCGGGCCGGCGTCGGACGGGCCACCGTGGTCCGCACCTGCCAGGGCGTCGGCTACCGGGGGTATCCGCAGCTGCGCGTGGCGCTCGCCGCGGAGCTCGGCAGCGCACCAGGAGAGGCGGCCGTCGACCACGGTCCCGGCGTGCTCGGCCGCATGCGGGGTGAGATCGATCGTCTGGCCGGCTCCCTGCCGACCCTCGCCAGCCTGCTCGACCCGGATGCGGTCGCCGAGGCCGTGCGTCTCTCGGCATCCGCCCGTCGCCTGCTCGTGCTCGCGAACGGGCTGTCGTCGCCGATCGCCAACGACCTCGCCATGAGACTGACCGCGGCCGGACGGTCGGCGGAGTTCATCGCCGACGCCATCGCCCAGCAGATCGCGGCCCGCCACCTCACCGACGACGACGTGTGCCTCGTGGTGAGCGGTTCGGGGGCGAACGAGGCGAGCCTGAGGGTCGCGACGGCGGCCGCGCGGGGTGGCGCGACGGTCATCGCCCTGACATCGTTCGCCTCGTCCGCCTTGACCGAGGTCGCGTCGCTGTCGCTCGTGATCGCGCCGACCGGCGCGAGCTTCCGCGACGAACTCGAACACACCTCCCGTGTGGCGTACCTCGTGTTCACCGAGGTGTTCGCCGCCGCCGTGACCGCCGAACGAGGCGCGGAGGCCGTGCAGGCGCGGGCCCATGCCCTCGAGGTCGTGTCCGCCAACCTCGGCGAGGGCCCCGGCGACTGAGCGGCATCAATCCCTGGCGGTCTGCAGGATGGTCCAGAGCTCGGCGCGGGCGGGGAAGGTCGACAGGTCGACGTCGAGCAGTGCGCCGGCTTGGGCGATGCGGGTGCGCAGGGTGTGTCGGTGCACCCCGAGAGCGTTCGCGGCGGATTCGGCCTTCGCGTCGTGCTCGAGCCAGGTGCGCAACGCGTGCTCGAGGTCGGCGCCGGTGCGGGCATCGTGCTCGCGTACCGGGGCGAGGCGGGACTCGGCTACCAGGCGCGCCTCGTCGGTCGCGAGGGCGGTGAGGATGCTCGACCCCACGGTGTCGGCGTATCGGGCGGTCCCGTGCGAGCCCTGCTGGCGCAGTGCGGTGAGTGCCTGCGCATGGGCACGGGCGAACGAATCGTAGCCCTCCGAATCGGAGACGCCGATGCGGATGCCGAACCGTCCTGCGACCTCGTCGAGCAGCCCCTCGTCGGCGACGGACACGCACATCGTGATGCCGTCCTCCGACTCGGCCAGGAAGAAGGAGGTGCCGTGTTCGGAGCGGTGCCGCTCCCACCAGTCGGCCAGAGGGCCCGCAGGGGCGTCGGCCGCGACCGCGACGAGCACGGGCGCGGGCGGCAGGCTTCCCAGCACTCGTCTGGCGAGCGAGGGGTCGTCGGCGAGAAGGGAGGCGAGGAGCTGGGTGTGCAGGCGGCGTCGGCTGCGGGCCAGCTGCTCGCTCTGCTCCATCGCGAGTCCCGCCATGGCGATGACCGAGGTCACGACCGAGCGCGCTTCGGGGTCGAGCGTCTCGATGGCCAGGGCGATGACACCGCGCAGGTGTCCGCCGCGGCCCACCGTGAACAGCATGAACGAGTGACCTTCGATGCTGAGCGACTGTCCGGCCTCGAGTCCCCGCGTGAGGATCTCCACCACGCGGGAGCCGAGCTCCTCGAGCACCCGCGCGTCCACGGCGTCACGCGGGTGGGCGAACGTGAGCGCTCCGGCGGCGTCGAACATACCCGACCAGACGTCGAGCCGACGCCCGAGCTCCGCGATCGTCGCGTCGAGGCCGTGCGGACGGAGGGCGGCGAGGGCCAGGGCGCGCTGCGTGTCGAGCGCCCAGGACCGTCGTGCATAGGCCTGAGCCGCGATGGCCTCGGAGTGCGCACGCGCGACGGCGATGAACGGGGTGCGATACGGCACGGCGAACAGGGGCATCCCGTGTACGGCGCAGGCCTCGACGAGCTCGTCGGGGATCCCTGAGCGATGCACCTCGGTACCGAACCCCAGGCCGATCACACCGCGGTCTGCGAGCCGCCCGACATACGTGTCGATGCTCGCAGCCTCGTCGAACTGCGTCCCGGTGGTCAGCAGCGCCAGGTCTTCGGAGAGGAACGGGGTCGGGTCGGCGAGGTCAGAGCTGTGCACCCAGCGCAGGGGCCTGTCGAGGGCGCCTTCCGGGATGTCGGCTTCGCGAGGCACCAGCGAGAGCCCGAGGTCACGACGCTGCAGCAGCGCGCGCAGGGTCGGCTGGGCGGTGGCGGCCATGGCATTCTCCGGATCTTGTACACGCAGGCGAACTGATCCTACAGATTGTACAGATCGGTGAATGCAGCCGTCTCGGTCACCGCCGTACGCTCGCGAACATGGCACTCCTCGACACCGCAGCTCCCGCAGTCCCTCTCGGCGGACCCGACCTCCCGCAGGAGCGTCGCCTGGTCACGGACCTCCCCGGCCCCCGTTCGGCCGAGATCCTCGCGCGCAAGGCGGACGCCGTCGCCGCCGGTGTCGGACACACGGTTCCGATCGCCGCCGTCGCCGCGGGTGGCGGAGTGGTCGTCGACGCCGACGGCAACTCGCTCATCGACCTCGGCTCCGGCATCGCCGTGACCACGGTGGGCAACGCGCACCCCAAGGTCGCCGCGGCCGTCGCCGCTCAGGCCGCGCAGTTCACGCACACCTGCTTCATGATCTCGCCGTACGAGTCCTACGTGGGCGTCGCCGAAGCACTCAACCGCGTCACTCCCGGCGACTTCGCCAAGAAGAGCGCCCTGTTCAACTCGGGCGCCGAAGCGGTAGAGAACGCGATCAAGATCGCCCGCAAGCACACCGGTCGCCAGGCGGTCGTCGCGTTCGACCACGGCTACCACGGCCGCACGAACCTCACCATGGCGCTCACCGCGAAGTCGATGCCGTACAAGAGCGGTTTCGGCCCGTTCGCCCCCGAGGTGTACCGCGCGCCGATGTCGTACCCCTTCCGCGACGGACTCGACGGGCGCGAGGCCGCGGCCCGCGTGATCCTGCAGCTCGAGAAGCAGATCGGTGCCGACAACCTGGCCGCGGTCATCATCGAGCCCATCCAGGGCGAGGGCGGCTTCATCGTCCCCGCCGACGGCTTCCTCCCCGCGATCGTCGACTGGTGCCGCGCGAACGGCGTCGTCTTCATCGCCGACGAGGTGCAGACCGGCTTCGCCCGCACCGGCCACATGTTCGCGAGCGAGATCTTCGGCATCGAGCCCGACCTGATCACCACGGCCAAGGGCATCGCCGGCGGCCTCCCGCTCGCCGCCGTCACCGGTCGCTCCGAGATCATGGACGCCTCGCACTCCGGCGGTCTCGGCGGCACCTACGGCGGCAACCCGATCGCCTGCGCTGCGGCCCTCGCCTCGATCGACGTGTTCGAGAACGACGGCGTGATCGAGCGGGCGCGCGAGATCGGCACGATCCTCATCGACCGCCTCACCACGATCCAGCAGAACGACCCCCGCGTCGGAGACGTCCGCGGCCACGGCGCCATGATCGCCGCCGAGTTCGTGGACCCCGAGACGAAGGCACCGAACGCCGCTCTCACGGCGGCCGTCGCGAAGGCGTGCATCGCGCAGGGCGTCATCGTCCTCACCTGCGGCACCTACGGCAACGTCATCCGCTTCCTTCCTCCGCTCTCGATCGGCGACGACCTGCTGAACGAAGGACTCGACATCGTGGCCGCTGCGCTGGCCGCAGCCGCCGAATAACATGCGGGCCGCGCTCCCGCGCGGCCTGGCCCCCTGTCCGGTCGCGACCCCAATCGGGGGATTTCGGGTCGCGACCGGCACTACTTCCCCCAACGAAGGAGTTGCAGATGTCTGAGATCACCCGCGACGTACTCATCATCGGTGCCGGAGCCGCAGGGCTCACGGCTGCGAACGACCTGCGCAAGGCCGGCCTTTCGGTCGCCGTGCTGGAGGCGCGCGACCGTGTGGGCGGGCGCCTGTGGACCGACGTGATCGACGGCGCCATGCTCGAGATCGGCGGCCAGTGGGTCTCGCCCGACCAGGACGCGCTCAAGGACGCGATCGAGGAGCTGGGCCTCGAGACCTACAGCCGCTACCGCGAGGGCGACAGCATCTACGTCGGCCCCGACGGGAAGACCCACCGCTTCACGGGTGAGATGTTCCCCGTCTCGCCGGAGACCGAGGCCGTGATCGCCCGCATCACCGGCATCCTCGACGCGCTGGTCGCGGAGATCGACCCCGATCAGCCATGGGCGCACCCCAAGGCCGAGGAATGGGACTCCATCACCTGGGATGCCTGGCTGCGTTCGCAGACCGACGACGACGAGGCCGTGCGCAACCTGGCCTTCGCCACGGGGTCCGCGATGCTCACCAAGCCCACGCACTCGTTCTCGCTGTTGCAGTCGCTCCTGATGGCCGCGTCCGCCGGTTCCTACTCGAACCTGGTCGACGCAGACTTCATCCTCGACAAGCGCGTCGTTGGCGGGCTCCAGCAGGTGCCGCTGCGCCTCGCCGAGCGTCTGGGCGACGACGTGCTGCTGAACCAGCCCGTCCGCCGCCTCGAGTGGTCGGATGCAGGCGTGGTCGCCACCACCGACGAGCTCACGGTGCGCGCCCGCCACGCGATCCTCGCGCACGCCCCGGTGCTCTACAGCCGCATCTCGTTCGACCCGCCGCTGCCGCGCCGCCAGCACCAGCTGCACCAGCACCTCTCGATGGGCTTCGTGATCAAGGTGCACGCCGTCTACGACCGGCCGTTCTGGCGTGAGCAGGGCCTCAGCGGCACCGCGTTCAGCCCGTACGAGCTCGCGCATGAGGCATACGACAACACGAACCACGGCGATGAGCGCGGCACTCTGGTGGGCTTCGTCTCCGACGCCAACGCCGACGGTGTCTTCGAGCTCTCTGCCGAGGAGCGCAAGGAGCGCATCCTCGAGTCGCTCTCGCACTACTACGGCCCCGAGGCCAAGAACCCGGTCGTCTACTACGAGAGCGACTGGGGCAGCGAGGAGTGGACGCGCGGCGCCTACGCCGCCAGCTTCGACATGGGCGGCCTGCACCGCTACGGTGCCGACCTGCGCACCGCGGTCGGACCGATCCACTTCGCGTGCAGCGACATGGCCGGCGCCGGGTACCAGCACGTCGACGGCGCGATCCGGATGGGACACCTCGTCGCCTCCAACATCGTCGATGCGAGTCGTGAGGCCGGCGCTGTCGAGAGCAGCAGCTGATGACCGGGTCGGTCGTCGTCGGATACACGGCGACGGACGCGGGCGCTGATGCCGCAGCGCTGGGTGCGCGCATCGCCCGCAGCCTGGGGGCGACCCTGCACCTGGTGATCGTGCTGCCGAACGAGGGCACGCGCAGTGCCGCCGTTCCGCCGGAGCGCGCATACGAGGAGCACATCCGCTCACAGGCCAAGAAGTGGCTCGGCGACGCGGTCGTCCGGTTGCCGCAGGAACTGATCCGCAGCGGACACGTCCGCTTCTCCGAGTCGTTCGCCGAGGGGCTCATCGCCGCCGGTGAGGAGTTCGGCGCACGTCTGATCGTGATCGGCGCGGCGGGCGGAGGCATCTTCGGGCGCCACCGTCTCGGCAGCGTGGCCTCCGAGCTGCTGCACTCGTCGACCATTCCGGTGGCCCTGGCGCCCGTCGGCACGGCGCAGCAGGACGACCACATCATCCCGCGCGTCACGGTCGCGGTCGGCTCGCGGCCTGGCGCGGACGCGCTGCTCGACGAAGCGGTGTCGCTCGCCGGAGACAGCGGTGTCGATCTGCGACTCGTCTCCCTCGTGCCGTTCGACGTGCCGCCCGGCCTCGACACGGGAGCCATCCGCACCGTGGGCGACACGCACGGTCAAGAGGTGCTCGCGATGGCGACCGAGCTGCTTCCGGACGGTCGCACCGCCGCGGTCGAGAAGGCCCCAGGCGACACGGTCGAGGACGCGGTCGCGAACCTCTCCTGGCTTCCCGGTGAGGTCATCCTGGTCGGATCGAGCCGTCTGGCACAGCCGCGCCGTCTGTTCCTGGGCTCCACGGCGGCGAAGATGCTGCACGTCCTGCCCGTCCCCATGATCGTCGTCCCGCGCACCCGCAACGAAGCAGGAGAACGCTGATGAGCAGCACCCACCGGGCGACGGAGCCCGAATCCGGCGTCACCACCGGGATCTCCACCAAGGGCCTGAGCGCCGGAACGGTCGGCCTGATCGGCGCGGTCGTGATCGGCATCTCGTGCATCGCGCCCGCCTATACGTTCACGGCGGCCGTCGGACCCGTGGCCTCCACCGTCGGGTCTCAGATCCCGGCGATCATCCTCGTCGGGTTCATCCCGATGCTCCTGGTCGCCTTCGGCTACCGCGAGCTCAACAACCGGATGCCCGACTCGGGCACCTCGTTCACCTGGGCGGCCCGGGCCTTCGGTCCGTGGGTCGGCTGGATGGCGGGCTGGGGCCTGGTGGTCGCCACGATCCTCGTGCTGTCCAACCTCGCCGGCATCGCGGTCGACTTCCTGTTCCTCCTGATCTCGCAGATCACGGGCAATCCCGACATCGCCTCCCTCGCGAGCGTCACCTGGATCAACATCGGCGTGTGCCTGCTGTTCATGCTCGGCGCGACGTGGATCTCGTACCGCGACATGCAGACGACGCAGAAGCTGCAGTACTGGCTCGTCAGCTTCCAGATCCTCGTGCTGCTGTTCTTCGCCGGCGCCGCGATCGTGCAGGCGGTGAACGGCAACGGCTTCGACTACCAGCCGTTCGACCTGGGATGGTTCAACCCGTTCGCGATCTCCTCGTTCAGCGCGGTGGCCGCCGGTCTCTCGCTCTCGATCTTCATCTTCTGGGGCTGGGACGTCACCCTCACCATGAACGAGGAGACCAAGGACCCGGAGAAGACCCCGGGGCGCGCCGCCACCGTCACGGTGCTCATGATCGTCTCCCTGTACCTGCTGCTGGCGGTCGCGATGATCATGTTCGCCGGCGTCGGCACGGGGGCGCTGGGCCTTGGCAACGAGGACATCCAGGAGAACGTGTTCTTCCACCTCTCCGGCCCGATCCTCGGTCCGCTCGCGTTCCTCGTGTCGCTCGCGGTGCTGACCAGTTCGGCGTCGTCGCTGCAGTCCACGTTCGTGGGTCCTGCGCGCACCCTGCTGGCGATGGGGCACTACGGCGCACTGCCCAAGTCGTTCGCGAAGGTCAGCCCGCGGTTCTTCACCCCGGGATACGCGACCATCGCCTCCGCCATCGTGGCATCGGCCTTCTACGCCGTGATGCGCATCGTCAGCGAGGACACGCTGTGGGACACCATCCTGACGCTCGGCATGATGATCTGCTTCTACTACGGGATCACCGCATTCGCCTGCGTCTGGTACTTCCGCAAGCAGTGGTTCGACTCGACGCGGAACTTCTTCTTCACGTTCCTGTTCCCGCTGGTCGGCGGCGCGATCCTCGCGGTGCTGTTCTTCACCACCCTGATCGACTCGATGGACCCGGCCTACGGCTCCGGCTCGCAGATCGGCGGGGTCGGCATCGTGTTCATCCTCGGCATGCTGATCATCGTCGTCGGCATCGTCGTCATGATCTGGAACGCGATCAGACGGCCCGCTTTCTTCCGCGGACAGACCCTGGGCATCGACGCACCGCCCAGCCGACGCAAGCGCTCCTAGCCCTCCTCACAGAAAGAGAATCATGAGCACTCAGACCGAACAGGCGCTCCTGGACAGCATCCCCACCGGACTCTTCATCGGGGGCCAGTGGATCGACGGCGAGACCGGAGGCACCTTCGACGTGAAGGACCCCGCGACCGGTGCCGTGATCCGCACCATCGCCGACGCGACGCCCGGCGACGGCATCCGCGCTCTCGACGCCGCCGTCGCCGCCCAGGACGCCTGGGCCGCGACGGCTCCGCGCGTGCGCAGCGAGATCCTCCGCAAGTCCTTCGACCTCGTGCAGGAGCACAAGGAGGATCTGGCCCTTCTCATGACGCTCGAGATGGGCAAGCCGCTCGCCGAAGCACGCGGCGAGGTCGGCTACGGCGGGGAGTTCCTGCGCTGGTTCAGCGAGGAGGCCGTGCGCATCAGCGGTCGCTACGGCATCAACCCCGAGGGCACCGGCCACATGGTCGTGTCACAGCGCCCGGTCGGACCGTCGTTCTTCGTGACGCCGTGGAACTTCCCGTTCGCCATGGCCACCCGGAAGATCGCCCCGGCACTCGCAGCGGGCTGCACCGTCGTGATCAAGCCCCCGGCACTCACGCCCCTGACGACCATGTACTTCGTGTCGCTGCTCGAGCAGGCAGGGCTCCCCGCCGGTGTCGTGAACGTCGTGCAGACGTCGAAGTCCAGTGCGCTGTCGGCACCCATCATCGCCGACCCGCGCCTGCGCAAGCTCTCCTTCACCGGGTCGACCGAGGTGGGCCGCAAGCTCATCGCCCAGGCGGCCGAAGGCGTGCTGCGCGTGTCGATGGAACTCGGCGGCAACGCCCCGTTCGTGGTGTTCGACGACGCTGACCTCGACAAGGCCGTCGACGGCGCGCTGGCCGCGAAGTTCCGCAACATCGGCCAGGCCTGCACGGCCGCCAACCGCTTCATCGTGCACAAGGACGTCGCCGGCGAATTCGCCAAGCGCGTGACCGAGCGTGTCAACGGCATGAAGATCGGCCGCGGCACGGAAGAGGGCGTGGCGATCGGCCCGCTCATCGACGAGGACGCCGTGGCCAAGGCCGGCGAGCTCGTGGACGATGCGGTCGAACGCGGTGCGACCCTGCTCGCCGGCGGCAAGGCCGTCGAGGGCACCGGCACGTTCTACGAGCCCACCGTGCTCACCGACGTGGTCGCCGGAAGCGCGATCCTCCGCGAGGAGATCTTCGGACCGGTGCTCGCGATCGCGACCTTCGAGACCGAGGAGGAGGCCGTGCGCCTGGCGAACGACACCGAGTACGGACTCGTGTCCTACGTCTTCACCGAGAACCTGCAGCGCGGGCAGCGGATGATCGACGGGCTCGAGACCGGCATGATGGGTCTCAACGTGGGAGTGGTCTCCAATGCGGCCGCGCCCTTCGGCGGCGTCAAGCAGTCCGGCGTCGGCCGCGAGGGCGGCTTCGAGGGCATCCACGAGTACCTGTCCACCAAGTACACGCTGATCCCGGTCTCCTGATTCCCGATGCGGGGCCTGCGCCGTCGGGCCCCGCATCACCCAACGAGAGGACATGTCATGACCGACTACGCCGTCATCAACCCCGCCACCGGAGAGACGCTGGCGTCCTTCGACACCTTCACCGACGCTCAGATCGAAGAGGCCGTGGCCGCGGCCGACGAAGCCCACCGCGGGTGGTCGCGTTCGTCGACGGTCGCCGAGCGAGCGGCCCTCGTCCGCCGTGCGGCCGAGCTGCACCGGGAGCGCCGCGAGGAGCTCGCCGACATCTTCGTGCGCGAGATGGGCAAGCCCCGCGAGGCCGCTCTCGGCGAGGTCGACTTCGCCGCGGACATCGCCGAGTACTACGCCGACCAGGCGGAATCGATCATGGCCGACCAGCCGATCGCGATCCTGGGGGAGGGGTCGGCCATCATCCGTCGCTCCTCGCTCGGCCCGCTCGTCGGCATCATGCCGTGGAACTTCCCGGCGTATCAGATCGTGCGCTTCGCGGCTCCCAACCTGATCGTGGGAAACACGATCCTGCTCAAGCCCGCACCGCAGTGCCCGGAGTCGTCGACGGCGATCGAGAAGATCTATCACGATGCCGGCTTCCCGAAGGGCGCGTACCAGAACGTGCTGGCCACGAACGAGCAGATCGCGACGATGATCGCCGACCCGCGCGTGCAGGGCGTCTCCCTCACCGGCTCCGAGCGCGCAGGGGCGGCCGTCGCCGAGATCGCCGGTCGCAACCTCAAGAAGGTCGCGCTGGAGCTGGGCGGCTCCGACCCCTTCATCGTGCTGTCGACCGACGACCTCGACGCCACCGTCCAGGCCGGCGTCGATGCTCGTCTGGACAACAACGGCCAGGCCTGCAACGGCGCCAAGCGCTTCATCGTCGTCGACGACCTCTACGACGCGTTCGTGGAGAAGTTCACGGCGGCGATGGCGGCTGTCGAGGCGACCGACCCCATGCGCGACGACACGGTGCTCGGTCCGGTGTCTTCCGAGACCGCGGCGGAGAACCTGCAGAAGCAGATCGACCAGGCCGTCGAACAGGGTGCCACACTGCTCACCGGCGGCACCCGCGACGGTGCGTTCTTCGCCCCGACCGTGCTGGCCGATGTGACGCCCGAGATGAACGTCTACCGCGAGGAGCTCTTCGGCCCCGCCGCCGTCGTCTACCGGGTGGCGGACGAGGATGCGGCGGTCGAGCTCGCGAACGACACGACCTTCGGTCTCGGCTCCTACGTCTTCACGACGGACGCCGAGCAGGCCGAGCGCGTGGCCGACAAGATCGAGGCCGGTATGGTGTACGTCAACCTCGTGCTGGCGGACAGCCCCGAGCTGCCGTTCGGCGGCGTCAAGCGCAGCGGCACCGCCCGTGAGCTGGGCCACCTGGCCGCGGACGAGTTCGTCAACAAGAAGCTCATCCGCATCGGCTGATCGTACGACGGACGGCCCCTCGCAGAGCGCGAGGGGCCGTCCGCATGCCCGCCTCGTGTTGCGGGACGGATGCCCTGTCGGCGGGGACACCGGGTGAGGGACAATGGCGGCATGAGCGCGCACACCGACCCCATCGAGACGCTGACCACCGAACAGAGCTGGGAGCGGCTCCGCACGCAGGAGCTCGGACGACTCGTCACCCATGTGGGCGAGACGATCGACATCTTCCCCGTGAACTTCGTGGTGGACGGCGACGGCATCCTGTTCCGCACCGCTCCGGGCAGCAAGCTGTTCGAGCTCACGGTGAACACGGATGTGCTGTTCGAGGTCGACGACCATACCGACACGGATGCCTGGAGCGTGATCGTGAGAGGCCACGCGAGCGCGTTGGAGTCGGACGCCGACGTGCACAGGGCGGACGCGGCCGGCCTTCGCCCGTGGATACCCACCCTCAAGCGGGTCTACGTGCGTGTCGCCCCGACCTCGGTCTCCGGGCGCGCGTTCCGCCGCAGCGCCGAGCCCGAGCGCGACGGCCCCCAGGAGTACTGAGCGGTCGTCTGCTCATCGCCCTGCTCCGCGCCTCGAACCCGCACCCGGGCGTAGGGTCGAAGCATGGCAAACGTCGCTGAGAACATCGTCAAGACTCTGCACGCCAACGGGATCGACCGTGTCTACGGCATTCCCGGGGACTCGTTGAACGGCTTCACGGATGCGCTGCGCAAGGACGGCACGATCCGCTGGGTGCATGTGCGGCACGAGGAGTCCGCCGCCTTCGCCGCCGCCGCCGACGCCGCCACCACGGGCGAGCTCGCCGTCGTCGCGGGCTCCTGCGGGCCGGGAAACCTGCATCTCATCAACGGCCTGTACGACGCGAACCGCTCCCGCGTCCCCGTGCTCGCGATCGCCGCGCACATCCCCACGACCGAGATCGGCACCGGGTACTTCCAGGAGACGCACCCGCAGGAGCTCTTCCGCGAGTGCAGCGTGTACGTGGAGTACGTCGCCGACCCGAAGCAGATGCCGCGCCTGATGGAGATCGCCATGCGCGCAGCGATCGAGGAGCGCGGTGTCGCTGTTCTCGTGATCCCCGGCGACGTCGCCCTCGCCGACATCGCCGACGACCGCGCCGTCGTGATCGAGCGGGCCCGACCCGTGGTGGTCCCCAACGGCGCAGAGCTCGAGAAGGCGGCGACGCTGCTGAACGCGGCGAAGAACGTCACGATCCTGGCCGGCGCAGGGGTCGAAGGCGCGCATGACGAGGTGATCGCGCTCGCCGACAAGCTGGGTGCTCCCATCGTCCATGCCCTTCGTGGCAAGGAGTTCATCGAATACGACAACCCCTTCGATGTCGGGATGACGGGACTGCTCGGATTCGCGTCGGGTTACCGAGCGATGGAGGCCGCCGACGCGCTGCTCGTGCTCGGCAGCGACTTCCCGTACGAGCAGTTCTACCCCGACGGTGCCACGACGATCCAGGTCGACATCCGCGGCGCACAACTCGGCAAACGGCATCCGCTCGATCTGGGACTGGTCGGCGACGTCCGGGCCACGGCCGAGGCGCTGCTGCCGCGGATCGCGCGCAAGGACGACCGCGGCCACCTCGACGACGCGATCGCGCACTACCGCAAGACCCGCAAGAAGCTCGACGAGCTGGCGGTGCCGGCGAAGGGGAAGCGCCCCATCCATCCGCAGTACCTCGCCAGGCTCCTGGACGAGTACGCCACCGATGACGCGATCTTCACCGCCGATGTCGGGTCGCCGACCGTGTGGGCGGCGCGCTACCTCTCGATGACCGTGAACCGGCGCCTGATCGGCTCCTTCACGCACGGCTCCATGGCGAACGCGCTCATGCACGGCATCGGGGCCCAGGTCGCCCACCCCGACCGTCAGGTCGTCGCACTCGCTGGCGATGGCGGACTGGCGATGATGCTCGGTGAGCTGCTCACGCTGACGCAGAACAAGCTGCCGGTGAAGACGATCGTGGTCAACAACTCGTCACTGAACTTCGTCGAGCTCGAGATGAAGGCCGCCGGTTTCGTCACCTACGGCACCGGGCTGGACAACCCCAGCTTCGCCGCGATCGCCGAGGCCATGGGCATCTTCGCCCGCCGTGTGGAGCGCAGCGAAGACCTCCCCGATGCCGTGCGCGAGGTGCTCGCTCACGACGGTCCTGCCCTGCTCGACGTGGTCACAGAGCGTCAGGAGCTGTCCATGCCGCCGGCGATCGAGGCCGCGCAGGTCAAGGGCTTCGCGCTCTACGCGATCCGCACCGTGATGTCCGGGCGTGGGGACGAACTTCTCGACCTCGCGAAGGCGAACTGGCGCCAGCTCTTCTGAGCCGGCACCACGCCGGGATCCGATGCTCAGCTCTCCAGGTGGGCGCGGATCTCGGCGGCCTCGCCGTGCCGACCGAGCGCCTCGAGCACGTTGCCGAGCTCGAGGGCCGCGACCTGCAGGAGAGGCGGGTGGCCGGCCGCGTGATCGATCGCACTGCGGTACACCGGCACGGCGTCGGCTGAGCGGTCGTTGCCGGCGAGCACCCGCGCGGCGAACAGCTCGGAGCCTCCGGCCGCGCCCAGGTCTCCCAGCGCAGCGAAGCCGTCGGCAGCGGTGAGCGCGGCCGACACGGCCTCGTCGATGCGTCCGAGCTCAGCCAGAGCGCGTGCCCGTGAATCGGTGACATCGGCGAGCAGCCACCCGGCTTCGTGCTGCTGCGCGACGGCGGCGACTTCGTCGAAGAGAGCGAACGCCCGCTCGTCGCCGCGCCCGCCGTAGGCCTGCCCGAGGCTGTGCAGCACCTCGGTGAGCGCTCCGACGGCGTCCGGCGCGCGTCGGACGGTCTCGGCTGCGGATTCGAGCAGGGCGATCGCATCGTCGTGCTCGTCGAAGCGCGCGAGGATCTTCGCCTGCTCCGTCATCGCCATCGCCTGGTCGGCGTGCTCCTCGGCCTGCCCGAACAGCTCGGAGGCGTAGCCGTGGGCTCCCACCGACTGGCCGAATTCCCCGGCCGCACTCAACGCGCGGGCGAGCATCGAAGCGGTCATCGCCCGAGAACCGGCGGGGACGTCGGCCTCCTCCTCGCGCTGCAGCACGTCTCCGAAGAGTTCAGCGGCCTCCTCCGCATCACCGACCCGCAGCATGGCGCGGGCGAGTCGGAAGTCCAGTCCGGTCGTGTCGCCTCCTGCGTCGCCGCCGAGACGAGCGGCGAGGCGGTAGCGCGAGACGGCCTTCTCGGGCTCGTCGGCGTCTTCCCAGAGCGCGCCGGCGAGCAGGTGGGCGTCGCCGAGCGCACGGGTCGCCCCCAGCTCGGCGAGCAGGCGGCAGGACTCGTCGGCGTCGACCGCCCCCTCGGCATAGGTGCTGGTGCCACCGCGCACGCGTGCGCGGGTCTGCAGTGCCTGTGCGCGGTGCCCCGTGCTCAGGTCGTCCTGGGCGAGGAAGCGGTCAAGCAATGTGCTGCCGGCTTCGAGATCGCCCTTGCTCAGCACGGCCGAGATGGCCAGCAGCGTCGTGGTGTTCGTCAGGCGGGTGTCGTCCGCTTCGGCGAAGGACCGGGCGGCCACCTCCGCGTGGTCCAGTGCGGCGTCCGGCTCGCCGGACTGCAGGTGCAGGGCCGCCCGGCTGATGGCGAGATCACCGCGCGTCCACGCAGGAAGTTCGTCCGATGCGCCGATCGCCTCCTCCAGAGCGGCGGTCGTCTCCGGCGTGTTCAGGCCGAATGTCGCGAGTCCGATGCGCTCCTCGAGGTCGGCCTGCGTCTCGTGCCCAGCGGCGCGCAGTGCCGCGATGCGCTCCGGCAGCAGCTGCAGGGCCTCGTCCGCGCGCTCCAGTGCGACCAGGATCCCCAGCCGCATGGACAGCAGCTGGGCGCGCTTGGCGGGATCTTCGACCTCGAGGGCACGGGGCAGGGCTTCGAGCGTCTCGTGCTCGGCGCCGAACTGCGCGAGCTGCATGGCGCGCTCGAACCAGCCTTCCGCGTCGACCGGGGCGGTGGTGGAAGCAGGGGCGATGAAGGCGTCGGACCGGATCGGCACGTCGTAGCTCTCCTTCGCGAGTCCACGCATCCGCTGCAGACTGCGGGCGTGGCCCTCGGTGCCGTCGCGTTCGTCGAAGCCTCGGCCGATCCGCTCTGCGGCGGTCCACGAGGCGGCAGCCAGGTCGGCCGCGCCCCAGGCGCCGTCGTGCTCGCCGAAGAACGGCACGAGCGCGGGGGAGTCGGCTCCGCGCACCGGGGTGTCGCCGTGCCCGGCTGCCGTGACGCGGTCGAGCGCCACGGCGAGGGCGGCGAGGGCGGCGAAGTGCGCGTCGACGTTCAGGCCGTCGTGCGCGAGCCAGGAGATGTGCTTCTCGACCAGGGCGAGAGCACGCGCCTCGTTCCCGGTGAGGGCTGCGAACACGATGTTGTTGGCGACGATGCGCAGGTTGTCGGGGTTGTCCTTGGCGAGGCGGTAGCTGCGCAGGTGCGCGGTCTTCGCCTCTTCGAGGCGTCCGGCGCGCAGATAGGGGAGCAGCACGCGGGACAGTGCGTGCTCCGGCTCCTCGCCGCAGGAGAAGCCTCCTTCGATCATCTCCTCGACCAGTACGATCGCCTCGGCGTCGCGATCGGTGTCGGCGAAGAATCCGGCGAACTGGCTGCGCCCGCACGCGTCGCAGTGGCTGTGGTCGTCGCGCGGCGTGGCTTCGAGTTGCACGCGGAGCGCCTCGGCCTCATCCATGCGTCCGGCATCCCAGGCGTCTTCGAAACGAGCCGTGAGCACCCCGCTGACGCCGAGACCTGCGGCACGGTAGTGCGACTCCATGTCGTCCAGGACGGCGGCGATCTGCTCCTGCGAGAAAGCCGGAGATGACCGCAGCGACGAGGCCATCCATTTGAACTGCCACATCAGATCGGCGCCGCCGTTGTCGAGGTCGGCGGGGAAGCGCTGCGGGTCCGCGTCGTGATGCGCGAGGCACCACGCGAACGAGTTGAGCATGACGTCGGTCGCACCGTTCATGTTCGCCGAGGCCGTCTGGCGCATCCTGGCCTCGTACTCGAGCCGCTCGTCGCCGATCTCCACCGCGAGGGCCACCGCCTCGGAGACCAGAGCCTGTTCTGCGGGACCCCAGGGAGTGCGATCGATCTCCTCGATCAGCTGCTGGAAGCGCTTCTTCGGACGTGCCATGGACAAAGCCTTTCGGGAGGGTCAGCGGGCGTCGCCGAAGGGAAGGGTGTCTCCCTCCAGACCGGCCGAGAGCGAGACGAGGTCGGAGAGGGCGCTGGTCATCAGCGCCCGGTCGGCGTCGGCGAGCGGGTGATGCCCGGCCAGGAGAGCCTGGATGTAGAGCAGCTGCACGGTACGGGCGAAGACCGCCTCGTCCTGCACCCTGACCAGGGCGCGCACCACCCTGTTCGACCAGTTCAGGCACAACCGGGCGCTCAGATCCTCCTCCCTGGCGGAGGACAGGGTCTGGTCGATGCGGTCGAGCACGCCGCCCCAGAGCGATCCGGTGATGCCCTTCGTGCGGCTGCGGTCGATCGCCCTGAGCACCTCGGGGTCCGCCACGTAGAGGGCGGCGAGGTCCGGGCGGTCGATGGACCGCACGACCACTGAGCAGTCGGATGCCGCGAGCACCGCACCGGCACGGGCCTCGAGGGCGACCGCGGCGTCCCGGTCGTCGAGAGGCGGCGGGTCGAGTCGGTCGAGTTCGCCCGTGACGTCCACCTGCTCCACGGTGACGTGGGGGTAGAGGTCCGGCAGCATCCGGATGAGGTCGGAATCGTAGAGGTAGCCGCCGTTGACGAGCACCTCGTCTGCGGGAGAGATGCCTGCCACCTGCCGGAACTCGTCCACTGTCTGCGCGTACCTGATGTGCGGGTATCGCTCGACGAGGTCGCCGATGCGCACGGCGCCGTGCGTGGTCTCGACGGTCAGCCAGCGCGAGATGAAGTGGGCGAGTTCTTCGTCGTGGCGCACCAGCGACTTCAGCCCGACCTCGTGCACGGCGACGAACTGGGCGAGACGATGCGGTTCGCGCAGCCCCAGCTCCAGCACCCACCGGCGGATCCCGGCTCCCAGCTGCTCGCGCACGCGCTCGAGGGCGGCGTCGTCGACGAGCGATTCCCTGCTCGCGGTCGGGGCGAGTCCGGTGGAGTCGACCACGGCCCGCACGAAGAAGGCCCAGTCGGGGAGCACGTCGTCGACGCGTTCGGAGAGCAGCATCCGGCCGAGATACATGCGGGTCGCCTGGCGTGCGCCGGGAGGCGGGGCGAACGGCAGCACGTAGGCGAGGCCCCGGGTGCCCGTCGCCGGCTCGCTCAGCTCGATGACGTCGAGCGGGCTCGCGCCGAGAAGGTCGCGGCCGAAGTCGACGGCGGCCTCGGGGTGCTGTGCGGCGTGCAGGAACGGGGCGTCCCTGGTGATGTCGACGTCGCCGGCCGCGGTGTCGATCGTGACGCGCACGGGGAGGAATTCGCCGAACGTCGTGGCCAGCTCGCGCACGGCTGCGGGACGCAGCAGCTCGTCGGCGTCGAACCGCGGAACGAGGTGCACGCTGGTGCCGATCGGCAGCTCCTCGTCGATCTCCGTCACCTGGAACGTGCCGTCCGCGCTCCCCGTCCACTCGACCGAAGCGCCGCCGCGGGCGCTGCGGGAGCGGATGACGATCGTGTCGGCCACCATGAAGCAGCTCAGCAGACCGATGCCGAACTGGCCGAGATAGTCGCTGCGCGGGAGGTCGAAGATGTCGCGTTTGGAGCTGCGTCCGACGGTCGCCAGCAGGTCGGCGACCTCGGCGGAGGTCAGCCCCACCCCGTCGTCGCGCAGCACGAACTCGCCGTTCTCCGCGGTCAGCGGAGTGATCCGGATGCGCCCGCCGCCGCCGTCGACCTCCTGGCGGGCGGTGATCGCGTCGCGGGCGTTCTGCAACAGCTCCCGCAGGTACACGCGAGGACTGGAGTAGATGTGCCGACTGAGCAGATCGACGACTCCGCGCAGGTCCACCTGGAACTGCTGCACTTCAGCGCTCACCGGCGCTCCCTCCTCCTGCATACGCTCGCCGAGCCTAACAAGAACACGCCAACGCGATCCCGGTTCGGCGCCGCCGCATCGATGCCGTATGCTTGTGGGGCAGTTGTTCTCTGCATTCTTTCGCCGTGCCTGGGGTCTCCGGGTCGCAGTCGCGGTGGCAGGGTGGGGAGAGCACCCCGAGACCTTCCGGTCTCTAGGGCGGTAGCTCAATTGGCAGAGCAGCGGTCTCCAAAACCGCAGGTTGCAGGTTCGATTCCTGTCCGCCCTGCGCGTCAGCGCAACGCTGACACACGAAAGGTACATTCAGGATGGATCAGGACGAACCGCGCGGCGAGGTCGTCGCGGCCGGCGCCCCCCGCGAGAAGAAGGGCAACCCCTTCTCCCGGTTCTTCGGGAGCATCGCCCTGTTCATCCGCCAGGTCATCGCCGAGCTCCGCAAGGTCGTCACCCCGACTCGCAAGGAGCTGTTCAAGTTCACCGGGGTGGTGCTCGTCTTCGTGATCATCGTCATGGGCATCGTCTACGGCTTGGACACGCTGTTCGCGTTCGTGACGCACTGGGTGTTCGGAATCCCTGGCTGATGACCCCCGCGGCTCACGCCGCAGCTATGGAGAAGAAGCAAAGTGTCTGAACGATATTCCGACGACGCCGACTGGGCGACCGCCGCTGAGCAGTCCAGCGAGGAGGACGAGGCCCAGGAGGGCAACGTGCTCGCGCAGGAGGAGCTCTCGGTCACCTCGGCTGAGCACGTCGCTGTCCACGTCGAAGACGAGGACGGCGAAGAGGATGACGTGGTTGACACCGACATCGACATCGACGACCCGGAGGCGGACGCCATCGTGAACGACGCTCTCAACCTGGACGAAGCGGCTGAGTCCGAGGCCGCCGCCGAGGTTCTCAACGAATCCGTGGCCGAAGAGGTCGCCGAGCAGGAGGCGGAGGCGGCCGACGAGGTCACCCCGTACGACGGGCCCGACGTGAACGGCGAAGACGACCGTCCAGCGGCCGAGGACGCCGAGTCCGAGGACGACGCGGAGGAGGACCCGTACGAGGCCTTCCGCATGGACCTCCGCATGCTCCCGGGCAAGTGGTACGTGATCCACTCCTACGCCGGTTTCGAGCGCAAGGTGAAGGCCAACATCGAGCAGCGCAAGTCGACGCTCGAGGTCGAGGACGAGATCTACCAGGTCGAGGTCCCGATGGAAGACGTGGTCGAGATCAAGAACGGCCAGCGCAAGATGGTCACCCGCGTGCGCATCCCCGGCTACGTGCTGGTGCGCATGGAGCTCACGGAAGACACCTGGTCGGTCGTGCGCCACACCCCGGGTGTCACCGGCTTCGTGGGCAACGCCCACAACCCGACGCCGCTGCGCTTCGAAGAGGCCTTCAACATGCTGAAGTCGCTCGTCGAGGTCAAGGACGTGCCGACCGCCAAGAACATCGCGTCGAAGGGCGGGGTCGCCGTCGCTCGTCCGCTGCCCGCAGAGGTCGACTTCGAGGTCGGCGAGACCATCACGATCAAGGAGGGCTCGTTCGCGGGTCTTCCCGGTTCGATCAGCGAGATCAAGCCCGAGAGTGGCAAGCTCACGGTCCTCGTCTCCCTCTTCGAGCGCGAGACCCCGGTCGAGCTGTCGTTCGATCAGGTCACCAAGATGATCTGACACATCCGTCACGAGAACGGCCGTCCCTTTCGGGGCGGCCGTTCTGCATTGGTGCATCCGTCTCTCTGCTCCGGTCGCGATATGACAGCCCAGAACGGCATTCTGGCTGTCATATCGCGACCGGAACAGGGTAGGTCCGGCGACGTTCGTAGCTGCGCGCCGGATCGGGTAGACTTGTGTGGTTTGTGCGATAGCCCGCATGGGTCCCTGAGCTTGTCGAAGGGCGTGCAGACGACCACGTTCCGGAAACGCCGGATCCGTGGGAGAAGCGGGTGCTCCGGCATCCGCCTCGATGAAAGGAAAGAGAATGGCACCGAAGAAGAAGGTGACCGGCCTGATCAAGCTTCAGATCAACGCCGGTGCAGCCAACCCGGCGCCGCCGATCGGCCCCGCGCTCGGTCAGCATGGCGTCAACATCATGGAGTTCTGCAAGGCGTACAACGCCGCGACCGAGTCGCAGCGCGGCAACGTCATCCCCGTGGAGATCACCGTCTACGAGGACCGCAGCTTCACGTTCATCCTGAAGACCCCGCCGGCTGCGGAGCTCATCAAGAAGGCCGCAGGCGTGCCGAAGGGGTCGTCGACCCCGCACACCGTCAAGGTCGCGAAGATCACCAAGGACCAGGTCCGTCAGATCGCCGAGCAGAAGCAGGCCGACCTGAACGCGAACGACATCGAGGCCGCCTCGAAGATCATCGCCGGCACCGCCCGTTCCATGGGCATCACGGTCGAGGGCTGAGGAGAATAATCATGGCTACCAAGTCCAAGGCTTACAAGGCTGCCGCCGAGAAGATCGAGGCAGACCGTTTCTACACCCCGACCGAGGCAGTCGCCCTCGCGAAGGAGACCGGCTCGTCGAAGTTCGACTCGACCGTCGAGGTCGCGCTGAAGCTCGCCGTCGACCCCCGCAAGGCAGACCAGATGGTGCGCGGCACCGTCATCCTGCCCCACGGCACCGGTAAGACCGCCCGCGTCATCGTCTTCGCCACCGGCCCCGCGGCCGAGGCAGCGATCGCCGCAGGTGCAGATGAGGTCGGCGGCGCCGAGCTCATCCAGAAGGTCGCCGACGGTTGGACCAACTTCGACGCCGCCGTCTCCACCCCGGAGCTCATGGGCCAGGTCGGTCGTCTCGGAAAGGTGCTCGGACCGCGCGGTCTGATGCCGAACCCGAAGACCGGCACCGTGACCCCGAACCCGGCCAAGGCCGTCGAGGAGATCAAGGGCGGAAAGATCGAGTTCCGCGTCGACAAGCACGCCAACGTGCACTTCGTCGTGGGCAAGGCGTCTTTCACCGCCGAGCAGCTGGACGAGAACATCGGCGCAGCGCTCGAGGAGATCGTCCGCCTCAAGCCGTCGAGCTCGAAGGGCCGTTACATCCAGAAGGGTGCGGTGTCGACCACGTTCGGCCCCGGCATCCCGCTGGACGTCAACGCCATCTGAGTCTGGCTCGCAGAACACGCCCCCGGGTCCGCCCGGGGGCGTTTCTGCGTCTTCGAGGACCCGCGAAACGAAACGTCATCGGATGCGGGGAACCGACATGCGCCACGTACTGTGGGGGAGTTCCCGTGACGGTCGCGTAAACTCGCACCGCGCTTCACACCCCAGGAGGGTTCATGTCCCGTCGTCTCATCGCCGTCACCGCACTCGTCGCCGCTGCCGCGGTCCTGACCGCCTGCAGCGGGTCCAGCACTCCCGCGAGCACCTCGAGCTCCGGTGAGAGCTCCGCGAGCTCGGAGTACGGCCTG
Source organism: Microbacterium sp. 2RAF4 (assembly GCF_052115285.1). Taxonomy (NCBI): domain Bacteria; kingdom Bacillati; phylum Actinomycetota; class Actinomycetes; order Micrococcales; family Microbacteriaceae; genus Microbacterium; species Microbacterium sp. 2RAF4. The sequence goes on along the minus strand of NZ_JBFRGI010000002.1, from coordinate 719,937 downwards.
GCGAAGGACGGCGTCCTCACCGTAGGCACGGAGGGCACCTATCGCCCCTTCAGCTTCCACGGTGACAACGGGGCGGGCGACCTGACCGGCTACGACGTGGAGATCATCGAAGCCGTCGCGGACAAGCTCGGCCTCGACGTGAAGTTCGAGGAGACCCAGTGGGATGCGATCTTCGCGGGTCTCGACGCCGGCCGCTTCGACGTGATCGCCAACCAGGTCACGATCAACGACGAGCGTGAGGCCAAGTACCTCTTCAGCGCTCCGTACACCGTGTCTCCCGGCGTCATCGTCGTCGCTGAGGACGATGACTCCATCTCGTCGTTCGCCGATCTCGAGGGCAAGACCACCGCGCAGTCCCTGACCAGCAACTGGAATGACCTCGCGACCGAGTCCGGCGCCAAGGTGGAGGGCGTCGAGGGGTGGGCGCAGGCGGTCGAGCTGCTTCGTCAGGGCCGAGTCGACGCGACCATCAACGACAAGCTCACCTTCCTCGACTACGAGACCACCAACAGCCCGACCGGACTGAAGATCGCGGCCGAGACCGATGAGGCCGGCAAGTCGGCGTTCGCGTTCACCAAGGACAAGGAAGCCCTCGTCGCCGCGGTGGACGGGGCACTCGACGAGCTTCGCGCCGACGGCACCCTGGCGGAGATCAGCGAGAAGTACTTCGGCGAAGACGTCTCCCAGTAGTCGATGGAGAGTCCCTGGCAGCTGTTCCTGGATTCGCTCGGGCCGATCGCCTGGGCGGGTCTGACAGCGACGGTGCCGCTCGCGCTGGCGTCGTTCTCCCTGGGGTTGATCATCGCCATCGGCATCGCGCTGATGAGGATCTCGGTGAACCCGGTGCTCTCCGGCATAGCGCGGTTCTACATCTCCGTGATCCGCGGCACACCCCTGCTGGTGCAGCTGTTCGTGATCTTCTACGGCATGCCGTCGATCGGCGTCACGATCGATCCCTGGCCGAGCGCCATCATCGCGCTCTCGCTCAACGTCGGCGGATACGGCGCAGAGGTGGTGCGCGCCGCAATCCTCTCGGTCCCGAAGGGGCAGTGGGAGGCGGCGTACACGGTGGGCATGAACCGCACGCGCACGCTCACCCGCATCATCCTGCCGCAGGCCGCGCGCGTGTCCGTCCCGCCGCTGTCGAACACCTTCATCTCGCTGGTGAAGGACACCTCGCTCGCGTCGCTGATCCTCGTCACCGAACTGTTCAAGGTGGCGCAGCAGATCGCCTCGACGACGTACGAGTTCATGGTGCTGTACCTCGCTGCGGCGCTGGTCTACTGGGTGCTCTGCCTGGTGCTTTCATTCGGCCAGAGTGCCCTCGAGAGGAGGCTCGACAGCCGTGTCGCGCACTGAAAACACTTCGGAGGCGCTCCTCACCGCCCGCGGCCTGCGCAAGAGCTTCGGCGACAACGAGGTGCTCCGGGGGATCGACCTGACCCTGCACCGCGGCGAGGTCGTCGTGCTCATCGGCCCCAGCGGCTCCGGCAAGACCACGGTGCTGCGGGCCCTCAACGGTCTCGAGACGCCTGACGCCGGCACGATCGTGGTCGATGGCGGGCCCGAGATCGACTTCGCCCCCGCGGTGAAACCCTCGCCGCGCGTGCAGAAGCAGAAGCGGCTCGCGCTGCGGGACCGGTCCGCGATGGTGTTCCAGCACCACAACCTGTTCCCGCACCTCACTGTCCTGGAGAACGTCATCGAGGGTCCCTGGCGCGTGCAGGGGCGGCCGAAGAGTGAGGTCGTCGCGGAGGCGCTCGCCCTCCTCGATCGGGTGGGTCTGGCCGACAAGGCGGACGCCCGGCCGCATCAGCTCTCCGGCGGACAGCAGCAGCGCGTCGGGATCGTGCGGGCGCTCGCGCTCAAGCCCGACCTGCTGCTGTTCGACGAGCCGACGAGCGCGCTGGATCCCGAGCTGGTGGGGGAGGTGCTGCTCGTCATCAAGGAACTGGCCGACGAGAACTGGACCATGGCCGTGGTCACGCACGAGCTCAGCTTCGCGCGGGAAGCCGCGGATCACGTGCTGTTCATGGACGGCGGCGTCGTGGTCGAACAGGGCCCGCCCGCCCAGCTCTTCAGCGCACCCACGCACGAGCGTACGCAGCGGTTCCTCACCCGCATCATGCGTCCTCTCGACGGTGCATGAGCAGGGACGGCGCCTGAGCAGGGACAGCGCCTGAGCAGGGACAGCGCCTGAGCAGGGGCGCTGAGTCCGCGAGAGCCTCGCCTCTGTCGCGGATCGGTGAGAGGATGCCCTCGTGGGCACCATCGACGACTATCTCGTGGACCTCGAACCGGCCGATCGGGCCGCTGTCGATCGTGTCTACGCGGTCGCGCGCACGGAGGCGCCGGATGCGGAGCAGGGCAAGGGCTATGGGATGCCGGCGCTCGTGCACCACGGCAAGCCGCTGCTCTCGGTGATGCGGGCCAAGAAGCACATCGGCGTCTACCCGTTCAGCCCCGAAGCGGTCGCAGCCGTCGCCGACGCGCTCGGGAGCCACCCCGGAGCCAGCGTCGACAAGGGCACCATCCGGTTCCAGCCAGAGCATCCGATCCCGACCGACGTGCTGGAGACTCTCGTCCGCGCGCGTCTCGCTCAGATCGACGCCTCCTGATCCGTCACGCCCCCCGCACGGGGAGGACGAGACTGATCGCGATCGAGATCATGACGACGGCGATCACGGCGTCGAGGATGCGCCACGACCGCGGGGTGCGCAGCCATCGTCCGAGATAGCGCGCCCCGAAGCCCAGCGCGGTGAACCAGAGCAGGCTCGCGGCCATCGCCCCGACGGCGAAGAGCCAGCGCTGATCACCGTGGGTGGCCGCGATCGAACCGAGCATCAGCACCGTGTCGAGATACACGTGCGGATTGAGCCAGGTGAGCGCGAGGGTGGTGAGGATAACCGGCGCCAGCCGTGTGCGGGTCATCGTGGGCGTCGAGCCTCCGGCCGTCGGAGTGCCGAGTGCCGTGGAGTCCGTCGCGTCGACGTCGAGCTCCTCGCCGCCCCGCCAGGCCCTCCGCGCGGCGAGTGCTCCGTAGGTGAGCAGGAACAGCGCGCCCGCCCATCGTGCGACCACGACCAGCCAGGGCGCTGCGGAGATCACGAAGCCGAGGCCGGCGACCCCCGCGGCGATCAGCGCTGCATCGGAGAGTGCGCAGATGATCACGACGGCCAGGACGTGCTCGCGACGGATCCCCTGACGCAGCACGAACACATTCTGTGCGCCGATGGCGACGATGAGGGAGAGGCCGAGTCCGAGGCCGGCGAGAATCGTGAGCATGTGTCCAGCGTAGGAACGGCCGTACATGAAGAGAAGCGAAGATTCCTACGGAACCATTAGCATGGCTTATGTGCGAATCGATCCCGAACTCGCGAACACCCTCGCCGCGATCGTCGATGAGGGAACGCTGGACGCGGCGTCGAGGCGTCTGCAGATCACGCCGTCCGCGGTGAGCCAGCGATTGAAGACCCTCGAGCAGCAGCTCGGCCGCATCCTGGTGGTGCGCACCAAGCCCGCGCGCCTGACCGAGGCGGGGGAGGCCGTCGTCCGCCTGGCCAGACAGATCTCCCTGCTGGAGCATGATGCGCTCGCGGGGGTGGGCATCGACGACGCGGACGGCTCTCCACGCATCACGGTCCCTCTCGCAGTGAACGCCGACTCGATGGCGACGTGGTTCCTGGCCCCGCTCGCGCGACTCTCCGCCCAGCACGACATCGACTTCGACCTGCATCGCGACGATCAGAACTTCACGGCCCGACTGCTCGAATCGGGCGCGGTGATGGCGGCCGTCACGAGCGAGGAGACCCCCGTCGCCGGCTGCTCCGTCTCGCCGCTCGGGGTGCTCGAGTATCGTGCGATGGCCGAGCGGGAGTTCGCCGCACGCTGGTTCCCCGACGGGGCGACATCGTCCGCGCTGGCCGGGGCCCCGTTCGTCGACTTCGACCGCAGGGACACCCTGCAGCATGAGTGGCTCAGGGCGATGTCGGTCGAGCAGGCGGGCGTCCCGCGGCATTACGTCCCGGCGTCACACGACTACGCGCTGGCGGTCGCTCTGGGGCTCGGGTGGGGCATGGTGCCGGTGCTGCAGGATTCGGGTGGACTCGTGCCCCTGGGCGGCCCCGTGCTTCGGGTGCAGCTCTACTGGCAGCAGTGGAACCTGCGATCGGAGCTGCTCGACACGATCGCCGCGGAGGTCGCGGTCGAGGCTCGACGGGTGCTCGGTGCTCCTTCGCTCAGTCGGCCGCGTTCGTCCGCGGCGTCACCCCGGCCCCGAGGGCGTGCAGCAGCCGGGTGAGGTTCCCGATGTCCGTGAGGCTCCACTCCTGGAGCGTGCGCAGCAGCATGCCCTCCTGCGGCAGTCGCGCTGCGGACAGCTTCTCCGTGCCGAGCGGCGTGAGCTCGAGCAGGGAGGAGCGTCCGTCGGCGGGGTCGGCCATGCGTTCGATGAGACCGAGGTCCTCCAGCTCGCGCACTGTACGGCTCACCTGCCCCTTGTCCATGAGCATCCGCTCGGACAGCGCGGACACGGTCACCCGTTCGCACCGCGCGATCGTGGTGAAGATCTTGTAGGCGCCGGGCAGCAACCCGGGACTCACACGGTTCGCGTTCTCGGTGATCACGCGGCGGAAGTGCGTGATGAGCTCACCGAACTCCGCCTCGAGGGCGCGGACCGCTTCGGCCCGCGCCTCCGGGGTGTCCGCGTTGTCTGCGGTATAGGCGGTGTCTGGGGTGTCGTCAGCGTCGGGCATCGGAAGAGGAATCTCCGTGGTCGTCGGCGCGATCGATGACGCTCACCGCACCGGTCGTCGGAGCCCCGGAGAGTGCCTCCGCGTCGGCGATCGCGACGTCGGATGCCTCTGCCGCACGGCCGTCGGCGTTCTTCGCCGCATCCGCGTGGGCGCGCTCGGTCGTCGTCATCGTCGTCAGCGGTCGGTTCGGCAGGAACAGGATCGCCACGAGGCTGATCACGGCGAGCGGGATGCCGATCAGGAAAGCGTGCGAGATCGCCTGCGCGTAGAAGTCCTCGATGATCGAGCGCACCGGTTCAGGGAGCAGGCGCACCTCCGGCAGCGTCCCGCTGGACAGCTGCGCCGCGACCTCGGCACCCTTCTCGCCCAGCTGAGCGATCGCTGCTCCGATGCGCTCCTTGCCGTCGCTGAACAGACCGGTGAGGCTGTTCGCGAGCACTGCACCCATGACCGAGACGCCGATCGTGCCACCGAGGCTGCGGAAGAAGGTCACACCCGAGCTCGCGACGCCCATCTCACTGGGCTTGGTGACGTTCTGCACGATGAGCACGAGGTTCTGCATCGTCATGCCGACGCCGGCGCCCATCACGAACATGTAGATCGAGACGAGGACGAAGTTCGTGTCGTAGTGCAGGGTCGACAGCATCACCGAGCCGGCGATCAGCAGCACGGAGCCCAGGATCAGGTAGCCCTTCCACTTGCCGAACCGTGTGACGAGCTGGCCGATGACCATCGAGGCGATCAGAAGCCCTGCCATCATCGGCAGGGTCATGAGCCCGGCCTCTGTCGGCGTGGCGCCGCGGGACAGCTGCATGTACTGCGCGAGGTACACCGAGGTGCCGAACATCGCGACGCCGATCGAGATCGACGCGAGCACCGAGAGGGTGAACGTGCGGCCCTTGAACAGGGTGAGCGGGATGAGAGGCTCGCGCACCCTGAGTTCCACGATGATGAAGGCGATGGCCGAGACGATCGCGCCGCCGACCATGAGCACGGTCTGCGTGCTCCACCAGTCGAAGGTCGATCCCGCGTTGGTGATCCAGATGAGGATCAGCGAGACGGCCGCGGAGAGCAGTACGATGCCGACGTAGTCGATCGAGACCTTGCGGGTGCGTTCGGTGCTGATGTGCAGCGTCTTCTGCAGGATGATGAGCGCGGCGACAGCGAACGGCAGGGCGACGAAGAAGTTCCATCGCCAGTTCGCGACGTCCGTGATCCATCCGCCCAGCAGCGGGCCGCCCACCGTCGCGACGGCCATCACGGCGCCGAACAGGCCCATGTACCGGCCGCGTTCGCGGGGGCTGATGATGTCGGCCATGATCACCTGGCTGAGGGCCGCGAGTCCGCCGGCGCCGATGCCCTGGATGGCTCGGAACATGATGAGCGTGTTGGTGTCCTGCGCGAAACCGGCGGCGGCCGTCGCTCCGACGAAGACGACGATGGCGATCTGGATCAGCAGCTTGCGGTTGAAGAGATCCGCGAGCTTGCCCCAGATGGGCGTCGAGATCGCGGTGGTGAGCAGCGTCGCGGTGATGACCCACGTGTAGGCGGCCTGATCGCCGCCGAGGTCGTGCACGATGACCGGCATGGAGGTCGAGACCACCGTGGTGGCGATCATCGAGACGAACATGCCGAGCAGGAGGCCGGTGAGGGCTTCGAGCACCTGGCGATGCGTCATCTTGACGGGAGAATCCGGGGTCATGCCTGACCTTTCGCAGAGAGAAGGAGGGGATGCTGCGACGGCTCTGGCGCGCGCAAGATGGTTGAACTGCGTCAACTATACGCTGGTCGTTGATATAGGTCAACGATTGTCGGAGGTTCCTCCACTCTGCGCGGGATGAGCGAATCTCCTGCGCGAAATCGCCTTGTTCTGCGGATGGGGCGGGGAGAGGATGGCGCAAACGCGCGGATGCGGGGTCGTTGAGGGGTGACCGGAACAGAGACATTCACGCGGTTCTCGAAGTTCCTGAGGGGGAAACGACATGGCAACCAAGGCAACCCAGCGCAAAGTCCTGGCGGTATTGGCCGGAGGGCTCGTGCTCGGCATCGGCACGGCGGTGACGCTCGCGGTGTGGAACGATTCCGAGTTCGCGAACGGTACGTTCACCGCCGGCGCGTTCAACCTCCAAGGATCGACGGACGGCACCACGTATGCCGACCACAACTCCGCAGGCAGTGCAGCCACGCTCGCGTTCACGCTCCCCGCCGGGCTGGTGGGGAACATGTCGCCGACGAGCTCGGTGTATGCCGGATTCTGGGTGCGTCTTGCCGGGGGGACGACGACCGCAGCCAACCTCGTCGCCGACGGGACGACCGCCGACCCCGCAGCGAGTTCCAACACGGGACACCTGTCCTATTCGATCTATCAGCTCGCACCCGGCGCGACCTGCAACGCGGCGAGTGCCACCGGCACGCCGATCGCGACCGGGGCGACGCTCGACGTGCAGACCGGCGCGACGCAGGTGCCGCTCGCCGTCGGCAGCCCGACGACCGCTCCCGGCACGGCCGTGCAGCTCTGCTTCAAGGTGACGGCGGATGCGTCGCTCACGCCGAGCCTGGTGACCAACGCCACCTGGAAGTTCACGGCCACGTCGACGAGCTGAGTACGTGATGGTCACCCGCAGAGATGTGCGGGAGGGGCGGAGACTTCGATCGCGTCGACTGCGAGCCGTTCTCGCGGGCGGGCTCGTGCTCGGCATCGGCGCCGCCGCCACACTCGCCGCCTGGAACGACTCCGAGTACGGAACCGCGAACTTCACCGCGGGCCGGTTCGACATCGTCGGAGCCGTCGATGGAGCCGCGTTCTCGAGCCACGCGACCACGGGCGCGGCCGCGACCCTGAACTTCCAGCTCGCTCCGACCGCCATGGCACCGGGCAACTCCACCTATGCGTTGTTCAGCGTCAAGACGGCGAACCCCTCCGTCGCAGGAACCCTGCAGCTGTCGGCGGGGACCCCGGGAGGAACGGGACTCGCCGCCTATCTCACCTACGGAGTGCGGACGATCGCCGGCACCACCTGCAACGCGACCACGTACGCGGCCGGCACGTCGGTCGTGGCTGACGGATCGGCCCTCACCGCTGGCGGATCCGCGACGCAGGTCGTCACCGCGAACGGCTCCGCGCAGGTGAACTACTGCTTCGCCGTCACGCTCCCGCTCACTGCTGCGAATGCGGCGCAGGGCCTGACGATGACGCAGACCTGGCAGTTCCTCGGGACGTCGTCGTAGCAGCGATGCCAGGGAGAGGACGAGCACATGACGACCCCCACACGGCGGAGCCTGAGGGAGGACAAGACGTCCCTCGCCGCGGTCGAACCCCACGCGACCGCGGCGAGGGTACATTCCCGGATGCGACCGGGGCGCGTGATCGGCGACGTGCTGCTCTGGGCGGCTGCGATCGCCGGCGCCGTCTGCATCCTGCTCGTCGTGCTCGCTTTCACGGCGCAGATCACGCTCATCATGTTCCGCACCGGCTCGATGTCGCCCACGATCCCCGCCGGTTCCGTCGCAGTGGTGCAGCGCGTGCCCGCGAGCGAGGTGGTGGTCGGTGATGTGGTCACGGTCGATCGCGAGGGGGAGCTCCCCGTCACCCACCGTGTCACCTCCGTCGTCGCGGGTGCGAGTGCGCAGGAGCGGGTGATCACGATGCGAGGGGATGCGAACGCGGCGGAGGATCCCTTCCCGTACACGGTCTCCTCGGTCAGGAAGGTGCTCTTTGCGGTTCCGGGGGTCGCGTCGATCATCGCCGGCATGGGCAATCCGATGGTGCTGGGAGTCCTGACCGTCGCGGCGACGTCGCTCGTCGTCTGGGCATTCTGGCCGCGCGAGCAGCGCCGAGCCGCTCGCGATCCCGACGGGAACGGCCCATGAGGCGCGCGCTCGCCGCGGTCCTGCTCGCGGTCGCCGTGATCGTGACGCCGGGCGCGGCCTGGGCGGCGCCCACGACGCAGGTCATCCAGGGGTCGGTTCTCCGTCTGGTCTCCGTCGCGGACTGGGCAGCGGCCGGCAGCCTGCTGCCGGGGGAGCCGGTGCAGTGGGACATCGAGGTGAGTGCTGACGCACCGGATCCGGGAGTGATCAGGATCGCCGTGAGCGCGACAGGTGAGGCACACCTGCTCCTGGACATCTCGACGTGCGCGGAGGCATGGACGGAGAGCGGATGCCCGGGTGGCGCGACGGCTCTGCGCACACGGTGGGACGTTCCGCGCGACGGCGCCGAGGTTCCGCTCCTGCAGGTCGCTGACACCGAGACGACACACCTCCGCCTCGCCATCGTCCTCGATCCCATGGGCGGTTCGGGTGCCGGCAGCACCGATGTCCGCGTGCACGCGCAGGGTGCGGGGGAGACGGTGGTCGCGGGGTCCGACGGTGATCTGGCGACGACGGGACCTCCCGCCGCGGCGCCGTGGATCGTCGGCGCCGGTGCTGGCCTCATCGGGTCGGGTGCCGTGCTGGTGCTCCACCGCCGACGCGCTGCTTCGGGGCAGGGGGGTGCGAGATGAGGCCTCGTGAGCGTGGACGGATCCTCGCCGGAGTCGTCGGGCTCGCGGTGCTCCTCGGCGTCGCATCGTCTCCGTCGGTGCAGATGACCGATGCCGCCTTCACCGACAGCGAGTACGCGACACGATCGTTCACGGCATCGACGCTGGCGACTCCCGTGGTGACCTCGTGCACGGTCACGAGTTTTCTCGGAACGTTCACCGGCTTCACGATCACCTGGACCTCGCCGTACCTGACGGCGCAGCAGCGGCTGTCGATCAACAACGTCGTCGTCGACAACAGCAACGTCACGCAGAGCGGTTCCGGCCCGTACACCTACTCGTCGACGATCAGCTCCGGGCTTCTGAACACGCTGCTCGGAAGCCTGCTGGGCTCGACGAACACCGTCAAGGTCGAGAGCATCTACGCAGGAACGTCGTGGGTGTCACCGGCGGCGACGCGCACACTGTCGGTCGGCGGTCTGCTCGGCCTCGGAGGCAACAACACCTGCACCTGAGGCCGGCGGACGCGGTGGTGGGAGTCAGCCGTGCCGGGTCGGTCGTGCCGGGTCGGTCGTGCCGGGTCGGTCGTGCCGGGTCGGTCGTGCCGGGTCAGTCAGTCGGCGAACTCGTCAGTCGGCGAGGGCGAGAGCGCGGAAGGCGTCGCGCTCTCGAAGCTGCTCTCGGCGGCTGGCGGCGGCGTCCACGATCCGGTTCGGAACCTGCTGTCCTGTGGTGCGGCGGTAGAGCTCGTCGATGAGGTCGGTGGCGAGCCCGACGAGCTTGGCGATCTCGCGGTCGTCGCGGTCGATCCACACGCAGCGCGGCTCGTCGTGGATCGGTGCGAAGTCGACGTGCTCCTCCCACACGAACAGCGTGCGTTCAGCGCCGAGGACGTGCTGTTGCCACCAGATCTGACGGAGGTAGGTGCGCGGGATGCCGCGGAAAGGCTTGTTCGTGGTCTTGATCTCGGCGAGCTTCACGCGCCCGTCCGCGTCGACCGCGATGCCGTCGGGTGTGGCGAGATGACGATGCTCGACCTCGGCGCGGAACAGCGCGGACGAGGGGAGGATGCCATGGGTGGCCGCCACCCAGGCTGCGATCTCGGGTTCGCGTCGGCGGCCATGATCCGTGTACGCGTTGCCGCCGAAGCGCGGTCCGCCACCGAGCTTCGAGTCCGCGGCCCTGGCGATCGACTTCTCGGAGGTGAGTCCGGCCACGTCGGTCGCCGTGATGCCCCGGGATCGAGCTCTCAACCACGCCACGCGGTCGCGGGAATCCGCGACGATGCGTGCAGAGAGTTCCGGGGTCACCCTTCGACCCTAACCCCGCCCGCGGACCCTCCCCGCCCTCACACGCCGCCCCCGCCCCCCTCGCCCCCGCCTCCCTCCGGCGTCGAGACCCAAGGTGGTCGCCGATACCCACGCTCGCAGTCGCGCGGGGGCGTGGGTCTCGACGATAGGCATGGGTCCGGGGCCGCCAGGTAGGCAGGTGCGCCGCCGACTGATGTTCTGCACAGCGTCGATGTGAAGCGAGTTGTCCGCACTTCCCGAAAGCTCTGGTCATCGCAGTGTGGATCGGCTGCGGGAAGGGTGAGGATCGAGTGCATGCGCAGGACCATCACCATCGAGGAAGCGCGCCGGCTCCTTCTCGCCAGAAGTGATGTGCTCGCTCGAGGGGTGACTGAGCGCGAGCTCCGGGCCATGGTCGACGACGGCTCGATCGTGCGAGTGCGTCGCGGCTGGTACGCGGATTCAGTGGAGTGGGAGCAGCTCTGGGACGAGAGTCGTCATCTCTTGAAGGTGCTCGCCGTGCACCGGGAATCCGTCGGTGGTGGTGCCACATTCTGCTTCGCTTCGGCGGCCGTCATCCACGGGCTTCCGCTCTACCGGACGTCGCCGACCCACGTTCACGCTGTTCTCGGCCCGACGAGTCGCAGCAGAGTGAAGTGGGGCGTCGCGAGGCACGATCTCACTCTCCGCGACAGCGACCTCGTGGAAGTCGAAGGCATCAGATGCACCTCCCTCGAGAGGACCGTGCTCGATCTGGCATGCCGGCTCACGCCCGAAGCGGCGATCGCCGTCGCCGACGCGGCGCTGCGGCGCATCGCGGTCCGGCGACACGACCAGGATCATGTGGCTGCCGCAGAGTGGCGGAGTGAACTCGGGAGCCGGGCGCAAACCCTCTCGACCCGTGGCATCCGTCAGGCCCGAGAGGTGATCGCGTTCTCGGATGGCCGCGCTCAGCTGCCCGGAGAGAGCGTGAGTCGTCTGCATCTTCACCGTCTCGGGTTCACCGATGTCGATCTGCAGTCGCGCGTCACCGGACCGCACGGCGAGGAGTATTCGCTCGACTTCGCCTTTCGGGGAGCACGGACGTTCGGTGAATTCGACGGGCGAGGAAAGTACCTCGATCCGACGTTGCGCACAGGGATGTCGGTGGAGGCCGTGGTGCTCGCGGAGAAGCGTCGGGAGGATGCGATCCGCGGAGTCACCGGGTGGCGGATCGTCCGCTGGGGATCCGAGGACATCGTCACGTCGGATGCTCTCGGCGCGCGGCTCCGTGCGTTCGGCCTCCGCCCCTGACGCACACTGCGCTCGTACTCGCCGAGCCCCCCGCGTGTCACCGAGACCCATGTCACTCGCCCAGACCCATGCTCGGACGCCCATCCAGGCGTGGGTCTCGATGCGGAACGTGGGTCTCGTCGGGAGTGCGCCCGTCCTCACGCCATCTCATCGCCGAGACCCACGCTCATCGCCGAGCCCCCGCTCTTCGCCCAGACCCATGTCTCTCGCCCAGACCCATGCTCGGACGCGCATCCGAGGGTGGGTCTCGATGCGGAACGTGGGTCTCGGAGGGAGGAGAGGGAGGGGAGGGAGGGAGAGGGAGGGAGAGGGAGAGGGAGAGGGAGAAGGGGAGGGGAGGGAGGGAGGGAGAGGGGGATTTGGGGGGCGAGGTGGGGGTGGGGTAGAGTTGTGGGGAACCGAAGACCGCTGGTCATCGTGTGCGCGTGAGTGCACAGGATCGAAGCTCTGCATCGCAGGGGCCCGCGCAGGACACGAACTTTCCAAAGCTCCGTGCGCTTGCGCCGGAGCTTTTCTCTTTGCAGGTGGTCCAGGTCGGCGCCTCACCACCGTGCGGCGCCTCGTACACACCAAGGAGTGACCATGGCGCAGAAGGATGCATCGGTCGCCGAGCTCACGAAGTCATTCGAGAACTCGACTGCCGTTCTGCTGACCGAGTACCGCGGTCTGACGGTTGCCCAGCTCAAGGAGCTGCGCAACAGCATCCGTCAGGACGCTGAGTACGCCGTGGTGAAGAACACGCTGACCAAGATCGCCGCCAACAAGGCTGGCATCTCCGCGCTGGACGACGACCTCAAGGGTCCGTCGGCTGTCGCGTTCGTGCACGGTGACTTCGTCGCCACCGCCAAGGCTCTGCGTGACTTCGCCAAGGCCAACCCGCTTCTCGTGATCAAGTCCGGCATCTTCGAGGGCAACGCCCTCACCGCGGACGAGGTCAACAAGTACGCCGCGCTGGAGAGCCGTGAGGTTCTGCTGGCGAAGGCTGCGGGCATGATGAAGGCGACGATGGGCAAGGCTGCGGCCACCATCGATGCTCTTCGCGAAAAGCTGGAGACCGCAGAGGCCGCGTAAGCGACCGGCGATCTCGTCTACAAACCCCATCTATCTAGGAGATACATCATGGCGAAGCTTTCCACCGAGGAACTGCTCGAGCAGTTCGCCGGCCTGACCCTCATCGAGCTCAACGAGTTCGTGAAGGCGTTCGAGGAGAAGTTCGAGGTCACCGCTGCTGCTCCCGTCGCCGTCGCCGGCGCTGCGGGTGGCGCAGGTGCCGCTGAGGCCGAGGAAGAGAAGGACTCCTTCGACGTCATCCTCGAGGCCGCTGGCGACAAGAAGATCCAGGTCATCAAGACCGTCCGCGAGCTCACCTCGCTGGGTCTCGGCGAGGCCAAGGCAGTCGTCGACGGTGCCCCGAAGGCCGTCCTCGAGGGCGCCAACAAGGAGACCGCCGAGAAGGCCAAGGCTGCTCTCGAAGAGGCAGGCGCAACGGTTACCCTCAAGTAATCGCGACGCTCACGCGTTTCTGATCGAAGGCCCCGGGTTCGCCCGGGGCCTTCGTGCGTGCCCGGGCCGTTCCCGGTGTTCCAGGCGATCCCGGACTGCTCCCGCCGACGGCGCCGAGGAGTGCCGGCACCAGCACCGCCGCCAGCATCCCAGAATGCTGCGAGCTCAGCGCGGGGGAGCCGTCGAGCTGCGAACCACGAGGGCGGATGCGGCGTCGACGCGCTCGAGCGGAGCTTCGGGGTCCTCCATCTGCTGGGTCAGCAGACGCACGGCCTCATGGCCCTGGTCGCGCGGCGACTGGCCGATCGTGGTCAACGCGAACATGTCCGCGTGTTCGTGATCGTCGACCCCGACGACGCTGAGTTCCGTCGGAACGGCGATGCCCAGACGTCTGGCCGCGATGATCGCGCCGATCGCGGCCTCGTCGCACACCCCGACGATCGCGGTCGGGCGTCGGCGTCTGTCGCCGAGCAGCCCGGCCGCGGCCGTATAGCCGCCGGGCATGGTCGGGGCCGCGCCGGCGATGCGGGCGTGCGCCGAGAGGCCAGCGGCCCGCAGGGCGCCCCGGTAGCCGTCGAGTCGCTGTGCATCGCCGAAGCTCAGCTCCGCGGCATCCGTCGATCCACCGACGAAGGCGATGTCGGTGTGTCCGAGCTCGATGAGGTGCTCGGTGGCGATGCGCGCGGCGGCGGTGTCGTCGATGGACACGGCGCTCGATCCCTCGCTGTAGGGCCCCACGCTGACAAGGGGGCGCCCCGCCTGCTGCAGTCGCTCGAGCTCACGGGCGCTGGGTTGGATGCCGACCGCGATGATGCCGTCGAAGCGGCGCCCGGGGAGGATGCTCTCGAACAGCCGCTCTCTGGTCTTCGAGCCCTCGGGCACGCCGTACAGCGACAGGTCGTAGTCGAGGGCGAAGAGCGACTCCTGCACTCCGGCGAGCAGCTCGGCGAAGAACCATCGGTCAACGGGTGGCATGACCACTCCCACGGTGCGGGTGCGCCCCGTCGCCAGGCTCGTCGCGGACGAGTGGGCGACGTAGGAGAGCTCTCGTGCAGCATCCGCGACGCGCTGCCTGGTCGCTGTCGACACGTATCCGCGGCCGCTCAGGGCGCGGCTCGCGGTGGCCTTCGACACGCCGGCACGTGACGCGACGTCCGCGATCGTGCTCATCGGTCCTCCTCGACCTGATCACGCGGCTGCGTGGACCCGGCGCAGGGTGCGCGCCGGGTCACAGCGTAGCCGCCGGCACGCGAAAAAGGAACCGGTTCCAGGCGTTACGCGAGGGAGCGCTCCCATGTGCGTCGAGCGAGCGCGGCGAATGGTTGCGAGCTTGTGACCATAGCGTGTTGTGCGGTGATGCTGATCGCCAGTAGGTTGGCCTGGAATCGGTTCCCTAACGATGCCCCGGGGTGGCGTCGCACCAGCCGGGAACCTGTACTCGAAGAGGAGAATTCACATGACTCTGTCACAGCGTTCCCGGCGTTACGCGCCGCTCGCCCTGCTGGGGGTCGCGGGCATCGCGCTCGCCGGATGCGGGGCTCCCGGTGGAGCACCGGGCACCGGCGGAGGAGACGGAGGCGACGCCACCGTCACGATCTACGGAACGATCGTCGACGACGAGGCGAAGCTCCTCCAGGAGTCCTGGAAGGACTGGGCCGACGAGAACGGCATCACGATCAAGTACGAGGGCAGCCAGGACTTCGAGACGCAGCTCGGCACCCGCGCACAGGGCGGCAACCCGCCGGACATCGCGATCTTCCCGCAGCCGGGCCTGTTCGCCGACTTCGCGAACCGCGACTACCTGAAGCCCGCTCCGGAAGCGGTCGAGAAGAACGCCAACGAGTACTGGACCGAGGACTGGGTCAACTACGGCACGGTCGACGGCACCTTCTACGGCGCTCCGCTCATGGCCAACGTCAAGGGGTGGATCTGGTACTCGCCCGCGAAGTTCAAGGAATGGGGCGTCGAGGTTCCGACCACGCTCGACGAGATGAGCGCTCTCACCGACAAGATCCAGGCCGCCACGGGCACGCCAGCCTGGTGTGCGGGCTTCGAGTCCGGCACCGCGACCGGATGGCCGGGAACGGACTGGGTCGAGGACTACGTGCTGCGTCAGTCCGGCCCGGAGGTCTACGACCAGTGGGTCACCAACGAGGTCAAGTTCACCGACCCGCAGATCAAGCAGGCGTTCGACTCGGTCGGCGAGGTCCTGCTGAACCCGGCCAACGTGAACGCCGGCTTCGGTGACGTCCGCTCGATCAACTCCACCGCGTTCGGTGACGTCGCTCCCAAGCTCGCCGCCGGCGAGTGCGCGCTGACCCACCAGGCCTCGTTCCTCTCGGGCTTCTTCCCCGACGGCACGACGGTCGCGGAGGACGGCGACGTCTGGGCGTTCATGCTCCCGGGTGAGTCCGCGGACGACAAGGCCGTGACCGGCGCAGGTGAGATCGTCGGGGCCTTCACCGACTCCGAGGCCACCCAGAAGGTGCTCGAGTACCTCTCCAGCCCCGAGTGGGCCAACAGCCGCGTCAGCCTCGGCGGCGTCACCTCGGCTAACAACGGGCTCGACCCGGCGAACGCGAAGGACCCGATCCTGCAGGAGACCATCAAGATCCTCCAGGACCCGGACACCACCTTCCGCTTCGACGCGTCCGACCTGATGCCGGGTGCCGTCGGCGCCGGCACGTTCTGGAAGGGCATCGTCGCCTGGGTCAACGGCACACCGACGGACGACGTCCTCACGCAGATCCAGACGGGCTGGCCCGCCAGCTGATAGACGAGGGGGGCTGCCCTCTGGGAGGCAGCCCTCCTCATCTCTCGACGCCGCACGCCGATGCGCGGTCGTCGCTACGCTCCGCGTGATGAAGGGGAATCCGTGAACGCGACTATTTTCTTCCAGTGGATCGGCTCGCTCCCGCCGATCCTGCAGGCGGTCGCCGTCGTCATCGCTTTCGCGGTGGTCGTGGCGCTCATCCTGTTCCTCGTGGACATCGCTCCACGCAGGGGAGCGCTCTACACCGGCATCCGGCTGGCGATGTGCCTGCTCATCCCGTTCGCCGTGATGTGGTTCTTCAACTCCTACTACTGGGCGATGGGAGTGGCGGTCGCGGTCGGGGCGCTGTTCTTCTGGCTCGACTATCGATCGCGCGACGGCGCCGGCTATCTGATCCAGCTCGTCGCCTTCATGGCACCAGCCATCCTGCTGCTGCTGGTCGGCCTGATCCTGCCGTCGATCCAGACGATGTACTCGTCGTTCCTGAATTCGTCCGGCAAGGACTTCGTCGGGTTCGCCAACTACCTGTGGATCTTCACGCAGTCCGACGGCATCACCTCGGTCGTCAACACGATCATCTGGGTGCTGCTCGTCCCGACTGTGTCGACCATCGTCGGTCTCGCCTACGCGGTGTTCATCGACCGTACTCGCGGCGAGAAGATCTACAAGGTCCTCGTGTTCATGCCCATGGCGATCTCCTTCGTCGGGGCTGGCATCATCTGGCGGTTCATGTACGAGTACCGCGGCCCCCAGTTCGAGCAGATCGGTCTGCTGAACCAGATCATGGTGTGGTTCGGCGGTGAGCCGCAGCAGTGGCTGCTGAACGAGCCGTGGAACACGCTGTTCCTGATCGTGGTGCTCATCTGGGTGCAGACCGGTTTCGCCATGGTGCTGCTGTCCGCGTCGATCAAGGGCGTGCCGCAGGAACTGCTCGAAGCCGCGGAGCTCGACGGTGCGAATGCCTGGGAGCGCTTCATCTCGGTGACGATCCCCTCCATCCGCCCCGCGCTGATCGTGGTGCTGACGACGATCTCGATCGCCTCGCTGAAGGTGTTCGACATCGTCAGGACGATGACCGCCGGCAACTACGGCACCTCGGTGCTCGCGAACGAGATGTACACACAGTTCTCGAAGTTCGAGGCCGGACGCAGTGCCGCGCTCTCCGTGATCCTGTTCATCCTGGTGCTGCCGATCGTCATCTACAACGCACGCCAGATCAAGAAGCAGCGGGAGATCCGATGACCGACACCGTGAAGTCCGAAACCGCTGTCAGCACGCGCGCCATCACGACCGGAGGCGGCATCGAAGGCTCCGCCGGACGCGCCCGCAAGAAGCTGTCGCGACCCTGGGCGTCCGTCGCCTCCATCGTGATCGCGGTGCTCTGGACGATCCCGACGCTCGGGCTGTTCATCTCCTCGTTCCGGCCGCGCGACCAGATCCAGTCGAGCGGATGGTGGACGTTCTTCGCCGATCCGCAGGTGACGCTCGAGAACTACGTCGACGTGCTGCAGTCCGGCACGACGCAGCTCACGATCCTGGAGTCGTTCGTCAACTCGATCGCGATCACGATCCCGGCCACGCTCGTGCCGCTGATGATCGCCTCGATGGCGGCGTACGCCTTCGCGTGGATCGACTTCAAGGGCCGCAACGCGCTGTTCATCTTCGTGTTCGCCCTGCAGATCGTGCCGATCCAGATGGCGCTGGTGCCGCTGCTGAGTTCGTTCTCGCGAGGGATCAACCTCTTCGGCCTCCAGGTCACGCAGCCGCTCGGCGCGTCGGACGGCTACGCACAGGTGTGGATCGCGCACACCATGTTCGCGCTGCCGCTGGCGATCTACCTGCTGCACAACTTCATGTCGGAGATCCCTGGCGAGATCATCGAGGCGGCCCGCGTCGACGGTGCGTCCCGCGGCCAGATCTTCTTCCGCGTGGTGCTGCCGCTGACGATGCCGGCGATCGCTTCCGTCGCGATCTTCCAGTTCCTGTGGGTGTGGAACGACCTGCTCGTGGGACTCGTGTTCGCCGATGGAGCTGCGGCGCCGATCACGAAGCTGCTGGCCGAGATCACCGGAACGCGAGGAAACGACTGGTATCTGCTCACGGCGGGCGCCTTCGTGTCGATCATCGTTCCGCTGATCGTGTTCTTCGCCCTGCAGCGCTACTTCGTGCGCGGTCTGCTGGCCGGATCGACGAAGGGCTGAACTTCGAGAGACACCGGGGGCCTTTCGAGAGGACGGATGCCGCGGTCGGGTGCAACACAGCCCCGGTCGCGGCATCCGCGCGTCTACCCTGAAGTCATGAAGTACGCAGACTCGATCGTCGACCTCGTCGGCGACACGCCCCTCGTGAAGCTGAATCACGTCACCGAGGGTGTCGCGTGCACGGTGCTCGTGAAGCTGGAGTACCTGAACCCCGGCGGTTCGTCGAAGGATCGCATCGCCGCACGGATCATCGACGCCGCGGAGGCGTCAGGCGACCTGAAGCCCGGGGGCACGATCGTCGAAGCGACCAGCGGCAACACCGGAGTGGGGCTGGCGCTCGTCGCTCAGCAGCGCGGCTACAAGTGCGTCTTCGTGCTGCCGGACAAGGTCGGCGAGGACAAGATCGACGTGTTGCGGGCCTACGGCGCCGAGATCGTCGTGACGCCGACCTCGGTGGCCCCCGACAGTCCGGAGTCGTACTACAGCGTGAGTGACCGTCTGGCTCGCGAGATCCCCGGGGCGTTCAAGCCGAATCAGTACGAGAACCCGAACGGCCCGCGCAGCCACTACGAGACGACGGGGCCGGAGATCTGGCGTGACACCGACGGCGAGGTCACGCACTTCGTCGCCGGCGTCGGTACCGGCGGCACGATCACGGGCACCGGCCGGTACCTGCGCGAAGTCTCGGACGGACGGGTGCGCATCGTGGGAGTCGACCCCGAGGGGAGCGTCTACAGCGGCGGGACCGGTCGCCCGTATCTGGTCGAGGGTGTGGGCGAGGACATCTGGCCCGGAGCGTACGATCCGACCGTGCCGCACGAGATCGTCGCGGTCGGAGACGCGGAGGCCTTCGCCATGACGCGGCGCCTGGCCCGCGAGGAGGGCATCCTCGTCGGCGGATCGAGCGGCATGGCCGTGGTCGGCGCGCTGCGCGTTGCGCGGGATCTGCCCGCGGATGCCGTGATGGTGGTGCTGCTCCCCGACGGCGGACGCGGCTACCTGGGCAAGATCTTCAACGACGGATGGATGCGCTCGTACGGCTTCAGCGAGCTCGAGGAGGGAGAGACCGTCGCCGACGTGCTCGCCGCTCGTCCGTCGCGACAGGGCGCGGGCATCCCCGACCTGGTTCACGCCCATCCCACCGACACCGTGCTCGAGGCCATCGGGATGATGACCGAGTACGACGTCTCGCAACTCGTCGTGCTCAGCGCCGAGCCGCCCGTGATGATGGGCGAGGTGGTCGGCACCGTCGACGAGAAGGGGCTGCTCGACCTGCTGTTCCGTGGTGAGGCGAACGCCACGGACGCCGTGGGGGCGCACGTGGGGGAGAGGCTGCCCCTTGTCGGCATCCACGCGCCCGTCGCTCAGGCCAAGGCGGCGCTCGCCGATGCCGACGCGCTGCTGGTGACAGAAGACGGCAAGCCGCACACCGTGCTGACGCGTCAGGATCTGCTCGCGTACCTGTCGCGCTGATGATGGCGGGATATCGGCCGACCCGGGGCGTAACCGGACGGCCGTCCGCGCGAGGGCGGACGTAGGCTGAGGAGCATGTCCGATCACGCCTTCGCCACCCGAGCCATCCACGCAGGACAAGCGCCAGACCCCGTCACGGGCGCGATCATCCCGCCGATCTATCAGTCCTCCACGCACGTGCAGGACAGCGTCGGGGGCCTGCGCTCCGGGTACGAGTACAACCGTGCGGGAAACCCCACGCGTTCCTCGCTCGAGACCCAGCTCGCTGCTCTCGAGGGGGGTGCGAGCGCGCTGTCGTTCGCCTCGGGGCTCGCGGCCGAGGACGCGCTGCTGCGCGGGATCCTGAAGCCGGGCGACCACGTCCTGCTCGGCAACGACGTCTACGGCGGAACCTACCGTCTCCTCACCCGGGTGCTGGCGCCCTGGGGTGTCGAGACCACGACGGTCGAGCTCGCCGACATCGACGCGCTCCGCGCCGCCATCCGTCCCGAGACGAAGATCGTCTGGCTGGAGACGCCGAGCAACCCGCTCCTGAAGATCGTCGACATCGCCCAGATCGCCGAGATCGCGCATGCGGCGGGTCTCACGGTCGTCGTCGACAACACCTTCGCCTCGCCGGCGCTGCAGCAGCCGCTCGCGCTCGGCGCCGATCTGGTCGTGCACTCCACGACCAAGTACCTCGGCGGCCACTCGGACGTGCTCGGCGGCGCGGTCGTGTTCGCCGACGATCGGTTCTTCGATCAGGTGAAGTTCCAGCAGTTCGCGGTCGGCGCGGTCTCCGCACCGCTGGACGCCTGGCTGACGACCCGCGGCATCAAGACGCTCGCGCTGCGGATGCGCCAGCACTCCGAGAATGCCCAGGCCATCGCCGAGTGGGCGCAGGCCCGCCCGGAGTTCGCTCAGGTGTACTTCCCCGGGATCGCTTCGCACCCCGGCCACGAGATCGCGGCGAAGCAGATGAGCGGCTTCGGTGGGATGCTGTCGTTCGGTCTCGCGGCCGGTGCCGACGCGGCACGCGCCTTCGTCGAGAGCACCTCGGTGTTCCAGCTCGCCGAGTCGCTCGGCGGCGTCGAGTCGCTCATCGGATATCCGCCGGACATGACCCACGCGTCCGTGCGGGGCACCGAACTCGCCGTCCCCGAGAACATCGTGCGGCTCTCGGTGGGCATCGAAGACGTGGGCGACCTGATCGCCGATCTGGAACAGGGACTCGACCGCATCTCGCGTCTATAGAGGCGTCTTCTGAGACGCACCTCCGCGATACTGCGGGGGTGCGTTCTCTGTTCTCCCGTGGGCGGATGAGGAAGGGACGGCGGTAGCATAGGGGCTTCCCCCGGCCGAAACGATTCGACCGATGCACCCCCTGAACTCTGGAAGGACGTCGTGTCCGACGCTCCCCGCACTGATTCCCTCCCCGTCGTGAAGGCGGAGGATTCCGCCGTCGATGAACCGCGGTCACCGAAGCCGGAACGCACCGCGACGGGAAGCATCCGCATCCCGACCGCGACCGGCGCCATCCGCACCCTCGGCGCGAACCCCGCGACCGCGCCGATCATGTTGCACCCCGGCGATGCCATCTCCCTCGGCCGGCGCACGCTGTACATCATCCTGCTCGGCGCGCTCACGGCCCTCGGCCCATTCACGATCGACCTGTATCTTCCCGCCTTCCCGGTTCTGGAGCAGGACTTCCAGACCACGGCAGCCGCCATCCAGCTGACCCTGACCGGGACGATGATCGGCTTCGCACTCGGTCAGCTCGTGGTCGGCCCGCTCAGCGACAAGGTCGGGCGTCGTGTGCCGCTTATCGCGGTCACCGCTCTGCACGTGCTGGCCAGCGTGGGCGCGGCCTTCGCCCCGGATCTCGCGCTGCTCAGCGTGGCACGCGTTCTCATGGGCATCGGTGCCGCGGCCGGAGGAGTCGTGGCCATGGCCATCGTGCGCGACCTCTTCGGCGGGCGTCGACTCGTCGTCATGCTCTCGCGCCTCGCCCTGGTCTCCGGTGTGGCTCCGGTCATCGCACCGCTCATCGGCTCCTGGCTCCTCACTCTCATGCCGTGGCGCGGCATCTTCGGGGTGCTCGCGGCCTACGGCATCGTGATGCTGCTGTCGACGATCCTGTTCATCCCGGAGACCCTGCCCGTCGCACGGCGTCAGGACCGTGGCGGCGCCACCATGCTGCAGCGGTACCGCTCGGTGCTGTCCGACCGGGTGTTCCTGGGCGTGCTCGTGATCGGCGGGATGACGTTCTCCGGTCTGTTCTCGTATCTGTCGGCATCGCCTTTCCTGTTCCAGGTGACGCACGGACTCGATGCGCAGCAGTACGGTCTGCTGTTTGCGGTGAACTCGCTCGGCGTCGTCGTCGGAGTCCAGACCGCGTCACGTCTGGCCGCGCGCTTCGGACCGCAGTGGGTCATGGCCTACTCCACCGCCGTGCTGCTCATCGCCGGAACGGCCATCATCGTCACCGACCAGCTCGGCCTCGGGCTGTGGGGTACGGTCATACCGCTGTTCGTGTTCATGACGGCCTGCGGATTCACGTTCCCCAATGTGCAGGTGCTGGCGCTCGACCGCCATGGGAAGGCCGCAGGAACCGCCGCGTCGATCATCGGTGCGACCAACTTCGGCGTCGCCGGGCTCATCTCGCCGGTCGTGGGCTGGCTCTCGCATGACGCGGGTATCACCGCGACCACCATGGCCTCCGTCATGGTCGGCTGTGCCGCGATCGGCATCCTGTCGCTCTGGTTCGTGGTGCGCCCGCGCACGGTCGGGATGCTCGCTCCCTGAGCGTTCAGACATCGTCCGACAGAATGGGACGATGAACAGGCGGATGCTGCTGTGGTGGGGAGTGGGCCTCCTCGCGCTCGCGACGGTTCTCGGTGCCGTGGTGGTGTTCGCCTATCCGCAGACGCCGGCGTTCGACAACTGGTGGAACGACACGATCGCCGGAGCACGGGCTGACTGGATGGTCGACTTCGCCCTCGCTCTGAACTGGGTCGGCGGCGGGTGGGTCGCGATCTTCGGGGTGCCGCTGCTGGCGATCCTCGCGCTCGTGCTGGCGCGTCGGTGGCGCAGTGCGCTGTTCGCCGCGCTGTGCTTCGCCGCGAGCGCCGCCGGCGTGCAGGTGCTCAAGCAGCTGTTCGGCCGCGCGCGACCCGACGACATGCTGGTGGTGAGCGACTACGGCTCCTTCCCGTCGGGGCACACCGCGAACGCCGCGACCATCGCCCTCGTGCTCTGGGTGCTGTTCCCGCGGGTCTGGGTGGCGATCGTCGGGGCGGCATGGGTGCTTGCGATGGCGCTCTCGCGCACCTTCCTGTCGGTGCACTGGGCGAGCGACACTCTCGGCGGCGCTCTGGTCGGTGCCGGGGTGGTGCTGGTGCTCGCAGCCTGGTTGCTTCCGTGGGTGCAGCAGAGGAGGAAGCCGGCGGTCGAGGCGCCGATAGGCTGAGAGGCCCCGTTCCCTCCAGAGGAGTCGTCGTGTCTCGCATCCGTCCGTACCGCCCCACCGATCGTGCCGCGCTGTACGAGATCTGCGTGAAGACGGCCGATGCCGGAGCGGATGCCACCGGCGTGCTCTCCGACGACTCCTTGTGGGGCGACCTGTTCGCCGTGCCATACGCCGAGCGCCATCCAGATCTCGCGTGGGTGGTCGAGAGTGATGACGAGCGGACGATCGGCTACATCGTGGCGACCGACGACACCGACGACTTCTACACGTGGTTCCGAGAGGAGTGGTGGCCCGCCCTCGAGGCCCGCTACCCGCGACCGGCCGAGATCGTCACCCGAGAGGACAGGATGATCGACTACGGCTACAGCCGCGCGGCGGGAATCGAGCCGAACGTCGTCGACCACCCCGCTCACCTGCACATCGACCTGCTTCCGGAGACCCAGGGACAGGGACTCGGGCGCCGACTCATCGAGACGCTGTTCGCCGAGCTGACCCGGCGCGGAGTGCGCGGCCTGCACCTCGGCATCGACCCGGACAACACGGGCGCGGCCGCCTTCTACGAGCGCCTCGGCATGACGCGACTGCCGGCGGAACCGGGCGGGCAGATCTACGGCGTGCGCTTCGACGGCTGAGCGGAAGACCGCGCCAGACTCGAACGAGAAGAGCCCCCGCTGGCGCGGGGGCTCTTCTCGTTCTCGGCGGTGACGGCGGGACTCCGGTGCTCGCTGCGCTCGCGCCTCCCCGAATCCCCAGCGCTCGAGGAAAACGAGAAAAGCCCCCGCTGGCGCGGAGGCTTTTCTCGTTTTCGGCGGTGACGGCGGGATTCGAACCCGCGGTTGCTTGCACAACACACGCTTTCCAAGCGTGCTCCTTCGGCCGCTCGGACACGTCACCAGGGAACAACCTGTCCATCCTATCCGATGCCGGGAGGGCTGCGTGACAGGGAGGGAGTTCGCGCCCGAACGTCCATCGATGTGAAATATTGCACGTCACTCGTCACGTGTATAGCCTCATATGAGGACGTATCGTCTTCGATCGCGATACGACGTTTCTCTGGGGGAAGCATGCAGGCGAGTTCGACGATGACGAGACACAGCCACCGCACCGTGACGGCTTTCGAGCAGTACGTGAGCGGACGGCGTGCTCTCGGCGAAGGGGCGGTGTTCTTCCTCGAGTCGGCGACGCATCTGGCCGACGTGCTCCGAGAGGCGGGGACGAGCGACATCGTGTTCACGCCGTCGGGTTCGACCTCCTCCGCGCAGGAGAACGTCATGGAGTACGGCGGGCGTTTCCGCGAGCCGGGTGACCGGCTGGTGCTCGACACTCGTCACGTGGTCGAGCTGCAGGAGTACGTCGCAGCGCCGTTCCTCTCGATCGTCTCGCCCACCGTCATCCGTCAGGGAAGCGCCGAGGGGCTTGCTGCCTTCCTCGGCGATGCCGACACGGCCAGAGACGTCGGGATCTTCGTCGGCCAGCTGCTGAGCCCCATGGCGACACTGGAGTCCCGCGCGTCGTTCCTCGCCAGCGCTCCGAGCGGTGCCGGCCTCGTCCGCGTGCACGTGACGGCTGACGGAGAGTATCGCGACGGCCCGGACGGGGCGCTGCTCGGCCACGCGGGCGACGCGAGAGCAGAAGTCGAGGCCGCAGCCGACGAAGTCTGGCGCGGAAGGTCGTTCGCCCGCATCTTGGATCCTCGCGTGCTCGATGCCGACCTCGACGACCGTCCGTGGTTCGGACGCTACCTGGCAGCGCTCGATGCGCTGCGGGACTGGGGCGGGAGCCGTGGCCGTCCGGCCATCTCCGGCTTCGG
This sequence comes from Microbacterium sp. 2RAF4, assembly GCF_052115285.1. Lineage (NCBI taxonomy): Bacteria > Bacillati > Actinomycetota > Actinomycetes > Micrococcales > Microbacteriaceae > Microbacterium > Microbacterium sp. 2RAF4. The sequence goes on along the minus strand of NZ_JBFRGI010000002.1, from coordinate 694,912 downwards.
GGGACACCTCATCAGAGCCTTGGACGAGAGCGCCGCGTTTCCCGTCGTCGTGTCGGCCGATGCTCCTCTTCTCATGACGGACGACGGAGAGGAGTATGTCCTGGTCGATCCGCATCGCCGCCTACATCTCCGGCTCGGACTCGACGCTGCACGGGCTGCCGAGTGCCTGCTGGCCACCGGAGACGAGTCATCGGCGACAGGGTTGTTGGCGTTCGAACTCGGTCTGCGGCCGACGGGCATCGCGCCCCTGATGCACAGACTCGGCGAGCAGCTGCGCGATGCGGGGATCGATCTCGACGCGAGTCGGCGGGCTGCCTCCTGATGCCCGGGCAGAGCGCGACGGACCCGCACCTGCTCGGGGCGCGCGCGTTCCGGGAGTGGATCACCGGAGAGCGGGAGCAGTACTCACGGATCTTCTTCGTGGAGCGCGGTGCTGAGACGGATGCCGTCCGCCCCGTGGCTGGCAGCGACGACCTGGTCCTGCTGCCCGAGGGCACCCCGTCGTGGGAGGGCGTCGCCGGCGTCGGCAGGTACGACGGCGCCGTGAGTGAGCCCGGGGACGAGGTGTTCTTCGGTGAGCGCGGCGTCGAGCTCCAGGACTACGTCGCCGCGGCGTTCATCCAGATCATCGGGCCCACGGCGGTCCGGTTCTTCGATGCCTCCAGCTGGCAGGCCTTCATCGACGACGCGGAACTCGCTCGGGACACCGGGGTGTTCCCGACGGCGTTGATCGATCCACGCGTGCTGTTGGCCGATCGACACACGCTGTCGGCGCCCGACGGCTTCGATGTCCCGAGCGCGTTGCGGATCGGTGACGAGGGATCCGTCAGAGCCGGAGTGCAGGGCGAGGTGCTCGGAGAGGTCGGCGACCTGCCTGCGATCCTCGCCACCCCGCTGCCGCGCGCGGCCACCCTGTCCGGCATCGCGCCGAGGGAGCGGATCGCCGGCGACCTCGGAGCTCACGAGTGGATCGGGCGCTACCTCCGGGCCACCGACCTCATCAAGATGCTCAGGCTCGGGAATGGGACGGCGCGGATCTCGGGCTTCGGCTGGCTGCTCGTGGACGACGACCTCGCCGACGCCGAGCCCCGTTCATCCGACCCTTTTCTCATCGACACCCCCGAGGGCTTCGTGCTCGCGGACACGACGACTCTGCGTCGTCAGCTGCTCTCACCGCAGACGGCCCGCGTCGTGGCTCTCGTCCAGACCTCGAGCACCCCGGACTGCGCGACGGATCGCGTGGCCCGGACGCTCGGCATTCCGGACGACCACGCGAGAGTGCTGTGCCGCGAGGCGGTCATCGCCCTCGGGATCCACTGCGGCAGACCGCTCTCCGGCCGCCTTTCAGAGGAGGCGCCACGATGACCGCGCCGCACGCCCTGTGGACGTCGATGCTCCCCGCGGACACGACGTTCACGCCGGATCGGGTCGCCGTCGGCGCCACCGGACACCGGATCGCGTTCGCCGACGGCTCCACGCGCCTGTGCGCCACGAGCGGACTCTGGAATGTGCCGCTCGGTTTCGGGAACCCGGCCATCGGCGAGGCCGTCGCCAGGGCCACGCATGACGCGTCGTACCTGTCGCTGTTCCGAGCGCCGCATCGCTATGCCGAAGACGCGGCGGATGCCCTCATCGAGCTCGCCGGTCCTGGCCGGTACGACCGGGTCATCTTCTCCACCTCGGGTGGTGCGGCGAACGACGCGGCCATGAAGCTCGCACGGCAGTACTGGGCGCAGACCGGCTCGGCGTCTCGGTCGCTGGTCGTGGGGTTGAAGGGCAGCTATCACGGCACCATGTACGGCAGCCATGTCCTCAGCGGGGACGACCTGCTGCAATCCGTCTACGGCGTCGACCGTCGCGCGGTCCGCCACGTCTCGCACGCCGACGACGGCGAGGAGCTGGCTGCGCTGTTGCACCGGGAAGGCACCAGAGTCGCCTCGGTCGTCGTGGAGCCCGTGCTCGGCAGCGGGGCGTATGCGCTGTCCGGTGCGTTCGTCGAGCGCCTCCTCGCGCTGCGCGAGCAGTACGGATTCCTGATCGTCGCGGACGAGGTCGCGACGGGATTCGGTCGCACCGGGACGATGCTCGCCACCGACAGGTGGGCTGCGCCGCCCGACGTGCTCATCCTCTCGAAAGCGCTGACCAACGGCGTGATGGGTGCAGCCGCTCTCCTGATCGGTCCGCGCATCGCCACGGCCTTCACCCGAGGCGGGTGGACGTTCGTCCACGGCGAGACGCAGGCCGGAACCCCGGCGTGTGCCGCGGCGATCATCGCGGTGATCGGGGAACTGCGGCGCATCGACGTGGAGACCGTCACTCAGGCGCTCGCGACCGAGGTGCAGGACTTGGCCGCGCGGCTGAAAGCAGACGGTGTGGTGACCGAGATCACCGGGAGCGGATGCTTCGTCGGTCTGGGTCTGCGACACTCCGACGAGACGGGGCTGTCCGGCCCGGAGGTGCTGGAGGTCGTCTCGGCCATCGCCCGCTGCGGTGTGCTGGTGCAGCCGGGCCCGAGCTCCATCGAGCTGATTCCCGCGTATGGATTCGACGCGGCGGAGCTCCGCGAGACCGAGAACGCGGTGCGAGCGGGGCTCGCCCACATGCGGGGTGCGGCGGCATGATCACGGACCTCTCGGCACGTGTCCCCACCCTGTGGCACGGAGAGGGGAGCGCATCGCGCACGATCACGCGCCTCACCGCCGGACACGACACCCTCGTGATCGCGGACTCGGCCGTCCCGTCGTCGCACCTGGCCGGACGCGCGGCACAGAGGATCGACGTCGACGCACAGCGGGCGGACGTGGCGACCGTGCGGGAGATCGCGCGGCAGATCATCCGTCGTTCGCCGCGGAGGGTCGTGGCCGTCGGGGGCGGGAGCATCCTCGATGCGAGCAAGATCGCCACGCTCGTGCTCGTGTCTCGACGGATGTTCGACTACGCCATCGGCCACGCGTCGCGATCGGCCCTCACCGTACTGCCCGATGCGGCCCCGGCTGTCGACCTCCTGGCCGTGCCGACCACGCTCGGCACCTCGTCGGAGACGAACTGCGTGGCCGTTCTCGAGAACGACCAGGGCTACCGTCTCATCGTCGGCCGAGCTCTGCGACCGCGGCATGCCGTGCTCGATCCGCGCCAGCTGAGATCCCTCCCCTCCGCGGCGGTGACCGAGGGGGCGCTGGAGGCGTTTCTCCGTGTCGCCGGCGCCTCGACGAGCCCTCGGCGAACGGACAGAGCGCGCGGAGACGCCAGGGTCCTCGGCAGGGCCCTCCTCGCGGCGGCGTCGCACGACACCGTCTCGGCTGCGGGGCGATTGCGCCTGGCACGTCTCAGCGCCGCCACCCAGCGCACATCGGCGCTGCGCGGGGACGATCCCTTCAGCGCGCGCCACTGGTACCTCGCGAACGAGGTGGCGTTCCGCCTGGGCGTCCGCAAGATGGTCGCCACGGCTGCGGTCGTCGGCGCCGTCTGGCGCCGCATCGGCGCCGGGGACTCACGATGGGGCGATGCGCGCAGCCTGGAACGCTTCTGGGCCGAGGTGGCGGGCGTGGTCGACCTGCCCGTCGATCCCGCCGCCGGCATCGCGGCACTCGTCGAGCGATGGCGGATCCCGCTTTCGTCACGCCCCGCAGCCCATGAGATGCGCCACATCGCACTCGCCACGGAGCGGGCTTGGGGAAACCGACAGCCGATGCTCCCCGGCCTGGTCGAAGGCGACTTCCACGATGTGCTCCGCGAATCCCGCTGGAGCAGCCACGCGGTCGGTGCAGGTGACCGACCGTCGACGTTCGAGCCGAAGGAGGTGAAGTGAATGAAGGAGAACACGCAGAAGACGATCCAGTTCCAGGAGCTGGACGCGATGGAGGCGCCGAGCTGGGACAGCTTCTATCAGGGCGTGATCGGTGCTCTGGTCCTCATCGGGATCGGCGCGGCCGCTGCCACCTGACACGATCCCGACGAGGTGGTCGACATCGGAAAGGAGGAAACATGCAAGCCGCAATGCCGACGCTCGAGTTCACAGAGCTCGAAGCCATGGACGCGCTGAACGACACCGATGACTACATGCGGGGATTCGCCGTGGGCGTCATCATCGGAATTCTCGCTCTGACCTAGACAGCTGCCGAACGGACCAATCGAAGGAGGTGCACTGTGCAGACGACGTCGCTGGAGTTCTCGGAACTCGAACAGATCGACGCGCCCACCGAATGGTGGGAGCACGCGAGCTACATCATCGCCATCATCGGCGGGGCGGCAGCCATCGCGACCTGACCGGAGTGCGGGCGGGTCCGCTCGCCCGCACTTCCTCCTCCGACCCCAGAGAGGCCATGAACCGAATGCCAGACCTGATCACCGACACCGTGTCGGCACTGCTCGACGGCGCCGATGCCGTGGCGCAGCCGATCGACCTGTACACCGGGGCGGGGACGGACTTCTACGAGCGCCTCGTCGGCCCCGACCGCGTGGAGGTCCGCGAGGTGCTGGGGCTCGCGAGGGTCACCGCCGACCCTGTGCTCGACATCGCGGCGGGGAGCGGGCGACTGACGATCCCGCTGCTGAGATCCGGCAAGCAGGTGACCGCGATCGACACCTCGCGAGACATGCTCTCGCACCTCCGTCGAGCGATGCCCGACCACCCGAGGCTCGAATGCGTCGTCGCGGACATGCGGGAATTCCACCTCGGGCGCCGCTACGGGCTCATCGTGCTCGGAGCCACATCCGTGACCCTGCTCGACCGCGAGGATCGATCGCTGCTGTTCGCCCGCGTGCAGGAGCACCTCACCCCGGACGGGGTCTTCGCCCTGACCGTCGCGGGTGGTGCCGCGGCGGAGAGCCTGGGGTCGGCGAGAGACCAGGAGATCGCGGTCCCCGGACCCGCCGGAACGGACACCTACCTCTTCTCGCAGCAGATCGAGGAAGGGGGCGCCGTCCGCGTGGTCAACTGGGTTCGAGCGTCCGACATCGCCGCCGGGGCATCGGTGCCCGTGCTCACGAGCCGCTTGCACGTGCTCGGTCACGAGGTCCTGTCGAGCGAACTCGTCGAGGCGGGATTCGCCGTGCCCGATGTCACTCCCGTCCGTTCGCCGGGGGGAACGGACATCCTCCTGCTCACGACATCGCGAGGCCGCTCCCCGGGAGGCACGGGATGACGACGGGTCTTCGGAGGCTCTCGCGCAGGCGGGCATCCCCGGTGACGGTGCCGCTGGGAGCCGAGACCTGTCCGCTGCTGGCCCCCGGTGTCGTCTTCGAGAGCACGGGCGAGGACGCGGCGTGGATCGCCGTCGTCGACGGGGTGCCGTCGTCGAGGGTGTCGCCCGCGGTCATCGACCTGCTGACGGCGATGGACGGTGGGACCACGGTGCAGACCCTGCATCGACGGTTCGCCGCGTCGGACTCGCCGGAGAGCTTTCTGCGACTGGTAGGACGGTTCCGGGACAACGGACTGCTCGAGGGCGGTGCGAAGCGCGTACCTGGGCGCATCAGCTACCGGCCGCCGTTCACCCTGCAGTTCGCGACCCTTCGCGCGCCCACCCTCTTCGCACGACTCGACGGAGCAGTCTTCCGCCCGTCCTCTCGCGTGCTTCTGGCCTCTGTCGCCGTGCTCCTCTGCGCCGGGCTGGTGGCCGCGATCCTGCAGGCCGGCGACCTGCGAGACGTCCTCACTCGGCCGCTGCCGCTGGGCGCGGTGCTGACGCTGATCGCCCTGCTCTCGCTCATCACGCTGCTCCACGAGGGCGCCCACGGGCTCACCCTCACCAGGTTCGGCGGCAGTCCCCGACGAGCCGGGTTCATGATCTTCTATCTCACACCCGCGTTCTTCGTCGACGTCACGGACGGATGGCGTCTCGCCGATCGACGACACCGGGTGGCGGTCGCGCTCGCTGGTCCGGCGGTGCACGCGGTCGTGGCAGCGGTCGCGGTGCTGCTCGCGCTCGCCGCGCCACGGTCCACGGTCCGGGACGTGCTGCTGCTTCTGGCGACGTCGTGCGTCGTCATCGTGCTCGTGAACCTCATCCCGTTCGTGCGATTCGACGGCTACATCGCCCTGATGAACGCGCTCGACACGCCGAACCTCCGTGCCAGGACCATCAGCGACGGTGCGAACGCGCTGAGCCGCCGGCTGTTCGGTGGAGCGCGGGCGGAGCGGAGCGTGCAGACGTGGTGGAGCGTGCCGTTCGGTCTCGCGAGCCTCCTCACCCCGGTCGTGATGGTCGTGCTCGTGGTGACCAGGACGGTGCACGCGCTCGCCGACGGGGGACCGGTGCTCGGTCTGTTCGTGGTCGCACTCGAAGTCGTCGTCGTCCTTGTGGGGTGCGGCCTGCTGGTGCGCGCGCTCTCCCGCGTGCTGCTGTCCGGTGTCTCCCGAGTCCGCTTCGTCGGAGTGAGCGTCGCCCTGGCCGTGGCGGTCGTGATCAGCGGCGCGCTGCTGCCCGTCCCCGCCACGGCGACGTTCGGGTTCGTCGTCGACGACGGTCGGGTGAGCCTCGTCCAGGGAGGCGAAAGGACCGCGGTCGAGGTGCCCGACGGCACCCGCGTGCTGTTGAGCAGCCGCGGCATCCTCGTGAACGAACCGCTGGGACTGGGCAGCGTCCACCCCCAGCCGCCGCAACCGATCACGGTTCCCGCGGATGCTCTGTTCCCGGTCAGAGCCGAGGGTCTGACCGTTCCCGCCGTGATCGTCGGGACGGTCGACGTGGAGATGCCGGGGCGGAGACTCCCGTCGACGGGTCAGGCCCGTATCGACCTCGGAACGACCAATCTGTGGCAGATGCTCTGGACGAGGGGTGTGGTGGCACCGCTGTCGCCCCTGTGGGCAGAAGAGGAGGAGAGGCAATGAAGACGAACCAGCATGCGATCGAGGTGCGAGCGCTCACCAAGAGGTTCGGGCATCGGGCGGCGGTCGAGGACCTGTCCTTCGCCGTGCCGCGCGGTTCGATCGTCGGTCTGCTCGGGCCGAACGGCGCGGGCAAATCGACGACCCTGCGGGCCATCGTCGGTCTGCTCAGACCCACGAGCGGCGACTGCCTGATCGACGGGGAGCCGTTCGCGGCGCTGCGCGATCCGGCGTCGCGCGTCGGAGTGCATATGGACGGCTTCGGGTTCGAACCGGGCATCACCGCACGGCGGCATCTGGAGATCTCCCGACTCGCAGCCGGCGCGCCCCGTCGACGCGTGGACGAGGTGCTCGAAGAGGTCGGGCTCGCCGACGATGCCCGGCGTCGGGTGAAGGCCTTCTCGACGGGCATGACGCAACGACTCGGGCTGGCGGCCGCACTGATCGGCTCTCCACGCACCCTCATCCTCGACGAGCCGGCGAACGGCCTGGATCCCGACGGCATCCGCTGGCTCCGCCTCTTCCTCCGTGACTTCGTCGCGCGGGGAGGGACGGTCCTGGTATCCAGCCATCAGCTCCCGGAACTCGAACAGGTCGTCGACGAGGTCGTGGTCATCAAGCGTCGCGCGCTCTTCGCCGGCCCGCTCAGCGAGCTCGTGGCGGGAGACGTCGACTCGCTCGAGAGCAGGTACTTCGATCTCGTCGAGGGAGCGTCGGCATGAGGGGCGTCATCCGCGGGGAGGTGCTGCGGTCCGTGAGCGGTCCCTCGGTTCTCGCCGTCTATCTCGTCGCTGTGCTCATGCCGCTGTTCGTGCTCTTCTCCGACGGTTCGCGCTTCGACCTCGGGGGCGTCGCTGCCGGCGTGGCGACCGCCCGTCTCCTCGAGCCGCTGGCGTGGTCGGTGATCTCCGCCGCGTTCGTCAGCGCCTACGCGGTGACCCGCGAGTACTACTACGCGTCGATGGACAGGACGCTCACGGCGGTGGGGTTCCCGCGAACCTTCGGCGGAAAGCTCGTGGCAGGCGTGGTCGTGGCCGTCACCCTGTCGCTCGGTGTCTTCGCGCTGTGGACCGCGGGCGTCTTCGTCTTCCTGGTCCAGGACGGGGTGGCTCCGACGCTCACCCAGGAAGCGTGGCGCATCTACGCGGGGGCTCTGGTCGGCACGATTCTCGGTGCGCTCATCGGCGGCGCGATCGGCTGGATCACGCAGAACTACTACGCCACGGCGATCATCGTCCTCGTGTTCCCGATGGCGCTGGAGTTCGCCCTGCTGCGCACGGCGCCGGAGGTCGCGAAGTTCTCGCCCGGCCTGGCCATCGCCGCCATCGGTGTGCCCGGGTATCAGGGCAGGCTGCTGGAGCTCGCCCCCGCCGTCGCCATCGGGCTCGCGTGGACGTTCGGGCTGCTCGCGATCGCCTGGGTGCGAGGGCGCCGGAGCGCTGCGTGATCGGTCGGGCTCTGCGCGCTCAGACGCGCAGCCTCACGGGCGACGTCGTCCTCCTCGGGGTCGCGGTCGCGGCGTTCGCGATGTCGCTCACGCTGGCGGCGAGCATCCCGTCCGAGGTCGCGAACGCCTCCGTCGACGCCCGCGCGGAGCTCGCAGCCCCGCTCAGCACCGTCCTCGCGACCTACGCGGGGATCCTCGCCGCCGTCTACGGCTCGTTCCGGTACACGATCGACCGTCGGGACGGGGTGGTCGCGCAACGTCTGACGGTGCAGCGACGGTGGGTGATGCTCCTGGTCAGGACGATCACGTGCGCGGTGGGCGGTGCCGTGGTCGCGCTCGCGGCCGTGCTCGGCGGACACTCGGCGCTGACGATCGTCGTGGGCGGACTCCCGATGGAGTGGTCGGTGCTCCTCTCCACCCTCGTGCTCGGCGCGTTCGCCTCCCTCTGGGGGATGGGGATCGGGCTCATCGTGCAAGCGCACCTCGCGGCCCTTTTCGTCTCGGCTCTCTCGATGGGGGTGGCGGTCATCGTCGCGATGTTCTGGAGCACCGGCGCCGCGTATCTGCCGCTTCTCGCATTGCTCGAAGCCTTCCGGTTCGACGTGGGCGCAGTGGGGATCCCGCCGCAGCAGGAGCTGACCGGGCCTGTTGCTCTTCTGGTCTCCGCCGGATGGGTGCTCGCCGCACTGATCGCGGGAGGAGCCGCCTTCCTCTCCCGCGACGTGAGGTGATCGCGTGACGGGGAGTGTGAGGCGTCGGAGGCGAGCGACGTAAAATCCCTAGGTGGCAACACCCAAGATCGTCCTCTTCTACGCGTTCACCCCTCTCGCAGACCCGGATGCCGTCCGTGTCTGGCAGCGAGACATCGGCGAGGCACTGGGCCTGCGCGGACGCCTGCTCATCTCGAAGGACGGCATCAACGGCACGCTCGGCGGAGACATCACCGCGCTCAAGAAGTGGCTGCGTTCGTTCCGTTCGTACCGCCCGTTCGCCGGCGCCGACATCAAATGGAGCGAGGGGACCGGTCTGGACGCCGAGGGTCGCAGCCTCGACTTCCCGAAGCTCAGCGTCAAGGTGCGGGACGAGATCGTGTCGTTCGGCGCACCGGGCGAGCTTCGCGTCGACGAAGACGGTGTGGTCGGGGGTGGCACGCGGTTGACCCCGGAGGAACTGCACGGCTTGGTGGAGGAACGCGGCGACGACGTGGTGTTCTTCGACGGGAGGAACGCCCTGGAGGCGCAGATCGGGCGCTTCCGTGGGGCCATCGTGCCCGACACCGAGACCACCAGGGACTTCGTCGAGCTCCTCGACTCCGGCGTCTACGACGATCTGAAGGGCAAGCCCGTCGTCACGTACTGCACAGGTGGCATCCGCTGCGAGGTGCTGTCCAGCCTGATGACGGCCCGCGGGTTCGGTGAGGTGTACCAGCTCGAAGGCGGCATCGTCCGCTACGGCGAGAAGTTCGGCGACGACGGGCTCTGGGACGGATCGCTCTACGTGTTCGATGGTCGAGGGTCCGTAGACTTCTCCGACCACGCAGCCGTCATCGGGGAATGCGTCGGGTGCGGCGCGCCGACCAAGCGCACCGCGAACTGCCCCGATCTGTCGTGTCGATCGCAGTTCGTGGTCTGCGAAGACTGCGACGCCGTGCGCTGCACCGCTCACGCCGCCTGAGAGGGCGGCACCGCGTCGCCGCTCAGGCCGCCGTCACGCCCGGCTCGGCGGCTCGCGGAGCGTACAGGGAACGCGGCAGCAACGCCGCCTGCACCCTCGTCCTGCGATCGGTGCTCCGACGCAATCCGGTCAGCACCTCCGCCAGGGGCTCGGCGAGATCGTCGGTCCTCTCGTCGGCACGGGCGTAGTTCGAGCGCTCGACCGTGTCCGTGAGCTGCCGCATCGCCTCGGCCGGGACCTGGTGCTGCGCCACCAGGCCGGCTGCGCGCACTCGGGGGGTGTCGGCGTCGGACACGGGGATCTGCAGGTCGATCAGCGTATCCCGCAACTCGGCCCATGCGGCCGCGGAGTCCCCACGGCGCGCTCTGCTCAGGCGCATACGGCGTTCCACGAGGCGGATCAGCGCGGGAAGCAGGAGCACCACGGCGATGCCGAACGCGGTGAGGACGACCGGCATCGGGTCGAGGCGACGCAGCTCGTCGCTGCTGGCCGAGTCGCCCCCCGCGTCGTTGCGATCGATCTCCGGACCGGACGTCTGCTCGGTCTGCGGCGCCGTGGTCGGAGCGGGTGCCGACGGCGTTCCGGCGCTGCCGCCCTGCGTCGCCCCGGGACGGAACGCGGTGGGCACGCCCAGGGAGGCGGTGGGCTCGAAGGGGACCCATCCGATGCCGGGGAACAGCACCTCCGGCCAGGAGTGCAGCCGGTCGCTTGTCACGGAGAACACCGATTCGCTGCCGCGCTTCTCGTCGGTGAGGGAGCCGGGAAGATATCCCACGACGATGCGCACCTGCATGTCGAGGCTCTCCGCCATCAGAGCGAACGCCCCGGCGAAATGCACGCAGTATCCGGAGCGGACGTCGAGGAACTCCGCGACGGCGTCGGCTCCTGTCCCGTCGAAGCCCTCTTCCACCGGCGTCTCGAGCGAATAGGTGAACTGCGAGCGGAACCAGTTCTGCAGCGCGATGAGCCGGTCGTAGTCTGTGCTCGCGGCCGCGGTCACATCGTCGGCCAGCTCGCTGATGATGCCCGGCAGCTCGATCGGTTCGGCGTCGGGTTCGACCACGGGAGACGCAGCATCGACCGCCCTGATCTGTTCGAGGGTGGGGATGAGTCGCGTGGAGGTGACCGTGTAGTCGTTTCCGACGGCGTCGGCGCCGCGGGAGTAGAGCGTGCGGTTGTCCGGGGCGATCCTCCACGCGTCGCTGAGGCCCTGCACGGCGGTGGCGGGGTAGGGCACGGGAAGCCAGGAGCTCGACATCCGCAGCACCCTGATCGAGGTGTTCTGCTCCTCCGTCGCGATGTCCTCCGCCCATTCCGGGGGCCCGAAGCCGTCGTCCTGCGCCTGCAGATCGCTGTCGTCGGGCTGCCAGACGCGGCCGTCGAAGCGGGAGAGGGTGGTCAGGCGCAGGTAGGGCGCGGTCTCGCCCTCGGCGGCCACGGTGAGCACCTCGACCGGGTTCGGCTGTCGCAGATCGTCACCGAGGCGCAGTGAGGCGTCCACGGTCACCCCGGTTCCGTTGCCGGCGAGGCTCGCGGTGACGGGCAGCAACGGGACGATGGCCACGGTCGTCGCGAGCGCTGCAGCTCCCACCGCCACGGCCAGAGACGTCGAGGAACGGCGCGGGGACTCCGGATGCTTCCTCGCCGTGTAGCGGAGCAGCAGCAGTGCGACCAGGCCGAACAGCACGAACCACGCGACGTTGGTGTCGCCGAGCGTGACGATCATCGGCACCGCGCCGACGACTCCGGTCAGGAGCACCGCCAGCACGGCCGACCTGTGCGCCACGAGGTGGTCGAGCAGGATCGCGACCACCGCGAAGCCGACGCCCATCGCGGCCGCGAGGCCGGGGGAGGGGTCCAGGGGCGCGGACCCGAACACGACCTCTTCGACCGCGGAGGCGCCGAGCACGCCGAACAGCGTCACCGTCTCCGAGGTCGGGATCATGCCGAAGAGAGCCGTGTCACCGGCGATGAGCAGCGTCACCACGGCGACGGCGACCACGATCTGCACGGCGAGCGTGACGAGATCCTGCACCCAGGCGGCCCGGCGACGCAGCAGGTGCCGTGCGAGCAATCCCGATCCGGCTACGGCGACGATGACCGCGATCACGGTGAACGACCATGCCCCGGGAGCGATCACCGAGGTGAACGGCCACATGGCCACGAGTGCCGCCGTCGCCGCGAGCGCGCCGGGGCCGACGGCTCCGGGGGGATCATCGTGGTCGCGGTGCCAGAACGCCGGCTGGCGCTCGACGGCGGTGGGGCTCGGCGGAGCGTGCTCAGCGCGGAACATCGCCGACCCCGATCCGTGCGGAGACGGCGTCCTCCCACGCGGCGGAGATGTCGTCGCCGAGGGGCGCGACGGTCCACCCATGCCGCGCGGCCGCTTCGGTCGCCCCCGGGAGAGGCTCGGTGCTGAACAGCATCGGCGCGGCGGCGCCCGCCGAACGCAGCAGTGTGGCGTCCTCCTCATCGAGGCGGCCGGTGATGTAGACGAGCGGTCCGGGAGGGGTCCCTCCGATGAGTGCCATCAGGTCGCGGCTGTCCCCGCGAGGCGTGACCATCGCGAGCGCCGCGAGCAGGCTGTCGCGGTCGTCCTCGTGCCCGCGGAGGGTACCGAGCAGCGCACCCGCGCTGTCGATCACGTCGACGCTGTACCCCTCGGAGGCGAGATGCACGGCCGCGGACGCACACAGCGAGACGGCGGATTCGAAGGCGGGGTCGACGTCGATCCCCTGGGCGTCCCAGCGGCGGCCGCTCCGGTCCAGCACGACCACCGCGTCGGGGCTGGACTCCTCCTCTTCCTGGCGAACCATGAGCTGACCGCGGTGTGCCGTGGCACGCCAGTGGATGCGCCGCATCGAATCCCCCGGGATGTAGCCCCGCGGCGAGAGGTTGTCACTGCCCTGTCCGAGCCTGGTCGACGAGGTGTGCGCCGTCCCACCGGCCGCCCCGACCCGCACGGCGAGCGGGGCGAGGGCGAACACCTCGGGCACCACGGTGACGCTCCGCGTCTCGCCGAACGCCTGCTCGCGCTGGGCCAGCCCGAACGGATCGACGGTGCGCAGCATCAGCGGTCCCAACGGCCACACGCCTCTTCTGACACCGGTGATCAGATAGCTGAGCTGCCCGGTCTCCGGGGGATACTCGCCGCCGGAGTCTCCCGACACCGCGTCGGGGAGCACGTCGTGCCAGAGCCCGCGGGGGACGCGGATCGCGCGCAGCGAGAAGCGCACGGTCACGCGCGACGTCTCGGACACCGTCAGCAGATCGGTGGAGATCTGCCGCGTGACGGTGCCGGATCGTCGGGGCAGCCTGACGGCGAGGAGGGAGAAGAGCGTGACCGCCGCCAGCAGCACGCCGAGGTACAGCAGGATGCGGGTGCCCAGCAGGTTCGCGGCGATCATGCAGCAGAGCGCGGCGAGGAGGGCTCCGGCGCCGCGACCGGTGAGGGCTCGTCGTCGTCGCATGATCGATGTGTCAGGAACGGGTCGCGACGGGCACGCGCACCCGCTCGACGATCTGGGTGAGAGCGGCCTCGACGGGCTGGGCGCCCGCGCGATGCGCGCCGCGCGCCGGAAGCAGGCGGTGCGCGAGGACCGGGATGAGCAGGGCCGTGATGTCATCGGGGATCACGTAGTCGCGGCCGTCGAGCGCCGCCCACACCTTCGCCGCCCTGACCAGCTGCAGGGTGGCCCTGGGGCTGGCGCCGAGGTGGAGGTTCGGGTCGTTGCGCGTCGCCTGCGCGAGGGCGACCGTGTACTCCTCGAGCGCCGGCGCGACGTGCACGGACCGTGCCCATGCGATGAGCTGCGCGATCGAGGACGCATCGGCGACGGGCGAGACGGCGGCGAGCGGGCTGACCACATCCCGCTGGCGCAGCATGAGGGCCTCGGCCGCGGCGTCGGGGTATCCCATCGAGATGCGCATCATGAATCGGTCGCGCTGCGCTTCGGGGAGGGCGTACGTGCCCTCCATCTCCAGGGGGTTCTGGGTCGCGACGACCAGGAACGGCTGGGGAAGCTGGTGGGTGGAGCCGTCGACCGTGACCTGGCCCTCCTCCATCGCCTCCAGCAGGGCGGACTGCGTCTTGGGGGAGGAGCGGTTGATCTCGTCGGCGATCACGATGTGCGCGAACACGGCACCGCGCTTGAACTCGAACTCCCGGTCGACCGGGTTGTAGACCGAGACGCCCGTGACGTCGCCCGGCAGCAGATCCGGGGTGAACTGGATGCGTCGCACCGTCGCATCCACGCTGGCGGCGAGAGCCCTGGCGAGCATCGTCTTCCCCACGCCGGGAACGTCCTCGATGAGCAGGTGCCCTTCGGCGAGCAGGCACACGAGAGCACTGCGCACCGCATCCGGTTTCCCGTCGATGACCTGGCCGATCGAACCGAGGATGGCCGACGTCTGCGCGGCGAAGCGTTCGGCGTCGATCGTCACCGGCATCAGGGGGGCGTTCTCTGGCATGCGTTCCCTCTCACATCGCGGCGCTGCGGTGCGCGTCACTCGATCGTAACCCTGCGCACGATGTGCCGCTCTGGCAGGTTCCCCTGAGGATGCGTGCGCCGGATACGCGCACAGCGGCGCCCGGTTCGAAACGCGGCGCCGGTCGGGTTAGGATGGTTGACGGCTCTCCGCGTGGCGGCATCCAGGCCAATTCCCCCAGGGCGGAAACGCAGCAAGGGTAACCGGGCTCTGCTGGGTGCGCGGAGGGTCACTTTCATTTCCGGCGGGCGGGTCCGTCCGACGCTCAGTCGTCTCCTGGCTGCACCTGCGACAATCGTCCGGTGACCGTCACCCCGCCTCAGGCGCAGCACCCGCTCGGCCGATTCGCCTCACCGGTGCTGCTGCTCGTGGTCATGTGGGTCGTGCAGCTCGCCGACGCGATCCTCCCCGGCTCCTTCACCGGCTTCGGGTTGCGCTCCTGGGATGTCTCCGGACTCGGGGGCATCGTGCTCGGGCCTCTCCTGCATGCGAACTGGCAGCATCTCATCGCGAACTCGGTGCCGTTCCTCGTGCTCGGGTGCCTCGTCGCCGTGGAGGGCACCCGCCGGTTCTGGGCCGTCACGGCCGTCGTCGCCCTCGTCGGCGGCATCGGCACCTGGGTGTTCAACGCGCCGGGCACGCTCACGGTCGGCGCATCGGGGCTGGTCTTCGGCTACTTCGGCTATGTCGTGATGCGGGTGTTCGCACCCGGCCGCGTCGCGCACCGCATCCTGTACGCCGTGATCGCCGTCGTCGTGATCGGGCTGTACGGGGGGTCGATGTTCGCCGGCGTCTTCGGCGTCGCCGAGGGCATCTCGTGGCAGGGGCACCTGTTCGGCGCCATCGGCGGCGGCGCGGCCGCCTTCGTCGGTCGCCGCCCGAGAGCCGAGCGCGGAGCCCTGCCCGCATGAGTGCCGCACCGACGGCGCGGGCGAAGCGCAAGCCGGCGGCGAGGAAGACGACGCGGCGTGGAACCGCGAAGCGGCGGCGCAAGCCCGGTGCTCGACGGCAGGCGGCGAACCGTCTCCGGCGCCGGAAGATCGGCCAGCGCCTTCTGCTTTCCGCCGGTGCGCTCATCGTGGCGGTGAGCCTCTTCGTCCTGATCCCGCTCGGTCTCGCGCGCGATCCCGCGCCGATCTGCATCGACGATCCGCAGACGTTCCCCGCGGCGGGGATCGAGGGCTGGAGCGGCGAGCAGCTCGAGAACGCCGCCACGATCATCCGCACGGCGGGGGCGCTCGGTTTCGGACGGGACGGGCAGATCCTCGGTGTGATGACGGCGATGGGCGAGAGCAGCCTGCGCAACATCGACTACGGCGATTGGGAGACGCGCGGGTTCACGAATCCGGACGGTTCGCGCACCACCAGCATCGGACTGTTCCAGCAGCAAGAGTGGTGGGGCAGCGCCGAGCAGAGGATGGATCCCGCGACGGCGACGACGCTGTTCTTCGAGCGGCTCGGACGGCTCCCCGACTGGCAGACGATGGAGCCGTCGCACGCGATCCATCGGGTGCAGATCAACACCGACCGCGACTACTACTCCCGGTTCGGGGCCGACGCCACGGCTGTCGTCGACGCCCTGTCCGGTCCGTGCGAGTGAGGCCAGGCAATTGATCCGGTGCGACGCTCGGTGCGTTCATCGACAGCGCGCCTAAGCTGAAGCCGTGGCGCAGAGCATCTACATCACCTCGGCCGAAGGCCATACCGGTAAGTCGACGATCGCGCTCGGGGCTCTCGACGCCCTGATGCGGGTCTCGCCGCGGGTCGGCGTGTTCCGCCCCATCGCCCGGTCGGTCACGGAACGGGACGAGATCCTGGAGCTCCTGCTCGCCCACGACGGGGTGAACCTCGACTATGACGACTGCATCGGCGTCACCTACGACGATGTGCGAGCCGACCCCGAGGCCGCGCTGTCGACGGTCGTTGCACGGTTCAAGGCCGTCGAGGCGCAGTGCGATGCCGTGGTCGTGGTCGGCAGCGACTACACCGATGTGGCGAGTCCCGCCGAGCTCGGCTTCAACGCCAGGATCGCGGCGAACCTCGGTGCGCCGGTGCTGCTCGTGCTCAGCGGCCGCGACCAGCAGCGTCAGGCCGAGCAGCTGGGGACGACGACGGCTCGTCCGGCTGCGGCGATCGCGCAGATCGCCGCTCTCGCCCTGTCCGAGCTCGCGGAGGAGCGGGCGGAGCTGTTCGCCGTCGCCGTGAACCGGGCCGATCCCGCAGCGCTCGACGACATCGTCGCCGCCGTGCACGCCGCACTGCCGGCCGAGAGCACACCCGTGTGGGCGATTCCCGAGGACCGTGCACTGGTCGCGCCCTCGATCCGCGGCATCCTCGCCGCCGTCGACGGCACCCTGCTCAAAGGCGATGACGACCGGCTGACGAGAGAGGCGCTGACGATCGTCGTCGCCGGCATGTCGATGGTCAACGTGCTGCCGCGGCTCACCGAAGAGGCCGTGGTGGTGATCCCCGCCGACCGCACCGAGGTGCTGCTCGCCGCGCTGCTGGCCGATTCGTCCGGCACCTTCCCGCGCATCGCCGGCATCATCCTGAACGGACCGTTCCCGCTGCCGGAGCCCATCGTGCAGCTGCTCGACGGCTTCGCGTCCTCGGTGCCGATCATCACCACCGATCTGGGCACCTACGACACCGCGGTCCGGGTGATGAGCACTCGAGGACGCATCTCCGCCGACTCGCGAGCACGGTATGACCGCGCGCTCGCCCTCTTCCAGGCCCACGTCGACATCACGGAACTCACGGAGCAGCTCGGGCTCGCGGAAGCGCACGTGGTGACGCCGCTGATGTTCCAGTACGGACTCATCGAGCGCGCCCGCGCGGACCGTCGTCGCATCGTGCTGCCGGAAGGGGACGACGACCGCATCCTCCGCGCCGCGGCGACGCTGTTGGCGAGAGAGGTGGCCGATCTGACGATCCTCGGCGACGAGGCGGCCATCCGTGGTCGGGCGACCGAGCTGGGGATCGACATCGCTGCGGCGCAGGTGCTCAGTCCCAACGACCCCGGCCTCGTCGAGCGCTTCGCCGCGGAGTACGCACGGCTGCGGGCGCACAAGGGGATCACCCTCGCTCAGGCCGCCGACACCGTGACCGACGTGTCGTACTTCGGCACCATGATGGTGCATCTCGGACTCGCCGACGGCATGGTGTCCGGCGCCGCGCACACCACGGCGCACACGATCCGCCCGTCGTTCGAGATCATCAAGACCAAACCGGGGGTGAACGTGGTCTCCAGCGTGTTCCTGATGGCGCTCGCCGACCGGGTGCTCGTCTACGGCGACTGCGCCGTGATCCCCGACCCCACCAGCGAGCAGCTCGCCGACATCGCGGTCTCATCGGCGACGACCGCCCGGCAGTTCGGCATCGATCCGCGGGTGGCCATGCTCTCGTACTCGACGGGGGAGTCCGGCTCCGGCGCAGATGTCGACAAGGTGCGCGCGGCCACGGCTCTCGTGCGCGAGCGCGCCCCCGAGCTTCCCGTCGAGGGCCCGATCCAGTACGACGCGGCGGCGGACGCCGCCGTTGCCAAGGCCAAGCTCCCCGACTCTGCCGTGGCGGGCAGGGCGACCGTATTCGTGTTCCCCGACCTCAACACCGGCAACAACACGTACAAGGCCGTGCAGCGCTCGGCCGGCGCCGTCGCGATCGGACCGGTGCTGCAGGGACTCAACAAGCCCATCAACGATCTCTCCCGTGGTGCGCTCGTCGCCGACATCGTCAACACGGTGGCGATCACGGCCATCCAGGCGCAGGGAGCTGAGCGGACGACAGAGCAGACGGAGGACCCGGCATGAGCGCCATCCTGGTCATCAACAGCGGATCCTCCTCACTGAAGTACAGCCTGATCGACATCGAGCAGGAGAACCTGCTCGCGAACGGACTGATCGAGCGCATCGGTCAGCAGGCCAGCCCGGTCGCACACACCGTGCGCCCCGCCGTCGACGGCGATGCCGTGCCGACGATGCTCGATGCGACCTTCCGCAGCGAGCGGCCGATCGCCGACCACGCTGAGGCATTCGAGGTGATGCGAGAGCAGTTCGCCGCTCACGGCCCCTCGCTCGACGAGCACCGCCCCGTCGCGGTCGGGCATCGCGTCGTCCACGGTGGTGCGCGCTTCTACGCGCCGACTCTGATCGACGCCGACGTGGAACGTCAGATCGACGAGCTCGCGGTGCTCGCGCCGCTGCACAACCCCGCGAACCTCGCCGGTATCCATGCTGCGCGCGCCGTGTTCGACGAGGTGCCGCACGTCGCGGTGTTCGACACCGCCTTCCACCAGACGCTCCCGCCCGCCGCCTACACCTATGCGATCGACGCCGCGCTCGCCGCGGAGCATCGGGTGCGACGCTACGGCTTCCACGGCACGAGCCACCAGTACGTGAGCGAGTCTGCCGCCGCGTTCCTCGGCCGTGACATCTCCGAGCTCCGTCAGCTGGTGTTCCACCTCGGCAACGGCGCGTCGGTGACCGCGATCGACGGCGGCAGGTCGGTGGAGACCTCGATGGGACTCACGCCGCTCGAGGGCCTGGTCATGGGCACGCGCTCCGGAGACATCGACCCGGCGGCGCTCGTGCACCTGTCGCGCCGCGCCGGCCTGTCGATCGACGACCTCGACTCCCTGCTCAACACCCGCAGCGGGCTCGCCGGCCTCGCGGGGCGCAGTGACATGCGCGACATCCTCGCCGGTGTCGAGGCCGAGGACGACGCGGCGATCCTCGCCTTCGACGTCTACGTGCACCGCCTGCGTGCGTACGCAGGCGCCTACATCGCACAGCTCGGGGGAGTGGACGTCATCGCGTTCACGGCCGGTGTGGGCGAGAACGCGGCCCCGGTGCGCGCTGCGGCCATGGCGACGCTCGGGTTCGCCGGTGTGGAGATCGACGGGGCGAGGAACGAGGCGCGCGAGCGGGGCATCCGGCGCATCTCCACGGATGCGTCTCGCGTCACGGTGCTGGTGGTGCCCACCGACGAGGAACTGCAGATCGCCAGACAGACGGCCGAGCTGCTCTGATCCGCTCTCGGGGGTTACCCCGTGGCGCGTCACCGCATTACGCTTGCACAGTGGCACGGAGAGGTGCCGGCCCGACGATCGCCCTTCTCCTGGAGGCTCTGTGCCCGAAGCACTGCCCGACCTGTTCCACGCTGACGGCGTGCTGTTCGACCTCGACGGCGTGCTGACCCCCACGGCCGAGGTGCACATGCGCGCGTGGAAGGCCGTCTTCGACGACGTCTTCGCCCGATGGGGCATCACTCCGCCGTACACCGATGCCGATTACTACGACTACGTCGACGGCAAGAAGCGCTATGACGGCGTGGCGAGCCTGATGCGCAGTCGCAACGTCGAGCTGCCTTGGGGTGACGTCGACGACGACCCCTCAGCCGAGACCGTGTGCGGTATCGGCAACCGCAAGAATGCCGCATTCGCCGCATCGCTGCGCGGTCAGGGCATCGCCGCGTATCCCGGCTCGCTCGCCCTCGTCGAGGCTCTGCACCAGGCAGGCATACCGCTCGGGGTGGTCTCGAGCTCCAAGAACGCCGAAGAGGTCCTCGGCGCCGCCGGCATCCGCTCCTTCTTCCGCATCGTGGTCGACGGCGTCGTCGCCGAGCGCGATGGTCTGGCCTCCAAGCCCGCAGCCGACATGTTCGCCGCCGGCGCGACCGCCCTCGGCGTCGACCCGGCGCGCGCCGTTGCTGTCGAAGACGCCACGTCCGGCGCCGCTTCCGCCGCCGCAGCCGGCTTCGCGACCGTCGTCGGCGTCGACCGGGGCACGGGCGCAGATGCCCTCCGTGCCGCCGGCGCAACCGTCGTCGTCGACGACCTCGCCGTCTTCCTTCCCGCCTCCCGCACCGAGACCCCGGAGTCCGCATGATCGATCGCGACCGCTTCCCCGTCGACCCGTGGCGTCTGATCGACACGCACTACTCGGAGGAGGGCGTCGGCGAGACGCTGTTCTCCGTCGGCAACGGCTACCTGGGGCTGCGCGGCAACCACATCGAGGGTCGCGGCGCCCAGGAGCACGGCACCTTCATCAACGGGCTGCACGAGACGTGGCCGATCCGCCATGCCGAACAGGCCTACGGCTTCGCCGAGGTCGGGCAGACGATCGTCAACGCACCGGATGCCAAGGTCATGCGGGTGTACGTCGACGACGAGCCGATCTCGCTCGACGACGCCGACGTGCGCGAGTACCGTCGCACCCTCGACCTGCGCACCGGCGTGCTCGAGCGCTTCGTGGTGTGGGAGACGCCGTCGGGCAAGCGGGTGCGGATGCGCGACGAGCGGATCGTGAGCTTCGAGGAGCGTCACCTCGCGGTGCTGCGGCTCGAGGTCGTGGTGGAGAACGCGGATGCCCCTGTCACGATCAGCTGCCAGCTGCTGAACAGGCAGGACGGCGCCGGTGTCTACGCGGGCACCCCGATCGGTACCAAGGCCGCGGCGTTCGACCCCCGCAAGGCCGAGAAGATCGCCGATCGCGTGCTGGAGCCCGCCGAGCATTGGCAGGACGGGCTGCGCTCAGCACTGTCCTACCGTGTCGCCGATTCGGGGATGACGGTCGCGGTGGTCGCCGACCACGTGGTGGAGACCGAGAACGAGTTCAACGCCCGCACACTCGTCGAGCCCGACATCGCCAAGAACGTCTTCCGCGTGCAGGCGAAGGCCGGTGTACCGATCACCGTGACCAAGCTCGTCAGCTACCACACGTCGCGAGGCGTGCCCCCGAGGGAGCTCGTCGACCGGTGCCGGCGTACGCTCGATCGGGCTGCGGACGAGGGCGTCGAGACCGTGTTCCGTCGTCAGAGGGAGTGGCTGGACGCGTTCTGGGACCGCAGCGACGTGCAGATCGGCGGACGCGAGGACCTGCAGCAGGCCACCCGCTGGTGCCTCTTCCAGCTCGCTCAGGCATCGGCGCGCGCCGACGGCGCCGGGGTGCCAGCCAAGGGCGTCTCGGGTTCGGGATACAGCGGACACTACTTCTGGGACACCGAGATCTACGTGCTCCCCTTCCTCACCTACACGTCGCCGCGGTGGGCCTACAACGCCCTCCGCGCACGGGTGGGGATGCTGCCGGCCGCACGACGCAGGGCAGCGCAGCTCAACGAGGCGGGAGCCCTGTTCCCGTGGCGCACGATCAACGGCGAGGAGGCCTCCGCCTACTACGCCGCCGGCACCGCGCAGTACCACATCAACGCCGACATCAGCTTCGCGCTCGGCAAGTACGTGCGCGCCACCGGGGACGAGGAGTTCCTGCGCCGCGAGGGCGCCGACATCGCGATCGAGACCGCGCGGCTGTGGGCGACGCTCGGGTTCTGGCGCGCTTCGCGTCTGGTCGAGGAGACCGGGGCGGGCGACGGGATCGACACGTTCCACATCCATGGCGTCACCGGCCCGGACGAGTACACGACGGTCGTCAACGACAACCTGTACACGAACGTCATGGCGCGCTACAACCTCCGCTACGCGGCCAAGGTCGTGCGCGAGATCCGCGAGAGCTATCCCGAGGACTACGTGAAGCTCGTCGACCGCACGGGACTCGGACCCGGAGAGGCCGAGGCCTGGGACCGCGCGGCCGAGGCGATGTACATCCCCTACAGCGAGGGGCTCGGCATCCATCCGCAGGACTCGCTGTTCCTCGAGCGCGAGGTCTGGGACCTCGCCAACACCCCGGCAGAACAGCGTCCGCTCCTGCTGCACTTCCACCCTCTGGTGATCTACCGGTTCCAGGTGCTCAAGCAGGCGGATGTCGTGCTCGCGCTGTTCCTGCAGGGCAATCACTTCACGCCGGAGGAGAAGAAGGCCGACTTCGACTACTACGACCCGCTGACCACCGGCGACTCGACGCTGTCGGCCGTCGTGCAGTCGATCCTGGCGGCCGAGGTGGGGTACCAGGACCTCGCGCAGAAGTACTTCGAGCAGTCGCTGTTCGTCGACCTGCACGACCTGCACCATAACGCGGCTGACGGTGTGCATGTGGCGTCGGCCGGCGGGGTGTGGACCGCGCTGGTGTGCGGTTTCGGCGGTATGCGCGACTACGCCGGCGACCTCAGCTTCGACCCGAGGCTCCCTGCCGGATGGCCGTCGCTGTCGTTCCCGCTGCAGTGGCAGGGGTCGACGTTGAGGGTGACGGTGACGAAGGACGAGCTCCGTGTGGAAGTGCGCACCGGACCGCCCGTGCCCTTCAGCGTGCGGGACACGGCCTACATCGCGACGGTGGAGGATGAGGTCGTCGTGCCGCTCGCCGATCAGGGTCCGCTGATCCCCGGACGGCCGACCCTCCGGCAGTTCGCCGACGCCCGGCGCGAGGACGGGACGCGCATGTCGGCGTCCGTTCCCGTGATCACCACGGCGATCCCGGTGATCGAACCGATCGACTGACCGCTCGGCCCGCCGAAGGTCGGTGGCACGCCGTAGGCTGTTGTGGTGACCACAGCCCTCTACCGCCGCTACCGCCCCGAAGCATTCGGCGAGATGATCGGGCAGTCCCAGGTGACCGATCCGCTGATGACGGCCCTGCGAGGCGACCGGGTCGGCCACGCCTACCTGTTCTCCGGTCCCCGCGGGTGCGGGAAGACGACGTCTGCGCGCATCCTCGCGCGGTGCCTGAACTGCGCCGAGGGGCCGACCGACGTGCCCTGCGGAGTCTGCCCGAGCTGCGTCGAGCTGTCGCGTGCCGGCGGTGGATCGCTCGACGTCGTCGAGATCGACGCCGCGAGCCACAACGGCGTCGACGACGCGCGCGACCTGCGTGAGCGGGCAACCTTCGCCCCGAGCCGCGACCGCTACAAGATCTTCATCCTCGACGAGGCGCACATGGTGACGCCCCAGGGGTTCAACGCGCTGCTGAAGCTCGTCGAAGAGCCGCCGGAGCACGTCAAGTTCATCTTCGCGACCACAGAGCCAGAGAAGGTGCTCGGCACCATCCGCTCGCGCACCCACCACTATCCGTTCCGGCTCGTGCCGCCTGCCGCGATGCTCGAGTACGTCGCCAAGCTGTGCGCCGAGGAAGGTGTGATCGTCGAACAGGGTGTGCTCCCGCTCGTGGTCCGCGCGGGTGGCGGTTCGCCGCGTGACACCCTCTCGCTCCTCGACCAGCTGATCGCCGGGTCGGACGCGCCGGCCGGGTCCGAGACGGTCACGGTGGGCTACGCGCGCGCCGTCGCCCTGCTCGGGTACACGCACGCTGCACTGCTCGACGAGATCGTCGACGCGCTCGCGGCCGGCGACGCCGCATCCGCCTTCCCCGCGATCGACCGCGTGGTGCAGACCGGCCAGGACCCTCGCCGCTTCGTCGACGACCTGCTCGAGCGTCTGCGCGACCTGATCGTGATCGCGGCGGTCGGGCCCGGTGCCTCCGCCGTCCTGCGCGGGGTCGCGGAAGACGACCTGGAGCGCATGCGGGCTCAGGCCGGCGCATTCGGCTCCGCCCGGCTCTCGCGCACGGCCGATGTGGTCAGCGCCGCCCTCGACGACATGTCTGGTGCCACCTCGCCGCGGCTGCACCTCGAGCTCATGGTCGCGCGCGTGCTCGCCGGAGCGACCGACACCGTCGCGTCGACGCCCGTGCAAGGAGGCGAGCGCGCGGCGATGGCGTCCGCCCGTCCGACCGCGGCAGCTCCAGCCCCGGTAGCACCGTCTGCACCCGTGGCAGCTCCGGCTGCTCCGGCACCGGAGCCTGCCGCAGCACCGGACCCCGCCACAGCCGACCCCGCCACAGCCGACCCCGCACCCGTCGAGCCCGCCCCCGCCGAAAAGCGCCCGGCAGGTGCGCAGGGAGGAGGCGAGCAGGGCGCGGGCGAGACGGCCGGCGTCGCTCCCGAGGCAGCAGCCCCCGAGCCCGCTGCCCCGCAGGGGCCGGTCACCTTCGAACGGATCCGTGCAGCGTGGCCGGCTGTGCTCACGCGTCTCGAGAGCATCAGCCGCACGTCCTGGTTGCTGGCCACGGCCGTGCAGCCGCTGGCCTACGTCACCGAGACCGAGGTGTTGACCCTCGGGTTCACCAGCCAGCACGACGTGGCGAAGTTCAAGGGCACGACCCCCGGCTCCGGTCCCTCCGATCACCTGCGGTCGGCGATCGAGAACGAGCTCGGCGTACGCGTGAAGTACCTGCCAGCACCCATGCCGGCGGGAGGTGCTCCGCGTCAGCCCTCGCCGTCCGGGGCGTCGACGCCGGCGGATGCCGCTCCCGCATCGGAGCCTGCGTCAGCGGGTTCCCCCCGTCCGCAGGTCCGCAGCGCCTCCGCCTCCACGGTGACGGAATGGGCTGTCGCGCCGATCCCGACCGCGACCGAGCGGCCGGTGCACGAGGCTCCGGTTCCGACGGCGCCCCTCGCCGTCGACGACGAGCCCGAAGAGGTCGAGGCTGCCGCTTCGGCTCCCGCGCCCCCCTCCGACGGTGCGGTGGACCGAGACGAGCCCCCGTTGCCCGGCGATGACGAGGCTCCGGCCTTCGACGACGAGCCACCGTACGACCCCTCGTACGAGCCGCCCGCAGAGTCGCCGCTCCCGCGGCAGGCGTCTCCCGCGCGGTCCGCACCGCAGACGCCGCGCACCGCTGTCGCCGCCCCGCCGGTCGTCGTCGAGCGCCAGCCCTCCGCCGGGGGAGTGCAGCGCTACGGTGAGGCCGTGATCCGCCAGGTGCTCGGCGCGACGTTCGTGCGCGAAGAGCCCTACGAGCCCCCGACGAGGTTCTCCTGATGTATGACGGCATCGTCCAAGAGCTGATCGACGAGTTCGGACGGCTTCCCGGTATCGGGCCCAAGTCCGCCCAGCGCATCGCATTCCACATCCTGCAGACGCCGACGTTCGATGTCGCGCGTCTCGCCGAGCTGCTCGGCGAGATCCGCACCCGCGTGCGGTTCTGCGAGGTCTGCGGCAACGTCGCCGAGCAGGAGCGCTGCGCCATCTGCCGCGATCCGCGCCGCAGTCAGGCGCTGATCTGCGTGGTCGAAGACGCGAAAGACGTCGCGGCCATCGAGCGCACCAGGGAGTTCCGCGGGCTCTACCACGTACTCGGCGGAGCGATCAGCCCCATCGCCGGCATCGGTCCGGACGATCTGCGCATCGCCCAGCTGATGACACGCCTCGCCGACGGCACGGTGCAGGAGGTCATCCTCGCCACCAACCCGAATCTCGAGGGGGAGGCCACCGCGAGCTACCTCAGCCGTCTGCTCACGACGATGCAGATCACGGTCTCGCGCCTCGCTTCCGGGCTGCCCGTCGGCGGCGACCTCGAGTACGCCGACGAGGTCACCCTCGGCCGTGCCTTCGAGGGCCGGCGCATCCTGTGAGCCCGAACGCGGGCTTCTCGCGGCGCGGCTGGCTCCTCTTCGGGGCCATGGCGCTGCTGTGGGGAGTGCCGTATCTGTTCATCAGCGTCGCGGTCGAGTCGTTCTCCCCGCCGGCGATCGTGGCGGGGCGCACTCTCATCGCGGCGCTGCTGCTGCTGCCCTTCGCGATCCGCAGCGGAGCGCTGCGAGCTGCTCTGAAGCACTGGCCGTGGGTGCTCGCCTTCGGTGCCGTCGAGATGGCAGGGCCTTTCGTGCTGCTCGGGCATGCCGAGATGACGCTGCCCTCAGGCATGACCGGTCTGCTCGTGGCGACGGTGCCGCTGTTCGCCGCCCTGATCGCCCTGGGCGGCGGTGACCGCGGAGTGCTGCGGCCCGCCCGCGGCATCGGACTGCTGGTGGGCTTCGTTGGCGTGGCGGTCGTGGTCGCCGGTCCTGGACTCTTCGGCGGCGAGGTCAGCCTTCTCGCCGCGGGCGAGGTGCTCCTGGTCGCCGTGCTGTACGCGATCGCGCCGTTCATCGTGGCGCGCAAGCTCAACGACGTCCCCTCGCTCGGCACCATCACCCTGTCCCTGCTGATGATCGGGATCTTCTACCTGCCGATCGGAGCGCTCACCCAGCACGAGGTGCCCACACTGCCGTCGATCGCCGCTCTTCTCGCACTCGCAGTGATCTGCACGGCCGTGGCGTTCCTGGCGTTCTTCGCGCTCATCCGCGAGGTCGGCCCGGTGCGCGCCCCGCTGTTCACCTACGTGAATCCGGTGGTCGCGATCGTCCTCGGTGCCATCGTCCTCGCCGAACCCCTGACTCCCGGTCTGCTGCTCGGCTTCCCTCTGATCATCATCGGTTGCTGGTTCGCTGCCACCGGCGGCCGCCTCCGTCCGGTCTCGCCCCAGGCACTCCCGCCCTCGCTCTAGCCGCCGGGCTCGGGCGTCCGCCGTCACATGCGCGGCGGGGCATACGCGCCGATCGTAGAATGAGCGTGGGCGGATCCGCCCGTCATCCCAGGGAGTGATCGTGGCCCTCATCGTGCAGAAGTACGGCGGCTCGTCCGTCGCCGACGCAGAGAGCATCAAGCGCGTCGCCAAGCGCATCGTCGACACGCGTCGGGCAGGACACGACGTCGTGGTCGCCGTGAGCGCCATGGGCGACACCACAGACGAGCTGCTCGACCTCGCGAACGAGGTCGCACCGATCCCCGCTCCGCGCGAGCTGGACATGCTGCTCTCCAGCGGAGAACGCATCTCGATGGCGCTGCTGGCCATGGCGATCCACTCGATGGGCTTCGAGGCGCGCTCCTTCACGGGCAGCCAGGCGGGCATGATCACCGACTCGCAGCATGGTGCCGCCCGCATCGTCGACGTGACGCCCGTGCGCCTGCGTGAAGCCCTCGACGAAGGGGCGATCGTGATCGTGGCCGGGTTCCAGGGCTTCAACCGCGACACCCGCGACATCACGACCCTCGGCCGTGGGGGATCCGACACCACCGCCGTCGCGCTCGCCGCCGCGCTCGACGCCGACGTGTGCGAGATCTACAGCGACGTCGACGGCATCTTCACCGCCGACCCGCGTGTAATCCCGAAGGCGCAGAAGCTCGATCACGTCTCGAGTGAGGAGATGCTCGAGCTCGCAGCCAACGGGGCCAAGGTGCTGTATATCCGCGCCGTCGAGTACGCACGCCGCCACGGGGTCCTCATTCACGCCCGGTCGACGTTCTCGTCGTCCGAGGGCACGTACGTTCTGGGCGAGGGCATGAAGAACCCTCGCGAAGCCGAGGGAGCAGTCATGGAAGAACCGATCGTCGCCGGCGTCGCCACCGACTTCAGCCAGGCCAAGATCACGGTCGCGGGTGTGCCCGACGTGCCGGGCAAGGCCGCCGAGATCTTCAAGATCGTCGCGAAGTCGGGTGCCAACGTCGACATGATCGTGCAGAACGTGTCGGCGACCGGACGCACCGACATCTCCTTCACCGTGCCGAAGGCGGATGCCGCCGGCGCCCTCAAGGCCCTCGCGGGGGAGCAGACCGAGGTCGGGTTCCAGAACCTGATCCACGACGACCAGATCGGCAAGCTCTCGGTCGTCGGGGCGGGCATGCGCACGCACTCCGGTGTCTCCGCGACGCTCTTCGAGGCGCTCTCCGCCGGAGGTATCAACATCGAGATGATCTCGACCTCCGAGATCCGCATCTCCGTCGTGCTCCGCGACACCGACCTCACCGAGGCCGCTCGCACCGTGCACACCGCCTACGGGCTCGACGGCGACGCCGAGGCCACGGTCCACGCCGGCACCGGCCGCTGATCTCTGCCGTTCCCCCTCGTTTTCCTGCCGACCACTCGAGTGCGGGGAGCGTAGGGCCGGCACTCCTCCCGGTCGCGGTAGACTCACCGCAACCCTGACACCGGCGCCAGGCGCAGCCTCAGCACCCCGACGCCGCGCCCGAAGCCTCGTACGCAGTACCGCACGACGCCAAGGAACATCATGACCCGCATCTCCGATTCAGGACTCTCCGTCGCCATCGTCGGCGCCACCGGCCAGGTGGGCACCGTGATGCGCGAGATTCTCGCCGAGCGGTCGTTCCCGATCCGCGACCTGCGGCTGTTCTCCTCCGCGCGCTCTGCCGGAACGGCGATCGAGTTCGGCGGTGCGACGGTCATCGTGGAAGACGTCGAGACCGCGGACCCTGCAGGCATCGACATCGCCCTGTTCTCGGCAGGCGCCACGGCGAGCCGTGCCTACGCGCCCCGCTTCGCCGCAGCCGGCGCCGTGGTCGTCGACAACTCCAGTGCCTGGCGCATGGATCCCGAGGTGCCGCTCGTGGTCAGCGAGGTCAACCCGCACGCGATCGACGAGCGCCCCAAGGGCATCATCGCGAACCCGAACTGCACCACGATGGCCGCGATGCCCGTGCTGAAGGCGCTGCACGCCGAGGCCGGTCTCGAGCGTCTGATCGTCTCCACCTACCAGGCCGTCTCCGGGTCCGGTCTCGCCGGTGCCCAGGAGCTCCTCGGCCAGGTCGAGGGGGTGCTCGCCCAGGGCGACACGCTGCGCCTCGTGCACGACGGATCCGCGGTCGACTTCCCCGAGCCGGAGAAGTACATCGCGCCCATCGCGTTCGACGTCATCCCGTTCGCCGGCAACCTCGTCGATGATGGCGACAACGAGACGGACGAGGAGAAGAAGCTCCGCAACGAGAGCCGCAAGATCCTCGAGCTCCCCGATCTCCGCGTCGCCGGCACCTGCGTGCGCGTCCCCGTCTTCACCGGGCACTCGCTGTCGATCAACGTCGAGTTCGCCGACGACATCACGCCCGAGCGTGCACGCGAGGTCTTGAGCGCTGCGCCCGGCGTCGTGCTCGATGAGGTGCCGACGCCGCTGCAGGCTGCAGGGCAGGATCCGAGCTTCGTGGGTCGCATCCGTGCCGACCAGTCCGCCCCCGAGGGCAAGGGGCTCGTGCTGTTCCTCAGCAACGACAACCTGCGCAAGGGCGCCGCACTGAACGCGGTGCAGATCGCCGAGATTCTGGCCGAGCGCCTGGCGGTCATAGCCTGACGGTATCCCCGTCATGTGGAAGCGGTCTGGTCGAACGGGCCGCATGGTCGGCGGCAGCGCGCCCGCGAACTAGACTGGCTCGGTGACTGAAAACGTCGATGTCGTCCTGATCGGCGGTGGCATCATGAGCGCCACCCTGGGTACTCTCCTGCACGAGCTGCAGCCGGAGTGGAAGATCGTCGCCTTCGAGCGACTCTCCGAGGTGGCTCAGGAGAGCTCCAACCCGTGGAACAACGCCGGCACGGGCCACGCCGCCCTGTGCGAGCTGAACTACATGCCCCAGCAGGGCGACGCTCCGCTCGATCCCGCCAAGGCGGTGTCGATCAACGAGCAGTTCCAGCAGAGCCGTCAGTTCTGGTCTTCTCTGGTGGAGAGGGGCGTGCTCGACGAGCCGTCGACCTTCATCAACGCGACACCGCACATGACGTTCGTGCGGGGCGAGAAGGATGTCGCCTATCTCAAGAACCGCTACGAGGTGCTGAAGAAGCAGCCGCTGTTCGCGGGCATCGAGTACAGCGAGGACTCTCGCGTCATCAACAAGTGGGCTCCGCTGCTCATGCAGCAGCGGCGCAAGGGCGAGCCCTTCGCCGCGACGCGTGTGCCCGCCGGTACCGATGTCGACTTCGGCTCCCTCACGCACCAGCTCTTCGACCACCTGACCGACGCCGGCGTGTCGTTGCGCACGAATCACGAGGTGCGCAGCCTGAAGAAGCAGAAGGACGGCACCTGGCTGGTCAAGTACCGCAACAGCATCGGTCACACCCCGAGCGAGGTCAGGGCCCGCTTCGTGTTCGTCGGTGCGGGGGGCTGGGCTCTCAAGCTGCTGCAGAATTCCGGTATCCCCGAGATCAAGGGCTACGGCGTCTTCCCGATCGGCGGGCAGTTCCTCAAGACCACGAACCCGACCATCGTCGCTCAGCACAAGGCGAAGGTGTACTCGCAGGCGTCCGTCGGCGCTCCGCCCATGTCGGTCCCGCACCTCGACACCCGTGTCGTCGACGGCGAGGCCTCGCTCATGTTCGGACCGTTCGCGACCTTCAGCCCGAAGTTCCTGAAGAACGGCTCGATGCTCGACATCGTCACCCAGGTGCGTGCGCACAACCTGCTGCCGATGCTGCAGGTGGCGGTCAAGAACCCCGACCTCATCACGTATCTCGTGAGCGAGTTGCTGAAGAACCATGCCAAGAAGGTCGACAGCCTCCGCACCTTCATGCCCACGGCGAAGGATGAGGACTGGACCCTCATCGACGCCGGTCAGCGCGCCCAGGTGATGAAGAAGGACCCCAAGAAGGGCGGCATCCTGCAGTTCGGCACCGAGGTCGTCGCGGCGGCCGATGGTTCCATCGCGGGCCTGCTGGGGGCGTCGCCCGGAGCATCCACCGCCGTCCCGATCATGCTCGACCTGCTCAAGAAGTGCTTCCCGGCGGAGTACCCGGGGTGGGAGCCGGAGCTGCGTGCCCTGATCCCCACATTCGGTGAGAAGCTGAACGAGAACCCGGAGCTCGCGGAGAAGTCGACCGAAGCCACGGCAGCCGTCCTCGGCATCAACGTCTGAGATCGTCCCGTGGCGAAGCTCTACTTCCGCTACGGCGCGATGAACTCGGGCAAGTCGACTGCTCTGCTGCAGGCTGCCTACAACTACGAGGAGCGTGGGCAGCGGGTGCTGCTCGCGAAGCCGGCGATCGACACCAAGGGCGCGTCCGAGATCGAGAGTCGGCTGGGCGTCACACGCGCGGTCGACTTCCTCATCGCCCCCGACGACGATGCACGCAGGGTGTTCGCGAAGCATCGTGAGCGGATGCAGCATGCGACCGACGACGAGCTGCTTCCCGAAGGCCCGCGCGACGTGGCGTGCCTGCTGATCGACGAGGCGCAGTTCCTCACCCCGACTCAGGTCGACGATCTCTTCCGGATCGCCGTCGTCGACGGCATCCCGGTGATCGCCTACGGCATCCGCAACGACTTCCTCACCCACGCCTTTCCCGGTTCGGCGCGGCTGCTCGCGATCGCGCACTCGCTGGAGGAGCTCAAGACCATCTGCCGGTGCGGACGGAAGGCCGTGTTCAACGGCCGCGTCGTGGGCGGGCGCTTCGTGTTCGACGGCGATCAGGTCGCCATCGACGAGGGCGCGACCGGGTCGGCGTCGCCCGAGCTGACCACGTACGAGTCGCTGTGCGGCACCTGCTACCTCGAGGAGTCCGGCGGACGCCTGGGCTGAGCCCGCCGCCCTCCACCCGCGCCCGGCGCAGCGGGTGCGTCGGCGACCCTGTTTGCGTGGTCTGACCACACGCGATACTCTGTGGTCAGACCACAGGAGGATCGATGGCGGACCAGCCGGCACGCGCATGGCGCCTCGTGCTCGAGCACATCGAACGCGACCTGCTCGACGCGCGCCTCGGTCCGGGTGACCGACTGCCGTCCGAGCGGGATCTCGCCACCGAACTCGGGGTCGGGCGCTCGAGCGTCCGTGAGGCCTTCCGAGTGCTCGAGGTGATGGGACTCATCCGCACCGCAACCGGTTCCGGTCCGCAGTCCGGGGCGATCGTGATCGCGACGCCCACGGGAGGCATGTCAGCGCTGCTGAGGCTTCAGGTCGCGGCGCAGGGCTTCCCCCTTGACGATGTGGTCCGCACTCGCCTGGTGCTCGAGGACGCGGTCGTGGCGGCGATGGCCGGCGCACCGGAGCGTGACACGAGCCGCGCGCGGGAACTGCTCGCCGCGATGGACGAACCCCTGCTCTCGCCATCGGAGTTCCTCGCCCTCGACGCTCAGCTGCACCTCTCGCTCGCGGAGGCCAGCGGCAACACGGTCATCGCCGCGATGATGGCAGGCCTGCGTTCCTCGATCGAGTCCTACGTGCAGGCGGGGGTCGCCACCATCCCGGATTGGGAGGCGATGTCGACCCGGCTGCGTGCCGAGCACCGCGCACTGGTCGCCGCGATCGACGCCGGCGACGTGGATGGCGCGCGGTCCCTGATCCACACACACATCACCGGCTACTACACGTCCACGGGCCTCACCCGTGAGATCCACCCCCAGATCTGAGAGGCACATCATGGTGCAGCGCCAGTTCCCGAACCCCGCCGAACTCCTCGAGCTGATGAAGTTCAAGAAGCCGGAGCTCGACGGCCGCAAGCGACGGCTGGAGGGGGCCCTCACCATCGATGACCTGCGCCTGATCGCCAAGCGACGCACGCCCAAGGCGGCCTTCGACTACACCGACGGAGCTGCGGAGGGCGAGCTGTCCCTCACCCGGGCTCGTCAGGCTTTCCGGGACGTGGAGTTCCACCCCGGCATCCTGCGTCCGGCTCCCACGATCGACACGACCGTCGACATCCTCGGCGGTCGGTCCGCTCTGCCCTTCGGGATCGCGCCCACCGGCTTCACACGCCTGATGCAGACCGAGGGGGAGACCGCCGGTGCGGGAGCCGCCGCGGCCGCAGGCATCCCCTTCACGCTCTCCACACTCGGCACCACCTCGATCGAGGGCGTCAAGGCCGCCAATCCGCAGGGGCGCAACTGGTTCCAGCTCTACGTCATGCGCGACCGCGAGATCTCCTACGAACTCACCCGTCGTGCGGCGGCGGCGGGCTTCGACACTCTCCAGTTCACGGTCGACACCCCGGTCGCCGGCGCACGCCTTCGTGACAAGCGCAACGGTTTCAGCATCCCGCCCCAGCTCACGCTCGGCACGATCATCAACGCGATCCCGCGGCCGTGGTGGTGGTACGACTTCCTCACCACGCCGAAGCTCGAGTTCGCCTCCCTCAGCACCACAGGGGGCACGGTGGGGGAGCTGCTGGATGCGGCGATGGACCCGACGATCAGCTACGACGATCTCGCGGTCATCCGCGACATCTGGCCGGGCAAGATCGTCATCAAGGGCGTGCAGAACGTCGAGGACTCGGTGCGTCTGCGTGACGCCGGAGTCGACGGCATCGTCCTCTCGAACCACGGAGGACGCCAGCTCGACCGCGCGCCGATCCCCTTCCACCTGCTGCCGGAGGTGCGTCGGGCGGTCGGCGACGACTTCACCGTCATGATCGACACCGGCATCATGAACGGCGCCGACATCGTCGCCGCGGTGGCGCTCGGCGCGGACTTCACGCTGATCGGGCGGGCCTACCTCTACGGTCTGATGGCGGGCGGACGTCAGGGCGTCGACCGCACGATCGCGATCCTGCGCAGCGAGATCGAGCGCACGATGCGCCTGCTGGGCGTCGCGTCGCTCGCCGAGCTCGAGCCCGCGCACGTGACCCAGCTGACCAGGTTGGTCCCCGTCGCACGGGCCGCGGCAGAGGCCCGCGTGAGCTGAGATCCTGCCGGATCGTCAGTATCCGGTGGGCGCCGGCTTCAGGACTGCGTGGCCACGGATCGCGCGCGTGGAGGCCACGGCACGAGCATCGATGTCGTGCGGCGGTAGTCGGCGTATGCCGGGTACTTCGACGCGGTGATCGACTCGGTGAAGATCGTCGAGCCGATGAACAGCACGGTGAGGAGCGCGGGACCGATGATCGTCGGGTTCAGCACGCCCCCGATGACTCCGGCACCGCCCGCGACAGCTGCCGTCGCACCGATCGCGTAGAAGGCCCACCACTGCGCCTGCTCGAAGAAGAAGTTGGGGTGCCTGCTGTACCGGAACAGTCCGGTCGTGGCAAAGCCGGGAGGGAGGGTGCCGCCCGCCTTCTTCTTCCGCTGATGGAACACCCACTGCTGCTGGTCGGCGATCGTCTCGCCGACCAGGAACGCGAGGAATGCGGCGATGAACAGTGCGTCCCATCCGGTGAGCGCCGACGGATTCTGGGCGGCGAGGGCGGCCGGCAGAGTGATGAGCACGAGCAGCGTCATCTGGTAGCAGATGATGAACAGCAGGTTGAAGATCTGGAACTGCCAGGGACGCATGCGACCTCGGAGGATCGCCCAGCGGTAGTCCTCCATCCCGGTGTAGCCGCCCTTGCGGGCGAAGTTGAAGGTCAGCCGGGCTCCCCACGCCGTCGCCAGGACACCCATCAGGACGACGCGTGCCGAACCCTCGCCGTTCACGAAGGCGCCGGCGACGAAGATCCACACATAGGCGACGGGGACGATCGACCAGGCGCGATCGACCCAGGAGGTGTCACGGGTGATCAGGGAGAGCACCCAGCAGACCGCACTGGAGACCGCGGCGACGACGATGACGATCAGCAGGGCATCCATGACGCCATGCTAGGACCATGCGGCGGTGGCGGGCCGCACGACACCATGCGGATCAGAGGGTCAGCAGCAGTGCGTCGAGTCTGTCGGCCGTGTCTTCCCAGCCTTCAACGGCGATGGAGGGCACGCCGATCGCGAGCACCGGATAGTCGTTCCCGCCCTCGTCGAGCCGGTCGCCGTAGAACAGCATGTCGGTGAGGGCGATGCCGGTGTGTTCGGCGAGCTGCCGCATGCCGAAGGCCTTGTCGATGCCCGCCTGGGTGATGTCGATGGAGGTCGATCCACCGGAGCGGACCTCGAGGCCGGGCAGACGCGCGGCGACGGCGTCTCGCAGAGCACTCCGCTTGGCGCCCGTCGGGTCCCAGTCGTGCTTCGCCTCGCGCGGTGCGCGCTGTCCGAGTGCTGAGAACGTGATCTGGGATCCGCGGTCTTCGAGGATGTCACCCCACGGATCGGCCTCCCACAGCCCGAGGCGCTCAGCCTCCTCGCGCAGAGCCGTGAGAGCCGCCTGCTTGTCTGCGTCGCTGAGATCGTGCGCGTAGACCGGTGCGAAGTCCGTGCCGTCGTGGCGGAGGTAGCGGGTGCCGCAGGTGGGAAGGAGGTGCAGGCGCGCGAGGTCAGCGGCATCCGCATCGCCGAGTCGGGCGACGACCTGCGAGCGGAACTGCGCCTCGTTGCCGCCGGAGATGATGGCGACGTCGACCGTGCGCAGGAGTGCGCGCAGCAGATCGGCGATCCTCGGGTCGATCAGACCCTTCGAAGGGGCGAGCGTGTCATCGAGATCGAAGGCGACGAGTGTGGGCGTGGTCATGATGTCTCCAGCCTAGAAGGTGGACGCTGAGAGGATCTCGGGGCGAGCAGCAGGGTGACGGCGACCGCGACGACGACGCCGAGGATCGCGCCCGTCGAG
The DNA here is from genome assembly GCF_052115285.1 of Microbacterium sp. 2RAF4. NCBI lineage: Bacteria > Bacillati > Actinomycetota > Actinomycetes > Micrococcales > Microbacteriaceae > Microbacterium > Microbacterium sp. 2RAF4. The sequence continues at coordinate 659,524 of NZ_JBFRGI010000002.1, read as the reverse complement.
TTGGCCACGACATCGTTCACCGTCGCCGCGCGGTGGGGAAGAGCCACGCGCTGAGCGGTCTCGATCATCGCGGACAGCAGCGGTCCCACCAACAGCGCGAGGAACCACACGCGACGGGGGAGGAGCAGGAAGGCGAGGATGCCGACCGGCACGAAGACCAGCACGTTCGCGATGATCTCGAGCCGCGTGAAGTCGAGCCACTCCCAGCCGAGACGGTGTGTCGTCGTGAGGATGACGTCGAGCAGATTCGGCATCGAGTCCTCGACCTTCGACGGCGTGAGGGTGAGGGCGGCGAGGCCGATCAGGAAGGGGACGCTGAGGGCGAGCGCCCATACCCGGGTGAAACGGCGCGGCGGTGGGAGCAGAGAGCTCATGCGTTCCCTTCGTGCACGGTCCCGGTACAGAGAAGGCCGCCCCTGAGGGCGGCCTTCCGGTGTTACTGGTCGGGGTGACAGGATTTGAACCTGCGACCTCTTCGTCCCGAACGAAGCGCGCTACCAAGCTGCGCCACACCCCGTTTGCAACCCTCCGAGTCTACAGGGAAATGTTCCCCGCGCCGAATCGAGGCCGGATCACACCTGTGCGGTGATGCGTACGGTGATGAGCGCGACGATCAGGAGCAGGAGCCCTCCGCCCGTGGAGGCCGCGAGCGTGATGAGGCGCGCACGCCCGCGTGGCAGAGCTATGCAACTGGCGGTGACCAGGATGGGCCAGACATTCGACGTCGTCAACACCCACACGGACAGCATCCTGACGGCACTTTCGCTGTTCCCTCCGCTGGCGCCCAGACCGATGGCCCACGCGACGATCACACCCCAGATCAGCGTGAACAGGAATGCGAGAGTGGCGAGAAGCACGCGCGCAGGGGACGCACGAGCGAGCGGATTCCGCGGAGGAGGGCCATCGCGGGCAGCAGTACACCGATGATGAACACAGCGAGCAGAATAAGGGCGGATCGAGGCCAATCTGCCAGTCCGAGCGGGGGACGCGTGGCCTCACTGACGAGGGGCAGAGCGAGCACCGAGAACGTCAGCGGGACCAAGAGATACATCGCGCTCGCCCCGAAGGCCGCGGTCCGTGACGTCTTCGCCTCGCCCGGCTGAACCATCTGCGTCACCCGCTCTCCGTCCGTTGCGAATGACTATGTTCGACTTAGTATTGCCGCTTCGAAGCCGAGGCCGATCTGCTTAGCCTCTTCGGCGGTGGGGGCCGGGCGGCCGTCCAGGAAGTGACTGAGCGGATAGCTTAGCCCGACGAACCACGAGACGAACACGTGCTCCGCGGCCTTGGCCGCTTTGCCTGGGCTTGCCCCGAAGCGCTCAACGTAGAACTGGCGGTATCTCCAGTTCGGGTCGGACCTGCAGGCGACTTCAATCTCTCGCACGCAATCGGCGATCGGACGGTAGCCGGGGCGTGCTCGGTTGTATGTGAGATATGCGTCGACGTCGCAGACTAGATCGAGTTCGTCGAAGCGCTCGTTGGTTGAGGTGGAGCCGATATGTGCGAGGAACCAATCAGAAATGCTGCCAGCGAATCCAGAGCTCGCGCGATAGTCCACGAATTGGCACCACAGGTTTATCAGGTCCCCGGCCCAGCCCGTGAGTTCGCCCACCTGGGCTTCGGCGTTGTTAACGGCGGGAAGAAACCACGTGGTGTGACCGCGCAGAGCGGCCGCCCAGTGTGTCAACCGGGAGAAGTTCCGCGTCCCTGACACAAGCGCGGGTGTCACGGTGCTTGCTTCCGTGTAGAAGCTCGTCCGAGCGCCTATGCGGTGAGCGTGAGAAGCGTCGCTTCCGGTCGGCAGGCGAAGCGGACCGGCGCGTAGATGGAGTGTCCGCACCCCGCGCTCACGTTGAGCGGCACGGTACGGCCGTCGTGCGACCAGGTGCTGAGCCCCTTGGCCTGCTTGAGCGGGATGTCGCAGTTCGCCACGAGAGCCCCGTACCCGGGAAGACACACCTGACCGCCGTGTGTGTGGCCTCCGAGGATCGCGTCGGCGCCGAGATCGGTGAAGCCGTTGAGCACCCGCTGATAGGGCGCGTGCGTGACGCCGAGGACGGGCGTCGCCGCGTCACGAGCGCCGAGTGCCGAGATCGCGTCGGGAAGCTCGTCCAGCCGGTCCCAGTCACGGTGGGCGTCGTCGACGCCGAAGAAGTCGACGTCGGTGCCTGCGATTCGCAGCCGTGCTGCGGCATTGTTCAGGTCGGTCCAGCCCAGCTCATCCGTGAAGTACCGGTCCATCGCGTCGGTGTCGAGCAGCTCGGGTTTGTGGTTCTTCTTGGAAGGACCGAGGAAGTAGCGGAAAGGGTTCCGCGGAGACGGCGCGGCCACGTCGTTCGAGCCGTGCACGAACACGCCGGGGATACCGGCGAAAGGAGCGAAGGCACGCCGGATGCCGTCGAGTCCCTTCTCATGGCCGAGATTGTCCCCGGTGTTCACGATGAGGTCGGGCTTCAGCTCGGCGAGGGAGGCGAGCCAGTCCTGCTTGCGATGCTGCCACGGTGCCATGTGCGCATCGGAGATGTGCAGGATGCGCAGGGGAGCTGTGCCGGGCGGGAGGGCCACTGCTGAGGCCTCGCGCACCGTGAACAGGTACCGCTCGATGCCGATGCCCCAGATCGCAGCGCCGGCACCCACGGCCCCCACCGCGCCGAGCGCGATGAGGGCCGGGTGTGCGCCGCGGCGTGCCGCTACTGGCACGTCACACGCACGGCGGTGGACTTGCTGGCCGCAGTGCCCGGCGCAGGATCGGAGCTGCCCACGACGGATGTCGGCGGATTGCACGAGTTGTCGAACTCGATGTCCGTGAAGCCGGCGGCACCGAGCGCAGCGGTCGCCTGAGCTCTCGACATCCCCACGAGGTTCGCGGGGACGGTCGTGCCCTGGCCGTTGCTGGTCGTGAGCGTGACCGTCGCGCCGTTCGCAGCTTCCCCTGTGGGGTCCTGACCGGCGACCAGACCGGCAGCGAGATCGCTGTCGACCGCCCCTCCGACGGAGACCTGGAAGCCGGCGTCGGTCAGGATGCCGGTCGCCTCCTCGACAGACTTGCCCACGACGCTCGGAACCGTCGTCAGCTGCTGTCGGGTCAGCTTGCCGTCCGGCTTCGGGAAGGCGTCTCCGCCGTACGCGGCGTTGGCTGCTCCCTGCGCTGCCCTGGCCAGGGGGTATCGCATGTCGTTGAGGTTCCAGCCGTTGGCCCGCTTCTGGTAGATGTTGGCCTGACCCTGCCAGCGACCCGCCCAGACGGCGGTGGTGACCTTGGTGCTGGACTCGATCATCATGGTCGACCAGCGGTCGTGCGTACCGGTCTTGCCGATGAGGGGAGTGCCGTCGTTCGGGTTGGCGCGGGATCCGGTGCCGCCGCCGCCCATCACGCTCTGCAGCGCGAAGGCAGCGGTCGCGGCGATCTCGGGCTGAAGGACCCCATCGGTGCAGGACGATGCCGGCAGCTCGCGGTCCTTGCCGTCAGCTCCGACCACACGGTCGATCGCGCGCGGCGAGCAGTACTTCCCACCGCTCGCGACGGTCGCGTAGGCGTTCGCCATCGCGAGGGGGGAGATGTTCTTCGGGCCGAGCACGTCGAACGGCACGTTCTCGTCGGTGACCTTGCCGCCGTTCGCCAGCGTGACGCCCATGCGGTCGGCGACCTTGTTGATGTCGCAGACATCGAGCTTCGACGCCATCGCGAAGTACCCACTGTTGAGCGAGTTCTTCGTGAAGTTCAGCACCGAGCTGGTCCCGCCGCCGCCGCCGCCGAAGTTGCCGATCTTCTTCGTGTCGGTGCTCTGCTTGGCGCCGCACACGGGGATCCTCAGATTCGTCTGGACGCTTCCGTTGAGCACCTCGTTGACGGAGTGGCCCTTCTCGAGCCAGTCGATCAGCGTGAACAGCTTGTAGGTCGATCCGACCTGGAAGCCCCCCGAGTTGCCGTGGTCCTTATCGCCGGCGAACACCAGCGATGTGTAGGCCTGGTCGTCGGTGGGCGTCTCGGTGAACATGGTGTTCTGCGTCATCGAGAGGATTCGTCCGGTGCCGACCTCGACCGAGACGCCGGCGGCGCCGAAGTTCTGGTTGTCGGCGTTGGCGGGCACGATCTCGGACATGCTCTCGGCTGCCGGGTTCTGGATGCGGTAGTCCAGCGTCGTGTAGATCTTCAGGCCACCGCGGCGGAGCAGGTCCGTCCGCTCCTGCTGCGTCTTCCCGAAGGCCTCGTCGTTCAGGACGATCGACTTCACGTACTGGCAGAAGTACGCGCTGGTTCCTGCGGATGCACACCCCTGCGTCGGGGGGTTGAGCGCGGGCGTGATCTCCGATGCGTCGGCCTCGTCGTACTGCGCCTGCGTGATCTTGCCGTCGGCGAGCATGCGGCCGAGCACGTAGTGACGGCGATCCTTCGTGAGCGCGTACCCATCCGCTGCCGTGTTCAGCGCCACGCCCTCGGAGTTGGTGATCGTGCCTTCCGGCTTGTCGATCCGGTAGGTGTTGGGGTTCTGCACGATGCCGGCGAGAGTCGCCGACTGCGCGACCGTGAGGTTCGCGGCCGTCGTGGAGAAGTAGTAGTTCGCGGCCGCCTCGATGCCGTACACGGTTCCACCGAAGTTGGCGATGTTCAGGTAGCCGAGGAGGATGTCGTTCTTCGAGAAGTCCTTCTCGATCTGGATCGCGTAGCGCATCTCCTGCAGCTTGCGCTCGATGCCCTTCGCCCCTGTCGCGTTGGTGGCGTCGAGCCAGCACTGCTGGAGGTCTTCCGAGTAGGTGTCAGACGTGGTGTCGACGTCCTGCTCGCATTTCTGGATCAGCACGTTCTTCACGTACTGCTGGCTGATCGTCGATGCACCACGGCTGGAGGTGCCTCGTACGTTGTCGACCAGGGCCTTCACGGTCGCGCCGATGTTGACGCCGCCGTGACTGTAGAAGTTCTTGTCCTCACTCGACAGGATCGCGTCGTAGAGGGTGGGGGAGACCTGCTCGTAGGTCACCGGCACGCGGTTCTGCTCGTAGAACGACGCGAGCTCGACCTGCGAACCGTCGGGGGCGGTCGCGTAGATGGTCGACTGCTCCATCGGCGTGCTCGGGTCGAGGCTCTCGGGGAGCTGATCGAAGAGGGTGAGAGCCTGGGTGCCTGCGAGGCCGGTCATCGCGAGCACCGGGGTGACGCTGGCCGTGACGAGGAGACCGGCGACGGCGCTCAGGCCGACGAGCCCGACGAGACCGCCGAGCACGCCTCTCACCGTGCGATTCTTTTGGGGCATACGCTTGATCGTAGGGGAGTTCCCTGAATACCGCCTTTGACGAGCCCGCCCCGGATTTCGGGTGCCGCGCCCCGATCGACAGGAGTGCCATGACCACGTGGGAGTACCTCACCACGCCGCTGCTGATCCACAACACGGCAGCCATCCTCAACAACTGGGGCAAGCAGGGCTGGGAGCTCGTGCAGGTCGTGCAGGGGCCCGAAGGCGGGCTCGTCGCCTACCTGAAGCGCCCCGTCACGTCCGACGCGTCGACGAATGCCGGCCTCGCCGCCGCAGAACAGGCCGCCCGTCAGTTCGAGGGAGGCCAGGCATGAGCGTCTCCGCCCGCCTCGCCGAGCTCGGCATCGAGCTGCCTGCGGTCGCCGCCCCGGTCGCCGCCTACGTCCCTGCGGTCGTGCACGGGGGCCTCGTCTACACCTCGGGCCAGCTGCCGTTCGTCGACGGTGCGCTGCCGGCCACGGGCAAGGTGGGCGCCGACGTCTCCGCCGAGGATGCGAAGACCTACGCCCGCACGTGTGCGCTGAACGCTCTGGCCGCGGCGGCGGATGCCGCGGGTGGCGTCGACCGCATCGGTGGCGTGCTCCGCGTCGGCGGGTTCGTCGGATCCGCGGACGGCTTCACGGGGCAGCCCGCCGTCATCAACGGCGCGAGCGAGGTGCTCGGTGAGATCTTCGGTGATGCGGGGCGCCACGCACGCGCGGCTGTCGGCGTCGCGGAGCTCCCGCTCGGCAGCCCGGTCGAGGTCGAGGTGACGTTCCTCCTCGCCTGAATGCGTCCCGGCGGCGTCCTCCGTCGTGTCCGCAAGACAAACGCGCCTCCCCGGGAAGGGGAGGCGCGTTTTCTCGTCCGTGCTGCTCGTCCTACTTCACCTGCGCCGAGATGATGCTCATCACGGCGGTGTCGGCGAGCGTCGTCGTGTCTCCCACCTCGCGGCCCTCGGCCACATCGCGGAGGAGGCGACGCATGATCTTGCCGGAGCGGGTCTTCGGCAGTTCGCCGACGATGTAGACGTCGCGCGGACGGGCGATGGCGCCGATCTGCTCGCCGACCCACAGGCGCAGCTGCTGCGCGAGGCCCGCGGGCTCGTGCGCGGCGAGGTAGCTCTCCTTGATGATGACGAACGCCACCACGGCCTGGCGCGTGGTTGTCAAATCATGCATTACGATGTGGGCGTATGGATGTCAGTGCCAATAGTGTGCCCAGGGAACAGCTCTGTGCGATCTATACCCGGATCAGCGACGACCGGGAAGGGGACGAGCTGGGCGTCCAGCGTCAGCAGGAGGACTGTGAGGCGAAGGCCGCCGAACTGGGGCTAACGGTCTTCCGGAGCTACTCGGACAATGACATCGGAGCTTCGGACAGGACTTCGAAGCGAAAGGTTCGCGAAGAGTACTTGGAGATGCTTGCCGCAGCGCGGGCCGGTTCCTTTCAGCACATCATTGCTTACTCGAACTCCCGGATCACCCGACGCCCACGGGAGCTTGAAGATCTCCTAGAACTCCACGCCGAGACTGAGAGGAAGTTCGGGAGGAAGAAGGGGGTGATCGTCCAGACGGTCGTTTCTGGCCATAAAGACGACCTCTCTTCGGCAGACGGGCGCATGGTCGCCCGCATCAAGGCCGGAGTGGACGCGGGTGAGGTCGAGAGGCTCGCCGAGCGCGTACAGCGTAAGAACCTTCAAAAGGCCATGCAGGGGGAGCCAGCGAAGCAGCATCGCCGTCCCTTCGGCTTCGAAGATGACCACATCACCCATAGGTCGGAGGAAGCCGCCGCAATCAGGGAAGCTGTGCTGGAGATTATTGGGGGAGCGTCGATCACCAGCATTCGGCGGAAGTGGAATCAGCAGGGGATCAAGACATCCGACGGGAAGACCAACTGGGGGTGGGCGCCCGTCCATCGCGTTCTTCTCGGGTGGCGAACCGCTGGGGTGCGGGTCTATCAGGGCGAACCCCTTTACGGAGAGGACGGAGAGCTCGTCAGGGGGAGCTGGGAGCCAATCATCTCCTTGAAGGAGCGGGAAGCCGCGCTCGCCAAGCTGGAGGAACGGAGCAGAAGAGGGGTGCGAGAAGGGAAGTGGCTGCTTCAGGGCCTTCTCCAGTGTGGGATCTGCGCGCGAAATCTCTACGGTGCACTGCAGTCAAAGGACGGCAAGCGGCCGAGTTCCTACACCTGCACCGGCAGCGGCACCACTCACCTCGGGATCTCTGCCGAACGAGTCGAGCACTACATCGAGCGTGTCGTTCTGCGCTATCTCCTCGATAAGGCGATCCACGGTGTGCCGGTAGAGACGCCAGCGGAAAGTAAGGTCTGGCCCGGCGAAGATCGGCTCAGAGATGTGGCTGAGCGGATCGGCGAACTGATGAACGCCCACAGCTCCGGGGAACTCGACAGCCGCGAGGTCTTCCCGCAGGTGCGGAAGCTTCGGCGGGAACGAGACGAGTTGGAGCGGGAACGGAGTAGATTCAACGCCGATCAGCTCGCTAGGCCGACCAGGGTGTCCACGATCGACGATGCGTTGGGTTGGTTCACGGGCAAGCTCGAGCGGAGCTTCGAGGAGCGCCAGCAGGCGCTCCGGGAGGAGATCGAGTTCATCGTGATCTCCAAAGGCAGCAAGGGCTACGGAGGGAACACCCCGGAGGTCGCGCGACAGGCCGGTATCGAGAAGCGGATATCCATCGTGTGGAAAGAGCCGCACTACGAGTACAACGGGCTCACCTCGGAAGAGGCCGTCGAGACTCCGTTCAAGCTTCCGGGACATCTCATGGCTGACGCCGACTAACCGCGTCGGCTTCGAGGGATTGATTGCGGGGATTGAATCAGTGCATTGAAGGTGGAGCGGATCGAAGACCAGATGCAGTGTCGTGCGCGCCTCGAATCGCGTAGTCGACCTGGCGAACGAGAGGGTCGGGGGCTACCCCTAGAATGACAATCATTCGGCGGCGCGCACCGCGCCCGGGGGCCAGGAGGTGGAGCGATGGCGAGAGCGCCTATCAATCCGTTGGCTCTGGCTTGGGCTCGCGAGGTCAATCATGTGACCAAGGAAGACCTCGCCCATGCTGTCGGTGTCAAGCCTGACCGCGTCGAGGAGTTCGAGAGCGGCGACGCGCTTCCGACTTTCCGACAGCTGACGCTGCTCGCCACCAAGCTGGATCGGCCCCTCGGATTCTTCTTCGCTGCCCCTCCAGCGGTTCCCGATGTTCCCGACACCGCCGACTTCCGTGGACGAGCCCACGCCAACCTCCCTGCAGATCTGGCGAAGGAGATGCGCCGGGCGGAGCAGCATCGCGACGCCATGCTGGACCTCGGCGGCCGACCAGAACGGCGGCTCAAAGGAGGGTCCATCGGGTGGAGCAACATCCCAGTTCGAGCGCGGGAGCTGCGGAAGCAGTTCGGGCTAACAGATGTGTTCGTGCCTCCTGAGTCCGCGAATAGTCAGGTCTTCAACTTCTGGCGCGGGTTGCTCGAAGATCATGGCGTGCTGGTCTTCCAAACCACCAAAATCTCCCTGGACACTTTCCGCGGTCTCTCCGTCCACCACGACGAACTTCCAGTTGTGATGGTCAACGGCGGCGACAGCCCAGCTGGCCGAACATTCACCTTGTTCCACGAAGTCGCCCACCTCATCAACCGGACAAGCGGGCTGTGCGCTCTTCGGGAGACGGTCGATGAAGAAGCTATTGCCAACAACTTCGCGGCGAACTTCCTCATGCCGGAGGCCGCTGTGCGAGCGAACTTGAAGTTCGCAGATGACCCCTTCGCGGCATCTGAGCACCTGGCTCGACACTTCAAGGTGAGCAACCTCGCCGCGGCCGTCCGACTTCGTCGCCTCGACTTCATCGACGACGAAGATCTCGACGAAGTTCGAGCAGCCAGCGAAGAGACCTGGGAGCGGGCAAGAGAGGCACTCAAGCAGAAGGATGGCTTCGTGCCGCCTTGGCGACTGCGCTATCGAGATCTAGGCTCCACCTACATCGGAACAGTTGCTCGGGCGCTTGAAGACCGCCGTGTCGACCTTGTCGACGCTACATATCTGCTCAATGCACGGCTTCCGATGGTGGAGCAAATGCTCAGCGAGTACTACCGGACAGGTGGTGCTGAATGAGCTACACCCTCGACACCAACATCCTGATCGGGCTGGTGCAGCGCTACCCGCGTGACATCTTCCCTGCGATGTGGGACAACATCGAAGCGACGGTCGCTGCCGGTGAAAGTTGCATCTGTGAGGCCATCCTTCGCGAGGTTCATCGCGGTGGAGACGAGCTTCACGATTGGGCGAAGAACCTGCAGGGGTTCGTATGTCCGATCACAGACGAGGAGCTGATCACCGTCGCTGAGATCGGCGTAGCTCACCCTGGCTGGGTTCAGGGCCAGCTCAATGAGGCCGACCCCTTCGTGATCGCACACGCAAAGTCGGAGCGGTCCACCATCGTGTCCGAGGAGAACCGCAAGGGACCGGGGACCGAAGACAAGAACCAGAAAATCCCGAACATTGCCGATGAGCACCGGGTGCGAACCATCAAGTTCTTCGACTACATCCGGGCCTATGGCTGGCAGTTCTGAGAACTCGCTCGCGGCCGTGCGAGGTCAGGGATGAACCTAACTGTCGAGGTTGTGCCAGTCGTCACCGAGCACCCAGCGGATAGCTGAAGCCCGCCCGGATAGATATCCCCAGTCCCAGTCGGACGCGACATCTTTCTCGAGGACATCCACGCCATACTCCTTCTCTGCCATCCGCTTGCCCTCGCGGACTGCCGCTTTGATGTCCTCCGACCAGTCGTTGGCGGCAAGATCTTCATCCGTGGGCTTTCGCCCGTACCAGAGGCGTTCAGTGAGCTCGGACTCCGCCGCGAGGATCTCCGACACTCGCCGGAGAGTGCTCGTGCCTACATCGTGTTTGAAGGCGAGATCCAGGTGCTTCTCGACCAGCTTGAGGAGTTGAGGCTTCTCCCACACCCTGATTCGGAACGGCGGGCGATTGGTGCGCTCGTACTCTGCGATCCAGTCCTTAGCTCCATTGGTGAGGTAGCCGGAAGCGATGAACAGCACGACCGCGGGGCGGTCGGCGCTAGCCCAGGCAAGGGTGCCCTGGAGCGCGTCGGGTGGAACACCTCGCTTGTAATGCTTGCAATCGACAAACCAACGCTCTTCGTACTCGTGGCCATCTATATCTGTGAGCGTCTTTCGCGCCACGATGTCCCGGCCTCGGTCTGAGGGTGAGGACGAGAGAGGGGTTCCCTTTCTCCAGTCCACATTGGAGAAGCCGGTCCCCGACATCAGATCGAAGCAGAACTCCTCAAAGTCGGTGGGGGAGAGTCCGTCGAAGTCCAGAGAGCCGAGCGCGAAGTCGTCTTCTGCATCCTGCGGTTCGGGGATCTGCTCTTCCGATGGCTCCGCAGGCTCGTTCTCCATGCCCCGAGTATAGGGATGACAAGATCCGGGACTGGCCCGGGCGTTCACATACCCAGGCGCGCTCCACGGAGAGAATGGCGTCATGCATCTGTATCTCGTAGACGAGGTAAATCCGGAGTATGCCGAAGGGAAGTTTTTCCTTCTCGGTGGCCTTGTGCTCTCCGCCGATCAGATTCCCCAGGTCGACGCCGCGGTGAAAGCACGACGAGACGCAGCGGGATACGAAAACGGCGACAGCTTTAAGTTCCACACGAGGAGCTACCCGAAGCATGTGGGGCAGGAGAACTTCCGCGTCGCCAAAGCCGGACTACTTGAAGACCTCGCCGAGATCGGCGTGCGCTTCATCGCGACCGCCGTCTTGCATGACATCGCAGTCAACGATCACTCGAAGCTGATGTCTTGGGGCCTCCCCAACATTGGGGAAGCGTACCGGCGGCTATTGATTCAGGATGATGCGCAGGGCTTGATGCTGATGGATCGGGATACGAAGCAGTTCGACCTCATGGCCGACTTCCACCAGCACGGATTCAAGTATCCGAGCGGCGGAACGACGCAGGTGCAGGATCGGATCGTGCTCTTCGGCATGACGAACAACAACGCGTCGCATCTCTCGTCTGCGACGGACATCGCCATGGGAGCTTTCAGCTTCTGTGTCGAGGCCGCACTGGGAAATGCCAAGGAGGAGATCGCGATCGAGATGTTCCGCAGTTTTCGGCGGATGGTCTGGATGGATGTACCTGAGATCGGCAGGCCGAAGGCGATCGGCTATGGCTACCTTCCGTCCCCGAGGCCTGATCGTGTTCTCTCGACCGCATACAAGGCGCAGTACACGAAGCTCAGCGACGGCCTCGGCAGGTTCTCGAAGGCAGCAAAAGAGGTGGAATAGAGGAATGGTGGCCGGGGTCAAGACTGAACCGCGGCCACCGTCGTGTCGCACACCCGCTCAAGTGTTCGCGGACACCTTGGCTGCTTCCCATTCGTCCAAGGTGATGTACGGCGGAAGTGAGGGGTAGATCCCAAGCACGCGGCCGACGAGCGACTTCGACACCTTCCAGTCCTTCGCGAGCTGGTCAGGCGTGGCTCCCGTGGCGTAGGCAGCCCGGATGGTCTCAACCGCGACCTTGGTGAGCTTCGGCTTCTTGCCGACCTTCAGCCCCTTTGCTTTCTTGGCGGCTAGCCCTTCGTCCATCCTGCTTCGAATGAGAGAACGCTCAAACTCTGCGAGCAGCCCTAGGAGGCCGAGGAAGAGTTTGCTCATCGCGCTGTTGGCGTCATAGACGAAGGCCTCATCGATCGCGCGGAAGCTCACGCCAAGTTCACCCAGCTCCTTAACGCTGATGAGCAGGTCCTCGAGGGAACGGGAGAAGCGATCGAGCTTGGACACGCAGACTTCGACCTCATGGCCTTCAGCCCTCAGCTCCTCCGCTCGCTTCATCAGAGCCACGAAGCCAGGTGCGGTTCGGTTGCCGGCGCCCGAGGTTGCGGGATCCTCGAAGATCTCGATGCAGCGAGCCTGCTTGAGCTTTTCCATCTGGAGTTCGGTCTTCTGGTTTGCTGTGGAGACTCGGGCATAGCCGAGCCGGTAAAGATCGAGCGCACCGTCAACTTCGAGCTTGGTGAAGAAGTAGCCGTCTGCGGGTACCTTCGCAGCATGCTCTGCCTTCAGCCCCGATAGCCGAGCTTGGAGCCCGCCGATGCTCGGCGTTTGGCCGGTTGGCAGCAGCTCGTTCCACTCGAAGGTGAAGTATGCGGCGCAGTACTCACACCCGTGGCACGGGCCGCAAGCGGCTCGCAGCCAGCCCTCCAGAATGTCTATGCCTCGTCTGGACTTCCGGATCAACGCTTCGAGTTCTACGACTTCATCGAGCTTCGATGGCATCACTGCCTCCTTCTTTTCGGTGCCGAAGTGCTCGGCTCAAGCACCAATATCAAAACGCGGTTTTGAAACTGTCGACGGGGCAGCGAACGGAGGAGTTCGGAAACTGTAGATAGCGAAATGCGGGGACCGCGCGCTACCTGGCGCCCGGGACGCTCAAGAGCGCGGGTGTGCGACACCACGAGTCACAGGACAGGCCGAGGGGCCAGAATCAGGGCCCTGAAGCTGAGATACCGTCAATGCATGGATCTGCAACAAGTGCTCGATACCCGCGAGGGGCCACTCGCGGAGCGCTGGGCCCAACAGCACATCGAGCACTCCCGTGTGCTGCTCTTCCACACGATGAAGCGCAGCAGAGCGCTACCGCCGCCGACACCGGCGAGCTGGCTCGGGAAGCTGGACACGCGCACAGAGCCCTTCGAGACATCTCAACAGGTTCGCGTGTTCGCCCAGGTCGCTGCTGAGAACCTCCAGGAAGTGAACAACGCGCTTAAGAAACGGCTCCCGCTCTACTCGCTGTACTCGATGATCCGTGCCGCCATGGAGTCGGCTTCACTCGGCCTCTGGATTCTTGACTCCAAGAACGATCAGATCGCGGCGAGCAGGACGCTGAGGATCTATCGGCAGAACATCGAATCAGATCGAACGCTCTGGAAAACCGTCGTCGGTCGGAACTCAGGGCAGCACGACAAGCTCTCTGAGAAGGCTGAAGAGGCTCACCGGAAGCTGAAGGGCATCAACCCGGCGGATTTCGAAAAGGCCGTGAAGTCTACCGATGTGATCGCCGCCGTTGATCGACTGCACCCCGCGCAAACCACCGAGTTCGATGTCTTCACCGGGCTTGAAGTCTGGAGGATCTGTAGCGCGGTAACACACGCTAACCAGGTCTCTCTTATCAACATCATGGAGCGGCACCCGGAAGGAGCCCTCGGGGAGTCAGTGACCCGGACCTCACGGCTGAGCTTCGTGGCGTCGTTCTACTCGACGGCGCTGTTCCGAGCGAAGGCGCTTCTTGACAGCTTCGAGGAAAGAAGCCTGCCGCCGAAGCCGCCGCTTCGAAGTTGAACATGCGGTGAACGCCCTTCGTAGAAGTTGCGGTTTGATTCGATGGCATTCAATATAGAAGAATGTCGATACAGGCCGAGACGGCACAACCCCCAGCAACTCGACGGCTGTCGACGCTCGACCGGTGGCTTCCCGCGTGGATAGGCCTGGCTATGGTGGCCGGTCTTGTTCTCGGGCGCTTCATCCCCGGGCTTGCTGATCTCCTCTCTCGACTTGAGGTCGGCGGTGTCTCGGTGCCCATCGGCCTCGGCCTGCTCGTCATGATGTACCCGGTGCTCGCGAAGGTTCGGTACGACAGAGTGGCCGCGGTCACGGGCGATCGGAAGCTCCTGATCTCCTCGCTCTTGCTTAACTGGCTGGTCGGGCCTGCCGTGATGTTTGCCCTCGCTTGGATGTTCCTGCCGGATCTGCCGGAGTATCGGACGGGACTGATCATCGTGGGCCTTGCACGCTGCATCGCCATGGTGGTGATCTGGAACGATCTCGCGTGTGGTGACCGGGAGGCGGCCGCAATCCTGGTGGCGATCAACTCTGTCTTCCAAGTAGTGGCCTTCTCGCTTCTCGGCTGGTTCTATCTCAGCGTGCTCCCCGGATGGCTAGGCCTCGACGCCCAGGGCCTCGAGGTTTCTGTCTGGCAGATCGCCCTCAATGTGCTCGTGTTCCTAGGGGTACCTCTCGTCGCAGGATTCGCCTCGCGGTGGATCGGTGAGAAGCGCCGCGGACGGGACTGGTACGAGGAGAGCTTCCTTCCTAAGATCGGCCCCTGGGCTCTCTACGGCTTGCTCTTCACCATCGTCTTGCTCTTCGCGCTCCAGGGCGATGCCATCGCTTCGCGACCACTCGATGCCGTGCGGATCGCTCTGCCCCTGCTGGTCTACTTCGGGGTGATGTGGTTCCTCGGTCTGCTGCTCGGGAAGGGGCTGGGCCTCAGCTATGCCCGGTCCACCACACTCGCCTTCACAGCAGCGGGCAACAACTTCGAGCTCGCCATCGCCGTAGCGATCGGCACCTTCGGCGCTGCGTCCGGCCAGGCGCTCGCCGGAGTAGTGGGACCGCTCATCGAGGTTCCGGTACTCGTTGGCCTCGTCTATGTTTCGCTCTGGGCTGCCAGAGCCTGGTTCGACACCGACCCCTACGAAGGGACCGCACCGTGACCACCACCCTGAGTGCAGAGGACTGCGCTCCGACCGCGACTCATGCCATCGGCTCGGAGGCTGCCTCCACCCTGTCGGATTCGCTGAAGGCTCTCGCTGATCCGCTCAGGATTCGGATGCTCTCGGCTATCGCGACGGACCCCCGGGGGGAGTGCTGCGTCTGCGATCTCTCCGAACTTGCGCAGGTTTCTCAGCCCACGATCTCCCATCACCTCAAGGTGCTCAAGGAGACGGGAATGCTCCTCTCCGAGCGGCGCGGAACCTGGGTTTACTACCGGATCGCCCCCTCCCGTCGAGCGGCAACGGCAGCTCTCCTTGATGCCTTCGCTCCCGCAGTGGTGCTCGAATCTCCCGAGCAGCCCGCCGATCGGGAGGAAGCCCTACGAACGATGGATGCTCGCGTCTCGCGGCTTGCCGACGAGCTCGCGGATGAGCTGACCGATGTCAGCAGGGATCTCGTCGTGGCAATCGTTAGGGAGTCCTACGCTGGCCTCGTCCGCTCCGCCAAGCTCACTCAGCACATGATTCCCCTGACTGAGCGCTTCGCCAGGCAAAGGCTCACGGATCTCAATCGCGATCGGAAGGCCGGAGTGCCGCAGGTACTCTTCGTCTGCGTCCAGAACGCAGGACGGTCCCAGCTCGCTGCGGCCATCGTCAATCAGCTTTCGGGTGGCAAAGTCATCGCCCGTTCCGCAGGCTCGACACCGGCCACAGATGTCCACCCCCATGTGCGCTCGCTGCTCTCGGAGATCGAGGGCAGCGAGCAGGCCGGCGAGGCCTATCCGAAGCCCCTGACTGATGATGCGGTGCGAGCCGCTGATGTGGTCGTCACTATGGGTTGCGGCGATGTGTGTCCGATCATCCCAGGGGTTCGCTACGAAGACTGGGCTGTCGGCGATCCGGCGCTCGCCTCTCGCGAAGGCGTCGAGGCGATTCGGGGAGACATCGAGGTCCGGGTCCGAGACCTCCTGGAAACACTCGCAACTCACTGAGCAAAGGAACCCCAATGACAACAACGCAGAAGCCTTCGGTGCTCTTCGTCTGCGTCCACAACGCTGGTCGCTCCCAGATGGCTGCGGGCTATCTTCGCCATTTCGGTGGAGACCGCATCGAGGTGCGCTCCGCCGGGTCGATGCCCGCCGAACAGATCAACCCCATCGCCGTCAAGGCAATGCGGGAGGAAGGGATCGACATCACCGCAGAGGAGCCGAAGGTGCTCACCACTGAGGCTGTCGAAGCTTCAGATGTGGTCATCACCATGGGCTGTGGTGATGCCTGCCCGTTCTTCCCCGGCAAGCGCTACGAAGACTGGAAGCTCGACGACCCTGCAGGGCAGGGCATCGATGCTGTCCGCCCGATCAGAGACGAGATCAAAGCCCGGATTCAAGCCCTGGCTTCTGACCTCCTCGATTGAGCACTACGCGCAGAGGGGGTCAAGGAGCATCCTTGACCCCCTCTCTCGCTGTTAGCGAGACGCTGGCGCCGTGCCGAGCTGGATGAGCTGCGGCGC
Source organism: Microbacterium sp. 2RAF4 (assembly GCF_052115285.1). Taxonomy (NCBI): domain Bacteria; kingdom Bacillati; phylum Actinomycetota; class Actinomycetes; order Micrococcales; family Microbacteriaceae; genus Microbacterium; species Microbacterium sp. 2RAF4. The sequence continues at coordinate 643,258 of NZ_JBFRGI010000002.1, read as the reverse complement.
AGGTGCGCAGCATGAACCCGCGCTGTCCTCCGGGGCATCAAAGACACCGGCCCCACCGCACACGCCCGTATCTGGAAGCGTCAGCTCCACCCGAGCAGCGGCGTCCCTGTCTCCGGCGAGTTCCGCGACCACGCTCCGAACCTGCTCGAAGCCGGTGAACGCAAGGAAAGTAGGCGCCCGCCCGTAGGACTTGGCCCCCACGATGTAGAACCCAGGCTCAGGGTGAGCAAGATCCGCTGCGCCCGTCGCCCGCACCGAACCGCAGGAATGAATGTTCGGGTCGACCTCTGCAGCGATCCGCGCAGGAGCCTGGAGCCTCACATCGAGATCAAGACGGACCTCCGAGAGGAACGAGAGGTCAGGGCGGAAACCAGTGAGCACGAAGACCTGATCCGCCGGGGCGAGTTGGCGGCCATCTTCGGACACGAGCACAGCCCGACCATCCTCCGTGCGGACGCTCTCTGTGCGGAAGCCAGTGACGAGATCCACCGCCCCGCTTTCAACGGCTTCCTTCGCCCGCTGACCGAGCAAGCCGCGCTCGGGAAGCTCATCCGCCGCGCCACCACCGAAGGTATTGCCGACTGCTCCACGCCGAAGAACCCAGGAGACCCGGGTGCCTGGCTCTCGTTTAGCGATCCGGGCGAGGGCATTCACAGCCGTTGCCGCCGAATGGCCGCTGCCGACCACGACTACATGCTTGCCCGCAAGCTCGGACGCATCCGCGGTGCTCGGAATCCTGTAGTCGAGGAGGCCTGCTTCTCGGGCTTGCGTCTCTCCAAGTGCCGGAAGTCCATCAGCGCCCGCGGGGCTCGGCCTACGCCAGGTGCCGGAGGCATCGATCACTGCGGAGGCTTCGATGCGCTCCTCGGAGCCGTCGGCGTTCTGCACATGGAGCACGAACGGCTGTTCCCCCCGGCCCGCGTCGACCGAAAGATCCCGGCCCTTTCGGCCGACCCCGACCACAGGGGAGCCGTAGACGACTCGACTTCCAAGCTGCTCCGCGAGAGGGGCGAGGTAGCCTTCGATCCACTGCGCCCCGGTGGGGTATCCGCTGGTGGGTGCCGTCCAGCCGGTCGATTCGAGCATCCTTCGGGCCGCCGCGTCCGTCAGCTCCGGCCAGGGCGAGAAGAGGCGCACATGACCCCAGTCAGCAACGGCGCTGGCCGGGCCCGCTCCCGCCTCCAGCACCAGCGGATTCATGCCCCGCTCCAACAGGTGAGCTGCGGCAGCAAGGCCCTGGGGGCCAGCACCGATGACGGCAACGGGATACATCCCAACCTCCATAGATTGATGATCTTCGATGTGTCACAGCATGATGGATAGATCGACAGATGTCAATGTGTCGGGCACAATAGATCCATGACTACTCTCCCCGTCATCGTCGAACCTGCCAGCAGCGGCGCATCATGCTGCGATCCGGCGAGCGGCGGCGCTATCGATGACGGCACGGCACAGAACCTCGCCAGAGTGTTCAAGGCGCTGGCGGATCCCGCGCGAGTAAAGCTGTTCTCGCTCATCGCCGGGAGCCCGCAGGGTGAGCTGTGCGCTTGCGATCTCACCGAACCCGTCGGCCTTTCGCAGCCGACTGTTTCCCACCACATGAAGCTCCTCGTGGAAGCGGGACTCGTGAGCCGCGAGCAGCGTGGGCGCTGGGCCTACTACAGTCCCACGACCGGTCCCCTCGTGGACGCGGCGAAGAGCCTAACTGCCCGATGATCGAGCTGGAGTTTCGGCCGATGGCTCCCGAGGACTGGCCCGCCGTCGAGGAGATCTATCGAGCCGGTATCGCCACGGGACAAGCGACATTCGAGGCTGCGCCGCCAGCGAGCTGGGCTGATTTCGATAACAGCAAGCGTCCTGATCTTCGTCTCGTAGCGGTGGAGCCCAGCGGCAAGCTCCTTGGATGGGCCGCAGCCTCGCCCGTCTCGGCTCGGACGGTCTATCGCGGAGTCGTCGAGCACTCGATCTACATCCGTCCGGAAGCGTCGGGTCAGGGCGTCGGAACGCGTCTCCTCAGAGCGTTCCTTGAGCTGGCCGACCGTGCTGGCGTCTGGACAGTTCAATCCTCGATCTTTCCGGAGAACGCCGCGAGTCTTCGGCTCCATGAGTCTGCGGGGTTCCGGGTAGTGGGCCGGAGGGAGCGCATCGCCCAGATGAGCCATGGACCGCATCAGGGCGACTGGCGAGACACTATCCTCATCGAACGGCGAGCGGAGAGGTAGGTGCGCGCACACCTCTGGCCGCTATTCTCCCGTCCGAGGAGAAGGTCGGTGCGTGATCGCACCGATGTGTGACACCACGGCGAGGGATTCGCCGCGCCACTCTCCGAGGGCCGCTCCGCGCGGCCTCCCGGGGACCTAATCCGGCCCCCGAGCCCCCGGCTCTTCTGGAGCGCTCCGGGCTTCGCCCTCCGGCTTCAGAAGGAGAGCAGCACCCTCGGGTGGGGCGGAGAGTCCTGCCCGGCGGGCCATCCGATGGAAATACCTCAGCGCCTTCGGCGCAGCCCCTCCGGGGCTCCCTCAATCGAAATCCAGAGGAGAGCCCCTCGTTAGCCGCGGTAGTTGAGATGCAGGTCCGGAATCCACCGCGGCCTCGGTGCTGAACCTCTCGCGTGGTAGGGGTGAGTCAGCGCCAGCTGCTCCGGGAGAGGAGAGGGAGGCGCTTCTTCCAACAGAGATCCAATCTCAAACCCGTGAGGGGCGCCGAGGCCCGGGGGCCGAGGCTTGAGTCTGGCGGGTGTGCACCCGAGCAGGAGGCGTCGAGCCGGAGGCAGATCTGCGTGAGCGGCAGCGAGCGTTTCTGCCCGATGGCGTTCTCGCCAGAGCTCAAGGTGATCCAACGCACCTGCGTTGGCAGCCTCGCTGCAAGAGCCCTCGGAGAGCCCTCGGAGAGGCGGGGGAGCAGCAGGCGGATGATCGCCTCAGCGCGCGGGTTGTTTCCGTCGGCCTGGCGATCCTGTAGTCATCTGTTGAGCAGCGGCTGTTGGCAGGGGAGTCTTCTCCCAGTTCTTCCTCAATGCTCCAGCTCCGGGAAGAAGCCGGAGATCTGCTCTCCGTCCGCATCAGGAACTCAGTCATCCAGCTGTCTAGCCTGCCCAGCAGGGGCGCTATTTCGGCGTCTGGATTGGAAGCTGTATCTGCGACCGGTTCCCACTCACAGTCGTTTCTACCTCGTGAGTGCCCCACTCTTTTTCAGCGGTGGGGTACATATAGCTGAGGACCATCTGAGCTGGGGCAGAAGACTTGCTGCCCGGCCTCTCGCGCTTCCAGTTGGTTTTCCTCTTGGGGCTGGTGAACCCCCGCACGCTTTTCTCCGGATCTCGACACCCGGCAACCCACCTACTGGGACCTTGTTTATTTGGAGATCCTGGGCGGCAAGCAAATCGAGGCCCGGCGATCTGAGTCTCCAGGCCCGAGATTCAGATCACCGGGCCGAGCGATTCGTAGTGCTATATCAAAGCGGCGGCGGTCGGTGGACGGTGCGGCAGTTTCTCGGGCGTGTCTTTCCGGCGTTCATTGCCGGGGTCACTCCCGTCCGTCAAAGCCTTGTTTTAGTCCCGCTCCCCAACGCCTTGTTCTTGTCTCGAGGCTCGACGCCATGGAGTGAGCGAGACGGCGAGCTTAGATCGACGACTCGTGGGCCTCAGGCTCACTGATCGAAGTCGAGCAAATCGGGACCGTAGGTTGTCGCAGACAGGTCGATGGCGTTGATCTTGTTGGCCACATCCTTCCCAGCCTTCGAGATGTTTCCGTTCTTGCCGAAGAGGTCGCCGCCGAAGAAGACGAAGAGAGCGGCGAGCACGGCCATCGCCGCGAAGGTCAGGAAGCCAGCAAACTGCCGCTTCCAGAGCAGGACGACGGCGACCACAGCGATGATGCCGACGAGCACGGGTCCGATCCAGTCGGCGATGGCCGAGTTAACGAGTTCGCCGAGGGCGAGAGTAGGTAGAGACATGCTGATTCCTCCAGATGAGTCCTGTCCCGGTGGGGACATGGCTCATATCGAGGAGCATCGCTACCCGCCCGTCTCAGCGTCGATGATTGTCAGGCGGTCAGCATGTGCGCAGGATCGCTGTTGGCGTCTGAGATCGCAGTCTCGGGCGAGCCGACAGATGTTCCTGCCTGTGCTGCCAGGCGCGCGGCCTTCAGCGCGTAGAAGATGTCAGCGCCTTCAGGTGGCCTGGCCGTATCGCGAAGCTCACGCCGCCAGTCGTACTCTCCCTTTGCCGGTTCAACCCAGCCGGGGATCTTCGCTCTTCGTGCTGCTGCGATCTCGGCTGAGCGTCGAGCTGCAGCCTGGGCCTGCTCAAGTCTGTTCACGGTTCCTCCTTGCTCGAAGGTTGTTCTAACAAGAGGCGCCGGCTGTTGGTGTCGCACACGCTTGCCCATAGGTCAGCACTCACTGTATGGTCATCCCATGCTGACCATTGCTTCGAAGCTCGATGCCATGAACCGCCTCGGGCGAGCCATGGCCGATCCGACCCGGTCTCGTATCCTTCTTGCGCTCCTCAACGCTCCTGGATATCCAGCCCAGCTTGCGCGCGAGCTGGAGCTGACACGGACCAATGTCTCGAACCACCTGTCCTGTTTGCGGGGCTGCGGCATCGTCGTGGCTGAGCCAGAAGGCCGTCAGACTCGCTACGAGATCGCAGATCCGCATCTGACAGCGGCGCTCACGGGGCTAGTGAACACAACGCTGGCTGTTGATGAAGCTGCCCCGTGTTTGGACCCGAGCTGCACGGTACCGGGATGCTGTGGATCGGAGGCCCAACGATGACGGCCATTGCGCCGGCCTCAGAGAGGGTCGGTGTACTCCGTCGGCGGATCAGAATCGTCGTAGCGATCACCATCACCTGGAATGTGATTGAGGCGGTCGTGGCGCTAATCGCTGGAGGCATGGCTTCCTCTGCGGCGCTGATCGGCTTTGGCCTCGACTCCATCGTTGAGGTGCTTTCTGCCGCTGCTGTCGCCTGGCAGTTCGCTTCTCCAGATCCCGAGAAGCGGGAGAAGGTCGCGCTACGCATCATCGCCGTTTCCTTCTTCGGGCTCGCGGCATATGTGAGCGTGGATGCAGTCCTTTCGCTCGCTGGCTTGAGAGATCCGGAGCACTCGCCCGTGGGGATTGCGATCGCTGCCTTGAGTCTCGTCGTCATGCCCTTCTTGAGCTGGTTCGAGCGGCGCACGGGCAAAGAGCTGGGCTCTGCCTCTGCCGTCGCGGATTCGAAGCAAACACTGATCTGTACATACCTCTCGGCCGCCTTGCTCGTTGGTCTACTCCTCAACAGCCTTCTCGGCTGGGCCTGGGCAGACTCAATAGCAGCTCTAGTGATCGCCGTGTTTGCGGTACGAGAAGGTATTGAAGCGTGGAAGGGCGATGCTTGCTGCGCCGCTCCCGTCGCTGTTCTCACTGGAGAACGCGAGGCGGACGGGTGCACAGATGGTTGTTGTGCACCGACGCCTCGGTGAGCTGTTGTGTCACACACCCCCCCGCGCGAGGAGGGTCAACAATCGCCAGGAGATCGATGTCCATGTATCGTCATGCGCGCTGGACGAATCTCACCCGAGGTCGCAGGCTACGGGCTGAGATGCGCGCTACAGCGTCGAGGGGATCGATGCTCTGGGCTGCGCGCTGAGACTGCGATTTCAGCATCATTCAGCATGCTCCGAAAGCAGGCATCTGGGGTGCTGCTTTCAGGAACAACAAACCGCCCGGCACTGTGGGAGTGCCGGGCGGTTTCTCTTGCCGGAGCTGGAGGCATCCGGGGGCTTCAGCTGATGGTCAGCGGCAGTTCGCGAGGTCAGTCAGACCCGTTGCTGCCAGGGAGCTGACTACGCTGCCATCGGTTCCATTGACGATCTGGATGCCAGCCGAGGTAGAGATAGCAAGGAGATCGCCCGGGAGGTAGGTGATGCCGTTCGCCACTGTTGCCCGGTCAAGGTCCCATTCCTTCACAATGGAGGAGGGAAGCGTGGTCTTGGTGTTCACTTCCAGCTCAGCGAACTCAGAGAACTTGACGAGGCCGATGGCTGCCTTACCGCCACCTGAGACGAGGAAGCGCAGATCGCCGTTGCGGTCGAACCCGAAGTCTCCGTTGCTGCCCCAGGTGTTGTGAGTCTCTACCGTCGCGATGGGGCCTGATCGATCAGCCGTGGGCGAGTAGCGGTAAATCTCAAGGTCGCCGTAGGTGTAGAGGCCGTAGTAGTGCTCAGAAACCCCGTTGTAAACCATTGCTTCTCCGGCGACATAGCGCTGGGGGACTGTCGACTTCGGTGAGATAGCATCCGGCGTTCCGCCGTAGATGCGGTTCGTGTCGTTGTAGTAGAACTCCCCGGAGCGTGTGAGGCCGAGAGCGTTGCCGGTGGCCGTAGGGATGGCGTAGCTCTTGCCGGTGGCCGTGATCGTGCCGTTCTCAGCTACGGAATACTCCTTGATGCCACCCGCGCCGATGGAGTAGATAGCCCTGTCGGCTCCTGGAGCGGCGCAGATTCCAGCAGCGTTGTAGTCAGGGAGGGGAACGCTGGGAGTAGCTGGTGCCTCGTCGCAACCTTTCGCGCCAGCCATGCCCTTGATGTCGGGATCGCCCCGGTCATAGGCGGGGACGCAGAAGCCTCCGTTGGAGAGAGCTGCTGAAGGATTGGCGGGAGTGAGCCAGCCCGTCAGGAGGGATGCAAGCAGAGCGAAGGCTGCCGCGGAGGCGATGAGGAACGGGAGCCGATCCTTCTTGGTTCTAGTCTGTCGGATGTTCGTGGACATGTGTTCTTCCTCCTAATGTGTGAGAACACGGACCCATATCAATACGACGGCAGCGGTGCAGATAGAACACCTCCCCGGACACAAGGAAGGGGCCGTAAACGGAAAACTGCATCTGCTTACGGCCCCGGATCACATTAGGAGGCGATGCCTGCCCGACTCCCCGCAGGCATCACCGACTCATATCACTAGGTCACCAACCGAAGCCGAGCTGCTTCGACAGGCTCTTCGAGCTGAAGGGCTTCTCCGCTACCGCGACGAACATCTCCACCAGGAATCCGAGGACTCCCTTACGGCTCAGATCGCGAGCCACCCTCCTCGGGAGTGAGACCATCTTGACTCCATCAGATCCGATGGCGACCTTCCAGGCCGCACGGTTCACCCAGCCAGCGAACTTCACTGACACCTTGAGCATTCGCGCCAGTTGCTCGAAGGCCTTGCCGATGAGCGAGCGCCGCTCGGTCGGAGTCTTCCTCTGGAATGTGGGTTCGGGCATGGCGGACAGAACGGCGGCAGCCGGAGCCTTGAGAGCGAGCTGTCGATCGATCTCGAGTTCGCGAGCATCTTCTACATCCTGGTAGCGGAAGCCCAGCTCCTCGAACGCCGCGAGCCGGTAGACCTTCCAGCCCTGATCCTCGCTCATGGCGAGCTGCTCCAGGGTAGATGTAGCAACCGCTGGATTGCGGAGCACCACGAGCCGAACAGCCGGATCGTTCGAACCGGCAAGCATCGAAAGAACTCCCGGGTCCGTGGTTGTCTCGGCTAGCTCGAACTCCTTGATTCGAGGACCGAGATCGATAGTCGCCGCTCCCGCTTCCCCGGCCTCAGCCTTCGCCTGTTCGGCTCGCTTCGCCAGCTCCCGCCGCCTCCGTCGAGCTTCAACGGGAGTGAGCTTCCGGCCCTCCTTCGTCCAGGTCTGCGTCCTGTTGGGGGTGCCGACTGTGTAGTGGCCGTCGATCATCGGGCTGACATCGAGCGTCCGTCCATTGGGCACAGCCCGCCCACCGCCAGCGTCTGCGATCCCTGCCACATCGGTGTGCGCGTCACCGTAGGGACAGCTCTCCAGGGCGACACAGCGCATGTACCTGCCGAGTTCCGGGGAATAGTGGAGCCTGGTCCTTGTTGCGGTAGCCATCACCAGCCCTCCTTGCGTAGCTCGAAGATTGATCTGCCGGTGCGCTCGCTCTCGCGGAGCATCGGGAGATCCTTCTTTGTGAACGATGGCAGTAGCTTGGCTGCGGCCGCGTCTCGGTTCGGTCGCATCTGTTCTGCCGCTTCGATCCCGACCACATGGCCGCCACCGAGCGAGCATGTCTCTGGGTGTTCGCACCACTCGGGCTCGGCGGCTCCCCAGGGTAAGTGAAAGACCAGAGTCGCCAGAGTTGCTTTCTCTGCCGGTGTTAGGTGATCCATGATCGATTCCTCCTTCTCGTGTTGAGTCGGGAGGCATATCAACACCATCGGTGCAGATAGAACATCAGCGCCGAAGCTCTGCGAGTGCCCTTTCGGCTTCCTCTTCGTCCTCGTAGCGGATCATGCCCGAACGGCAGTCACTACAGGGCGGCCAGCATACTGTTGGCTCGGGCCAGTCGGGATCGGCGTGGTAGCCGACCCACTCACCCAGTGGTTCTGCTCTTTTCATGGTGAATCACCCCAGCGGCTACTATCAGCCGACGACGCGCCACCATCGGTGCAGATAGAACATCGGTGAGCGTCATCCTCCTAGTCCAGGCCTGACCGTTCCCAACAACTCCTGTTGCCATGGGCTAAGGATGAAGCAGGAGACGCCACCTAAGCCTCACGATCGAAAAAAGACCACTGGATACTGCCCGCCGCTGCTGCTCCCGCTTCCGCTGGCTTGGAAGATCTGAGGGTCTTGTTAGCTTCGCGGCTCTCTGGAGGCGAAGTGAGGCTGTTAGTAAAGTTCTGCCAGTCTCTGTTGGCAACTTTCAGCACCCCATGTGCTGTGGCAGTGGTTCTCGTCCAGGGAGAAGGGTCAGCAGTGGTGCGACACCGATGCGCAGTGCATCCGGCGTATGGCTACCTGGGCGGGTTCGCAGGTAGTCAGTGAGTGCAGACTGCTGGCGCAGTCTTCAGCGGGGTCTCGGAGTGCTTACGCACTGAGGACAGGTTGGAAGGGTGTCAACACCTTCCAGCGGGATACCGAAGAGTGCTTACGCACTTCGGCTGGGAGCGTAGCTCCTAGGCCCGCGCAGCGCTGGCGGGATACCGAAGATGCCTCAAGGCATTCGGCTGGGAGCATCGCTCCCAGGGCGCTGCCCACGGCAGTGCCTGACGACGAGCGAAGCTCGGCGTTGCTTTTTCCCCCCTGGCGGCAAGGCCGCCTCTTGCTGTTCTCCGAGGCGATTCTAGGAGCGCGATCCTAAGGCGAGATCTCAAGAGAGTTGGAGATCAGGAGCCATGCAGGAGCGGGCGAAACTCGTTTCGCGCCCACATTTCCCGCTGTTTCGATATAGGACTGAGACCCGCGCTCCAAAGCGCGAAACGGTCAGGAAAAGCGTCTCCTAAGGCCAGGAGAGCTGTTCTAGCCCCGATCTCAGCAAGGAGCAGAGAGAAATGAGTACACCAAGCAGCAGCTCTGTCATGGACTTCCTCGCCAACGAGGACTACGACGAAGATGAGCATGGCACGCCGGAACTGATGCCAGATGTAGAGAAGACGGTCGTTCACTTAGTGCAGCGAACGGACGAGCTGGATGCCGAAGAAGACACCATCGGTGCAGATAGAACCAGCGAAGCCGACCTCATCCCAGACACTTTCCGCTCTGAGGCGCGTCGAAATCCGAATGCGCCGAAGTACGGGAGGACCTTCTTCACGGATAAAGATCGACTCGGCCTCTGGTTCCTCTGGAAGTTTCCGCTCGCTACTTCGAAGCAGCTCGGCATCGTTTGGGGCATCAAGAAGGCGAGTGCTCACAAGCGAGCGCTGGCACTGAAAGAGCTTGGACTGGTCAGTTCCGAGAAGATCATCGGCATGACTCAGCTCTGGTTCCTGACCAAGCGAGGTTATGATCTACTCCACTTCCACGGCGTGACCGACGAGCGAGTGCCTGGACTTTACAAGCTCGGAAGCGTCAGGGTCTTCAACCTCGAACACCGGTTAGCCATCACTCAAGTGGCCGCTCAGCTCGTCGGCGGGGTCTCAGAGATTCAGAAGAAGAGCAAGATTCCGATCCCTAGCGGACTTGAAATCCTCCCTCTGCTCATCCCTGAGCGGTACATGAACAGCACCTACGGAACCATGGCAAGCCGCTATGACAAGGTCGAGAAGAAGTCTGTTATCGATCCGGATCAGGCTTGGAGGGATCAGGAGCGCATGGCTCACGAGGTCGAGTCAGGTCGATTGAAGGTGTCTGAAGCGCTCGCGAAGAACCCCGGACACTGGACGCTTACGACCGACTACGCGAGCCGAAGCTATGGCAATCAGAACCACCCCGTCGACCTGGCGATCGATCTTGAGGCTCACCGAACAGACATCAAGCGACCCGTTTCCCTCGGCATCGAGATGGAGCTAACGCTGAAGAATCCTGACGATCTGACGAAGGTAGTCAGCACCATGGCCCGCCAAAGGGAGCGTGGAGTCTTCCCGGTGTTCGGCACCTACATCTACATGGGACATAAGCAGGGCATCTTTGACGCTGTTAAGGCCGTCGCGAAGAAGATGGGTTCTGAGCGGTTCTTTGCCTCAATGACTCTCAAGGATGCGGATGGGAACAAGTACAGCGGGGAGGCCTGGCGCCTTTGACAGGTGCGCGCACACCAACGGCGGCGAGGATCTACCACCCTCGCCGCCGTTCTTCTTGTCTGCTGAGAGTCGCCATGTTCCTTTGAGAATCGATGCGCCCCCAATCGTCATCCAGGATGACCACCCTCAGCCCACGGTCGCCCGTCTAAGGCTGGACTACAGCCTCCGCGATCGATCCCATCGGGGGATCCCATCGGGGCTGTAGCGGGCGCGCTCAGAACAGCCTTTCTGCATCCTGCCGATGGTCAGTCTCGGCGCGGCTTGAAGGCGTTGCCCCGGTAAAGATCGCCCTCCACATAGCTGATGAGCTCGCCCGTCTGTGAGGTTCCGAGCCAGAGGTAGTCTCCCTCCCTCCAGTCGATTCGCCAGCCAGCCTTGGAGAGAGAATCGCCGAGAGTCTCATCAGCACCGCCGGGGAAGAAGGCCTCTCCAGAGGAGGGCGGTTCGAAGAGATCAAGGATGGCTTTGACCCCATCGAAGGTCTGTGGCTTCTCCTTCTCGATCCGGTCGAGCGTGAGTTGATACTGCTGCCAATATGCTTCCATGCGGCGACGATACGCGGATGCTGACGAGAGGGAAAACCCAGTTCAAAAGTATTTTTGCAGAGGAGTTGACTCCTATCGGGAGTCCAATCATTGTTGGCCATGTCACACCACATCCACTGCTCGAAAGGCAAACATCATGGCTACCACCACCGCTCCCCAGACGACCGCTCCCAAGGCTTCCGAGTTCGACCGTAAGGACCTGACGCGCCTCTTCGCTCGTCTCCGCCACGAGGTCGGCGGCCTCGTCGACGACGCGAACCGCAACCGTCCCTTCTACGCGAAGAGCAAGGAGGAGGCCGTGGCCAAGCGCGATGCAGCGCTGAAGGTCATCGGAGAGCTGGCCGACCGGATCGATGTCCTGAAGAAGCAGGACTGATCGAACTCAGCAGGGCCGGGGACCATCCCCGGCCCTTCCTCATTTCTTCCAGGCGAAAGGAACAACCGTGGCAACCTACGATGCAACCGAAGCACACAAGCACATCAAGCCCGAGCTGATGGAAGAGTTCAAGAAGTCCCTGGCCGACGCTGAGGCTCAGGGCCAAGAGGTCTACTCGGTGATCGTCGGCAACGGCGTGCCGCTCATGTACTCCGTCCGGGACAGGTCATGACCTTCTTCGAGCTGATGGAACTCCTTCGGCAAACTGTCGAGATCATGCTTCAGGCGATCCAGGACGGCTGGGACATCAGCCGGCCTTGGCTCCACGATGGCGCACAACGGATCGCTGACCGGCTCGCACGGTAACCTTCAGCACCAACGCAAAGAGCCCCCGGCCAATGGCCGGGGGCTCTTTCTTGCTCCTCCTAGATTGCATACTTGGTCAGGCCTAGTTCTTCGATCAGCCCGTCGAGCTTGCCCGTATCCTCGATCCTTGCTTGGGCGGGTATCGCGCCGTCGACCTGCCACTCCTCGATCGGCGCAAAGACGGTCATCCAGCGCGGGCCTTTACTGCGAGGATCCGAGCACAACGCAATGGCATCCTCCTGGGACATGCAGCGCTTTGGGGCGGCTGAGCTTCCGAGCGATCAGGATTACCTTCATGCGGCGGCCGCCTTCCCCGTCCAGCGAAGGTATACCCGACCCAGGCGGGTGTAGCTGATGCGACCAGATACCGGGTTCATATGGCGATGAGCAGCTTCCACAGCCCACCCGATCTCGAACCCATCGTCCATCTCCTCGATCTGAGTGACAAGCCGCGGGAGGTACGACTGAGAGACATACCGCCCCTCGCCGAGGAGGACCGAGAAACCGGGGTTCTGTCGAGCGGCCTCGACGGCCTCTTCGGTCAGGTACACGCGCTGCTTGGTCGTCATGCGGCCAGCGCCTGAGTCATCTGCCAGAAGCGGTAATCGATCTCGACGAACTCAGCGCACTCGACCATCTCCAGGGCCTCCTCAGCGATTGCCTGGAGCATGGGCTTTCCCAGTTCGAACAGCGCTGCGTATGTGTGGAAGCGAAAAAACAGCTCATTCTCAGAGATATTCAGAGCCTGCCCTCGGTCCCAGAAGCCCATGGAGAACTCCCGGAGAACCATGTAGCAAGCCGGTGCTTCGTCCTGCTCCATGATGTCTTGTGCGAGCCCTGAGATCGCATTAGCCGCCCAAAGTCGCAGAAGCCCCCAAGGCTGGGCATCGGGCTCCCATCCGTTTTGCGTCCAGATCTTGAGCACGAGCTCCTTCGGGCCGAGCTCACACAACTCTCCCTCTGCCGGGAACCCTGGATCAATGACGAGGAGCTGGATCCTCTCAGCCAGCGCCTGATCGATCTCTGCATACATCTGCTTCTTGTTCATGGTCGTTCCAATCTGTAGTCATGGGAGGGGCCGCTACCCGAAGTGGATAGCGGCCCCAGTTGCTGCTCGGATCAGGCGGCTGCCTGCTCGGCCGCGGCCTGCCTCTTGGCTTTCTTGCGAGCCTTCTTCTCGGCCTTTGCTACGGCCTGCTCGATGGAGACGACCTCGGCCGGAGCTTCGTCCTCACCTGAGATCGGATCACCGGTGTAGGTCAAGAAGACCCAGCCCATCTGGGCATTGGTGATCTTGCCCGTCGTGGCGCTCTCGATCTCTCGATCCTCCTGATAGACCCAGTCGATCTTGAGATTGCTGCCGAGCTCGATTGCCTGCGCCTTGAGGGTCGGAGCGTAGGCCTTGTCCACGAGCTTGCCCTGCGCAAGGCGTACCGGAACACCCGGATTCTGCTTCGCTGAACCGATGCAAGGTGTCGTCAGGTAGATGCTCCGGTTGTGAATCTTCTTGGTGCGAGGCTTCGGAGCCGGAAGTCCGTCGACGAAGAGATCCTCAGTGTTGATGTTGTTCATGTTGTGTCCTTTTAGTTCACCCGATCAAGGGCATTCGATGGTGGCTCGGTTGAGCCGATTTCTGTGGGTCGGTCGGAGCTGGCGCCCCGCCGAGGTCTAGTGCTGCGCCCGAGTAGGCGCACTACGAGATAAGCCCTGCCGGGCTGTCTCGGATTTTTTCTCAGATTGAGTTTTCAGTGTTCGAGCGTCAGGCCGGTTCCTCGTTTCCTCCCCGGCCTGCCTTGTGTTCACAACACTAGCCGGAGTCTCCGAAGACTGTCAAGCGAGTCATGCGTGACTCCCGTTCAAGTTGGTGCCCCAATCGCCAAATACCCGCGGAATCACGGGCGTCTCATCGCTCCAAAAAAGTATGAAGACTCGGCGTGTCGCGGTATGCGAACTGCACGCTTTGAGTCGAATACGCCGCCTCTGCCACTGCAATGTCACGCGAGTCATCAGACTTGTTGACGAAGTGTGACGGCTAGTCATCGATGACTCGATGGCGAGTGTTGGCGACAAAGAGTAGGATGGGGCCATGGCAGACATCCTGATGAAGGTCGATGACCTCGATGGCACGCCGATCGCACCCGGCGAGGGCGGTTCGGTGAGCTTCGGCTTCCTCGGCAGACACTTCGAAATCGACCTGACCGATGCCCATGAGGTGGAGCTGGCCAAGCTGCTCGCGCCCTACATCGAGAAGGCGCGGGAAGTGGATCTGGCCCAGGCCCACTCCCAGCAGTTGACTCCAGAGCAGGTAAAGAATCTGGTCTTCGAATCACTGGATTCGGAACAGGTAAAGAAACTGGCCCTTGAGGCATTGGATTGGGAGCAGGGCGCTGCGCTCCGGGCCGAGGCGGCGAGGCTGCTGGCAGAAGGCAAGAAGCCCTACGACACCATCGCAGCCCGGGCCTGGCTCCAGGAGCAGGGCATCGAGCACAATCAAATGGGGCCGCTCAAAAAGGAGTTCCGGGAGATCTACGAGCAGCACTTCGGGCTCCCGGGGTACGACACTGCGCCGCAGCACCCGGCCAAGGGCTGACTGATCGTCTTATCGACCGCGGAAGGCCATCTCAGCGCAGAGATTGCCTCGTTGATGTGATCGCTCGATCCCGGAGCGCAAGACGCAGCAGCGGGAAGCTACGACGAAGGCCACGCACTCATTTGAGCGCGTGGCCTTCCTGCGTCTTGGGGCAGCGAGCGCTACTTCTTGCTCGCTACATTCGACTGGATGGTCGACATGACCATGGTGTCGGCCAGGGTGGTGGTGTCACCCACTTCTCGGCCCTCTGCCACATCTCTCAGCAGCCGACGCATGATCTTGCCTGAGCGCGTCTTGGGCAGTTCCGTGACGATGTAGATCTCGCGGGGGCGTGCGATTGCCCCGATCTGGCTGGCGACCCAAGCCCGTAGCTCCTGGGCGAGGTCCTGAATGTTCTCGTGTGATGACAGGTAGCTTTCCTTCAAAACACAATAGGCAACAACCGCCTGTCCGGTGGTCTCGTCCGATGCTCCGACCACGGCGGCCTCCGCCGTCGCCTCGTGCGCGACCAGAGAGGACTCGATCTCGGCGGTCGACAGGCGGTGGCCGGAGACGTTCATCACGTCGTCGACGCGGCCCAGCAGCCACAGGTCGCCGTCGTCGTCGAGGCGCGCGCCGTCGCCCGCGAAGTAGTAGCCCTGGTCCTCGAACTTCTCCCAGTAGGTCTCGCGGTACCGTTCCGGGTCGCCCCAGATACCGCGGAGCATGCTCGGCCACGGCTCGGTGATCACGAGCAGTCCGCCGCTGCCGTTGCCGACCTCGACGCCCTTCTCGTCCACCACGTCGATCGAGATCCCGGGGAGCGGCACCTGCGCCGAACCGGGCTTGGTCTCCGTCACGCCGGGGAGGGCGGACACCATGATCGCGCCGGTCTCGGTCTGCCACCAGGTATCGACGATCGGCGTCTTGCCCGCGCCGATGACCTCGCGGTACCACATCCACGCCTCGGGGTTGATGGGCTCTCCCACCGAGCCGAGCAGTCGCAGCGAAGAGAGATCGAACTTCGCGGGGACGCTGCGGCCGATCTTCATGAACGAGCGGATCGCGGTCGGCGCGGTGTAGAAGATCGACACCCTGTACTTCTCGATGATCTCCCACCAGCGACCGGGGTGCGGGGCGTCCGGAGTCCCCTCGTAGAGAACCTGGGTCGCACCGTTGGCCAGCGGGCCGTAGGCGACGTAGCTGTGCCCGGTGATCCAGCCGATGTCGGCCGTGCACCAGAACACGTCGGTATCCGGGTGCAGGTCGAAGACGTACTTGTGCGAGTACGCCGCCTGGGTCAGATACCCGCCCGAGGTGTGCAGGATGCCCTTGGGCCTCCCGGTGGTGCCGGACGTGTAGAGGATGAAGAGGGGATTCTCGGCGGGGAAGGCCTGTGCCGTGTGCTCAGCGGAGGCTGCGGGGACGGCGTCGTGCCACCAGATGTCGCGCCCTTCGACCCAGTCGACCTCGTTCTCGCCGCGCTTGACGACCAGGACGTGCTCCACGGTCTGCTGCTCGCCGTCGCCGCGGTCGGCGAGTGCCTGATCGACGGCGGGCTTGAGGGCGGAGACGCGTCCCTTCCGGTAGCCGCCGTCCGCCGTGATGACGAGCTTGGCGCCGGCGTCGTCGATGCGCGAGCGGAGGCTGTCGGCACTGAATCCGCCGAACACCACGGAGTGGATGGCGCCGAGGCGCGCGACGGCCAGCATGGAGGCGATGGCCTCGGGGATCATCGGCAGGTAGATCGCGACGCGGTCGCCCTGACCGATGCCGAGTCCTTCCAGCACGTTCGCGACGCGCTTGACCTCGTCGGTCAGCTCGGCGTAGGTGATGCGGCGGGAGTCGCCGGGCTCGCCTTCCCAGTGCAGCGCCACGCGGTCGCCGTTGCCTGCCTCGACGTGGCGATCGAGGCAGTTGTACGCGACGTTCAGCTCGCCGTCGTCGAACCATTTCGCGAAGGGCGGGTTGGTCCAGTCGAGCACCTGCGTGAACGGCTTGTGCCAGTGCACCAGCTCACGGGACTGTTCGCCCCAGAAGCTCTCGCGGTCGGCGGCAGCCCGCTCGTAGAGCTCGGGCGACGAGATGGTTTGGGCGACGAACTCCTCCGACGGTGCGAACTTCCGGGTCTCGTCGAGAAGATGGTCGATCTGGCTGCTCATCGGCAGGCGCTCCTTTGCGGCATACGGGTCTTGCGAGCATGGTCGTGGGGGGTGGGCGACCAGGTCACGGCGAATCTATCCCTGCGGCCCCGCCCCGCATACTGCCGAAAGTCGGTAGTGTTGCTGGTTTTGTCAGGACGGTCGCCTTGCGTACACTCGACGACAGCCGAATTCTCATTCCGGCCTTGGCGTGCCCGATTCCCCCAATCGTGGAACGTCGTGGGCGGCATCTCATTCCCCCCGTGAGATGCCGCCCATTCCTTTGGGAGCGCTCTCTGCATCGCAGGGGCATCCTCGGGTCAGGTGGTCATCCACGCACTGCACCACTGGGTGACGAGTCGGCTTCTCCACAGGTGCTGGAGGATCCGGATCTCTCGGGACTTCCCCCACCGCGACGGCGCATAGCGTCGCCGTCATGCCTGATTCCTTCGTCATCCAGCCCAGGGGAGTGCGCTCGCTCGCGTCTGAGGAGACCGCGTCGCCGGAGCCCCTCCGTCTGGATCCCGTGTTCGGACCGCTTCTCCCTCACATCGACGACGCTGTGACCGATGTGTTCGTGAACGGTGCGGGCGGGCTCTACGTCGACCGGGGGAGCGGCGCCGAGCCGGCTGTTGCCTGGAGGGCCTCGGAGCGTGAGGTGCGTGATCTCGCCGTCGCACTGGTCGGGCTCGGCGGACGCCATCTCGACGACCAGGCGCCCTGCGTCGACGTCCGTCTCGACTCCGGCGTCCGTGTGCATGCCGTGCTCTCTCCGGTGTCGACGACAGGAACCGCGCTCTCGATACGGATTCCCCGGGTGCGCGCCGCGGATCTCCGATCCCTCGCTGCGCTCGGCGCGTTCGACGCGCGCCAAGAAGCCTGGCTTCTCGGCCTGGTGGCCGAGCGGGCGAACATCCTCATCACCGGGGGAACGGGAACGGGCAAGACCACGCTGCTCTCCGCTCTGCTGTCCGAGGTATCGCCGGGGGAGCGCATCGTGACGATCGAGGACGTCGCAGAACTGCGGCCGCGGCACCCGCACCACGTCGCCCTCGAGGCGAGGCAGCCGAATCTCGAGGGCGCGGGCGGCATCACGCTGAGCCGCCTGGTCCGTGAGTCTCTGCGCATGCGACCGGATCGCCTGGTGGTCGGCGAGTGTCGCGGAGAAGAGGTCCGCGAGCTGCTCACCGCACTCAACACCGGACACGATGGCGGCGCAGGCACCCTGCACGCCAGCGGGCTCCGTGACGTTCCCGCCCGCCTCGAAGCCCTGGGTGCCCTCGCCGGGATGGATGCGGTGGCACTCGCGCGACAGGCCGTGAGCGCATTCACCGTCGTCCTCCATCTCGACCGTGCCCCCGGAGGCATCCGTCGGATCCGCCAGGCGGGCCGACTCGTCATCGCAGCGGATCGGCTCGACATCGAGGAGGTGCAGCCGTGGTGATGCGATCTCCTCGCGCGGCGCAGCGGCGGGACGCGACCGCAGCGGACGCTGCAACGTCGGTGCAGACGCTGGCCGTGCTGCTGCAGGCGGGTGCGGTCCCCGTCGTCGCGTGGCGGCATCTCGCCGAGACCGAGGACGCGCCGGCACGCGCCGTCGTCGATCGGGTCGATCGTGGAGTCCCGCTCCTCGACGCCATCGAGGCGGAGGGCGGGGCCTGGGTCGATCTCGCGGCCGCCTGGGAGATCGCGACGACGGTGGGCGCACCACTCGCCGAGGTCCTCCGCATGATCGCGGAGACGTTGCGAGATGCTGCAGCTGCTGCCGATGACGTGCGCATCGCTCTCGCGGAGCCGGCGGGGACGGCGCGTCTGCTGCTCTGGATGCCGATGGCCGGGCTGCTCCTCGGCTTCGCGCTCGGCTTCGACACCCTCGGCGTCGTCTTCGGGAGCGTGCTCGGGGCGGCCTGCGTGGTTCTCGGCCTCCTCCTCGTGGTGACGGCGCGGCTGTGGACATCGACGCTGTTGAAGAGGGCGGCGCCTGGGCCCGGCACCCCCGGCATGCGGGCAGAACTGGTCGCGATCGCGCTCGCCGGTGGCGCCTCCATCGACCGCGCACTGCACCTGGTCTCGCAGACATCCGTTTCCGGAGGTGGCGACGAACGTGTCGCCGCCGTGCTCGAGCTGTCCCGCGCCGCAGGGGTGCCCGCCGCAGAGCTCCTCCGGGCGGCGGCAGCCCAGGACCGGCATGCCGCGAGGGTCCAGGGGCGGCTCCGTGCGGCGAAGCTCTCGACACGGCTGCTGTTTCCGCTCGGCATCTGCACGCTGCCCGCTTTCCTGCTGCTCGGCGTCGCGCCTCTCCTGCTCAGCGTCCTCGCATCCACTCCCATGCCCCTGTGACCGCCAACGGTTCATCAACACCACCCGATGCCCACGCATCGCCCAGAGAGAGAAGGAACACCATGAAGAACATCCCTGCGCTCGACCGCCGACGCGCGGCCATGCTGTTCGGCGACGACACCGGGGCGGCCACAGCCGAATACGCGATCACCACGATGGCCGCAGTCGCCTTCGCCGGGCTCCTCGTCGTCATCATGCGCTCCGATGAAGTCCGCGGCATCCTCACGGACCTCGTGCGGCGCGCGCTCACGGTGTCGTGATGCGGGCGAGGAGACCCGCGATGAACGGGCCTGGCGGTGGTGATGCGAGACCGACGCCGCGACATGCGGATGAGCGCGGATCCGCCGCAGCGGAGCTGGCACTCGCGCTTCCCGCCGTCGTGCTCGCGCTCCTTCTCGGTGCAGGGGCGCTCGGAGCAGCGTCTCGCCAGGTGGCGCTGCAGGACGCCTCCGCGGACGCGGCTCGTCTTCTCGGACGTGGCGAGGGACACGGTGCGGCAGAGCGGGTGGTCCAGGCGGCCGTGCCGGGGGCGGGGATGTCGTCCTCGCCCCTGGGCGATCTCGTATGCGTCACCACCTCCGTCGATGTCTCCATCGGCGCGCTGATCCACATGCCGCTGCGGGCCTCGAGTTGCGCACTCGAGGGAGGACTCTGATGGCCGGCTCGGCATTGGCGGCAGGGATGCTCGCGGTCGCCGCCACCCTCTCCCTGGGTCTCGCCGCCGTCGGAGGTGCGGCCGTCACGGCGCAACGAGCGGCGGGTGCGGCCGATGCTGCGGCGCTCGCCGCCGCCGATGCGGCGAGCGGTGCCGTGACCACATCCGAGCAGCCCTGCGCACTCGCCGAGAGGGTCGCGCGTGCTGCCGGGGCGACCCTCACCGGCTGCGTCCTCGAGGGCTTCGTGGCGACCGTGGAGGTGCAGGCGGCGTACGCTGGACTCGCAGCCGTCTCCCGAGCCCGTGCCGGGCCCCCCGAGGGATAGCGACGGCAGCGCGACCTCGCTCACTGTGAACGACCCCACACAGTGGTGTGTATGGTGTGCTTCGAAGAAAGGACGCACCCTTGGCTGAAGGCAAGAAGCTCGTCATCGTCGAGTCCCCGACGAAGATGCGGTCTATTCAGGGATACCTCGGCGACGGCTATGAGGTGCTCAGCTCCGTCGGCCACATCCGCGACCTCGCTGACAAGAAGGACATCCCGGCTGCGGACAAGCAGGCGTACGGGAAGTACTCCATCGACATCGACAACGGGTTCGACCCGTACTACGTCGTCTCCGATCGGAAGACCAAGACGGTCGCCGAGCTCAAGCGTGCGCTGAAGAGCGCCGACGAACTCCTGCTCGCCACTGATGAGGACCGCGAAGGCGAGGCCATCGCCTGGCACCTGCTGGAGACCCTCAAGCCCAAGGTGCCGGTCAAGCGCATGGTGTTCCACGAGATCACCAAGGACGCGATCCAGGCCGCCGTCGGCAACACCCGCGAACTCGACCACGACCTCGTCGACGCGCAGGAGACCCGCCGCATCCTCGACCGCCTGTACGGGTGGGACGTCTCGCCCGTGCTCTGGTACAAGGTCAAGACCGGGATCTCGGCCGGTCGTGTGCAGTCCGCCGCGACGCGCCTCATCGTCGACCGTGAGCGCGAGCGCATGGCGTTCACCTCGGCCGAGTACTGGGACGTCGATGCGGCTGCCGCGGCGACCGGTACCTCGTTCAAGATCCGGCTCGTCCGCGTGGACGGCGGTCAGCTGGCACGCGGCTCGGACTTCGACGACGACGGCAAGCTCAAGAAGGCCGTCGTCATCCTCGACGAGGCCGCGGCCACCGCGCTCGCCGCGGCTGTGGACGCCGTCGGCACCGGGAACGTCACCAAGGTCGAGGCCAAACCGGGAACGCGCAGCCCCTACGCGCCGTTCACGACCTCCACGATGCAGCAGGAGGCGGGCCGCAAGCTGTCGATGGGAGCCAAGCAGGCCATGGGCGTAGCCCAGCGTCTGTACGAGAAGGGCTACATCACCTATATGCGTACCGACTCCACGTCGCTGAGCACCCAGGCGGTGCAGGCGGCACGGAGCCAGGCGGTCGCACTCTACGGCGATGCAGCGGTGCCGCTGAAGCCGCGCGTCTACAAGTCGAAGAGCAAGAACGCCCAGGAGGCCCACGAGGCCATCCGCCCCTCGGGTGACAACTTCCGTACGCCGGCTTCTCTGTCGTCCGAGCTGGATCGCGATGAGCAGCGCCTCTACGACCTCATCTGGAAGCGCACCGTCGCCAGCCAGATGTCCGACGCCAAGTACGAGACCACCACGGTCACCATCGCCGTCGACGCGGGGGAGAAGAAGGCCGAGTTCACGGCCTCCGGAACCGTCTACACGTTCAAGGGCTTCCTGGAGGCGTACGAGGAGGGTCGCGATGAGAAGCGCGGAGATGCCGACGCTGCGGAGAACCAGTCGCTGCCTGCCGTAGCGGTCGGCGACCAGCTCGCCGTGTCGGATGCCGAGGCCAAGGGTCACCGCACAACGCCGAAGCCGCGCTACACCGAGGCCTCGCTCGTGAAGGTCCTCGAGGAGAAGGGCATCGGACGTCCTTCGACGTTCGCCTCGATTCCCGAGACGATCCTCGACCGTGGATACGCGGTCAAGCGCGGGCAGGCCCTCGTGCCGACGTGGCTCGCGTTCAGCGTGGTGCGTCTGCTCGAAGAGCATTTCGCCGACCTCGTCGACTACGACTTCACGGCTGCGCTCGAAGACGACCTCGACACGATCGCCCGTGGCGAGCAGAACCGCGTCGAGTGGCTCAAGTCGTTCTACTTCGGCTCTGACGCCCACGTCGGACTGCGCCAGGTCGTCGACAACCTCGGTGAGATCGATGCCCGCGCGCTGAACTCCACGCGCATCACCGACACCGCCACGCTGCGCTTCGGCAAGTACGGCCCGTACCTCGAGGTGGCCGACCCGGCGAACCCCGAGGCCAAGCCACGCATCGTCAACGTCCCGGAAGACCTGGCGCCGGACGAGCTGACCGCCGAAAAGGCGCAGGAGCTCATCGACGCTCCCGTCGCCGGTGACCGCGTGCTCGGCGAGAACCCCGAGAACGGCAAGATCATCGTCGTGAAGGACGGCCGGTTCGGACCGTACATCCAGGAGAACGATCCCGTGTCGGAGGACGCCGCCGTCGATGAGGCGACCGGCGAGGTGGTCGACAAGCCGAAGCCGAAGCGGGGCGCGAAGAAGGAAACGGCCCCCAAGCCGCGCACCGCGTCGCTGTTCCGTTCGATGTCCGTCGACGAGATCGACCTCGAGACGGCGCTGCAGCTGCTGAGCCTCCCGCGCGTCGTGGGTGTCGACCCCGAGTCCGGCGACGAGATCACGGCGCAGAACGGACGGTTCGGACCCTACCTGAAGAAGGGGACAGATTCGCGTTCGCTCGAGTCGGAGTCGCAGATCTTCGACGTGACGCTCGAGCAGGCGCTGGAGATCTACTCCCAGCCGAAGTACGGTGCCGGACGCAGGGCCTCCAGTGCGCTCGCAGAGTTCGAGGCCGACCCGGTCAGCGGCAAGCCGATCCGGATCCGTGACGGCCGCTTCGGTGCGTACGTGACCGACGGCGAGACGAACGTCACGATTCCGCGAGGACAGAAGGTGGAAGACATCACCTTCGAGATCGCGGTGCAGATGCTCGCCGACAAGCGTGCCAAGGGCCCCGCCCCCAAGCGCGGCGCTGCGAAGAAGGCACCGGCGAAGAAGGCGCCCGCGAAGAAGCCCGCCGCGAAGAAGGCACCGGCCAAGAAGCCCGCCGCGAAGAAGACGACCGCTGCCACATCCGCCGCTCGGTCGGCAGCGGCGAAGAAGGCCGCCGCGACGCGTGCCGCGAACGCCGCGGCGAAGGCAGCGGAGAAGGCGGACTCGTGACCTCAGGCCACGGGGTCTGGATCACGCTCGAGGGCGGCGACGGCTCGGGCAAGACCACACAGTCGAACCTGCTCGCGGACTGGCTCGAAGGGGTCGGGCGGACGGTCGTCCGCACCCGTGAACCCGGCGGCTCGGAGGTCGGTCAGCTCATCCGCGACATCGTCCTGCACCATCGGGGCGACATCGCACCGCGCGCGGAGGCTCTGCTGTACGCCGCGGATCGAGCGCACCATGTCGCCACCGTGGTGCGTCCCGCGCTCGGTCGGGGCGACATCGTGCTGCAGGATCGCTACCTCGATTCATCCGTGGCGTATCAGGGCGCGGGTCGGGTGCTCGATGCGACGGAGATCCGCGACCTCTCGCTCTGGGCGGCCGAGGGTGCACTGCCCGACCTGACGATCCTGCTCGACCTCGCCCCCAGTGAGGCGCGGGCCCGGCTGGACTCCGCCGACAAGCCGTTCGACCGGCTCGAAGCCGAGCAATCGGACTTCCACGGCCGCGTCCGCGACGCCTTCCTCGACCTCGCGAGAGCCGAACCGGACAGGTTCCTCGTCGTCGACGCCGCAGCGGCTCCGGATGCCATCGCGGAGCAGATCAGGGCGAGGGTCGGCGCTCTTCTCGACTGACCAGCACCGCGGTATCCCTCCGTGCTTCCGACGTCGGCGGTCACGATTAGGCTGAGTGCATGCCCCAGACCGTTCCGGCCCCTTTCCCGTGGGCGGATGTGTGGGGGCAGGACGCTGCCGTCGACACGCTCCGTGCTGCGGCAGCCGATCCGTCGGCGCTCTCGCACGCCTGGCTGATCACGGGGCCGCCCGGCTCCGGCCGTTCGACTCTGGCGTACGCCTTCGCGGCTGCACTGATCGCGGATCGACCTGACGACGAGACCGTCATGCGGCAGGTGCTCGCAGGCACTCATCCCGATGTCACCGCCTTGCGCACCGACAAGGTCATCATCACGATCGCCGAGGCTCGCGCTCTCGTCGAGCGCTCCTACTTCGCGCCGTCCGCCGGCCGCTATCGGGTCATCGTCGTCGAAGACGCCGACCGCATGGTCGAGCGCACCTCCAACGTGCTCCTGAAAGCGCTCGAAGAGCCTCCGGAGCAGACGGTGTGGATCCTGTGCGCGCCGAGCGAGGCCGATCTGCTGCCCACGATCCGATCGCGCGTGCGATCGCTGCGGTTGCGGGAGCCCGATGTCGCCGACGTGGCCAGGCTCATCAGCCTTCGCACGGGGGTGGATGAGGCCGTCGCCGAGCAGGCGGCACGGCATGCGCAGCGCCACATCGGCATGGCCCAGCGACTCGCCACCGACGATGCGGCCAGGCGTCGGCGCGAAGAGACGCTCCGCTCGGTCCTCGGCGTCAGAGGCGTGGGGGATGCGGTCGAGGTCGCCGGACGCATCATCCAGGCGGCCACGGAGGACGCGAAGGCTCTCACCGCCGAGCGCGACGCCCAGGAGCGCGCTTCGCTGCTGCGCACGATCGGCATCGCCGAGGGACAGGCGGTGCCGCCGGCGCTGCGGACACAGCTCGCGGCGCTCGAAGACGATCAGAAGAAGCGGGCCACGCGAAGCCTGCGCGACGGGATCGATCGTGTGCTCACCGACCTTCAGTCGCTGTACCGCGACGTCGTGATGCTGCAGTTCGGGCAGAGCGACGGGCTCATCAACAATGAGTTGCGCACCGAGCTGTCCGACCTCGCTTCCGCCTGGCCCGAGACCCGTACTCTTGTCGTACTTGACCACCTTGCCGAGACGCGGCAGTCGCTGGAGCGCAACGTCGCCCCGCTGCTCGCCCTGGAGAGCTTGCTCGTGACGATCACGAGCGGGAGGAAACCGTGAACAACCGATCGACTTCCCGCCTGCGCCGCGCCGCCGCGGTCATCGCAGGGCTCGCCGCCGCATCCGTCGCCCTCTCGGGATGTCTGTACGCGATGATTCCCGAGCAGTCGTCGCGGCCGTCGACGACGAGCACGCCGGACACCGAGGGGGTCGCCGAAGACCTGCTGCCCTTCTACTCGCAGGAACTGACCTGGACGGAGTGCGGTGTCGGCTTCGACTGCACCGACGTCACCGCTCCGCTCGACTGGGAAGACCCGGGCAAGGGCGAGATCACCCTCTCGGTCGTCCGACACCGCGCCGAGGGCACCCCGGTCGGCTCGTTGCTCACGAACCCGGGCGGTCCGGGTGCCAGTGGTGTCGACCTGGTCCTGAACAGCCTCGACTTCGCGGTCGGCGCCGACCTCATCGAGAACTTCGACGTGATCGGGTTCGACCCGCGCGGTGTCGGAGATTCCACCGCGGTCACCTGCTACGACGCACCGCAGATGGACGACTACCTCTACGGCATTCCCTCGGCAGCACGAGGCACGGCCGAGTGGGAGGCCGAGCTGCTCGACTCCCACAAGAAGTTCGCCGAGGCGTGCGACGCCAACAGCGGGGGGATCCTGCCGTACATCACCACGGTCAACGCCGCCAGGGACATGGATCTGATCCGCGCGGTGCTGGGCGACAAGCAGCTGAACTACCTCGGCTACTCCTACGGCACGTTCCTCGGTGCGACCTACGCGAAGCTGTACCCCGAGAAGGCCGGCCGTCTGGTGCTCGACGGCGCGATCGATCCCGCCGTCCCCGGGCTCGAGGTCGGCGCGACGCAGGCGCTCGGGTTCGAGTCCGCGCTGCGCGCCTACATGCAGGACTGCCTCGACTCGGGGGAGTGCCCGTTCAACGGCAGTGTGGATGAGGCGATGGCCGATCTGGGGGCGCTGCTGGCGAGCGTCGACAGCACCCCGCTGAAGAGTGGAGACGGCCGCATGCTGGGCGCGGACTCCCTGATGACCGCCATCATCGCCGCGCTCTACTCGCAGGACAGCTGGGGCTACCTCACGCAGGCACTCGATGAGGCACTGCAGGGCGACCCGACCTCGGCACTGTTCCTCGCAGACTTCTACAACGGGCGCGAGAACGGCACCTACACCGACAACTCCACCGAGGCCTTCCGGGCCTACAACTGCATGGACTACCCGGTCGAGGACGACCCGGCGGCGGAAGCGGCGACGAACGCGAAGATCGCCGAAGGCGCGCCCACGATCGCGCCCTACTGGGCGGGACCTGACTCCTGCGCGGTCTGGCCCTACCCGCCCACGGGCACGCGGGGTGAGATCAAGGCCGAAGGCGCGGGTCCCATCCTGGTGATCGGCACGACGAACGACCCGGCGACCCCTTACGAGTGGTCGGAGTCGCTCGCGAACCAGCTTGAGGAAGGTGTCCTCATCACACGTGTCGGCGAGGGGCACACCGGATACAACAAGGGCAACGCCTGCGTGGACGATGCTGTCGAGGCGTTCCTGCTCGACGATGTCGTACCGGAAGACGGGCTCCGCTGCGAATGAGGAGGCCTCGATTCGCGAGCGAGCGCGAGACAGGGTAATATCGGTGATCGCGCCGCTCACGCGTCGCACGCCGCTTTAGCTCAGTCGGTAGAGCATTTCACTCGTAATGAAAAGGTCGTCAGTTCGATTCTGACAAGCGGCTCCGAAGGCCCCGTGATGCGAAGAACATCACGGGGCCTTTCCCGTTCCTCACCGCGTACCCTCGAAGCATGAGCAGAGCGCTTCTCATCGTCGATGTGCAGAACGATTTCACCGAGGACGGCGCCCTTGCCGTAGCGGGCGGTGATGCGGTGGCCGCAGCCGTCACCGAATTCCTCGCCCTTCACGCGGCCGATTACGAGGTGATCATCGCGTCGAGGGATTGGCATGATGCCGATGGCGACAACGGCGGGCACTTCGCGGAGGACCCCGACTATGTCGACTCCTGGCCTGTGCACTGTGTCGCGGGGACCGATGGCGCCGAGTACGACCCGCTGTTCGAGACCGCTGCCGTCACGCACCATGTCCGCAAGGGCCAGGGGGAGCCGGCGTACTCGATGTTCGAGGGACAGACGGAGGCGGGGGAGACGGTCGGCGCGATACTGGCGCAAGCGGGCGCGCTGAGCGCCGACGTGGTGGGCCTCGCGACCGATCATTGCGTGCGGGCGAGCGCCCTCGACGCCATCGCTCACGGTGTGCGGGTCCGTATCCTCACCGACCTCGTCGCCGGCGTCGCGGTGGAGCCCAGCGAGGCGGCCCTCGCTGAACTCGTCCATGCGGGCGCGGAGCTGGTCGAGAGCGCCGACGCGTGAGCCGCAGCGTCTTGCTGCTGCGGGCCGTAAACGTCAGCGGCCGCAACAGCGTGCCGATGGCGCGCCTCCGCGAAGTGCTCGCGGCCGAAACCGACCTGTCGGATGTCTCCACATACATCGCGAGCGGCAACATCGTGTGCGCGACACCGGACGACCCCGACATCGCGTGTGCGGCGGTGCGGGTGGCCATCCACGACGAGTTCGGGGTCGACACGCCCGTCATCCATCGCACGCACGCGCAGCTGCTCTCCTCCGAGTCCGCGCAGCCGTTCCCGGAGGGGGATCTGAAGTTCGTGCACGCGATGTTCCTGGAGGGGGCACCCGCTGCAGGCGCGATCGAGGCGTTGCAGCACCGCCTGCTCCCGGCGGAGCGCATCGCGCTGATCGGGAACGATCTGTGGATCGACTACGGTGAGGGCGGCGTGCACTCGACCAAGCTCACGAAGGCGGCGCTGGACCGTGCATTGGGCGTCGCGGGGACGGCTCGAAATCTGCGTACGACGCGGAAGCTCATCGAGCTGACGGGGTGATGCTTCGCAGCTCCGTACTCAGCGCCATCGGCGGCGTGTGTGGGTGCGGCTGCACGTCGACGCGGTGCGTGCGGCAGCTCGCGCATCGCACGTAGAGCACGATGCCTTCGCTCGTCTGGTGCCGGGATTCCACCGACCAGGCGTGTTCGTGGCTATCGGTCGACGGGTGGATGCGAGGGGTCGGAAGCGTGTTCTGCGAGGTCATGCATCCAGCGTGATGTAATGGTCTTATGCATCTCAACCCTTACGGTGAGTACGCGGTCCGGCTCGCCGCTTCTCTCGCCAACGACTGGCCGGCCGACCGCGCCGGGATCGAGGAGCGCACACTCGCGCAGGGGATGACGATGACCTTCCCTCCGGCCCCTGACGACTATGAGCGGGTCAGGGACGTCATCGACGAATGGCTCGCGATCGTCGATGAGCCCGACCCCGATGCGCGAGCAGTTCTCCTCAACGCGCAACTCGCCGTCGCGGCCGCCTACCCCCGGTTGACGAACCACGACGGCGAGGGGTGGCATCTGCACTATCGGGACGATGTGCCTTCGCTGCCCTTCGTGCTCAGGGCGATCATCAGCCTCGGTACCTCGCTGCACCTGGTCACCCGCGGTATGGATCGCTTGAGCCGCTGCCAGGCCACGCCCTGCACCAACGTCGTCGCGGATGTGACGCGCAACGGGCGCCAACGCTTCTGCTCCGTGCGCTGCGCCAACCGTGCGGCGGTGCGCCGGCACCGGGCGCGGGCCTAGCCCTGTCGTCAGGCGGTCTGCCCGGCGTGCTTGCCTTCGCCGATCTCCTCGACCAGCTTCGCATTGAAGGCCGGGAGGTCGTCGGGGGTGCGGCTGGAGACGAGCCCCTCGTCGACCACGACCTCCTCGTCGACCCACGTCGCGCCTGCGTTGCGCAGGTCGGTGGTCAGACTCGGATAGCTGGTGAGCGTCCGCCCATCGACGACGCCCGCCTCGATGAGGATCCAAGCGCCGTGGCAGATCACGCCGACCGGCTTGTGCTGCTCGAAGAAGGCCCGTGCCAGTTCGATGGAGGGCTTGTCCATGCGCAGGTGGTCCGCATTGACGACGCCTCCGGGGAGGACCAGGGCATCGAACTGATCCGCGGTCGTCTCCGACGCGCGCAGATCCACGGCCTGCTCGTGCCCGTTCTTGCCGGTGATGGCTGCGCCGTCCGGGGCGATCATGGTCGCGCTCGCGCCCTCCGCCGTCACCGCTTCCCAGGGACTGGTGAGTTCGCTGTCCTCGAATCCGTCCGTTGCGAGGAATGCCACGCGGCTGCCGCTGAGGGTCATCGTTCATCCTTTCCTGGAGTGTCGTCCGCCGTTCGGGGACGACTCGACGATCTCTCAGGTCAGACGGAGGCGAAAGGGGGTGGCCGATGCGAAGAGCCGGTGGTACAGGGGAGGTCATCGGTCGGATACGACGACGCGCGGTGGGCCCCGTGGGGCTCGAACCCACGACCCGCGGATTAAAAGTCCGATGCTCTGCCAACTGAGCTAGAGGCCCCTCCCTCAAGTCTAGTGCGCACGACGAGGGGCCGTCGGCGACACAGCACCGCCGACGGCCCCTTTCCTTCCCGGGTTCCTCCCCCTGCCCCGAGAAGGGCGCGTGCCGGGTGTCCTCCCACCCGGCTGTCCCAGGCTCAGGAAGCCGGGGGCATCAGAACCGTGTCGATGAGGTACACGGTCGCGTTCGCGGTCTTGACTCCACCGCAGATCACCTTGGCGTCGTTGACCATCAGGTCGTCGCCGCTGCCCGTGACCTCGAGGTCAGCACCCTGGACCGTGGTGTGCATGCCATCGATGTCGGAAGGATCGATCTGGCCGGGGACCACGTGGTACGTCAGGATCGAGCTCAGCGTCGCGCTGTCGGTCTTGAGTCCCTCGATGGTGGCCGGGTCGATCTTCGCGAAAGCGTCATCCACCGGAGCGAAGACGGTGAACTCGCCGCCGTTCAGGGTGTCGACCAGGTCGACGTCGGGGTTGAGCTTTCCGCTGACCGCAGCGACCAGCGTGGTCAGCAGCGGGTTGTTGGAGGCGGCGACCGCCACCGGGTCCTCAGCCATACCGGCGACCGAGCCCGCGCCGTCCGGCACGGCGTCGGCGTATGCCGCGCAACCGGGGCCGACCAGGTTGGCGGCCGGGTCCATCTCCATCGGCGTCGACTCCGACGTCTCCGGTGCCTTCGGCTCGGACGACGAGTCCGAGGTGCTGCTGCCGCTGCCCATGGAACAGGCGGAGAGCAGGAACGCGCTCGCCAGGCCGAGGGTGATTGCCGCGGTGACCTTCTTCTTGGTGCTGAACATGTCGAGCTCCTTCAGAACTGAGCCACGGCCTCTCCGTGGCGTCGAGTGCTGTTCGGAGCCCCATCGGGATCGGATGGGACGAATCTGAGAAAACTTCGATCGGTGCTCCGATCCGTCACATTCAGGTGACGCCTGTGCGCGATAGGGCCTCTGATGGGGCATGCTGTGAGAGATGGTCATCGATGGTTTCGACGTTCCCGACGAAGGAGCGACGCAGGATGCTGTCGCCGACCTCCTCGTCCGCGTCGCGTCCGGTGATCAGGCTGCCTTCGCGACTCTCTACGACACCCTCTCCTCCCGCGTGTTCGGCCTCATCCTCCGTGTGCTGGTCAACCGCTCGCAGAGCGAAGAGGTGCTGCAAGAGGTTTTCCTGGAGATCTGGCAATCCGCTTCGCGCTTCGCTCCGAACAGAGGTCAAGGACGAGCGTGGATCATGACGATCGCTCATCGCCGGGCCGTCGATCGGGTGCGAGCATCGCAGTCGAGTGCCGACCGGGATGTACGGGCAGGATTCAAGGACATCGGCATCGCGCACGACAGTGTGGCGGAGCAGGTCGAATTGGGGATCGAGGGAGGGAAGGTCGTCGAGGCGCTTTCGGGGCTTCCGGAAGCGCAGCGGGAAGCACTCGTCCTCGCTTACTACGGCGGTTACAGTCAGAACGAGATCGCGGCCCTCGTCGGGGCGCCGCTGGGGACGATCAAGACACGGATGCGAGACGGGCTCAGCCGTCTGCGCACGGCGATGGGGGTGACGGCATGAACGAGAAGGACTTCGAGGAGCTCGCGGCAGGTGCCGCCCTGCATGCGCTCTCCGCTGACGACGAACGTCGCTATCGAGCCGCCCTCGCAGAGCACCCCGAGTGGGAGGAAACGGTGGATGCGGATATCGCGACGGCTGCACTCCTCTCAGACTCCGTGGAGCCCGTCACGCCCCCCGCGCACATCCGTTCCGCGCTGCTCGCCCAGATCGCCGGCATGCCCCAGGACGGGGACGTTCGAACCGATCCCGACGTCTCGGATGATGCGCCTCGGCTCGAGCCATCGAACGGGTCAGCGGCTGAGGGGCAGCCCGAACGCGACAAGCCGCGCCGTTGGACACGCACCATCTTCGCCCTGGCTGCATGCCTCGCTCTGCTGGTCGGAGTCGGCGTCGGCGCGATCGCCCTCAACCAGCAGCTGAACCCCCCGGCGAGCGTGGTCGCTCTGCAGGAGATCGAGGCGTCTGGAGACGCCCAGCAGGCGACGGTGGAACTCGACGGCGGCGGAACCGCGACCGCGCACTGGTCCGGCTCTGCGGGCAAGGCCGTCCTCGTGGCCGACGGTCTGCCGAGCGCCGGCGACGGCAAGACGTACGAGCTGTGGTTCGTGCGCGGGGACGCGCCGGTCTCCGCCGGTGTCTTCGATGTCGACGGTGGTGACGCCACGGCACTGCTCGCCGGCGACATGCAGGCGGGCGACGCGATCGCTGTGACGGTCGAGCAGGCCGGCGGATCACCCACAGGCCAGCCCACGACCGACCCCGTGATCGTCATCCCCACGGCCTGAGCTGCTCCGATCGCGCGTACCCTGGAGGGATGCCCGAGCAGCACCATCGCCCCGTGCGTCGTCCGACGAGTGCCTTCGACAACATCGTCGGCGCGCACGATCCCGCCGAAGAGACTCGTATCGCGCACGCCACGGCGTCCGCCCTCTTGACGCGCGTCCGTGCGGATGAGAGCGGTGCGAGTGCTGAACGCCTTGTGGCCTTCACTGCCGAACACGGCATCGACGAGATCGCCGAGCTCTGGTCGAAGGCGCCGTCGCGCACGCTGCCCGGCGCGCTGTGGCGGCTCTACGTCCTGCAGCTCGCGATCCATGGCGACCCGCATATGGCGGCCCTCCTGTACGACCGTGGGCGCGTGGAGCTGCCGTCGGCGGATGCGGTGATCGCCGGGGCGCCTGTGCCGGCGAGCCCTGACGAGTTGGTCGTGCTGATCGACACGATCCTGCGCGGAGCGTTCCGCGGTGACTTCGCCGTCGCGCTCGACCGCGCCGCGGCGTTCTGCCGGGTGCAGGCATCAGGTGCGACTCACACCGCGGACGACTACGAGCCGACCGAGCCGGCTCGGGCCAGCGAGCTGACCACCCGGGCTCTTCGCCTCAGCAGCTACGGGCAGGATCTGGCGGCCGCTGCCGTGCTGTGGCGCACGGACGCTCTCGCCTGAGCCGATCTCAGCACGCAGGATGCTCAGGAGCTGAGGAACCCGGGCAGGAAAAGACCGGCCCGGATATGAAAAGACCGGGCCGCAAGAACGCCTCTCGGCGGAAGGCCGCTCGCAGCGGCAAAAATTGGAGCCCGGGGTTATGCGGCCCGGCCATTCAATTGTAACGCGATGAGGCGGTGGGTATTCCCGCCCTCTAGGCTCGGATCATGACCGGGCGCTTCGCACTCATGATCGATCCCGTGGCTGCCGACGTGCAGCGCTCCGACTTCGCGGACACGTTCACGCAGGTGGACGCCGCTGCGCCAGCGCTCAGCGTCGGGGAGCTGAGCACGCAGCGCGGTGACGGCGTTTTCGAATCCATCGGCGTGATCGATGGACATGCCCAGGAGGTGGTTCCGCACCTGGAGCGTCTCGCGCACTCCGCTCGGCTGTGCGACCTCCCGGTGCCGAATCTCGCGCAGTGGCGACAGGCGATCGATCATGCGGCGTCACAGCTCGGGGCGGGCGAGTCCGTCATCAAGCTCATCCTCAGCCGAGGAGTCGAGCACGGACCCACTCCCACCGCGTGGGTGACCGCTGCGCCGGCCGCCGACTTCACCGCCGTGCGGGAGAACGGGGTGCGGGTGATCACTCTCGACCGTGGGTACGACCTGGACGTGGCAGAGCGGGCTCCCTGGCTGCTGCTGGGAGCGAAGACGCTGTCGTACGCCGTGAACATGGCAGCTCTCCGTGAGGCACATCGACGGGGAGCGGACGATGCGATCTTCCTCTCGAGCGACGGCTTCGTGCTCGAGGCTCCGACCGCCTCGCTGATCCTCCGGTTCGGAGACCGCTTCCTGACACCGGCTCCGACCGGCGGCATCCTGCACGGGACGACACAGCTCAGCGTGTATGAACATCTCGCCGCTCAGGGCTTCGAGACCGGCTACGACCGCATCCCCGCGGAGGACCTCACACGGGCTGATGCTGCCTGGCTCGTGTCGAGCGTGCGCCTCGCGACGGCCATCACATCCGTCGACGGCACGCCTCTCCCGGTCGACCGCACCCTCACGTCCGCCCTGAACCGCTACCTCCTCTCCCCTCGCACCTGACCCCTCCGTCCCACTCTCCCTCCCCACCCCCCCTACGCTCCCTCCCGCCTCCCTCCTCCTCCTCTTCCTCCGCTCCCTCCACCTGCGCTGCCTCCGCTCTTCCACCTGCCAAAACGGAGAGCATCCGGCAGCGGGATGGCGTGTCGAGGTGAGACGCGCCATCACTTTCGTAACTGGTCTCCGTTTTGGGGGAAGAGACGGGGGCGGAAGAGACGGGGGCGGGGTGATGGCATCACACCGCCGGCGCGAGGTGAGCCCTGCGTGCGAGGGCGCCGCGGATCGCGGCCTCGACGAGATGCCACTCGTCGACGATCAGCTCGTAGGTGAAGCGCAGAGTCGTATACCCGGCAGCGGCGGCCGCGGCGTCACGCCGTAGGTCCTTGCTCCGCTCCTTCTCCCTGGCATGGTTCTCCCGACCATCGGCTTCGACGATGAGGAAGTCGCCGATGACGAGGTCGACCTCCCCGACACCGGAGACGTGCACCTGGGTCCGGACCGAGATCCCGATCCGGTGCAGCCGAAGCCGGATGAGTGACTCGAGTCCGCTGTCGGCATCCGCACGAGCGAAGGCGACGAGCCACCGCATCGACGTCGGAAGATGGCGGCGAAGCCAGATCAGCCCAGCGGGGGAGAGCAGTGACTGTCGCAAAGCTGACTCGAGCGCGGCGAAGAACGTGTCCTCGCCACAGCACCTCGCGATCTGAAGGAGCGCGTTCCGCACCGGCGCAGCCTCTCCGACGCGAACGAGGCCCTCATCCCAGTGCAGCACACAGGCGTCGCACGTCGAGCGGGGCGTTCCCGCAGCTCCCATCCAGACGTGATTCTTCGACGGAAGCCCGAGCACCCACAGCCCATGCGCCGATGCCGCGCGGGCACATCCGATCGTCCCTCCGTGAGAAGCCGCATGGATCCAGGCCTCCGCCGTGTCGGGCAGTGCATAGACGCCCTGACGCGGTCGCCGCACCTCGCCGGATCGCACCGCGCGCGAGAGCTCATCGCGGCTCACACCCCTCCGGCGAAGCTCCGATGTCCGTGCCATCCGCCCGAGCACACCCAGCACGGAAGCGGCGCGCACGAAGGACATCGCTCGATACTGCCCTGAGCACGCCGTCGGTCGAGGCCGAAACCGCACGAGCTATGGACAACTCCCTGCATTGCGCGCCGGTGCAGGGGGAGTGCACCTCGTTCGGGTAGGCCGAAACCCAGACCATCGGACGATGCGACGGCGAGTCAACAGCTGACACGCCGGCAACGACTCACCTGGTCTGGGTTTTGGGGGAGGCAGCAGCAGGGGGAGGCAGCAGCAGGGGGAGGCAGCAGCAGGGGGGGAGCAGCAGCAGGGGGAGGCCGCAGGCTCAACCGAAGCGGCCGGAGACGTAGTCCTCGGTGGCCTGTACGGACGGAGTGGTGAAGATGCTCGTGGTGTCGTCGTATTCGATGAGCTTGCCGGGCTTCCCGGTGCCGGCGATGTTGAAGAACGCCGTCTTGTCGGAGACTCGGGATGCCTGCTGCATGTTGTGCGTCACGATCACGATGGTGAACTCGTTCTTGAGCTCGCCGATCAGCTCCTCGATGGCGTATGTCGAGATCGGGTCGAGCGCGGAGCAGGGCTCGTCCATGAGAAGCACCTGCGGCGACACGGCGATCGCGCGGGCGATGCACAGACGCTGCTGCTGACCTCCGGACAGGCCGGAGCCGGGCTTGTCGAGGCGGTCCTTGACCTCGTTCCACAGGTTCGCACCCGTGAGCGACTTCTCGACGAGGGCGTCCTGGTCGCTCTTCGACATGCGGCTGTTGTTGAGCTTCACACCGGCGAGCACGTTCTCCTTGATCGACATCGTGGGGAACGGGTTGGGGCGTTGGAAGACCATGCCCACCTGCCGACGCACCAGCACCGGGTCGATGCCGGGGCCGTAGAGGTCCTTGCCGTCGAGCAGCACCTCTCCCTCGACGCGGGCGCCGGGGATGACCTCGTGCATGCGGTTGAGCGTGCGCAGGAAGGTGGACTTGCCGCAGCCGGAGGGGCCGATGAACGCGGTGACGCTGCGCGGCTGGATGTCGAGGGAGACGCCTTCCACGGCGAGGAAGTCGCTGTAGTAGACGTTCAGGTCGTTGACTTCGATGCTCTTGGACACTGCAGTTCCTTGCTTTTCGGGTCGAGGCTCAGCGGCCGGTCTTGGGGGCGAAGATCTTCGCGACCAGCCGCGCGATCAGGTTGAGCAGCATGACGATGATGATGAGCGTCAGGGCGGCGGCCCATGCTCGTTCCACGTATGCCTCAGCGGGAATGCCCTGGTACGCGTACTGCGAGTACGTGAATACCGGGAGGGTCTGCATGCGACCGCTGAACAGGTTGTAGTTCATGGCGTCGGTGAATCCGGCAGTCAGCAGCAGCGGCGCGGTCTCGCCGATCACGCGGGAGATGGCGAGCATCACACCCGTCGTGATGCCGGCGATCGATGTCGGCAGGACCACCTTGACGATCGTGAGCCACTTCGGCACCCCGAGCGCGTACGACGCCTCGCGCAATTCGTTCGGCACCAGCCGCAGCATCTCCTCGGTGGAGCGCACGACGACCGGGATCATGAGCACGGCCAGGGCGACCGAGCCCGCGATACCCATGCGCACACCGGGCCCGAAGATCAGCGCGAACACCGCGTAGGCGAAGAGACCCGCGACGATCGAGGGGATACCCGTCATGACGTCGACGAGGAACGTGATGGTGCGTGCCATCCGTCCGCCCTTGCCGTACTCGACCAGATAGACGGCCGTCATGAGGCCGATGGGGATCGAGATGATCGCAGCGGCCAGCGTGACGAGCAGCGTGCCGATCACCGCGTGGAGCGCGCCGCCTCCCTCGCCGAGCACACCGCGCATCGACGAGGAGAAGAAGAGTCCGTCGAAGCGGGCGACGCCGTTGGCGACCACGGTGATCGCCACCGACACCAGCGGCACCATGGCGATCGCGAACGCCGAGGTGACGATTCCGGTGATCAGACGGTCGAGCGCCTTCCTGGAGCCCTCGACGATGCGTGACATCACGTAGATGAGCACGAGGTAGATCACGGCGCCGAGCACGACGGAGCCGGCGATGTTGAGGTCGGATCCGCTGGCGACGGCTTCGAGGGCGAACGGTGTGAATCCGACCAGGAGCGAGAGGGCGAGCAGGGCCCACGGCGCCCAGCGGGGGAGGTGTCCCGAGCTGAGCGAGAGCTGGGAGGGGGCCGCGCTGGCTGTGCGAGCGGACTCGGGGGCGGTAACGGTCATGTCAGTTCGCTCCCGAGAATTCCTTGCGGCGGTTCACGAACCAGCGTGCGAGAGCGTTCACCGCGAACGTCACGACGAACAGGATCAGACCGGTCGCGATGAGGATGTTGATGTTGACCTGGTAAGCCTCCGGGAACGTCAGCGCGATGTTGGCGGCGATCGTGGAGGGGTTCGTGGAGGTGAGCAGTTCGAACGTGACGGCCTTGCTCACCGAGAGCACCATCGCGACGGCCATGGTCTCACCGAGCGCGCGGCCGAGTCCGAGCATCGAGGCGGACACGATTCCGGAGCGGCCGAAGGGGAGGACCGCCATCCGCACCATCTCCCAGCGGGTGGCTCCCAGGGCGAGGGCGGCCTCCTCGTGGAGACGAGGGGTCTGCAGGAAGATCTCGCGGCAGATGGCCGTGATGATCGGGACGACCATGACCGCGAGCACCATGGCGGCGGTGAGGATGGTGCGGCCCGTGGGCGAGACCACACCGTCGAAGAAGGGGATCCAGGAGGCGTTCGTGTTCAACCAGACGTAGATGGGCTGAACCGCGGGCGCGAGGACCAGGATTCCCCAGAGGCCGAACACGACCGAGGGGACGGCGGCCAGCAGATCGACCACGTAGCCGAGGCCCTGGGCGAGGCGACGCGGGGCATAGTGCGTGATGAAGAGCGCGACCCCCAGCGAGAGGGGGACCGCCAGCAGAAGGGCGAGGAAAGCGGCCCACACGGTCCCGAACAGGAGCGGGCCGACGTAGTCCCAGAAGTTGGTCTTGAGGAGCGAGGCGTCTTCAGCGGTCGCGGTGAAGGCGGGGATCGACTGAACGATGAGGAAGATCGCGACCGCGGCCAGCGTGATCATGATCATGGATCCGGCGGCGACCGCCGTTCCGGAGAACCAGAGGTCACCGGCGCGCTTCTTCGCGACGATGCGCGTCGACGCCGGCGAGGTCGTGGCTGTCATGGGAGCTGCTTCCTGCTCAGTGGAGATCGGGTGTCTGACGCGAGCAGACGGTCTCCGGGATGCCCTGCGGCATCCCGGAGACCGTCATCGGCTCACTTGATGAGGTCGATCGCAGCCTGGGCCTGCGTGCGCAGGTCGTCCGAGATCGGGGCGCTGCCGGCGTTGGTCGCGGCGGCGTCCTGGCCCTCGGCGCTGATCGCGGTCGTGAAGAACGCCTTGGTCAGTGCGGCGACGTTCTCGTCCTCGTACTCGGCGCAGCCGATGAGGTAGCTGACGAGGAGCACGGGGTAGGCGCCCTCGGCCGTGGTGGTGCGGTCGATCGCGAAGGCGAGGTCGCCGTCGGTGCGGCCTTCCTCGATCTTCGAGGCGTCGAGCGTCGCTGCGGCACCCTCGGCCGAGTGCGGCACGAACTCGTCGCCGACCTTGACGTTGACCGCCGAGAAGTCGGCGGCCTGCGAGGAGTCGATGTAGCCGATGAGGCCCTGACCGCCCTTGACGGCGTTGGCGACGCCCGAGGTCTTCTCCGCGGACTCGCCGGCGAGGTCGGCCGGCCACTCCTCGACGCTGCCTGCGGTCCACACGTCGCCCGCGGTCTGCGCGAGGTAGTCGGTGAAGTTGCCCGTGGTGCCCGACTTGTCGGAGCGGTGCACCGGGGTGATGGCGAGGTCGGGGAGGGTCGCGTCGGGGTTGTCCTTGGCGATCGCCGGGTCGTTCCAGTTGGTGATCTTGCCGCTGAAGATCGACGCGATGGTCGTCGGGTCGAGGTTCAGCTCGTCGACGCCGTCCAGCGAGAAGACGATGGCGATGGGCGAGACGTAGGCCGGGATCTCGATGAGGTCGGAGCCGTCGACGCAGGCGCCGAAGCCGCCGGCCGAGATCTCGTCGGTCTTGAACGCGCGGTCGGAACCGGCGAAGTTGACCGCGCCCTGCTGGAAGGACTCGCGCCCACCACCGGAACCCTGCGGGTCGTACTCGACCTGGGCGTCGGGGTTAGTCTTCTGGAACTCCGCGGTCCAGGCCTGGATGGCGACCTGCTGCGACGAGGCGCCGGCGCCGACGAGCGAGCCGCTGACCGCTGCGCTGTCGGAGGTGGGAGCGTCGGTGGAACCGGTGCCTGCTTCGTTCGCGGCACAGCCGGCGAGTGCGAGAGCGGCGACGGCGCCGATGGCGCCGATTCGTGCGATTCGGGAGATCTTCACTGTGGATCCTTCGATCTGGAATGGGTGGGGCCCGGTGCAGGGCACACAGTGACGCTAAGGGCGACGGTTAACGAGACTCTCCCGAGCAGGTGAACGGCAGGTGAACGGCGGGCGACTCTCTGGGGGGCTCCCGCGGGATTCCGGGGCTGGCCGCTGCGGCCGTCGAGGCGTCAGACCTTGGGGACGTGCGTCTCGATCGCGATGATCCCCGAGCCGGGGTTCGTGGCGGAGAGGTGGACGACCGAGAACGCCGCAGGCTCGAGGTCGGCGGCGCTGCTCAGGTACGACCCCTGGATGGTGCCGGTCGCCAGCGCGATCTCCGAGAGCAGGCCGGGCAGCACGGGGCCGTGACTGCACACCACGGCCGGCTTTCCGGCGCGGATCCGGCGGCCGACGACGGAGCGCAGATCGGAGTCTCCGTCCTCCCAGGCGTCCTGGCTGATCTTCTCGGTCTTCACGATCTTGCGATCGAGCGCGCGCGCGAGTGGAGTGACCGTTTCGACGCAGCGCACCGCATCGCTCGTCACGATCCGGCGCACGCCGAAGGCACGAAGCGGTCCGACGATCGACTTCGCCTGCTTCCGTCCGCGATCGGTCAGGGGCCGGGACGCATCGGATCCGTCCCACTCCGAGCGGGGAGTGGCCTTCGCATGGCGCAGAGCGATCACCGGGAAGGTGCGCAGCACACCGTCGTCGACGAGGTTGGAGAAGAAGTCAAGGATCTCCAGGTCGACCGGGTAGCTGAGGCGCGCACGCGCCTTCTTCACGCTGACCCACTCGAGCGCGGCGATCTCCCGGTTCGGCACGAAGGTCGATTCACGGATGGCCGCGTCCGTCGCCTCCGCTGCCCAGTAGTGCACGACCTTCTGCTTCTGGGAGGCGAGCAGGTACCGGCTCACACCGACCGAGACGCCCAGCGACACCCGGATGCCGGTCTCCTCGTGCACCTCACGGACGGCGGTCTCGGCGAGCATCTCGCCGGGGTCGACCTTCCCCTTGGGCAGCGTGATGTCGCGGTACTTGGTGCGGTGGATCAGCAGGATGCGCAGTTTGCCGTCGACCAGACGCCACACGACGGCGCCCGCCGCATAGACCGCCTTGTCCGTCCACTTCGCGCTCGTCGTCGTGTCGGCCGGGAGCTGCAGCTGCCGGCCGCTCATCGAACCGCCCGCGCCCGACGGCGTCGCTGGATCAACCCCATGGTCTTATCCTGCAGGTCGATCAGGGGCTTGCCGTCCGCATCCGTGGCGTGGCGCGTCCAGACTCCCTCAGGGCCGAGGTGCCACGACGAGGTGCCGTCGTCCATCGCCAGGTCGAAGAACGTGCTGAGCTCCTTGAGGTGGGCAGGGTCGGTGACGCGCACGAGGGCCTCGACACGACGGTCGAGGTTGCGGTGCATCATGTCTGCGCTGCCGATGTACACCTGCGGGTCGCCGCCGTTCTCGAACGCGAAGATGCGCGAGTGCTCCAGGTAGCGCCCGAGGATGCTGCGAACCGTGATGTTGTCGCTGATGCCGTCGAGGTCGGTGCGGAGACTGCAGATGCCGCGCACCCAGACGTCGACCTTCACTCCGGCCGCGCTCGCCCGATAGAGGGCGTCGATGATCTCCTCGTCGACCATCGAGTTCACCTTGATGCGGATGTGCGCGGGGATGCCGGCCTCGGCGTTCTTGCGCTCCGCGTCGATCTGACGCACCAGCCCCTTGCGCAGGTGCAGAGGGGCGACCAGCAGGCGCTTGAACTTCTTCTCGATCGCGTAGCCGCTGAGTTCGTTGAACAGACGAGTCAGGTCTTTTCCGACCTGCGCATCCGCGGTGAACAGTCCGAAGTCCTCATAGATGCGGCTGGTCTTCGGGTTGTAGTTTCCGGTGCCGACATGCGAGTAGTGCTGGAGCTTGCCGTCTTCCTCGCGGATCACGAGGGCGAGCTTGCAGTGCGTCTTGAGTCCGACCAGGCCGTACACCACGTGCACGCCGGCCTTCTCCAGCTTGCGCGCCCAGACGATGTTGTTCGCCTCGTCGAATCGCGCCTTCACCTCGACGAGCGCGAGCACCTGCTTGCCTGCCTCGGCCGCGTCGATGAGCGCCTGCACGACGGGGCTGTCGCCGGAGGTGCGATACAGCGTCTGCTTGATGGCGAGCACGTGCGGGTCGCGGGCGGCCTGCTCGAGGAACGCCTGCACGCTCGTGGTGAACGACTCGTACGGGTGGTGGACGAGCACGTCGGACTTGCGGATGGCCTTGAAGATGTCGGCCCGGGTGCTCGATCCCGCGGGTTGGAACGCGACGGCGGTGGTGGGCAGGTGCGGCGGGTACCGCAGGTCGGGGCGGTCGATCCGCGACAGGTCGAAAAGCCCGCGCAGGTCGAGCGGCCCGGGGAGGCGATAGACCTCCAGGTCGGTGATGTCGAGTTCCCGGACCAGCAGGTCCATGGTGACATCGTCCATGTCGTCGGTGATCTCGAGCCGGATCGGAGGTCCGAACCGACGACGCAGCAGCTCGGCTTCGAGCGCCTGGATCAGGTTCTCGCTCTCGTCCTCCTCGATCTCCACGTCTTCGTTGCGGGTGAGACGGAACGCGTGGTGGTCGAGGACCTCCATGCCGGGGAAGAGGTCGCCGAGGTGGTTGGCGATGAGCTCTTCGAGCCGCAGGAAGCGCTTGATCTCGCCGCCGCCAGGTACCTCGACGAAGCGGGGGAGCATGGGCGGCACCTTGAGACGCGCGAACTCCTGGCGTCCGGTGCGGGCGTTGCGGATGCGGATCGCGAGGTTCAGCGACAGACCGGAGATGTACGGGAACGGGTGGGCGGGATCCACGGCGAGAGGCATCAGCACCGGGAAGACCTGTGCGGAGAAGTACTCGGAGAGCGCCGTGCGCTCGTCGTCGGTCAGCTCCGACCAATCGGCGATCTCGATTCCGGACTCGGCGAGAGCGGGTCGCACCAGCGACGTCCAGGCGTCGGCATGGCGCAGCTGCAGCGCGTGTGCCTCGCGAGAGATGTCGGCGAGGGCGTCGACGGGGGAGCGGCCGATGTTGGTGGGCACGGCGAGGCCGGTCATGATGCGTCGCTTGAGGCCCGCGACGCGCACCATGAAGAACTCGTCGAGGTTGCTCGCGAAGATCGCCAGGAAGTTGGCCCGCTCGAGCTCGGGGAGCGACGGATCCTCGGCGAGCTCCAGCACGCGCTGGTTGAAGGCGAGCCAGCTCAGCTCGCGATCCAGGTAGCGGTGGTCGGGGAGCTGGGCGTCGTAGGACTCGATGGCGTCGAAGTCGTCGTCTTCGGCGTCACCCAGCCCGGCGTCGGCGAGTGCGGGATCGATCATGGGGTACATCTAAGCACCGAGAGGTGACGCGCGTGTGAACGGAGTCGCCTCATCCCGCGCTGGCCAGGCCCTCGTCCTCGTTGACGTTGAAGCGGTAGCCGACGTTGCGTACGGTTCCGATGATCTGCTCCTGGTCGCCGAGCTTGGCCCTCAGCCTTCGCACGTGCACGTCGACGGTGCGGGTGCCCCCGAAGTAGTCGTAGCCCCAGACCTCGCTCAGCAGCTGCTCCCTGGTGAAGACGCGAGCCGGGTGGGTCGCCAGGAAATGCAGTAGCTGGAACTCCTTGTAGGTGAGGTCCAGGGGTCTGCCGCGCAGCTTCGCCGAGTAGGACTGCTCGTCGATGGTCACGCCGGACGCCTGCACGCGTGCGGGTTCGGCGACCTCATCGCGTCGTGCCAGCACGAGACGCAGCCTGGCGTCGATCTCGGCCGGACCCGCGGTGGAGAGGAGCACATCATCGATGCCCCAGTCGCCGGAGAGGGCGCTCATCCCGCCCTCCGTGACGACGAGCAGCAGCGGGGAGTCCTGTCCTGCCGTTCGCAGCAGTCGGCACAGCGACTTCGCCCCGACGAGGTCGTGACGGCCGTCGACGATCACGACATCATGATCGGGCGCACTGATCAACTGCGAGGTCTCTGCGGGGATCTGGCGCGTGCGGTGGCTCAACAGCTCGAGCGCGGGGAGCACCTGCTCGGAGAGCGGAGCGTTGGTCAGAACCAGGACCTGGGCCACACGCACTCCTCACAGACGCGGATCGACGTCGTGCCGCCATGATACCGGGAGCGATAGGTCACAATGGAGACATGACGGATCCCGCACTCGCACCGCGCAACGCGTTCGTCGGTGTGCTCGTCGTCTGGGCCGCGGCCTTCCTCGCGACCGTCGCCATCGGAATCTTCGTGCCGGAGGAGTGGCGTGTGCCGTGGCTCCTGGTCGGCTTCGGCGGCGTCGTGCTCCTGTCGTTCGCCGTGCAGCTCTGGTACGGGCGCACTCAGGGCTTCATCTTCCGGGTGGCAGGAAGCGTGATCGGCGCTCTGCTGCTG
The DNA here is from genome assembly GCF_052115285.1 of Microbacterium sp. 2RAF4. NCBI lineage: Bacteria > Bacillati > Actinomycetota > Actinomycetes > Micrococcales > Microbacteriaceae > Microbacterium > Microbacterium sp. 2RAF4. Next base: position 600,392 of record NZ_JBFRGI010000002.1, on the reverse strand, counting down.
ATGGGGATCATCTCGGTGGGGTTCGGCCTCGCAGCGCTGATCCCGACCTGATCCCGACCTGATCCGCACCTGATCCCCGTCGGACGTCGGTGCGGCGCGGTAAGGTGGAGCACATGGACCTCATGGCGCTCGAAATCTTCTTCATCGGCCTGCTGGGCCTTGCGAGCCTCGCTATCGTCTTCGTCTCGGCGGTGGTGCTGCGCAACCTCTTCCGCGGCCAGCGCTGACGCGACGATGCTCGAGCTGCCCGTCGACCTTCCGGCCGATCTCGTCCCCTTCGCATGGCTGATCGGCGTCTGGGAGGGCACCGGCGTCATCGACTATCCGGTCGGCGACGAGCGTCTGCAGGGGGAGTTCACGCACCGGGTCAGCTTCAGCCATGACGGCGGTCCTTTCCTGAACTACTCCGGAACAGCGACCTTCCTGACCGAAGAGGGCGCTCCGGCGGCCGCGCTGCTCGCCGAGACCGGATTCTGGCGACTCGCCCGCCCGGCGACGGCGGCTGATCCCGGCCCCGCCCTGCTGCCTCCCACCGCCCCGGCCGTGACCCGCACGGTCGACGATGTGGAGGAGCTGCGCGCTCCGAGCGGCGGATTCCCGATCGAGGTCTCGCTCGCACACGCCGACGGGGCCCTCGAGCTCTACATCGGCGAGATCAACGGTCCGCGCATCGACATCGGCTCCGATGCCGTCGTGCGCAGCGCCGGTGCGAAGGTCCACACCGCTTCTTCCCGTATGTACGGCCTCGTCGACGGTCATCTGCTGTGGGCGTGGGACATCGCCGCCCTCGGCACGCCTTTGCGCTCGCATGCGTCGGCCCGGTTGGCCAAGGTCTGACGTGTCCGCCTTCCACCAGGTCGACGGCGCGGTCTCCGACGGCGAGGTCATCACTCATTTCGGTGATGCCTTCCGCGAGCAGCGGCGTCTCGCCGACGGCGCGGCCCTTGCGCCGCTCGGGGATCGCACGCTCATCGAGGTGGCCGGCCCCGAGCGCCTCACCTGGCTCGACTCGATCACCTCGCAGTCGGTGGGGCGTCTCGCGCCAGGGGACAGCACGGAGCTGTTGATCCTCGACCCGCAGGGTCGCGTCGAGCACGCAGCCGGAATCCTCGACGACGGTGCATCGGCGTGGTTGATCGCCGACAGCGGTGATGCCGATGCGCTCGCCGCCTGGCTGACGCGCATGAAGTTCCGTACGCAGGCGACGGTCGAGGTGCGCTCCGACCTCGAGCTGGTCGGGTACATCGACGGCGGGACCGTCGGAGCGACAGTCACCGCTGCCGCATTCGCCCCGAACGGCGTCGCCCTCGTCTGGGCTGACCCGTGGCAGCGCATCAGCGTCGGAGGCCATCAGTACGCGGAGGTCGCTGAGCATCCCGCCGCCGACTTCGCGTGGCGGGTGGCCGTCCTCACGGAGGAATCCGCTCGTGCTCTCGCCGGTTCGCTCGATCGGGAAGCCCTCGCAGGGACTCTCGCCGCCGAGGCGCTGCGGGTCGCGGCGTGGCGCCCCCGCTGGACGACCGAGGTGGACGAGCGCTCGCTGCCGCACGAGTCCGACTGGATCCGCAGCGCGGTCCATCTGAACAAGGGCTGCTACCGCGGTCAGGAGACCGTCGCGAAGGTGCACAACCTCGGGCATCCGCCTCGGCGGCTGGCCGCACTCCACCTCGACGGCAGCGATGCCGTCCTGCCGGAGCCCGGTGCGCCGGTCTTCGCGGGCGATGACGAGGTCGGGCACCTGACGTCGGTGGCCCGGCACCACGAAGACGGCCCGATCGCGCTCGCGATCCTCTCCCGGCGCGCACCGGTCGGCGACCTCGTGGTGCGTGCGGACGGCATCGACATCGCCGCATCCCAGCAGGTGATCGTCCCGGCGGATGCCGGTGCCGTGGCCGACATCCCGCGCCTCACGCGGCTGTCGCGACGACCAGCGGCTCCCGACCCGCGCGACGCACGCGCCGCTGACTGAGCCGACGTCGCCGGCCGGAGTCAGTCCGCGCGCGGAGCGACCGCCGCCCATGGCAGCGTGAGCTCGCCGAGACGCCAGCGCGTGCGCCCGCCGATCACGGGCCAGCCCTGATCGCGCATCGACCCGACCGCGGCGAGGAAACGCTGCGTGGCCCCGAAGGTCGACAACGGCGCGGCACGGTCCCATTCGCGATCGAGGTCGACCAGGAGCGCGTGGATGCGCTCGCCGGCGACGTTGCGGTGGATCAGCGCCTTGGGCAGGCGTTCGGCGACGATGCTCGGGTGCTCGAGGTCCGCGAGCCGGAGCGAGAGCGTGAACCGCAGCGGGGTCGCGTGTGCGTCGACGTCGATCCAGCTCGAGACGCGGCCGATCTCGTCGCAGGTGCCCTCGAACAGCAGGCCGTCGGGAGCAAGGCGGGCGGCCATCCGGGACCAGGCGCCGGGGACATCCTGCTCGTCGTACTGGCGCAGCACGTTCATCGCGCGGATCACGGCTGCCCTGCGCCCATCGGGGAGCGGAACCTCGAAACCGCCGCGTGCGAACGACACCGGGAGGTCGGACGCGAAGGAGGTTCGGCCCGCGCGCACCTCGTCGAGCTGCGCATCGGCCGTTGCGACGCGTGCGGGGTCGATCTCCAGACCGCGCACCTCGACGTCGTCACGCACCCGGACCAGGCGTGTGGCGAGCTCGAAGGCGGTGACCCCGCTGGCGCCGTAGCCGAGGTCCACGACCAGCGGGTCTGATGCCCGGCGCAGAGCTTCGCTCGCGGCGATCCAGCGGTCGTTTCGCCGAAGGCGGTTCGTCCCTGTGGTGCCGCGGGTCGGCCGACCGAGGGGAGATGACGCCATGTCTCCATCCTCCCAGCATCCGACTCGGGTGCTCCGCCCCGGACGGATAAACTGACGGCATGACTGCGACGCGCACCCTCATCCTGCTCCGCCACGGCCGAAGCGAGTGGAACGAACTGAACCTGTTCACCGGTTGGGTGGACGTCCGCCTCAACGCGCAGGGCGAGAAGGAGGCGCGCCGCGGTGGCGAGCTGCTGGCGGAGTCCGGCATCCTGCCCGACGTGCTGCACACCTCGCTGCTGAGCCGTGCCATCCAGACGGCGAACATCGCCCTGGATGCCGCTGACCGTCTGTGGATCCCGGTGACCCGCTCCTGGCGCCTGAACGAACGTCACTACGGCGCGCTGCAGGGCAAGGACAAGGCGCAGACGCTGGAAGAGTTCGGCCCGGAGCAGTTCCAGCTGTGGCGTCGTTCGTTCGACGTTCCGCCGCCCGTGCTCGACGACGAGAGCGAGTTCAGCCAGGTGAACGACGTCCGCTATGCGCACATCGACGGCGAGGTGCCGCGCACCGAGTCGCTCAAGCTCGTCATCGACCGCCTGCTGCCCTACTGGGAGAGCGCGATCGTCCCCGACCTCGAGGCCGGCAAGACCGTGCTCGTGACGGCGCACGGCAACTCGCTGCGTGGTCTCGTCAAGCACCTCGAGGGCATCAGCGACGACGACATCGCCGAGCTGAACATCCCGACCGGCATCCCGCTGGTGTACGAGCTGGACGAGAACAACGTCCCCACCGGACCCGGCCGCTACCTCGACCCCGAGGCCGCTGCCGCCGGTGCCGCCGCCGTCGCGGCGCAGGGCAAGAAGTAGGACTCCCCACTCGATACGAAGGAGCCCCCGATGCGATGGCATCGGGGGCTCCTTCGTATCCGCGAGTGGGTGTCAGGCGTGGCCGAACTCCTGCTGGCCGAGCTCCTGCTGCTCGACGGCGAGCGGGATGTCCTGCTCCTCGACCGCCCAGTCGCCCGTGGCGAGGTAGACGACCTTCTTCGCGACGGCCACAGCGTGGTCGGCGAAGCGCTCGTGGTACCGGCTGGCGAGCGTGGCGTCGACGGTGGCCGTGGCCTCGCCCTTCCAGTTGTCGCTGAGCACCTTCTCGAAGACGGTGGCGTGCAGCTCATCGACGTCGTCGTCCGCGTTGCGGATGGCGTCGGCGAACCGCAGGTCCTGCGTGCGCAGCAGCTCGGACAGTGTGCGGGCCACCTCGACGTCGAGCTCGCCCATCTTCACGAACGTGCCCTTGAGGCCCTTCGGGATGGCGCGCTCGGGGAAGCGGAGGCGGGCGAGCTGAGCGATGTGCTCCGACATGTCGCCCATGCGCTCGAGCGAGGCGCTCACGCGGAGGGCGGTGACGACGATGCGAAGGTCGCGGGCGACCGGCTGCTGGCGCGCGAGGATCTCGATGGCCTGCTCGTCGAGGGCGACGGCCAGCTCGTCGATCTTCGCGTCATCGGCGATGACCTCTTCGGCCAGGGCCACGTCGCTCGTCGCGAACGCCCTGGTGGCCTTGTCGATGGACACCGTGACGAGGTCGGCGATCTCGACGAGGCGGTTCTGCAGGTCCTCGAGGGACTGGTGGAAGACTTCGCGCATGTTGGGGCGCAACCTTTCATTCGGATCTCGGCTGGATCAGCGCGAGGCGGCGGGTCGTCCGCACGAGAGCAGGTCTGTGCTCCCGCACAGGCCCGAAGCGATTGTCTGCTTCGAAGGTTAACGAACGGTGCCCAGCACGTGAATAGTACTTCTCCTGTTCCCGCCAGGGCGCGGAAACCCGCCGGACGGACGGTGAACGCACTCTACGCTGGAGTCATGACCCTGCCGCAGCTCGCGCTGTCTTCGCTCGCCATCGGGCTCGTGATCGGCGTCGGCCTGTCGCTTCTCGTGGTGTGGGCGTACCGAGCGCGGGCCCGGGTGCAGGAGGAGACGTCCCTGGCGATCCCCGCCGGCATCACCGATGTCCTGCACAGCATGGACGATGCGGCTGCGATCGTCGACACCTCCGGGCTGGTGCTGGCCGCATCGCAGGCCGCGACGCGCTTCGGGATCGATGTCGGCTCGACTCTCGACAACCCCGAGCTCCGTCAGCTCGTCCGCGGCGTCAGAGAGGCCGGCGGCTCGGTCACCGAGTCGATGCGCATCACCCGCGGCGGATTGAGCCTCGACCCTCGCCTGGTCTCGGCTCGGGCCAGTGTGATCGGCAGCCGCCTCGTCCTGCTGATCATCCGCGATGTCACCGAGCAGGAGCGACTGGACCAGATGCGCCGCGACTTCGTGGCGAACACGAGCCACGAACTGAAGACGCCGGTCGGCGCGGTGAGCCTGCTCGCCGAGGCGATCGAGTCGGCGGCCGACGATCCCGCCCAGGTGCGCATCTTCGCCGCGCGGATCTCGGCGGAGGCGGGTCGTCTGGGTCAGCTCACCGGTCGCATCATGAGCCTGTCCCGGCTCCAGGCCGAGGACGGGCTGTCCACGGTGGGACCGGTCGCGATCGACGAGGTCATCGCCTCCTCCATCGAGGCCCACGTCGTGCAGGCCGATTCCGCCGGTGTGGAGCTCGCCAGGGGCGGGGACCGTGGTGTCTGGGTGCGCGGCGATGCGCAGATCCTGATCGAGGCGGTCGGCAACCTGATCGCCAACGCGATCGTGTACTCGCCGCGCGGCTCCCGCGTGGGCGTGGGAGTACGGGCGGAAGACGGCGTGGTCGAGATCGCGGTGTCCGATCAGGGCATCGGCATCGCGGAAGCAGATCGCGAGCGCATCTTCGAGCGGTTCTATCGGGCCGACGAAGCCCGGTCGCGGCGCACGGGTGGCACGGGCCTCGGCCTCTCCATCGTCAAGCACGCCACCCAGCGTCACGGCGGCGAAGTGCGGCTGTGGTCCCGTCCCGGTCGCGGGTCCACTTTCACGATCCGGCTTCCCCGGATCGATGCCCCCGACAATCGCGACGCGGGCAAGAAGAGCAAGAAGAAGCGGGCGCGCAAGGCGGCCAAGAACGCCGCGTCCACCCGCGTGCGAAACGGAGAGAGAGCATGACCCGAATCCTTCTCGTCGAAGACGAGCCCGACCTCGCCGACCCGCTCGCCTACCTGCTCCGACGCGAGGGGTATGAGGTGGAGATCGCGGAGGACGGCCCCGGCGCACTCGCGGCTTTCCGGGAGCGCGGTGCCGACATCGTGCTGCTCGACCTGATGCTGCCGGGGATGCCGGGCACCGAGGTGTGTCGGCAGATCCGCTCGACCTCTGCTGTGCCGATCATCATGCTCACCGCCAAGGACTCCGAGGTCGACATCGTCGTCGGCCTCGAACTCGGAGCGGACGACTACATCACGAAGCCCTACTCGTCCCGGGAACTGCTCGCCCGGATGCGAGCCGTGCTGCGCCGCGTGGTCCAGGCGGACGGCGAGCTGGACGAGCGCGTGCTGGACGGTGGACGGGTGTCCCTCGACATCGACAGGCACACCGTCTCCGTAGCGGGTGCGCAGATCAACATGCCGCTGAAGGAGTTCGAGCTGCTCGAGGTGCTGATGCGCAACTCCGGACGCGTCCTGACCAGGGGCCAGCTCATCGACCGCGTGTGGGGGAGCGACTACTTCGGCGACACCAAGACGCTGGACGTGCACATCAAGCGCATCCGCTCGCGCATCGAGGAGAATCCGAGCGAGCCCGTCATGCTCGTCACGGTGCGTGGTCTGGGGTACCGCTTCGAGGGGTGAGCGTCCGATCGGTGGCGCATGCTGCCGGTGAGACGCAGAGAGGCCGGCACCCCGCGGGGTGCCGGCCTCTTCTCGCTGCGTGTGGCGTCAGTTCGAGGGCGCCGGGGCTGCCGTATCGGTCGGCAGCGGGGTCGGCGACGATGTGGGCGCCTTCTCGCTGGGGACCAGATCCGAGTAGTAGGGGAGGGTGCCGTCGAGCACCGGCACCTGGGTCTTGACCCCGGTGGAATCTCCCGACTGGAAGTGGATCTCGACGGTAGCGCCGGGCTTGGTGTCGAGGCCCACGATGCGCACCGGGTCGGCGTCCGAGCCGAGGCTCACGGTGTCGTTCGCCGGGACCGTGATGGCGAAGGGGTCGACACCCTCGACGGTGACGGTGAGCGTGGCCTTCTCGTCGGTCGGGTTCACGATCGCGGCGACGAAGTTGCCGACCGAACCGTCCTCCGTGGCGACCACGAGGGCGTTGCGCACGTCGATGGGCCCGTCTTCGTCGGAGACGTTGACCCCGTCGGAGGCGGCGTACTCGGTCTTGGTGGACTGCGGGGTGATGAACGTGCACCCGGTCGCACCGAGCAGAACGAGGGCGCTGAGGGCTGCAGACGCAACAAGGCGCGATTTCACGGGTCCTCCTGAGGTCCGGCGGGGATATCCGAAACCATTCTATGCGTAAGTCGTGAGGGCTCCTGCGGCCCTGGGGGCGCGAACCTTAGCGCATGTCCCCTGTGGTATCCTTGAGGTTGCCGAAAGGACACGTTTTTATGCTTTTTGAGGTTGGCGAGACCGTCGTCTATCCCCACCATGGCGCTGCGACCATCATCGAGGTCAAGGAGCGCATCATCAAGGGTGAGGCGAAGAAATACCTGAAGCTCAACGTCACCCAGGGAGATCTCATCATCGAGGTCCCCGCGGAGAATGTCGACCTCGTCGGCGTTCGCGACGTGATCGGCAAGGAGGGCCTCGATCATGTTTTCGAGGTGCTGCGAGCACCCTTCACGGAAGAGCCCACGAACTGGTCGCGCCGGTACAAGGCGAACCTCGAGAAGCTCGCCTCCGGCGATGTGATCAAGGTCAGCGAAGTCGTGCGCGATCTGTGGCGCCGTGACCAGGACCGCGGCCTTTCCGCGGGAGAGAAGCGGATGCTGGCGAAGGCTCGCCAGATCCTCATCTCGGAGCTGGCGCTCGCCGAGAAGACCGACGAGGACAAGGCGGGCGCACTGCTCGACGAGGTTCTCGCTTCCTGAGCTCTTCCACGACGAAAGGCGGGTGCTGAGGCACCCGCCTTTCGTCGTCTCGGCCGGTAACGTGAAGCCGTGACCATCCTTCCCGTTCCACGCACAGCGATCATCGTCGTGGCCGCAGGCTCCGGCACCCGACTGGGTGCGAGCGCTCCGAAGGCCTTCGTCGGCGTCGATTCCCGTTCCGTTCTCCGCCATGCGCTCGACGGGGTGTTCGCCGCGGCGCCGGCCCAGGTCGTCGTGGTCGCTCCCGCCGGCTGGGAGGGCGATGCGGAGACCGAGCTTCGCGAAGCTGCGGGGGATCGCGCCGACTTCGGCCGCGTTGTCACCGGCGGCGAGACGAGGCAGCAATCGGTGGCCGCCGGTCTGCGCGCGCTCTGGGGCGGCATCGAGACGGTGCTGGTGCATGACGCCGCACGCGCGCTCACCCCTCCCTCGCAGATCGATGCCGTCGCAGCGGCTGTGACCGCAGGGGTCGGCGTGATTCCGACGCTGCCCGTCGTCGACACGCTCAAGAGGGTGGTCGATGGAACCGTGGTGGCCGCCGTGGACCGTTCCGAGCTCGCAGCGGCGCAGACACCACAGGGCTTTCCGCGGGCAGCGCTGGAGGCCGCGTACGCGGCCGCGCGTGAGAGCGGGGTGGAGTACACCGACGATGCGGCGCTGTTCTCGGCGGCAGGCCACCCCGTGCGGCACATCGACGGCTCCGAACGCGCGTTCAAGATCACCACGCCGGCCGACCTCGAACGCGCGAGACATCTTCTGGGCTCGCACACCGCGGGCGCCGGCATCCCGCGGGTGGGAATCGGCACGGACGTTCACGCGTTCGGCGGCGAGGGCAACCTCTGGCTCGCCGGTCTGGAGTGGCCGGGCGAGCAGCCTCTGTCCGGCCATTCGGATGGAGACGCGGTCGCCCATGCCATCGTCGATGCGCTCCTGGGAGCGGCAGGCCTCGGTGACATCGGTGAGCACTTCGGAACCGCCCATCCCGAGTATGCGGGGGCCCATGCCGAGGTCTTCCTGGCCCGCACGCGCGAGCTGCTCCAGGAAGCCGGCTTCGCGGTCGGGAACGTCTCGGTCCAGTTCCAGGGGAACCGCCCGAAGTTCAGCCCGCGACGGTCGGAAGCCCAGGAACGCCTCAGCGAGATCCTCGGCGCGCCGGTGTCCGTGACAGCCACCACGACCGACGGGCTGGGATTCGCCGGACGGGCGGAAGGCATCGCGGTCACCGCGATCGCGACCGTCTTCTCGCTCTGACTCGGACGGGAATGCGCGGTCCGTGCGGATCGTTTCCTGTCAACGAGACCATCACAGAAGGAGCCGCAGTGAAGATCCTCATCATCGGAGCGAGTGGGCACGTCGGACGAGCGGCAGTCGGAGCGCTCGAAGGGCACGACATCGTGGCGGCCTCGCGGAACGGTGATCCGTCCGTCGACGTGACGGATCCGGCATCCATCGAGCGCCTCTTCGACGAGGTGGGCCAGGTGGACGCGGTCATCGCCGCTGTCGGCAGCGTCCCGTTCGCCCCGCTGGCCGAACTCGGGCGGGACGACTTCGATTCCGCGCTCCGTGGCAAGGTGCTGTCCCAGCTCGACATCGTCCGCATCGGCACGCGGTTCGTGCGTGACGGAGGCTCTTTCACCCTCACCTCCGGCATCCTGGCCCGCGAGCCGATCGCCACGGGTGCCGCGGCCTCGCTCGCGAACGGAGCGGTCGAGGCGTTCGTCCTCGGTGCAGCCGCCGAGCTCCCGCGCGCGATCCGCATCAACGCCGTCAGCCCCTCGGTGCTCGAGGACGCGCCTTCCTACCACTCGTCGTTCCCCGGGTTCGTCCCGGTGTCCTCCTACCGGGTCGGCATGGCGTACGCGAAGAGCGTCCTCGGCGTGCAGACGGGGCAGATCTTCCCCGTGGACTGAGTTCGCCCGTCAAGGACGACGCATTCGCACGCGCCCAGGCTCCGGAACGACGCTCCCGGTAAGCTTGAGCGGTGACAGTCCGCCTCTACGACACCCGCGCGCAGCAGTTGCGCGACTTCGTGCCTCTCGATCCCGAGAACATCACGATGTACGTGTGCGGACCCACCGTGCAGTCCGGCCCGCACATCGGGCACGTCAGAGCGGCCCTCAGCTTCGATCTCCTGCGACGCTGGCTCGAATACCGCCACGGTCGCGTCACGTTCGTCCGCAACGTCACGGACATCGATGACAAGGTGCTCGCCAACGCGACGGAGTCCGAGCCGTGGTGGGCGCTGGCGTACCGGATGGAGCGCGAGTTCACCGCTGCCTATGCGGGAGTCGGCATCCTGCCGCCGACCTACGAGCCCAGGGCCACAGCGTCGGTTCCGCAGATGCAGGAGCTCATCGCGCTGTTGATCGAGCGCGGCCACGCCTATCCCGCGCCGGACGGATCGGGGGACGTCTACTTCGACGTGCGTTCCTGGTCCGACTACGGTTCGCTCACCCATCAGTCGCTGGACGCGATGGAAGCGGCGGAGGACGCGGATCCCCGAGGCAAGCGGAACCCCCAGGACTTCGCGCTCTGGAAGGGGAGCAAGCCCGAGGAGCCGTCCGATGCGACCTGGGCGTCCCCCTGGGGCGCCGGCCGTCCCGGATGGCACATCGAATGCTCCGCGATGTCGAAGCGCTATCTCGGGGCGGAGTTCGACATCCACGGGGGCGGACTCGATCTGCGTTTCCCCCATCACGAGAACGAGCTCGCACAGTCGACCGCAGCAGGAGACGGCTTCGCCCGCTATTGGGTGCACAACGGCCTCGTGACCGTCGACGGACAGAAGATGTCGAAGTCGCTCGGCAACTTCACGTTGGCCGCAGACGTCCTCGCCGCGCACGACCCGCTCGTGGTGCGCTACGCGCTCGCTTCGGCGCACTATCGGTCGAGTCTCGACCTCACGGAGTCGTCGTGGGCGGAGGCGGAGGCTGCGCTCGGTCGCATCGCGACGTTCCAGCAGCGTGCCGCACGCGTTGCAGGAGGGGGCATCGGATTCTTCGTGTCGCAGAGTCTTCCCGAGGCCTTCGTGGCCGCGATGGATGACGATCTCGGTGTGCCGGAGGCGCTGGCCGTGCTGCACGAGACGGTGCGCGCGGGCAACTCGGCGCTCGATGCGGGAGAGACGGAAGCTGCGCTGGATGCCCTTCGGGCCGTGCTGGCGATGACGTCCGTCCTCGGCCTCACCACCCCATCCGGCGCGGGCTCTCACGCGTCGGAGTCTGTTCTGGACGCTCTCGTCCAGACGATGATCACCCAGCGCGCGCAGGCACGCGCTGACAAGGACTGGGCGGCGGCCGATCGCATCCGAGATGCGATCGCCGCCGCAGGAATCACGCTGGAGGACACTCCGGCCGGAACTCATTGGAGTATCGATGGCTAAGCCAGGGCGCCCCGGCGCGAGCAAGGGAAACAAGAAGGGCCCGACCAAGGGCACCGGCGGACTCGGGCGCAAGGCGCTCGAGGGTCGCGGACCGACGCCGAAGGCGGAGGACCGTGCCTGGCACCCGGCGGGCAAGCGCAAGGCCGCGGCCGAGCGCTACGCCGCGGCGACCGGCGGCAAGGGTCGGCCGGGCGGTGGACGTCCCGGGGCTGGCAGCAATCGTGCACCGAAGGCCAAATCAGGGGACGACACCGAGAATGTCACGGGTCGCAACTCCGTCCTCGAGGCCCTGCGGGCGAAGATCCCGGCGACGGCGTTCTACATCGCGCAGCGCGTCGAGATGGATGACCGCGTGAAGGAGATGCTCTCGATCGCGACGCACCGCGGCATCCCCGTGCTCGAGGTCACGCGTCCCGAGCTCGACCGGATGGCCGGCTTCGACGGTGTGCATCAGGGCGTCGCGATCAAGGTGCCGCCGTACGAGTACGCGCATCCGCAGGATCTTCTCGAGCAGGTCATCGATCGGGGTGAGGTCCCGCTGTTCGTGGCGCTCGACGGCATCACCGACCCCCGCAACCTCGGCGCGATCATCCGCTCCACTGCGGCGTTCGGCGGACATGGTGTCATCCTTCCTCAGCGTCGCTCGGCGAGTGTCAACTCCGCAGCCTGGAAGACCAGCGCCGGAGCGGTCGCCCGCACCCCGGTGGCTCTCGCGAGCAACCTCACCACGCAGCTCAAGGAGTTCAAGAAGCAGGGCGTCTTCGTGCTCGGGCTCGACGGCGACGGCGACGTTTCGCTTCCGGAACTGCAGCTGGCCGATCGCCCCGTCGTGATCGTGGTCGGCTCCGAGGGCAAGGGGCTGTCCCGTCTGGTCTCCGAGACCTGCGACCAGATCGTCTCGATCCCGATCTCCGCGGCCACCGAGTCGCTGAACGCCGGCATCGCGACGTCCGTCGCGCTGTACCAGGTCGCGTCGCTCCGCGCCGCGAAGTGATTCCATCGCCACGTACATCTGACTAGGGGAGAACCGCATGGCTCGCATCGTCGTCCTCGGAGGAACCGGCTACGCCGGCCGTCACATCGTCGCCGAGGCGGTGTCGCGCGGTCATGCGGTCATCGCCCTGTCACGCTCGGAACCGACGGATCCCGTCGCCGGAGCTGCGTATCTGCAGGGCACGGCGCTCGACCTCGACTCGTTGGCCCCGGCGCTCGAGGGAGCGGATGCGGTCGTATCCGCGCTGTCTCCTCGCGGCGACATGGAGAACAGGGTCCTGGAGGCGTTGAGCGGGCTCGCCGATCGACTCACCGGGACGGAGACGCGCCTGGGGGTGATCGGCGGTGCCGGGGGCAGCCTCATCGCTCCGGGTGGGCCGCGTCTGTTCGATCAGGATTTCCCCGAGGAGTACAAGCACGAAGCGCAGGTCGGCATCGACTCGCTCGCACTGCTCGAAGCCACCGATCCGCGTCTGGACTGGTTCTTCGTGCACCCCGCCGAGGTGTTCGGTCCGTGGGCAGAGGGCGAGCGCACCGGACACTACCGCGACGGCGGTGATGTGATCGTCCGCGACGACGAGGGCAAGTCCTTCATCTCCGGTGCCGACTTCGCGGTCGCGGTGGTCGATGAGATCGAGCAGGGCAATCACCATCGCGAGCGGTTCACCGTCGGCTACTGAGTCGCGGCCCCGACGCCTCGGAGCGGTCAGACCAGATCGCGCCAGTCGACGTCATCGTCGTCGTCGGCGGTCGGCGTCATGCCCGTGATGACGGGGAGGCTCATCGTCTCGGTGGGCGGGCCCATGATCGTGGCCTCGTCGCGTCGATGGCGCAGCACCTCGTTGATGTAGCTCGTGAGCACCTCGGCGAGGGGGATGGAGCGTCCCTCCGCCTGGGACAGGTACCAGCGGTGCTCCAGCACCTGGTGGAAGACCTCTGCCGGCTCGAGCTTGGCTCTCAGCTCGTAGGGGATCGCCCGGACGACAGGCTCGAAGACGCGGGTGAGCCATTCGTGGGCGTACATCTCCTCGTCCGCCCACTGCTTGGTCGAGCGGGCGCGGAACTCGTCGAGGTCGTTGAGCAGGCGGCGGGCCTGGTTCTCCTCGACGTCGAGACCCGTGAGGCGGATCAGGCGCCGCTGGTGATGCCCTGCGTCGACGACCTTCGGCTGGATCTCCACGACCGTGCCGTCGGCTGTCGTCGACATGGACATCTCGTCGATGTCGAAGCCGAGCGCGTTGAGGCGCTCGACCCGTTCCGTGATGCGCCAGGTCTCGGCCGCGGAGAACGACTCCTGAGCGGTGAGCTCTGCCCACAGCGACCGGTACGACGACACGATGCCGTCGGCGATCGCCACGGCATCCACTCCGTGCTCCAGTCGTCCGCCGGCCGCGAGGTCCATGATCTCACCGGCGATGTTGGTGCGGGCGAGGTCGAGATCGTACGCGCGCTGGCCGTCGGTGAGGCCCTCCTCGTGGAGCTCCCCGGTCTCCGCGTCGACGAGGTAGGCCGCGAACGCACCGGCATCGCGACGGAAGAGGGTGTTCGACAGCGAGACGTCGCCCCAGTAGAAGCCGACGTTGTGCAGGCGCACCAGAAGCAGGGCGAGCGCGTCGACCAGACGGTTCGCGGTGTCAGGGCGCAGCACCCGCGTGAACAGCGCGCGGTACGGCATCGAGAAGCGCAGGTGCGATGTGACGAGGGCGGCGGGGAGCGGGTCGCCGTGGGAATCGGTCCGGCCGGCGATCACGGCGACCCTGTCGACGCACGGCACATCGAGGCGCGCCAGGTTGCCGAGCATGTCGTACTCGCGCTGGGCCATCTCCGCAGTGGTCTCCTTGACGGCGACGACGCGGCCGGAGAGATCGGCGAATCGCACGAGGTGGCGGGAGAGCCCCTTCGGGAGCGACACGATGTGTTCGGAGGGCCACTTCGCGAGGCTGGTCGACCAGGGGAGCGCGAGCAGCCCTGGATCGATCTTGCTGGCGGTGATCCGCAGCGAGTCCTGCATGTTGCTCCCTGATGGCGGGCGGTGAGGAAAAAGAGACGCGGCGCAGGTGACCGAAGTCAGCCCGCGCCGCGTCTGTGGATCCGATCAGGCGGAGACGACCGGCTTGTCGTTCAGTCGCACGCCGGACTCGATGTCGAACGCGTGCACGTGACCCGCGTTGGCAGCCAGCGTGACCGTCTCGCCGGCGTTCGGGTGGCTGCGGCCGTCGACACGGGCGACCAGGTCGGTGCGCTTGCCGTTGATGTCGGTGTGACCGTAGAGGTAGCCGTCAGCGCCGAGCTCCTCGACCAGGTCGACGACGACCGAGAGGCCCTTGCCGTCTGCCGGGCCGACGGTGATGTCCTCGGGGCGGACGCCGACCGTGACCTGCGAGCCGTTGGCGCGACCCACGGTGTCGCGGTCGAGCGGCACGACCTCGGTGCCGAAGCGCACGCCGCCGTCGGCCAGGTCGGCCGAGAACAGGTTCATCGCGGGCGAGCCGATGAAGCCGGCCACGAAGACGTTCTCGGGCTTCTCGTACAGGTCGCGCGGCGAGCCGACCTGCTGGAGCAGGCCGTCCTTGAGCACGGCGATACGGTCACCCATGGTGAGCGCCTCGGTCTGGTCGTGGGTGACGTAGACCGTGGTGACGCCGAGGCGACGCTGCAGCGACGCGATCTGCGTACGGGTCTGGACGCGGAGCTTGGCGTCGAGGTTCGACAGCGGCTCGTCCATGAGGAAGACCTGGGGCTGACGGACGATCGCGCGGCCCATGGCCACACGCTGACGCTGACCACCCGAGAGAGCCTTCGGCTTGCGCGTCAGGTACTGCTCGAGGTCGAGGAGCTTGGCGGCCTCGAGGACGCGCGACGCACGCTCCTCCTTGCCGACGCCGGCGATCTTGAGCGCGAAGCCCATGTTCTCGGCGACGGTCATATGCGGGTACAGCGCGTAGTTCTGGAAGACCATCGCGATGTCGCGGTCCTTCGGCGGCACGTCGGTCACGTCGCGGTCACCGATGAGGATGCGGCCGGCGTTGACCTCTTCCAGGCCGGCGAGCATGCGGAGGGACGTCGACTTACCGCAACCGGAAGGTCCGACGAGGACGAGGAACTCGCCGTCACCGACCTCGAGGTTCAGCTTGTCGACCGCGGGACGGGTTCCGCCGGGGTACAGGCGGGTGGCCTCGTCGAAAGTCACAGATGCCATTGTCGTTTCTCCTTCACCGGCAGGTACGTGCCGGACGATCCGTAGTGATGAAGCGGTGGGATGAGCCACCGTGACCCGTCTTTGGGTCGAAGTCAGTATGACATGAACAGCGGTACCTGGGTATTTCTCAGCCTCACTGGCTAGCATCGAACTCGGCCGCGCCCAGCGGCGATCGTCGCCGAGCGGCGGTCGGGGCCAACCCGGACCCCCTCAGACTCACAAGAGGAACGATGTCGAGCGACGAAACGCCGAACGTCCCCACACCTCGCAATTCTCGCGAGGTCGTGCGGGAGAAGGCTCAGAAAGTGCACGCCCAGCAGTCGAGGGCGCGCCTCATGCGACGGATCATCATCGGTGCCGTCGCGATCGTCGCCGTAGGGGCGATCGGCACTGCGGTGACCCTTGCGGTGTCAGCACAGGTGTCGAAGCCGAAGCTCACCCCCACCGGAATGGAGTCGGACGGCGTTGTCGTCACCGACATCACCGCTGTGGCGGGGTCCGATGAGGTGCCGGTATCGCCCTCGGAGGAGCCGTCCGATGCTGCAGCCCCGGTGGAGCCGACCCCCGAGGCGACCGCATCCGAGAAGGTCGACATCCACGTCTACGTCGACTACCTCTCGCCGGACGCGGGCAAGTTCGAGCGGGCGAACGCCCGCCAGCTGGCCGGCTGGATCAGCGAGGGAGCGGTCACGGTCAGCTATCACCCGGTCGCTCTGCTCACCGCGAGCTCGAACGGCACGAAGTACTCGCTGCGGTCCGCTGCGGCTGCCGCCTGCGTGGCCAGCCACTCGCCTGCACAGTTCTATGCGTTCAATCACGACCTGCTCGACAAGCAGCCCGACGTGGGCAGCGACGGCATGTCCGATGAGGATCTCGCCAACCTCGCAGCCGCCGTCGGCACCGATAACACCAAGGCCGTCCGCTCGTGCATCGAGAACGGGGACTTCGTCAGCTGGGCGAAGGAGGCGACCACCCGTGCGCTCGAAGGACCGCTGTCCGGTTCCACGGACCTCAAGCTGAACGCGTCGCCCATGATCGTCGCGAACGGCGAGGCATACGTCGGTGCGTTCGACGATCCCGCCGAGTTCTCGCAGTTCGTGCTCAGCGTGGCCAGCGACGCCTCTCGCGAGACGCCGACCCCCACGCCGACTCCGACCACCACGCCCGCCTCCTAGGTCGAGGCATGGTCGATGCCATCGCTAAGCTGATGGATGGCATCCGCCGACTTGGCGCAATTGGTAGCGCACCGTACTTGTAATACGGGGGTTACGGGTTCGAGTCCCGTAGTCGGCTCAAGAAACACCAGGTCAGAAGGAATAAAATCGCCCCGCCTCCTTCGTGGAGTCGGGGCGATTCGTTGTTTATCCATGGTTTTCAGGTGAACAGCTTCGACAGAACAAGTCCGGCAGCGGGGCCGCGGTGGACCTCGTCGGCATAGTGCTTCAGGGTTGTGCGCTCCGATTCATGCCCGAGCTGATCCTTCGCCGCCTCGACGCCGAGCTCATCGCGCAGCACGGTCGCGACGGTCTTCCGGAAGCTCTTCGGCGTGGTGCCTTTCCAGTCGGTGTCGCGCAGCGCGTCACGCCAGGTCGTGCGGTAGTTGTTCGGGTGCCGGAAGGTGCCGACGCTGGACGCGAAAACGAACGCCGAGTACGACGCAATACGGCGTCGCAGCAGCATGTCGACGACGTGATCGGGCAGCTCGAGCTCGCGATAGCCGGCGTCCGTCTTGGTGAACTCCTGGACGAAGAACTTCCCGTCGCGGTCTTGCGCGATCGTCCGTCGGATCGTGGCGAGCTTCGCGTCGAGGTCGAGTTGGTCCCATTGCAGGGCGAGGAGCTCTCCGGTGCGGACGCCGGTGCCGATAATCATGTCGGTGGTGTCGAGCAGCTCGCTCGCGCGTGGCCGTCGACGCCGACGATCATCTGCGGGTCGGGGTTCGGAGCCGGCATCCCACTCCTCGAAGCGCGTTCGCATCGCCCGGACGACTTCGAGGTTCGGGGCAGCCCGTCTGGTCGTGCGCTTCGTCTTCTCGGGGGCGGGGGCATCGGTCATCGGGTTGGGCCGTACTGCTCCGTGGCGGGCGGCGAGTGTGAACATGCCACGCAGCACGACGTGCGCCGTCGTCGCGGTGCCGGGCCCGGATGACTTCGTGAGGGCCGTGATGAACCTGTCGAGCCTCGGCACGCTGATCTCGCTGAGCCGTACTGCGCCGAGCCCGGGCGTGATGTGCTTCTCGATCGCGTTCTTGTAGATCCGGATCGACCCCTCTGCGAGCCTCGCCTTCGAGTCGAGCCACGTCGTCGCGAGATCCCCGATGGTGGAGTCCGGTGTGAGCATCTCGCTCGCCGGTGCGAGGCGCTTCTTCAATGCCTTGATGAGCACGCGCTCGGCCTCCGGTGCCGTGCGCCCCTGGCGTTGCATCAAGCGGGTGATGCCGTCTGAGTCCCGGTAGTACGCGATTGCAGTCGGCTTCCCCTTCACTGTGGTGCGGCGGATGCGACCCCACGTCTCTAGCTCGAGCGGCGGCCTAGGCATAGCGGCTGATCCGACCTTGCCGAATCAGCCGCATGTAGACGCGCATGATCTTCTCGGTGACGTTGAGCTCGAGGGCGACGACTGCGGGGTCATCAGTGACGCCGGACAGTTCTTCGATGCGCCGAGGCCGGACGAGCCTGCGCGCCGCGATGCGGTCTGCGCGCTCCTCTTGGAGGTCGTCTGTGCCGACGTCCTGGTGCTCGAAGTGGACGATCTCGTGCGCGATCGCGCAACGCTCGGTCGCGGCATGCAGATTCGTCCGGACGAAGACGGCTTCGTGCTCCTGGGAGTAGCAGGCCACCATGTCCACGTCGGGAAGGTCGTCACGGAAGACGATAGGCAGGTCAAGGATCTCGGCGTGCACCCACGGGTCGTAGTCGTAGGCGCAGGGCCCGTCTTCGAACCCGTTGACTCCGAACATGAACGCGGTGCTGCTCATAGGTGCTTCGATGTGGCCCTCGTACTCGATCGCGTCCAGAATGCTGCTCACGTTCGCCCTCCCCCTTACGCCTCGCCCCGGTCGGGGGAAATCGGCGTGTTGTCCTTCGTTGCGGCGATCTTCGTGGTATCCAGTGGCGCCTTCTCCAGATCTTGGTGCAAGCCACCGACACGGGCTCGCCGACCGCCTCCGATCGGGATGGGCGCCGCAACCCCTTCGAGGTTCGGGTTCGCCCGCACAGCATCCGAGAGCACGGGGATCACCTGGCCGACGGCCGCGAGGCGGTGGTCGGGGTGGATTGCCTGGATCAGTGGGGCGATCATCGCGATGTACGAGTCGACCTCGAGGCGGGAGTCGCCGTCGAGATCCACGCCGAGCGCGATGAAGAGGCGGATCAGCTTGTCGGCTTGGCCCGCGACCGACCCTGTCTCGATGTTGCGGATGGTCCGCGAAGTCACTCCCGACCGCTCCTCAAGCTCGCCCTGCGTTACGCCCTTATCGGAGCGGAGCTGCGCGAGTAGGCCGCCGTATGACAAGCGCTCTTGCTGTGTGGCGCGCTCAATCGAAACTCGGTTGAGAGGAAGGTCTTTCCGGTTGATGTCCGTAACCATAGGCATGATGTTAGCGATGTTTCCGCTAGTCGTCCAATATTCGGAAGTTTCTTCTTAACTCATTCCGATCCGGACTTGTGTTGATAGGAAAGAATACGTACAGTCTTTCCCATGAGCGCATCACCAGCAGGCCCGGCACTTCGGGTCCTTCGAGAGCAGTCGGGTCTCACCGCCCGCGAGGTTGCGTCGCGTGCCGGCGTCTCCGAGTCGTACCTCTCCCGCGTCGAGAACGGAAAGGTCATCGCCGAACCGGCGTGGATTGGCAACGTTGCCTCCGCGATCGCTGCGGCACTCGTCGAGACCGCATCCGCGCCACAGCGCATGGCGGTGGCGTCGTGAGCTGCGGCGTCCCGGTCCACACGGGCGAGCGACGAGGGCCGGTGTTGACGACGCGCGACGCGGCGAAGTACTCCGGTCTTGCCTATCAGACGTTCCGGAACCTTCTCGCTGCAGGTGACGGGCCGAAGCGGTTCAAGCAGGGAAGCCTCAACGTCTTCTACTCGGTCGACCTCGACGCGTGGCTCGCTACGCGGGTCACCGATCCCGAGGCGGTGGCATCGTGACCGCTCACATGAACTCCCGGTCTGGGGGCCGGGTGCCCGCTGGGGTATCGGGTCAGGCGGGTCGGGGCGCCGTGGGGACGGCTGCTCCGACCACGTCGGACCGCTCGAACGCTCGAGCGGTGGCGTTGCTCAGCCCCGTGCTGTGGGTGGTCGCGGTCGGGTATGCCGCGGTAGGCGTGACGCTCGTCTATGTCGCCTGCGCGCTCGCCCCCTGGGGTCTGCTGCTCCTGATCCTCGCTCTCGGCGCGCTCGCCGCCGCCGTGCTCTGCGGCTTCGTCGCGTTCGGGATCTCTCGCCTTGAGGCGGATCCGGCATGAGCGCGCTCGAGGTGTTCGGCTTCGACGGCGCCGACGTGCGGGTCGTGGTGCTCGACGGCATGCCCCGCTTCGTGGCACGCGACGTCGCGGCCGCGCTCGGCTATGCCGACACGACCAACGCGATCAAGCAGCACTGCCGTGGGGTGGCGATTCACCACCCCATCGAGGACAGCATGGGCCGGGCGCAGCTGGCCCGCGTGATCGGCGAGCCGGATCTGCTGCGCATGATCGCGGGTAGCCGACTTCCGGCGGCGGAGCGGTTCGAGCGGTGGGCGTTCGAGGAGGTGCTCCCGCAGGTCGTCCGCACCGGCTCCTACGCGCCGGCGCTCAGTGAAGACGAGATCGTGCACCGGGCGTTCGCGATCACCGCACGCCGCGTCGAGCAGCTCGAGACGCGCGTCGCCGAGCTCGAGCCGGTCGCCGCGCACGCCGAGACGTTCCGCCAGGCCGACGGGCTGCGCACGATCGGGGATCTCGCGAACGACTTCAAGGCGCACTGCGCGGAGAAGTTCCCCGGCGTGAAGGTCCGGCACCAGGACGTGTTCGACCACGCCGGCCGTCTCGGCATCATCATCCGCACAGCGTCCGTCCGCCACAACCAGCCGACCGCTCAGGCGATCGAGGCCGGATGGGCACGCGCGCACCGCACGACGTTCGGCACGAACACGCGCGGCAATCAGACCGCCGTCTCTACCCGTCTCACGCCGAAGGGTGAGGCGCGTCTCTGGGACGGCCTCGCGGCCTGGCTCGGCGCGCACGGCAACCTCGCCATCCCGAACTGACCCACACACGAAAGCGGGGCGCCCGTTGCACCGGACGCCCCACCAGAAAAGAAAGGCAAGCACATGCCTCAGACACAGGATACCGACGGCACCGTCGAACCGGTGGGCGACTTCGCACCGCTGTCCGCTGACATGCACCTCAGCGTCATCGAGCGCACCGAGCCCGCCATCGTGGGCCCGATCGCCACCGACTCCCGCAGCTTCTGGCCCCTCGCGCCGTGGCGCATGGCCCTCGTGGTCGTCGCCCTCCTCGGCGCCGCGGTCTGCGGCCCGCCTGCAGCCGACCCGACAACCGGATTCAACGGCGCCGACCTCGGCGTCCTCATCAGCCTCGCGACGTTCGCCGCCGCATTCCTCATCCGCATCCCGAAGAAGGACCAGCCATGACCACGACGATCCCGAGCCTGGACACGAAGACGACTGCGCGGCTGATCGTTCCTGAAGACGCTCCCCGCACAGTGTGGATGCTCGAGCGCGGCGAGGGCGTCACAGCCTCAGAGGTGTGGGCGATCGCGACGGGCGGGATCAAGACCTGGCGCCGCATCCTCGAGCAGAAGATGAACGGGTCGACCTTCGGCGGCACGAAGTCCACTCGCGCCGGATCCGCCCGTGAGGCCGCGCTGATCGCGGAGGCCATCGACGAGCTCGACTGGATCACCGCGAACGGGGGACTCTGGGCGGCCGCCGAGAACGACCGCCACCGCGCGACCCCGGACGGCATCGGCCTCCTCGCTGGCGGACTCTGCACCGTCGAGGTCAAGTCGCACGAGCACGGCTACAAGGGTGACGCGTTCCCAAAGGACCACAAAGCGCAGGCCGTCTGGCAGCGGTACGTGCTCGGCGCGGAGTTCGGCCTCTACGGGTCCGAAATCCGCGACGAGGACGACATGCCGCCGGTCGAAGGCGCTGACTGGCAGTTCGTCGACGACCCCGACGACGAGCTCCTCGCGTTCCTCATCTACCGGGCCGACAAGTTCCTCGCCTGGCGTGATGCCGGGTGCCCCGACTTCGACGAGCTGCCCGAGGAAGTCGCTGCCGCGCAGGCGAGGTGGTCGCCGCTGAAGCGCCAGCTCGACGCCGCGGCCGCCGCCGAGAAGGAAGCGAATGATGCCGTGAAGAAGGCGATCGCGAAGCTCCCGCACGCCGAGCGATTCGGCGCGGTCGGCATGACCGAGGACGGCGGCTTCCAGAGCATCGTCACCGAGTCCACGTCGATCGACGAGGCCGCATGGAAGGCCGCGTCTCCCGAGGTGCACGGACATGTCGAGATGCTGCGCGTCGAACTCGCACTACTCGAGGCGTCAGCGAAGCAGTACTACCCGAAGACCACGCGCCGCACGTCGCTGCGCTTCCAGGAGGCCGAGAATGTCTGACCCCAACGCGATCCCCGAGGTGAAGACGATCGCCGAGGTCGAGCGCATCGTTAACGGTTCCGGACTCTGGGACGGCACCGGAGTGATCGAGTTCTCCGACGACGGGGTCACCTGGACCCCGGCATGGTCGCCGACCGACGACATCGCGCATCCGCAGTTCGCTCGAGTCGCGGTGCACCGCAAGGACGTGCGCATCCCCACGACAGCGATCATCCGCTGGGATGAGCAGTTCCCGGAGGCATCCGAGGAGTGGGCGGGGAAGTGGCTTCGTTCGCCGATGCGTCACTTCGGCCGCACCGTGCGCATGGTTGCCTACCGCCAGACATTCCGTGAGCTGCTCGGCAACGTGCGCATCGAAGATGAAGCCGACGACCGGGTCGCCGGACCCGTCGCGGCGGAAGCCACGGCTCCGACAGAGGATCGCGACTGGGCGGCGGAGTTCGCCGCCGCCGAGACCCGTGAGCAGCTCGACGACCTCGACAGCGAGGCGCGTGCCGCGAAGGTCTTCAAGCCGAACGCGGCAGGAACGGCACTGCATCTCGCGCTCACCACGCGCCGCCGTGCGCTCACCGCGACCGAACCAGCAGACGCATGGACGCCAGCCGAGCATGTCGCGCCGCAGCGTCCCGCACCGCGCGACTACCTGCCGCCGGCGAACCGTGCTGAGCGTCGCAAGGCCGCACGCAAGAAGGGCGGGAAGCGATGATCGTCGACGACACCACGGGCGCCGTCGCAGAGAGTGGTGTCGAACTCGTGCCGCTGGATCTCGCCGCGCTGAACGAGGACGAGCTGATCCAGCTTTTCCCGACTCCGGTGCAGTGCGCGGGTGCGCTCCTGAAGGCACGGGGCATGATCGCCCACGCGCCAGCCGTGCTCGCCGCCCGCTCGAAGGCCGTGAAGGACGCGAAGCGGAACCTCATAGTCGCCCGCGGTTACGCCCGCCAGGCCGCGATCGGCCGCGACGCCGAGACTCGCCGCCTCGTCGCCGAAAGCGACGCCGACGTCCTCAAAGCGTGGGAAGCCATCGACGTCGCTGAACTCGCCCTCGAGTACGCCCGCGAGATGCGTAAGACCCTGAGTGAAGACATCGAGATCCTGCGCTCGCTCAACGCCAACTTCCGAGGAGAGCACCGATGAGCCGTCAGGATTTGGCTGCAGCCCTTGCGTGGATCTGCGCAGCGGTCGCAGTGCCGTCGAACCAGTCGTCGATTTCGGAGAGCATGCCTGATTCGAGCGACATGAGGTCATCGGCGATCGTCGAGCCCGCCCAGTGGCTCGCACGGATGGCGAACCACTCGTGCAGATCCCTGCGATCCTCCCGCCCGGAGAGCCTGATCACTCGTGCGGTCTTCGCCGTGGCGACGGTCACACTCGTGGGTACCGTAGATCGCGATTCCTGGGGCACGCTCGCAGCGGACATCAACGGGCCGACTGAGTCGTACACGGCCTCGATTACGGCCTCGCGTCGGCGTTCGAGATCAGCGGCCTCTCGTGCCGCGCGTTCGTCATCGAGCTCGACTCGCCGCGCGCGCAGCTGTACCACCGTGACGACGATCGTGCCGCCGATTCCGAGCAAGGCAAGGATCAGCGGCAACCAGAAGTCTTTGAGGGATTCCACGATCCGCACTCTATCGGGGGTGATCCGATGAGCGCGCCGACGACGGAGACGCGCAACGCCGTCTACCAGCGGGATGAGCGTCGCTGTGCCGCGTGCGGTGTGCTGGTGCTTACGTTCCAGCACCGCCGCGCGGTCGGCATGGGCGGCTCGAAGAACGTCCCGTCCCCCGTCGACGGCCTCTCGCTCTGCGCGTTCTGCAACGCGGCCTGCGAGGGTGCACTGCAGGCGCAGGCGCTGCGCTTCGGCTGGAAGGTCCGCCGTTGGGTGACTCACCCCGAGCGCGTGCCGGTGTTCTACCCGCTCGAAATGGCCTGGTACCGCTTCGAGGGCGTGGTCCGCATTCGGATCTCGCGCGCCGTCGCGATGGAGATGGGCTGCAGCGTCTACGGCGCTGAATGGCTGGCCTGGCATGAGGCGATCGCATGAGCCGCCCCACTGTGCTGCCACCGCGGCCCGCCGACAAGCGCAGAGGAATGACGAAGGCCGGTGCGCTGCGTGACGAGTACAACGCGGTCGTCGAGGGTCGCCCCACTCGATGGGTGAAGACGCCCCTCGGCTACGAGCCGAACCCGGCGTTCACCGAGTGGGTGAAGCGCGCCAACGCTTGGGCCGCGGAACGGGAGGCGATCGCATGAACATGATGACGACGGATGAGATGCGAGCAAAGCTCGCGTACTCGCGCGATCGGCTCGAGGTTGCCCAGCACGCCAAAGAGCAGGCCGAGCGCTTGTCGGCTTCCGCGCACCAGATGGGAGGCGGCATCCCGGGCTTCGGTGGATCCGGTAGTCAGCGGGCCGCAGGTCAGGTTCGCGGTGCCCATGATCGTGCTCACCGTGCCCACCAGGAGGCCGACGAGCGTATCCAGAAGTGGTCGCACCGAGTCCGGTCGCTCGAGCGGCGTATCGCCGAAGCGGAGCGAGTGCACTTCACGCGCGACGACCTGGCCGGCGCTGAGTTCATCCACGACGGGATCTCGTGGCGCCAGGTGCGCAAGGTCAACGCGAAGACCGTGTCCGTTGAGACCGGCTACTCCTGGGTCGACCGGGTTCCCTTCGAGAAGATCCGAAGCGTGCGACGGGCGGTGAAGCGGTGAGCATCATCAGCGAGGCTTTCAACGCTTGGCGGGAATGCCGCGCCGAGTACGACAACACCCTCTACGCGCAGTACGTCGCCGCGGAAGAGGCCACGCGCGGCGCCATGCTCAACGCCCGAGGCCGTGAGAAGGGCATCGACCCGTTCACTCTGTTCATGGGGAACGAGACCCGTGCGCTCGCGTACGCCTCAGAGGAGCTGGTCGAGCACTGGGAGACCCGCCCGCGGGTCACGTTCGCGAAATTCGAGAAGCAGTGGCAGCGCGACCGCGAGGCCGAACTCATCGAGGACGCCGCATGAGCGCCGTGCTCGCCGTCGCGCCCACGGAGGCCGAGGAGAAGGAGTGGACGCCGAACCGTGAGGTCACGCTCGAGCGTCTCCGCATCGTCGCCATGATGCACGAGGGCTGGCCGCAGTGCCGCCTCTGCGGTCAGACGGTGAACCGCCTCGACGCGTTCGGCCTCTGCTCCAAGACGACCGAGTCGCATAGGCAGCGCCGCGGCGACTTCACGCTCACGAAGAAGGCGAGGAAGCGATGAAGCGCCCAGCGTTCGGCACGGTGTACGCCGTGTATTGGCCTGCCGAGCAGGTGTTGAAGGTCGGCATTATGTGGCGGGACTCCCGTATCCGTCAGATGGTCGACACCGGCGGCGAGGTGCTCATGATGATGCGCGACAGCCCCGCGGCCTGGGAGCCGTACGCGCTCCGCGAGCTCGCGAAGACCTGGCCGCGCGCCTTCGCCACCGCCGACGATTCCGAGATCATCCTGCGCCGCGGCCGCGGGTACACCGAGTGCTACCGAGTTCCGCTCAACGAACTCCCGGCAGCCGTAGACGCAATCCTGAGGGGCACGATTCGCCATGACGCTGAGCAGACCAAGAACGTTGACGGTCGAGGCGTTCCGGCAGATCCGACGCTTGCCGCCGGCGCTGAGAGCGACGGCCGAGGGGCTTCGGATGCATGCCGACGATCACGGCCGCGGCCGCGTCGAGTTGCGGCAGATCCTGGCCGACGTGTATCCGGAGCAGTCCGACGTGACGGAGTCCGTGCTGGTGGATCACCTGCTCGAACTTGCCGAGGCGGACGTCCTGACGCTGTACGAGGAACGCGGTGTCTCGCTTTACGTCTTCACGCACTGGGGTCGCATCGACCGTCCGACGAAGTCCGAGCTGCCGGAACCGCCACCGTTCGCGAGGCGCTCGCGAGAGCCTCGCGAGTCACGCCTGGCGGGGGAGAGAGGGAGCGAGCGGGAGAGCGAGAGCGAGGGTGCGCGGGAGGGCGAGCGTGCGAGCGAGGCTCCCTCAGCCCGCATGTCGCGAGAAGTGCTTCCACCGAATCCATTCTGCGAAGACCATCCCGGGGGAGTGCTGGAACCCTGCATCGCCTGCCAGAACGCACGGCTTCGCAACAAGCACTTCCTCGATATTCGCCGCTGGGACATGAGACAGGGAGAGGAGATGTGGGGTGGAGATCCATTCTGATGCCCTCGCTGACTTCATCGAGATGACCGTCACGAGGTTCACGAAGGACCAGCGGTTCCGCTTCCGCCTGATGGGCGAGGCCGATGAGACCCCGCGGGAGACCGCGCACAAGATGGCCGCCGAGGCGCACGCCGCGGCACGGAGGAGGACAGCATCATGAGCGACACAGTCAAGGCCACCGTCTACCTGCAGGTGCAGCCGGAGTACAGCTACTGGGCGAAGCAGCGCCGCGAGATGGATACGCCCTCGGCGATCGAGGGCGCGAAGGTCGTCGGCTACACGCAGAACAAGGCGCAGAAGCCGAAGCCCGGAACCGTCGAGGTGAAGATCACCGTCGAGCTCCCCAAGGGCGCATTCCTGCCCCTGCGTCCCGAGGCGATCGTCGTGATCCCCGAGACGCTCACCCAGCCACACCCAGTCACGGTCGAAGCGGCCGACGCGAACGAGGAGAACTGACCATGAGCACCGAACAGACCGAGCCTGAAGTGACGGCCGTGACTGGCAAGCCGCTGGCGGAGTATGAGCGCTATGTGGAGCTGCTGTCGCACGTCATGGCGAACGGCTTGGCGCTCGCGACCGAGCGTGACTTCCTGCTCAGCCTCGACCGCTCGCTGCCGCTTCACGAGGCGATGCGCGAGCAGGCACGGGAGGCGATCCGGTGGCGATTTGCATTCGATATCGATCGACTCGAAGAGGTCGGCCGCGAGCACGCCGAGGCGAGCGCCTGATGGTCGGCGAGACCGTCATCACCGTCGTCGGCAACCTGACTGCCGACCCCGAGCTGCGATACACGCAGAACGGCCTCCCGGTGGCGAACTTCACGATCGCGAGCACGCCGCGCAACTTCGACCGTGCCGCGAACGAGTGGAAGGACGGCGACGCCCTGTTCCTCCGTGCCTCGTGCTGGCGGGAGTTCGCCGAGCATGTCGCCGGGTCGCTGACGAAGGGCATGCGCGTCATGGCGCAGGGTCGGCTCCGTCAGCGGACGTTCCAGGATCGCGAGGGCAATCAGCGCACGGCGATCGAGCTTGAGGTCGATGAGATCGGTCCGAGCTTGCGGTACGCGACGGCGCAGGTCACCCGAACCGCCAAGAGTGCCGACGCGAAGGGGCCAGCGGCGCAGCCGTCGAACGAGGAGCCTTGGGCAACCACGGAACCGCCAACAGAGGGGGCATGGGGCGATGACACACCGTTCTGAAATCTACGGGACCGCCGTGCGGATGCTGGACGCTCTGGCCGAAGGATCGATCGTGCTCGATTCCGATGGGGACGCATGGCAGAAACAGGATGTCCGCTGGACGAGCGTTGCCCGCGGGACGAACACGGAACTGATGGACTCGAGTTCACTCGCGATCCTGACGCCGCTAAGCATCGTGTACCGACCTGATGCTGATGACGCATTGGACGAGGTGCCGCGCATCACGATCCGCCACGAGGGCGGCAACACCCTCACGGGGACGGTCGAGCAGGTGCTCTCCACGCATCTCGCGAAGGGGTGGTCGCTCGATGTCTGACCGCTACTGCATCCGTGGCTGCCTCCGGCGCGGCGAGCACTTCGCCATCTGCGACCGGCACGGCGAGGACTACAAGGGGGACAACCCGTGCTCTGGGTGCGCGCAGGTCGACGCTCGTGACGGGGTGCTGATCTGTGAGCGCTGCTACCGGAGTCTGCGCCGGCACCTCGAGGACGCTGCGGACATCGTCGGTCACCTGCGGTCGATCGCGGACCCGACGAAGGCCGCCGTCTTCGACCGGATCCGGGTGCAGTCGTCGGCGATCGAGATCCCGGCACCGGTGGCTGCCGATCTCATCGACGCCTCGAACGACATCACGACGACATTGAACATGTGGGCGAATCACGCAGCGGGGGAGGACCGGCCCGGTGCTGGCCTTCCCGCCGGGGCGATGGCGGATGCCGCGCATGATGTCGTGCAGCTCGCCGTCGACGTGATCCTCGATGAGCTCGACCGTCTGGCGAACGACTCGCATCAGGTCTACTCGCTGTGTGAGGGCGTGATGGTCGTGCATAAGGATGCCCCGGACATGTGGACGGTCGCTGATGCCGCGGTGCGGTGGCCGCTCGAAGACTCACCCAGGTGGGCGCAGGCGGCCTGCCCGGTGTGCGACCTGATGGCCGTGAGGATTCAGCCTGGCCGCAACGGTCGCCCGTCCCGGTATCGGTGCACGACGGCGGACTGCGAGTGGGAGGCGAACTCGAAGGACGACGGCGGCCTGTGGGCATCGGTGTTCGCGGAGCCGGCACCGGCCGAGGTGCGACCGCATGACCCGCGCTGGCTAACCCTCGCGGACGCTGCACGCCTCGTGGAGCGCACTACGGGCACAGTCCGCAACTGGGTGACGCAGAACCTCCTCGCTCCGCAGCTTGGCCGGTACTGGCAGGACGACGTGCTCGCCGTGGCGGCACAGAAGAGGGGAGAGGCTGCATGAGTACCTGGCTGACTCTCACGGAGGCCGCGCAGCGCATCCAGGGTGATGCGGCGCTCGCGTCTGCTGAGCGCCGCATCCGCCGGTGGGTGGAGTCCGGTGACTTGAAGCCGCTCGCCGGCCGATTCCGTGCGGCGGATGTCCTCGCCACTGAGAAGAAGATGCGGTCGCGCCGCGGCCGCCCACGCAAGCATGCACAGATTGGGAATTAACCCGTGACTATTCACTCTGAGGGAATTAACCCGACCGACAACGAGAAGATGCAAGAGATCCAGGACGCGTCCGACATGCACGACTGCGAGTTCGAGTGCGCATCTGACGAGGAGCACCTGAAGCTCGCCTATGACACGCTGCGCTCAGAGTACGAGGGATACCGGCAGTGGGTGAGGATCGCGTTCACACACAACATCGCTGAGGCCGACGCGAAGAAGATTGCATCCCGGTACGTCTGGCACATGACGCCCAGCGGTGGCGGGCTCCGCAACTCGGCCAAGGCGATGCAGGCTGCACTTTCGGAGTTCATCAAGCTGCGCGTCGAGGCTGCGCACGCTGCGCAGGCTGCTGGTGTCGTCGGACAGGAAGGGGAGAAGCGATGAGCGGGTACACGCCGACAACGCTCCAGGTGGAGGTCGCCTTTCTGGCGGCGGCGGGCCACTCCACCCACGCCGGATCGCGAAAGGAAGCGTTCGACCGCTGGTTGGCTGCTCATGATGCCGAGGTGCGGGCTGGTGTCGTAGCCGAGGAACCGGAATGGGAGTACGGAATCCACTTCGATACCTCCCCGAACGGCCCAGTCCTACTTGTAGCGAGTGAGGCGCGGGCGATGGCTGAAGCGGCCATGGGAGTGATGTCCGGCGGAGTAACGGCTATGCGACGCACCGTCCGGACCGGCGAGTGGGTGCCTTTGAAGCAGGAAGACCAGACCAAGGTCGAAGCAGCAGCGCGCCGCCTGTTCGGCGCGACCGTCGACTCGATCACCAACCACGAGATTCGGAGAAACGATGCTTGAGTACGTCTGCCCGGGATGCCGAGCGTATGACATGGCCTACGAGTGCTGGCACGACGAGAACATGTGGAAGTTGGCCGAGGCGCTGTCCCTCGGCCTTCCCAGTGGCCCTGCAACGTGGGGCGACCCCATCGAGCGGGCATGGCAGTTCATCGACGACGCCGAGGGGCTGGCTGGATCGGTCGGCGCACCGCCATATGCAGTGTCCATGTTCCACGTCGGAGGGGTGCCCACGGCAGCGACAACAATCGGCCTCGTGAACGGTCGCTACCTGTTCATCGTCGATGAGGAGGCACAGCTGATCGGGGACGTGTGGGACGACGAGGGCCGCGCGCAGCTCGTCATGCCTGAGCTCCCCGCAGATGTCGAGATTCGGAGACACGACCATGCCGTCACGGAGTAGCCGCCGCCGCCGCGTCGACATGCGAGCGCTCGAGTCCAAGCGGCGCGACAAGCAGCGCGCGTCGTGGGCGCAGATGAAGGCGGCAGCTGCCGCAAAGTACCAGATTCGGAGACAGAGCAATGGCTGAACACCGCAGGGTCGAGATGACCGTTGTGCCCTACTCGTGCTCGGAGCGCGACTGTGAACACTGGTCGCCGCTCGGGAGCGGGCAGTGCCCGGAGACCATCGAAGCCGTGTGCGAGGAGTGCACGGAGCGCAACTGGGATCACCACGAGGGCCCGGTGATCCCGTGGGATGAGTGCTGGCTGACCACGCCCGAGGAAGACCCGTGCGGGTGCGGGTGCCTTGACAACCTCGCCCCGGCAGATGTCGAGATTCGGAGCCAGGCCGCGGTGAAACAGGACGGCGGTGCGTGATGGCGATTCAGGTCTGGCATGACGAGGTGCAGCGGTTAGAGCGCACGGGGCGACTCGACCAGGGACCGTGCTGGTGTCCGGAGTGCGTCGAAGCCGAACTCGCCGCGGCGAACGAGGAAGGAGCGAGCCCGTCAGGCTTTCTTGCCGCGGGACTTCCTCACACCAGTGGTGATGCTGACCCCGAACATGAGGATGCTCGACAGCCCGAGCGCGAGCCCGAAGCCGCTCGCGAACGGGTTATCCACCCACCGCGTGACGATGAACACGAGCAGGGACAGGAGGCCGATGAATAGGTACCAGTCGAACTTCACATCGACGACAGTACCCCGGGCCAACGGAATACCGGAATGAAGCAGGAAGGAAGCCCCTGTGTCTCAGCCGATCGTTAGATCAATGAGTCGTGCCTGCGACGCCAGACACATTGCGTTCTTCCCAGAGCGTGAATGGCTGTTCATCGAACGTGACCGGGTTGTTGACCCACTTCGCGACGACCACGGGAACCGTGGCCTTGATATGGAGGGCGTTGATGGCCCGGTTTTCGGGATGGTCACTGCTGGCGGCGCGATCGATCGTCTCGGTGACCCAGGTGAGGAGCCTGTCGCTGTTGACTTCCCCGACCTCCGTCGCCACGGCCTCCGCGGCTTCCGTCCAGTGTGGCTGGTTCCAATTCCGGCCGGTGCGGATATCTTCGTGGCGAGACTCGTAGTACGCGATCACTGCATCGCCAAAACGTCGCCGCTCAGCGCGAAGCGCCAGCTCGGTGTTCTGCTTCGCGATGCGGTTGGCCGCGCGCGCTGCACTCAGAGCGCCCCAACCGAGGAACCCGGTTGCAGCAATACCGAGCGCAGGGATCAAGTAGTCGCGCCAGAGGTCGGGCTTCGCGATCTGCTCGAGCCAGTAGATGATGTCGTCGACCGCGGGACTCATACCCGCACTCTAGCGATTCCTGCCAGTCGGGCAGCAGAAGGCCCCCACCGCCACGGTGAGGGCCTTCGTCACTTCCTGCATCCCATCCCAGCAGGGCGGTCGGATCCGCAACCCGCCGCCCGCACGGGAATCAGCTCAGATCGGTGCGTTTCGCGTCGCTGTAATCGCCAGTGATGATCTTCTCGGCCATCAGAACCGCGTATGCCTTGGTGGCGTAGCCCTGACCTCCGTCGGTCGCGATGATGTCCGACTCGTTGTCCCCGATCAGCCTCCAGGCGTACTGCCCATCAGCTCGCTTGTATATGATGCGTTCTGCCATGCTGAGCTCCTTTGCTCGTTCGTAGTGAGCAGAGCTTATCGGCGCGGCGGAGGGGCCACTCAGCCCAGCCACTCCCGCAGGTCCGAGATAACTTCTTCGCGGCTGACGCCTTGCGACACGGAGACCAACTGGATCAGTCGGGACATCGCGACCATGGTTCCTCCGAGCAGGTGGCCGAGGTCGAGCCTGACCTCGCCCTCGTCGGTCTCGGTCACTCGGTACGCGCCGTCCACCTCGCTCATCCGACGCATGGCGAGGTTCATCGCATCACCGCTGTCGCCTTCGACCCCGTGTGCGATCACAGCGTCAAGGATCACGTTCACCGCTTCACGTGCTGCCGCGGGCATATCAGTCGTCATCCGCTCACCCTACTGACCGCACGGGACAGGTCATGATGTCCTACCGCCGCGATCGATCACGTCCGGGGCTAAAACGCTGCATCCTGACTACAAATAAGTGTCAAACGTGTCCACATCCTGTGTTAAGCTGTGCTTGCACCTGAACTATGACCCGAAGCCTCGCCGATCTGGCGGGGCTTTCGTCGTTCAGCTGTGGCCCCGCCACCACACGCTCACATCCCTCTGCAGAGCGACCGCCGCCGCCATGACCTCGCGCAGCCCGTATGACGTCGGGAGCGTAGAGCGAGCCGCACTGGGCTGGTCGCATGATGCGCACCTCGAGCGGTGATGGGCGGCGGGGCGCAGTCTTCCGGCCTGCCTTCGCCGTGGCGCACCTACCTCGCGCACGGGCTGAGCGGGCCGGGCATCGTCGCTCACTGTCGGAGGTGGTGGCCGTGGGTAGCAGCTCGATCCGCGACGGCAAGGGTCACCGTGCATATCGACGCCAGCAGGCAGCGCTGAAGCGCCGCACGCGCGCGCAGAACCTCCCCTGCGGTCACGGGTCCCCTTCGGGGTGGGGCTGTGGGGAGAGCATCGACACGACGTTGCCGGACAGGCACCGGATGTCGTTCACCGCTGACCACGACAACGCGATCGCGAACGGTGGCAGCCTCGCCGGGCAGGTGCTCGTCCCGATGCACCGCTCGTGCAACAGCCGCAAGTCGAACCACACGGCGACCGAGATCTGGTCCGCGTCCTGACCTGAGGAGATACGCCATGGCCCGCGAGGTAGGCACGAGCACTGTGAGCGACCACACCGAAGCTGCACACCGCAGCGCGTTGGCAGGCCTGCACGTCCTCATCGTTGCCACTCGCCAGATCGAAGCACACGCCGAGTTCGACGCGGTGATGCGACTGGGCGTACGACCGAGGCGCACACTCAGGACGCAGGGTCGCGCGCTCATCGAGTACGAGGGCGGCGGTTCGATCACCTTCGCGTCGGGACGAAGCGCACTCGCGTCGGCGCGGGGTCGCGTGTTCGATGTCCTGGTGTACGTCGGCGTGCCTGAGACTCCCGAGTTGTTCGCCTCTCTGCGCCCCTGTCTCGCGACCAGCTGTCACGCGCACGTCATCAAGGTGTAGAGCCCCGCAGACCCGAACCTCGCGCCGCTCAGCCCCACGCGGGCCGACTCCTGGATCGTCAAAAAATCCAGAGTCGGCCCGGGGCTGCCAGCCTCCCGCACGGTCCTGGCGGCTCTCTCCGCAGGTAAAAACGGCGCATGGGGGAATTCGGCGGAGGGGGAGTGTGATGGGACGACCCAAGGCCCACTGCGGCACCGATGCTGCCTACCGTCGGCATCTTCGCGAGGGCGTCAAGGTCGACGAAGCGTGCCGACGCGCTCACACCGAGGCTGGTCGGAAGTCGTCAGGCCGCACGAAGCCGCGCGCAGCCATGAAGCCCGCGTTCGAACCGACGCCCGATGCTCCGCCGTCCGTGGCCCCTCCGGCTGACGACTCTGCGCAGCCCGACGACATGAAGCTCATCGTCGACACGCTCCGGACCGCGTTCAAGTCGATCGCCGAGTCGGATCCCACTCGACTCGCTCCGATCTCCCGCGAGTTCCGCGCGGCCGTTGAGGCCGTCCGCGGCCCCGCCGAGACGCCGAAGGAGCTGACCTTTGATGACCAACTCGCCCAAGCCCGCGCAGCTCGGGCTGCAAGAGCCGCGAGTAAGGGCGCTACCGCTCAGTAGGACCGCCACGCTCGTCGACGACGTTCTCGATATCTGCGACCTGGCCTCGATCGTGTGCGACCCGTGGCAGGAGGGTGCTCTCGAAGCAATCGCCTCCATCGATGACGACGGCCAGTGGGCGGCGACCGAGTTCGGGATCCTCGTCTCCAGGCAGCAGGGCAAGGGCAACATCCTGCTCCCGTACGAGCTCGCCCACCTGTACCTCTGGCCCCGCGAAGACGGCGCGCCGAAGCTCATCGGACACACCGCACACGAGGGCCCCACTGCCCGAGAGGCGTTCCGCCGCGCTCGCCGCATCATTCTCGCCTCGCCGATTCTTCGCGCTCAGCTCGTCGGCGGTGGCAAGCAGACCGCGCAGGGCATCACCGGCATCTCGACCGGCAACGGCAACATGGCGATCGAGTTGAAGAATGGCAACCGTCTCGTGTTCTTCACGCGCACCGGTGCCGCCGGCGTCGGCGTCTCGTTCGACGTGCTCATCATCGATGAGGCGCAGCATTCGCCCCTGACCATCCTCGAGGCGCTGCTGCCCGCATCGGACGCGAGCCCGAACCTGCAGGTGCTGTTCACCGGCACCGTGCCGAAAGAGGATCAGGACGGTGAGTACTTCGAGGGCCTCCGCGATCGCGGACGCTCCGGCGGCATGGATCGCACCGGCTGGATCGAGCACACCCCGGTCGGCTCGGATGATCCGGACACCGCGGCGAAGATCAACCTCGGCGACCCGCAGGTGTGGCGCGAAGGGAACCCCGGTCTCGGCATCCGTCTGGCGTGGAAGACCGTACAGGATGCTTGGGATCGCATGGGGCAGACCAACCCCGACGCGTTCGCCCGTCAACGCTGCTCGATCTGGCCGAGCCGACGCCCTGAGGCAGCGGCGAAGCTCTCCGAGCTGAACCTCGAAGCGTGGAAGCGTCACGGCGACCCGGATGCCGCGGTCGCAGGCGACGGCGTCGTGCTGTCTCTCGCTCTCGGCCGAGGCGGCGGATACGGCACTATCGGCGCCGCTGTCCGCGTCGACTCCGACCACATCGCGGTCGAGCACATCTGGACCGAGTCCGGGACGCGCTGGATCGCCCCGAAGCTCAAGGAGCTGAAGGCCAAGTTCGGCAACGCGCTCGTCGTGCTCGACTCGAAGAACGCGGCGGCTGTGGTCGGCGCGCTCGACGCTGCCGGGATCAAGTACCTCGCGATGAACCTCGACGAGATCGCCGCGGCGCACACGCTGTTCATCGAGCACGTGAACGCGGGACTCGTTCCGCACCGTCCGCAGGACGAGGTCACAGACTCGCTGCGACTGGCAACGACCCGGAACATTGGCCGCGCCGGCGTGACGTGGGAACAGTCCGACCCGACGAAACCCGTCTCGATGGCGCAGGCCATCACCTGGGCGCTGTGGGGTGTTCTCAAGTCTGAGGCGTCGCCCAAGAAGCCGACCCCGCCGCCGCCTGCCGCACGAGTGATCAAGCGCGATGGCGGCAGCCGCGACGAAGTGAACCTCGCAACAGTGCGGTTCTAGACGAGGAGGTTCTCCGTGGCCGAGATCGGATACCAGACCGACCGAACCGTCAACACGTGGGGCAGCCTCACTTCGAAGTTCACTCACGAGACGAACCCCGACGTGAAGTGGCCGAAGTCCAACAACGTCTACGACAAGATGCGTCGCGAGGACCCGCAGGTGAAGTCGGTCCTCCGTGCCGTCACTCTCCCGATCCTCCGCACGGAATGGGTGATTGACGGTGCCGGATGCCGCCCGGAGGTCGTGGCGCACGTGGCCGCGGATCTCGGTCTGTCGGTGAAGGGCGAGCCGTTCGTCGCGCCGTTGCGCACGAAGGGTCGTCTGTCGTTCAAGGAGGTCCTGCGGCTCGCGCTGCTGGAACTGGTCTACGGTCACTCGTTCTTCGAGCAGGTCTACACGTACGACGAGAACAATCTCGCACACCTCGCGAAGCTCGCATGGCGCCCCCCGCGCACGATCGCGTCGATCGAGGTCGCTCGCGATGGCGGTCTCGTAGGCATCCGGCAGAAGGGCGTCGACAAGCTCATCGGCGTCGACCGGCTGGTCGCGTTCGTGAACGAGCGCGAGGGAGCGAACTGGCTTGGCGAATCGCTGCTCCGAGCGGCGTACAAGATGGCCGTGCTGAAAGACCGAGTGCTGCGCATCCAGGCTCTCACCGCCGAACGAAACGGCCTCGGCCTCCCCGTCTTCACCGCGCCTCCCATCCCCGAAGGCATGCCATACGACGAGGCGCTCAAGTGGATGGATGAGCAGATTGCCCGCGGCGAGGAGATCGCCAAGGCGGCGCGGTCAGGCGAAGCAGCGGGCGCCGCTGTTGCCCATGGAGCATCGCTCGCATTCGTCGGGGTGACCGGCAAGTTGCCCGACACTGAGGGCCCGATCCGGTACTACGACGAGCAGATCGCCCGCGCGGTCTTGGCGCACTTCCTCAACCTGGGCACCGAGACCGGATCCTGGGCGCTCGGGTCCACCTTCGCGAACTTCTTCACCGACTCGCTCAACGCGGTGGCGCAGCAGGTCGCCGACGTCTTCAATCAGCACGTCATCGAGGATCTCGTCGACCTGAACTGGGGCGAGAACGAGCCCGCTCCGCGCCTCGTGCCGACCGCGATCGGCGAACAGCAGCCGGTTACCGCGGAGGCCATCAAGGCGCTTCTGGATGCCGGCGCGCTCACCAAGGACTCGGCGCTGGAGGAGTTCCTGCGGGCGAAGTACGGCCTCCCCGTGATGGCGACCGACGACGTCGGAGAGACCGACACCGATGCGGAGCGGGCACTTAATGCCGTCGCCGCGGCCCAGAAGGGCTACCTCGCCACCGACAAGCCGCCGCTGCGGCAGGAGGAAGTCCGCGAGCTTGTTCGTCGTGCCGGTGCTGACTGGCTGACGGGCGATGGTCCGGACATCAGTCGCATTCCATCGTCTGAGCCTGAGGAGGCCGCATGAATCCGTTCCGACCCGCAGGGCGCGCGAGCGTCGAGCGGACCCCCATCCGTGCTGAGCTGCCGGCCTCGAAGACGTCGGGGCAGACAGCGACGCTCCGGCTCTACGATCCGATCGACAGCTGGGGGGAGTGGTGGGGAGTCTCCGCGAAGGAGTTCGCCCGCGTGCTCGACGAGCTTCCCGACGACATCACCGAGATCCGGCTGCTGATCAACTCGCCTGGCGGCGAGGTCTTCGAAGGCATCGCGATCATGAACGCCCTTCGCTCGCACCCGGCGAAGATCACGGCAGTCGTCGAGGGCATCGCCGCATCGTCAGCGTCGTTCATCGCCGCGGCCGCCGACGAGCTCGTGATGATGCAGAACAGTCAGCTCTACATCCACAATGCCTGGGCCATCGTCCTTGGCGACGCGGCAGACATGCGCGATGTGGCTGACGAGCTCGAGACGTCCTTCGACCGCAACATCGCGAGCGTCTACGCGGCGAAGACCGGCGACTCGGTCGAGCACTGGCTCGCCGAGATGGACAAGGACCGCTTCCTGACCGCCGAGGAGGCCGTTGCCGAGAAGCTCGCTGACCGGATCGAAGGCGTCGGCGACGCTGCGGCCGCAAAGGCGAAGTTCGACCTGTCGGTGTTCGCGCGATCGGACGGCCGCCGCGCCGCCGCGCGAGCCGACTCTCAGACCCCGGACTCGACCGAGCCGGGTACCCCCACCAAGAAGGAGGCGCTCACGATGAGCGACACCATCAAGGCTGGTCTCAGCGAGCGGCTCGGCGTGACCGATGCCGATGCCACGGATGAGACGCTGCTCGCAGCTCTCGACGAGGCGCTCAACGAGGCCGCCGACACCACACCCGCACCCGCTACCGCAGCGCTGCCCGAGGGCGCGATCGTCGTCGACCGGGCAGCGTACGAGGAGATGCAGCGCGGCGCCGCGTCCGGGCAGACCGCCCTCGACACGATCAACGCGCAGCGCCGCGACGGCGTCATCACCAAGGCGCTCAAGGAGGGGCGCATCGCCCCCTCCGCGAAGGACGGCTGGCGTGCCCAGCTGGACAAGGACGAGACCGGCATCACCGCGCTGCTCGAGTCCTTCCCGAAGAACACCGTGCCCGTCGAGGAGATCGGCGAGTCCGACACCCTCAGCGGTGCGCAGGGCTCGCTCGCCGCGAAGGCCGGCTGGACCACGACCAAGAAGGAGGCCTGAGATGGCTGACTACCTGCCCAAGCACCTGCCCGGCCAGGCGGTGACGTTCACCGCATCTGCCGACGTCACCGGCGGTCGCCTCGTGTCGCTCACCGGCGCCTACTCTGTGGGCCCCGCCGGGGCCGACTCGGCAGCCGTCGTCGGCGTCGCCGGCTTCGACGCGAAGTCCGGCGAGTCCGTCACGGTCTACACCCGCGCCGGCGGCGTCCAGCGCCTCACCGCGTCGGGCGCGATCGCCGCCGCGGCGAAGGTCTCCTCGGCTGCTGCCGGGAAGATCCAGACCATCGGATCCACCACCAACCCCATCGGCCTCGCACTGCAGGCCGCCGCCGCCGACGGGGACGTCATCGACGTCCTGTTCATCTGACAAGGAGACACGACATGGCGTCGTACACATACCCCGTCGCCCGGACGTCGGGCGGCCTGACCCCCGCGGAGACGCACCTGATCCTCCAGGATCCGGAGCTCATCGCGGCACGAGTCGCGGATCTCGCCGATCAGCGGTTCATCGGAGACTTCCTCCTCGCCTCACGTTTCGAAGCGCGTGGCGGCGGAATCTTCTACGAGAACGGCGAGGAGATCTTCCCCGCCGACGCATCCGCCTCGGTCGGCCCGAACGGCGAGTACCCCAAGACGGTGCTCACCTCCGGCGAGATCACTGCCGCGAAGACCGACAAGCGCGGTCTCGAGACCGACATCACTGACGAGCGCATCGCGCGCTTCGGTCAGGGCACGCTCGACCGTGCACTGACGAAGCTGGCGAACGGCGTCATCCGCGATGTCGACCGGGTCGCGATGGCTGTCGTCGCGTCGAAGATCACCGACACCTTCGCCTCGCAGGCGTGGACCAGCATCGCGAACGTCATTGCAGCCCTCACGGCGGCGAAGGCGAATCGCGAGGACCTTGCCCTCGGTCTTGACCTCGACACCGTGGCGCTCTCGGGCGACCAGTGGGCCAAGGTCATGGCGCTGTTCGCTGCCGCAGGCGTGCTGCCCCGCGAGGACGGCAACCCGATCGTCAGCGGACAGTTTCCGACCAACCTGCTCGGCTACACGTGGGTGACCTCGCCGAACATCGTCGGATCCGATCCGCTGCTCGTGGACCGCGAGCAGCTCGGCGGCATGGCCGACGAGGACCTGCAGTCGCCGGACTACGTCCGCTCGGGTGCGTTCAACGTCGAGACCTACACCAACCGCAACAAGACGGACTCGTACACCGTGCGCGCCCGTCGCGTCGTGGTGCCGGTCGTCATCGAGCCGCACGCCGGCCTCCGCATCACGGGGACGACCCTCTGATGGCCGCGGCGAAGAAGGTGCTCAGCGTTACCGGTGCCGTCGCGGTGCTGCGCCTGGAGGACGGTTCCGACCGCTATCTCTACAAGGGCGCGCACGTCGACAAGGGGCTCTATACAGACGCGTCGATCGAGCACGTGAGCGGCCTCGGCCTCGTCACGGAGATCGAGGTCATCGCCGAAGAAGATGCCGCGGTGGAGATTCCCGAGGGCGACCCGTCCGAGGACTGGTCGGGCAAGCAGCTCGACGCGTTCGCGGAGGCGAAGGGCATCGACCTCAGCAAGGCGAAGAACAAGGCCGACAAGGTCGCCGCGATCACCGCGGCCACTCAGGCCTGATCGAGAAGGGGGGCGATGGAGTGATCACGCCTGAGGACATTCCTGGTGTCGAGGAAGATGTGGCGCGGCGGATCATCGTCGCGGCGCTCTCCATCGCCCCCTGCATCGACTCGTTCGCCGACGGGTCGGAAGAGAAGAAGAACGCACTCGCGATCCTCCGAGGAGTCGCGAAAGAAGCACCGGAGCCCGGTACCCGCCGAGTGCGCGGCCAGCGGGTCGGTTCTGCCGGCGTCGACTACTGGGACGCGGAGACCTGGCTACCGCAGGACCGCGCCGATCTTCGATCGCTGTGTGCGGCAGCAGTGACGCCGGGCCTTTCTCGTGGGAGCTTCCCCACAGAACGGCCCATCAGTCGCCTGTGGCCGGAGGCCTACTGATGCGGTACCTCGACTCGTTCACCCGCCAGCGGGCCGAGCGGATTACCGACCCTTACAACCCAGACGCCGAAGTCGACGACTGGGAGGATCCTTACGAGCTGCCGCTCGAGGGCTACTTCGAAACGCAGTCCTCGTCAGAGCAGATCGACGCAGGACGCGAACAGGTCATCACGCTGCGCACTCTCGTACTCAAGGATCCGGATGCCGACGTGCGCCGCGGCGATCGCATCGTCCAGGGCGAAAAGGTGTGGACCGTGCAGGGCTTCCCCGACGCGCCCCGCAACCCGTTTACGAACTGGCGCCCGGGGCTGTGGGTGCGTCTCATCGAGGGGGTGGGCTGATGGCCAAGAACACCCGCTTCGAGGAGAACCCGCGATTCTTCGAGACCGTCCTCCGACAACCGCGCGTCGAGCGTCTCGTCGACGACATCGGCGACGCCGCTCTCGCAAACGCGCAAGCAGCCGCGCCCGTCGACACGCAGGCGTACCGCAACGGCCTGCACATCGAGCACCACGACAGCCGGTACCGTCGCACGACCCGCGTCGTCGGGTCCGACGAGAAGACAATGCTGATCGAGTCGCAGACCGGTAACCTCGCCCGCGCCTTGAAGGGCGCGAAGCGATGAGAGTCCGGCCGCCCAACTACGTCGCTTGGCTGATCGACTACGTCCGCACCGAAGTGCGCAAAGACAACGAGTACGCCGCGGCCGAGGTCGGCAACAAGGAACCGGGCGATCTCACAATCCAGCGGAAGGCTCCGCTGATCGTCATCCGCGACGACCCGGGCAGCCGCCGCGACTGGACAACGTTCGATAGATCGATCGGCGTCACCGTCCTGTGGGGTCCGAAGCAGAACGACAAGCCCGCGATGGATCTCGCGCTGTTCGTCGCCTCGATCGTCTTCGACACCGACCTGCCGCTCGTCGACGGATCCCCAATCGCGTCAGTCGAGATGGACGGCTGCAATGGCCCCTACGCCGTGCCCGACCGTCTCGACGTGGCTCGCATTTACCTGACCGCGCAATACGTGGTCGCCGGCTCGTTCTGAGCCACCTGAACCACCAACCGCTCCCGGCACCCGTCGGGGGCTCTCTCACCATAAGGAGAAGCAGATGACTGCTGATGAGCAGGGAAATGACCTCGGAGCGGTCGGTGTACCGATCACGGGGATGGCTGCGTTCGCGCAGCTGGACGCCGCCAACGTCCTGACCAAGGTGGAGCTGGGCGCGAGCCCGATCGTGCTCCCCGCCGCGTACCGCAAGCTCGGCCTGTACAAGGTCGACGGCGGCCCCGCACCCGGCCGCGAGACCGAGGATCCGATCGAGTTCTTCCAGATCGGCTACACCCTCGCCGGTCAGGGAACGCGCACGGTCGTGATCACGCTCGCCGAGCAGAACGCGAACGTGCAGCGCCTCATCGAGGGCGCGGAACCGGACGAGAACGGTGTCATCGAGGTGTCGGCCTCGCTGCCCGACAACCGGTTCATCCTCTTCACCCTGACCAAGTACCGCAACCGGCTCGAGAAGCGTCAGCTCGGTGTGGCCTCGGTCACCTCGGTGGAGCTCGACCAGCAGGAGCGCGGCTCCGTCGAGGGCGCGGCCGTCACGTTCACCTGGGCTGAGCACGACCTGTTCAACGGTGCTCCGTTCTGGCAGTACGGTCCTGCGGTGCCTGGCTCGACGCCGGCGCCGACGGGTGCGACGGCGGGCACGCCTGGCGCGTTCGTCCCCAACGGTGCGACGGTCCCGGCGAACATCACCGCGCTGCGCGCGCTCGGCAACCTCGGTCAGACGACCGCCTGGACCACCGGGCAGTACATCGTGATCGGAACCGGCCAGGTCTCCTGGGATGGCACCGACTGGAAGACCGGCGCGGCCGCCTGAGCCACGCCCTGAACGACTGGCCGGGGCGCTATCGGGTCGCCCCGGCCAGTCCAACACCCGAACCCGAGAACCGAAGGAGCACCAATGACTCCGTGGGATCTGATCGTGTGGGCGTTCGCCGGAGGCGTCGCCGTCGTGATCTTCAGCGTGGGAGTCGCCATCGCCACGGCAATGGTTTCTGCCGCCCGCGCCCTCACCAAGTAGTCCGCTCAACTCAACCCGACAACCCCGATGAAGGAGACCGCCATCATGGCAACCACCAAGACCCCGCCGGCGCCGACGCCCGAGTACGACTTCGACAGCTGGAACGATGACGTCGAGGAGAAGGCGATCGAATCGCTCAAGCCCGACGTGCGTTACATCATCGTCGAGAAGAAGTTCGTCGGACGGTTCGTCGACGGCAGCATCGTTGAGATCCCGTTCAACCTCTCCGTCGACGACATCAACGAGCTTGAGCAGGTCGCTGCTGGCGACCCCATCGAGCAGCTCAAGCACCTGCTGACGAAGCTCGGCGGCAAGGAAGTCGCCGCGAGCTTCACGAGGCACAATATCGCCGAGACGATGACTCTCGCGACGAAGTACTTCACCATCCTCCAGCGCATCGCTGGAGCGTCCCTCCCGGAATGATCGCCGTCGCCCAGGTCATCCGCGATCACCGCCGCGTCATCGCCCGCACGTTGCGGGAAGAGGCCGGCGTTGGTCTGTCCGATCTGGGCGACGGCTTGTCATGGGGTGAGGCGAAGATCCTCATTGAGGAGTACGCCTCCGACCCCGCTACTCATTTCGGTGCCGAGCTGGCCGGGTGGTCCTATCCGGCATCGACTCGGGAGCTGATCACGCTCGTCGCGACCATCCGGGACGAGAAGGCCGTGAAGAAGCTCATGCCGTGGGCTCTGCAGACGAAGACCGGCCCGAAGGCCACGCCCGACGAGGTCGCGGCGGCCGAGGCTGAGCTGGAAGCGGACATCGTCTTCTCCAGCTGACGA
Source organism: Microbacterium sp. 2RAF4 (assembly GCF_052115285.1). Taxonomy (NCBI): domain Bacteria; kingdom Bacillati; phylum Actinomycetota; class Actinomycetes; order Micrococcales; family Microbacteriaceae; genus Microbacterium; species Microbacterium sp. 2RAF4. The sequence continues at coordinate 557,584 of NZ_JBFRGI010000002.1, read as the reverse complement.
GGGGGTGTGCAGATGTCCGATGAGGTCGGCTCCGGTCACGTATCGATCTTCCCGGTGATGACGGGCTTCAAGGGCAAGGTCGCACGCGAGACCGAGCAGGCAGGCGCGGCCGGAGCGAAGACCTTCAACAAGGGCTTCAAGGGCGCAGGCACGCTCACAGGCCGCACCCTCGGGCGTGAAATGCAGCAGTCGCTGAACTCATCGACCGCAGGTCTCGGTGCCGATGCTCTGAAGTCCCTGAACCGTGAGGTCGCCGCGGCATCCAGCGTCCTGTCCCGTGCGCGGCTGAAGCAGCAGGACGAGGCGGGCAAGGTCCGCGTCGCCGAGACGAAGCTGCAGGAGGCGATCGCCAAGTCCGGCGCTGAGTCCTCGCAGGCTGTCGCCGCGGAGGAGCGTCTCGCCGCGGCCCGTCGCCGCCAGGTCTCCGCCGCTGACGCGGTCACGGCAGCGTCAGCGCGACTCGCGTCGGCGCAGACGGCGGTCGTGAATGCGACCTCCGCTCTTGCTCTGTCGTCCGCGCGCGCTCACTCGAGCCTCCGCGGCGTGGCGGGCGCTCTCCGCGACGGCTGGCAGAACGCCGCTGCGGCCCGGTCAGCCTTCACGGGCGTGATCGGGTCGCTCGCGGGCATCGTGCGCGCCGCCGCGGACATCACCGGCATCACCCGCATCGCGCGGCTGATGGCGGCGCAGGTGTCGCGCGCGTTCACTTCGATGGCGACGATGGTCGGCGGCGGTCTCGCGAAGGCGTGGGCGGCGTCGAAGTCGTGGCTCGGCTCTGTCGCCAACACGGTGCGGGGCGCGTTCGCTCCGATCACGCAGTACGCGGCCGCGCTCGGCGTCCGTCTGGCCTCGCCGTTCGTGAAGCTCGGGTCCCGCGTCTCGTCGTGGATGAGCCCGGTGACCTCGCAGGTCGGTGCCCTGTTCTCGAAGCTGAGTGCCGCTGCAGGGCCTGCCGCATCCCGGCTGCTCTCGTCCTTCGGACGGGGCGTCGCGGGCATCGGCGGCATCACGGCGCGCGCCTTCACCTCGGTCGTCTCTGCAGCGGGCTCCGCTGGCGCGGCGGCCGGGCGGGCCCTCGGCTCAGGAATCCAGACGGTCGCGACCGGAGCGGTCACCGTCGCGGCCGCCAGCATCGGCATCGCCCTCGGCAAGGGTTTCGGTCGTCTCACGGCGATCGACACCGCGCAGGCGAAGCTCCGAGGCTTCGGCAAGGACGCCTCTGAGATCAAGTCGATCATGGCCGACGCGTCCGCGTCGGTGAAGGACACCGCGTTCGGACTCGGCGAAGCCGCGACCGTCGCGGGTGCCGCAGTCGCCGCCGGCATCAAGCCCGGCCAGCAGCTGCAGTCGCACCTGAAGAGCATCGCGAACAACGCCTCCGCGGCGGGGCTCACGATGCAGGAGATGGGCTCCATCTTCAACAAGGCTGCCACTCAGGCCAACGGTGTCCAGAACGATGTGATCGGTCAGCTCGCTGACAAGGGCATCCCGATCTACCAGGAGCTCGGCAAGCAGCTCGGCGTCACCGCGGGCGATGTGTTCGACATGGCGTCCCGTGGCGAGATCGACTTCGCGACGTTCTCGAAGGCCGCGACCGCGGCCGCGGGGACTGTCGCGGACGAGATGGGTAAGACCGTCCCCGGGGCGACGAAGAACTTCTTCGCCGCGATGGGCCGCATCGGTGCGAACGCGCTGGGGGGACTCGAAGAGGGCTCGTTCTATTCGAAGCTCGGCCCGCTGATCAACTCCGTCACGCAGGCTCTCGGGCCGCTCGAGGCGCGCGCGGTCGGTGTCGGTCAGGCGTGGAACTCGTGGGTCGGTCCGGTCATGGACCGGATCGCCGGATTCTTCACCGCGATCGGTGACGGTAGCAGCACCGCGGTGGAGAAGCTCAAGGGCTTCCTGCCGGTCCTCGCTCCGCTCGCGGGCGCGTTCGCTGCCCTCGGCGCCGGCGGGCTCGGCGGTCTACTCGCACGGCTCGGACCTCTCGCTTCGCTGCTTCCCGGTCTGACCGGGGCGCTCGGCCTGCTGGGTGGTCCGCTCGGGATCGCCGCGGCCGCACTCGGTGCGTTCGCGGTTTCCGGTGGAGATGTCAGCGGGCTGGTGTCCGGTCTCACGGCCATGGTCGGTAGCGCGGTCGCAGCCCTGCCCGGGCTGGTGCAGCAGTTCGCCACGTTCGTGCCGCAGATCGTCTCGGCGATCCTCGGCCAGATCCCGGCGCTGATCTCGGCGGGCATCGAGCTGGTCACGGTGCTGATCGACGGCATCGTGCAGTCGATCCCGATGCTCGTGGCCGGCGCGCTGCAGCTCGTGCAGGGTCTCGTCGACGCTGTCATCACGAACCTGCCCGCGATCATCGACGGTGCGATTCTGCTCGTCTCGTCCCTCGTGGCCGGGCTGATCCAGGCGCTGCCGTTGCTCGTGCAAGGCGCGTTGCAGCTCGTGTCCGGTTTGCTCACGGCGATCGTCTCGGCGCTCCCGATGATCATCGACGGCGGCATCCAGCTGCTGCTCGCGCTCGTGCAGGGACTCATCGAGGCGTTGCCTCAGATCGCTCTCGCGACGCTCGAGGTCGTGATGGGCTTGCTCACCGCGATCATCGAGAACTTGCCTCTGATCATCGAGGCCGGCATACAACTGCTGCTCTCTCTGATCACCGGGCTCGTAGCGGCGCTGCCGCAGCTGATCACCGCTGCGATCGATCTCGTGCTGCAGCTCATTACGGGTCTGCTGACGATGCTCCCGCAGCTGATCGAGGCCGGCATCCAGCTGGTCGTTTCGCTCATCACGGGGCTGATCAAGGCGATCCCACAGATCATCGCGATGCTGCCGCAGATCGTCTCGGCGATCTGGGACGGTCTCGCGGGGGTCGACTGGCTCGACCTCGGCGCGCAGATCCTCAAGGGCATTATCGATGGTCTGTTCAGCATGGTCGGATCTCTCGGCGATGCTGTCGGTGACATCGTCGGCACGATCACCGATTTCTTCCCTCACTCGCCTGCGAAGCGCGGCCCTCTCTCGGGCGCCGGGTGGCGGCGGCTGAAAGAGTCCGGCGCGGCCACGTTGGAGCAGTTCAACGCGGGCGCGAAGGACGAAGCGGGCGGATTCGGTGACGCACTGGTCGATGCCGCGGCGTCGGCGTCGAGGCGGGCGCAGCTGACGATGACCTCGGCATCAGCGACCGTCGAAGCCGCTGATGCTCCGCGCCGTCCGGGCGTACCTGGCGACGAGCCGGCGAGCGCGGGCACGCACATCGAGCAGCACAATCACTTCGATCACGAGGATCCGGCAGTTGCCGTCGAGATGGCCGGGCAGAAGCTCGCGTCGCTCGCCAGCAAGGGCCGTGCATGACGGGAGCGATGATGAGTCAGCTACTCGAGATCAACGCGGCCGGCCGGGAGATCCTCGGTCGGCCGCGTGACCTCGCCAAACCCTGGGGGCTCTTCGTCAAGAGGGCCGGGTTCCAAGGGTGGGAGGGCCTTCCCGCCGGTCGGCGGGAAGCCTTGGCCCGGGCGGTCGAGCACGGCGAACACGACGTGCCCACCTACCTCCCGGCGCGAGTGGTCACGATCGACGGGTGGGTGCTCGCGCCGAACGTCGAGGACCTGCAGCACGAGTCAGATTCCTTGACGGGTATAGGCGCTTCCGGCGATCGTCTCAGAGTGCAGATTCAGCACCGAGGTTCGACGCGGTTCGCTGATGCGCGGCGTGCTCTCGCCGAGGTCAGTGATGATCGGGGACAGTGGACCGGCCGCGTGCTGCGCGCACCGTTCCAGCTGCAGTTCGTGTTCGCTGACCCGCGTCGGTACGGCGAGACCAAGTCGTTCCCGCAGACAGGCGCGGCGACAACGATCTCCGCTGCGCACTATGGCAACTTCCCGGCGTTCCCGGTCATCGAGATCCCGGCGGCGCCGGCGGCATACACGATCACGTCCGCGGGGCGAGTGTTCGCAGTCTCGGGGGCGACCGCCGGCGGTACGCACACGGTGGACCTCCGACGCGGTCGCGTCTATCGCAACGGTGTCGAGATGCCCGGTGTCGGGCACGGCGCCCTGTGGGCCATCCCGCCTGGAGTCGCCACCGCATTCACTCTCACCACCGCTGGGCGGGTGAAGGTCACGAACACCTACGTCTGATCGGAGGGCACCGGATGCTGACTCTCTGGTCGCACTACTCGATCACCGGCGACGAGATCGGCAGGGCATGGCCCAAGGACGATGCGAGCTGGGCGATGAACCTCAGCGGGACCGGGCAGTGCACGTTTTCGTTCCGTGTCGACGATGCCGATACCGGCTTGACCCGCGCGGACATCGATCGGCTGTTCACCCCGAACAGCCGATCCCTGTCCCTGCGGTGGGGCGACGCGGATGTCATCGGCGCGTGGAAGATCGACGACTGGGACTACGACGAAGACACGGGCACACTCACCGTCACCGGCGTGCAGATTCGCGGTGAGGCGAAGTGGCGCATGACGTACGGCGTCAACGCCTTCGAGCTCGGCACGCTCACTGTCACGAACCGCTCCGCAAGCGGCGCGGTCCGCGCTATCCTCGCGCGCTTCATGCAGTGGTCAGCGGAGTGGTTCTACCCGATCGACCTGCCCGCTGACGGCGCCGGCACGATCACCGCGACGTGGGAGTTCTGGAAGAAGTTCACCATCGAGGATCTGCTCACCCAGATAGAGGAACTCGGTTACGAGATCGTGCTGCGGCCGTATCTGACCGCGGGGCGGCAGCTTCGCTACGAGACTCTCGTGGCGGCGAAGGTCAGCATCGGGGCGAGCTACTTCCACCTGCAGGCGGAGAAGTCGCCACTCGGCGGGGTGGGGTACAAGCTCAGCGGTGCCGAGCAGCTCACCGGCGGCCAAGGCATGGGATCGGGCACGGGGCAGGACCAGCCCGTCGCCTGGGCAGGTGGCGGGCCATTCTTGATCCCGATCCGTGACGCCAAGCGCACCTTCCCCGACCTCGCCGGCACCCAGCTGCAGGCTGCCACGAATGCGTGGTTCGCGGCAGCGCGGAACCCGATCGTTCAGTGGCGGGTGCAGTCGTTCACCGCTGACGACGAGTTCCCTGCAACGCTCGCGACCGTCGGCCGCGGATGGGTCTTGGAATCGTCCGGGCATCCGGTCTTCCCGGACGGATCTCAGACGCTTCGCGTGATCGCCTGCTCGGGATCTTTCAGCTTTCAGATCAGCGTGGAGGTGCAGAATGCTGCGTGATCTTTCCGACGTCTGGGGGTGGCTCCAGCGGATCCTCCGCCGCCTCGATCGAGTCGAGTCCGGAGCGATGCTCGAGAACGCGTCCATCACGAACGGGCGACTCCGCATCATCGGGGGAACGCTTCGCGTCGACTCTGGCGGCCGCGTGGAAATCGTCGGCACCCTGTCGATCGACGGCACCACCACAGTCACGGGAAACTTCAAGGTCACGGGCCCGTGGCGGCTCGAAGGCGACGGCACGATCACCGGCAACGTCGTCAGTACCGGCACGCTCACATGGAACGGGCCGTGGAACCTCAACGGGGCCGGAAAGATCGCCGGCAACACCGACCTCACCGGTGACCTCAACGTCACAGGCGGAGGGAAGATCAAGGCCGGGAACGTGACGATCGACCCGTCATCCAACGGCGGATCAGTGAAGTTCGGATCCGGACCCGAGGTGTACGCCGCCGGGAGCGAACTCTCGCTCTACTCCGGCATTGGATCCTTCATCACCCTGAACGGATCCTCCGCGAAGCTCAACGGTCCAGGTGCGAGATGGGTTGAAGTCACATCGGCAGCAATCCGTGCGGTGGGCCTTCCGACGATTCTTCGTGCCAACGCGAATAACGCCGTCGTCGGCACGGTGTGGGCCGACGCTTCGGGGAACCTTTTCCGAGTCGTTTAGAGGGTCTCGGGGCAGTAGACGACCTGAGCACCGTTCCGGATCGTCAGGCTGTCCATGTAGTAGCCGGAAACGGCGGGAGTCTCTCCCTCCACGACTCGGACGTCCTCCGGTGCGACACCTGAGAGCACCTGCTCGCAAGCCTGATGCCCGGCCTCTACCAGGCTCGAGTCGCTCGCGTCACCGATCTGCGTCTCGGGGAGAAGCTCTGACCGGACGTAGTCGAGGAAGCGCTGGTCATCGCCATCAACGCCTGGAGCTTCGGCGACGAGCGGCTCGGAAGTCACCACGGGGGCTTGTTCTGCGGACTGCTGAACGGCCGTGTCCGCGTTGTCTGTGGCGCTCCCAGTCGCATCCGCTCCTGCGGCGCACCCTGCAAGGGCGAGCGTGAGAACGGCTGCAAGAGCCGCGACGGCGTAGAGCTTCATGACTGGTTCTCCTTGACGTAGTGGATGAGCGCACGGCGGATGACGACGGAGACGTTCTCGCCGTTCGCCTTCGCCACTTCGGCGGCCTTGTCCCAGATCTCGTCTTCGACCCTGACGGTCCGGTTTTTCGTGTTCCCCATGGAGCCGAGTGTATGTGCACTGTATGTGCAGTGTCAAGATTTTGGAGGGGCCATGGCTCTCATTACTGGTGTTCTCGCGGACTACGAGCGGAAGGCGCTCGCGACGTCGGCGATCGACCGGCATCCGGTGATCGAGTTCCATCCCTCGGGGCCCGGCCTGAAGAGGGCTGGCGGCGTCGTCTTCGCCACCCGCGTGGTGAGCGCCCTGCCGGCCGTCTCGACAGGGGCATGGGAGGCCGATCTCGAACTCACCTCGTTGATTCAACCTGAGGTCTGGTACGAGGTCCTCGTTACATGGCTCGATGACGCTGGGAACTTCGTCTCGGTCGACCGGCTGCCTGGTCGCTTGTACGTCGATTCGCCCGGCCTGTTCGTGGATAAGTATCGGTCGGAGAACGCGCCGTGGTACGCGTGGGTCGACGCGGATGCCGTCATACCGCCCGAGGGGGCGCACCTGGGTGACTGGGTGCTCGATCCCGTGAGTGGCGACCTGTTCCGGGTCGCGTGAGGAGCGCATGATGGCTGTTCTTGTTCCGATCGGGAATCTCAAGGGGCCGAAGGGCGACAAGGGCAACCCTGGCAACCCAGGTATCCCCGGGATGGGCGGTCTGCCCGCTGACGGGGCCGTCGCCGGATTCGTCGGCACGACGTCGGCAACCCGGGACGCGATGCGGGATCGCGACGTGCTTCGCAACGTGCGTGAGTTCGGCGCGCAGGGCGATGGCACGACCGACGACACGGCAGCGTTCATCGCCGCGCTGGCGGCGGGGTCCGTCATGATCCCCGCGGGCACATATCTCATCACTGCGACGATCGACGTTGCCGACGGCCGCACCATCCAAGGCGAGTCCCGTCACTCCGTGACCCTGCTGCACGGCTTCAATGGCGACATGTTCACCCTCGGGACGAACGCGAAGCTCGCAGACTTCACCGCCAACGGTCAGGGTGCGACGTTCACTGGGCGGGGAATGACGGTCTCAGGCAATCGCGCCGCGCAGATGCTGACGAATCTAAAGGTGATCGACTTCGAGGATCCCTGTCTGTACTTCGGAACGAGCGCCGGCTCCCGCGCCATGGTGTCCGGGTGTGAGATGTGGCGTGTCAACGCCTCCACAGGCAGCGGTCGCTTCGCCGTGGTAATCGACCCGGCCCAGCAACTCCTCGCTGTTCCGCGGAAGTTCATCGGCCTCGAGACGGGCGGGCAGTGCGCGATCGATTTCGGTGGATCGAACAACACCGAGGTCATCGCATCGATCCTCGGGGATCTTGGGTTCGACTCCGGCGAAGCGCGCGGTGTGAACATCCTCGGATCCCGGCTCCTCAACGACCTCTACCTCACGGTCGATGGTCACGGCGTCACGATCACCGGATGCGACGTGCTCCCGCAGATCACGATTGCTCCGGGCGCAGACGGCATCGTCATCGGACCGAACGCGTACAACAATCTGCCAGTGATCGACTCCTCCGGAAACTCCCGCAACCAGGTGACGCACCACATGGTCTCCTACTCACCCGAGCTGTCTTCCGGCGGCACCGCGCCAACCCTCGGAAACGGGACGCTGACGGGGAAGTTCTCCCGCTCGGGTGGCCAGGTGCGGGCCGTGCTGAACCTGTTCGTCGGGTCGACTACGAACCTCGGCTCCGGCGAGCTGCGAATCTCACTCCCGACCAAGCGTGGCGACGCCACGGTCGAGACGGTAGGGCGCGCTCGCATCCAGATCGGCGCCACCCAATACTTCGCCGACGGCGACATCCCGGGCGCTGTCGACTATGTGCGGCTGTTCCGCGACGGGTCCGGGTCGGTCACGGCCACATCGCCGGCGACTTTCGCCGCGGGTGACCTGATCCGTTTCGGATTCACCTACAACGTTTAGGAGACCACGATGGCCACACTCGTCCCGATCGGAAACCTTCGTGGCCCCATCGGCCCACAGGGCGTCCAGGGCATCCCCGGAACGGGCGGCCTCCCAGCCGACGACGCGGTCGCCGGCTATCTGTCGACCCCGGGCACGTCAGAGACGCAGCGGGTGGCGGACGCCCGGTACGGAGCGACGATGCACGCCCCCGCGCACGGTGTCGTCGGCGACGGGGCCGCCGACGACGCACCGGCCCTGCAGGCACTGCTGAACACGGCCGCGGCGGTCGGGGCGTCAGTGACCCTTGGCGCCGGGACGACGGTGCGGATCGCATCGACCATCACCCCACCGTCCGGAACGCGCCTGCACGGCAACGGCGCGACCGTGGCGAAGGCTACGACCCTCGCCGCGATCGCGTTCATCATCTCGGCGAAGCAGAACATCCTCGTCGAGAACCTCCGAGTCAACGGCAGCAGGTCGGCGTTCGTATCGTCAGAGCATCAGCACGGCTTCTACATCGTGAACGGCTCCGAGTGCGTCACCCTCCGGGACGTCGAGGTGTACGACTGTAACGGCGACGGCATCTACGTTGGCGACCAGACTGCCCCTTCGAGGAACATCGTCCTCGAGAAGGTCGACAGCCACGGCAACAACCGCCAGGGCATGTCTATCAGCCATGTCTCGGGGTTCAAGGCGACGAACAGCAGATTCACTGCCACCTCGGGAACCAACCCGCAGGGCGGCGTGGACGTCGAGCCCAACGCCGATGGCGTCGTCTGCGAAGACATCCAGTTTGTGAACTGCACCTTCGCAGGGAACGGGCACTTCGGGTTCGTGTTCGCAGGTCGCACCGCACCCACCGCGCGACAGGGCGGTGTCGAGCTCGCCGCTTGCACCGTAATAAGCAACGGCACCGTCGCCGACACGTTCGGTGGGGGAGTGAACCTCCGTGCCGCCCGCGACTTCACGATGACCGGCGGGACGATCCGGGGCAACCAGGGCCCAGGCGTGCTCATCGATTGGACGACGAGCAGCCGGGGTATCAAGTTGCTCGGCGTCACGATCACGGAGAACTCCCGTCACGGCTTGTTCTGCACCTCCGGCGTCGATGACATCGAGATCATCGGATGCACGATCCGCGATAACGGTCACGCTAGCCCGAATACGTACCCGGGAATCATCTTCAATCCGGCGATCGCGTCATCGAACATTCGCGTCGGCGCGAACACCTTCGAGGGCACCAATCAGCGGTACAGCTTCCAGACTGCGACCGCTAATGCGGCAATCAGTCGACTGAGCCTGTTCGCCAACGCCTACATCTCGCACGGCACTGGACCCCGCGCGCTCGCTGACGATACGGCATCGCGTCTGGACCTCGACATGGTGCTCGCGCCATCAGTCACCGGGTCCCGAGGCGGGAACGCCGCCATTACGTCGCTGCTCACGCAACTCGCGGCGCGCGGGCTCATCGTCAACAACACCACCGCATGAATCTCCTATGTTTAGACGGTGACTATGACGACATCGGCGACGTTCCTCCACAGTGATCGCCTCAAACAGGCCGCCCACTGGGGGATTCTTGGTAGCTTCGGTTACCTTTTGATGATCCCGGTGGGGCACACTCCGGTATTGATGGTGGCGTTGTTGGTCTTGGCGGCATCGTCGGCGTTCCTCATCGCCGCCGGCCGGCGCTCGCTCGCACGGGAGCTGTGGGTTCCTGCGATTCTCTCGGTAGCGGTGATTTTGCTTGGTGTCGTCGTCGGCATTGGGAACGAAGGATGGGCGCATTCGCTCATCGCGTGGGTTGCCGCTCCCGTCTTGTTCTGGATGTGGGCCGCAGCTCTCACCGAGGAACTGATCCGCAAGCTGCTGTGGGTGGCCGTGTGGGTGACTATCGCACTGAGCGCGATCACGCTTCTCATCGCATTCACCATCCCGACCGGCTTCCCTGCGTCCGTCCTACATCCGATCTTCGGTGGGAACTCGCGCGGCTTCGCGTTCGGAGCGACCATAGCCATCTACGGGACCAGCACTCTCATGGCTACCGCGCCCATGTGGATCGTCGGCGCGCTACTTCCGCGGAAGAGCGTTCTGCCGGATCGGCGGTGGATAATCGCCGCGGCAGTGTCTGCTCTGGTGGCGACGGTCGTATCATCGCGGCGGGCAACAGTTGTTCTCGCGATCCTGATTCCCATCATCATCCTGATCGCCTACTGGCTCACGCGCGATCGGTCCCGTCGCGTCACGATAAGCACGCGGACACGGTGGTTCATTGCGGGTAGTGCAGCCGTGCTGATCGCCGCAGCGATCGGAGCCTCGTTCACAGTTGTCGTGCGGCGCACAGTTCTCGGCGTCGTCGGACTCGCCACGGGGAAGGCGCAGACCCTCGACGAGAGGCTACGGTTCGAGCAGCTGCCACGACTCTGGGATGAGTTTCTCGCCTCCCCGATTTGGGGTCAGGGAATCGGTATGACGATCGATGGCTACACGCGGCACCCAACGCGCGCGTGGGTGTTCGAGATGCAGTACAACCTGCTCCTCGCACACATCGGCATCCTCGGCGCCGTCATGCTCATCGCCACCGTGGTTCTCATCCTTCGCGCTCTCTGGAGGGCTGCCAAGGCGCGGCCAGACCTGCGGCCGGTGTTCGCGGTCGTCTCGGCCGCAGCGCTCTCGATTCTGGTCGGCAACGCGCTCAACCCGATACTGCAAGCTCCTGGCCACTTCTGGTCGGTGTTCCTACTCATCGCCTGCATCAATGTCGCGCTGCTCTCCAAACGGCAGGCCGACTGATCCAGTCGAACACTCCTCGAAACCCTCACCTTTCGGTGGGGGTTTCGTCGTTAACAGACCGCTCACCCGAAGGTACTCGCGAGCTTCACGGGTGAGAGGTGGCGGACCGCCGGCCAAACCAGCGCGTCGCGGCCACCCCACAACTAGAAGGCGAGTGATTCTCATGGGCGGCACTCTGATCAAGACCGACCTCGGCCACGGCCGCGGCTGGGCGTCACCGAAGGCCGCTGCATCGATCCGCCGGATCGATGCGCAGCTCGGGCGGATCGCCGACATCAACGAGGCCGGACGTTCGCCAGAGCAGGCGAACAAGAACCGCGCCGCCTGGCTCGCCTACGAGCGGTACCTCAACGGTGGGCCGTGGGCGCCGAAGGCGCCCTACGCACTCGGCGCCGATCAGTCGGTGCACTGCTGGGGCAACGCCGCCGACTCCGACGACTGGTACAACGCCCACGCCGCGGCGGTGTGGCGTGACAACGGGTGGAAGCAGACCGCCCGCTACTTCGACCGCAACGGCCGTCCGACGGCGAAGGACGAGCCCTGGCACGGCGAGTACTTCGAACACCTCGACAACCACCGCAACGACCCTGCGCCCAGCGGAGGCGCAGCCACCACACCGCCTCTGGAGGAGGACGAAATGCTCGTACTCAAGATCGATGCCGGGGTCCAGGGAACGCACGTCTGCACCCTCGCCCCCAAGACATTCAGCCACGTCATCAAGGAGGACAACGCCGAATGGGTGAAGAACGTCATCCGGGCCGACGACAGGTACACCGATATCGTCCTGTCGCAGCTTCCGGTGCTGCTTCGCCGGTACGGGTGTGACCTGCACATCTGGGACATCCGAAACGGCCAGTTCGTCGTCCTCGACCCGCTCACTGGAGTCGCAAGCTCCGGCGCGGTCTGGACAGTCGAGAACGTGATTCGCTCCTCGGTCGAGCAGATCAAGATCACCTCTGCAGCTACCTCTGCGTACGTCGAGCATCTCGCCAAGTCGGTGAACGGCACCGCAGCATGACCTCGCCGCCCGCCGTGGCCGAAGGCCACCAGACCACTCACTCAAACCGCATCGGCTGGGGATGGTGGCTCACGGCAATTGTCGGTCTTTCGGTCGCGGTGGCAGTCGTCGCTGTCGCGCTGATCGCGTCGCTCCGCTCAGGCCGGGAGATCGACCCGAATCAGGTCATGCTCGCCCTCATCGCGCTCCTCGGAAGCCTCGGGGCAGTCATCATCCCCAAGCTGAACGCAGTCGGGAAGAACACGTCCCAGACAGCCGAGCACGTCGTCAACTCGCACTCGCAGAAGAACCTTCGCGACGACATCGACGAGATCAAGCGAATCGTCAAGGCGACCGAGTCGCGGATGCACGGCGTCGAGCAGAGCCAAAACTTCCAGGCCCGCGACATCCTCGGCATCCGCCAGGAGATAGGCCAGATCCGCCAGACCGAACGCGACCAATGGGACGCGATCGAAAGCACCGCCGGCAAGCACCGGCAGAAGGAGTAACCATGGACATCGTCCTCCCCACCATCCCCGCCGGCGTGCTCGTGCTCCTGGCACTGTTCGCCCCGTACGTGATTGGCGTGCTCAACGGTGTGCTGCCGTTCATCACGAAGCCGTGGCAGAGGAAGGCGCTCGCGATCGTCGTCGCGGTCGTGCTCGCGCTGGTCGTGCTCGCCTTCTACTTCGTCTATACCGGCGACGTGCTCCCGGACTGGCCGGTGCTCGTGCTGCTCGCGGTCGTCGTCGTACAAGCCTCCTACGCGCTCATCACCAAGCCCACGGCATCTGTCGTTGAGCGTCGATTCACGCCCGGCGAGACCCTGCGCCGCGATACCCGCTGACGCCCGAACGCACGAAGACCCCCACCGGCTCCGGCCAGGTGGGGGTCTTCCGTCGTTTCAGGCGGTGTAGATAGAGAGCATCCGCCAGCCCTCCGGCACCTGCGCCTCGAGTGCCGCCATGTCGGCGGCTTCGATCTCGCGTTGGCCGTCCCGACGTTCGTATCGGCCCTCGACGGAGCGCACCGGCGTTCCGTTGGTCATGGTCGGCACGGCAGAGACGAGCTCCCAACCTTCCGGCGCCTGCGCGACGAGCTGCGCGCGGACGTCCGCGAGGTCTTCGCCCTTCAGTGTGACCGTGTGGGTCTCGATGGGGCGGATGAGTCCGATGAGCATCAGACCAGCCTAGGAGGCTTCGTCGTCGGCGAGCACCACAGCATTACCCCACACCCAGCACCGGAACGTCTGGTCCTCGGCGCGGAACTCGATTCCGGCGGCGAGGGGCGTGGAGCGGACGAGCTTCGCGTCGACACGCACAGCCTCGGGACCGAACCTTACCCACGCGCGGACACGCTTCGGTCGCGGGTAGATCGTCATCGGCTGCTCGCGGACGTCCATCTCACGGTCGGTGAGTGACTGCAGCGGGCCGTGTTTCACGGCCTCGAGGATCGACCGCGCCTGCGACTGCATGTCGCGGTAAGCGGAGAGCGTCGCCCCTGGGTTCCCCATTGCCGGTGTGTTCCTTCCTCCGGCCGAGAGGTTCGATTCTACGACGCCTGGATGGAACCATGAGGTCATGACTGAAGTGAACTACTCAAGCATGGGGGAGTCATCAGATGAAGCGTGGTGTAGATCGAGTGTCGAGGCGCGTGCCGTCCCGCGGCTGGGTAGAGCCGCGCCGGTTTGGTTGTCGCCAACGGAGGTCTGCGCCCTGTGGCCCGGCATGACGGTCACGAAGCTGCAGAGAATGCGAGATGAGGGGCGGGGTGCTGCGTACTACAAGGTCGGGAAGACGATTACCTATGGGCTCGAAGAGCTCACGGAGTTTGTTCGGCAGCATCGAGTTGGTACCCGCGATCAACCGTAGCTTTCGACTTGCCTCGGCTATCGACGTGCGCTCGGGTCCATGGTTTAGTCGTGGTTTTGGACGCGTACATAGCCGTACCTAGTTGTACCGACTCCGCGGAATCGCGCGGAAGGTGCACGTAAGTACATGCATAAACACCCCATCTTTCAAACGGGGGTTACGGGTTCGAGTCCCGTAGTCGGCTCCGCACACGAAGGCCCGCATCCCCTTGGAACACCGGGGATGCGGGCCTTCGTCGTCGCACTGATCGTGACCGGGGCGTGGACGCGAGCCCGTCCTTGACAGCAGGATGGGCGCATGACTCTAGGCGACCACCCGGTGAGGGCTTCGATCGGCGTGAAGGACATCAAGCGGTCCGCTTCCTTCTATGAAGGCATACTGGGGCTCGTGCCCGCGAGCATCGGCCCGAGCGCCGACATCGAAGGGGGCGCCCGTTTCTACGCGTGCGGGCAGGGCACCATGCTCAACGTCTTCGAGACCCCTACGGCGGGGTCGACGCACTCGACGGTCGCCACTTGGTACGTTGACGACCTCGATGCGATCGTCGCCGAGCTGACGGTGGCCGGCGCTGTACTCGTCCGCTATGACGGTTTCGATCAAGACGAGCGAGGGATCGGCCCCCGTGCCGGCGGGGGGCGCATCGCCTGGGTGGAAGACCCCGACGGGAACACCCTCGCCTTGGAGACCGACGACTAGGAACGCGTCACCCGTGTCGTTCCGCCTTCCGGCGCGGAGTTCAGCTGCAGAACCCGGTTGCGGGGAGCGTGTCCGTGACGGTGATGCCGCGGACGAACGGCTCGGCTTCGGAGACCTCGAAGACCATCCACCGAGGACTCGCGCCGACGACGTAGCCGGAGGTTTCCGGCGCCGCATCGAATGCCCCGTCCGGTTCCGCGGTGGTGAGCTCGTCCAACGTCGATCCCAGGCCGATGCCGCTCTCCGTGAGAGGTGAGGTCGCCACGGGGCCCGACAGGGGGACATCGCCCGGCACGCGAACGCTGATGCCACTCACGCCGCTCTCTCCGGGGTGACTGATGATCCCGAAGCCGGCCTGTGCACCCTCCGCCGTCTCGTAGAACTCCAGGCCTTCGCATCGGTCGGTCAGGGCGAACGTGGGGCTCAGCGCATCGGCGATCGACTCCGAACCGAGCTGTGCGCGGCCGACCCCCTGGTCGGTGATGAGCCAGGTCGACGTGTCCGCCGCGTCGAAGCTCGGCGTCGACGACGGGGCCGGGCTCGGGGCAGCGGTCGGAGTGTTCGAGGCTGTCGCAGACGGCGTCGGATCCGCGCTCGGAGCCGAGCATGCGACGAGGGTGATGGACAGGGCCGCGGCTGCGGCGAGGCTGACGAGCCGAACGGAGTTGCGCATAGGTCGAGCATAGGAGCACGCGAGGGATAGCCCGGTGACCAGGCGCTTCCCGCGAGGGTGTCGTCGGTCGCACGGCCGGCATCGGAGTGGAGCGCGGGCGTCCTAGTCTGGTCTGATGCTCAAAGGACTGATCCGCCCCGTCGAAGCCCACAGCGTGACTCTCAAGGGCGAAGACCTCGTCGAGGTCCGCGCGCAGCTCACGGCTCAGGCTCCCGAAGGCTGGGACCTGGTGTCGGCCATGGCGACGATGGAGAAGGCCGGGTCGATGCGCTCTGTCGAGGGCAAGTTCCTTCGCCGCGACGGGATTCGCGAGATCGAGGCCGACGACATGGCCGCGCTCGAGGCTCAGGTACCGGAGGGATGGCAGTTGCTCTCCGTGTGGAAGATGGACTGACGTCTCCCTGCGTGTTCGGAGCGGGTGAGTTCAGCTCGCTCCGTCGATCTGCGGCGCCTCGACGACCTCTTCGATCAGGCTGATCCCGCCTGTCGAGCTCGCCGATTGCATGAGGTCCTGAATCCACTTCGGGTTCAGCTGCGGCGCCTCCGGCTCGTCGAAAGTGAAACGGAGCGGAATCGACGGGTGTAGCCAGATCGTCGAGCGCCCGGGGGAGTCGCTGTCGGGGTGACGCCACGACAGGGTGAAGCTCTCGTTGCGGCGCAGCTTCGTCGCGATGACCACCTTCAGATGTGCGAGCGCGCGGTCCTCGATGTGGATCGCATCGCCGTTGCCGTACTGGATCGTTCCCATGGGTGAAACCCTATCCGTCGACACCTCTCACCCGCTTCTGCCATCAGCGGCACGCGGACGCGAGACCATTCCGGAGTATCGCACTAGACGGTGATATGTTACTGACTGTTGAGTTTCCTGGTGGTCCTACGGATGCGCCAGGTCGAAGACGGCGCAGGTGGCCGACTCCCCGCCGCGGCCACCTGCGCTTGCCTCCTGAAGGCGGGATCCCTGGAGCGCTCATGCCGGAAGCGACGACGCCGGAAGGGCGGCGCGATGTCACGGAGAAGCTCGCCCGCGCCGCGTACGAGCGCGAGAAGCGGCTGCTGCAGATCGAGCTCCTGAAACTGCAGGCGCACATCAAGCGCTCCTCCGAACGGGCGCTCATCCTCTTCGAAGGCCGAGACGCCGCGGGGAAGGGGGGTGCGATCACACGATTCATGGAGCATCTGAATCCGCGCGGTGCGCGTGTGGTCGCCCTCGACAGGCCCAGCGACGTCGAGCGCACGCAGTGGTACTTCCAGCGCTACGTCGCGCACCTGCCGTCGGGTGGCGAGATCGTCTTGATGGATCGTTCCTGGTACAACCGTGCGGGCGTCGAACGGGTGATGGGGTACTGCTCGTCTGCCGAGTACGAGGAGTTCCTCCAGACGGCACCGCAGTTCGAGCGCATGCTCGTCGGCTCGGGCATACGTCTCATCAAGCTGTGGTTCTCGGTCAGCGAGCACGAGCAGCGTCGACGGTTCGCCCAGCGGGCCGAAGACACTGTCGGACAGTGGAAGCTGAGCTCCACCGACGTCGCGAGCATCGACCGATGGGACGACTACACGGCGGCGGAAGAGGCGATGTTCCTTCAGACCGACACCTCGGCGCTTCCGTGGCTCGTCATCAGGTCGGACGACAAGAGACGGGCGCGACTGGAAGCGATGCGGTGCGTCCTCACTCGCTTCGACTATCCCGGCAAGGACCCCCTCATCGCTCACGCGCCGGATCCGCTGCTCGTCGCCCGTCCGTCGCAGGTCTACGGTGACAGCGAGACGCCGACGCCGTGACGGCCCCCGACGCAACACAGCGTCATCCGGGAATGTGGACGATGGGCTCGACTGTTGTGATCGTCATGACTCGCATCGGAACAAGTGACCTCGACGTCCTCCCCCTCTCGCTCGGCGGCAACGTGTTCGGTTGGACAGCCGACCGCGACACCTCGTTCGCCGTGCTGGATGCCTTCGTGGACGGCGGCGGCGACTTCATCGACACCGCCGATTCGTACAGCGCCTGGGTTCCGGGCAATGAGGGCGGCGAGAGCGAGACGATCATCGGCGAGTGGCTCGCGTCTCGGAAGCCCGCAGGGGTGGTCGTCGCCACCAAGGTGAGTCAGCACCCGGAGTTCCGCGGTCTGGCCGCCTCGAACGTCCGTCGCGCCGCCGAGGCGTCGCTGCGGCGTCTGGGCGTCGATGAGATCGACCTGTACTACGCCCACTTCGATGACGCGTCGGTTCCGCTGGAGGAGACCGTCGCAACCTTCGGACAGCTCGTGGACGACGGTCTCGTGCGTCACGTGGCGGTGTCGAACTACTCCGCCGATCGCATCCGCGAGTGGATCGAGATCGCCCGGCGTACTGGGGTGGCGCTCCCCGTCGCAGTGCAGCCGCATTACAACCTCGTGCACCGCAACGAGGTCGAGGACTCGATCATCCCGGTCGCCGAGGAGTTCGAACTCGGACTCGTGCCCTATTACTCCTTGGCGAGCGGCTTCCTCACGGGCAAGTACCGGTCAACGGAGATCGCGGGCCAGGATTCGCCGCGCGCGCAGGGAGCGGCGAAGTACGCGACCGAGGCGGGACTGCGGATCATCGATGCCCTCGAGGAGATCGGGGATGCGCACGATGCCTCCATCGCCGCGACCTCCCTCGCCTGGCTTCGCGCGCAGCCGACGGTGGTCGCCCCGATCGCGAGTGCGCGCAGCGTGGAGCAGGTTCCCGATCTTCTCGCCGGGGCGCGCCTCGAACTGTCGAGCGAAGAGGTGCAGCGGCTCAATCAGGTCTCGGAGTGGACGCCGACGAACGCGTGATCCGCGGGCTCTCGTCGCCGACGAGACCGAGCCGGTGCGCCAGGATCACCGCGTGGATCCTGTCTCGGGCACCGAGCTTCGCGAGGACCCGACCGACGTGCGTCTTCACCGTGGACTCGCCGACGTAGAGCGTCTGAGCGATCTCCGCGTTGGTGAGGCCGCGGCCCATCGCGACGAAGACATCCCGCTCGCGCTCGGTGAGCGATTCGAGAGCGGCGCTCTCGGCGGGTGCCGGAGCCGCGGCGGCGCCGAGTTGCGGCGTCACATGTTCCAGCAGCGTTCTCGTGATGCGAGGGGATAGCGCCGCGTCGCCACGATGCACGGCGCGTACGGCGGAGATCATCTCGTGTCGCTGCGCGTCCTTCAGCAGGAAACCGCTCGCCCCCGCCCGGATCGCCCCGAACGCGTACTCGTCCAGATCGAACGTCGTCAGCACGAGCACCTTGGTCTGCGGACGGTCTCGGATGATCGCCTCCGTGGCGGCGATCCCGTCGAGTTCCGGCATCCGGATGTCCATCAGCACCAGGTCGGGGGCAAGCACGGCGCTCTGTGTGATGGCCGCCTTGCCGTCTCCTGCCTCGCCGACCACGACGATGTCGTCCTCCGATTCGAGGACCATCCGGAACCCGACTCGGATGAGCTGCTGGTCATCCACCAGCAGCACCCTGATCCTCTGCGTCATCCCTCTTCCTCTCTCGTCTGCGCCCGTGCAACGGACGTGCCCCCCGATGCGGGCAGGACCGCCCGCAGGACCCATCGTCCTCCACCTGCCGACGCCGACTGCACCGTGCCGTGCACGTGGGCGGCGCGCTCCGACAGCCCACGGATGCCGAACCCGTCCGAACCGATCGCGCCGGAGACGCCGTCGTTCACGATCTCGATCGTCACGGCGTCGCTCGTGTACTCCAGGCGCACACTGATGCTCTCGGCCGTCGGGGCGTGACGCATGGCGTTGGTCACGCCCTCCTGGACGATCCTGCCGATCGCGTGCGCGACAGCGGGGGAGACCTCCGTCTGCCCGACCACGGTGAGCGTCGCCGGGTAGCCTGCGCGCTGAGCGGCTTCCACGGTGTCCCGTGCGGGCACCGGCTGCATCGGGGCCAAGGGCAGCGGGGACTCGTCGTCGCGCAGCACCCCGAGCATCGCGCGCATCTCGGTGAGTGCGCCTCTGGCGGTGTCCGCGACGTGCGCCGCGGCTTTCTGAGCCTGTTCGCGGTCGGGAGTCGCCGCCGCTCCCTCGGACAGCGCGACGATGACGGTGAGCGAGTGGGAGACGATGTCGTGCATCTCCCGTGCGATGCGTGCTCTCTCCGATGCGGCCGCGAGCTGCGCCTGCTGGTCGCGCTCGATCAACAGCTGGCGCGAACGGTCGATGATGGCGAGGAGATAGCGTTTGCGGCCACCCACGTTCACGCCGACCAGGGTGCCGATGAGGCCGAGCGCCGCGTAGCCGAGGGCGGTGTCGATCCCGACTTGGAGCACGGTGGCCCCGCTCAGCATGAGCACCGTGGTGAGCACGAGGAACCAGGCAGCGCCGATCCCGTAGCAGATCCACGCCAGGCGGGCGGAGCTGTAGACCGCGATGCCGTAGCAGGCGACGAGCAGGAGGACGATGCCGCCAGACATGCCGGTGAAGAGCCCGACGGTTCCCAGGATCACGGCGGCGATGAAGGGACCCAGCGGCGCTCGACGGCGCCAGAGCAGGGTGCTGCATCCGATCGCGACCATGACCAGGGTGGCGATGTTGACGGCGACGTACGTGGCCTCGGGAAGCGTGCTGCGTGGATAGGGCGCGGCCGGAGTGAGCGTCAGGAACAGGCAGATCAGCGCGATCAGGATGTCGGCGAAGAGCGGGTGACGAGCCCAGAACCGTCGGAAGAGACCCGGGGCACGCGGAAGCCGCAGCTCCTCGTCCTCGCGGATCGAGTCGCTGCGGCTTCGCGTTCTGCTCACAGGCCGACTTTACGCGTCGCGCGTGCGCAGCACGCCCCACGCGACCAGGGCGCCACCGGCGACCCAGCAGCCAAGCGTCAGGAACGCGACGGGGGCGTCGAGAGCTGCCGTCTCACCGGGCATGATCGCGGACTGCGCGGCCGCCACCGGGAGGTACGCCGATGCCTCGGTGACCCATGCCCAGGCGTCCCCGGCGAAGGAGAAGAAGCTTGCGACGATCGGCAGGACGAACAGCACGCCGACGGTCGCTGCGATCGCTCCGGCACCTGAGCGCAGGATGAAGCCGAACGAGACTCCGATCAGCGCGAAGACGGCCATCGCGAGCGAGGCGACGACGATCGGAAGCAGCGATGCGGACGGGTCCGACCAATCGATGCCCTGATCGCGCGGCGCGACGATAAGCGTGACCGCGAGCGCCGCGACAGCGAAGATCACCAGCGACGAGACGAACATGAACGCGGCGAGCACCGTCGACTTCGCCGCCAGCACCGAGCCGCGGACCGGGTTCGCCGTGAGCGTCGAGCGGATCATGCCCGTCGAGTACTCACCGGTGACGGAGATGGCACCGATGATGCCGGCGAGCAGCATGGTGAACTGGATCGGCATGATGACGGCCTGGATCGGTTCGAAGTCCGGCATGTCGAGGGCTTGGGCGATGAGCACGGCGATCGCGACGGTCAGCGCTGCGGCGATCCCGATGGACCACCACGTCGAGCGCAGTGTGGCGAGCTTGATCCACTCGCCGCGCAGTGCGCGCACGAACGTCAGATTCCGACCGGTGTCGACGCGCGGCCGCGTGGGTGCGGGGGCTTGTGTCGTGGTCATGAGATCTCCTTGGTGCGGTACTCGACGGAATCGCCGGTGAGGGCGAGGTAGGCGTCTTCCAGCGAACCGGTGGTCGGGGTGAGCTCGTGCAGCGGAATGCCGCGGTCGGCGGCGAGGTCGCCGATCCGCGCAGCGGGCAGGCCCACGATGTCGAGGAGATCGGGGGCGGAGCTCGCGATCTCCACGTCGGGTCCGCCGACGGCCGCAGCCAGGTCGGCTGGTCGCGGGGTGCGCACCCGCACCGTGTTCCTTGTCCATGACCGGACAAGATCTGCGAGCGGTGCATCGGCGAGTACGCGCCCACGTCCCATCACGATGACGTGATCCGCCGTCTGCGCCATCTCGCTCATCAGGTGGCTCGAGAGGAGCACGGTGCGCCCTTCCCCTGCAGCATGACGGACGAACTGACGCACCCAGCGAACGCCCTCGGGGTCGAGGCCGTTGACCGGCTCGTCGAGGATCAGCGTGTGCGGATCGCCGAGCAGCGCCGAGGCGATGCCCAGCCGCTGGCCCATGCCGAGCGAGAACCCTCCCGCACGTTTGCGGGCCACGGATCCGATGCCGGCGAGGTCGATGACCTCGTCGACGCGCGAGGAGGGGATGCCGTGGGTCGCTGCCATCGCGCGGAGGTGGTTGCGGGCCGTGCGGCCGGTGTGCACCGCCTTCGCGTCCAGAAGCACTCCCACCTCCGTCAGCGGGGCGCGGAGCTTGCGGTACTCGCGACCCGCGACGGCGGCGCGCCCCGACGTGGGACGGTCGAGGCCGACGATCATCCGCATGGTGGTCGACTTCCCCGCGCCGTTCGGGCCCAGGAAGCCGGTGACACTGCCCGGCTGGACGGTGAACGACACGTCGTCGACGGCGGTCTTGTCTCCGAACCTCTTGGTGAGGCCTTCTGCTGTGATCATGAGGACAACGTTACGGAGCGACGCCGGGAGCGCGCGTCCCCCTCAGGTACACATGTGCTGCCGAGGCGTCCGACCGAAGGCGGATACATCGGTGTGTCAGCTACGCGGACGAGCGCGCACCCTCGCGGCCATCTCGTCGGAGGCGATGATCGCCTCGTCGATGATCTCCCGCGAACCCGGAGCCGTCAGCCAGTCGTGGCTCAGCGATGCCGGGATGAGCAGCGGCATCCGGTCGTGGAGATCGACGAGGTGCGGAGGCGCGGGGCGCATCACGATCGAATAGCACGTGTACCACTGGTCGTCGGCTGTGCGGCCGCGTTGCGTCACGGCGGCCATGCCGAACAGGGTGCCGTCGTCGACGATGAACTCGTTCCACTGCCGGGACGGCTTCTGCATCTCGTACCAGCTCGTTGCCGGGACGATCCCCCGGGACTTCGCGCCGCCGGGGCGCTCCTGCAGGCGCTCGGAGCGGGTGTTTATCGACGGGAACTTCGCCGGCTCGCCGTTCACGAGGAAACCCCACCATGCGGGTTCCAACGTCGGCGCTGTGTCGGGCTGCACGATCAGCGGATTGAGGTTGCGCAGGTTCTTGCCGGTGGGACGGACGGTCTCACCCGCGTTCTCCTGCGCCCAGACGCGCAGGCCCTCGAGCACCGCGTCGTCTGCCGCGGCGAGGAGCTCTGCATCGGTGAATCGGGGATCGAGACCGTAGCTCGCGCACATGCCGTCAGCGTAGCGCGGGGCGCCGACATCCTGGTGGGAGGGAGCGGGGGCAGCATCTCGGGTAGGGTCGACGGGTGCCAGAGCCTCGTCGAATCCCCGCCCCGGTGGCACTCGGAGGGGCGGTCGCGATCGGGGTGATGACGGCGATCCAGGCGCGGATCAACGGCGTGCTCGGGGTGCGTGTGGACGACGGCATCGTCGCCGGCTTCCTCTCCTTCTCCGTCGGCCTGCTGGCACTCGCGATCGTGATCTCCTGCCTCCCTTCGGCTCGACGGGGAGTGGCTCGACTCTGGAGCGGCGTCCGGCAGCGCACGATCCCCTTCTGGATGCTCCTCGGAGGCGCCTGCGGGGCACTCACCGTCTCCACCCAGGGGCTCACGGCAGGAGTCCTCGGCGTCTCGCTGTTCACGGTCGGAGTGGTGGCGGGACAGACCGTGCACGGTCTGGTGCTCGATCGCATCGGATTCGGACCGGCCGGCGTCGTCGCGGTCACGCCGGGACGTGTCCTGGGAGGCGCGCTCGCGCTCGCCGCCGTCGGCATCTCGCTGTCCGGGGACGTGCTGGCATCCGCGCCGCTGTGGATGCTGCTCCTGCCGTTCGCGGCCGGGGTCGGCATCGCGTGGCAGGCAGCGACCAATGGACGTCTGGCCCAGCGCGCGCGCTCACCTCTGGCCGCGACCCTGATGAGCTTCGTCGCCGGAACCGTGGTCCTCGCGCTGGCGTCCGGCGTGAGCATCGCGTTCCGTGGCGCACCCGCCGCTCTCCCCGCCGAGCCGTGGCTGTACCTCGGAGGCTTCCTCGGCGCCGCCTACATCCTCCTCGGCACGTTCATCGTGGCGCAGACCGGGGTGCTGCTTATGGGCCTGGGGTCGGTGCTCGGTCAGCTGACCACGTCGGTGGTGATCGATCTGGTGTGGCCGCCCGCAGCAGGGCCGGCGCTCTGGCAGGTGCTCGCGATGGTCGTGGTCGCCGTCGCGTCTGTCGTGGTCGCGGTGCCGTGGCCTCGCCGTCGCTGAACTACTTCTTCTTCGCCTTCTTGGCTGACGGCTTCGGCATGCGCGTGACGAGCTTGCGGGCGTCGACGGTCTTGCGTCGTCCCGGTTTCTTGTGTTCGGGCTTGCCGCCGACGTAGAGCCAGCCCAAGAGCTCCTCGTTCTTCCCGAGCCCGTGGGCCTTCGCCACTGCTTTGGCTCGGGTGTAGTGGCCCGTGCGCCAGATGACGCCCCACCCGGCCTCGTCGAGGAGAAGGCTCAACGTGTGGGCGACCCCGGAGGCGACGGCCTCCTGCTCCCATCGAGGTACCTTCTCGCTCTTCTGGTAGCTCGCCACGACGGCGATGAGCAGCGGGGCGCGCAGCGGCTTCGACGAGGGGGAGGAGTCGCCCTGCGCCTTCGCGATCGCGGCGCCGAGCACCTCCCGATCCGCGCCGCGCAGCTCGATCAACCGCCAAGGGCGCAGCGACGAGTGATCGGCCACGCGACCGGCGGCCGCGACCAGCGTGAGCAGCTCGTCGCGGGTGGGCGCTGTGTCCTCGACCTTCGACCAGGACTGCCGTGCGCGGACGGCGTCGAGCGCGCTCACGACGCGTCGGGCGTGAAGTTCAGCGCGATGGAGTTCATGCAGTAGCGGTCGCCGGTCGGCGTCCCGAATCCGTCGGGGAAGACGTGACCGAGGTGCGACCCGCAGTTGGCGCAGCGCACCTCCGTGCGCACCATCCCGAGGCTGTCGTCCTCGATGAGCTCGACCGCGTCAGGGCGGATCGACTCGTAGAAGCTCGGCCAACCGCACCCGGAGTCGAACTTCGTTCCGCTCTTGAAGAGCTCGGCGTTGCAGGCACCGCAGGTGTAGAGGCCGGCGCGTTCCTCGTCGAGCAGCTCGCCCGTCCAGGCCCGTTCGGTCGCGGCCTGACGCAGCACCGCGTACTGCTCCTCGCCGAGCTCCTCGCGCCATTCGTCTTCGGTCTTGTCCACGCTGTACGACATGTGTCCTCCTGAGTCGCTTCCATTCTCTCCCGGGAGACGACGTCTCGGGTGCTCAGCGTCAGAATGGGACGATGACCGATGCCGTGCAGGACCGCTACGCACGATTCGCCCGCGACGAGGCGCCCGGGCGCAGCGCCCTCTACGCAGAATGGGCCGCCGGTGTGGCGGCCGACGACGAGGTCAGCAGCACCCTCGGGCGGATCCCGGAGAACCGCCGGCAGCCGCCCCTCGTGTTCGCCGTGACGCGCATGCTCGGCTCCGGACTCGGCGGGTACGCACAGTGGCGGGACTTCGTGCTCCGCAACGCCGACACGGTGGTCGGCGAGTGCGCGAATCGCAGCCTCCAGACCAATGAGCCCCTCCGTCTCGCGCCGCTGCTGCCCGTGCTGTCGGAGATAGCCGGCCCGATCGCGCTGCTCGAGGTCGGAGCATCCGCAGGGTTGTGCCTCTACCCGGACCGCTACTCGTATCGGTTCGTCGCGGAGGATGGATCGATGAGGAGCGCCCTCGATCCTGCGGACGGACCCTCGACCGTCGTGCTGGAGAGCCGGGTCAGGGGTGCGCTGCCCCCGATGCAGATGCCGGAGGTCGTCTGGCGGGCGGGCGTCGATCTCGCGCCGCTCGATGCGACGGACGAAAAGGATCGGCGCTGGCTGCGCGGGCTCGTGTGGCCGGGAGAGGAAGGGCGAGAGGAGCGCATCGATGCCGCGCTCGATATCGCGGCATCGGACCGGGCTCTGATCGTCGCCGGCGATGCCCTCGAGGAGATCGATGCGCTCGCCGCGGCGGCGCCGAGCGGGGCGACACTGGTCATCACCACGCCCGGTGTGCTGGTCCACATCCCGAGAGCGCGGAGGGAGGCGCTGGTCGCGCGCATCTCCGCTCTGGACGCCCGGTGGGTCACGATCGATCCGCCCGGTGCCCTCGACGTCTGGGAGCCACCGGTCGAAGGTGACCACTGGCCGGGATTCGTGGTGGCGCTCGACGGACAGGTGCGTGCGGCCGCAGACCCGCTCGGGGGCTGGTGGGAGTGGCGGACGGCTCCGTCGTCGGATGCGTCCTAACCTGGACTCATGCTCGGAGATCTCACGGAGCGCGATCGCGCGATCCTCGCCCTGGAGGTCGCTTGGCCACGCCATGGGTCGGCCAAGGAAGAGGTCATCCGTGCTCAGCTCGGGATGAGCGCCGCCCGCTACTACCAGCTCCTCGGACGCCTGATCGAGTCGGAGGCGGCCCTGGAGTACGACCCCATGCTGGTGCGGAGGTTGCGCCGGATCAGGGATTCACGCGCCAGGCAGCGGTCGGCTCGGATACCGGGCTTCGTCGGCTGAAACGACTCGTCGAAAGCTCTCGGAACGAGCAGCACCGCGCCGGAGAACGGATTGCCAGGAAGGTGCCGCTAGCATCGAGGGGTGTCCAAGCCCTCCCGCGATCGCTTCGATGACGTTCCCCGTTCCACCGGACGGGTGGGAGCGCACCGCGCCGAAGCTCCGGGGATGAACGGCTGGGTCGTGCTGCTGTGGTCTTTCGTCGCCGCCCTCGTGCTCATCATCGCCGGCATCTTCGGATCGCTCGTGGTGATGGGACGCATCTCCCTCTTCCCCGAGGCCGCGCCCAGCGCCGTTCCCTCCCCGGTCGAGACGGGCGTGGTGGACACCTCCATCTCCGTGATGATCCTCAACGGCACGCCCGAGGAAGGGCTCGACACCCAGATGCGCGACCTGCTCATCAACAACGGATGGGCGTCGGAGAACGTCTTCGCCGGCGACAGCTCCAGCCAGGACTTCGCCACCACGACCGTGTTCTACGTCAACGACGAGGACGAACTCGCGGCGATCGGACTGGCGAACGTCCTGGGCGGCGCGGCCGTGCAGCAGAGCGACTACTACTCGGGTCAGACCGAGGAGGGCAACAAGCAGTTCACGGTGGTCATCGGCCTCGATCGGTCGAGCTCCGCCGACGAGACGCCCGCCCCCTGACCTCGGCCGATGCCGTACCTCCGGCGGCTTGCACTCGAAGGTGTCGAGTGCCAGAATGGCGTTAGCACTCTCTCACTCTGAGTGCTAAACCCAACGTCTACGTCCAGGAGGGACGAAAAAACTCATGGCAAAGATCATTGCTTTCGATGAGGAGGCCCGCCGCGGCCTCGAGCGCGGCCTGAACATCCTCGCCGACGCGGTCAAGGTCACCCTCGGCCCGCGCGGCCGCAACGTCGTTCTCGAGAAGAAGTGGGGCGCCCCCACCATCACGAACGACGGCGTCTCCATCGCCAAGGAGATCGAGCTGGACGACCCGTACGAGAAGATCGGTGCGGAGCTCGTCAAGGAGGTCGCCAAGAAGACCGACGACGTCGCGGGTGACGGCACCACCACCGCCACGGTCCTCGCTCAGGCGCTGGTCCGCGAGGGTCTGCGCAACGTCGCAGCCGGCGCCGACCCCATCTCGCTCAAGCGCGGCATCGAGAAGGCCGTCGCCGCGATCACCGAGGAGCTGCTCGCCAGCGCCAAGGAGATCGACTCGAAGGAGCAGATCGCCGCCACGGCTTCGATCTCCGCTGCCGACCCCGCCATCGGCGAGTTGATCGCCGAGGCGATCGACAAGGTCGGCAAGGAGGGCGTCGTCACCGTCGAGGAGTCGCAGACGTTCGGTACCGAGCTCGAGCTCACCGAGGGCATGCGCTTCGACAAGGGCTACCTGAACCCCTACTTCGTCACGGACCCGGAGCGCCAGGAAGCGGTCTTCGAGGACCCGTACATCCTCATCGCGAACCAGAAGGTCTCCAACATCAAGGACCTGCTGCCGATCGTCGACAAGGTGATCCAGGACGGCAAGGAGCTCGTCATCATCGCCGAGGACGTCGAGGGCGAGGCTCTCGCGACGCTCGTGCTGAACAAGCTCAAGGGCATCTTCAAGTCGGTCGCCGTCAAGGCTCCGGGCTTCGGTGACCGCCGCAAGGCGCAGCTGCAGGACATCGCGATCCTCACGGGTGGCCAGGTCATCACCGAAGAGGTGGGCCTCAAGCTCGAGAACGCCACGCTCGACCTGCTGGGTCGTGCGCGCAAGGTCATCGTCACCAAGGACGAGACCACGATCGTCGAGGGTGCGGGCGAGGCCGAGCAGATCGAGGGTCGCGTCACGCAGATCCGTCGCGAGATCGAGAACACCGACAGCGACTACGACCGTGAGAAGCTCCAGGAGCGCCTGGCGAAGCTCGCCGGTGGCGTGGCGGTCATCAAGGCCGGTGCCGCGACCGAGGTCGAGCTCAAGGAGCGCAAGCACCGCATCGAGGACGCCGTCCGCAACGCGAAGGCAGCCGTCGAGGAGGGCATCGTCCCCGGTGGTGGCGTCGCGCTCATCCAGTCGGGCACCAAGGCCCTCGACGCTCTCTCGCTCTCGGGCGACGAGGCGACGGGCGCGAACATCGTCCGCGTCGCGATCGAGGCTCCGCTGAAGCAGATCGCCATGAACGCCGGGCTCGAGCCGGGCGTCGTCGCGAACAAGGTGTCCGAGCTCCCCGCGGGCCAGGGCCTCAACGCAGCCACGGGCGAGTACGTCGACATGTTCGGTGCCGGCATCATCGACCCGGCCAAGGTGACCCGCTCCGCGCTGCAGAACGCAGCGTCGATCGCGGCTCTGTTCCTCACCACCGAGGCCGTCGTCGCCGACAAGCCGGAGAAGACTCCTGCACCGATGGGCGACCCGTCGGGTGGCATGGACTTCTGATCCTGCACTCATGACAGAACGCCCCCGGCTTCGGCCGGGGGCGTTCTGCGTTCACGGCGCGTGTCAGCGGAAGAGGCTGGCGGAGTACTGATCGGCGTCCGCGTACTGGGTGGCGACGGAGCCGAGCGAGGTGCCGATCGATTCGAGGACCTGTTCCACGTGGATCTGTGCACCCTGCCACTGCTCGGCGCAGTTCTGAAAGGCGTTGGACGCGGTGCCCGACCAGGTCGACTGCAGTTGCCGGAGCTGAGACATCAGGGTCGCAGACTCGCTCTGGAGGCGCTCGATGGTGGCGCGCGTCGTACCGTGAGCGGCGTGGACGGCTTCGGTGTCGACGGTGAAGACAGACATGGGAACTCCTTCTCGTAGGAGTTCCGAGGCTAGGCGGGGCTCGGCCGGATGAAGATCCGCCAGGGGGTAAGGCGCCGCGCTCTGTGCGCAACCCGGGGAACGCGACCCTCCGTGCAGTGACGTCAGGGGAGGTCGACGCGATCGAGCGGCTGCGTGTCCTCCAGGAGGTGCGCAGGCGTTGCCCGTGCCGGCGCGAGCGGAAGTGTCACGGTGAACGTCGCGCCGCCGCCCGGCGTCTCCGACACGTCGACACCGCCGTGAAGCGCCTTCAGGATGGACGCGACGATCGCGAGTCCGAGGCCGGAGCCGCCGGTCTCCCGCGCGCGTGAGGTGTCGGCCCGCCAGAAGCGCTCGAAGATCTGCTCACGGATCTGCGGCGGGATGCCTTCGCCGTGGTCGACGATCGCGATGCTCGCTGTGCCCGCGGCACGGTCGGAGTCGACGACGATCTCGATGGGGCCGTCGTCGGGGGAGAACCGACGCGCGTTGCCCAACAGGTTCGTCACCACCTGACGCACCTTGTTCTCTTCGCCGAGCACGATCGGGGGCGTGCGCACCGGGAGGTCAGGGACCTCGGTGAAGTCGATCGCCGGAGCCTTCTCCTGCTGACGGGACCGTCGGCGAAGGCGGGAGAGGGTGGCACGGGAAAGCCCACGGGGAGTCGGCTGCTGGGGAGGTTGAAGGGGCGGGATCTCATGCAGGGGGATCACGGTCTTGCTGTCGGCCGTCCTGTCGATCACCGTGACCGTCCTACCGGGGGCAGCGGCTCGGAGATCGAGCGCTGCATCCCGCGCGATCGGTCGGAGATCGAGCGGCACGATCTCGGGCTCGCGCTCCTCATCCAGACGCGCGAGGGCAAGGAGGTCCTCCACCAGGACGCCCATCCTGATGGCCTCCTTCTCGATGCGCTCCATGGCCCGAGCGGTGTCCTCCTCGCCCTTGATGGCGCCCATCCGGTAGAGCTCGGCGTAGCCCCGCACGCTCACCAGCGGGGTGCGCAGCTCATGGCTCGCATCCCCGATGAATCGCCGCATGTGCTGCACGGTGCGGTCCCGTTGGGCGAGTGAGGCGTCGACACGATCGAGCATCGTGTTGATGGCGGTGTTGAGGCGACCGACCTCTGTCGTCGGTTCGAGGTCGGTCAGGCGCTGACGGAAGTCGCCGGCGGCGATCGACATGGCAGTGGCCTCGACCTGACCGAGACGGCGGAACGTGAGCGTGACGAGCCCGCGAGTGAGGAGCGCGGCGATCAGGATGGTGATCAGGGCGATCGTGATGTAGATGCCGAAGTACTGGCTGATGATGCGATCGGCGGGAGCGAGGGGGAGGGCCACCAGCTGGATGCGCAGGACCCCGCCCTCCGAGGGGACGACGGCGACCGCGGCGTGGAACAGCTCCCCGTCGGCTCCGGTCATCTCGAGCGGGATCTGGTCGGTGTTAGCCGTCGCCTTGGCG
Organism: Microbacterium sp. 2RAF4; assembly: GCF_052115285.1. Lineage (NCBI taxonomy): Bacteria > Bacillati > Actinomycetota > Actinomycetes > Micrococcales > Microbacteriaceae > Microbacterium > Microbacterium sp. 2RAF4. Next base: position 527,527 of record NZ_JBFRGI010000002.1, on the reverse strand, counting down.
AGCGAGTACTCGGAAGGGAAGAGGGGAGCTTGGCCGGACGTGCCGCGAGCAGTCGCACGCAGTTCGCCCGTCGCATCGTAGATCGCGAAGGAGAAGTCGCGCGGCTGCTCGTCGCGCGGGCTGTATGTGGTGACGCCGTCGACCGTCACCGAGTCGAAGTAGCGCTCGACCAGATCGCTCGACACCAGAGCGGGCAGTTGCGCGTCGATGTTCGCGACCAGGGCGTTGCGCAGGATCGGCACGGTGCCGATGCCGGCGATGAGCAGTCCGAGCGCGAGCACCGCGACGGTGACGCCGGTGACCTTCGCGCGAAGACTGATACGCCGCCACCAGCTGGTGACCGCATCGGGCTTGTGCGCCATGCGGTCCTCCTCGGTGCGGCGACACCACCGCGGGACGGTGGCGATGATGGTGCGGTGGTCGTCAGACCGTCTTGCCGACCTTGAGCATGTATCCGAAGCCGCGCTTGGTCTGGATGAGCGACTCCTCGGTATGCGGATCGATCTTGCGGCGCAGGTACGAGATGTAGCTCTCCACGATGCCGGCGTCGCCGTTGAAGTCGTACTCCCACACGTGGTCGAGGATCTGCGCCTTCGACAGCACGCGGTTCGGGTTGAGCATCAGGTAGCGCAGCAGCTTGAACTCGGTCGGGCTCAACTCGATCGGCTCCTTGCCGACGTGGACGTCGTGCGTGTCCTGGTCCATGGACAGTTCCCCGGCGCGGATGATCGATTCCTCGTCGGCCTGCATCGTGCGGCGGAGGATCGCCTGTGCCCTGGCCACGATCTCGTCGAGGCTGAAGGGCTTCGTGACGTAGTCGTCGCCGCCCGCGTTGAGGCCCTCGATCTTGTCGTCGGTGCCGTCCTTGGCGGTCAGGAACAGGATCGGCGCGGTGAAGCCGGCGCCACGGAGACGCTTCGTCACGCTGAAGCCGTTCATGTCGGGCAGCATGACGTCCAGGATGATCAGGTCCGGCTCCTCTTCGAGGACGGCCGAGATCGTCGCGGCGCCGTTGGCGACCGTCTTCACCTGGAATCCGGCGAAGCTGAGACCCGTGGAGAGCAGGTCACGGATGTTGGGTTCGTCGTCGACGACCAGGATGCGCGGAGCAGTCATGTCCCCATTATGGTGACTCCGGCCATGTGGATGCTGACTATTGTGCGGAACGGCGTCGACTCGCGCGATCGCGCCGGCCCTCATGAGCCGTGTATCGGCATCGAGGAACGGGATCGTCCCGCGGTCGGATGCGCCGCATAGCCGGACCCGGGAGGATCGAGGTATGAGCGCTCACGAGGACGACGTCGCCGCCCCCGAAACTCCCGCCGCACTGGCTGATCGCCCCGGCGAGGATGGAGCCGATCGCCCCGACGGCGAGGAGCTCGCCTACCATCGGCTGGCGCACCTGCGGCCGCGGTACCGCTGGTGGCGCATGCTGCTCACGGGGCTCGTCGGCATCGCTCTCTATGTCGTGATCCTGCTGATCGTGATCGTGCCTCTCGTGATCATGTCGATGTTCGTCCCCGGGTGGCGCGTCGAATCGGAGGTGCTCCTCAGCACCACGCAGTTCTTCGATCTCGATCGGCCCTGGCTCCTCGTCGCGCTGGTCCTTCCCCTGATCCTGATGATCCCAGCGCTGCTGCTGGCGTCACGCCTCATCGAAGGGCGCGGGGTGGGACTGCTGTCCTCCGTGACCGGACGTCTGCGCATGGCATGGCTGGGGAAGAGCCTCCTGCTGGCCCTGGCGGTGTTCCTCGTCTACTTCGCCGTCGTGTTGGGCTGGTCGGCGCTGAGCGGCGATGCGGTGACGGCCGACTTCTCCCACCCCGGGCTGTGGACGATGGTGCTGCTGGTCCTGCTGCTGATCCCGTTCCAGGCCGCCGCGGAGGAGTACGTCTTCCGCGGGTACCTGATGCAGTTGGTCGGTGGCTGGCTACGTCACCCCGCCTTCGCCATCCTCCTGCCTGTGCCGATCTTCGTCCTCGGTCATGGGTACGACGTGTGGGGCGCGGCCAGCGTCGGGATGTTCGCGATCGTCGCCGCATGGCTGACCTGGCGAACGGGGGGACTCGAGGCGGCGATCTCGCTGCACATCGTGAACAACGTGCTCATCTTCCTGCTCGGCTCCGTCACGCTCGTCGATGCCAACGCGACCTCGGGAACGGCTGTCGATCTGCTCGCCTCGGCGCTCGCGATGGTGGTCTACGCCGTGCTCGCGGACCGATGGGCTGCCCGGCTCGGTATCGCGCGGACAGCGTGGCGCGCGAGTCCGGTACACGCGTCAGGGACCCATCAGCTGGGTACGATGCTCCACGGACGCGCCGCACGCGGGTGACCGCGGAGCGTCAGGCGGCGATCGCGTCGGAGTCCATGATCGTGTAGCTGTACCCCTGCTCGGCGAGGAAGCGCTGACGGTTCTGGGCGTAGTCCTGGTCGATCGTGTCGCGGGCCACGAGGGTGTAGAAGCTCGCGGTGTGCCCCGACTGCTTCGGGCGCAGCAGTCGGCCCAGACGCTGGGCCTCCTCCTGACGGGAGCCGAACGATCCCGACACCTGGATGGCGACCGAGGCCTCGGGGAGGTCGATCGAGAAGTTCGCGACCTTGGAGACCACGAGCAGCGAGATATCACCCTCCCGGAACGCGCGGTAAAGCTCTTCGCGCTCATCGACCGGGGTCGCACCCGTGATCTGCGGGGCGTTCAACGCCTCCGACAGCGACTCGAGCTGGTCGAGGTACTGCCCGATCACGAGGATGCGCTCACCCTCGTGCTTCGCGATGAGTTCCCGCACGGCTGCGACCTTCGCCGGAGCGGAGGCCGCGAGGCGATAGCGCTCGTCATCGGTCGCGGCGGCGTACTCCAGACGGTCGCTCGGCGGCAGGTCGACCCGCACCTCGTAGCAGGCGGCGGGGGAGATGAACCCCTGCGCCTCGATCTGCTTCCAGGGGGCGTCGAAGCGTTTCGGCCCGATCAGGCTGAACACATCGCCTTCGCGACCGTCTTCACGCACGAGGGTGGCGGTGAGGCCGATGCGACGACGCGCCTGCAGGTCGGCGGTGAGCTTGAACACGGGGGCGGGGAGGAGGTGGACCTCGTCGTACACGATGAGGCCCCAGTCGAGGGCGTCGAGCAGTGCGAGGTGCGCGTATTCACCCTTCCGCTTCGCCGTGAGGATCTGATAGGTGGCGATCGTGACGGGCTTGACCTCCTTGGCCTGCCCGGAGTACTCGCCGATCTCCTCGGGGGTGAGGCTGGTGCGCTTGAGCAGCTCGTCGCGCCACTGCCGAGCCGACACGGTGTTCGTCACGAGGATGAGGGTCGTCGTCTTGGTCGCGGCCATCGCTCCGGCACCGACGATCGTCTTGCCGGCGCCGCAGGGGAGCACGACCACGCCAGAGCCGTCCTTCGAGAACGCGTCGACGGCATCCTGCTGGTAGGGGCGGATGTGCCAGCCATCCTCGGCGAGGTCGATCTCGTGGGGAGTTCCTGGGGTGTAGCCCGCCAGGTCTTCCGCCGGCCAGCCGATCTTGAGCAGCTCCTGCTTGATCTGACCGCGTGCCCACGCGTCGATGACGAACGTCTCGGGCGTCGGGTGCCCGATGAGCAGGGGCTGGATGCGCTTGTTGTTCGCGACCTGTGCCAGCACGGCGGGATCGGAGGAGCGCAGGATCAGGGTGCCCTCGTCGTCGCGCTCGATCACCAGCCGGCCGTAGCGGTTCACCGTCTCCCGCAGATCGACCGCGACGGACGGCGGGACCGGGAAGCGGGACCAGCGATCGAGCGTCTCGAGCATGTCTTCTGCGGTGTGCCCTGCGGCGCGGGCGTTCCACAGACCGAGCCGCGTGATGCGGTAGGTGTGGATGTGCTCGGGAGCGCGTTCCAGCTCGGCGAAGATCGCCAGTTCGTGGCGGGCGCTCTCGGCATCGGCGTGGGCGACTTCGAGCAGCACGGTGCGATCGCTCTGGACGATCAAAGGGCCATCAGACATAGCTGACCAGTTTAGCGGTCGCCCGATGCGCAGGGCCTCATGGGGCGACGATCGTCGCTGTGAGGATGCTCGAAACCGGCAGCGTGCGTTCGACGTCCGCTGCGCGGTCGCGTCCGCGGAGTCTGCCTCCACCGAGCCCCGTCGCCTCCAGGAGCAGGTCCCTGGTCGACCCGTCCGGCATCCCGACGGTGACCTTGAGGACGGACTTCGCCCGCACCGCAGCTTCGAGTTCGCGATCGAGCCATGCGGCATCGGCGTCAGGCCCCTGGTGTGAGCGCAGGCGCGCGATCAGAGGAGCCAGTCCGGTGGAGTCGTCGGTCGACGCCGGCGCGGGCGGCGCGGGGTGTCGTTCTCTGACGAGGAGAGCGCCATCGGAGCCGACGAGCGTCGCCGGGTATCGTGCATCGGTGAGCGCCCAGTACACGGTGTCGCGGCCGACGCGGGTGGTCAACGAGTCGACGTGCGCGGCGAGACCGAGCGGGCGCAGTGTCTGATCGACGGTCATCGCCTGGAGGAGATGGCTGTCGGCGCTCTCGATGCGCGTGCGACCCGTCTCCTCATCGGTCGAGACGCGGACCAGGCCGTGTCGCTGGGCGGTCTGGGTGAGGAGGTAGCTGAGGGGCTGCGGGATTCCCGTGAGCGAGACGGAGGAGAGGAACTCGAGGATCGACTGCTCCGTCTCGCCCACGACGAAGGCGTGCGCCACTGATTCGGCGGTGAAACGGTAGGACGATGCCTGCGCGGCGGACTCGCGGACGGCGATTGTGCGCAGCCGCACGTCGAGCGCAGGCTCCAGCGGGCCGGGCGCGATCGCCGTCAGGTCGTTCTGCAGGAAGATGCGATCGACCTCGGCGGGCAGCAGGGCCACCAGTGCGCCGGCATCCGCGGGGCCCCCGCTCCGCAGGCTCACCGCCCACTCCGGTTCGGTCCCATCCTCCGCGATCAGCCCGAGAAGCGCTGCCGCGTCCTGCATACCCCGAGAACGATCGGGCCACGCGGGATCCCACGGGTGGGCGAGAGGCCACAGCTGAGGGGGGATCCAGCCACCCGTCTCGGACCGGACGCCGCGGGGAAGAGCGTCGCGGAATGCCGTCGCGAGGACGATCCAACGATCCGCCGCGGACGAGCGCAGCCAGCTCTCGGCGGAGAGGCTCGACCGCAGCCGCCGGTCGGTCGACACGGCGAGGCCCGCCTGGAGGGCGATCGCGGCGAGAGCATCGACGATCTCCGCAGGCACTCCGGCCTCGGCGAGCTGGCGCTTCTCGCCGGCGCTCACACCGCCGCCTGTCAGGAGGGCGAAGGGATTCTCCCGCGCGATCAGCAGCACATCCGCGAGCACGGCCACCGTCGTGAAGGCGCGCTCGGCGGCATGGGCCGCCGCGGCTGCAGATGAGGGAGCGACGGCGGAGGCCGGGGCCGTCCGAGGAGCTGAGCGGCCTGTGAGGGCGGCCGCGACCGGCGGATACGGCGATCCATCGGGACGCAGCAGCGCAAGCGCTGTCAGCTGTTCCCGTTCGGGCCCGGCGTCCCCGCCGGAAGCCGCCGTGAGGAGCGCGGTCGCCTCGGTCGCAGTCAGCGAGGGGAGGACGCGGGAGATCGACGCGGGATCCAGAAGCGCTTCCGCGGCATCGAAGAAATCCTGCCAATTGACGTCAGGGCGCACCCCACGTGCGGCGAGGAGTCTGCAGAGCTCATCATCGCTCGCCGCAGCCAGCCAATCCGCCAGCGGTCGCGCGTGAGTGCTCATGGCCGATGCCTCATGAACGCGAAGACGCGCGACCCTTCCGGATGAAACTCATCGTGAGGAGCGCGATGATCATGAGGAAGGCGACGGGCAGGCCCCAGTAGGGGATCGCCGCGACGATCGGCCAGAGGCCCTCGCCGAACGCGGTCTGATCCATCCCGAGCGCGGTCCCGATGATGATCGCGAAGAAACAGACCACCGATGCCGCCGCGATTCCGAGCGCGGTGAACGCCAGGATGCGATCCAGCCGCCGGATGGGAACCTCCGGTTCGGAATTCTTCGTGCTCATCCGCACCAGCCTACTCGCACCGAGGCCTTCGGCTTCGCGCGCGTCGTGACCGGTAGGCTGGGGGCACGCGCATGAGCGCGCCCACTGTTCTGCACGACGATCTCAGCGAGGTTCTCCCATGCCCACCGGCAAGGTCAGGTTCTACGACGAAGACAAGGGTTTCGGCTTCATCGCCAGCGATGACGGCCAGGATGTCTTCCTGCACGCCTCCGCGATGCCGGCCGGCACCGCGGTGAAGGCCGGTGCGCGCGTGGAGTTCGGCGTGGCCGACGGCAAGCGCGGGCTGCAGGCGCTGTCGGTGCGTGTGCTCGAGGCGCCTCCCAGCCTCTCCAAGGCCAAGCGCAAGCCGGCCGACGACATGGCGATCATCGTCGAGGATCTCGTGAAGCTCCTCGACGGCATCGGCGGAGACCTTCGCCGCGGTCGCTACCCCTCCTCCGGTCAGGGCCGCAAGATCGCGGCCGTCCTGCGTAAGGTCGCTGATGACCTCGAAGCCTGACGCCGACGCGCGTCTTCTGGACGCCCACGATCTCGCGCTCGCCGCGCTGGCCGAGATCACCCCGGTGTCCACCGTCGGCCCCGCCGCCGGATACACCGCCGAGGAGGACGGCTCGGTCTCGCTGCGCTTCGAGAACCGACTCGCCGGCTACCCGGGGTGGTACTGGACGGTGACCGTCGCCCGTGTCGAGGACGAGGAGCCGACGGTGCTCGAGGTCGAGCTCCTTCCCGGTGACGGTGCCCTGCTGGCCCCGGAGTGGGTTCCGTGGGCCGAGCGCCTGGCCGAGTACCGCGCGCACCAGGTCGAGCTCGCCGAAGCGGCTGCGGCTGCCGGCGACGACGTGGTGACAGACGACGGCGAACTCGTGGACGACGAAGACGGCGTGCTCGACGATGACGACGACCTCGACGACGATGATGACGACGTCGAGGTGGACATCCTCCACGCCGGGGACGTGGACGGTGTGGACATCGACGAACTCGATGAAAGTGCCGTCGACGACGAGTCCGACGGGTCGGAAGAGGAGGAGTCCGAAGACGACGACGCCGACGCCCTCGATGAGGACGCCGGCGAGGTCGACGAAGAGGAGTGACTCCGAGCGCTCAGCCGCCCAGGTTCTCCAGCACGAACTCGATCGACCTGGTCAGCTGACGCACGTCGTCCGGCTCGATCGAGACGAAGGTCGCCACCCGCAGCTGGTTCCGCCCGAGCTTGCGGTACGGCTCCGTGTCGACGATGCCGTTCGCCCGAAGTACCTTCGCGATCGCTGCCGCGTCGATGCTGTCATCGAAGTCGATCGTCGCGACCACGGGGGAGCGGTGCGCCGCGTCGGCAACGAACGGCGTGGCAACGGACGAGGCCTCGGCCCAGTCGTAGAGCACGGCGGACGATTCGGACGTGCGCGCCGCCGCCCACGTGAGGCCGCCGTTGTCGAGGATCCAGCGAAGCTGGCTGTCGAGCAGGTGCAGGGTGGTGAGCGCCGGGGTGTTCAGCGTCTGGTTCAGCCGCGAGTTGTCGACGGCGTTCTTCAGGCTCAGGAACTCGGGGATGTAACGACCGGATGCGGCGATGCGATCGATGCGCTCCACGGCAGCGGTCGAGACGGCGGCGAACCACAGACCGCCGTCGGAGCCCAGGTTCTTCTGCGGTGCGAAGTAGTAGACGTCGGCCTGAGCAGCGTCGAAGTCGATACCGCCGGCGGCGCTCGTCGCGTCGATGACGGTCAGCGCGCCTTCAGCGACGATGCGCTGGATCGGAGCCGCGACGCCGGTCGAGGTCTCGTTGTGCGGCCAGGCGTAGACGTCGACACCCTCCACGGCCTCCGCAACGGTCAGCGAACCGGGCTCGGCCTTGCGCACATCGGGTGCTTCGAGCCAGGGAGCGCCGGCGGAGGCGGCGAACTTTCCGCCGAACTCGCCGAAGACGAGGTTCTGGCTGCGCTTCTCGATCAGTCCGAAGGCCGCCGCGTCCCAGAAAGCGGTCGAGCCGCCGTTGCCCAGGATGATCTCGTATCCCTCCGGCAGGCGGAACAGAGCCGCGAGCTGCTCGCGGACGCTGCCCACGAGGTTCTTCACGGGTGCCTGACGGTGGGAGGTGCCCAGGATCGAGGCTCCCGACGAGAGCAGCGCCTCGAGCTGCGCGGGGCGCACCTTGGAGGGACCGCAGCCGAAGCGGCCGTCGACGGGCAGGAGGTCACGCGGAATCTCGATCGCCATGCGTCGATTCTAGGGGGCGCCCGGCGTGCCGCAGGACGGCTCGCGAGTCCGATGTCGCCGCGGGAATGTAGGCTTGCCTAAGAACCTCGGAGGGCCCGCACATGACCGATCTGATCGACACCACGGAGATGTATCTCCGCACCATCCTCGAACTCGAGGAGGAGAACATCGTTCCGCTGCGCGCGCGCATCTCCGAGCGTCTCGGCCACTCCGGCCCGACGGTCTCGCAGACGGTCGGGCGCATGGAACGCGACGGTCTCGTGATCGTCTCGGAAGACCGCACGCTCGAGCTCACCGACGCCGGTCGGCGCAAGGCGGTCGACGTGATGCGCAAGCACCGTCTCGCCGAGCGCCTGCTCTCCGACGTGATCGGACTCGACTGGGCCTTCGTTCATGAAGAGGCCTGCCGCTGGGAGCACGTCATGAGCGAGCAGGTCGAGCGTCGCCTCGTCGAGCTGCTCGGACATCCGACGGAGTCTCCGTACGGCAACCCCATCCCCGGACTCGATCAGCTCGGTGACCTGCCGGCGCGCACCTTCGACGAAGGCGTCATCGGACTCGTCCAGCGTCTGAACGCCGCCGGCGAACCCGTCGAGGGCACGGTGCGTCGCCTCGCCGAGCCGGCTCAGGTCGACCCTGAGCTGCTCGAGCAGCTGCGCGATGCCGGAGTCGTCCCCGGAGCTCACGGTGACTTCCGGTTCAGCGAGGGCTACGTCCTCATCCAGATGGACGGCAAGGACGATGGACTCGAGCTCCCCGTCGAGCTGGCATCGCATATCTTCCTGGTCGGCGAACCGGCCTGATCCCGCGAGAATTCGCGGGTAAAAACGTCGTGGAAGGAGAGCGGCGTCGCCCTCTCCGAGAATTGCCAGTTTCCCAGGGTGACATGATCGTTATCTTCCGGTAACCTCGGTCAGGTCGCCAGCGAAGAAGCCCGCTGGAGATGAACCCGCGAAGATCGCCTTCCAGGCTCGTCGTCTTCTCGGTAAGAACGCACAAAGTACCCGAGCTACATTCGTGCCACGAGAGCAGAGTGCCGACGAGCCAGCGCTGACCCGAACAGCGTGAGGGCCCAGGAGGACCAAGTTTTGGCCGCAGACATCGAATCGCCCGCGAAGAAGACATCTGAAGACCGAGTACCCGCCCGCCGCACCGGCGCGCGGATGAGTGCTCGAAAGGCTGTCAAGCCTCTCCGATCCATCGCCATCTTCGGGGCGGTCGGTGCACTGGTCACCGGAATCGCTCTGCCCGCGTTCGCGTCGTCGAAGCCGAGCGAAGCAGCGCCCACGACCCTCCAGCAGCTCGCCGCCGTCGATGCGCAGTCGCTCGTCGTCGCCTCGCAGGCGACTGCTGCTCCGATCGCACGCGGCACGTTCAGCGCGACCACGCCCGAGGAGATCGAGAAGAAGAAGGCAGAAGAGGCTGCTGCCGCCCGTGCAGCCGCTGCTGCCGCGACCGCCTCCGCGGCCGGCACCTCCTCCTCGCGCTTCAACACCGCGGGCTACGCGCTCACCTCGCCCGGTTCGGGCGAGGTGCGGTATCCGCTCCCCATGGGCTCCTGGAACGTCAGCCGCACGGTCGGCGGTGGACACAACGGTGCAGACATGCTCGCACCGGCCGGCACGCCGATCTACGCCGCTGCTGCCGGAGTGGTCCGCGCATCGGCCGAGAGCATCGGCGGCTACGGTGTGGCGGTCATGCTCGACAGCGTGGTCGGTGGACAGCGTCTGCAGACCACCTACGGGCACATGCTTTACGGCTCGCGTCAGGTTCAGGTCGGGCAGTCGGTGTCGGCAGGACAGCTGATCGGCTACGTCGGCAGCACCGGTCGCTCCACCGCGAACCACCTCCACTTCGAGGTCTGGATCAACGGCGGGCTCGTCGAGCCCATGTCGTGGCTGTCGGTCAACGCCGGCTGATTTCCAGACACGCTCCGCTCCATTCACCTCCCGTTTCGCCCTGCACCCAGGGAGATGGGTTAGCCTGATCCCGTTGTCGTACAGGTGGGAGAGGCTGATGGAGCGAATACCGAGCATCCGAACCATGGATGCCCTCGGTCGTCACGTCCTTCTGCATAGCCCGCAGGGATGCCACGGCGTTGCCGTGCGCGAAAGGCGCTGTCTCTAGACGGCGCCTTTTTTCGTCCTCGCGATCGATCTGCCTCCTGCGCGACCTCGTGTGAGTCGAGAGTGCCGGGAAGCCGTCCCGGCGGATCGAGAGGATGACGAATGCGCACACTGGTCCTGAATGCCGGATACGAGCCGCTGGCGATCGTGTCGTTCAAACGAGCCCTGGTGCTCGTGATGAACGACAAAGCCACCGTGATCGAACGCGTCGAGGAAGACCCCGTCTGGGGCTCGCACGGCGTCTATGACCGCCCCGCGGTCATCATCCTGGCGCGCTACGTGCGCGTCCCCACCAGCAGACGCGTGCCCGTCACCCGGCGCGGCGTACTCCGTCGTGACGATCACCGGTGCGGCTACTGCGGGAAGTCGGCCTCCACGATCGACCACATCCTGCCGCGTTCGCGCGGAGGAGCGGATTCCTGGGAGAACCTCGTCGCGTGCTGCCTCCGGTGCAACAACGTGAAGAGCGATCGCACGCCTCAGGAGATGCGCTGGCAGTTGCGCTTCACCCCTCGACCCCCGCACGGTACCGCCTGGACGGTGCGCGGAACGGAACGCAGCGACCCGCGGTGGGAGCCGTATCTCGCGCTTGCCGCCTGACCGGGGCCAGATGACGAGCGCCTGAGACGACGAAGAGGGGCCACCCTTCGGGCGGCCCCTCTTCGTCGTGCCCGCGACAGGATTCGAACCTGCGACCTGCCCTTTAGGAGAGGGCTGCTCTATCCCCTGAGCTACGAGGGCGTGCATCCAGTCTAAGCGACCGGATGCACGTCGCCGCGTCTCAGTCCTCTCCGCGACGCCATAGCTTCGAAGGCCACCAGATCGCCTTGCCGATGTCGTAGGTCAGTGCAGGGACCAGCAGCGAGCGCACCACGAACGTGTCGAGGAGCACCCCGAACGCGACGATGAAGGCGAGCTGCACCAGGAACAGGATCGGAATCACCGACAGCGCGGCGAAGGTGGCTGCGAGCACGAGGCCCGCCGAAGTGATCACCCCACCCGTGATCGAGAGTCCGCGCAGGATGCCCTCCCGCGTCCCATGTGCCTTCGACTCCTCACGGACCCGGGTCATCAGGAAGATGTTGTAGTCGATGCCGAGCGCCACCAGGAAGACGAATCCGAACAGCGGGACGGCAGGGTCGGCGCCCGGGAACTGGAAGATCCCGTTGAAGACGAGCGCCGAGATTCCCATCGCCGTGCCGAAGGACAGCACCGTCGTGAGGATCAGCAGCACCGGCGCGAGGATCGAGCGCAGCAGCAGCATCAGGATCAGCATGATCACGACGAGGATGACCGGAATGATGAGATTCCTGTCGTGGATCGACGCGTCGTTGGTGTCGATCGAGGTCGCCGTGACACCGCCGACCAGCGCATCCATGGCGTCGAGGTCCTTGCGGAGCTCTCGCACGGTCGAGGCCGCCGCCTCGGAATCCGCCGCATCGGTCAGGGTGCCCTGCAGGAGGACCTCGCCCTTCACGGTGGTCGGTTCCGGGGCGGGCGTGCCGGGAGGGCCGACGGCCGTGATGCCGTCTTCCGTCACGGGTGCCGAACCACTCGGGGAATCGGCCGCGGTGACCGTGACGCCGTCGACGCCGTCGTTGGCGAGGAGCACGTCGGCCGCATCCTGGAGCTGATCTTCCTTCACGACGACGTACACGGGGCTTCCGGATCCGCCGGGGAAGTGCTCGCCCAGGGCCACCTGGCCGTCGCGCGCTTCGGAGGCGCCGAGCACCAGGTCCGACTGCGGTACGCCTTCGGCGTCGAGCTGCGTGATTCCCGCCGCCCCGGCGAGCAGCACGAGCGTCGTCACGATCCAGATCACCCGAGGGCAGCGCTTGATGAGGCCGGCGAGCCGCGCCCACAGGCCCGTGGTGCGCATGCCGTGCTCAGCGGCCACCACCTCGGGTTCGAAGCGTGGGCGTCGCGGCCAGAACACGGCGCGACCGAAGAGCAGCAGCAGCGACGGCAGCAGCGTCAGTGCCGAGAGCATCGCGAACACGATGCCGATCGCCGCGACCGGTCCCAGAGTGCTGTTGGACTTGAGGTCGCTGAGCAGCAGGCACAGCAGGCCGGCGATCACGGTGCCGCCCGAGGCGACGATCGGCTCGACCGAACCCTTCCACGCCGCCATCAACGCGGTGCCCTTGTCCTGTGCGACGCGCAGTTCCTCTCGGAAGCGAGCGACGAACAGCAGGGCGTAGTCGGTGGCGGCGCCGATCACGAGGATGAACAGGATCCCCTGGGTCTGGCCGCTGAGGAGCAGTACCTCGAACTTCGCAAGCCACCAGACCACCAGCAGTGCGACGCAGAGCGCGAACAAGCTGGTGGACAGGACCACGAGGGGGAGGAGGAACGACCGGTAGACCAGCACCAGGATCACGAGGACGGCGAGGAGCGCGACACCGAGCAGGAGCCCGTCGATACCGGCGAAACCGGCCACCAGGTCGGCGCTGAAACCGGCGGGTCCCGTGATGTAGACCGTGACCCCTTCGGGCACGGCGGCGCGCAGTTCGTCTCCCAGGGCAGTCGTCACATCCGCGAGCTCGGCGTCGGAGTCGATCGGGATGAACGCCTGCACCGCGCGTCCGTCGTCGGAGGGGAGCGCGGGGGAGACGTCGTCACCGACGCCCTCGACCGTCGGCGCATCCGCGACGGCGGCGGAGATGGCCTCGAGCTCGGACGAGGTCAGCTCGTCGTCGGCGGTGAACACGGCGATCGCCGGGATCGAGTCGCTGTCGCTGAACTCGCCGAGGAGCTTCTGCACCTGCGTCGCATCCGCCGATTCCGGGAGATACGTCGTCTGCTCATTGGACGACACCTCGTCGACCTTGCCGAACAGCGGTCCACCCAGTGACGCGCCCACCAGCCATACGAGGATCAGGGCGACGGGGAGGAGGACGCGCACCCAGGAGTGTCGTCGAGTGCGCTCTCTCGGCGGCGGGGTCTGCGCGGTGTCGGGGCGGGACATCGGGGTCCTTTCGGGGTGCTTCGGAATGGGCGGTCAGGAGATCCAGGCGAGGATGAGGATCATCGTCGCGAGGAAGCCGGCGAAGTAGTTGAGGGCGATGAAGCGTCGCCAGGCGCGGTTCGTGGAGGCGGAGCTCTCGTCCGTCACGTTCCACCACGGTGCGGCATTCAGCACGTAGGGCAGCGCGAGGACGGCGGCGAGCGGACCGGGCCACGGAGTCCACAGCATGGCCGTGCCTGCGATCACCCACAGCACGAGCGACAGGCGTACGGTCGCCCGTGCACCGATGACTGTGGCGATCGACGAGATGCCGCCCTCCCGATCGGGGCCGATGTCCTGCACGGCGCCGAACGCGTGGGCGGCCATCCCCCAGAGGAAGAACGCACCGAGCGTGATGACGGTTCCGGTCGTCGCCGACGCTCCGGCCAGGGCGAGGCCGACGATCGCGGGACTGACGAAATGCGTGCTGGAGGTGACGGAATCGAGGAACGGACGCTCCTTGAACCGGAGGAACGGCGCGGAGTACGCGATGACCGCGAAGACGCTCACCGCGAGCCAGGCCGTCGAGGCCGGGTTCCCGACGATCACGAGGTAGACGAGGAAGGGGATGTTCGTCGCCGCAGCCGCCCACAGGGTCGCTCGATGGATGCGGGGTGCGAGCAGCGCTCCCTCGATGCCTCCCTTGCGCGGGTTCGCCAGATCGGAGGCGTAGTCGAACACGTCGTTGATCCCGTACATCGCGAGGTTGTAGGGGACGAGGAAGTACAGCGTGCCGAGCACGAGCGTGAGGTCGATGTCTCGCGTGCTGAGGAGGTAGGCGGCCGCGAACGGGAAAGCCGTGTTGATCCAGCTGATGGGGCGCGACGACAGCACGATCTGGGCGATGTCCCGTGCGATGCCGTTCGACGGTGCGGTGGCTCCGCTCAACGTCTTTCCTCCTCGTGTGTCGGTGTCCGTCCGCGGGATCGCCGAAGGGCGCGCATCGCCGTCCACGCCGCCGGAAGGAGCAGAGCGCCCGCCAGCGGGTAGGCGAAGTCCTCGATCGGCGCGAGCCCGACGTGCACTCCGAGCAGGGGATCCTGGGCGTAGTGGAACAGCCCGCTCGCGATCATCGCGGTGTCGAAAGCCGCGGTGAGGAGGAAGAGCACGAGGATGGTCAGCAGCACGGACGCGGGGCGTGGTCCGCGACCGCGGGACGCGAGCACGAGCGCCGCGCCTGCAACGGCGGCACCGGCGACGAACCAGGCGGAGAGTTGGAGGTAGGTCATCTTCCCTCCCTCTGCGCCCTTGCGCGTGCACGCCGTCGGGCGAGGACACGCGTCGCCCCGGTGTAGATGATCATGGTGCAGACGACCAGGAACAGCAGGAAGACGGGTTCCTCGATGGGCAGCTCGGGAGCGAGCACCAGCCCCGTCGCGATCGCTCCGTCGCCGCGGAAGAAGATCCCGTTCGCGATCCCGGCCACATCCCAGACGAGGAAGAACACGAGTCCGAGCGCCGTCACGACGGCAGCGGAGACCGCGTCGCGCCAGAAGAAGAGCCGGAACCGCCAGTCCAGCAGCAGCATGCAGCCCAGCGACACCAGGAGGGCCGCCAGATACACCGCACCCATCAGGACGCCTCCGTCCCGACGGGGGAGTGTGCGGGAACGGGGAGCGGCCCCGGCGAGTGGTCGCCCCGGATGCGTTTGAGGACGACCTCCGCGCTGATCAGACACATCGGAACCCCCACGCCCGGTGCCGTCGTGGCTCCCGCATAGAACAGGCCCTGCACGCGCTTGGATGCGTTCTGGGCGCGGAACATCGCGCTCTGCGAGAGGATGTGGGCCGGGCCCAGCATCCCGCCGCGCCAGGAATGATAGTCGTCGCGGAAGTCCGCGGGCCCCGTCGTCTCCCGCACGACTATCCGCTCCCGCAGGTCCGGGATGCCCGCCCAGGTCGCCACTTGATCGATCGCCGCATCGGCCGCACTTTCGATCGCAGGGGATCCGTGTCCGTCGGCCCCACCGTGGCCGAGATCGACGTCGGCGGGCACCGGGATCAGGACGAACAGGTTCTCATGGTCGGCGGGAGCGACGTCGGGGTCGGTCGCGCTCGGCCGGCAGACGTAGATCGATGCCGGGTCCGGCACTGTCGGGCTGGAGCCGAAGATCGCGTCGAAGTTCGCGTCCCAGTCGTCGGTGAAGAACAGCGAGTGGTGGGGAAGCTCGGGCAGTGCGCCGCGCACGCCCAGCATCACGAGGATCCCGCCGGGTCCGCTGGTGCGTCGCGCCCACCACGATTCCGGATAGGTCTGCAGCGAGGCAGGTAGCAGGGCGGTCTCGGTGTGGTGCAGGTCGGCCGCTGAGACCACCACGTCGGCGCTCTCGATGTGCGAGGCACCGGACTCGTCGAGCCAGCCGACGCCGGTCACGCGCGTGCCGTCGGCGCCGTCCTGCGTTCGTATCCCGGTCACCTGCGCCTCGGTCACGATCCGAGCTCCCGCGTCGCGTGCGAGCACCTCGATCCGTTCGATCACGCGCCAGAATCCGCCCTGAGGGTAGCTGACGCCCTGATCGAGGTCGAGCGCACTCATGAGGTGGTACATCGCGGGAGCGCTTCGGGGATCGGTTCCGAGGAACACCGCGGGGTAGCCCAGGATCTGGCGCACGACCGGGTGGTCGAAGCGCCGCGCGGCGAAGGACTGCAGGCGTGTTCCGAGCAGGGCGCCCAGCCGGGGCAGCGCGCGGACCACCTCCGGCGCGAGGAGCGACCGCATGCGCGTGAACGGGTTGTAGAGGAAGTACTTCCGGGCCATCGCTCCGGCATCCTGCGCGGAGTCGAGGTATGTGTCGAGCGCTGCCGTTGAGCCGGGTTCGAGCGCTTCGAACAGCCGTGTGACCTCCTCCCGTCCTGCGGGCACGGTCACCGCTGCCGGGGAGGCGTCCGCCGCTCCGGGGGCTCGGAAAACGCGGTAGCCCGGGTCGAGCCTGACCAGGTCGAGCTGCTCCGAGGTGGTGGTGCCCATCATCTCGAAGAAGTGATCGAAGACTTCGGGCATCAGGTACCACGATGGGCCGGAGTCGAAACGGAACCCGTCGCGTTCGATCGTCCCTGCTCGGCCGCCGACACGATCGTTCTTCTCGAGCACGACCACGTCGTGTCCGTCCCGTGCGAGCAGTCCTGCCGTGGCGAGACCGGCCACACCGGCGCCGATGACGACCACCCGGCTCATCGGTCGCGCTCCAGCGCCGTGACGAGGACGGATCGAGCCGCGAGGGCGGCCTTGATCGGATCGGGAACGCGCACCCGACGCCGGTAGAGGACGTCGGCGGGAGTCGTGGACACCCGCCGAGTGAGCGCGGCGAACAGCGCCAGGGCACTGCGAACGGCGGCGCGCGCGTCCTTGGGCAGCAGCGGGATCGCGTCGCGCGCGTCGGCCAGCTGCCCGAACACGGTCTCTACCCACGCATCCCGGTCGGCGTCGGTGAGACGCGCGCTCCCGCCGAGGTAACCGCGGTGCAGGCGATCCGTGTCGTCCGCGAGGTCGCGCAGGAAGTTCACGTTCTGGAACGCGGCGCCGAGCTGTCGTGCCCCGTGCCGCAGGATCTCTCGTTCTTCCGGTGTGCGCTCGGCGTCTCGGAGGAACACCTGCAGACACATGAGCCCGACGACCTCAGCGGAGCCGTAGACGTAGGCCGCATGGGCGTCGATGTCATACGCGGCGAAACCGGAGTCCGCGTCGATGTCCGCACGCATCGAGTCGAAGAACGGTTGGGTCAGGTCCTCGCCGATCGCGCACTCCCGCGCCGTGCGTGCGAACGCATGCAGGATCAGGTCGCTGCTGTAGCCGCTGCGCATCGATCGATGAGTCTCCGCGATGTACGAATCGAGGGCGGCTGATTGTGCGGTGACGTCCAGGCCGGCCTCCGCAGCCACTCCGTCGACGATCTCGTCGGCGATGCGGACCATCGCGTAGATGTTGCGGACGTGCTGCCGATGGCGCTTCCCGAGCAGGCGGCTGGCCAGCCCGAACGATGTCGAGTACGTGCGGATGACGTCGGTCGTGGCGATCTCCGCCGTGCGGTTGAAACGTCGGAGTGCGGTCTCGTCGCGGTGGCCGGATGGGGTCGTGCTCATCGGCGGCGACCCCCGACTCGGGAAGCGAGGCTCCGAATGGCCTCTGCCGCCGTGGCGGGGAGCAGGCCCGCGGATTCCGCGTCGAGGAGCGCGGCATCTGCGGCATCGAGATGCTCCTGCACCAAGCCCTCGACGAAGGTCTCGGAGCCGCATGCGCGAAGTCGGTCGCGAGCAGCCGCGCCGTCCGCCGGGCTGAGGTCGGTCCGCCCGAAGTGCAGCTCGATACCTTCCCATTCGCTCGTCATCCGCGCGTACGCGATGATTGCCGTCTCCTTGCCCTCTCGCAGATCGGAGAAGGGGTCCTTGCCGTGCTCCTCGGGGTCGCCGAACACCGACAGGAGGTCGTCCTGCAGCTGATAGGCGAGTCCGAGGTTCCATCCGATCGCCGTGAGGTGCTCCTCGGCAGCGGTCGATGAACCGGCGAGCACTGCAGCGGCGCGCAGGGGCAGGACGAAGGAGTAGGTCGAGGTCTTGTATGCGCTCGTGGAGAGGATCGTGCGCAGATCGGGAGCGATGATGCCGTCACTGAGTGCGACGTCGGCGTGCTCCCCTGCCACGGTCTCGAAGATCGTCTCTTCGAGCAGGCCCAGCAGGCGCTCTCGAGACTCTGCGGCGACCTCGGCGCGCGCGAAGCCCAGCACTGCCGACGACAGGAGCAGATCCCCGAGGAGGATCGCGCTCGAACGCGCCCAGTGCAGGGAGGTCTCGGTCGGTCCTGCGGGGCGAGATGCCGCGAGCGCTCCGATCAGATTGGGTCTTCTCCGCCGCGTGAGATCACCGTCGATCACGTCGTCGTGGAGGAGGAAGGCGTAGTGGAGAAGCTCGACGTGGGCCGCCACATCGATCGCGGAGTGCGTCTCGGCGATCGTCAGGGGGGAGGGCGCCAGCGCATGCGTGAGGTCGAGGAGCAGTCGGGGCCGGATCAGTTTCCCCCCGAGCGCGTGTTCTTCGGCCGCCCGCCACAGGGCGACGAACTCGCTCCCGTAACGCTCGGCGGCTGTGCTTCTCTCGGAGAACCGGTGGCGCAGTGCCTCCTCGATCCGTGTGCTCAGCGATTCCTCGGTGGTCGTCGCGCTCATCGGTCACACCTCGCCGCGTTGACGCAACAGGGGCAGCTGCTCGACCAACCAGGGGCTGAAGGCGAAGGGGGCATGTGCGACGGCCTCGATCAGCGGGTCCACGTCGACCCACGTCCACTCGGACACCTCATCAGGATTCGCCGTGGGGTCGGCGTCGAGGACGGCGACGTGCACGGGGCAGATCTCGTTCTCGACGATCCCGCTCGCATCAACGGCGCGGTACCGGTAGTCGGGCAGCGCGGTGCGGATGTCGGACACCTTGATGCCGAGTTCCCCGCGGCCGTGGCGAAGCACCGCATCGACCATGGCCTCGTCCGGTCGGGGGTGGCCGCAGAAGCTGTTCGTCCAGACACCAGGCCACGTCTTCTTCGTGAGCGCTCTGCGGGTGAGGAGCAGGCGACCGTCACGGTCGAAGACGTAGCAGGAGAACGCCAGATGCAGGGGAGTGTCGCTGGTGTGGACTTCGCTCTTGGGGAGCGTTCCGACGGCAGTCCCGTCTTCTGCGAGGAGGGTCACGTCATCCACGGCATCTCCTTCGCCTCGAGCGTTTCCGATTTAGCTAACTTGGTGAGTAGTCAACTTAGCATGAAACTGTTGGTGTGTAACATGATCGCATGGACTCGGAGCCCGGCACCACCCCGAACGCGGGCGCGCAGGAGTCGTCCCCCGTGCCGGAAGCGGGGGAGAGGTCGACGGGAGAGGCGCCGGACGGGCTCATCCACACCGCGATCTACGATGTCGAGGCCAGCGACCCGCGCAGCGTGCTGATCGACCGCACAGGTGTGCCGCCCGAAGAGCTGAAGCAGATCGCGCAGGTCATGGAATCTCTGGCAGGGCTGCGCGAAGCGGAACAGACCCTCTCGCAGGCCTCACGCC
Organism: Microbacterium sp. 2RAF4; assembly: GCF_052115285.1. Taxonomy (NCBI): domain Bacteria; kingdom Bacillati; phylum Actinomycetota; class Actinomycetes; order Micrococcales; family Microbacteriaceae; genus Microbacterium; species Microbacterium sp. 2RAF4. The sequence goes on along the minus strand of NZ_JBFRGI010000002.1, from coordinate 508,130 downwards.
GTTACATGCGTCTCAACGAGACCGATATGCGCGCGCTGCACTATCTGATCGTGTGCGCGAACCGGAACCTCGTGGCCACTCCGGGAGGCATCGCCCATCACCTCGGCGTCTCCACGGCGGCGACCACGAAACTTCTCGACCGCCTCGAGCAGGGAGGGCATATCACCCGCGCTCCGCACCCGACCGACCGCAGGGCGTTGCAGATATCCATCACCCCGGAGACTCGGCATGCGGCGATGGAGACGGTGGGGCGGCAGCAGGCGAAGCGGTTCTATTCCGCCGCTCGCCTGACGCCGGCCGAAAGGGAAGTCGTGATCCGCTTCCTCACGGATATGACCGAGGAGATCACGCTTCGAGACGAGCCCTGGCTGCAGGAGGGCGCGTAATGATCACCCCGTAAAGGGGTGCCCAAGAACTCTGGAATGAGGTCAGTGCGCCGCGTTGTACGCGTCGACGACGTGCGCAGGAATGCGTCCGCGCTCGGAGAGCTTGTGGCCATTGTCATTCGCCCATGCGCGGATCGCCGCGACCTCGGGATTCCGCGCGGGACGCTTGCGTGTGGACGACGTGCGTGAGGCGCTCGAAGACGATCCCGCCTTGCGTCCGGCCGCCACGTAGGGCTCCAGCGCCTTTCGCAATTCTTCGGCGTGCTCGGTGTTCAGGTCGATCTCATAAGCGGTGCCGTTGAGCGAGAAATGCACAGTCTCGCCTTCGCCGACCTCCAGAACGCTGCCATCGATGTCGTCGACCAGCTGGTGCACAATTCGTCTCGCCATGGGGGCGACTTTACTCCCCTGAGGGAAATGCGACAACTCGAAATGCTCGATCGCATTCATCCCGCAAAGGCCGTGCGATTATTCCATTCCCTTTGGTCAGGGAAGAAGTCCGATTCGCCGGGCTCTCGCGACGGCGGCGTGGCGCGTCGACGCATCCAATTTGGACATCGCCGTTCCCAGATATGCCTTGATGGTGCCTTCTCGCAGCCCGAGCTGCGACGCGATCTCAGCGTTGGTCGCGCCGAGTGCGGCGCATGCGAGCACGTCGGTCTCGCGCGGAGAGAGATGGATCGCGGGGATCGGTCCCGTGGCCGGAGCCGCACCATCCCCGGCCAGGGTCAGCAGGCGCCGCTCGACGTGCGCGATCCTGGTGCGGAGATCTTCGTCCTCGACGGAGGCCGCGATGCTGCGGAGTTCCGCGAAGCTCTGCCGCAGTTCCTCGCGTTGCGCCGGGGCGACCACGTCCTCGTTGAGTGCGGTCTCCTGGAGTCGTCGTTGCACCTCGTCGCGGATGCGCAGTTCATCGGCGACGGATCGGGCGACCTGCATGGCGGGGGCGGTGGTCACCCCGCCGACCCGCTCCTCGTCCCACCCGCCGGCGTAGAGCACCCCGCGGGACCGTCCCTGGACGACGATGGGAAGGGCGAGGAGCGTGCGCAGGCCTTCTCCGAGCACGAAGACGTCGTAGTCGTGGGTGATCTGCTGGGACGACCCGTAGTCACTCGTCATGCGGGGTCGGAGCTCCATCATCGCTCGACCGCCGAGGCCGCGTTCCGGACGCACGCGGAGGCCGTCCAGCGAGCGGGTGCGCGCGCCGACGATGCTGGTGACGCTCACCACGCCTTCTTCGATGAGGCCGCCGAAAGCAACCGGGAAGCGTGTGCGCCGTGCGAGTTCCCGCACCGCGTTCGCGACGAGATCCGCCTCGGATTCGCGGGTGACGGGTGAGTTCACGACTACCTACTTTCGGGGGTGACGACGCAATGCCCCGTTTCGTAGCGTCGACCCTACCATTCGCACGAGGTGGCTCGTGCGAGCACCGGACATGTGGCAAGGAGGCCCCATGAGCGACCAGACGCACGCGGATCCGAACGGTGAGATCGACTACACAGCGGTCGAACGATCCCCGAGATTCCTGACCTTGAAACGCACGCAGAGATCGTTCATCTTCCCGATGGCGGCCTTCTTCCTCCTCTGGTACTTCGTCTACGTCCTCCTGGCCGCCTTCGCTCCGGAGTTCATGGGACAGCGGGTGTGGGGCGACATCACGATCGGGCTCCTCTTGGGCCTGGGCCAGTTCGTCACCACCTTCGCGATCACGATGGCCTACGTCTCCTTCGCGAATCGCAAGCTCGATCCGCTCGCGGCGCAGATCCGCGAGGAACTCGAGAAAGCGCAGGGCGCGGCATGAGCGGCGTGCGTGCGGCCGCACCTGCTGCCCTCGAGATCAATCCGGTCTTCAACATCTCGATCTTCCTGGCGTTCGTGGCGGTGACGCTGTTCATCGTGATCAGAGCAAGCCGCAACAACAAGACCGCTGCCGACTACTACGCAGCCGGCCGCTCGTTCACCGGGCCGCAGAACGGGTTCGCGATCGCGGGCGACTACCTGTCCGCCGCATCATTCCTCGGGATCTGCGGTGCGATCGCGATCAACGGGTACGACGGATTCCTCTACTCCATCGGCTTCCTCGTGGCGTGGCTCGTGGCCCTGCTCCTGGTCGCCGAGCTGATGCGGAACACCGGCAAGTTCACCATGGCGGACGTGCTCTCGTTCCGGCTGCAGCAGCGGCCTGTGCGGATGGCGGCCGCCATCACGACGCTCGCCGTGTGCTTCTTCTACCTGCTGGCGCAGATGGCGGGTGCCGGCGGTCTGGTGTCCCTGTTGCTCGGCATCGACGGTCGGGTCGGGCAGTCGGTGGTGATCGCGGTCGTGGGCATCCTCATGATCGTCTACGTGCTGATCGGCGGCATGAAGGGGACGACCTGGGTGCAGATCGTCAAGGCCTTCCTCCTCATCGGCGGTGCCCTGGGGATGACCGTGTGGGTGCTCGCGATCAACGGATTCAGTCTGAACACGCTGCTCGAGGCCGCGGTGGCGAACTCCGACAAGGGAGACGCGATCCTGGCGCCCGGTCTGCAGTACGGAGCCAACCCGTGGGACTTCCTCTCTCTCGGTCTGGCGCTCGTGCTGGGCACTGCGGGATTGCCGCACGTCCTGATGCGCTTCTACACGGTTCCGACCGCCAAGGAGGCCCGTCGCTCGGTCGTCTGGGCCATCTGGCTCATCGGAGGGTTCTACCTGCTCACCCTCGTGCTCGGGTACGGCGCCGGCGCCCTGGTCGGAGCGGACGTCATCGCCGCCGCCCCAGGGGGTGTGAACTCCGCTGCCCCGCTGCTGGCGCTCCAGCTCGGCGGACCGGTGCTGCTCGGGTTCATCTCGGCTGTGGCATTCGCGACGATCCTCGCGGTCGTCGCGGGACTCACGATCACCGCCGCTGCGTCGTTCGCACATGACATCTACGCGAACGTCATCCAGAAGGGGCGCAAGGACTCGGAGGGCAAGCCGATCGAACCCGACCCCAACGGAGAGGTGCGCGTCGCCCGCCGCACGGTCATCGTGATCGGCATCCTGGCGATCGTCGGCGGGATCGGCGCGCAGGGGCAGAACATCGCATTCCTGGTGGCGCTGGCTTTCGCCGTGGCCGCCTCGGCGAACCTGCCCACCATCCTGTACTCGCTGTTCTGGCGCCGATTCACCACCCGCGGCGCCGTGTGGAGCATGTACGGCGGGCTGGGTTCGGCGATTCTCCTCATCGTCCTCTCGCCGGTGTTCTCCGGAACTCCGACATCGATGATCCACGACACCGCCTGCCGACGGCTCAGCTCGCTTCGAGGTCGAGCAGGAACGTCTTGCGCTCAGGGTGCGCTCCGTATTGGCCCGCGCTTCCGTCCGACCGCACGACGCGGTGCACCGGCACGATGATCGAGAACGGTGTGATGCGGCACGCTGTGCCGACTGCGCGCGCGGCACCGGGGTGTCCGGCGAGGACCGCGACCTCTCCGTAGCTCATCGTCTCGCCCCACTCGATGTCGCAGATCGTCCGCAGAGCGGTCAGAGCGAACCCGTCGACGAGTCGCCAGTCGAGGCGGATGTGCTCGTCGAAGCGCACCTGCTCGCCGTCGAAGTAGTCGGCGAGCAGATGGGCGAGCTCGTCGGCGGCGCCGGGGTCGGGCTCCGGCACCGATCTCAGCTGGCGCGACACGCCCTCGAGCAGCCAGGGCACGCGCGGGTCTTCGGACTCGGAGAGATCGAACCGCACGATGCCCTCGTCGGAGAACACCGCGAGAGCATCGCCGAAGGGAGTCGGCGCGAAGTCGTAGCGGAAGGTCATGCCCCCATCCTGACCGCTGGACCGGACAGCGGACGCCGCTGTTGCCGCTCCGAGTGGAGAACCTCATCGGCGCGGACGCCGGGCAGGAGAAGTGGGCGGCGCCTCGCATCGCGGAAATTCGGCGGAAACCCGCCCGGGATACCCCACCTCGGCATGTCGCGCGCCTAGGGTGTCATTGTGTGGCGACGTGAAGGAAAGTCTGCGGACGACACAGCGGTGGATCCTGCTGTGTCGATCAGCGACCTGCACGGGTCCACAGCCGGCATCGACATCGCGCACGCAGCGGAGTCGGAGCGCACTCGTCTGAGGGCGGAGGCCGCGGATCTCGGCGGCCCCTCACCACTGGTGAGCTTCCGCGACAGCCCCGAGTCGGGGATCGACATCTCCAAGGCGCACCCCGGCAGCCTGCCGCAGTTCATCACCGGCAAGTCGACGCTGCTCTCGAACCTCTTCCGCGATGAGGTCGGCCTGCGCACGGCGAGACTCGCCGCGGAGCGCATCACAGCCAAGAACACCGAGTTGCGCACCGTGCGCGGCATCGAGGCCGTGCACCTCGCCGTCGGCGTTGCCCGATGGCGCATCGGGGGAGCGGGGTTCGCCGCCCCCGTGCTGTTGCGCCCGCTGGCGATCCGCCGCCACCACTCCGACTTCGAGCTGAAGCTGCAGGGCACCTTCGAGGTGAATCCGGAACTCGTGCGGATCGCCCGCGACCATTTCGGTCTCACGATCGATGCGACAGCTCTCGCAGCCCTCGCCTACGACGGCGGGATCTTCAAGCCGCAGCCGGTGATCGACAACCTGCGCGCGATCACGCGATCGATCGACACCTTCTCGGTCGAGCCGCGCCTGGTCGTCTCGACGTTCGCCGACGTGTCCGGGGTGATGTCCCGCGACGGCGGCAGCCTCGACCATCAGGTGCTGAACGCGCTCGCCGGACACGTGGGCGACCGCGAGCGCGTGACCGCCCCACGGGCGATCCCGCACCACATCGGCCCGGACGACCGTGCTCCTGCCTCCGACAATCTCCTCCTCGACGCCGACGCCGAGCAGGAGGCGGTGCTCGCCCGCATCGCCGCGGGGCACTCGCTGACCGTCGCGACCCTTCCGGGGACCGGCGGCACGCAGACCGTGATCAACGCGCTCGGGGAACTCGTGCGCGGAGGGAAGCGCGTCCTCGTCGTGTCCGCGCGTCGCTCGACCCTCGACGGCGTCCGCCATCGTCTCGCCGGGATCGGACTGGACAGCCTCGCGGTCTCGCCGGCGAACGTGCGGCGCGACCTGGTCAGGGCCATCGGGCGCAACGAGAAGGCCACGGCGCCGAAGGTCGGCGAGGTCGACGATGCGCTCGTGCGCCTGCGCACCGTCCTGCGCGACTACCGCCAGGCGCTCAGCGCGCCGATCGCCGGGTTGGGCGCCTCGGTCCTCGACGCCACCCGCCAGCTGACGCGTTTGGCGTCGCTCCCTGTTCCACCGTCGACCACCGCGCGTCTCGGGCCCGACGCGCTTCGTCGCCTCGCCGCCGACCGCAGCGAGGCTGCGGAGGCTCTCGCGCAGGCCGCCCGTCTCGGTGAGTTCCGCTTCGGCCCGAACGACTCGCCCTGGTACGGGGTCACCTTCTCCAGCACCGAAGCCGCGCGAGCGGCCCACGAGTTGGCCGGTCGACTGCACTCGCAGAGCGTGCCCACCCTGCTCGAGCGCGGATACGAGCTGATCGCGCAGACGCACATGCGTCCGTTCGCGACCATCGACGAGCTCGGCGAGTATCTGCGGCTGCTGCAGGGGATCCGCGATTCGCTCGACCGGTTCAGTCCCACGGTCTTCGAGCGTCCTCTGGGTGAGCTCATCCAGGCACACGGTTCGCGCCGCGACGCTCCCGGCCTGTCCGGGGCGAACAGGCGGAGACTCCGTCGGCTCGCGAAGGAGTACGTCCGTCCGGGTGTGCATGTCACGGAGATGCATGAGGCTCTGCTGCGGATCCAGGCACAGCGCACCCAATGGCAGCGCTTCGTCGACGCCGGCGTCGCTCCGGAGATCCCGCTCGGTCTCGCCGACGTCCACGCGGCCTGGCAGCGTGTGGAAGCTGAACTCGCCGAACTCGACACCGCACTCGGACGCCGCGAGCCGTTGGCATCGCTGCCGGTGGCGCGGCTCGTTCGCACCCTCGCCGGCCTCGCTGCCAAATCCGACGTCTTCGAGAACCTGGTCGAGCGTGCCCAGCTGCGTGACCGACTCGCTCTCCTCGGGTTGGAGCCGCTTCTCACCGAGCTCTCCGTCCGCCACGTCTCGGAGTCCCAGGTGGGGGAGGAGCTCGAGTTCGCCTGGTGGCAGTCCCTCCTCGAGCGCGCCCTGCAGGACAACCGCGCCCTCCTCGGGGCGAACACCGCGGTCGTCGATCGGCTCGAGCGCGACTTCCGCCTGGTCGATGAGGCGCATGCCGCCATGGCCGGACCGCTGCTCGCATGGCAGCTGGCCAATCAGTGGCGCATCGCGATCGTCGACGAGCCCCAGCAGTCGCAGCACCTGCGCCAGGCTCTGACGCAGTCCGCGACGACCACCGCGCAGGTGGTCAGCGCTGCGCCCACCCTCGTCGACGTGCTCGCGCCGGCCTGGATCTCCTCGCCGTACCTGGTGCCCGAGATCCCCGACTCAGTCGAGTTCGACACCGTGATCCTCGTCGACGCCGCAGCGATCAACCTCGCAGAAGCCGCCCCGGCCATCCGTCGTGCGCGCCAGATCGTCGCGTTCGGCGATCCGGTCACGCAACGCCCCACCCCGTTCCGCATCGCGGTCGATCCGGAGGAGTCGTGGGAGGCCGAGGTGCCCTTCGATGACGTCTCGGCCTTCGAGCGGCTGTCCGAGCTCCTGCCCGTGATGACCCTCACCCGCAGCTACCGTGCGGGTGGCGAGGATCTCGCGGAGCTCATCAACGACGCCTTCTACGGCGGCGAGATCGTCTCCCTTCCCTGGGCTGGTTCTTACCTCGGCCGCGGCAGCCTGACGGTCGACTACGTCGAGGGCGGTACGGGAACACCCGACCCGATCTCGGGTGCGGTCGAGAGCCCGGATGCCGAGGTCGCCAGGGTCGTGACCCTCGTGGTCGAGCACGCGGTGCACCGCCCGTCGGAATCCCTCATGGTGGTCACGGCGAGCGCCCGCCACGCCGAGCGCGTGCGTGCCGCCGTCACCTCGGCGTTCGCCGGGCGATCCGATGTCGCGGACTTCGTCGGCCGAGACACGGTCGAACCGTTCGCGGTGCTGACGCTCGAGGAGTCGGTCGCGGAGAGCCGCGATCGGGTGATCTTCTCGCTCGGCTTCGGCCTCACCAAGCACGGCCGCGTCCTCAGCGACTTCGGCGACCTCTCCACACCGGACGGCGAGCGACTGCTCACGGTCGGGATGACGAGAGCGCGCCGTTCGATGGTCCTCGTCTCGTCGATCCGTCCCTCCTCGTTCGACGATGGGCGCCTGGAGCACGGGGCCGCGACCTTGATGTCGATCCTCGGCGGCCTGGCCACGCGGAGCCGGGATGCGCGGCTGGAGGATCTCGCCGACCCGCTCACCCTGGCGCTTGCCCGGGAGCTGCGGCGTCTCGGCGCCTCGGTGGACGTCGACTACCGCGGGCTGCTCCCGCTGGTCGCGCAGCACGGCGGCAAGGCCGTCGTGATCGAGTCGGATCCCGAGACGCGAGGCGAGTCCCTGCGTGAGACCCTGCGTCTGCGCCCGCACGTGCTGCGCCGCCTGGGCTGGCACTACGTGCGCGTGCACGCGTTCGACCTCTACAGCGACCCCGTGACCGTGGCGACCCGGATCGCCGCGGTGCTCGGCATCTCGGATTCCGCCCCGCGCGCGGAGAACGACACGCAGCCGATCGACACGGTCGACACCCAGAATGACTGAGCGCCCGGGCTCCGCGGATCCGCGCCAGCACGTGGAACGCGTCGCCGGGTCCCGTCGTGTGCGTCTCACTCCGGTGCCGGGGAGCGACCCGGAACCGGAATCGGGGCCCGGAGAGACTCCGCCGGCGCGGAACCGACCGAAGGGCGCCAAGGGGCCGAACGACGATCAGCTGCTCCAGGACGTCCCGCCCCACTACTGACGACGCTCTTCCTGCCGGAGCCGGGAACGGAAAACGCACGGTCCCTCCGAAGAGGGACCGTGCGTCTCGATGGGTCTCGGCTGTCAGGCCCCGCGCTGCGCCTTGAGCAGATCGCGGATCTCGACGAGCAGCTCGGACTCGGTCGCGGCGGCCGGCTCCTCCTCCGGCTCCTCCGCGGGCGTGCCCTTGCGGGCCTCGACATGAGCCTTGAACGTGTTCATCGGCAGCACGAACACGAAGTACACGACGACGGCGACGGCGAGGAAGCTGATGATCGCCGAGATCAAATCGCCGATCGGGAAGGTCACCGTCTCGCCGTAGATGTTCGGAACCTGGATCCCGAACTGTCCGGCCGCGTCCGCCTTGAGGAAGAGCGCGATGAGCGGGTTGATGATGCTGTTGACGACGGCCGTGACGATCGCGGTGAACGCGGTGCCGATGACGACCGCGACGGCCAGATCGATGACGTTGCCGCGGAGCAGGAAGTCCTTGAAACCTTTGAGCATGGGATCCCCCAACAGATCGATACCTCAGGAAGAGGCCGGAGTCGACGCAGCCGCCGGTTTGGCGCTCGTCGTCGATTCCGTCTTCGATGATGCCGAACCATCCTTCGATCCACCGGATTTGGCGCGCGAGTCCGTGCGATAGAAGCCGGAGCCGTTGAAGGTCACACCGATCGATCCGTACTGCTTGCGCAGCGCGCCACCGCACTCGGGGCACACGGTGAGAGCGTCGTCGGCGAAGCTCTGCACGGCGTCGAAGGTGTGACCGCACGCGGTGCAGGCATAGGCGTAGGTGGGCATCGGGGTCCTTGGGATCAGCGTCGCCGCGGCGACAGGGTGAGGGTCTGCGACGGGGTCACGACGCCGTTCACCGGCTGGTCGTGGACCTCTCGCGGAAGTTCGTCGAGTACCTCGGAATCATAGATGACCGCGTAGACGGGAGGGCACTTCTCCATCGAGCCGATCGTCTTGTCGAAGTACCCGCGACCCCAACCCATGCGCATGCCGGAGTGGTCCACCGCGGCGGCAGGGACGATCATCAGGTCGACGTCGTTCACGGCGATGGGGCCCAGCACCTCTCCCGTGGGCTCGGGCAGGCCGAAGAGGCCCTCGGCGACCTCGTCGTCGTCCGTGGCGACAGCCCAGTCCAGCAGCCCGTCGGCGCGGGTGACCGGGAGGAGCACCCGGATGCCGCGGCGCACGGCCCTGGTCACGAAGTCACGGGTGCCCGGCTCCGTCGTGGTGGAGAGGAAGCAGGAGATGGATCGGGCGCCCAGTTCGTCGACGAGGGCATCGAGGCGTTCGCCGATGGCGGTGGCCGCCGTCTCGCGTTGTGTATCGGAGAGGAGCTGGCGACGTTCGCGGAGCTCGGCGCGGAGTGCGCGCTTGGCGTGTTCGACGTCGTTCGACATGGCTCCGAGTCTACGTCGACGCTCACCACTAGGCTGAGAGGATGGGCAACCACAAGATCAAAGCAGTCATCCCCGCCGCCGGACTGGGGACACGATTCCTGCCCGCCACGAAGGCGATGCCGAAGGAGATGCTCCCGGTCGTCGACAAGCCGGCCATCCAGTACGTCGTCGAAGAGGCGGCTGACGCCGGGATCGACGACATCCTCGTCATCATCGGGCGCAACAAGAACGCGATCTCCAACCACTTCGACTCGGTCCCCGAGCTCGAGGTGAAGCTCATGGAGAAGGGCGACACCGGTCGCCTCGAGCGCGTGATGAAGTCGAGCGACCTCGCCGACATCCACTTCGTCCGTCAGGGGGAGCCGAAGGGTCTGGGGCATGCAGTGCTGCGTGCGCGCACCCACGTCGGCGACAGTTCTTTCGCCGTGCTGCTTGGTGACGACCTGATCGACGAGCGCGATCCGCTGCTCACCGAGATGATCGCCGAGCACGAGCGCTCCGGCGCTGCCGTGATCGCACTCATGGAAGTCGACCCCGCGAACATCCACATGTACGGCGCCGCTGCAGTCGAACCCCTCGAAGGGTCGGACGCGGTTCGGGTCACCGGTCTCGTCGAGAAGCCGGCACAGGAGGACGCCCCCTCCAACCTGGCCATCATCGGACGCTACGTCCTCCCGGCCTCGGTCTTCGAGATCCTCGAGCACACCGAGCCGGGCAAGGGCGGCGAGATCCAGCTCACCGACGCACTGCAGGTGATGGCGGCCGACCCTGATGGTCCCGGCGTCGTCGGAGTCGTCTTCGGTGGTCGCCGCTACGACACGGGCGACCGCGTCGACTACATCAAGGCGATCGTCCAGCTCGCGGCAGACCGCGACGACCTCGGTTCGGAGCTGCGCCCCTGGCTCAAGGAGTTCGCGGAACGCCTCTAGGCGGCTTCGCGGGCGTCGGTGCGGCATGGATCTGGCGACGGGAATGCGACACGGCCCGATAGAGCTGCGGCTCGTCCGAACGAAGGATGCGCGGCCTCTGCAGCACGAGCTGCTCGCCAACAGGTCATGGCTTCAGCCGTGGGAGGCGACCGTCCCGTACGGATCGGTGTCCTTCGATATGAGGCTCAGCATCCGACGCCTGCTGCAGCAGTACCGTGACGGCTCCGGCTACCCCTTCGTCATGGAGTACGACGGCGAGATCGCGGGGCAGCTCAACGTCTGGGGAGTCTCTCGGGGGTCGCTGTGCTCTGCCACGATCGGGTACTGGGTGAGCGAGCGGTTCGCAGGTCGCGGGATCACCCCGACCGCGGTCGCGATGGCCACCGATGCGTGCTTCACCGAGTACGGGCTACACCGCATGGAGATCTGCATCCGTCCGGAGAACGCCGCGAGCCTGCGCATCGTCCAGAAGCTCGGGTTCCGGTACGAGGGATTGCGGCGGCGCTACATCCACATCGACGGGGACTGGCGCGACCACTACGCATTCGCCCTCACCACGGAAGACGTGCCGCAGGGTGTGCTGGCGCGGTGGCTCAGTGGCCAGGTGCCTCCCGACGCCGCAACGGTGCCGCCGGCCGACCGCATCTCGTCCTGAAACACCCGTCCGGACAGCGGATCCGGACGAACACGCCGCGACACGCGCCCGTCTGCACGGCACTGTCCGCTCCCAGCCCTTAGCGTTGTCGGTATGGACGGGCCGGTGCTGAGCGGAGGAGTGATCGTGCTCGTCGCCGTGCTCTTGTGGATGCTCTATCTGCTGCCGTCATGGCGAGGACGATTCCAGTACAACGCCGCCGAACGCAACGCCGTGCGATTGAACCAGGCCCTGCGCGTGCTCGCCGAGACGAGCGAGACGCCGGGGGAGGTCCGGGTCGAGCTGAACGCCCGCACCGCGCTCGCTCAGCAGAAGCTGGCGAAGAGGGTGCAGTCGGAGCGGGAGGCCGCCGCACTCGAGGCTCTGCGGCAGGAACTCGCGGCGACCAGGGCCGACCCCGTGATCCGCCGGGCGCGCGCTCGCAGACGTGTGCGTATCCTCGCGACCAGCAGTCTGCTGGCCGGGCTCGTCGTCGCCGGGCTGGGCGTGTGGCAGCTGCTGGCTGTCGGCGGATCTGCGCTGATCTGGGTCGGTGGCGCGGTGGTCGTCGTCGCCGGTGTCGCTCTGCAGCGCATGGCCGCGGTCGCGAACCGTGCCGCGCGTGCTGCACACGTCGTCGCCACCCCTGCTGCTCCGCGCGTGGCCCCCGAGCTTCACGACCAGGGCCGAGCGACGTGGACGCCGCGTCCGCTACCGGAGCCGATGGCATCCGTGGCGGGGTCCCGCGCGCAGGCCGCGCAGGCTCAGCTGGACGCCCAGGAAGCGCGCCGCAAGGCCGCGCGGGTCGCCGCACTGCGCGAGCGCGCGGAGCAGATGGCACCGGAGCCGCCCGTGGCACTGCCGGCCGCGTCGTCGCCGTACGCGCGGATGGGGTTCGTCGACGACGCAGAGATCGAGGCCCACGTGCGCGAAATGCTCTCGCGTCGGGCCGCAGGATGACGATCTGCGACGCGAGCGGTCCTCTCGTCGTGATAGCGTAGAACCTGTTCACGGGCCTATGGCGCAGTTGGTAGCGCGCCTCGTTCGCATCGAGGAGGTCAGGGGTTCGAATCCCCTTAGGTCCACCGTGAAGACGGCCGATGGGACATGAGAGATCATGTCCCATCGGCCGTTCTGGTTCCCGGCCGCATGGGCGGACCTCACGGCCTCGTCCGGTCAGTGGGAGGATTTCGGCGCTGAGACCGCCGTGGTGGCCGGAGAGTACGTCGTCGCCGAGACCCGACTGGAGTTCGAGGCCGGGGCTGTGACATGTCGGAGTTCGTGGAGCGCCGACGGCAAGCTCGCCGGCCTGTTCTTCGTTCCGGTATCCGAGTGAGCGCCCTCGAGTTGCGAGGGGAGGTGCCGGTCAGCCCTGGCTCGCCTCGACCAGCAGGCGGAGCCGCTCCTCGGGGCCGCCGACGATCGTGACCACGCGCGGGACGGAGCCTGCGCGCTCGAGGTCATCGACGAGTCCCACCAGCGCTTCGTCCATCGCGACGCGCAGAGCCGGGTCCTCGTCGCCGGTGACGTGGATCGGCCGGCTTCCGTCCAGAGGCACGATCGCGACGAGGTCGATGGCGGCCATCGACGCCTCCACGATCTCTGTGGCGCGGGCGAGGAGCGCGCCGTCACTGCGGCCCAGCTCCTCCAGAGCGGTCAGGTAGGCGAGGAAGTCGAGCGGCCCCCGCTCGCTGATCACCGTGGTGGCGGCGGCCGATTCCTCGAGTCGCGCGGCGGTGGCGCGCAGCTGCACCGCGAAGCTGTGCTCACTCGCGGGATCGTCGAGATCGAGGTCCTCGAAGGGGTCGGACAGCACGAGGTACTCGGGGCGGGCCGCATGGAAGTCGGAGATCAGCGTGCTCTTGCCGCTGGCGTGCGTCCCCGACACCACGATCCTCATGTGCGTGCGGCGAGTCCGGCGAGCAGCTCCAGCACGCACAGTGCCGCCAGGCGGACGGTGCGGGCATCGTCGGCGTCGGCGGTGGCGTCGACTTCGGCCAGGTCGGCGCTCACGACACGTCGATCCGTCGCGACGGCCCTGCTGAGGGCGCGCAGCTCCCACGCCTGCAGACCGCCGGGCACGCTCGCCGGGCAGCCCGGCGCGACGGACCGGTCGCAGACGTCGACGTCGATGTCGAGATGGATGCGCGAATCGGCTCCGGAACCGGCGCCCGCGATGTCCACGGCCTCCGCGACGACATCGTCGATTCCGCGGCGGCGGAGCTCGTCGAGGGTGATGACGCGGATGCCCCACTCGGCTGCGCGTCGGGCGTAGGCGGCGGAGTTCGCGAAGTCGGCGATGCCGATCTGCACGATCTTGGTCGGGTCGATGCGCGAGGTATCCAGCGGCGATGCGGCGGGGACGTCTTCCACGAGGCGCCGCACGGGAGTGCCGTTCGAGATGCCGTCGCGCAGGTCGAAGTGAGCGTCGAAGGTGATCAGTCCCGTCGCTTCGGCGCCGAGCGCCACGGGATATGTCAGCGAGTTGTCGCCGCCGAGCGCGACCACCAGCCCGGTGGTGGAGCTGAGCTCGCGCACGCGGGAGATGACCCTGGCCTCACCGGCGGAGCCGTCAGGATCGGCGATGTCGCCGGCGTCGGCGATGCGCAGCACCTCGTCGAGTTCGAGCGCCGGCGGTCCCATCAGGGCGGTGCCGTAGCGGGGGAGCGCTGCGCGGATCGCCGCGGGCGTCGCGTGCGCACCGGTCGGGGAGAGCGAGGTGCGCCAGGTCGGCACCCCGACGAGCACGGCGTCGGCAGCGCCATCGAAAGCGGGCCAGGACCCGGCTCGGGGCCAGAGGGGATCGTGGCTCAGCGGTCGGGAGGGCGAGGGCATGGTCAGACTCCGGGGATCAGGGCGTGCGCGATGGAGAAGATGACGAGACCGGCCAGGGCGCCGACGAACGTGCCGTTCAAGCGGATGTACTGCAGGTCGCGGCCGACCATGAGCTCGATCTTCTCCGTCGTCTCCGCCGGGTCCCAGCGTTCGACGGTATCGGTGATGATCGAGGCGATGTCGTGCCGGTAGCGGTCGACGAGGAAGACTGCGGCGTCCGACACCCACGTGTCGACACGGTTCTGCAGCGCGGTGTCGGTCGTGAGGCGCTCGCCGACCTCCTGCAGGGCTTGCACGGCGCGGCGTCGGAGGCCGCTCTCGGGATCGGCGAGGGCAGCGAGCAGGCCGTTCTTCGCGGTGTTCCACGCCTCAGCGGCCAGAGCGCCGACGCGGGGGCTGTCGAACAGCGATGCCTTGGCGTTCTCGAGCTTCGCCCGCGTCGCCGGGTCGTTCTGCAGGCTGTCGGCCAGACGAGCGAGGTAGCCGTCGACGGCGAGGCGTGCCGGGTGGCGGGGGTCGGCCTGCACCGCGTGCACGAACTTGACCGCCTCGTGATACACCGTGTCGTCCACGAAGCGGTGAGCCAGCTTCGGCACCCACCCCGGCAGGCGCCGGGAGACCAGACCGCTGAACGATTCGGCGTTCGCGTCGAGCCAGCGCGAGATGCTGTCGGCGGCGAGGTCGACAGCGCCGTGATGGGCATCGGCCTCCACGATCTTCTCGAGCCAGGCTCCGGCGGGCGGACCCCATTCGGGATCGACCAGATGCTCGCGGGCGAGGTCCGTGATCAGGTCTCGCACGTCGTCGTCGCTCAGCGCGTTGAGCACGGCCGTGGCTATCGTCGCTCCTTCGGCGCCGACCCGCTCCGCATGCGGGGCCTCACGCAGCCACTCGCCGGCGCGCAGAGCGATCTTCGTGGTCGACAGCTTGGTGCGCACCACGTCGGCGGCGAGGAAGTTCGTCTCCACGAACTCGCCGAGCGAGCGGCCGATCTCGTCCTTGCGGTTGGGGATGATCGCGGTGTGCGGGATGGGGAGCCCGAGCGGGCGTCGGAAGAGCGCGGTCACCGCGAACCAGTCCGCGAGCGCACCCACCATGCCGCCTTCGGCTGCCGCGCGCACATAGGCGAGTCCCTCGATGCGCTGCTGGAACGCGAAGGCGAACACGAACACGACGGCCATGAACACCAGGGCGCCGAGGGCGACGGCCTTCATGCGTCGGAGCGCGCGGAGGCGCTCCTGGTCGGCGGGCGAGAGCTGCGTCATCGGTGTTCGCGGCATGACGTCATCCTTTCACGCCACCGCGCCGGCAGCGCTGTGCGCAGAGCGTGCGCTGTCTCGGCGGTCAGACAGCCGTATACCCCCTGGGGGGAGTACCCTCGAGGGGTGATCGAAGACATCAAGAAGCGTGCTCTGCACCGCACGAGCATCCTCGAAGGACAGATGCGCGGAGTCGCGCGGATGATCGAGAACGAGGACTACTGCATGGACATCATCACGCAGTCCCGCGCCATCCAGCGCTCCCTGGAGTCACTCAACCGCCTGCTCCTGGAGAACCATCTGCAGACGCACGTCACCCACATGTTCGAGGAGGGCGGCGAGGAGCGGGAGAAGGCTGTCGTCGAGCTGCTGAAGGCCTTCGACTTCGACCGCAAGTAGGGGCCGGGGGCGGCACGACGCAGCGCCCCGACGGAGTCGTCGAGGCGCTGCGCGGTGGGTCATCTGCCGCTGTCGTCGAACACCTCGCCCTCCATGGCGTCGTAGCCCTCGGTCTGCGGGTCCCCGTGGGAGCCGCCGGAGATCGCGTACTCCTCTTCGGGCGACAGCACCAGACGGTGGCGGAAGAAGAGCCCGAATCCGAGCAGGATCACGACGTAGACGATGGCGATCGCCACGATCGCGGGGCCGAACGTCGGATTCAGCAGGAACCCGACGAAGATCAGCGCGGCGATCACGAGCGCGACAGCTGCGCCGGGGATCCCCCACGGGCTCCGGTACGGGCGCGCGACGTCCGGGTACTTCCTGCGCAGGATCATGAACGACACGAGCTGGAGTCCGTAGGCGAGCACCGCGCCCCAGACTGCGATGTTCAGCACGATCGCGCCTGCCACCGACCCGGCGCCTTCGGCGTCGACCGCCGCGAGCACGTCGAGCACGATGAGGGCGACGAAGCCGATCGCCGCACCGACGACGAGCGCCACCCACGGCGTCTGCCGCTTGCCGGTGAGGGAGAGGAAGCGAGGGTAGTAGCCTGCGCGGGAGAGCGAGTACATGTTGCGGCCGTAGGCGAACATGATGCCCTGCAGGGAGGCGAGCAGGCCGATCAGAGCGAAGAGCGCGAGCACGGCGGCGAGTTGGTCGCCCACGATGGCGCGGAAGCCGTCGAGCAGCGGCTCGCCCGCGGTGCCGGTGGCCTCGGCGCCGATCACGCCGGTGTTCAGGAAGAGGACGAGCAGACCCGTGACGATGAGGGTGCCTCGCGCCCAGAAGCCGGCCTTGGGGATGTCGCGGGTCGGGTTGTGCGACTCCTCGGCGGCCAGGGGGAGTTCTTCGATGCCGAGGAAGAACCACATCGCGAACGGGAGCGCGAACAGGATCGGCAGCACGCCGTGCGGCAGGAACTCGGTCTGGCCGGGGTCGGGGGCGATGTCCCACAGCGCGGCCCAGCTGAAGGCACCGGAGAAGATCGCCATCAGGGAGAACACCAGGATGATGCCGATCGAGATGATCGAGACGACGATCGCGAATCGGAACGAGATCGCGGCCCCCGCGGAGTTCAGCGCGATGAACACGACGTAGAGGATGAGGTACCAGAGCCACCCCGGCAACTGGATCCCCAGCAGCTCGCTCGTGATGCCGTTCGCATACGACGCCGAGAAGTAGACGATCACCGCCGTGGTCGCGACGTATTCGATCGTCTCCGCCGCGCCCGTGACCAGGCCGCCCCACGGTCCCATCGCCGATCGTGCGAAGGAGTAGGCGCCCCCGGTGTGGGGCATCATCGCGGCCATCTCGCCGATCGCGAAGATCATGCCGTAGTACATGAGCACGAGGATCACGAAGGCGATCAGCATCCCGCCGAAGCCCGCGAAGTCGATGCCGAAGTTCCAGCCGGAGAAGTCTCCGGAGATGACGGCGGCGACTGCGAGACCCCACAGGCCCCAGACACCGGCCGACCTCTTCAGGGTGCGTTTCTCGAAGTATTCGTTCCCGGCGCGTGTATAGGTCGCCCCAGCGACCTTGCGGGATTCACTGCTCTGCTCAGACATCCGCTCTCCGTTCGCAAGCACACAAAGGCGCCGGGTGCACCTTGCGGATGATTGTGACAGCCAATGGTGGTTTCGTCTACCTTTAAACGTTCTGGTGATCTACTCTGATGGCGAAGCCGGTCGGCCGATCGCTTCACCACGACGACGGGAGCGAGACGATGGCGGGAAACCTGAGCATCGAGCAACTGGATGCCGGCATCGCCGCCGGCGAGATCGACACGGTGATCGTGGCCTTCGCGGATGCGCAGGGTCGGCTGGTCGGCAAGCGGGTGTCCGCGCGACTGTTCCAGGAGGACATCGTGCATCACGGCGCAGAGGCCTGCGACTACCTGCTGTCGGTCGATGTGGACATGAACACGGTCGACGGCTACGCGATGTCGGGGTGGGATCGCGGCTACGGCGACATGGTGCTGCGGCCCGACGTCGCGACGCTGCGCCGGATCCCCTGGCTGGCGGGGACGGCGCTGGTGATCGCGGACCTGGTGTGGGGAAACGGCGAACCGGTGGGCCCGTCGCCGCGGGCGATCCTCGACCGCCAGCGCGACCGACTGGCCGAACGCGGCTGGACCGCGTTCTCCGGCACCGAGCTCGAGTTCATCGTCTTCGACAACACCTACCGCGATGCCTGGGCCCGCAAGTACGAGGGGCTGACCCCGTCGACCGACTACAACGTCGACTACAACCTGCTCGCCTCGACGCGCCTCGAGCCGCTGCTGCGGGACATCCGCAACAGCATGGACGGGGCCGGGCTGTACTGCGAGGGCGTGAAGGGCGAGTGCAACCTCGGGCAGCAGGAGATCGCCTTCCGCTATGCCGAGGTGCGCGAGACCGCCGACCAGCACGCGCTGTACAAGAACGGCGCGAAGGAGATCGCGGAGCAGCACGGCCAGGCGCTCACCTTCATGGCGAAGTTCAATGAGCGCGAGGGCAACAGCTGCCACATCCACCTCTCGCTGCGCGCCGACGACGGCACTCCGGTCATGGCCGGAGACGGCGAGCACGGATTCAGTCCGATCATGGGGCACTGGATCGCCGGCATCCTCGCCACGCTCCGGGAGTTCACCCTGCTCTATGCGCCCAACATCAACTCGTACAAGCGGTTCGCGAAGGGCAGTTTCGCCCCGACCGGAGTGGCCTGGGGCATCGACAACCGCACCTGTGCGCTGCGCGTGATCGGGGCGGGGTCGGGGCTCAGGGTCGAGAACCGGGTGCCGGGCGGCGACGTGAACCCCTACCTCGGTATCTCGGCCATCATCGCCGGCGGTCTGTACGGCATCGAGAACGAGCTTCCCCTGCCCGACCGCTTCACCGGCAACGCCTACGAGGCCGGCGTCGAGCACCTTCCCACCACGCTGCGCGAAGCGGCACAGCTGTTCAGCGAGTCGGCCATCGCGCGCGAAGCGTTCGGCGACGATGTCGTGGATCACTACCTCAACCAGGCGCGTATCGAGGTCGAGGCCTACGACGCCGCCGTCACCGACTGGGAGCGGATCCGTGGTTTCGAGCGGCTCTGACCGGGCGCCGCTGATCGGTGTCACGACCTATCTCGAGCGGGCGCAGCAGGGGGTGTGGGATGTGCGGGCGGCGTTCCTGCCCGAGCAGTATCTGACCGGGGTGACGGCATCGGGCGGAATCGCACTGCTCCTGCCGCCGCAGGACCCCGAGTCGGCTGATGCAGCCATCGCCGGGCTGGACGGACTGATCCTGTCCGGAGGGGCCGACGTCGCCCCCGAGCTCTACGGCGAGGAGCGGCATCCGCTCACGGATCCGGCCCGGGTCGACCGCGACGCGTGGGAGCTGGCGCTGTTCCGCGCGGCCGAGCGGCGCCGCATACCGGTGCTCGCGATCTGCCGCGGGCTGCAGCTCGTCAACGTGGCGCGCGGGGGCACGCTGCACCAGCACCTGCCCGAGTCGCTCGGCACCGAGCGATACCGCCTGGGTGGAGGCGTGTTCGCCGAGAACGACATCGAGGTCTCGGACGACACCGCGCTCGCCGGGGTCCTCGGTGCCGGCGACGTGCGCGTGCACAGCTATCACCATCAGGGCATCGATCGACTCGGGGAGGGGCTGGTCGCCGCTGCGCACTCCGCCGACGGGCTCGTGCAGGCGTTCGTCGACACCGCGGACGGTCACGTCGTCGGCATCCAGTGGCATCCGGAGGAGAACGCCGAAGACCGACGTCTCTTCGAAGATCTCGTCTCGCAGGCTCGTGCGTTCGCCGCCGGGCGGAAGGAGGACGCCCGATGAGCGCGTTCACAGTCATCAACCCGTCCACCGGGGCCGCGATCCGCGAGGTCGCCAGGGCCGGCATCGAAGAGACGGATGCCGCGATCGCCCGTGCCGTCGCGGCGCAGCGTCGGTGGGCGGCCCTGGCCCCGGTGGCACGAGCCGATGCGCTCCGCTCGTTCGCCCGCGCGGTGGAAGCCGCGGCCGAAGAGCTGGCGCAGCTCGAAGTGCTCAATTCCGGGCATCCGATCGGCTCGGCTCGCTGGGAAGCCGGTCACGTCGCCCAGGTGCTCAACTACTACTCCGCCGACCCGGAGCGCTTGTCCGGGCGACAGATCCCGGTGGCCGGCGGACTCGATGTCACGTTCCACGACCCCTACGGCGTGGTCGGCGTGATCGTTCCGTGGAACTTCCCGATGACGATCGCCTCGTGGGCGTTCGCACCAGCGCTCGCCGCGGGCAACGCCGTGGTGCTGAAGCCCGCCGAGCTGACACCTCTCACCGCCATCCGCCTCGGCGAGCTCGCGCGCGAAGCAGGACTGCCGGAGGGGCTGTTCGAGGTCGTCACAGGCTCCGGCTCGGTCGTCGGACAGCGTCTGGTCGAGCATCCGGACGTGCGGAAGGTCGTCTTCACGGGCTCGACCGAGGTGGGCGTCGAAGTCGCGGCGGGCTGCGCGCGAGCACTCAAGCCCGTCACACTCGAACTCGGGGGCAAGAGCGCGAACATCGTGTTCGAGGACGCGGATCTCGAACGCGCCGCGGCCGGAGTCCCCGGTTCGGTGTTCGACAATGCCGGCCAGGACTGCTGTGCCCGCAGCCGCCTGCTCGTGCAGCGCTCGGTCTACGACCGGTTCCTCGAACTGCTCGAACCGGCCGTCGCCGCCTGGCGTGTGGGCGACCCTGCTCGTGATGACACCGATATGGGGCCACTCATCTCTGCGGGACACCGCGATACCGTGGCGTCGTTCCTCGACGGTGCAGACATCGCCTTCCGCGGCAGTGCGCCCGAGGGGGACGGGTTCTGGTTCGCTCCGGCCGTGGTGCTCGCCGACCCCGCCGACCGCATCGCGCAGCAGGAGGTGTTCGGGCCCGTCGTCGCGGTGATGCCGTTCGAGGACGAGGCCGATGCCATCCGCCTGGCCAACGACACGGCCTACGGTCTCGCGGGCTCCGTCTGGACCGAGAGCCTGGGACGCGGTGTCCGCGTGGCCCGAGGGGTGCGCAGCGGCGTGCTGTCCGTGAACTCGCACTCCTCGGTGCGGTACTCCACGCCGTTCGGCGGCATGAAGGCGTCGGGCCTGGGGCGCGAACTCGGCCCCGACGCCGCCGAGCACTTCACCGAGACCAAGAACGTCTTCTTCGCGACCGATGAACCCTGATCGCGTCGTCCTTTCACCCATCCGGAACGGAGAACCCACATGAGCATCGATCTGACCCAGCGTCTCAAGGACCGCGTCGCCATCATCACCGGTGGAGCGAGCGGCATCGGGTTCGCCACCGCCCAGCGCTTCGCAGCCGAGGGGGCCTTCGTCGTGATCGCCGACGTCGATCCGAGGACAGGAGAGGCGGCGGCCGCCGAGGTGGGCGGCGTGTTCCGCCCGGTCGACGTCGCCGACGAGGCGAAGGTGAACGCGCTGTTCGACGGCGTCGCGGCGGAGTTCGGGCGGATCGACATCGCCTTCAACAACGCGGGCATCTCGCCGGCCGACGACGACTCCATCGAGACGACGGAGCTCCCGGCGTGGGATCGCGTGCAGGACGTGAACCTCAAGAGCGTGTACCTGTGCAGCCGTGCGGCACTGCGGCACATGGTGCCGGCGGGGCGTGGATCGATCATCAACACCGCATCCTTCGTCGCGCTGCTGGGATCGGCCACCTCGCAGATCAGCTACACCGCGTCGAAGGGCGGCGTGCTGGCGATGTCCCGCGAGCTGGGCGTGCAGTTCGCCCGTCAGGGAGTGCGGGTGAATGCGCTGTGCCCTGGACCCGTGAACACCCCGTTGCTGCAGGAGCTGTTCGCGAAAGACCCGGAGCGGGCGCAGCGGCGCCTCGTGCATGTGCCGATGGGGCGCTTCGCCGAGCCCGCCGAGCTCGCAGCGGCCGTGGCGTTCCTCGCCTCGGACGACGCGTCGTTCATCACCGCGAGTGCCTTCGTCGTCGACGGCGGGATCACGAACGCCTACGTCACCCCGCTGTGAGCCACCCTCACCTCGCTGTGACAGGGTGATGGCATGAGCGAGCACTCCCACGACGGCGACCTCGTCGAAGTGCGAAGGGCCGTCTATCGGCCGCTGCGGCGCGGCAATGCGCTCGAGGACGCGGTGGCCCGACTCGTGCAGACGATCCGGCTCGGTGTGGTCGCTCCTGGCGAGTCGCTGCCCCCGGAGCGGGAGCTGGCGGCGTCGTTCGGGGTGAGTCGCGACACCGTGCGCGAGGCGATCCGCGAGCTGGCCGACACCGGCTACCTGCTGCCGCGGCGTGGGCGTTACGGGGGGACGTTCGTGGCCGATCCACTGCCCCACCCGAGCGTGCCGGGGGCGGTGACACCGGACGAGATCGACGACGTTCTCGGGCTGCGCCGCGTGCTCGAGACCGGAGCCGTGCGCGCGGCGGCGAGTCGCTCCTTGGACGCCTCGACCCGTGCCGACCTCTGGGCGCGACACGAGGCGGCGGTACCGGCAGGTCCGGAGGAGTATCGGCGCTTGGACACCCTGCTGCACCTTGCCATCGCCGAGGCTGCCGGAATTCCGTCTCTGGTCGCGCTCGTCGCCGAGAACAGGGCCGACGTCAATGCGTGGCTCGATACGTTCCCGCTGATGCCGCGCAACATCCAGCACTCGGGGGAGCAGCACGAGAGCATCGTCTCCGCGATCCTCGCCGGACGTCCGGATGTTGCCGAGGCGGCGATGCGCGATCATCTCGCCGGGTCCGAAGCCCTGCTGCGTGGCTTCCTGCTCTGATCGATGCCAATCGGTCGCCGTTTCCTGAATTCGCAACGGATACCGTTGCGAAATCGTCAAGAGGCTTCCGATTTCGCTATACCTGGCGCCCTTCCTGTGACAGACTCGCGACAAGCGAATCTCGATGGGGAGGCTCCATGCCCGACAACACCCGAATGTCGACGGCCACACTCGATGCACCCACCGCCACCGGCGCGGTCCACATCGACGGCGTCACCAAGCGCTATGGCACTGCCACCGCCGTCGACGACCTGAGCCTCGACGTGCAACCGGGGGAGTTCCTCTCCCTCCTTGGCCCGTCCGGCTGCGGGAAGACGACCACTCTGCGCATGATCGCGGGCTTCGAGTACCCGGATGCCGGGGACATCCTCATCTCCGGCCGCAGCGTCCTGAATCTCCCTCCGTATCGGCGCGAGGTGAACACCGTCTTCCAGGCCTACGCCCTGTTCCCGCACCTCACCGTCGCCGAGAACGTCGCCTACGGTCTGCAGCAGCGCCGCGTGCCCAAGGCCGAGCAGCGCGAACGGGTCAGCGAAGCACTGGACATGGTGCAGCTGCGGGCCTTCGCCGACCGCAAACCCACACAGCTCTCCGGCGGACAGCAGCAGCGCATCGCGCTGTCGCGTGCACTCATCAACCGTCCCAGCGTGCTCCTGCTCGACGAGCCGCTGGCGGCCTTGGACCGCCAGCTGCGCGAGGAGATGCAGCTCGAGCTCAAGCTGCTGCAGGCGCGGCTGGGCACGACCTTCGTGTTCGTCACCCACGATCAGGCCGAGGCGCTGTCGATGAGTGATCGGATCGCCGTGATGCGCGCGGGGCGGATCGAGCAGCTCGATGCACCGGACGCCATCTATGCGGAGCCGGCTTCTGCGTACGTGGCGTCGTTCATCGGGCAGCAGAACTTCGTGCACGGCACGGTTCGTGCAGATGGAGAGGCGGTCGACTCCGCCATAGGCGTGATCGCGGGCCGCTGGGGCGGGGAGCGTGTGGCGGCGGGGCAGCCGGCCGTCGCCGCCATCCGGCCGGAGTACATCCGCCTGGAACAGGGCGAAGGAGCGGGGGTCCCTGGGCGCGTGCTCGGGGTCTCCCACCTGGGCGAGACCCTGCAGGTCGCGGTCAGAGTCGGCGAGGATGCCACGTTCCTGTCGCGTATGCCGGCTCCGACCGCCCCGCGGGTGGGAGTGGACGACGCCGTCCGCTGCGTGTGGGATCCCGCGGATGCGCGGCTGTTCGCGGCCGAGGGCATCCCCACCACCGCGACGCACGTGATCACCCTGCCCAAGGACGGCGGGCTGTGACGGCCGCACCTCCGGTGCGCGTGCTGGCGCACCGGAGCGCGGCGCGGGTGATCCGCACCGAGCTGACCCGTCGCGGCTTCCTCGCCACCGCGATCATGGCGGGTGGTGCGGTCGTGCTCAGCGCCTGCGCACCGGGACAGAACGCCGCGTCGGTGCACGCGAAGGGCGGACCGCTCGAGGACAAGCTCTCCATCTACAGCTGGGGTGACTACGACGCCCCGGAGGTGCTCGAGCAGTTCACCGCGGAGAGCGGCCCGCGCATCGTGCTCGACGCCTTCAACTCGAACGAGGAGCTGATCGCGAAGCTGGTCGCCGCCCGCGGCACCTCCGGCTACGACATCGTGGTGCCGACCGGGGTGTTCGTCGGACCCATGGCCGAGAACGGGCTCCTGCAGAAGTTCAACCTCGACCTGCTGCCGAACATGAAGCACGTGGCCCCTGAATTCCGGGGACGCTCCTGGGATCCGGGCAACGAGTACTCGGTGTGCAAGGCCTGGGGGACCACCGGGTTCGTGTACGACAAGAGGGTGATCTCGCGCGAGCTCACGACCTGGAAGGACTTCATCGACGCGGCGCAGAACGAGGCCTCCGGCTCGACCTCGGTGCTCGACGACCCGGCACCGCTGCTGGGCATCTACTTCTGGGCGAACGGCATCGACTGGACGACCACTGATCCGGACGACCTCGATGCCGTCGAGAAGTTCCTCGTGAAGGATCTGGCTCCGCACGTCTCGGCGTTCGACTCGTACCCGGGAGGGTCGTCGATCCCGCAGGCGTCCCACGCGCTGCTGCAGTCCTACAACGGCGACGCGCGGCTCGGCATCTTCGAGTCGGACGACCCTGACCGCTGGCAGTGGGTGCTCGGGAGTCCGGCGACGGAGCTGTGGATGGACAACTGGGCCATCGCCGCGGGAGCTCCGCACCCCGAGGCCGCGCACGCGTTCATCGACTTCGTGCTGCAGCCCGACGTGCAGCTCGCACAGGTCGACTACATCGGCTACGACACCGGCATCTCCGGCATCCGCGAGGAAGCGGAGGCCGCAGGGCTGGAGCGGCTCGACATGGTGTTCTTCGACGAGGAGCAGGTGGCCACGATGCACGAGGGCAAGCTGACCGATGCGCAGGACCGTGTCGTCTCGATCTGGAACTCGATGAAGGCGGCCGCCGGTGCCTAAGCTCAAGTTCGGACTCGCGATCCCCGCCTGGGCCTGGCTGCTCATCTTCTTCGTGGCCCCGATCTTCATGGTCGTGGTGTTCAGCTTCGGCTACAAGCCGAGCATCTTCGCCACGCATGCGCTCGACCACCTCTCGTTCGACCGCTACATCGAAGCTCTCTCCCCGACGTTCTTCAGCACGTTCCTGAATACGCTGTGGATCGGCATCCTCGGCACGGCCCTGTGTCTGGTGATCGGCGGTCCGGTCGCCTACTGGATCGCGGTGAAGGCCCCGCCATCGAAGCGCGGACTCCTGCTCGCGCTCGTGATGGTGCCGTTCTGGACCAACTTCCTCGTGCGCACCATCGGCTGGCAGGTGATCCTCGCCCCCGAGGGATGGCTCTCGCAGCTGCTGCAGGGCATCGGGGTCATCCCCGGTCCCCTCGACCTGCTGTATTCGCGCGGCGCGGTGCTCCTCGGCGTCGTCTACAACTACCTGCCGCTGATGATCCTGCCGCTGTTCGTGGCGTTCGACCGCGTATCGGGGCCGCTGCGCGAGGCGAGCAAGGATCTCGGTGCGAACAGCGTCACGACCTTCCTGCGGGTGACCGTGCCCCTGGCCAGACCCGGCATCATCGCCGGCGTGCTGCTGGTGTACATCCCGCTCATGGGCGACTACATCACGGCGACCGTGCTCGGTGGGGCGAAGGGCAACATGATCGGGCAGGTCGTGGCGAGTCAGTTCCAGACCGCGCAGAACTGGGCGCTCGGCTCGGCCATGGCGGTACTGCTCATCATCGTCATCATGCTCTCGATCGCCGTCGCGGCCGGAATTCTCTGGCTCGTGACCCTGCCGCTCCGGCAACGCAACCGCCTCGTCCTGGGGGAGGGATCATGACCGCCGTGACCGATGGACCGCAGAAGACCGCACCGCGCGTGCGCCGAGGGGCCGGTCGCTTCGTGCTGCCGATCTGGGCGGCGCTGGTGTTCCTGTTCCTGTTCCTGCCGATCCTCGTGATCATCGCGTATTCGTTCAACGTCGGACGGCTGCTGGTGTCGTGGGACCACTTCGGTTTCGACTCGTTCCTCGCGATCGTGAACAAGCCCGCGATCCGCGACTCCGTGCTCGTCTCGGTGCGCACCGGCCTGCTGGCGGCTCTGCTCGCCACCGCGCTGGGAACCCTCGCCGGCATCGCGATGGCACGCAATCCCGGCAAGTGGGTGTGGTGGTTCCTCGGACTGCTGCTGCTCGTGTCGGTGACGCCGGAGATCGTGGATGCCGTCGC
This sequence comes from Microbacterium sp. 2RAF4, assembly GCF_052115285.1. Classification (NCBI taxonomy): domain Bacteria; kingdom Bacillati; phylum Actinomycetota; class Actinomycetes; order Micrococcales; family Microbacteriaceae; genus Microbacterium; species Microbacterium sp. 2RAF4. The sequence continues at coordinate 481,860 of NZ_JBFRGI010000002.1, read as the reverse complement.
ACTCCTGCCGTGGTTGGTCTTCCTCGGACAGGACGCCGGGATCGGCATCTTCAACGACGGCACCATGAGACTCGTGGTGGGACAGTCGCTGTTCTCGATCGCGATCGTGTCGTACATCGTGCGGGCGCGGCTCGTGGGTCTCGACGCCCGGCTCGAAGAGGCCTCGGCCGACCTCTATGCGCCCCCGGTGCGCACCTTCTTCAAGATCACGCTGCCTCTTGCGATGCCTGCCGTGCTCGCCGGGTTCCTGCTCTCGTTCACGCTGAGCCTCGACAACACCGTCGTCTCCGCCTTCGTGCAGGTCTCCGGCACGACGCCGTGGCCCGTCTACGTGCTCAGCGCCCTCCGAAGCGGACTGCGCCCGGAGATCGCCGCGGTGTCGACGATCATGCTGGTGCTCACGCTGCTGGCACTCGCGCTGGTGGCGGTCGTCCTCAAGCGCGCGGGTGACTCGGCGACCGAGATCGCCCGCACGATGGCTGGAGGGTGATTATGGTGTTCGCAGATCTGGTGTTCACCGCCGGCACGCGAGGAGGACGGGTGTTCCTCGCGGACGCTGCGCGATCGACCGTACATGCCGTCGCCGTCACGAACGGCCGCATCAGTGCAGTGGGACACGACGTCTCGGCGCTGGTCGGCCCGCACACCGAGGTCGTCGACCTCGACGGCGGGCTCCTGGTGCCGGGGTTCCAAGACGCGCATGTGCACCCGGTGTGGGGTGGGTTGGACATGCTCCGCTGCGACCTCGCCGAGCTGTCGACGCGCGAGGAGTACCTCGATCGCATCGCCGCCTATGCGCAGGAGCATCCCGACGACGAGTGGATCCTGGGCGGTGGATGGCAGATGTCGGCATTCCCCGGAGGCACACCGACGGCGGAAGACCTCGACTCCGTCGTGCCCGACCGCCCGGCATTCCTGCCCAACCGCGACGGCCATGGCGCCTGGGTCAACTCCCGTGCGCTCGCGCTCGCCGGCATCACGCGCGAGACGGTCGATCCAGCGGACGGACGGATCGAGCGCGACGCGAACGGCGCACCGAGTGGCACGCTGCACGAGGGTGCGATGGGCCTGGTCAACAGGCTGCTGCCGACGGAGGCGCCCGAGCGGCTCGTGGAGGCGCTCCTGCAAGGGCAGCGCCACCTGCACTCCTACGGCGTGACGGCGTGGCAGGACGCGATCGTCGGCACCGAGTACGGAGACGCGGGCGACCCGCTGCCCGCGTACCTGACCGCGGCCGCATCGGGTTCGCTCACCGGTCGCGTCGTGGGTTCGCTGTGGTGGGACCGGTCGCGCGGCCTGGAGCAGATCGACGACATCGTGCGGCGTCGCGACGAGAGCACGGTCGGGCGGTTCCGGGCACGCAGCGTGAAGATCATGCAGGACGGCGTCGCGGAGAACTTCACCGCGGCGATGCTGGAACCCTACTGCGACGGCCACGGGCATCCGCGCGAGGACTCCGGGATCTCGTTCGTCGAACCCGAGCTGCTCAAGGAAGCGGCGACGCGGCTCGACGCCCTCGGATTCACGCTGCACTTCCACGCGATCGGCGACCGCGCGGTGCGGGAGTGCCTGGATGCGGTCGAGGCCGCGCTCGTGCGCAACGGACCCCGCGGGAACAGGCACCACATCTCCCACATCCAGGTCGTGCACCCAGACGACATCCCCCGGTTCCGGGCGCTCGACGTCACGGCCAACATGCAGATGCTGTGGGCGACGCTGGAGCCGCAGATGGTCGAGCTCACCATCCCGTTCCTCGGGGAGCAGCGCTCGGCGTGGCAGTACCCATTCGGCGACCTGCTGCGCTCGGGGGCTGCGCTCGCCGCGGGAAGCGACTGGTCGGTGAGCACACCGAATGCGATGGCCGCGATCCACGTCGCGGTGAACCGTCGTTCCGCGCCGACCGAGTGGGAGGGTGACTACCCCGCGTTCCTGCCGGAGCAGGCGATCGATCTCGCGACCGCGCTCGTGGCGTACACCGCGGGCTCGGCGCGCGTGAACCACCTCGACGACACCGGCACGATCGCGGTGGGGATGCGCGCGGACCTCGCTCTGCTCGACCGCGATCCGTTCGAGCATCCCGTCGACGAGATCGGCCTGACCGAGGTGCGCGGTACCTGGGTCGAAGGGGAGCGGGTGTACGACTCCGCGGAATGAGGCGCCGGACGGCCCGCACACGAAACCCCGACGACATCGCGTCGCCGGGGTTTCGTGTCGTGTGCTCGGGGTCAGCGTGCAGCAGCCTCGTCGGTCACGGAGAGCGCCTCGTCGAGCACGTCGAGCCCGCGCACCAGCTCCTCCTCGCTGATCACCAGCGGCGGAGCGATGTGCATGCGGTTGAAGTGCGTGAACGGCCAGACCCCGGCCTTCTTGGCAGCCGCGGCGAAGGCACCCATGGGGGCGGCATCCGCCCCCGAGGCGTTGAACGGCACGAGGGGCTCGCGCGTCTCCTGGTCGCGCACGAGTTCGACGGCCCAGAACAGCCCGAGACCGCGTACGTCGCCGACGCTCGGGTGCTTCTCGACCCAGCCGCGCACGGTCGGCTCGACGATGCGGGTGCCGAGGTCGCGCACGCGCTCCAGGATGCCGTCACGACGGAACACCTCGAACGTGGCGACGCCGGCCGCGCAGGCGAGCGGGTGGCCGGAGTAGGTCAGTCCGCCCGCGAAGGGCATCGTGTCGAAGGCGCTCGCGATGCGGTCGGAGATCACCACGCCGCCCAGCGGGACGTAGCCCGAGTTCACGCCCTTCGCGAAGGTGATCAGGTCGGGGCTGGCATCGAACGCGTCGATGCCGAACCACTCGCCGAGCCGGCCGAAGCCGACCATGACCTCGTCTGCGATGTACACGATGCCGTAGCGGTCGCACAGCTCCCGGACACCCTGCAGGTAGCCGGGCGGCGGAACGAGCACGCCGTTGGTGCCCACCACCGTCTCGATGATGATCGCCGCGATGGTCTGCGGACCCTCGAGCTGGATCGTCTGCTCGAGGTGTGCGAGAGCCCGCTCCGCCTCCTGTTCCGGGGTCTCGGCGTGGAACGGCGAGCGGTACAGGTACGGTCCGAAGAAGCGTACGGCCCCGGAGTCGACCGTGTCGTTCGCCCAGCGCCGCGGGTCGCCGGTGAGCGAGATCGCGGTCGAGGTGGAGCCGTGATAGCTGCGGTACATCGACAGCACCTTGCGGCGCCCCGTGAACTGGCGGGCCATGCGCACCGCGTACTCGTTGGCCTCGGCGCCGCCGTTGGTGAAGAACACCTTCTCCAACCCCTCAGGTGCGACCTCCGCGATCAGACGGGCGAGCTCGCCGCGCACGTCGTTGGCGATGGAGGGCTGGATCGTCGCGAGGCGCCCGGCCTGCTGCTGGATAGCGGCGACCAGGTCGGGGTGCTGATGGCCGAGGTTGAGGTTCACGAGCTGGCTCGAGAAGTCGAGGTAGGCGTTGCCCTGGTAGTCCCAGAAAGTCGATCCCTCGCCGGCGGCGACGGGCAGCGGGTCGATCAGGCCCTGCGCGCTCCAGGAGTGGAACACGTGGCCGCGGTCGTCCGCACGCACCTGGGCTTCGGCTTCGGGGGCGGGCAGCGGGTGCGCGATCCCGTGTCGGTCGGTGTAGTTCGTCATCGTCATCGCTCCTCGGATCAGTGGTTGCTCGGGAAGCCCAGGTCGATCTGGGAGGGGGTGTGGTCGGGCCAGCGCGTGGTGACGACCTTGGAGCGCGTATAGAAGTGCACCGATTCGGGACCGTAGATGTGCGAGTCGCCGAACAGCGAGTCCTTCCATCCGCCGAACGAATAGGCACCGATCGGCACGGGGATCGGCACGTTGACGCCGACCATGCCGACCTCGATGTCGAACTCGTACTGACGGGCCGTGCCCCCGTCGCGCGTGAAGATCGCGGTGCCGTTGCCGTAGGCGTTGGCGTTCACGAGGGCGACCGCGTCGGCGTAGGTGTCGACGCGGACGACCGCCAGCACCGGGCCGAAGATCTCGTCGTCGTAGACCTTCATGCCGGGGGCGACCTGATCGATCAGGCTGACTCCGAGGAAGAAGCCCTCCGAGTCGAACTCCTTCTGCGCGCCGTCGACGACGACCTTCGCACCCTCGGCCTCGGCGCCCGTCACGTAGGAGGCGACCTTGTCGCGGTGCTCGCGGGTGATGAGCGGACCCATCTCGCTCGCCGCATCGGTGCCCGCACCGATCGTGAGGCCCCCGATGCGGTCGGCGATCGCCGTGACGAGGTCGTCGGCGATGTCGCCCACCGCGACAAGCACGGAGACGGCCATGCAGCGCTCCCCGGCAGAGCCGTAGGCGGCGGAGACCGCGGCGTCGGCTGCCGCGTCGATGTCGGCGTCGGGCATCACGACCATGTGGTTCTTCGCGCCGCCGAGGGCCTGCACGCGCTTGCCGGCAGCCGAGGCGCGCTGGTAGATCGAGCGGGCGATCGGCGTGGAGCCGACGAAGCTCACCGCGTTGACGCGCGGGGAGTCCAGGATCGCGTCCACGGCCTCCTTGTCGCCGTGGACGACGTTCAGCACGCCGTCGGGAAGCCCGGCCTCCTGGAACAGCTTGGCGATCCAGACGGAGGCGGACGGGTCCTTCTCGCTGGGCTTCAGGACGACCGTGTTCCCGCAGGCGATGGCCGAGGCCACCATCCACAGCGGCACCATGACCGGGAAGTTGAACGGGGTGATCGCCGCGACGACGCCGACCGGCTGCTTGACCGAGTGCACGTCGACGCCGCGGGCGACCTGCTCGCTGCGCTCGCCCTTGAGCAGGTGCACGAGGCCGGCGGCGAACTCGACGTTCTCGATGCCGCGCGACACCTCGCCCGCAGCATCCGAGAGCACCTTTCCGTGCTCGCTCGTCACGATCGCGGCGAGCTCGGGGGTGCGCTCCTTGAGCAGCTGTCGCAGGCGGAAGAACACATCAGCGCGCTTGATCAGGCTCGTCTCGCGCCAGGCGGGGAGGGCGGCGGCTGCCGCAGCGATCGCGGATTCCACCTCGGCGGTGGAGGCGAAGGCGACCTGCTTCGACACCTGGCCGGTGGCGGGGTCGAAGACCTGGCCGGTGCGGGCCGCTTCGGCGGTCTCCGCTCCGTTGATGACGTGACGGACGATGTCCACGATGTTCCTCCGAGGGCTGAAGAATGCGCCGTTCGAACACTCTGACCGGTGTCCGATAGGCTTGTGCTCCTCAATGATCACAGAGCCGAGGAGCTGGTCGTGATGTCAGAACGTCAGAACTTCCGCTCCATCCGGACATATCGTCCGACTCGTGGCGACGCCCTCCTCACGGTCGCCGACGTCCTCGCGGAGCCCGTGCTGCAGGCGGGCGCGCCGGAGGTGATCGTCGGCGGTGGGGCGCTCGATGCCGCCGTGCGCTGGGTGCACGTGTCCGACAGCGCCGGTGTCGCCCGTCTGCTCGACGGCGGGGAACTCCTGCTCAGCACCGGGGCCGGCTGGCCGACCGGTCCCGCAGAGCTGCGTGCTTTCGCGGTCGGGCTGCACCAGGCCGGGGTCGCGGGTATCGTGGTCGAGCTCGGCTCGGGCCAAGCGCGCATCCCGGAGGCCGTCGTCGAGGTGTGCACGGAGCGCGGGCTCGCATTGATCGCACTGACCAGCGAGGTCAAGTTCGTCACGGTCACGGAGACAGTGCACCGTGCTCTGATCGCGGCGCAGACCATTGCCCTGCGCGAACGCCAGCACCTGCACGAGCTCTTCACGGCGCTGAGCCTGCGGGGAGCCCCGGCCGACGTCGTCGTCGCGGAGACGGCGAGGGCGCTCGGCGCACCCGTCGTGCTGGAGAACCTGGCGCGTGAGGTGATCGCGCACGAGACCCTCCGGATGCCGGTCGCGGAGGCGCTGGGGAAGCTGCGCTCGGCCGACCGTGTGCCCGTACAGGCGCGCGGCGTGCGGTGGGGGACCCTCCTCGCACTCCCCGGACCTGCGCATCCTGCCGGCCGGCTCACGGTGCTCGAGCAGGGAGCCACGGCCCTCGCCTTCGGATGCCTCGCGGACGGCGGTGATTCCGAGTGGTCGCTGCTCGCGCAGCGCGGCCTCATCGACGACCTGCTCGGCGCCCGCTTCGCGAGTCCGGATGACATCCAGGCCCGACTCGCGACCAGCGGTTTCGTGCTCGCGGGGCGGCACTGCCACGGCATCGTGGCACGCGGCACGGAGCCTGCGGTGCACCTCGCGCACCGCGCGGCCAACCTCGGGGTCGCGGTCGTCGCCGCGCGGGTGGGTGACGACGATGTCGCACTGCTGTCGCTGCCGGCATCAGCTCCGCTGACGGATGCGCTCGTCACGAGTCTCGTCGGCCCCGACCGCACGGTCTTCGTCGGACCCCCTGCGGATGACGTGCTGGGACTGCTCGCCTCGCTTCGGGCCGCGCGCGATCTGGCGGCGAGCGACCGTTCGGACAGCGGTCCCCGCGTACGGCGCGTCGACGACCGTCCGCTGGAGCGGTTCGTCGCCTCGCTGCGCGACGACCATCGCCTTCTCGCGCACAGCGAGCGGATGCTGGCGCCGGTCGTGGCGTATGACCGGGAGCGCCGAGGCGACCTGATCGACGTGCTGTCGGCGCTCGTCGCGCACCCCGGGAATCGATCAGCTGCGGCGAACGCCAGTCACCTCTCGCGATCGGTCTTCTACCAGCGCCTCACGTTGATCGGTGACCTGCTGGACGTAGACCTCGACGACGGGGAGACGCTCGCCGCGCTCCACCTCGCGCTGCTGGCGAGACGGAGTGCGACGCCCGTGGCCCGATCCTGACTCCTCGCCGTCGTGGCCGCGACGGTCAGAGCACGGACTGCGCGCGGGTCAGCACATCTCGCAGGATCTGCTCGATCTCGCGGAACTCGGACGGCCCGACCGTGAGCGGCGGGGCGAGCTGGATCACGGGGTCGCCACGGTCGTCGGCGCGACAGTACAGCCCGGCCTCGAACAGGGCGGGGGAGAGGAAGCCGCGCAGCAGCCGCTCGGACTCGGCATCGTCGAAGGTCTCCTTCGTGCCCTTGTCCTTCACGAGTTCGATGCCGAAGAAGTAGCCGTCGCCGCGCACGTCGCCGACCAGCGGCAGGTCGAGCAGCTTCTCGAGCTCTGCACGGAACAGCGGGGAGTTCTCCCGTACGTGGGCGTTCAGTCCCTCTTCGTCGAAGATCGCGAGGTTCTCCAGCGCCACCGCGGCCGACACCGGGTGTCCGCCGAACGTGTAGCCGTGCGGGAAGGACAGATCGCCCTTCGAGAACGGCTCGTAGATGCGGTCGCTGACGATCGTCGCGCCGATGGGGGAGTAGCCGCTGGTCATACCCTTGGCGCACGTGATCATGTCGGGCACATAGCCGAGACCGGTGCACGCGAAGGTGTGGCCGAGACGTCCGAAGGCGCAGATGACCTCGTCCGAGACGAGCAGCACGTCGTGGCGGTCGCAGATCTCGCGCACCCTGGCGAAGTAGCCGGGAGGGGGCGGGAAGCATCCGCCGGAGTTCTGCACCGGTTCCAGGAAGACCGCGGCGACCGTGTCGGCGCCTTCGAAGAGGATCATCTCCTCGATGCGGTCGGCCGCCCACCGTCCGAACGCTTCGAGGTCGTCGGCGGGTCCGCCCATCTCGGCCGCGCGGTAGAAGTTGGTGTTCGGCACACGGAAACCGCCGGGGGTGACCGGCTCGAACATCGACTTCATCGCGGGGATGCCGGTGATCGCCAGGGCTCCCTGCGGCGTGCCGTGGTAGGCCACCGCGCGCGAGATCACCTTGTGCTTGGCGGGCTTGCCCTGCAGCTTCCAGTAGTGCTTGGCGAGTTTGAACGCGGTCTCGACCGCCTCGCCTCCGCCCGTGGAGAAGAAGACCTTGTTGAGGTCGCCCGGCGCCTCGTCGGCGAGACGGTCCGCCAACTCGATGGCGGCCGGGTGCGCGTACGACCACAGGGGGAAGAACGCCAGCTCGGAGGCCTGCGCCGCCGCGGCCTCGGCCAGCCGGCGTCGACCGTGGCCGGCGTTCACCACGAAGAGGCCGGCGAGCCCGTCGAAGTACTCCTTGCCCTTGGCATCCCAGATGCGGTGACCGTCGCCCTTGACGATGATGGGCACGCCCGACTCGGCCATCGTCGACTGCCGGGTGAAGTGCATCCAGAGATGGTCCTTCGCCATCGTCTGCAGTGCGGACTCGGAAGGGGTGGTGCGTGCGGTGCTCATCTGGTCCCCCAGTTGTAGAGCTGCTTCTGCAGCTTGGCGTAGATGAAGGTTTCGGTGGAGAGGACGCCGTCGATCGGACGGATGACGTCGTTGATCAGCGCGAGCAGGTCGTCGTCGTCCTCGCAGACCACCTCGGCGAGGACGTCGAAGGAACCGACCGTGATCACGACGTAGTCGACGGCATCGATCGCGGCGATGGCCTCGGCGACGCGGCGTGCGTCACCGGAGACCCGCACGCCGATCATGGCCTGGCGGTGGAAGCCCAGCTGCATCGGGTCGGTGACGGCGACGATCTGCATCACGCCGGACTCGGTGAGCCGCTGCACGCGCTGGCGCACGGCAGCCTCGCTCATCCCGACGGTGCGGCCGATCTCGGAGTACGAACGACGTCCGTCCTCCTGGAGCAGCTCGACGATCGTCTTCGAGACCGCATCGAGGGAAGGGTGCTTCTTCGCCGGACTCATGGTGCGATCCTCGCACTCCACGATGCGCTGAGCAACCGATTTCGTGGAATCTGGCTATTCGTCCAGCGGAATCGGCAAGATATCAGCTCTCGAGCGGGCCCAGCCACGCGCTCGCCGCCGTAGAGTGCGCGGACTCGGGGTCGGAGGGGTGGAACGCCCCGGCCAGGACGTCGCGGTAGAGGCGCGAGAGTTCATTGGCCGAGAAGTACGACCCACCGCCGGCGACGAGCATCGCCTCGTCGACGACGTGCTTCGCCATCGTGATCGCCCGGTGCTTGACCCCGGAGAGCTGGGGGAACCACCGCGCGCCGTGATCGACGCGCTCATCCACATCGCGTGCGAGCGCGGCGATCTGCGGAGGCAGCGCGTCGTAGGCGATGGCCATGTCGGCGATGCGCCAGCGGATGTCGGGATCCTGGCTGTACGCGAGCCCGGTCTTCTTCGAAAGCCGCTTCTGCGCCGTGGCCACCGCGAGCTCCAACGCTCGCCGGGCGATCCCCGTGTAGACGGAGGCGAGCAGGATCTCGAAGACGGAGAAGATCCCGAACACTATCGGGTCGGGGCTGGGGCCTGGATCGATGCGCCGCACGACGTGGGCGGCGTCAGCCGGCGCGCCGTTCAGCCGGGTGGTCCGGCTCTGGGTGCCCCGCATGCCGAGGGTGTCCCAGTCGTCGGAAGTCGTGACGGCATCCGTGCGCTCCACGAAGGCGAACACGAGCTTCGGGGCATCGGAGCTGGTGGTGTCGAGACCGTGCAGGCCCAGGCGCGTCCAGACCGGGGCGAGGGAGGTGAAGATCTTCGTCCCCGTGAAGGAGTAGCCGCCATCCCCGTCCGGCACAGCCGTGGTGTCGCTGCCGAACAGCACCAGGTCGTTGCCGCCCTCGCTGATGCCGAACGCGAAGACCTCGCCCGCGACGGCGCCGTCCTGCACGAACTCGAGGCCGGGGACTCCGCGATCGGAGAAGACCTTCGCGACGCCCGTCCACACGAGGTGCATGTTGATGGCCAGGGCTGTCGCCGGGGCCGCGCCAGCCAGGCGCTGCTGCAGGATCGCGGCCTCGGCGAGCCCGAGTCCCGCGCCACCGCGCTCTCGCGGCACCAGTATCGACAGGTACCCGGCAGCCCGCAGCTCGTCCAGGTCCTGCTGGGGGAAGGTGTTCTCGCGGTCGTGGATCGGCGCGCGCTCGCGGATGCGCTCGAGGAGGTCGTCGGGAAGGAATGCTGCGGGATCGAATGTCATGCCAGTGCCTCCAGAAGCTGCCGTACCGATTCCTCCGGGCGGTCGCGGTGCAGGGAGTGCCCTGCGCCCTCGACCACCGACAGGGAGATGAGGGGGTTCGCGGCGAGCACCTCGTCGGCGAGATCTCCCGTGAAGATGCTGTAGACGGCGGGGTCCGCGCCGATCACATGCGTGGGGACCGTCAGGCGTGCGGCTTCTGCGCGCACGTCCCACGGTCGATTCTGGGCGCTGGTCTGTTCCACGGCCCACGCGCTCGCACGCCGCACGGCGTCGATCTTGAGTTCCTGATCCTGCGGATGCCAGTGCGGATGCTCCTGCTGCACGACCTCGAGTCGGGTGTCGGCGAACGCGCGTTCCTGGCTCCGGCGGATGATCGCGGCATCGCGACCGTCGACGTGGATCGCCGGGTCGATGAGCACGAGGCGCCGGGTCCACTCCGGATTCGAGGCTGCGGCGACCGTGCTGGCCGCACCGCCGAGCGAGTGACCGATGACGGCGTCCCAGGCGCTGTCGCCATCGGGGGCGGTCTCGGCGAGGTCGGCCCCGTAGGCGGAGACCGAGTAGTCGAGGGAGCGCGGAGCGTCGCCGTGGCCGCGGAGGTCGACGGCGGTCGCGTGCCAGCCCGCGTCGGCGAGTGCGTCGCCGAGGCGCCACATCAGCGCGCCGGAAGACCCGAGACCGTGGACCAGAAGGGCGCGACGGGAGGCCGACGGCGACCCCCACGAGAGGCGGGGAAGAGTGAGCGGTGCGGCCATGCCACCAGCCTACGACCGGGGACGTGCCGGGGTCCCTGGAGCGCGCAGTCTCGCGCGCGCGATCAGCGCAGCGGTACCAGAGGCGGGAGGTCGGCGGCGATCTTCAGCACGCGCTCCGCAGCCGCGTGACCGGCGGAGAGGCGGGAGGTGAGGTCTTCTCCGTCGAGGGTCGCCGCGAGGAAACCGGAGGCGAAGGCATCCCCGGCGCCGACCGGCTCGACGACGTCGACCACGGGGGCGGGTACGAAGACAGGCTCGGCTTCCCCCTCGAACGCCGTGGCGCCGACATCGCCGTCCTTGACGATGAGCAGGGCACAGTTCGGCAGGAACGCGCGGATCTCTGCCGCCGTGACCGTGCCCCAGATGCGCTCGGCCTCATCACGGCCGACGAAGGTGATGTCCGCGGCATCGGCGAGGCGGGCCAGGGTCTCGGCGGCGTCGTCCCTGCTCCACAGGGGACGACGGTCGTTCACATCGAAGGACACGAGGGCGCCGGCTGCGCGTGCGTCGGTGAAGAGCCGGTCGACCATCTGTCGGCACGAGGCCGACAGTGCGGGTGTGATCCCGGTGGTGTGCACGATGCGCACCCCGTCGAGACGGGAGGGGTCCAGGAACCCCTGCTCCATGCGCGAGGCGGCTGATCCGCTGCGGTAGTAGTAGACGGAGGAGGACTCCGCGCCCGGGTCCTTGAACATGACCCCGGTCGGGGCGGCGTCGTCGCGCTCGACCCACAGCTCCACCCCGCGGCGCTCGAGCTCGGAGGCGACGCGGTCTCCGAGCGGATCGGCGCCGAGGCGGGATGCCCAGGCGACGCGGTGTCCCGTCGAGGCGACGCCGGCGGCCACGTTGGACTCCGCGCCGGCGAGTCCGACCGACGCCTCGGCGGCGTCGGCGAGCCGGGAGTCGGTCGGGGTGATCAGCGCCATGGTCTCGCCGATGCAGACGATCTCGGGGAAGGAGGAGGAGGGAGAGCTCATGAGGGGGTGACCGCCAGGGGTTCGGTGTCGGGGTGCGGGCTCGCGTCGCGGTGACGCAGGTCGGGAAAGGAACGGACGAAGACGACGGCCACGATCAGTCCGACCGCGGCGAAGATGGTGGCGGCGAGGTAGGCGCCGCGCCAGTCGCCCACATCCACGAGGAATCCGGCGACAGCGGAACCGGCGGCGGCCCCGATGAGCTGCCCGGTGCCGGCCCAGCCGAAGGCCTCGGCGGTCTCGCTGAACTTCACGCTGGCCGAGGTGATCGCGAAGAGCACGGCCAGGGCGGGCGCGATGCCGATACCGGCGAGGATGAGCGTGCCGCCGAGCCAGAACACGTTGAGCATGACCATCGTCAGCCCGAGGCCGATCGTGACGATCAGCAGGCGGCGCGCCATGGCCCAGGGGCCGATGGGGATGTGGCCGAAGGCGAGACCGCCGGCGAGGCTTCCGGCCGAGAACACGGCGAGGACGAGTCCGGCGGCGAGGCTTCCGTGTTCGAAGGTCGCCACGACGCCGACCTCGACGGCGGCGCAGGCTCCGATCAGGAGGAACCCGATCACGGTCGCCAGCATCACGGGCGGCTTGAGCACGACTTTTCCGAGGGCGTTGCGGCTGCGCGGGATGCGCACCCGCCCGACCTCGGGGGAGAGGATGAACCACGCGCCGCCGCCGACGAGGATGATCGCGACCAGCAGCAGACCCTCGGCGGTGCCGACCTGAGTCGAGACGAGGGTGATCACGACGGGCGCGAGCACCCAGATGATCTCCTGCAGCGACGCGTCGAGGGAGAACAGCGGGGTGAGGTTCGAGGAGTTCACGAGCTTGGGGTAGATCGTGCGCACGGCGGCCTGCACCGGCGGGGTGGAGAGACCGGCGATCATCCCGAGCGCCATGTACCCCGGCACCTCGAGCGGAAGCAGAGCCAGACACAGCACGGCGATCACGCACACCGACAGGGTGAGCGTGAGCACCCGACGCATGCCCCAGGCGCCCATCCAACGGCTGGTGATGGGGCCGGCGATCGCCTGACCGACGCTGGTCGCGGCGAGGACGAGCCCCGCGGACCCGTAGGACCCGGTCTGCTGCTCGACGTGCAGCAGGATCGCCAGCGACATCATCCCGTTGGGGAAGCGCGCGGTCAGTTGAGCAGCGATCATGCGCGCCACTCCCGGCGTGCGAAGAAGATCCCGATATCCCGCCACCAGACAACGGTACCGGCCCGCGGGGTCGGTCGCGGAAGGGGCCGATCCGCGACACGCCCGCGACACGCCGAAGGGTGAATTCCACAGGAATCCGAATGTCGGTGGGGCGTCGTAACGTCCCCCCTGTGGATGGATCGCTCACAGGGGGTTCCCAGCCGCGATTTCACGCGGTTCGCGTGCCTTCGGAAGGAGGCTCGGCCTGTGGAAGAAACGGTGGAGAACCTGTGTTGTATCTGTTGAGAACGGTGGATAACTACACGGATGTAACTACTACCCCTTGTGGTCGCCCCCAATGTCGGTCCCCATATGTAGTATTGAAGTCCCGGCAGGGGGTCTACCGGGAAACAGCCTGATGAGAAGCAGGCCAGAGATTTGAGGGGTTACGAAAAAGATGTCGATCACGGTCTACACCAAGCCTTCCTGCGTTCAGTGCAACGCCACCTACCGTGCCCTGGATGCCAAGGGAATCGAGTACGAGGTCCTCGACCTGTCGGAAGACCCGACGGCGCTCGAGCAGGTCAAGGCGCTCGGCTACATGCAGGCACCTGTCGTCGTCACCGACGAGGGCCACTGGTCGGGCTTCCGTCCCGACAAGATCGACGAGCTCGCGTCCCGTCTGGCGTGACGCACCATGAGCGCCGTCGCGACCGCAGCGCCGCTCCTGGTCTACTTCTCGAGCGTCTCGGGTAACACCGCGCGGTTCATCGAGAAGCTCGGGTTCCCGTCCCGACGCATCCCCCTCCACCGGAACGAAGAAGACCTCGTCATCGACGAGCCTTTCGTGCTGGTCACCCCCACCTACGGAGGGGGAGCGGGGCGCGGCGTCGAGAAGGGCGCCGTTCCGAAACAGGTGATCCGGTTTCTCAACGACGAGCGCAACCGACGCCACATCCGCGGAGTGATCTCCGCGGGGAACACCAACTTCGGCGATGCCTTCTGCCTCGCCGGCGACATCATCAGCCGCAAGTGCCACGTGCCTCACTTGTATCGGCTCGAGATCTTCGGCACACAAGACGATGTGGATCGCGTGAGCGACGGATTGGAACGACGGTGGCAGCTTCAGTGACCGAGACAGTGGCATTCAAGGCGAACCCCTCCTACGAGGGTCTCGACTATCACGCCCTCAACGCGATGCTCAACCTGTACGACGCGAACGGGAAGATCCAGTTCGACGCCGACAAGCGCGCCGCGCGGGAGTACTTCCTGCAGCATGTGAACCAGAACACGGTGTTCTTCCACTCGCTCAAGGAGCGCCTGGACTACCTCGTGGAGAAGGAGTACTACGAGGGTGCCGTCATCGAGAAGTACTCGATGGAGTTCATCCAGAAGCTCAACGACCTCGCCTACGGCAAGAAGTTCCGCTTCGAGACGTTCCTCGGAGCATTCAAGTACTACACGAGCTACACGCTGAAGACGTTCGACGGCAAGCGCTACCTCGAGCGCTTCGAGGACCGCGTCGTCATGACCGCCCTCGGTCTCGCCGATGGCGACGAGAAGCTCGCCGTCGCCCTCGTCGAGGAGATCATCTCCGGCCGCTTCCAGCCGGCGACTCCGACCTTCCTCAACGCGGGCAAGGCTCAGCGCGGCGAGCTCGTCAGCTGCTTCCTCCTGCGCATCGAAGACAACATGGAGTCGATCGCCCGCGGCATCAACTCCGCGCTGCAGCTCTCCAAGCGCGGCGGCGGCGTCGCACTCCTGCTGTCGAACATCCGCGAGTCGGGTGCGCCGATCAAGCAGATCGAGAACCAGTCCTCTGGCATCATCCCGGTCATGAAGCTCCTCGAAGACAGCTTCAGCTACGCCAACCAGCTCGGTGCACGTCAGGGCGCGGGCGCGGTGTACCTCAACGCGCACCACCCCGACATCATGCGCTTCCTCGACACCAAGCGCGAGAACGCCGACGAGAAGATCCGCATCAAGACGCTGTCCCTCGGCGTCGTCGTCCCCGACATCACGTTCGAGCTCGCCAAGAACGACGAGGACATGTACCTGTTCTCGCCGTACGACGTCGAGAAGGTCTACGGAGTTCCGTTCGGCGACATCTCGGTCACCGAGAAGTACCGCGAGATGGTCGACGACCCGCGCATCAAGAAGACCAAGATCAACGCGCGCGAGTTCTTCCAGACCGTCGCCGAGATCCAGTTCGAGTCCGGCTACCCGTACGTCATGTTCGAAGACACGGTGAACAAGGCCAACCCGATCAAGGGTCGGATCAACATGTCCAACCTCTGCAGCGAGATCCTGCAGGTGAACACGCCGACCACGTACAACGACGACCTGTCGTACGACAACATCGGCAAGGACATCTCCTGCAACCTCGGCTCGATGAACATCGCGCTGTCCATGGATGCCGACGACCTCGGCCAGACCGTCGAGACCGCGATCCGTGCACTGACCGCGGTCAGCGACCAGAGCCACATCGGCTCGGTGCGCTCGATCGAGGACGGCAACGACCGCTCCCACGCCATCGGCCTGGGCCAGATGAACCTGCACGGCTACCTCGCTCGCGAGCACGTGTACTACGGCTCCGAAGAGGGCATCGACTTCACGAACATCTACTTCTACACGGTGCTGTTCCACGCGCTGCGGGCGTCGAACAACCTCGCCATCGAGCGCGGCACGGCGTTCGACGGGTTCGAGGACTCGACCTACGCGTCGGGGGAGTTCTTCGACAAGTACATCGACCGTGCCTGGGTTCCCGAGACCGAGAAGGTCAAGGAACTCTTCGCCGGCAAGCACATCCCGACGCAGGACGACTGGGTCGAGCTGAAGGCGTCGATCCAGAAGCACGGCATCTACAACCAGAACCTGCAGGCGGTGCCGCCGACCGGCTCGATCTCGTACATCAACAACTCGACGTCGTCGATCCACCCGATCGCGTCGAAGATCGAGATCCGCAAGGAAGGCAAGCTCGGCCGCGTCTACTACCCGGCGGCGTTCATGACGAACGACAACCTGGAGTACTACCAGGACGCGTACGAGATCGGCTACGAGAAGGTCATCGACACGTACGCTGCGGCCACGCAGCACGTCGACCAGGGTCTGTCTCTGACGCTGTTCTTCAAGGACACCGCCACCACGCGTGACATCAACAAGGCGCAGATCTACGCATGGCGCAAGGGCATCAAGACGATCTACTACATCCGTCTGCGTCAGCTGGCGCTCGAGGGCACCGACATGGCCGAGTGCGTCTCGTGCATGCTCTGACCTGTTGCTGACCTGAGAACGCGGCCGAACCCCGAGGAACGACGAAGAAAATGACTCCCGAAAGACTCAAGCTGGTCTCCAGCGTGCAGGCGATCAACTGGAACCGTATCCAGGACGACAAGGACCTCGAGGTCTGGAACCGTCTGGTGAACAACTTCTGGCTGCCGGAGAAGGTGCCGCTGTCGAACGACGTGCAGTCGTGGAACACGCTCACCCCCGACGAGCAGCTGCTCACCATGAGGGTGTTCACGGGGCTCACGCTCCTCGACACGATCCAGGGCACCGTCGGTGCGGTGTCGCTGATCCCCGACGCGATCACGCCTCACGAAGAGGCCGTGTACACGAACATCGCGTTCATGGAGTCGGTGCACGCGAAGAGCTACTCCTCGATCTTCTCGACCCTCGCGTCGACGAAGGAGATCGATGAGGCGTTCCGCTGGTCCACGGAGAACCCGAACCTTCAGAAGAAGGCTCAGATCATCATGGACTACTACCAGGGCGATGACCCGCTCAAGCGCAAGGTGGCCTCCACCCTGCTGGAGTCGTTCCTGTTCTACTCGGGGTTCTACCTGCCGATCTACTGGTCGTCGAAGGCGAAGCTGACGAACACGGCCGACCTGATCCGCCTCATCATCCGTGACGAGGCCGTGCACGGCTACTACATCGGCTACAAGTTCCAGAAGGGGCTCGAGAACGAGACCCAGGCGCGTCGCGATGAGCTCAAGGACTACACGTTCTCGCTCATGTACGAGCTCTACGACAACGAGGTGCAGTACACGCAGGACCTCTACGACGGTGTCGGCCTGACCGAAGACGTCAAGAAGTTCCTGCACTACAACGCCAACAAGGCTCTGATGAACCTGGGCTACGAGGCGATGTTCCCCTCCAGTGTCACGAACGTGAACCCGGCCATCCTGTCGGCGCTCTCGCCGAACGCGGATGAGAACCACGACTTCTTCAGTGGGTCGGGCTCGTCGTACGTCATCGGCAAGGCCGAGGCCACGGAAGACGACGACTGGGACTTCTGAGAAAGTCGTCTCGGCAGACTCCCGTCGTAAGTCGGGTGAAGTTGGAGAGGAGTCGTGGGATCACTCGATCCCACGGCTCCTCTCGTCGGCCAGGCGGGCGCGTCGATCCTCCTCACGCTTCGAGTAGGTGGCGGCGCGGATCGCGTCGTCGGATTCCAAACCCGTGCCCAGAGCCCCGCCGAGCGTCGCAGCCGACGCGACGAACCACGTGAGCACGAAGAGATCCTCGACGCCGACCGTCCGGCCGAGCGCTTCGCTCATCACCGTCGTATCGAGCACGAAGAGCGCCCAGGCCAGATTCACCACGTACAACGCCAAGTAGCAGATGATGATGCCGATGGTCAGCGTCAGCAGCGTCGAGGTGTTGTAGAGGCGGGATCTCTCGCGCGCCTGCGACGAGTCGTCGTCCGGGCGGTCCCAGAGCCTGCCGTCGATCACGATCCAGGCGATGAGGATCCCGATGGAGGCAACGGTCGCTGCTGCCAGGCGCCAGCCGGACAGCGAGATGGCGAGCGACCACACCGTCGGCTCGATCGTCGCCACGGCCCCGGTGGCCAGTGCGGCGACCAGTGCGGATTTGAGACCGGCCGCGAGAAGCCACGGACGGTTCGCCAGCACCATGCCCCGCAGCACGCGCCCCCGGGCGCTGAGGCGGGGAAGCGGCAGACGTTGCTCCTCGGGCGAGGCGGGGGCAGCCATCCCGCTGACGAGCCCGCGCACTGCGTGGCGGGCCCTGCTCTGCACCCGGTACCCGCCCAGCGCGGGCAGGGACAGCACCGCGGCCTGGCGTCGAGGATCGATCGCCGCCAGCAGATAGCGACCGTCGTCTTCGCGAAGCGGGAGCTCGGTGACACCGACGACGAGGTCCCACCGATTCTGCTCGGCGTGCGCGCGGAGCCGTTCGAGGGCGACGTCGACGTCTTCGGATCCGAGGGTGAACGGCTCGCTGAGGAGTTCGATGATCCACCCGTCGGCCTGCGCGGCGACCGGCGGTGTGAGATCGGTCATCCGACGCGCGACGACGGTGGGCGAAGCCGGGTCCGCCACGAGCCCCACTCGGATCGGCACCATCTCCGCAACCTACACCTCTCCCGAGAACACCGCACGGGAGCGAACTGATCATCGCCCTGTTGATGTCGGCGGCCCGTGGCAAGATCCGTGCATGGAAACTCTCAGACTCCGGACCTGGTCCGAGAACGACCTCGAGCTGCTGCATGCCGCCAACACCCCGGAGATGACCGCGCACCTCAACGGGCCGGAGACCGACGACCAGATCATGGAGCGCCACGCCCGCTACTTGCGCCTGGTCGCCTCCGGAGAAGCGCGGATGTTCGTCGTCGAAGACGAGGAGGGGATGTCGCTCGGGTCGATCGGCTACTGGCCGGTCGTGTGGAGGGATGAGCCGGCATGGGAGACCGGATGGTTCGTCCGACCCGAGGCGCAGGGGAGCGGGGTCGCATCGACCGCCCTCGCCCTCCTGATAGCGGACGCCCGTGCGCACCCCGAGCCGCGGCGCTTCCTGATGGCCTGTCCCGCGATCGAGAACTCCGCCTCCAACGGAGTCTGTCGGCGTAACGGCTTCACCCTGCACGGCACGGTCACGGACCAGTTCCGTGGCGCCGAGATGACCGTGAACGAATGGGCCCTCGACCTCACGGCCTGATCGACGTCATTCGGCGGGGTACTTCTGCGCCTTGAGCAACCGCGCCAGATGAGCGGCGTTCCTGGTGGAAGTGCTGATCGCGGACGCGACCTTCTCCGGAGTCTCCTCGAGGTCCTTGTAGTCGGTGGTGTGCATCGCCTCGCCGTTCCAGTAGACCGAGCTCTGCGCGGGTACCGTGAACCCGACGTCGTTCAGCGACTGGAACAGGATCGCCGCGATGTGGTGGGCACCGTCCTCGTTGCCCACCACCCCGGCGATGGCCACCTTGTCGAACAGGATGGGACGGCCGTCCTCGTCGGTCTCGCCCAGCTCGGCGTCGAGGCGCTCGAGCACGCGCTGCGCGACACTCGAATGCTGACCCATCCAGGTCGGCGTGACGAAGACCAGGATGTCGGCGTCGAGCACCTGCTGACGGATCCGCGGCCATTCGTCACCGTCGCCCATGTCCTTCTCGACCCCAGGGCTCAGCGAGAAGTCGACGGCGCGCACGAGGTCGCCGGTGACATCGTGCTCTGCCAGGGCGTCGAGGAGCTGCGTCGCGAGGAGATCGGAGCTGGACGACGCGGGAGACGGCTTGAGCGTGCAGGAGATGGCGACGGCGGTGAGCGGAGTAGTCATGCTCCGAGCACACCAGACATCGAAGAACGTGCACAGGGGGTTTCCCAGTCCGGGCTATCCTGGTAGACGGCACCGACGACAGGAGATCCCGTGATCCTCAGCTTCCTCTTCTTCATGATCCTCTTCATCGGAGGCATCTTGCTGATGGGCATCTCCTTCGGGCTGCCGGCGTTCCAGGCGCTCGCCTTCTGCGGTGGACTTCTGCTGGTCACGCTGGCGCTCGCCTTCATCTTCCGTCAGGGCGGCTCGGCCACTCGTCGCTCGAACAACTGGTCGGGCAACGCCACCGAGTAACCCTCGCGGCGCGTCGTCGCCTCAGGGCTTCTTGCGCCGCAGTGCTTCCGCTGCCTGGCGCCCGGCGACGACCGGCAGAACGCCGGTGAAGCCTTCCCGGGCCCGAGCTGCCTCGGCGATCTTGCCGCGTGCGGCGAACCATCCGACGACGAGTGCCGGGACGAGCAGCACGAGCGACGCCAGCACCCAGCGCCCGGTCTCGGAGAAGCCCATGGACACCAGCACGAACAGCAGGAACGCCAGGGTCAGATAGCCCGTGTAGGGGGCGCCGAACATCCGGAACGAGGGGCGTTCCACCAGTCCTCTCTTCGCGAGAGTGTGCATCTTCAGCTGGCACAGGATGATCGTCGCCCAGCCGCCGATGATGCCGATCGCTGAGACCTCCAGCACGATCTCGAAGGCCTGTGAGGGCCAGAGGGCATTGATGCCGACCCCGATCAGCGTGATCGAGGCGGTGAGGAGGATGCCGCCGAAGGGGACGCCGTTCGCGCTCATCCTCGCCGTGAAGCGAGGCGCCGAGCCGTTGACGGACATGGATCGCAGAATGCGACCAGTGGAGTAGAGGCCCGCGTTGAGGCTGGAGAGCGCTGCGGTGAGGACGACGAAGTTCATGACCGACCCGGCGACCGCTCCGGTGTTCGGCGAGCCGATGTGGGAGAAGAAGGTGACGAAGGGCGACTCCCCGGCCTTGTACGTGTCGAACGGCAGCAGGAGCGAGAGCAACAGGATCGAGCCGACGTAGAAGACCGCGATCCGCACCACGACGGTGTTGATCGCCTTGGGCATGACCTTCGCGGGCTCGGACGTCTCGCCGGCGGCGGTGCCGACGAGTTCGATCGACGCGTACGCGAACACGACACCCGAGATGGCGAGTATCGGGGCGAAGTAGCCCATCGGGAACAGACCGCCGTTGTCGGCGATGACGGCGATCCCGGTGACTCCGAGATCCGTGGTGCCGTTGAAGATGATGAAGCAGGTCCCGACCACGAGGAAGACCACCAGAGCAGTCACCTTGATCATCGCGAACCAGAACTCCATCTCGCCGAACAGCTTCACGCTGACCAGGTTGAGCGTCAGCACGACGACCAAAGCGACGAGGGCGATGAGCCATTGGGGGACGGTCTGCAGCGGCTCCCAGTACTGCGCCCAGAACTTGACGTAGAGCGCGGCGGCCGTGACGTCGACGATCGAGGTCATCGCCCAGTTCAGGAAGTACAGCCAGCCGCTCGCGAACGCCAGCTTCTCACCGTAGAACTCCCGTGCGTACGAGACGAAGGAGCCCGAGGAAGGGCGGTGCAGGACGAGCTCGCCGAGCGCGCGGAGGATGAGGAACGCGAAGAAGCCGCAGAGGGCGTAGACGAGGATGAGTGCGGGGCCGCTGGATGCGAGACGCGCGCCTGCACCCATGAACAGTCCCGTGCCGATCGCGCCGCCGATCGCGATCATCTGGATCTGGCGAGGCTTGAGCGTCTTGTGATACCCCGCCTCCTCGTTGGAGAAGTCTGCGACCGCGAGGGTGCGGTCACCCGTGAGCTCGCGTTCGTTCTCGCGTGCGTCTTCGGGGTCGAGGGGGACGCGGGATGTGGGGTCGGCCATGCGATACCTCTCCGAGCGAAGAGACGCGGACGCGATCTGCGCCCGGCGTCCTGTGCGAGTTGCTGCACAGACTCCATGAATCATGGCGGCGATCGCGGTCGAGGACACGCATCCGGCGAGGATTCTCGCGCAAAGTACCGGTATGGGATCCGGCGTCCCGCTGTCGTCCTCAGCGTCGTCTGGCGAGTCTCGCCTCGAGGTTCGCCCTGACTGCAGGCCACTCCGGTTCGATGATCGAGTACTCCACGCTGTCGCGCAGCGCGCCGTTGCGGTAGCGGCTCATCGCCCGCATGACCCCGTCCTGCTTCGCGCCGAGGCGCTCGATCGCCGCCCGCGACTGGAAGTTGACCCACTGCGTGGTGAGGCCGACGCGGAAGACTCCGAGCGTCTCGAACGCGTGGCGCAGCAACAGCAGCTTGGACTCGGCGTTCGTGCCCGAGCCATGCGCAGACGGTCGATTCCAGGTGAAGCCGATGTGCAGCCGGGGCACGTCGGCCACGATGTCGTAGTACGAGGTGAGCCCGAGGATGCGACCGGTGGCGTCGACGGTCGTGAAGGGGACCATCTCGCCCTTCTCGATGAGGCCGATCCGTCGCTCGACCTCCGCCGCCACGCCGTCGGGTGCGGGGACCGAGGTGTACCACGCCGTCTTCCAGAGGTCACCCTCCTGCACGGCCTCGATCAGTCCGTCGATGTGCGATCGATCGAGCGGACGGAGTTCCACGAGTTCGCCGGTGAGGGTGACGGGGGAGGGGGCGACGAGGAAGGTCATGCCGATATTCAACCAGCAGCGACGAGGAGCCTCTGACGCAGCAGGCGCTGGTAGGCCTCGACCAACTCGATCGTGACGTCCAGCTCGAACGCGAGGCTCGCGAGGTGCGGCCCGCGCACCTCCTCTGCCTCGGCATACGCCCGGGAAGTGATGAGGCGGGACGCCGCCCATTCGTCGGCTTGACGCTCCTGCTGCGTTCGTGCGGCCGACGTCGTGGCGGGGAAGTGGCCGAGGCAGGCATGCCCCAGCTCATGGGCGAGCACGCTGCGGGTCGTGCGGGCGCTCATCCCCGGAGCGAGGCGGATCGTGCGCGTCGTGGGGTCGTAGCCCCCGCGGGTGCGGCCGGACCGCTCGACCACGCGCACCCGCTGCGCGTCGGCGAGGCGGAGGAGCTGGTGCATTCTCTCCTCCTCGTGCCGTCTCAGGGGCGGAAGCCGGGATCGGCCTACTCGTAGAGGTCGTCGGTGTCGGCGTCGTGCCGGACGCCGGATTCGAAGGCGACCTCACGGCTATCTTCGCGGAGGCCGGCGACATCGGGGGTGCGCCGGATCGGCGTGATGCGCGCTGTCGTCTCGCCGTCCGCTCTGAGGCGTTCTTCGGCGCGGGCGAGCAGGACATGGGGTACGACACCGAGGTCTGCGCAGACCGCGTAGACGACGGGTACCGGGATCGCTCGCTTGCCCGTCACGTAGTTGTCGAGTGCACTTCGGGCGATGCCGATGCTGCGCGCCATCGCGGCGATGCTGCTCCGCGAGGCGGCGATCTCCGCGCGCATCTGGCGACCGACGGCCTCGTTGAACTCCTCTGCAGGTGTCTTCACCCGGCTCACCATAGCAGCGCGGCGACGCCAGAATGCTGCCATTCTGGCCCATTCGACCCCCATGCGTGTCCGTTCGTGGCGCTAGTGTAGGCGTATGGGGACGGAATTGCGTCATTTGCTGGCATCGGAAGTCGATGGGGCCCGGTTTCATGCCGGGGTGTCCTTCTCCGAGCTGTCAGAGCGATCGGGTATCGGCCCGGACGCCCTGGGGGAGCTTCTCGACGGCAGGGAGGACTTCACGGTCGTCGACCTCGTGCGTATCGCCGATGTGCTCGGCATCCCGGTCACTGCGCTTCTTCCGGGAGCGGCAGACGACGGCTCCTGATGGTGGCAGCTGACGGCTCCTGACGGTTTCTGTGCCGGAGCGCAGCGTCCGTGCCGGGCGATAGCGTGGTGGCATGAAGACAGTGTCGTTCGGATCGTCCACCGCCCCCGCCGTGATCGCCGGCATGATGCGCATCGACGCCAAGGACGACGCGCACATCCGCCGCCTCTACGACACGACCAGGGCTGCGGGCATCGACTTCTTCGACCACGCGGACATCTACGGCGGCAGCATGCACCACTGCGAGTCGCGGTTCGCCGAGGCGCTGCAGCTCACCTCTTCCGAGCGCGATGAGATCGTGCTGCAGACGAAATGCGGCATCGTGCCGTCGCAGGGCATGTTCGACTTCTCCTACGAACACATCGTGACCCAGGTCGAGGGTTCGCTCGCTGCTCTGCGGACCGACCGCCTCGATGTGCTCCTGCTCCACCGCCCCGATGCGCTCGTCGAGCCTGAGGAGGTCGCCCGCGCGTTCGATGACCTGGAGAGCGCGGGCAAGGTCAGGGCGTTCGGCGTCTCGAACCACACACCGCGGCAGATCGATCTGCTCCGCACTGCAGTCCGGCAACCGCTGGTGGCGAATCAGCTCCAGCTGTCGATCACGCACGCACCGATCATCGCGCAGCCGGTCGCTGCCAACATGGCCGGCCATGACCAGAGCCTGGTGCGCGACGGCGGCGGCATCGTGGAGTACTGCCGCATCAACGGGATCACGATCCAGGCGTGGTCGCCGTTCCAGGACGGTTTCTCGCACGGCGTGTTCCTCGGCAACCCCGTGTACGCGCAACTGAATGCCGTGATCGATCGCCTCGCGGCGGTGCACGACGTCACCCCGATCGCCATCGCGACCGCCTGGATCACCCGCCACCCCGCCGGCATGCAGGTGGTCCTCGGAACCACGACGCCCGAGCGGGTGCGGGACGCGGCAGTCGGTGCCGATGTCGCGCTCACCCGGCCCGAGTGGTACGAACTGTTCCGTGCGGGTGGACACCTGCTTCCGTAGACCCCTGCGGTCCGTCGCGGCGTCGTCTACCCTGAACTCATGTCGTTCCTGTTCTCGCTCCTCGTCATCGCCCTGATGATCGGCGCGCTGATCGACATCATCACGCGGGACAGCTCGCTGGTGAAGTTCCTGCCGAAGCTGGCGTGGATCATCATCGTGATCCTGCTGCCGCTGATCGGCGGCCTGCTCTGGTTCGGTCTCGGCCGTGAGTACGGGGAGTCCGGCATACAGATGCCGCGGATGCGACGAGCTGAGCGGCCCGCGGCTCCGACCGATGTGCGTCCGGCGCCGCCGAGGGACACGAGAACCACCGAGCAGCAGATCGCCGACCTCGACCGTGAGATCGAGGAGTGGCGGCTGCGCCAGGAGATCGAGAAGAAGCGCGGGGCCGACGGCGACGCGCCCGCCGGCAGCTCCTAGGCGGCAGGCAGTCGCTGCTCTGTCGGCGGGAGGTCGAAGGACTCGCGGATCGCGTCCTCCAGGAACGGGTATCGGAATTCGAACCCGGCCGCTGTGAGCTTCTCCGGCAGCACCCACCGGCTCTTCAGGATCAGCTCGGTCTCGGTGCGCATGCCGATGGCTCCGAGCTCCAGCATCCATCGGGGCATCGGAATCCCGATCCGCGCCCCGAGGGTCCGCCGTACCGTCGCCATGAACTCGACGTTGTCCACCGGATGCGGAGACGCGGCGTTGACGGGGCCTTCGAGCGCTGGACTCCGCTCGAGGAAGTCGACGATGCGCGCGACATCCTCGATGTGCACCCAGCTGAAACGCTGGCGGCCACGACGCGCGCCGGGGAGATGCCCCGTGCCCGCCGCGCGCCGAGCCGTGCTGACCGGCCATCGCCCGTCGTACTGGGACCCGCCGAGCCCGAACCGCGCCAGGTCTCTCACCGGGCCGAGCACGCCGCCGTGACCGAGCACGATCGTGCTGCGCAGGGCGACGCGGCGAGTGGCGGGGAGCTCGTCGGAGAACAGCGCCTTCTCCCACGCCTTCGCGACCTCGACCGAGAATCCGCGGCCGATCTCGCCCGTCGATTCCGTCATCGGACGATCCTCCGCGTGACGGTAGATCGTCGCCGTCGAGGAGTTGATCCAGAGCGCGGGCGGTGCGGAGGATCGGGTGATCGCGGTGCTCAACGACGCCGTGGTGTCGAGGCGGGAGCGGAAGATCTCCGCCCGGTTCTCCGGGGTGTAACGGCAGTTGACGCTCTTGCCGGCCAACCCGATCACGAGGGCGGCGCCGTCGACGGCGCGGTCGATCTCCACCTGATCGCCCCAGCGGATGTCGGCGCCCGAACGTGAGATCGTGACGACCTCGCGCCCCTCCGCCCGGAACCGGGGCACGAGGAAGCGGCCCATGAACCCGGTGGAACCGCCGATGACGACCCGTCCTGTGCTCATGCGGTCTGCTCCTTCTCGTGGTGCTGGATGCGATAGGAGAAAACTCCTCGATACTCGTACACGCGGCCGAGGAGCGGCGCATCGACGGTCAGGGTCATGCGCTGCCGATTAAGGGCGTCGTCGAACCGCTCGGTGAGTCGGATGACAGGTGCCACAGGCCGGGGGATCCGCACTCGCAGGCGACCGAGACGGAGTCCGACGGCTCGGCTCGTCAGATGCAGTGCGCCCTGACGCACCTCGACGTCGAAGCAAGCCGCGATGAGGCCGGGTTCGCCGAGTTCGTCGACGACGCGACCGTGACGGGTGAGTGCGACGGCGTCTCGCATGGTCCACGTGCCGCGGGCGAAGAAGAAGGTCCGTTCACTGAGTGCTCTGGACGCGATGGTGCGGTTCTCGACGCGGAACGGCACGTCGCGCTCCCACCCCGCGGCGACCACGCCGCGTCGTTCGAGGAGCCGGAGGAAGGGCCACAGCCATCGACGCGGAGTGCCCACACGCTCGAACACCCCCTCGCCGATGCCGGTCGCTCCATCCGGGATCGGTGCGAAGTACAGGCGCAGTCGGGGGTGCAGGTCGGTCATGCGCTCGCCGAGTGCTCGGGCGTACGGGGGCTGCGGCACGGGCATCACGGTTCGAGCCTAGCCCCGGCTTCGCATCGGCCTGCGCCGCGGTCCACCCGTGGTCAGGCTCTTGGTCGCAGCAGTCGATCGAGCAGTGCGAGCGCCTCGTGCTGAGGTGCGGTCTCGTCGAGCAGCCACTGCGTCTGCAGGCCGTCGGACGCAGCCACCACCAGGGCCGCGACCGCATCGGCGTCGAGGTCGTCGCGGATCTTGCCCTCCTCCTGCTGGCGTCGGACGACGTCGGCGAGGCGGGCGCGGAGGCGCGTGAAGCGACCGGTGGCGAACGTGCGCGCCGCCGGATGGCCCTCCTCGAGCGCTGTGGCGACGAGCGTCGAGTACAGCTGCACGAGACCGGGTATCGCACGGTTGAGCCGCGCGGACTCGATCATCATCTCCACCGGTGTCGCGTCGGGTGGGGGAGAGCTGGGTTGGCGCGACGGCACGGTGCTCTCCTCGTATACCGCGACGAGGAGCTCCTCCAGGGAGCCGAAGTAGTGGGTGAGAGCCGCATGCGTGACCCCGACCTCGCGCGCGATGGCCCGCAGGCTCGTGCGGTCGGCGCCACGCTCGGCGAACACCTCGATGGCACGGTCGAGGATCTCCTGCCGACGGGCGATCCCCTTCGCGTAGGCCCCGCGCTGCCGTGGGGGCTCGGGGGGCTCGGGGGTGTCGAGGGGCATGTGGGGAGTCTAGCGAATCAAAACTTCCGCATGGAGGTATTTGGTGATAGCGTGCCTGGACGGGACACCGGTCCCGCCACGTCACCGATGACCGAAGGAGCACGACCGATGACGATTCGGACTTCCCTGCAGCTGTTCACCATCAAGGACGAGCTGGAGGCCGACCTCGAATCCTCCCTGCAGGCGGTGGCAGCCCGCGGCTTCACGGCCGTCGAGCCGTACGACTTCGTGCGCCGCGCCGAGCCCCTCGCGGCCGCGCTCACCGCCGCCGGTCTGGTCGCCCCGTCCGGCCACGCCTTCCTGGCGTCGCCGTCGTTCGTCAACCCCGACGGCAGCGGCACCACGGTGCCCGTCCCCACCCCGGCGGAGGTCTTCGCCGCGGCGAAGGTGCTCGGCATGGACACCGTCATCGACCCCTACACCGAACCGGCGCGTTGGGAGTCGATCGAGCAGATCGAGGAGACCGCGCGTCTGCTCAACGAGGCTGCGGAGATCGGTGCGGCCGTCGGCGTGCGGGTCGGGTACCACAACCACGCCCATGAGCTGGAGGCGGTGTTCGACGGCGTCACCGGCCTGGAGGTCCTTGCGGGCCTGCTCGACGACCGCGTCGTGCTCGAGGTCGACCTGTACTGGGTGGCCCGCGGCGGCGTCGATCCCGTCGCCCTGCTCGAGCGTCTGGGCAGCCGGGTGATCGCGGTGCACGCGAAGGACGGCACACTCGACCCCGCGCTCGCAGGAGCGTACCCTCCCGCCGACCAGGTGGCCGCCGGTGAAGGTTCCGTCCCCCTCGTCGAGGCCATCGCCGCAGCACCGGCGCTGGAGCTCGCGATCGTGGAGTTCGACCACTACGAGGGCGACCTGTTCGACGCCATCGAACGCAGCCGGGTCTACCTCGACGAGAAGGTGGCGGCCTGATGGCGGTGGGCGTCGGCATCATCGGTGCCGGGAACATCAGCGACCAGTACCTGTCCAACCTCACGACGTTCCCCGACGTGCGCGTCCTCGCGATCGGCGACCTGCTCGAGGAGCGCGCCAAGGCGCAGGCTGAGAAGTACGGCGTGCCTCGTGCCGGCGGTGTCGACACGGTGCTCCAGGATCCGGAGATCGACATCGTCGTGAACCTCACGATCCCGGCCGTGCACGTGGAGGTCTCCGAGGCGATCATCGCGGCGGGGAAGCACGTCTGGACCGAGAAGCCGATCGGTGTGAGCCGTGAGGAGTCCCGCGGCCTGCTGCAGAAGGCGGAGGCGGCGGGCCTGCGCGTCGGCGTCGCCCCCGACACCGTGCTCGGTCCTGGGGTGCAGACGGCGAAGCGGGCGATCGCGCGCGGCGACATCGGGCGTCCGCTGTTCGCCCAGACCACCTTCCAGTGGTCGGGGCCGGAGATCTTCCACCCGAATCCCGCGTTCCTCTACGCCAAGGGCGGCGGACCGCTGCTCGACATGGGGCCGTACTACGTGTCGGCCCTCGTGCACGTGTTCGGCCCCGTGGCCTCGGTCGCAGCGCTCGGACTGCAGGGCTCTCCCACGCGCCGGGTGCAGGTCGGCGAACTCGCCGGTCAGGAGTTCCCGGTCGAGATCCCCTCGACGCTCAGCGTGCTGATGGCGTTCGAGGAGGGCGGCCAGGCGCAGAGCCTGTACAGCACCGACTCACCCGTCGTCCGCCAGGGCATCGTCGAGATCACCGGCACCGAGGGCACGATCGTGATCCCGGACCCGAACACGTTCGGTGGCGCGATCTCGATCACCCGTCCGCTCACGCGTCTGTTCATCCCGCCGGAGCCCGTACAGCAGGAGATCATCGACGTCGAGCAGGAGGGCGTGCTGTCCGGTCGCGGCGTCGGGCTGCTCGACATGGCGCGGGCGATCGCCGCGGGCCGTCCACACGTCGCCACCGGCGAGTTCGGATATCACGTGCTCGACACCCTGCTCTCGATCGAGGAAGCTGCAGAGGCGCGGAGCTTCGTCGAGGTCGAGAGCACCCTCGATCAGGTGGGATCGATCGCCGCCGACTTCGACCCGTTCGAAGCGACGCTCTGACACCGGCCGCACGTGGCGGCGCGGGAGCGGATCACCGCGCCCTGGCCGCCACGTCGGGGACCACTCTCAGGGCTCGAGCAGCCGGACGAGACGCTCGTGCCCGGTCTCCTCGAGTTCCGCGATGTCGTCGCGGGACTTCAGGAAGTCGGAGAACGACCGGTAGCCGAGTGCCTTCTCGCTGAACGACGGGTCCATGCGACGCATATGCGTCTTGACCGCGGAGCTGTGCAGCCACTCGTCGGCGTCGGCCTTGTCGTGCCCGAGACGCAGCGCGCGCTCCAGCAGCTGCGTCGCCACCTCCTGATCGTCGACCTTGTCCTCGACCCGCACTTCCTCCGCCTTCGGGGCGGCCTTGGAGCGCGATCGCTTCGCGGCGGCCTTCGGCGGCTTCGAGGCGGTCTCGGTCACCGTCTCAGCGACAGCCTCCGCCACCGGCGTCGGCGCCTCGACCGCAGGAGCGGCAGCGGCGGCGGCGACCGGCTTGGAGGGGCGCACGACACCGGGCAGCGAGTCGTACGACTCGAACTCGTCGCACGCGGCGGCCAGCGACTTGGCTGTCGACCCCGACACCCCGACGCCGATCACGTAGCGGCCGAGACGCTTGCAGCGCTGAGCCAGCGGCACGTAGTCGCTGTCACCGGCGACGATCACGACGTGGGTGAGATCGGGGAGGCGGAACATGTCCTCGACCGCATCGACGGCGAGCCGGATATCGGCGCCGTTCTTGGCGTACGCGGCGGCGGGGAACAGCTGCACGAGGTCGACCGCGCGGGCCACGAGCTGCGAGCGGTACACGGCGTTGACGGGAGAGGACCAGTCCGCGTACGCCCGGGTGAGCACGAGGGTGCCGAACGAGGCCGCGTAGTCGATGATGGCGCCGACCTCGATCATCGCCCGGCTCAATCGCTCGGTGACCTCGGGGTCGTTCGGGTTCTCGCTGATCCGCTGACGGTCCTTGCCGTAGGCGTTGCGACCGTGCACCCGGTCGTACCAGGAGATGACGATGTTGTCGAAGTCGAGGTAGACGGCGACGCGGGCATCGGTGGTCTCGGCCATGCTCACACCTCCTCACGGGGGTAGCGGACGCCGATCTGCGCCCTGATCTCGTCGAGGGTGCCCATGATCGCGACGCTCTCGGCGATGGGCAGGACGTCGCCCTGGAGGGTGCCTTCGCTCACCAGGCGCTCGGCGGCGAGCGCCTGGAACTGCATACCTCGGCCCTCGACCTCCGAGGTGTACGTCTCCTGCACCGTGCCGTCCGGCAGCACGAGACGGAACGTGGTCGGGCTGTACCAGACCGTGTCGATGTCGATGCGGGCGGCCGTGCCGATGATGCTCGCGACGTTGGGGCCCGCTGCTCTGGACGACGAGAGGCTGGTCGAGACCGCACCGCCGTCGTGGGTCATGACCGTGGCGACCTCGGAGTCGGCTCCCGTCTCGATGAGGCGGCCGACGGCGCGGATGCTGGTCGGTGCGCCGAGGATGTCCCAGATGAAGGAGATCGGGTAGATCCCGAGGTCGAGAAGGGCGCCGCCACCGAGTTCCAGGGCGTTGAGCCGATGGGCGGGGTCGGAGGGCAGCAGCTGGGTGTGATCGGCGCTCACGGCCCGGATCTCACCGAGGGCGCCGTCGGCGATGAGCTCGCGGATGCGGACCATGTGCGGCAGGTACCGCGTCCACATGGCCTCCATCACCAGCAGACCGCGCTCGGAGGCGAGCGCCTGCAGGTCCTCCGCTTCGGCGCGGTTCAGGGTGAACGCCTTCTCGGCGAGCACGTGCTTGCCGTGCTCGAGGGCAAGGCGGGCGTTCTCGTGATGCATCGGGTGCGGCGTCGAGACGTAGATGATGTCGACGTCGGGGTCCGCGACCAGATCTTCGTACGAAGAATGCGCGCGGGGGATGTCGAAGCGGGCGGCGAACGCGTCGGCCGACTCCTGTGACCGGGATCCGACGGCCACGAGGTCGAGCCCCGCGGTTCGCAGATCGGACGCGAATGCGCCGGCGATTCCGCCGGTCGCGAGGATTCCCCACCGAAGACCTGTCATGGTCTCAGCGTAGGGGGTGCTCCGGGTGTGACGGACTGTTACATCCCGTGACGCCCGGCATCGACGCCATGGCAGCGGGTGAGGCGCGGCTCCTACCGTGACGGGCATGACCGAACCCCTCATCATCGGCGCCATGGTGCGCACCCTCGGCGCGTATCCCTCGGGTTGGCGGCAGCCAGGGGCGCACCGCGACCCTGCGAATGACGCCGACATCCTGCGCCACATCGCGCGGGAGGGAGAGGATGCGGGGCTCGACTACCTGTTCTTCGGCGACTGGCTCGCCACGGGGCCGGACCTGGAGTTCCGCGATCCGTATCTGCTGGCGCGCATCGACCCCGTGAGCGCCGTGCTCTTCCTCGCGGGAGTGACCTCGCGGATCGGCCTGATCGCCACGGTGAACACGACCTACGCCGACCCGTACACGACCGCACGGTCGCTCGCCTCGCTCGACGTGCTCACCCGTGGTCGTGCCGGCATCAACCTCGTCACGGGGGCGGAGCCGCGCGCCGCCGGCAACCACGGTCGGGAGGCGCACGCCGACAACGAGACCCGCTACGACCGGGCAGAGGAGTTCGTCGACGCCCTGCGCCGGTTGTGGGACTCGTGGAGCGAGGACGCCTGGATCGCCGATGCCGAACGCGGCGTGCTGATCGATCCGGAAGGACTCCGCGCCGCCGCTCTGCAGGGGGCTCAGGTGCGGGTCGCCGGGCCGCTCAACGTCGCCCGACCTCCGCAGGGCCGGATCCCGATCGTGCATGCCGGCACATCGCCGCGGTCGAGGGCGCTCGCGGCGACCGAGGCCGACCTCGCGCTGACCGCCGCACCGACGCTGACGGACGCCATCGCCACACGACGGCTGCTGCGGGACATCGCCGCCGAGTCCGGACGCTCGCCCGATGCGCTGAAGGTGATCGCGCCGGTGCTCCCGGTCGTCGCGGACACGGATGCCGATGCGCGTCGCATCGTGGAGCGGCTGCTCGCCCTGGTGCCGCTCGCCGAGGGGCACCAGGCGGCGCGGACGGCTTTCCCGCCGAACCGCAGCATCGCCGCGCTCGCCGACTCGTTCGACGTTCCGGTCGACGACCCGCTGCGTTCCGCCGCCTTCGATGCGCCGGTGACTGCCGCGGAAGCACTCCGGCTGGGGGAGCGCGGCGCCGCACTGATCGAACGACTCGCCCACATCGCCGGGCTGCGGGTCGCGGGAGGAGGAGCGACCGCCGATCCCCTCACCTGGCGGCACCTCGTCGCCGCGCATGCGGTGCCGGCCGCCTTCGTCGTCGGCGACGCCGGCACCATCGCCGATCACTTCGAGACCTGGCGGGAGGAAGGAGGGGCGGACGGGTTCAACGTGCTGTCGGCTTTCCAACCGGCGCAGTTCGAGGCGTTCACGCGGATCGCGGCGCCGGAGCTGCGCCGTCGCGGGCTGCTGCGAAGCGCAGAGGAGGGGGCAGGGGTGACGCTTCGCGACCGCCTGCGCATTACGTCGTATGTCGACGCATGACGACCGGCGTCGCCAGGGTCGCGCCCTGCCGCCCCCGATTCCTACCGTGAAGTCACCTCACCGCACAGCACCTCACCACACAGCACCGCACCGCACCGCACAGCACCCGAAGCATCACCCCCGAAACCTGGAGACCCACCCATGAATCGTCGCCTCATCCGCGCCGCCGCCATCGCGCTGCCGCTCGTCCTCGCAGGAAGCCTCGCCGCCTGTGCATCGACGCCCGCTCCCGCGAACTCTCCCGCCGAGGGCGGCGACGCCGTCACCGGGGGAACGCTCACGTACCTCGAGCACCAGGCGTACACGAACCTGTACCCGCCGCAGGCCGGCTTCTACCCCAACGGCGGCATCGTGAACAACATCGCAGCCCGGCTGACGTGGCAGAACCCGGACACCCTCGAGATCGAGCCGTGGATCGCCTCCGACTGGACCGTGAACGACGACGCGACCGAGTACACGTTCAACCTGAACCCCGAGGTGACGTTCTCGGACGGCACGGTGCTCGACGCCGCGGCAGTGAAGAAGAACTTCGACACCTACGGCCTGGGCGATGCGGAGCGCGGCCTCACCGTCTCCGAGGCGATCAACAACTACGCCAGCAGCGAGGTCGTCGACGACGACACGGTCACGTTCCACTTCTCCGCACCGTCCCCCGGGTTCCTGCAGGCGACCTCGACCATCAACTCGGGTCTGCTGTCGCCGGAGACGCTCGACGGCACGATCGAGGACTTCGGCGCGGGCAACGCCGCCGAGATCATCGGATCCGGTCCGTTCACGGTCACGGGGGAGAAGCTCGGCACCGAGTACACGCTCACCGCGCGCGACGACTACGACTGGGGGCCCGACAGCGTCGACAACGACGGCCGCCCGTACCTCGACGCGGTGCATGTGCTGATCACGCCGGAGGACTCGGTGCGGATCGGTTCGCTGCTCGCGGGACAGGCCGACTACGTGCGCTACGTGCAGGCGTTCGACGAGGACCGTGTCGAGGCAGCAGGCTTCACCCTCTACGCGCCGCAGACCCGCGGCGTCAACAACTCGATCGCGCTGCGTCCTGAGAACCCGCTGCTCACCGACATCCGCGTGCGGCAGGCGATCATCGCCGCGGTGAACGCGCAGGAGGTCGTCGACACGCTGTTCACCGAGAACTACCCGGTCGCGACGTCGGTGCTCTCCTCCCAGGCCCTCGGCTACAAGGACGAGTCGAAGCACTACGCCTACGACCCGAAGAAGGCGGCGAAGCTGCTCGACGAGGCCGGATGGGAGCCCGGCGCCGACGGCATCCGCGAGAAGGACGGGGAGCGCCTCTCGATCACGGTGTACGAGGCCAAGCCGCAGCCGCTGTCGAAGCAGACGCTGGAGCTCGTGGCGCAGCAGCTGGCAAAGGTCGGAGTCGAGCTCTCGGTCAAGCCCGGTGACGCCGGCAGCTACGCCGAGGACACGCGTGATCCGCTCAAGACCGGCTTCTACCACTCGATGGTGGGACGCGCGGATCTGGACGTGATCAAGAGCCAGTACTTCACGAAGAACCGCGACGTGCTGATCTCGAAGGACGCGAAGCTCGACGAGCTGCTGCTCGCCGTGGCGTCCGAGCCCGACGCCGACAAGCGTGTCGCCGCATCCCAGGCCGTGCAGGATTACATCGCCGAGCAGGCCTACGTGATCCCGCTCTTCGAGGAGCCGCAGGTGTACGGCACCGCGACCTACGTGCACGGCGTCGCCTTCGAGTCGGTGGGACGCCCGACGTTCTCCGGCGTCTGGCTCGCCGAGCACTGATCGGCATGGTCCTCCGATGAGTTTCGTCCTCCGACGAGCCGGGCAGGCCGCGATCGTTCTGGTCGCGGCCTTCACGGCCACCTTCTTCCTGCTGCAGCTGCTGCCGGGCGATGCGATCCTGATCAAGTTCTCCGACCCCAGTCTCGGGCTGTCACCGGACCAGCTCGACAGCATCCGCGCCACCTACGGCACGGATCTGCCCTGGTGGGAGCAGTACGTGCACGCGGGGCTCGGGTTCCTCGCCGGGGACTTCGGCTACTCCACGCAGTTCGGCACACCCGTGCTGACGATGCTCGCCGAGGCGCTGCCCGCGACGCTGCTGCTCGCATCCCTCGGACTCCTCGTCGCTCTGCTCCTGGCCGTGCTGATCGCCGGACTCTCCTCGCTCGCGCCGTTCGCCTGGCTGCGTGACGGGCTTCGCCAGGTGCCCGGCCTCTTCGTGGCGGTGCCGGTCTTCTGGCTGGGCATCCTGCTCATCCAGGTGTTCTCGTTCGGGCTCGGCTGGGTTCCGATCGTCGGGGCCGACCCGGTGAGCGGACTCATCCTGCCCGTGCTGACCCTCGCCGTGCCGATCTCGGCTCCGCTGGCTCAGGTGCTGGTCCGCGCGATCGATCAGGTGCAGGCGCAGCCGTTCGTCACGGTGGTCCGGGCGAAGGGCGCCCCGCCGCTGTGGGTGCTCACGCGCTCCGTCGCCCGCAACGCCGCCGTGCCGACCCTGACGATCGCCGGCGTGCTGTTCGGGGAACTCGTCGGGGGAGCGGTCGTCACCGAGACGGTGTTCGGCCGCACCGGCATCGGCCGTCTCACCGAACAGGCCGTCGCGAACCAGGACATCCCGGTGCTGCAGGGCGTGGTGCTGCTCTCGGCGCTCGGCTTCGTCGTCATCAGCTTCGCCGTCGACCTCGTCACGCCGCTCATCGACCCGCGCCAGCGCGCGGTCGCACGCTCCACGGCGTCCGTCGCCGCCCGCCCCGCACCGCAGGAGGTGCCCGCATGACCGCTCCCGTGATCGCCGCGACGAGCGTCGAGCCGGACTCCGAGCCGACCCCGACCGTCCCCGAGCCTGCGCGGAACCCTCGCCGCCCTGGCCGTCTTCGAGGCCGTGCCTGGGGGCTGTATCTCGCGTTCGCCGTGGTCGCCGTCGCGGTGCTGTGGGCCGTGATCCCCGGCGTGTTCGCGCCCGGCGACCCGCTCACCGGCGTGCCGGCCGACAAGCTGCTGCCGCCGAGTGCCGCGCATTGGTTCGGCACCGACACCCTCGGCCGTGATCTGTTCGGCCGTGTCGTCCACGGAGCCGTGCATTCGCTCTCGGGCGCGCTGATCGCCGTCACGGTGGGACTCGCCCTCGGTACGGTGCTCGGCGCGATAGCCGGAGCCGTGGGCGGGGTGGTGGACGACGTGCTGATGCGCATCGTCGACGTGCTGCTCGCGATCCCCGGGTTGCTCCTGTCCCTCTCGGTGATCATCCTGCTCGGATTCGGCACGGTCAATGCCGCCCTCGCCGTGGGACTCGGCAGCGTCGCGGCGTTCGCGCGTCTGATGCGCGCCGAGGTCGCCCGCGTGCGGCGCACCGAGTACGTGGAAGCCGCCTTCGGCAGCGGTGCCACCTTCTTGGCTGTGCTGCGTCGGCACGTGCTGCCCAACTCCCTCACCCCCATCGTCGCGCTCGCCGCGCTGCAGTTCGGTACGGCGATCCTCGCGATCTCGACGCTCGGGTTCCTCGGCTACGGCGCTCCGCCACCCACCCCGGAATGGGGGCTGCTGATCGCCGAGGGCCGCAATTACGTGGGCACCGCCTGGTGGCTCACGGCACTGCCGGGTCTCATCGTCGTCGCGGTGGTGCTCAGCGCCAACCGCATCAGCCACCGCATCGGAAGGGGGACGCGATGAGCGTTCTGACCGCATCGGATCTTCGCATCTCCTACGGGGGCCGTGAAGTCGTGCACGGTGTCTCCTTCGAGATCGGCGAGGGGGAGACCCTCGCCCTCGTCGGGGAGTCGGGGTCGGGCAAGTCCACGACCGCGCATGCGCTCCTCGGACTCCTCCCCGCAGGGGGCAGGGTCGACAGCGGGACGGTCGTCCTGGGCGACCTCGACATCTCCGGGTGGTCCGATCGCGCGCTGCGCGGCATCCGCGGTGCGGAGATCGGCCTCGTGCCGCAGGACCCCACGACCTCGCTCGACCCGGTGCGCCCGATCGGGAAGCAGGTCGAGGAGATCCTGCGTCTGCACGGGCATCGGGATCGGCGCAGCCGTCGCGCACGCGCCATCGAGCTGCTCGACCGTGTCGGCATCGACGACCCGGACCTGCGGGCGCGTCAGTATCCGCACGAGCTCTCCGGAGGCATGCGGCAGCGTGTACTGATCGCGACGGCGATCGCCCTGCGACCCCGCCTGCTGATCGCCGATGAGCCGACCAGCGCCCTCGATGCCACGGTGCAGCGCAAGGTGCTCGATCTGCTCGACGAGCTGCAGCGCGAGGAGGGCACCAGCATCCTGCTCGTGGCCCACGACCTGGGCGTCGCCGCCGATCGTGCGGAGCGACTCGTCGTGCTCAGGGACGGTCGGATCGTGGAGCAGGGGCGGAGCGAGGAGGTGCTCGCTGCCCCGTCCGACCCGTACACGCGTCAGCTGCTCGCCGATGCTCCCGCGTTCACGACCGGCTTCCGCCGCCCGGATGCCCCGCCGTTCCTGCGGGATGCCGCAGCCGTCGCGGCGGAGAATCCGTACGCGATCGTCGCCGACGGGCTCGTGAAGGAGTTCCGCGTCGCCGGCCGGGAGCGGTTCCGCGCCGTCGACGACGTCTCGTTCCGGGTCCGCCGTGGCACCACCCACGCACTCGTCGGCGAGTCGGGCTCGGGGAAGACCACGACGGCGCGCCTGATCACGCGCTTCCATCAGCCGGACGCCGGGACCATCGAGGTCGCCGGAGAAGACGTGACCCACGCGAAACGCGAGCAGCTGCGAGCGCTGCGCCGCCGGGTGCAGCTCGTCTACCAGAACCCGTTCGCCTCGCTTGATCCCCGCCAGCAGATCGTCGACATCGTGGCGGAGCCTTTGCAGAACTTCCATGTCGGCTCCCGCGCCGAGCGCAGGGAACGCGCGCTCGCTCTCCTCGACCGGGTCGCGCTCCCGTCCGACGTCACGCGGCGCACCCCGCGCGAGCTCTCGGGCGGGCAGCGTCAGCGCGTCGCGATCGCCAGAGCTCTCGCGATCGACCCCGAGGTGGTGGTGCTGGACGAGGCGGTGTCGGCCCTGGACGTGACCGTGCAGGCGCGCATCCTCGAACTGCTCACCTCGCTGCAGGCCGAGCTCGGCCTCACCTACCTGTTCATCTCGCACGACCTCGCGGTGGTGCGCAGGATCAGCCACACGGTCTCGGTGATGCGCCGCGGCCGGATCGTGGAGGAGGGGCAGACGGAAGACCTCTTCCGCGACCCGCAGCACGAGTACACAAGGGAGCTGCTGGCAGCGGTCCCCGGACGAACGGAGATCGTCGTATGACCACCGCACCCACCACCTCGACCGGGCCCACCGTCGCCTTCTTCACACGTCTGCTCGACGACGCCTCGCCCACCGAGAGGTATGCGCTCGCCACCGCGCAGATCCAGCAGGCGGAGCGCCACGGGATCGGGAGAGCCTGGGTCGCACAGCATCACTTCCACGCGGCCGAGGGTGGTCTGCCGTCGCCGCTGGTGTTCCTCGCGCACGCGGCCGCCGTGACGAGTGGCATCCGACTGGGGACCGGCGTGATCACCCTGCCGCTGGAGGACCCTGTGCGGGTGGCCGAGGATGCCGTGGTCGCAGATCTGCTCTCCGGGGGGCGAGTGGATCTGGGCCTCGGCAGCGGCGGCACTCCGTCGTCGTTCGAGCCGTTCGGGGAGGATGTGCGCGACAAGGCGGCGACCTACGACCGCAAGCTGCGTACGCTCCTCGACGGCCTCGCCGGGCGCGACGTCGGTGCGGGCAACACGCTCTACCCGGACGCCGGAGACCTCGCCGACCGTGTGTGGCAGGCCACCTTCTCCGCTCCCGGCGGTCACCGCGCCGGCATCCACGGGCACGGGCTGCTGCTCTCTCGCACTCAGCCGCGCAGGACCGATCGCCTGCACGCCCCTTTGTCCGAGCTGCAGGATCCGATCATCGACGCGTACCTCGAGGCGCTGCCGACAGGGGCGGCTCCGCGGATCACAGCCTCGCGGACCGTGTTCGTCGCGGATGACCGCGCCGAAGCCCTGCGGTTCGCCGAGGTCGGGCTGCGCCGGGCCGCGGAGGGGTTCCGTCGGCAGGGCCAGACCATCCCCGGTGACGACATCGACGAGCTGATCTCCGCCCTCGACACGCATCTGGGCACGCCAGAGCAGGTGGCCGAATCGCTCGCCGCCGATGCCACACTCGCCCGCGCGACAGAGGTGGCCTTCCAGGTGCACTCGGTCGACGCACCGCACGAACACGTGCTGCGCTCGATCGCGCTGTTCGCCGACGAGGTCGCTCCGGCCCTCGGCTACGCCCTCACCGAGACCACGACCACCGAGACAATCAAGGAGAACGCATGACCGATGACACCGTCCTGGCTGATGACACCGTCCTGACCGATGACACCGTTCTGGCCGATGACACCGTCCTGACCGATGACACCGTCCTGACCGATGACACCGTCGACCGGATCGTGGGGGTGACGCCGGAGCTGGACGAGCTGCGCCGCCGCCGTCCGGTCACCAGAGAACAGCTGCAGGCGAGCTTCGACGCCCTCTTCCGGCCGGTGACGGTCGCACACGTGTCGCAGGCAGAGCGCGAACTCGTCGCGGCCTTCGCCACCGGGCTCGCCGGAGGCGACGACGAGACAGCCGTGTTCTACGCCGCCCGCGCCCGCGAGGCCGATCCTGAGCGGGCGGGAGCGGTGCTCGCCGAGGGAGCCGGGGCATCGACGAGCGGCCCGTTCGGCTCCTACACCGAACTCGGCCTGCAGCCCGAGAACACGGAGGGCGAACGGTATGAGCCCGATGGTGCCGTGACCGCTGTCATCGGCGAGCGCCTCGCCGCGGCCCTCGCGCACACGCATCTGCTCGTGTTCCGGCCCCGTGAAGCGTCCGGCGCCGATCTCGGACGACTGCTCGATGCCGGGTGGTCGACCGAGGGGATCGTCACGCTGTCCCAGCTGGTGTCGTTCCTCGCCTTCCAGCAGCGGGTCGTCACCGGACTCCGCGCGCTCGCCGCTGCAGGACTCACCGCCCAGACCGAGATCTCCGAGGAGGAGGCCGCATGACCGCCGCGCAGAGCGTGCTCCGGCACGACGACGCCCCGCACCCGCACGCCTTCACCCGCGGGGAAGTGGGCTGGGTCCCGCACCTCGAGCCCCTCGCGGAGGAGGAGCTGACGCCACGGCATTACGACGGGCTCGTCGATGCCGCGCGGGCGAAGAACGACTATTTCCGGCTGCTGGCCCGCGATCCCGAGGTGCTCAAGGCGCGGACGCTCGTCGACAAGGACATCTTCTACAACGTCGCCGAGGGTCTGCCGCGCGCAGACCGCGAGCTGGCGGCGACCGCAGCATCACGGCGCAACGGCTGCGTGTTCTGCGCCTCGGTGCATTCCCGCTTCGCTGCGCACCACAGCAAGCGGGTCGAGGATGTCGACCTGCTGCTGGACGAGGGGGTCGACGCCGATCTCGGCGAGCGCTGGAACGCGATCGTGGCCGCGTCGGTCGCGCTCACCGACACTCCGAGCGCATTCGGGGAGCACGAGATCGCCCGGCTGCGGGCGGCAGGGCTCGACGACCTGGAGGTCGCTGACGTCATCCACGGCGCGGCGTTCTTCAACTGGGCGAACCGCCTGATGCTGTCGATCGGTCGGCCGGTCGCTCCGGCCTGACCCTGCCCTGCGCTACGGAAGCAGGATGATCTTGCCCGAGGCGGCGCCGGATTCCATGAGCTCATGGGCCTGCGCCGCCTCGGCGAGCGGGAGTTGAGGTCCGAGCTCGATCGTGAAGTCGCCGGCGTCCAGGAGGGCGATCGTCTCGGGCAGGGCCTCGGCGCGCCAGGCGAGCTCCTGCGTGGTCAGCGGGACGGGCGAGCCGCCGGAGAACGCCCTGATGCCGAAGGACGCCGCATCCGGCCCTCGTACGATCGTCGCGATGCGCTCACGGTCGGCGACGAGCGCCAGCGAGGTCTCGATCGCCTCATCGGTGCCGGCGCAGTCGAGCACCACGGTCACGGGAGACGGAGCGGCGGCTCGCACCCGGTCGAGCAGGCCGTCGCCGTAGGCCACGGGGATCGCCCCGAGCTCGCGCAGCTGGTCGTGGCGGGCGGGGCTCCCGGTCGCGATCACGGTGGCACCCCAGGCGACGGCGAACTGCACGGCAGCCTGGCCGACGGATCCGGAACCGCCGTGCACGAGCAGCACGTCGCCCTCGGTCACTCCCAGCGAGCGCAGCGACTGGTAGGCGGTTCCCGCGGGGATACCGATCGCGGCGCCCTCGGCCGTCGTGACCGAGTCGGGGAGCTTCGCGAGCTTCTCGGTCGCGATGGCGAGCGCCGAGGCGTAGGTGCCGTTCCCGTCGCGGATGGCCACCCGGTCGCCGACGGCGAGATCGTCGACCCCTTCGCCCAGCACCTCGACGACGCCTGCGCCGTCGAAGCCGACAGGACGCGGCTCGGTGATCGGTGGGGAGGGGCGCTTGCCGCCGCGCAGCTTGGCGTCGATCGGGTTCGCTCCCGCCGCCTCGATCCGCACGACGACCTCACCGCGTGCGGCGACCGGATCCGGGATCTCGATCAGGTGGAGGACAGCGGGGGAGCCGATTTCGGTGTAGACGATCGCGCGAGCCATGCGTTCAGGCTACCCGGGGTACACGGGCCTCGGTCTCGGGTCAGCGGCCGGAGAGGACCTTCATGATGCGCTGCGGCGACACCGGCTGCGCGGTGCCCAGACGCTGTGCGAACACGCTCACCCGATACTCCTCGAGCAGCCAGCGCACCTCGACGAGCGCGGGCGTCGCGTCGGGGGTGAGGGGGATGGTGCCGCCCGCGTCTTCGAACGCCTTCGCCATCCGCTCGTACTCGGTCATACGCGTGCGGTCCTTGCCCGGCTCGCTCGCGAGGGTCTTCAGCCGGTCGAGCATCCCCTCCAGGTAGCGGGGGAAGTGCGCGAGGCGATCGGCTCCAGCGGCGGAGACGAATCCCGGGTGCAGCAGGCCGCTCAGCTGGGTGCGGATGTCGTTGAGCGGTCCGAGCAGGGCGAGCGAGTTCTGCGATTTGATGCCGCGTTCGACGTCTCGGGACTTGGTGAGGATGCGCGCGACCAGCGACACGCACGCGAACAGCTCGTCGACGAGCACGGCGGAGACCGCGTCCCGCACACGGGCGAAGCCGGCCTCGTCGCGGACGATCCCGTCCGGGACGACCTCCTGGATGACCTTCCGAGCCACGGCGGCGCGGCAATCCTCGATGAGCGCTGCCGCGGATGGATAGGGCGAGGCGGCGAGCGCCAGCTTCTCCTGGCTCGTCAGATGCTCCTGCACGTACGAGGACGGGGAGGGGACGCCCAGCAGCACGAGCCGCAGCACGCCGTCGCGCGTCGCCGCTGCCGCCGCGTCGGGGGTGGATTCGACGCGCACCGACACGGTCTTGCCCTGATCGACGACGGCCGGGTAGCCGCGGACCACCCCTCCGGCGACGCGGGTGTCGAGCACCTCCGGCAGCTCCCCGAAGGTCCAGGCCGTGAGACCGGTCTGCTCGAGCGACGCGGCGGCGATGCGTTCGACGCCCTCGCCCGGGGTGCCGCGTTTCGCGCCGGGGGCGCCGGAGCGGGGAGGGGCGGCGATCGAGCGGGCGACGCTGCTGCGAGCGCGGTCGGAGAGTTGCGTCTGCAGGGCACGCAGATCGCGTCCGGAGCCGACCACCCTGCCGCGTTCGTCCACGGCGCGGAAGTTCATGCGCAGATGCGGGGGCACTCGCTCGTCGTCGAAGTCGGCGGCGGAGACCAGCTGATTGGCGAGCGGCTGGATACGACGGGCGAGGGCTTCCTTGAGCGTGCGCGGGGGCAGGCCGCCGTGCGACTCCGGCCCCTCGTCGATGAGCTCGGCACCGAACTTCTCCGCCCAGTCGGCTGCAGGCACCACGTGGCGACGGATGGCCTTGGGGAGAGCGCGCAGCAGACCGGTCACCAGCTCGGCGCGCAGGCCGGGAACCTGCCAGTCGAAACCGCGATCCTCGATCTGCGCGAGCAGGGGCAGGGGCACGACGACGCTCACACCGTCGTCGTCGGCGCCCGGCTCGAATCGGTACGCGAGACCGAGCACCTGATCGCCCTGAGTCCACCGGGTCGGGAACTCGCGCTGATCCGCGCGCTCCTCGTCGTCGATCAGGTCGCTCTCGCGCATCACGAGCAGCTTCGGCGTGGCCGCCATGGCCTCGCGCCACCAGCTC
Organism: Microbacterium sp. 2RAF4; assembly: GCF_052115285.1. Classification (NCBI taxonomy): domain Bacteria; kingdom Bacillati; phylum Actinomycetota; class Actinomycetes; order Micrococcales; family Microbacteriaceae; genus Microbacterium; species Microbacterium sp. 2RAF4. The sequence continues at coordinate 439,218 of NZ_JBFRGI010000002.1, read as the reverse complement.
TCGAACGAGCGCACATCGAACACCTCCGCGGGGATGCGTTCATCGTAGAAACGGAACACGGCCTCGTCGCCCGCGAGGATGTCGCGGCGGCGCTCACGCTCCTCCAGCTTCTCGAGACGCTTGCGCAGCTCGGCGTTGCTGCGCCAGAACGCGCTCACCCGCTTGTCGATCCGCGTCGGATCCCACTCGCCCTCGACGAGCGCATGCCGCACGAACAGCTCGCGTGAGGCGGCCCTGTCGATACGCGCGAACTGCACGCGCCTGCGCGGGATGATCTCGAGCCCGAAGAGGGTCACCTTCTCGAACGCGACAGCGGCACCCGCGTCCTTCGACCAGTGCGGCTCGGTCACCTGGCGCTTGGCCAGATCGCCGGCGAGGGGCTCGGCCCAGGCCGGATCGATCGCGGCGACCGTGCGTGCGAACGTGCGGGAGGTCTCGACGATCTCGGCGGCGATCACCGCGCGCGGGCTCTTCTTGCGCAGCCCGGAGCCGGGGAAGATCGAGAAGCGGATCCCTCGGGCTCCGCGGTACTCCGCGATGCGCCGCCCCTTCTGCTCCTTCGCAGGGGAGTGGCCCTTGCCGGCGGGGGCAGTGCGCTCGTCGAGGATGCCGATCTGCGAGAGCAGGCCGGAGAGCAGGGCGCGGTGGATCGCATCGGGGTCGCTGGCGCCCCCGCCTTCCCCGCCGCGGTCGCTCGTCTTCACGAGGGTGCGCAGCTGACGGTGCACGTCGAACCACTCGCGCACCCGCACGTAATTCAGGTGCTCGGAGCGGCAGAGCCGACGGAACGCGCTCGAACCGAGCTCGCGCTGCTGCTCACGCAGGTGGTTCCAGAGGTTCAGCAGGGTCAGGAAGTCGCTGGTCGGGTCGACGAACCGCGCGTGCAGGCGGTCGGCCTCCTCCCGACGTTCTTCCGGCCGCTCCCGCACGTCCTGGATCGTCATGCCCGAGACGATCGCGAGCACGTCGCGTGTCACGGTGCCGCTCGATCCCGCCCGCCCCGCCTCGATCAGCATGCGCGCGAACCGCGGGTCGATCGGCATGCGAGAGATCTCGCGGCCGATGCGGGTCAAATGCGGGGATCCGTCGCGGCGGGACGGCTCGACCGCGCCGAGTTCGGTGAGCAGATCGAACGCGGCCTTCACTCCCCGGGAGTCGGGCGGGGTGAGGAACGGGAACGCCGTGATGTCGCCGAATCCCAGCGACAGCATCTGCAGGATGACCGAGGCCAGCGAGGTGCGCAGGATCTCGGGCTCGGTGTACTCCGGCCGCCTGTCGTAGTCGTCCTCCGAGTACAGGCGGATCGCGATGCCGTCGCTGGTGCGGCCGGCACGACCGGAACGCTGGTTGGCCGAGGCCTGGGAGACGGGCTCGATCGGCAGCCGCTGCACCTTGGAGCGGTTGCTGTAGCGGGAGATGCGCGCCGTGCCGGTGTCGATCACGTACTTGATGCCGGGTACCGTGAGGCTCGTCTCGGCCACGTTGGTGGCGAGGACCACTCGACGGCGCACGCCGGCCACCCTGCTGCGTTCGAACACCCGATGCTGGTCGGCGGCGGAGAGCCGCCCGAACAACGGCAGCACCTCGGTGGGGGAGCGGTCGTTCGCATAGGCGCCGCGCACAGCATCGGCGGCGTCGCGGATCTCGGCTTCCCCGGGGAGGAAGACGAGCACGTCGCCCGGCGGTTCACGGTCGAGTTCCCGCAGGGCGGAGACGATCGCCGACACCTCGTCCTCCGGCTCCGTAGGCGAGCTGTCGTCGTCCGCATCCTCGACCGGCCCGCGGTACCGGATCTCCACCGGATAGGTGCGGCCGGAGACCTCGATGATCGGTGCCGGGGTGCCGTCGCCGCCTGTCTCCGAGGGTGCGGCGAAGTGCTTCGCGAAGCTCTCCGGATCGATCGTCGCCGAGGTGATGATCACCTTCAGGTCGGGGCGCTCCGGGAGGATGCGGGCCAGATAGCCGAGCAGGAAGTCGACGTTGAGAGAGCGCTCGTGCGCCTCGTCGATGATGATCGTGTCATAGCGCGTGAGCAGACGGTCGCGGTGGATCTCGTTGAGCAGGATGCCGTCGGTCATCAGGGCGATGCGGGTGGCGTCGGACACCTTGTCGGTGAAGCGCACCTTGTAGCCGACGAAGGTGCCGAGCTCGACCTGGAGCTCCTCGGCGACGCGCTCCGCGATCGTGCGGGCGGCGAGACGTCGGGGCTGGGTGTGCGCGATGCGCTCCCGCCCGAGTTCGAGCGCGATCTTCGGCAGCTGCGTGGTCTTGCCCGATCCGGTCGCACCCGCGACGATCACGACCTGATGGTCGCGGATGGCGTCGGCGATCTCGGCCCTGGCCGCACTGACCGGCAGCTCGGGGGGATAGGAGATCACGGGGGAAGACATAGCCCTCCATCGTATGCCGGGAATCGCCCCCTACGATCATGGGGTGATCACCCCTCTCGCTCCCGTCCAGTGGTTCCGAGAGTTCGGGCGGCCGCCGCGCATCCTCGGACTCGACGTCGCCAGAGGATTGGCGATCCTCGGCATGGCCGGAGCACACATCGGGGAGACAGAGGCGTTCGACTGGCTCGACCCCTCGACGTGGACCGACCTGGTGCACGGGCGCTCCTCGATCCTGTTCGCGGTGCTCGCCGGTATCTCGATCGCCCTGATGACCGGACGCAGCGCCGGTCCCGACCGTGAGCGGATTCCGAGCATCCGCCTGCAGTTGATCGGTCGCGGTGCGGTGATCTTCGTGATCGGGCTGGCACTGGAGATGCTGAACACCCCGATCGCGGTGATCCTCACGCTCTACGGTCTGCTCTATGTCGCGGTCATCCCCTTCCTGCGCTGGCGGCCCTGGCAGCTGTTGAGCGCCAGTGCGGTGCTCGCCCTGCTGGGCCCGTCACTGCTCGCCTTCCTGAACGCCGTGATGCTGAACCCCTACGGTTCCGGTATCGGGTTCGTGCTCTACGGCACGTATCCGATCACGGTCTGGATGGCCCTGGTGCTCGCCGGCATGGCGTTCGGTCGCCTGCACGTCGAGCGGCTGCGCACGGCGGCGGTCGCGCTCGGGATCGGGTTCGTGCTCGCGGTGATCGGCTACGGCGTGGGCGGGATCGGCCAGGCCGCGGGACTCACCGGGGGCTTCAGCAGCAGCTCCTTCGCCGACGGCGGCTCGTTCTCCGACGGCGGCTCGTTCTCCGACGGCGGCTCGTTCTCCGACGGCAGTTCCGGCAGCGTCGTCGCCCCGCCGTCCGGGTGGGAGGGATATCCGCAGGCGCTGACGGAGGCAGATCCCCTCCGTGCCGTGCTCACCGCGGTCTTCGCAGTCGAACCGCACAGCGGCGGCACCGCGGAGATCCTCGGATCGGGCGGCTTCGCGCTCGTGGTCATCGCGCTGTGTCTGCTGCTGAGCAGGCCGCTTCGCTGGGTGCTGCTGCCACTCGGCGCGCTCGGCTCCATGCCTCTGACGGCATACAGCGCTCACGTCCTCTCCGTCGTGCTGGTGGCCGGGCCCGGAGGGTTCTTCTCGAGCAACGCCTTCTGGGCGGCCACCGCGCTCGGACTGCTGCTTCTGACGACGCTCTGGTCGATGTTCGTCGGACGGGGCCCGCTCGAACGCCTGGTCGGACGAGGGGCAGCGGCGATGGCGGCGGTACCGCGGCGCTGATCCGGCCGGCGTCGAGCGTTCCTCCGGATCCGGAGGCGCGATGTGTTACCGTGGATGCGCAACGCCTGTCTGGCGTCTGCGACCGACCGGCATGGCTGGTCGGACTGGGGAGTTTCGAACTGGGGAGTTCACACCACCGCGTCGCGGCGATCTTTCGCCGCCTCGATGTCGTCGAGCGCGCGGGGGATGATGACGCCGCGTTCGGGACAGCATCGACTGGGGAGTCACGGTGGGGAACACGAGTTTCGGGCGACGGACACGTTTCGGGCGACGGACACGTTTCGGGCGACGGACAAGAGGTGTCGTCGCATCAATGCTGACGGCCGGCCTGCTGATCGCGGGTCTATCGGGTGTGGGAGCGACGGCTGCCGCCGCGGCCGAGGTGCCGCCGACGATGCCGCCGCAGTTGCAGCGCGACGAGAACGTGGTGACGTCGGACCCGATCCCGACCGTTCAGATCGACAACGGCTACGTATGGGCGCAGACCACGATCGGCACCACGGTGTACGCGGTCGGCAAGTTCGACAACGCGCGCGAGCCGAAGGCGGCGCCCGGCACAGCCCTCACCGCCCGTTCGAACGTGCTGGCCTACGACATCGTCTCGGGCGCCCTGTCCTCGTTCGCTCCGACGGTCAACGGCGTCATCAAGGCGGTCGCCGCATCTCCGGACGGATCCCGCATCTACATCGGCGGCTCCTTCAACAAGGTGAACGGGAAGGACCGCTGGAACTTCGCGGCGCTCGATGCCAAGACCGGTGAGCTGGTCCCGCAGTTCGCGCCGTCGATCGGCGGCAGCGGCGTGTACGCGATCACGACCGACGGGTCGAACATCTACCTGGGCGGTCTGTTCACCCAGGCCAACGGCGTCGCCCGGAAGAACCTCGCGGCCTTCGACCAGAAGAACGGAGCGCTCCTGAGCTGGGCCCCGCAGGCCGACCGCCAGGTCGACGCCCTCGTGATGGACCCGGCGGGCACCAACGTCATCGTGGGCGGGCGCTTCTCCGCGGTGAACGGCAGCAGTCTGCGCGGTTCCGCGGCGGTCGACAAGACCACGGGTGCCGCCGACACGGCCTGGGGCATCTCCAAGGTCGTGAAGAACAGCGGCAGCAGCAGCAACTCCGGCATCTTCGCGCTCGCCACGGATGCGAACACCGTCTACGGCACCGGGTGGAGCTGGGCAGGCGGGGGCAACCTCGAGGGCACGTTCGCCGCTGAGGCCGGCACGGGGGCGGTGCGGTGGATCGCAGACTGTCACGGTGACCACTACGGCGTCTACTCGACCGGCAAGGTGGTCTACACGACCAGCCACATGCACTCCTGCAACACGATGGGACTCCAGCCGCAGAAGAACCCGGCGGTGTACCAGTACGCCGAGGCCTACACGGCCGACGCGCGCGGAACCCTCTCCGCGAACACCTACTCCGGGTACGCCAACTGGGCCGGTACGCCCGCTCCGTCGCCGTATCAGTGGGCGCCCGACTTCGCGGTCGGCACCACGAGCGGCCTCGGCCAGGCGGGTCTGTCGATCACGGGCGCGGGCGACATGATCTCGATCGGCGGAGAGTTCCGCTCGGTGAACAACGGGCAGTTCGAGGGAATCGTGCGCTTCTCCACGAATCCGCCCGGCGGCGCGAAGGACGGGCCCCGGCTCTCCGATACGGCATGGAAGCCCACAGCGGGTACCTCGCCCGTCCCCGGCAACGCCCGGGTGTCGATCCCCACGAACTGGGACCGGGACGACCTGACGCTCACCTATGAACTGCGCCGGGCCGGTGCCGCCGAGCCTGTGGCCACCGCGACAGCGGACGGCACCTGGTGGAAGCAGACGACGGTCACCCTCGACGACCCGACGGCGACTCCGGGAGCCACACAGAGCTACACGGTGGTCGCGAAGGATCGCGACGGCAACATCGCCACGAGCGCGAGCGTGAACGCGAAGGCCACGGCGGGCACCGCCTCGGCCTACTCGAAGAAGATCCTCGCGGACAAGCCCTCGCTGTACTACCCGATGGGTAACGTCTCGAAGGACTGGGCCGGATCGAACAACCCGGTGAGCGGCACGGGAGCCGCAGCCTCGTCGTCAGGCGTCGAGAACAGCGGCACCGGCTCGACCACGTTCAACGGCACCACGAACGGGCGGGTGTCGTCCGATGCCAAGGCGCCGGTGTCGAGCGAGTTCTCCTCGGAGATCTGGTTCCAGACCACCACGAAGACCGGTGGCATGCTCATCGGCTCCGGAGCGGCCAAGACGGGGAGCTCCGCGAGCGTCGACCGGCAGCTGTACATGACCAACAGCGGCACCCTGACCTTCGGCGTCTCTGCCGGACAGGCCCGCGCCACCATCGCCGGAGACAAGGCGCTGAACGACGGCGTCTGGCATCACGCGGTCGTGTCGCAGGGCGCGGCCGGGATGAAGCTGTACGTCGACGGCGAGCTCGTCGCGTCAGACGCCGCGGTCACGACATCCAAGACCGACCCCGCCTACCTCCGCATCGGGGGAGACGCGCTCACGGGCTGGCCGTCTGCTCCCTCGTCGAACTACTTCAAGGGATCACTGGACGAGGCCGCGGTGTACCCGCTCGCGTTGAACGCGGACCAGGTGCGCTCGCACTTCCAGCTGGGCAAGGGCCTCAAGGCTCCGACGGCGGCCTTCACGGCCCAGGCGACCGACCTGACCGTCGCGGTCGACGGGTCGGGGTCCACCGCTGACGGTGCGGCGTCGGTCAGCGGCTACGCGTGGGACTTCGGTGATGGCGCGTCGGCGGCCGGCGCGACGGCGACGCATGACTACGCGGCGGCCGGCACCTACACCGTGCGGCTGACCGTGACGGACAGCAGTGGACTGTCGGCGTCGAGCGAGAAGCAGGTCGTGGTGACCGCTCCCGTCGTGGCCGATGTCGTGGTGGCATCCGACGGGTTCGACCGTGCGGTGGAGTCCGGCTGGGGCGCCGCTGAGGTCGGCGGCGCGTGGACGCCCATGCAGGGCAAGTCGACGGCGCTCTCGGTGGCCGACGGCGCCGGAGTGATCGACCTCGTCGCCGGGCAGACCAGGGAGATGCTGTTGGACGATGCGTCGGTGCGGGATTCCGCCACCGCCATGTCCTACACGCTCTCCGGCGGCCCGGAGTCTGGCACCGTCTACGTCGGTGCGGGTTCGCGGCGCAACGCGGACGCGGGCTACCGCGCCCTGGCGTGGCACCGCGCTGATGGGGCGACCTGGGTCGTGATCCAGCGCAACGGGACGGCCATCGCGAGCGCCGCTGTGCCGGGGCTGACCTGGAGCGCCGGCACCGTGTTCCATCTGTCGACCGAGACGACCGGGTCTTCCTCGACGACGATCCGCGCCAAGGTGTGGGCCGACGGGCAGCCGGAACCGGCGACGTGGCAGGTGTCCGCGAGTGACGCGACTGCGGCGCTGCAGAGCGAGGGCTCGCCCTCGGTGTTCTCCTACCGGGCCGGCACCGCGACCGGCACGAACATCGTGCGGGTGAACGAGGTCAAGACCACCCGGATCGGTGACTGAGCAGCTCGCGCGCTGAGCGCATGCGCAGAGGGGGCACCGGCATCCGCCGGCGCCCCCTTTCGTGCTCTCAGAAGTGGGTGCCGCCGTCGATGCGCACCTCGGTGCCGGTGATGAAGGCGCCGTCTTCGCTCGCGAGCATCGCCACGACCCCGGCGACCGATTCCGGTCCGGCGAAGCCCTCGCCGATCGCGGGTGCGAGCTTCATGAACAGGCTCATGTCGGCGTCCGCGGGCAGGCCGGGGCCGTTGCTCTGGTTGCTCCGTCCGGACCCGTCCGTCATGCCGGACGAGATCGATCCCGGCTGCACCGCGGTGAAGCGGATGCCGCTCTTCGCGTACTCCGCTGCGAGCGCATGGGTCATCGACTGCACGCCGCCTTTGCTGGCTGCATAGGCCGCCATGTAGGGGTGTGCGAATCCGGCCGAGGTGGAGCTGAAGTTGACCACGGCGGCCGAGGAGCCCTCCTGCAGGGCGGGGATCGCCGCGCGGATGACGAGGAACGTGCCGATCAGGTTGATGCGGATGACCTGTTCGAACTGGTCGAGTGTCGTCTCGTGGGTGTGCGAGGACCGCAGGATCCCGGCGGCGTTCACGAGTACGTCGAGTCCGCCCAGAGCGGCGACGGCTTCGGCGACGCCCGCGGCAACGGAGGCCTCGTCGGCGATGTTCATGGTGACGGTGGTGAGGCGTTCGGCGAGCGGCCCTGCCTTGGCGACCGTGTCGTCGAGGCCTTCGGTGCTGACGTCGGCGGCGACGACGCTGCCGCCTTCCCGGAGCATCCGCAGCACGGTGGCCTGGCCGATGCCCGACCCTCCTCCGGTGACGAGAGCCCGACGTCCTTCATAGCGGTTCATGATCTTCCCTTCGTGGTGGATATCGGCAGGATATGCCTGTTTGGCATGTTGTGCCACTTAGGCTCAACCTGTCGAGGTGCGGATCTGTTCCCGTACGCTGTGACGGTGGAGACCTCGAACCTCACCGAGCGCCGCAAGGCCGCGACCGAGCGTGACATCGCCGCCGCTGCGGCTGTGCTGTTCGCCGAGCAGAGCGTGGCGGGCGTCACCGCCGAGCAGATCGCGGCGCGTGCGGGCGTCTCGGTGCGCACGTTCTACCGGTATTTCGCCCGCAAGGAAGACGCGATAGCGCCGATCCTCAGCGTCGGCGCGCAGCGGTGGCAGGAGGCCTTCGCGCAGGTCGGAGAGGGGGCTCTGCGTGAGCAGATCCCGGCTGTGATCGAGGCGCAGCTCGCCGAGGGGCAGTCGGGCGAGGGGCAGTCGGGGGAGGAGCAGTCGGGAGCGGGCGTCGCCGACGGGCTCGAGCTCGACACGATGCTCGGCGTGCTGCGAGGACTGGAAGACGACACGGCGATGCGCGACGTATGGCTGCGCGTCAACGACGACTCCGAGCGTCGACTGCGTGCGATCCTCCGGGAGCGGGGGATCGCGGTGTGGGATGCCGCTCTGCTCGCCGCGGTCGCGACCGCCTCCATCCGCGTCGGGCTCGAGCAGTGGGCGGCGGATCCCGACGGCCCTCGTCCCGCCGCGCGCGCGGTCGCAGCCTTCCAGGCGATGTCGCGGGGAGTCGCCTAGAGCGGGAGCGCGAGATACAGCCGGTAGGCGCTCTGGTCGGCGAAGCTGTCGGCAGCGTTCGCCGGAGCTTCGACGATGTACAGGCGGCCAGGGGTGTGCGGCTGCGACTGGGCGTCCAGGTGCCACACCACGCGGCTCACGATCGCGCCGTCGAAGTCGTACCGGGTGCCTGACCCGTCGTCGAACACCTGTTCCGTGTACGTGGGGTCGCCGATCCTGGCGCGGAGGTCGACGGCAGCCTGAGCCGCCTCCTCATCCGAGGGGAACTGCAGCACGACCAGGGTGGCGCGACCGGCATCGGAGCCGAACACCGCGGTCGCCGCATCGCGCGAGCCCAGGTCGTTCGGAGTGTCCGTCCACTCGCCTTCGAGCTTCCATTCGCCGGCCGCGGTTCCGATCTCGGCGGTGGCTGCGGCGCAGAGCTCGCCGCACCCCGTCGTCACACCGGCCGCGGTCGGCGTCGCGGAGTCCTCCGGGGATGAGGAGGCCGACGGCACCGCCGATGAGTCTCCGCGTCCCTCACCGATCTCGGCGCGCAGACCGGCAGCGAGAAGGAGATTCGTCGCGATCGTGCCGAGGAGCAGGGCGGCGGCGATGACGATGACGAGGATGATGATCGCCCGACTGCGTCGCCTGGTGGCCACGACGATCCGCGTCTCGTCATCCGTGGAGTCCTGCGCATCGAGATCCCGCGCATCGGCCGCAGGCGTCGGGGGCGGTGGCGGGAGGTACTGCTCGCCGCTCGGGGCGTCGCGCTCGTTCATCGACCCCAGCCTACGGAAAGAAGGTCGGCGGAACCCCTCGGAACCCTGTCCCACCTGTCATCACAGGTCATAGGCTGGAGACATGACGATTCCTGCACTCGAACTGAACGACGGCAACTCCATCCCCCAGCTGGGCTACGGCGTCTTCAAGGTGCCGCCGGCAGAGACCGAGAAGGCGGTGAGCGAGGCTCTGGAGATCGGCTATCGCCACATCGACACCGCCGCGATCTACGGCAACGAGGAGGGCGTGGGTGCCGCCATCGCTTCCTCGGGCATCCCCCGTGACGAGCTCTTCATCACGACGAAGCTCTGGAACGACCGTCACCACGACGACGAGCCCCGCGCGGCCATCGGCGAAAGCCTCGAGAAGCTCGGCCTCAAGAAGGTGGACCTGTACCTGGTGCACTGGCCCACCCCGGCCAAGGACGACTACGTGCACGCGTTCGCGAAGCTGATCGAGCTGCGCGAGGAAGGGCTCACCCGCAGCATCGGCGTATCGAACTTCTTGGTGCCGCACCTCGAGCGCACCGTGAAGGAGACGGGCGTGGTGCCGGCAGTGAACCAGATCGAGCTGCACCCGGCGTACCAGCGCCGCGAAGAGGTCGCCTGGGCCGACGCGAACGACGTGCGCATCGAGGCGTGGGGTCCGCTCGGCCAGGGCAAGTACGACCTGTTCGGCATCCCGGCCGTCGCGGATGCCGCAGCGGCCCACGGGGTCACGCCGGCGCAGGCCGTGCTCCGCTGGCACCTGCAGAAGGGCATCATCGTGTTCCCGAAGTCGGTGCGCGCCGAGCGCCTGCGCGAGAACCTCGACGTCTTCGGCTTCGAGCTGACCGACGCCGAGATCGCGGCGCTCGACGCGCTCGACCCGCTCGACGGCTCCGGCCGCGTGGGCTCGCACCCGGACGAGGTCAACTGACCCGGTCGGGTGCGACGGAGCCTCCGGGCCTACATGACGCCCCGTGTCGCCTCGCGCGACACGGGGCGTCGTCGTGAGTACCGTCGAGGCATGACAGCTCCGTACCGTGTCGTCGCCGTGTCGGGATCCCTGCACGAGCCCAGCAAGACGACCGCCCTCGTCCGCGCGATCACGGCCGCCATCGCCGAGCGGGCCGACATCGAGTCGCAGCTCATCGAGCTGACGCAGATCGGACCGGGGCTGGCCGGCGCGCTGCAGCGGGACCAGCTGCCGCCGGAGGTCGAGGCGCAGTTGCAGGCGATCGAGTCCGCCGATCTGCTGATCGTGGGCAGCCCCGTGTATCGGGCGTCGTTCACCGGGCTCTTCAAGCACCTGTTCGACTTCGTCGGTCAGTACGACCTGGTGGGAAAGCCGGTGCTGCTCGCCGCGACGGGCGGCGGCGAGAAGCACGCGCTCATCATCGAGCACCAGCTGCGTCCGCTGTTCGCCTTCTTCCAGGCGCTCACCCTGCCGCTCGGCGTCTACGCCAGCAACACCGACTTCGACGGCTACGAGATCACCTCCGAGGTGCTCGAAGCCCGCATCGCGCTGGCCGCCGAGCGTGCGCTGCCGCTGGTGGGGTACGCGGCCTCGCGTCCGGTCGAACTCCTCGTCGGCTGACCGCAGTCGCCACGCGCGGCGTAGCGTGGACGCTATGACCAATCGGCTCGCGGACACCCTCAGCCCCTACCTGCGCGCACACGCCGACAACCCGGTCGACTGGCACCCGTGGGGCGAAGAGGCCTTCGAGGAGGCCCGGCGGCGGGACGTGCCGCTGCTGATCTCCATCGGCTATTCCACCTGCCACTGGTGTCACGTGATGGCGAGGGAGTCGTTCGCCGATCCCGTCACCGCTGCACTCATCAACGACGGCTTCGTGGCCGTCAAGGTCGACCGTGAGGAGCATCCCCAGGTCGACGGCGCCTACATGGCCGCGGCCTCGGCCTTCACGCAGAACCTGGGTTGGCCCCTGACGGTGTTCGCCACGCCGCGCGGCCGCACCTTCTACGCCGGCACGTACTGGCCGCCGGAGGCCCGTGCGCCGCTGCCCGCCTTCCGTGACGTTCTCGCCGCGGTGCGGGAGGCCTGGACTCTCCGTCGCACTCAGGCCGAGGAGTCGGCGGATGCCGTGACGGACGCGCTCGCCCGAGCCGCGGAGTCGGTGCCGTCGGACGTCCCGGATGTCGTTGCGATCGCGACGGCGGCGGAGGCGATCGCCCAGCGGGAGGATCGGCAGTTCGGAGGCTTCGGCGGCGCGCCGAAGTTCCCCGTCGCCACCACGCTGCGGTTCCTACAGCATCCCCTCGTGCGAGAAGGTGCGCCGGAGGCGTCTGCCGCGGGTGCGCGGGCGCTCGCCGCGATGGCTGCTTCCGACCTTCGCGACGCCGATGGCGGGTTCTTCCGCTATGCGACCGGGCGCGACTGGACCGTGCCGCACTACGAGCGGATGCTGACCGACAACGCGCAGCTGCTCGACATCGCGCGTGACGGGGGAGACGAGCGGACCGTGCGAGGTATCGCCTCGTTCCTGACGGGCGTGCTCCAGCGTGACGACGGGGGATTCGGCGCGGCGCAGGATTCGGAGTCGACGATCGACGGCGTGCGCTCCGAGGGCGGGTACTACCTCCGCCCGGTGGCCGAGCGCACGGGCCTGGAGCCCCCGGCCGTCGACGGCAAGGTGATCACCGGATGGAACGGACTCGCGGTCGGTGCCCTCGCCCGCGCCGGGGCCGCGTACGGAGAACGGACCTGGATCGATGCGGCTGCCGCCGCGGCCGACCACGTGCTGCGCATCAACCGGGATGCCGAAGGCGCCCTCGTGCGCGCGTCGCTGGATGGACGGGCATCGGCTGCGGTCGCGACCGCAGCCGACCTCGGCCTTCTCGCCGACGGCCTCTTCGCGCTCGCGCTGGCGACCGGCGAGGCGCGCTGGGCGATCACGGCCCGTGGCATCCTCGACGACGTCCTGTCGGGAGCCGGAGGCGACGACCCCCTGCTGTCGGCGCAGGGCATCGCGACCTCGCCCGACCAGACCGACGGCGATCTGCCGTCGGATGCCGCGGCGGTCGCGAGCGCCGCCCTGACCGCGTGGTGGCTGGGCGCGGGGGATCGATATCGGGAAGCCGCCGTGTCGACCGTGAGCGCGCTCGCCGTGCGGTCTCTGGAGCAGCCGTTCGCCCACGGCACCCTGCTGCGGGTGGCCGCAGGCCTCGCAGTTCCGCCGCGTCAGCTCGTCGTGGTCACCGAAGCTCGTGACAGTGCCCTCGCCGCCGCAGGCCGAGGCGCTGACGCCGAGGTCGTCGCGGTGGTTACCCCGGACCAGGCGCGGGCATTCGCGGATGCCGGGTTCGAACTGTTCGAGGGCAAGGACACGTCGACGGAGCGCGCCTACGACTGTCGGGCGTTCGTGTGCCGCCTGCCGGTCACCGATCCCGCCGAGGTGTCGGTCGCACGCTGACCATCACCTGGAACCGAGGAGGACTGTGCATGGCCGTGTCGCAGATCGAGTGGATCGACATCCCCGCCGGGGACCTGCAGCGGGGGACGCCGCTCGACCAGGTCGATGCCCTCGCCGAACGATACGCCGATACCGGCGTGCCCCGCGCCTGGTACGTGAAGGAGACTCCGCGAGCGCGGATCTTCGTCCCTGCCTTCCGCCTCGCACGTACCCCGGTGACGGTCGCACAATGGGCGGTGTTCGCCGAGTCCATGCACGCCCGCGCCATCCCCGGGATCGACGATCATCCGGTGGTCGGGGTGTCCTGGGATGAGGCGACCGCCTATGCCGCGTGGATCGGGGCAGAGCTCGGAACGGACGCACGTCTGCCGACCGAAGACGAATGGGAGCGCGCAGCGCGTGGCGACGACACCCGTGAGTTCCCCTGGGGTGACGAGTACGGGACGGGCCGCGCGAACCTGTTCGATCTCGGGCTCGGCACGACGACGCCCGTCGGCTCGTTCCCCGACGGCGCGAGCCCGTTCGGCGTGCTCGACATGGCCGGCAACGTCGATGAGTGGACGTCGACCCTCTACGCGCCGTATGCGGGGTCACCCGCAGAGGTTCCCGTCGTCGAGGACTGGGCTGCCGATCCGCACATCACACGCGGGGGCGCATTCCGTCACGACGTGGACCTCGCCCGGTGCGCGCGGCGCCATGGAGCCTATGAGGCCGACCTGGTCGCGGTCGGCATCGGCTTCCGGCTTGCGGCAGCGGCCCGCTGAGTCGTTCCTCCGCCTTCCGCTGTGCAGTGTGTCCAGCCCATCCCGAGGTGCGGGCGCTCGATTGCGCGAGATGCGCAGCTTCCGGTGCGCCGATTGCCCAGTGGCCGGATTCCGTTCTAGTGTTGCGCGACACCTCACCCGATCACAGCAAGGACGCTCTGACGATGCCCCTTCCCACTCGCGCCGGACTCGACGCCGTTCCCGCGTACCGCCAGGGGCGCTCCGCTCCGGCCGGTGCTTCCAAACTCTCCTCGAACGAGTCTCCGCACCCGCCGCTCCCGTCGGTCGTCGATGCCGTGCGTGAGCGCCTCCACGGCATCAACCGCTACCCGGACATGAGTGCCGCGAAGCTGCGCGAGCGACTCGCCTCCCGCTACGGTGTCGACGTCTCCGAAGTCACCGTCGGTGCGGGGTCGGTGGAGATCGCCGCCCAGCTCATCCACGCGGTCGCCGGTGACGGCGACGAGGTCGTCTTCGCCTGGCGGTCGTTCGAGGCGTACCCGTCGCTCGTCCGCATCGCCGGGGCGACGCCCGTCCCGGTGCCGCTCGACGCAGACCACGCTCACGACCTGGACGCGATGCTGGCGGCGATCACCCCGCGCACCCGCCTGATCTTCGTCTGCAATCCGAACAACCCGACCGGCACCGTCGTGGGAGCCGACGCGCTGGAGCACTTCGTGGCCGCGGTGCCGCACGACGTGCTCGTGGTGATCGACGAGGCCTACGTGCATTTCGACCGCACCGAGAGCAGAGGAGCCGGCATCGAGCTGTTCCGACGCCACCCCCACGTGGCCGTGCTGCACACGTTCTCCAAGGCCTACGGGCTCGCCGGGCTCCGGATCGGCTACGCCATCGCGCCGGCCGCCGTCGCCGAGAACCAGCGCAAGGTGGCGGTGCCGTTCGGCGTGACCGACCTCGCCCAGACCGCTGCCCTGGCATCCCTCGACGCCGAGGCGGAGCTCGCGACGCGTATCGACGAGGTGGTCGCCCAGCGCGACCGCCTGTACGACGTGCTCACCGCCGCCGGATGGCCCGCTGTCCGCTCGCAGGCCAACTTCGTCTGGGTGCCCGCCGGGGACCGCACATCGGAGCTCGAACGACTGCTCCAGGAGGGCGGTGTGGTCGCGCGCGCCTTCCGGGGTGAGGGCATCCGCATCTCCTCGGGCTCCGTCGATGACATCGACCGGGTGGAGTCCGCCCTCGAGACCGAGCTCGCCGAGGTGAACGCATGACCGATGGACGCATGACCAACGATCCCGTGACCGAGGTGCCCACCACCACGACGACCACCAAGGGCCTGCACCCGGGGCTGACGCGTCGTCAGATCTCGATGATGGGACTCGGCGGCGCGATCGGCGCCGGCCTGTTCGTCGGCTCGGGCCAGGCGATCAGCATCGCGGGGCCCGCCGTGCTGGTGTCGTACCTCGTGGCCGGCGGCATCGTCGTGCTCGTGATGGCGATGCTGGCCGAGATGGTCGCGGCGAGGCCGAGCTCCGGCGCGTTCAGCTCGTACGCCCAGAAGGCGATGGGCCGCAGCGCCGGCAGCGCGGTGGGCTGGCTGTACTGGATCCAGCTGGTCGTGGTGATCGCGGCCGAGGCGACGGGCGCCGGCGCGATCGTGGCGAACTGGACCCCCGGGATCCCGGCCTGGGTGTGGGTGCTGATCTTCGTCGTAGCGCTCACGGCCGTGAACCTGTTCGGCGTGCGCAACTACGGTCGCTTCGAGTTCTGGTTCGCGGCGATCAAGGTCGCGGCGATCATCGCCTTCCTCGTCGTCGGGGTGTGCGCGATCGTCGGCCTCATCCCGGGCGTGCCCGGTACCGGCATCTCGAACCTCGTCGACAACGGCGGGTTCGCCCCGAACGGCATCGCGGGCATCGCCGGTGCGCTGCTGATCGTGGTCTTCGCGTTCGGCGGCACCGAGGTGGTCGCCATCGCCGCCGCCGAGTCGAACGACCCCGCGCGCAACATCCGCCGTATCGTCCGCGAGGTGCTCGTGCGCATCATGGTGTTCTACGTCGGGTCGATCTTCGTGATCGTGGCGGTGCTGCCGTGGAACGATCCCGCGGTGAAGGCCGGCCCGTTCTCGGCGGTGCTCGAGACCCTGAACGTGCCGGGCGTCGGCCTCGTGATGGACCTGATCGTGATCATCGCGCTGCTCTCAGCCATGAACGCCAACATCTACGGCGCCTCCCGCATGGCGTACTCGCTGGGGGAGCGGGGCCTCGCTCCTCTGGCCGCGACCCGCACCAGCCTCAAGGGCGTGCCGTTCGTCGCCGTGCTGGCCTCGGTCGCCTTCGGCTTCGTCACGGTCGGACTCAACTGGGCGTTCCCCGACGTGGTGCTGCCGGCCCTGCTCAACGTGGTCGGCTCGACGCTGCTCGTCATCTGGACCGCGACCGCGGTGGCGCAGATCATCCTCCGCCGTCGTGCGGATCGCGCAGGCGACGAGATGCCGATGCGGATGTGGGGCTTCCCCTGGCTGTCGTGGCTGTGCCTGGTGCTGCTCGCTGCGGTGATCGCCCTCGCGATGCTCGACGAGGCCGCCCGCATCCAGCTGCTGCTGACACTCGGGCTCACCGCCGTGCTCCTCCTCGTCGCCCGCGCGACCAGGAGCGTGGCGAGGCCCGGCGTCCCGCGGGAGTGACGATGCGCATCGATCGCCTCGACGCCCAGCTCATCCGGCTGCTCACGGAGTCGCCGCAATTGCCGATCCTGGAGTGCGCGCGGCGGCTCGGCATCGCGCGGGGAACGGCGACGAGTCGACTCGCGCGCCTGCACGAGGGCGGGGTGATCGAGGCGATCGTGCCGCGCATCGACCCGGCCGGGTTCGGGTACGGTGTCGTCGCCTTCTGCCTGGTCGAGATCGATCAGAAGGTCGGGCATGACGAGGTGGCGACGGCTCTGGCCGACGCCGTCCCCGAGATCGTCGACATGCACACCGTCACCGGAGCGAGCGACATGCAGCTGCGACTGGTGGCGCGCGATGCCACGCAGCTGCAGGAGGTGCTCGACCGGGTCGCCCTGGTGCCGGGGGTCGCCCGCACCGCGTCGTCGATCGCGATGCGCACGCACCTCTCCGGTCGAGTGCTCCCTCTGGTCGAACACGTCGCGACGGACGAGATGCCGTAGCGCGCGGTAGAGTTCGAACATGTCGAGTCCCGAGTCAGACGAGTCGGGGGCCGTCGGTCACACCGCCGGCCCCGTGCACTGATAGCGACGACCCTGTAGCTGCGCCTCCCCGCTGCGGAGGTGCAGATCGGTGCATCCCCGGATGCCGGCCGTGGTGACGAGAAGCCCCCTTCTTGATCTCTCACCTCGGAGTACTTCCATGCCCTCTGCTCTCTACCTGCTCGCCCTTGCCGTCTTCGTCATGGGCACATCCGAATTCATGCTCGCGGGTCTCCTGCCCGCGATCGCCACCGATCTCGATGTCTCCGTCGGCACGGCGGGACTGCTCACCTCGGCCTTCGCCGTCGGCATGGTCGTGGGCGCGCCGACAATGGCGGCGTTCGCCCGCCGATGGCCGCCGCGACGCACGCTGGTCGCCTGCCTCGTGCTGTTCGCCGGGTGCCACGTCATCGGAGCACTGACTCCGATGTTCCCGGTGCTGATCCTCACCCGTGTGCTCGCGGCCCTCGCCAACGCGGGATTCCTCGCGGTGGCTCTGCGCGCGGCGACCGCCATGGTTCCGGCCGACCGGAAGGGGCGGGCCCTGTCGATCCTGCTCGCCGGCACCACGGTCGCCACGGTCGCCGGAGTGCCGGCCGGCTCCCTGCTCGGCTCGGCCCTGGGCTGGCGGACGACTTTCTGGGCGGTGGCCATCCTGTGCGCTCCGGCGATCATCGGCGTCGTGCGCGGCGTCCCGAGCGCGGTGGGCTCAGCGCAGCACACCGCAGCCTCGCCGAGCCTCCGCGCAGAACTCCGTCAGCTGGCGACGCCGATGCTCCTGCTGCCGATGGGCATCGGTGCGCTGATCAACGGCGGCACCTTCGCGGCCTTCACCTTCCTCGCCCCCGTCGTCACCGAGACGGCGGGTCTTGCGGAGATCTGGGTGTCGGCGGCGCTGGTGCTGTTCGGTATCGGTTCCTTCCTCGGCGTGGCGCTCGCCGGCCGGCTCTCCGACCGACGTCCCGGGCTCGTGCTGTTCATCGGCGGACCGCTGCTGCTGACGGGCTGGGTCGTGCTGGCGGCGTTCGCCTCCGCCCCGGCCACGCTCCTCGTGCTCGTCTTCGTGCAGGGCGTGCTGTCCTTCGCCGTCGGGAGCACGGTGATCACCCGCGTGCTCTACGCCGCATCGGGTGCGCCCACGATGGGTGGCTCGTACGCCACGGCGGCATTGAACGTCGGCGCGGCCGTCGGGCCGGTGCTCGGGGCGCTCGCGCTCAGCGCGGGGTGGGGGTTGCTCGCCCCGATCTGGGTCGCGTCAGGCCTGACAGCCGCGGCTCTCGCGATCCTGCTGCTGACGCGTCACACCCAGCCGGGCAGCCAGTTGTGCAGCAGCCAGAAGTCGTAGGGCACGCTCATCCCGGTCCACAGGGGCAGGAAGAACGCCGACACCAGCACCACGAAGGCGAGGAAGATCATCACGGTGCGCTCGCCCGACTGCCGTCGGTGCAGCGGATCCTCGCGTCTGCCCGCGATGATCCGCAGCGTCATGGCGAGAGCGATCACCAGGAACGGCATCATGACGACCGTGTAGAACTGGAAGATCGTGCGCTCGGGGAACATGAGCCAGGGCAGGTACGTCACAGCGAGGCCGACCAGGGGAATGCTCAGCTCCGGGCCCACGGGCTGCTTCGTGATCCAGCCCCGCACCAGGCGGTACAGCAGGTAGATCGATGCCGCGACGCCCGCGTACCAGATGAGGGGATTCGGGATCGCCGAGATCACGCCGATGCAGTGGTCGGTGCCGCAGCCCGTGGGGTCGGAGTCGACCCAGACGGCGGTGGGTCGCAGCAGGAACGGCCACTCCCATGCGGCGCTCGCATACGGGTGCCCTCGGGTCAGACCGACGTGGAAGCCGAGCATCGACTCGTGGTACTTCCACAGGGCGATCAGCGGGTTGGAGTCGCTCTGCCGGTCGTACCCTCCGGCCGTCACGAGCCATCCGGTCCAGCTGACCAGGTACACGGCGAGAGCGGGGAAGACGAGCAGCACGAACGAGACGGGACCCTGGCGGAACGCGGCGGCAGTCGGCCACAGGACCACTCCGGCGCGGCGCCGCGCGAGCGCATCGGTGATGACGACGTAGAGGCCGAAACCCGCGAGCACGTACAGGCCCGACCATTTCACGGCCGAGGCGGCCCCGAGCGCCAGCCCTGCGGCGACGAGCCAGGGGCGACGCCAGAGCACCGGCCCCCAGAACGGGTCGGGACGATCGGGGTCGCGTCTCTCGAGCACGGGTATCGTGCGCTGCCGGTCGATGATCACGAAGAGCACGCCCAGCAGCACGAAGAAGGTCAGGATGCCATCGAGAAGGGCGATGCGGCTCATCACGATGCTGAGACCGTCGATCGCGAGCAGCGTCCCCGCCACGCTCGCGACGACGACGGATCCGCTGAGGCGGCGGGCGATCAGGTAGACCAGCAGCACCGATCCGGTGCCGAGCACCGCGGTGGCGAGGCGCCATCCCGCACTGTTGTCGGGCCCGCCGATCGCCATCCCGAGCGCGATGAGCCACTTGCCGAGCGGGGGGTGCACGATGAACGCGCCCTGTTCCGACAACGGCAATTGCTGCAGAGTGACGAACGCATCGTTGGCCTTCTCACCCCAGGTGCCCTCGTAGCCCAGAGTCCACAGCGACCAGGCGTCTTTGACATAGTAGGTCTCGTCGAAGGCGAGCTGGTGCGGGTGGGCGACGTTGATCAGGCGCAGGAGCGCGGCGATCGCGGTGATGACGAGGGGTGCGAGCCAGCGGATCGCGCGTCCCCAGTCCGGATCCCGCAGCAGGCGATCGCGGAGCTGCCCGTAGCGTGTCGACCGCTCGGGGGGAGCGGGGAGCAATGGTTCGGGCGCGGTCACCGGTCCAGCCTAGACAACGTGCCTTCTCGTTCCGCTGCATCGCGCCCGCCTAAGCTGGGCGGGTGATCATCCTCGCCGCCACTCCGATCGGAAATCTCGGCGACGCGTCTCGTCGCCTCGTGGAGGTGCTGGAGAACGCCGAGGTCGTCGTGGCCGAGGACACCCGCACCACGCAGCGGTTGCTCAAGGCGCTGGAGATCGACAACAGGCCGCGCCTGATCGCCCTGCACGACCACAACGAGAAGCAGAAGGCCGCGGAGCTGGCAGCGCTCGCCGCGGAGACCGACATCGTCGTGATGAGCGATGCCGGTATGCCCACCGTGAGCGATCCGGGGTACGGGCTCGTCGCCGAGGCGGTCGCTCAGGGCGTGACGGTCACCGCGATCCCGGGTCCGAGCGCGGTGCTGATGGCATTGGCGATCTCGGGCCTGCCCACCGATCGCTTCACATTCGAGGGCTTCCTGCCGCGTAAGCCGGGGGAGCGGCGCTCGACGCTTCGCGCCCTGGCGGCCGAACCCCGCACCATGGTCTTCTTCGAGTCGCCGGCACGTCTGACCAGCGCCCTGGCCGACATGGGAGCCGCATTCGGCGACGAGCGGCGCATCGCCGTGTGTCGCGAGCTCACGAAGTTCTACGAGGAGGTGCGTCGCGGCACGGCGTCTGAACTCGTCGCGTGGGCGGAGGGCGGCGTCAAGGGCGAGATCGTGATCGTGGTCGAAGGCGCCTCCCGCCGCGATGCCTCTCCGGAAGACGCCCTCGCCCAGGTGCAGACGCTCGTCGCGGACGGCGTCCGCCTGAAGGACGCCGCCTCCGAGGTCGCCGCCCTCACCGGTCTCTCCTCCCGCGACCTCTACCAGGCGGCTCTCGCCGCCCGCTCCGGAGGAGCGTGACCGTGAGCAAGGCGGCGACCGTGTATGACGTGGCCGATCGGGCCGGCGTCTCGATCGCCACGGTCTCGCGCGTGCTGCGCTCGCCGGACGCCGTGCGTCCGGTCACGCGGGAGCGCGTGCTCGATGCCGTGACCGCTCTCGGGTACGTCCCCAGCGGCAGCGCCCGCGGACTCGCCGAGCGGCGTACGGGCGTGCTCGGGCTGTACTTCCCCGGCTTCGACGCCGCGGAGGATGCCCCGCCGCTCGACGCGCTCTCCGCCGCCGAGGAGGACGCGCCTCCCTTCGCGATCGTCCACGAGGAGGACGAGGCGGAGAGCGGGCACACCTCGATGCTGTTCCTCGACGAGGTGCTGCGCGGCGCCGAGCTCGAGGCGTGGAAGCAGGGTTTCGTGCTGATGGTCGGGGTCGGCCGCGACGATCCGGACCGTTCCACGGTGCGGGACATGGCTGGTCGGGTGGACGGGCTCATGGTGCTCGCGAGCAGCGTGCCGGACGACGTCCTGGCCCGACTGGCGCGACGCATCCCCGTGGTGGTGCTCTCCGGTCCGCCGCGCGGAGATCACTACGACCACGTGACCGTGAGCAACGCCGAAGCCATGGCGGAGCTGACCCGGCACGTGCTCGGGCAGGTGGGAGACGGGCGGCTCGCCTTCCTCGCGGGGCCGGCGGACTCTCCCGACGGCCTGCAGCGCTGGGACGGCTTCGCCGCCGCGGTGGCGGGAGGGGGACGGAGCCTCGACGAGGTGACGGTGCTGCGGGGCGACTTCACGAGGGCATCGGGTCGCCGGGCAGCCGAGGATGTTCTCACTGCGGGTACGCCGGCTGCGCTGATCTGCGCGAACGACCAGATGGCGCTCGGAGCGCTCGACGTGTTCCGCGGAGCGGGCATCCGCGTACCCGATGACATGCTCGTGACGGGCTTCGACGGCATCGAGGCCGCCGCCCTCTCGCAGCCCCCGTTGACCACGATCCGCCAGCCGATGATCGACCTCGGACGCGCGGCCGTGCAGGTGCTGGCCCGCCGTCTCGAGCACGCCGAAGCGGAGCCCGTCGTGGCCCGTCTGCCGTTGCAGATCCTGCTCCGCGAAAGCTCTCAGCGCCCCGTCTGACCGGCCGGAAGCGCTCGCCGCGCCGGTGTCAAGGGGTTGCGATCGAAAAATGTATGCGCTTACAATCTGGAGGGCGGCGTCGGTCGCCGGTCATGACAGAGACGACATGAGGTGGCAGATGTCAGAGGGCACAACGCCGAGAGGGCGCGTGATGCAGCGCTGGCGCAGAGCGGCGATCGTGGGCCTCGCGGCCGTGGCGGTCGCACTCAGCGGCTGCAGCATCCAGATCACATCCCAACCCGATCCCTCGATCGGTGCCGACACGATGCTGATCAACGCCGACAAGGGCAACCCGTTCTTCACGAAGAACTTCAACCCGTATCTCACCAACACGCGGACCGCGTCCCGGTGGATCTACGAGCCGCTGATCCTGATCAACCCGCTCGACGGCACACAGAACCCCTGGCTCGCCTCCGAATGGACGCAGCCGGACGCCCGCACCATCGTCATGACGATCCGCGATGGCGTCACCTGGAGCGATGGGGAGGACCTGACGCCCGAAGACGTGGCGTTCACCTTCCAGCTGCTCAAGGACAATCCGTCCCTCGACATCAAGGGTGCGTGGCAGCACCTCGACAGCGTCGAGACCGACGGCAGCGACGTCATCCTGCACCTCAAGACCGAGGACGCTCCGTCGCTGTCCATCCTCGGACAGACCATGATCGTCCCCGAGCATCTCTGGGCCGACGTGAAGGATCCGGGCACGTACCGCAACGAGAACCCGGTCGGCACCGGGCCCTTCGTGCTCGGCAACTACAACGACCAGCAGTACTCGATGGACAAGAACCCCGACTACTGGCAGGCCGACTCGATCGAGATCGAGCACATCGTCCTCCCCGCCACGAACTCCCAGCTCGACACCGTCACCCGCGGCTACGACTGGGCCTACTCGTTCATCTCCGACGTCGAGGGCACCTGGGGTGCGGCGAGCGAGCACAACAGCTGGTGGTTCCCGCCTGGCGGCGTGATCGCGCTCATGCCGAACCTGGAGGTGGCCCCCTTCGACGACGTGAACGTGCGCCGGGGCATCGCTCTCTCGCTCGACCGCGACGAGATCGCCGAGACGGCATCGGAGGGCTACATGAAGCCGGCCGGTCAGACCGGACTCATCCTGCCCAACCAGGAGCAGTACCTCGACCCGAGTATCCCCGACCAGGGCATGATCACGCAGGACAGGGACGCAGCGCTCGCCGCCTTCGCCGAGGCGGGGTACACACTCGACGGCGACAGGCTCGTCGGGGCCGACGGCCAGCAGCTCGAGTTCGCTCTCACCACCGCCAACGGCTACTCCGACTGGACGCGCGCGGCGCAGACCGTGCAGAGCCAGCTCGCCGCGGTCGGCGTGAAGGTCACCCTCAAGCTCCCGCAGCCCGCGGGCTATCAGAGCGCGATCAGCAACGGCGACTTCGAGATGGCCATCGGCGGCATGGGCAACGGCGATATTTACCAGGCGTACAACAACCTGCTCTCCAGCGAGTTCTATGTGCCGTCCGGCGAGGCCACGGCGAACAACTTCGAGCGCTACAGGTCACCCGAGGTCGATGCGCTGCTCGCCGAGTACCGCGAGACCGTCGACACCGCTCGCCAGACCGAGATCGTCAAGGAGCTGCAGCGCATCGTCTACGACGAGATGCCCGTGATCGGCCTCTACTACGGCGGCATCTGGGGACTGTTCAGCGATGCCAAGTTCACCGGCTGGCCCAGTGAGGAAGACCCGTACATGATCCCGCAGAACTACGACTCCGCGCCGCTGGGCATCTTCACCCGGCTGAAGCGAGTACAGGAGGGCGACAAGTGAAGTACGTGCTCCAGAAGTTCGGCCTGTTCGTGCTCACCCTGTGGGCCGCGGTCACCCTGAACTTCTTCCTCCCGCGGATGATGCCGGGCTCCCCGGCGGACGCCGCCATCGCCAAGCTGTCCCAGAACGGACCGGTGTCGGATGCGACGCGCGCCGCCATCGAGGCGCAGCTGGGTGTCCCCACGGGGTCGCTGTGGGATCAGTACATCGCCTATCTCGGTCAGGTCGTGCGGCTCGACTTCGGCGTCTCGTACACGTTCTACCCGCAGTCGGTGTCGAGCATGGTCTCGACGGCGTTCCCCTACACGATCGGGCTGGTCGGCATCGTCACCGTGCTCGCGTTCGTGATCGGCACGCTGATCGGCGTCGCCGCCGCCTGGCGTCGAGGCACGTGGCTCGACACGCTTCCGACGCTGACCGGATCGTTCCTCAGCACGTTCCCGTACTTCTGGACGGCGCTGCTGCTGCTGTTCTTCTTCGGCTACGTGCTGCACTGGTTCCCGACCACCGGCGCCTACTCCGCGACCACGACGCCCGGGTTCACCTGGGAGTTCCTCGGCGACCTGATCAGCCATGCGTTCCTCCCGGCTCTGACGATCCTGCTCACCTCGCTCGGCGGCTGGATCATCGGAATGCGCAACGCCATGATCAACACCCTCGGCGAGGACTACATCACCTTCGGCGAGGCCAACGGTCTGCGGGGGCGTACGATCGCCCTCCGGTACGCGGCCCGCAACGCGATCCTGCCGAACCTCACCGGCTTCGGGCTCACGCTCGGCGGCGTGGTGGGCGGATCGATCCTCGTCGAGCAGGTCTTCGGCTATCCCGGCATCGGATACCTGCTGTTCAACGCCGTGATCGGGCAGGACTACCCGCTCATGCAGGCGCTCTTCCTGATGATCACCGTGAGCGTGCTCATCGCCAACTTCCTCGTAGACATCCTCTACGGGGTTCTCGACCCGAGGACTCGCCGATGACCTCCACCATGAACGTCAAGATCCCCGCCGAGCGCATCGCCGCGCCCAGCCCGTGGCGCGCCTTCGGACGCATGGTCGCCACGCTCTGGAGCAACGGCAAGGCTCGGCTCGGGCTGTGCATCCTCGCCTTCTTCGTGCTGGTGGCGGTGTTCGCCCCTCTCCTCGCCCCGTACGGCGCGAAGGACAACGGCTTCGAGCGCAACGCCGACGCCTCCTGGGAGCACTGGCTCGGCACGACCGCTGCGGGGGAGGACGTGCTCAGCCAGCTCATCTACGGCGCGCAGGTCAGCCTCCTGGTCGGCTTCGCCGCTGGCATCCTGTCCACGATCGTGGCGGTGCTGATCGGCCTCAGCTGGGGCTACATGCGGGGATTCCTCGGCGAGGTGATCGGCTTCATCGTCAACCTCTTCCTGGTGATCCCCGGCCTGCCGCTGATGATCGTGATCGCCGCCTACCTGCAGAACGGCGGCATCCTGATGATCATCGCGGTGATCGTCGTGACCGGTTGGGCGTGGGGTGCGCGTGTGCTCCGCAGCCAGACCCAGTCGCTGCGGGGGAACGACTTCGTCACCTCGGCGCAGTTCTCGGGCGACAGCAGGACGCGCATCGTGTTCCGCGAGATCCTGCCGAACATGACCTCGATCATCGCGGGCACCCTCTTCGGTGCGGCTACTGCGGCGATCCTGGCGGAGGCGGGGCTGGAGTTCCTGGGCCTCGGCGACTCCAGCATCGTCAGCTGGGGCACCATGCTCTACTGGGCGCAGAACTCCAACTCGCTGCTCACCGGACAGTGGCTGCTGCTGTTCGCCCCCGGTCTGTGCATCGCCCTGCTGGCGCTCAGCCTGACACTGATCAACTTCGGCGTGGACGGCATCTCCAATCCGCGCCTGCGAGAGGGGAAGGGGCGATGACCGCCATGACGGAGAACATCGACGTGCGCGAGAGCGACATCCTGCTGGACGTGCAGAACCTCTCGGTGGAGTACGCCTCGCCGGGGACGACGCCGGTCACCGCGGTCGAGAACGTCTCGTTCTCCCTCCGCCGTGGGGAGTTCGTCGGACTGGTCGGCGAATCCGGCTCAGGAAAGTCCACGCTCGGGTTCGCCCTCACGCGACTGCAGAAGCCGCCGGCACGGATCAGCGCAGGACGCATCCTGTTCGGAGGACGCGACATCCGGGAGCTCGACGCCGAGGAGCTGCGCCGTCAGCGTCAGGGCGGGTTCGCCATGGTGCTGCAGTCGGGCATGAACGCGCTCAACCCGGTGCGCACGATCGGCAATCACTTCCGCGACATCTTCGCCGCGCACGGGCACGTGCCGAAGGACGCGCGCGAGGCGAGGGCTCAGGAGCTGGTGGGCAAGGTGGGCCTCGATCCCTCGGTGCTCGCCCGTTATCCCGGCGAACTCTCCGGCGGCATGCGCCAGCGCGCCTCGATCGCCCTCGCGCTCTCGCTCGAACCGCAGCTGATGGTGTTCGACGAGCCCACCACGGCACTCGACGTGCTGGTGCAGCATGCCGTGATGGACACGATCAAGGACCTGCAGCAGGCCGAGCGCTTCACCGCGATCCTGATCAGCCACGACCTCGGCATCGTGCTGGAGGCGACCGACCGGGTGATGGTGATGCACGAGGGGCACATCGTCGAGGACGCCAGGAGCATCGACATCCTGGAACGCCCGCAGGACGAATACACGCGGATGCTGCTGAGCCACTACGCCGACCCCCGAGCGGAGAAGATCGAGATCCCCGGATTCCTCGACGCGGGCACCCGGCGTCGTGAGGGACGTTCGCGCACCGACGTCACCGAGACACTGCCGACCGTGTCGTCGCGCGACACCCGTCGGGCTGATGCGGCGATCGTGGTCGAGGGCGTCTCGAAGCACTACCCCGCACCGCGTCGCGGGCAGAGCGCCGTCACCGCGGTCGACGACGTGTCGTTCCGGCTGGAACCGGGGGAGTCCCTCGCCCTGGTCGGCGCATCGGGTTCGGGCAAGTCGACCATCGCCAAGATGCTCACCGGGGTCGAGAAGCCCACCTCCGGCACCGTCCGCTTCGGGGACACCGACGTGGCGACGCTCAAGCGCCGCGGTCTGCGCGATCTGCGCAAGGACGTGCAGATGGTGTTCCAGGATCCGTACGCGGCGCTCAACCCGCTGCACACGGTCGAGTACGCCCTGACCCGGCCGGTCGTGAACTACACGAAGCTGCGTGGTCCGGAGGCCAGGGCCCGCGTGTTCGAGCTGCTCGAGACCGTCGGCCTGACGCCCGTCGAGCAGTTCGCGGCCAAGCTGCCGCACCAGCTCTCCGGAGGACAGCGACAGCGCGTGGTGATCGCCAGGGCGCTCGCGAGCGACCCGCAGGTGCTGATCGCCGACGAGCCGGTCTCGATGCTCGACGTATCGCTCCGCGCCGGAGTGCTGGCGCTGCTGGAGGATCTGCGCGAGCGGTGGGGCATCAGCATGCTCTACATCACGCACGATCTGCTGAGCGCACGTCTCGTCACCGAGAACATCCTCGTGCTCAACAGCGGCCGGGTGGTCGAGCGCGGTGAGACCTCCCAGGTGCTGCAGCACCCGGAGGACCCGTACACGGTCGAGCTGCTCGACGCCGTGCCGAACCCCGCCCGCGCCCGCTGACGCGCGTACGACGCCTGCAAGAGAGAGAGAGGAGCGCATCCGTGCTCACATTCCCCGACGGCTTCCTCTGGGGTGCCGCGACAGCGGCCCACCAGGTGGAGGGCAACAACACCACGAGCAACTGGTGGGCGATGGAGCATGCTCCCGACTCGCCCATGGTGGAGCCCTCCGGTGACGCTGCCGACCACTTCCACCGCTACCCGGAGGACATGCGGCTGCTCGCCGAGGCGGGGCTGAACTCCTATCGCTTCTCGGTCGAATGGGCGCGGATCGAGCCGGAGCGCGGGTTCGTCTCGCGGGCGATGCTCGACCACTACCGCCGCATGATCGACACGGCGCGTGAGAACGGACTCGACCCCACCGTCACGCTCATGCACTTCACGGTGCCGCAGTGGTTCCAGAAGGACGGCTTCTGGCGCGCGGACGACGCGGTGGACCTGTTCTCCCGTTACGTCGAGACCGTGCTGCCGATCCTCGACGGCATCGACTACGTGTGCACGATCAACGAACCGAACATCGCCGCGATGCTGGCCGGGGGAGAGGACGCCGCGAACCTCGTCGCCTACGGCCTGCCGAACCCGGACCTCGCCGTGGCCGACACCCTGCTCGACGCGCACCACCGTGCCACCGAGATCCTGCACTCGGTGCCGGGGATCAAGGCGGGATGGACCATCGCCACGCAGGCGTTCCACTCCACCGGTGAGCCGGGAGCGGACGAGATGCTCGCCACGTACGGTGACCCGCGCGACCACTGGTACCTCGAGCAGTCGGCCGGAGACGACTTCGTCGGCGTGCAGGCCTACACCCGCACGTTCATCGGCCCGGAGGGTCCGCGTCCCGTGTCGGACGACGTGGAGACGACGCTCACGGGCTGGGAGTTCTTCCCCGATGCGCTCGAACTGGGTGTCCGCAGTGCCTGGGAGCGCAGCGGTGGGGTGCCGATCCTCGTGACGGAGAACGGCATCGCGACCGCCGACGACACCCGACGCGTCGCCTACACGCAGGGTGCGCTGGAGGGGCTGCACCGCGCGATCGCCGACGGCATCGACGTGCGGGCCTACCAGCACTGGAGCGCGCTCGACAACTACGAGTGGGCCAGCGGATTCCGGCCCACGTTCGGGCTGATCGGCTTCGACCACGAGACCTTCGAACGGTTCCCGAAGCCCTCGCTCGCCTGGTTGGGAGAGGTCGCGCGGCGCAACGGGCTCTGAGCGGGGTTACCCTCGGGTCATGACGAACGCGCAGCACGCGACGAGGGACGACACGCTGCGCTCGGCTGCGGCCGGGCTGAGCGCGTCGTTCCTCGCCGTCGGGCTGGCAGAGCTCGTCGCCGCTGTGGTCGAGCCGAGCGCGAGCCCGTTCGCGGTGATCGGCAGCGGACTCATCGACCTCGCACCGAGCTGGGCGAAGGACACCGCTATCGCGCTGTTCGGCACCGGAGACAAGGTGGCGCTGATCGTGGGCATCGCCCTGGTCCTCGTGGTCGTCGCAGCCCTCGCCGGCATCCTGGAGCGGCGACGGTCGGGCGTCGGCGCGGTGATCCTGGGCGCTCTCGGGGTGCTCGCCGTCGTCGCCGCGATGATCCGCCCCGGAGCGGGGCCCTTCGCCTGGCTTCCCGGCCTGATCGCGGGTCTCGTCGCGGTGGTCGTGCTGCGACTCCTCATCGCCCGACTGCGTCCGGTCACCGGCCTGCACCCCGACGGTGAGGACCGCAGACGCTTCCTGCTGTGGACGGCGGGCGTCGCGGCGACCGGGGCCGTCGCGCTCATCATCGGTAATGTCGCCCGCGGCGCGAGCCGCTCCATCGAGGCGGTCCGCGATGCGCTGCGACTTCCGAAGGCAGCCAGGACGGCGGCCGCGGTCCCTGTCGGCGCGGAGCTCGACATCCCCGGTCTCGCCACGGTCGTGACTCCGAACGCGGAGTTCTACCGCATCGACACGGCGCTGATCGTTCCGCAGGTCGACCCGGCCGACTGGTCGCTCCGCATCCATGGAATGGTCGATCGCGAGGTGCGCATCACCTGGGACGAGCTGCTCGCCATGCCGCTGCAGGAGGCGGACGTGACGCTCGCCTGCGTGTCGAACGAGGTGGGCGGATCGCTCATCGGCAACGCCCGCTGGCTGGGGCTGCCGATCCGCGAGCTGCTCGCGCGTGCGGGCGTCGACGCGGAAGCGGACATGGTGCTCTCCACCTCGGCAGACGGCTTCACGGCGTCGACGCCGCTCGAGGCGCTCACAGACGATCGGGATGCCCTGCTCGCGATCGGCATGAACGGCGAGCCGCTGCCGATCGAACACGGCTTCCCGGTGCGCATGGTGGTGCCGGGGCTGTACGGCTACGTGTCGGCCACGAAGTGGGTCACGCAGCTGGAGGTCACGCGGTTCGACCGTGCCACGGCGTACTGGACGAGCCGGGGGTGGTCCGATCACGGGCCCATCAAGCTGCAGTCGCGCATCGACGTCCCGCGCCGTGGACAGTCGATCCCGGCAGGGGACGCGGTGATCGCGGGGATGGCGTGGCAGCAGCACGTCGGGGTCGCCGGAGTGGAGGTGCGCATCGACGAAGGGCCATGGCGCACGGCGGATCTCGCCACCGCGATCTCCGCCGACACGTGGGTGCAGTGGAGCCTCGACTGGACCGCCGAGAGCGGTTCGCACACCATCGAATGCCGGGCGCTGAGCGCCGACGGCGAGATGCAGACCTCGGATCCGGCTGCCCCCGCACCCGACGGTGCGCAGGGATGGCACCGCATCGACGTCTCCGTCGGCTGAGCGCGAAACCATCCCTCGCGCGGCACCTAGAATTGCTCCATGCCCGCAGGCGATTCCTTCTACATCACCACGCCCATCTACTACCCGTCTGACGTGCCGCACATCGGTCACGGGTACACGACGGTGGCCGTCGACACTCTCGCACGGTGGCACCGCCAGGCGGGCGATGACACCTGGATGCTGACGGGCACCGATGAGCACGGTCAGAAGATGCTGCGCGCCGCGGCGGCGAACGGTGTCACTCCGCAGGAGTGGGTCGACAAGCTCGTCAGCGAGAGCTGGTTCCCGCTGTTGGAGACCCTCGACGTCGCGAACGACGACTTCATCCGCACCACGCAGGAGCGCCACGAGACCAACGTGCAGACGTTCTTCCAGCGCCTGTACGACCGCGGGTACATCTATGCGGGCGAGTACGAGGCGCTCTACTGTGTGGGCTGCGAGGAGTTCAAGCCGGAGTCGGAGATCGTCGACGGCACGGGTCCCTTCGAGGGACTGAAGGTCTGCGCCATCCACTCGAAGCCGCTGGAGCTGCTGCAGGAGAAGAACTACTTCTTCAAGCTCAGCGAGTTCCAGGACCGCCTGCTCGAGCTCTACAAGACCGAGCCCGACTTCGTGCGGCCCGATTCGGCGCGCAACGAGGTCGTCTCCTTCGTGAGCCAGGGGCTCAAGGACCTCTCGATCTCCCGCTCGACCTTCGATTGGGGCATCCCGCTGCCGTGGGACGAGTCGCACGTCATCTACGTGTGGGTCGACGCGCTGCTCAACTACGCCACCGCCGTCGGCTACGGCTCCGACGAGGAGACCTTCGCGCGCCGCTGGCCCGCCTATCACGTGGTCGGCAAGGACATCCTCCGCTTCCACGCCGTGATCTGGCCCGCGCTGCTGATGGCGGCAGGGCTCGACGTGCCGAAGGGCGTCTTCGCGCACGGCTGGCTGCTCGTGGGCGGCGAGAAGATGTCGAAGTCGAAGCTCACCGGCATCGCGCCGACCGAGATCACCGACGTCTTCGGCTCGGACGCGTACCGCTTCTACTTCCTCTCCGCGATCGCGTTCGGTCAGGACGGCTCCTTCTCATGGGAGGACCTGTCGGCCCGCTACCAGGCCGAGCTCGCGAACGGTTTCGGCAACCTCGCCTCGCGCACGACTGCGATGATCGAGAAGTACTTCGAGGGTGTCGTGCCGCCGGCGGCCGAGTACACCGAGAAGGACCTCGCGATCCAGAAGATCGTGGCGGATGCCGCGTCGAACGCGGATGCGGCCATCGCGAACTTCCGCATCGACGAGGCGATCTCGGCGATCTGGACCATCGTGGACGCGCTCAACGGCTACATCACCGCGAACGAGCCGTGGGCGCTGGCCAAGCAGGCGAACAGCGGCGACGAGGAACAGCGCGAGCGTCTCGCCACCGTGCTCTACACCTGTGCCGAGGGGCTGCGCGCGCTCGCCGTGCTGCTCTCGCCGGTGATGCCGCAGTCCACCGAGAAGCTCTGGATCGCCCTCGGCGCCGCCGAGACCCTTGGTCGTCTGCAGGACCAGCCGATCCGCGAGGCCGGAGCGTGGGGCGTGCTGCGCCCCGGTACCAGCGTCAACGGCCTGGCACCGCTGTTCCCGCGGGTGGAGTCCGCGGCCTGAGCGATGTCGGGTACGTACGTGCAGCGCCGCGACGGCGACGGACGCAAGGATCTGAGGTATCCCGCCGCGCCCGAATCGCTGACCGTTCCGGTGTACGACAACCACGCGCACCTGGAGATCGTCGACGGCGACGAGCCGCTGAGCCTCTCCGAGCAGCTCGACCGCGCGGCGGCCGTGGGCATCGCCGGTGTCGTGCAGGCCTCGGGTGACATCGAGTCGTCCCGATGGGCGGTCGAGGCCGCGGAGTCGGACCCCCGCGTCCTGGCCGCCGTCGCCATCCACCCGAACGACGCCCCGACGTACGCGGAAGAGGGCCTGCGGGGTGGCGTGGGCCTGGACGAGGCCATCGCGGTGATCGACGAGCTCGCCGCGCACCCCCGCACCAGGGCGATCGGCGAGACGGGGCTCGACTTCTTCCGCACGGAACCCGAACGCCGCGCCCCGCAGTTCGCGTCGTTCGAGGCGCACATCGCGCTCGCGAAGAAGCACGGCATCGCGATGCAGATCCACGACCGCGACGCGCACGACGCGGTGCTGGAGACACTCTCCCGCGTAGGCGCACCGGAGCGCACGGTGTTCCACTGCTTCTCGGGCGACGATGCGATGGCACGCCTCTGCGCGGATGCCGGATACCACCTGTCGTTCGCCGGCAACGTCACGTTCAAGAACGCGCAGAACCTGCGGGACGCGCTGAAGGTGACGCCGCTCGATCGCATCCTCGTCGAGACCGACGCTCCGTTCCTCACTCCGGTGCCGCTGCGTGGCCGCCCGAATGCGCCCTATCTCGTGCCGATCACGGTGCGTTTCATGGCGGCCGAGCTCGGCATCGACGTCGACGAGCTGTGCGCCCAGCTGGCCGAGAACACGCTGCAGGTCTACGGCTCCTTCGCCGACTGAGCCTCGGGTTCCACGTCTTCGGGCCCGGTCTCGGCGACGGGCTTCGCACTCACGATCTGCGAGATCGGCTTCCACACCAGCAGCAGCGTGAGGGCCGCCCCGACGAAGGCGAACCACCACGGCGCGGTGAGTCCCCACACCTGGGCGATCACGCCGCCCAGCGCCTGCCCGACGACCATCCCGCCGAACACCCCGACCATGTTCACCGAGGCCACCCGGCCCTGCAGCTCGGCGGGCACCAGACGCTGTCGCACGGTCGTGGAGATCGTGCCCCAGACGAACGCGTACGCCCCGAAGAAGAACATGATGATCAGCGCGACCCATCCGACGGTGGTGAAGGCGAACGCCAGGTGCATCAGCACCTCGAGCGAGAGTACGACACGCATCAGGGTGGCGAAGGAGACATGGCGCTCCAACCAGCCGAAGCTGAGCGTCGCGAGGATGCCGCCGGCCGCCGACGCGGTCGTGAGGGCGCCGTAGCCCACCGCGCCCATCTGCAGGTGCTCGGTCGCGTAGAGCACGAGCACACCCCAGGGCGCCGCCCAGGTGATGTTGAACACCAGGATGATGAGCACCAGCATGCGCACGGGAGGGTTGCGCCACAGCCAGCGGAGCCCCTCGGCGATGTCGGTGTGCACCGGCGTGTGCCCGTCGGTCTCGCGCGGCGGCACCGGGGTGCGAGCCATGCGGGAGATGAGGACGACCGCGAAGCTGACGCACACGACTTCGAGCAGGAAAGGCCAGGCGGTGCCGGCGGCGAACAGGAAGGCGCCCAGCGGCGGACCGGCGAACTGGTTCGCCACCAGGTATCCGGCCTGCAGGCGGGCATTGCCGATGCCGAGGTCGGCCGGCTTCACCAGCATGGGCAGGAGCGTGCTGCCCGCCGTGTCGACGAAGACCTCGGCGGTGCCGTAGAGGAAGGCCACAGCGAGCACGATCCAGATGTTCGCGACGCCGGTGATCAGGAAGACGCACAGTGCGAGGAGCACGACAGCCCTGGCGGCGTTCGCGAACATGACCAGGCGGCGTCGGTCGAAGCGGTCGGCGATCGCTCCCGCATGCAGACCGAAGAGGAGCCAGGGGAGGAACTGCAGGATCGCGCCGGCCGCCACCAGGATCGGCGACGAGGTCATCGATGCGATCAGCAGGGGAGCGGCCGCGAGCGCGACGCCGTCACCGACGTTGCTCGTCCACGATGACGCGAGCAGCCATCGGAAATCGCGGCCCATGCGACGGGGCGCGACGAGTTCTCCGAGAGAAGGCACCAGAGAAGACTACTGAGGAGGGGGGACATCGGAGTGTGGGGGAGAATGGGAGGATGACCGTCACCCTGCTCGGCGCCTCCGAGATCCGCCGCCTCGCCGCCGAGCTCGACGTCACCCCGACGAAGAAGCTCGGCCAGAACTTCGTCACCGATGCGAACACCGTCCGCAAGATCGTGCAGGCCGCCCGGGTGCAGCCGCACGAGCGCGTGGTCGAGGTCGGTCCAGGGCTCGGCTCGCTGACGCTGGCGATCCTGGAGACCGGCGCCTCCGTCACGGCCGTCGAGATCGATCACCGGCTCGCGGCCCGGCTTGCACAGACGGCCGCCGAGCACGGTGTCGAGCCCGATCGCCTCACGGTCGTCGATGCGGATGCGCTGCGCATCACCGAGCTTCCCGGAGAGCCCACCGTGTTGGTCGCCAATCTCCCGTACAACGTCTCGGTGCCGGTGCTGCTGCACTTCCTCGAGAACTTCGCCTACCTCCAGCGCGGCGTGGTGATGGTCCAGGCCGAGGTCGCCGAACGGCTGGCAGCGAAGCCCGGATCGAAGATCTACGGCTCGCCCAGCGTCAAGGCCGCCTGGTACGGCGAGTGGAAGCTCTCCGGAAACGTCTCCCGCCAGGTGTTCTGGCCGGTGCCGAACGTCGACAGCCTGCTCGTCGGCTTCGACCGGTCCGAGGGGGAGCGCGGCACGGAGGAGGAGCGCCGTCGCACGTTCCAGATCGTCGATGCGGCTTTCAACCAGCGCCGCAAGATGCTCCGTCAGGCACTGTCCGGGATCTTCGGCAGCTCGGCTGCCGCCTCGGAGGTGCTGACCGCCGCCGGTGTCGCGCCGACGGCTCGGGGTGAGGACCTCACGGTCGAGGACTACCAGCGCATCGCGCAGCACGCTCCCGCGCTGGACGTGCTCTCCGACGATGTCGCTTCCACGCAGTAATCTGGCACCGTGACCGACTCCCCCCGCTTCCGTCCCGATGTCCCCGAGCTGCACCGTCCGTATGCTGCGGACGAGAGCCGCTATCAGCAGTTCGCCTACCGTCAGGTCGGCACGTCCGGCCTGTACCTGCCCCCGATCTCGCTCGGGCTGTGGTGGAACTTCGGCGACAACATCCCGCTCGACAACCAGCGCGCACTGCTGCGCCACGCGTTCGATCGGGGCATCACGCACTTCGACCTGGCCAACAACTACGGCCCGCCCTACGGCTCCGCCGAGAAGAACTTCGGACGCATCTTCGCGGAAGACCTCCGGCCCTACCGCGACGAGCTGATCATCTCGTCGAAGGCCGGATGGGACATGTGGCCCGGCCCCTACGGCGACTTCGCGAGCCGCAAGTACATCCTCGCGAGCGCCGAGCAGTCGCTGACGCGGATGGGCCTCGACTACGTCGACATCTTCTACTCCCACCGTGTCGACCCCGTCACCCCGATCGCCGAGACGGTCGGCGCGCTCGACACGCTCGTGCGCCAGGGCAAGGCCCTGTACGTCGGCATCTCCTCCTACAGTGCGGAGCGCACGGCCGAGGCCGTCGCCGTCGCGAAGGAGCTCGGCACCCCGCTCGTCATCCACCAGCCCGCGTACTCGATCCTCAACCGCTGGATCGAGGACGGACTGACCGACACCCTGGAGCAGTCGGGCCTCGGCGCGATCGCGTTCACCCCGCTGGCTCAGGGCCTGCTCACCGACAAGTACCTCGGAGACGGCACGGCCGAGCGTGCGCAGAAGCGCGGCTCGCTGCCGGAGGGCCGGCTCACGGACGAGGCCGTGCAGACCCTGCGCTCGCTGAACGAGGTCGCTCAGAGCCGTGGCCAGTCGCTCGCGCAGCTCGCGCTGCAGTGGACGCTGCGCAGCCCCGTCGTCGCCTCGGCGCTGATCGGCGCCTCGCGCCCGGAGCAGCTGGATGAGAACATCGCGGCCGTGAACGGTCCCGAGTTCACGACCGAGGAGCTCTCCCGCATCGACGAGCTCGCCGGCGCGATCGACGTCAACCTGTGGGCGAAGTCCTCGGAGCTGTGATCCGATCATGAGCCATGCCGCGTCCGCCGACTCCGTGCACGTGCGCGCCCCGGGGAAGATCAACGTCTTCCTCGGGGTCGGCGGCCGGCACGACGACGGCTATCACGCGCTGGCGACGGTTTTCCAGGCCGTCTCGCTCTACGAAGACGTGATCGCGCGCCCCGCCGACGACTTCTCGGTGTCGGTCTCCGGAGTGGAGGACATCGAGTCCGTGCCGCTCGACGACCGCAACCTCGCGATGCGCGCGGCCAAGCTGCTCGCCGTCGCCGTGGACCATCCGGGCGGGGTGGCGCTCGAGATCCGCAAGAGCGTGCCCGTCGCCGGCGGTATGGGGGGAGGCTCGGCGGATGCGGCAGCTGCCCTCGTGGCGTGCGATGCGCTGTGGGGCACCGGACTGTCGCAGGCTCGACTGCACGATCTCGCCGCGCGTCTGGGTGCCGACGTGCCGTTCGCGTTGCACGGGGGAACGGCCGTCGGCACCGGCCGCGGCGATCAGCTCAACCCGGCGCTCGCTTGCGGACGCTTCGACTGGATCCTGGTGCCCAGCGAGCAGGGGTTGTCGACGCCCGTGGTGTACGAGCGCCTCGACCTGCTCCGTGAGGAGGAGGGCGCCCTGGCCGACGACCCGCCGCTGTCGCTGGACGTGCCCATCCCCGTGTTGCAGGCGCTGCGTTCGGGGGACACCGCCCAGCTCGCCGACACCCTGTTCAACGACCTGCAGGCCGCGGCGCTGTACGAACGACCCGACCTCGCCGAGACGATCAGCCTCGGGGTCGCCGCCGGTGCGCTGCAGGGCATCGTGTCGGGCTCGGGGCCCACGATCGCGCTGCTCTGCCCCGACCCCGAGACGGCGCAGGACGTGCAGTCGTCCCTGCGGGAGAACGGGCTCGACCCGCTGCATGTGCACGGCCCCGTGCCGGGTGCCCGCATCATCGGCTGAGGATCGTGTGCCGGCTCAGTCGGCCTGCAGGAGTGCGCTCACCCGGTAGGGGATCACTTCGCGCAGAAACAGGCTCGTCGACGTGCGGAGAATGCCCGGGCACAGCCGGACGACCTCGGCCACGCGGTAGAGGTCGTCGGGATCCTTCGCGACCACACGCAGCAGCAGGTCGGTGTCGCCGGCCGGAGCGAAGCACTCCAGCACCTCGGGGACGCGACTGAGCGCATCGATCGCATCCGTGATCTGATGCTGATCGAGTTCGACCAGGATCGAGGCCGCGACACCGCGCCCGAGCGCCTGCGGCAGCACCCGCGAGCTGTGCGCGCGCAGGTAGCCTCCGGATTCGAGACGATCGAGTCGAGCGTGCACGGTGCCGCGGGCGAGGCCGAGGTCCTGGGCGATCAGGGCGACCGGACGGCGGGGGTCGCCGTCGAGTACCGTGAGGATTCTGCGGTCGGTCGCGTCGAGGTTGGCCATTTCGATCACTGTCGCCTTCTCTGTGGGGTCATGATTGATCGGATCGTTCAATCAGAACTCACTCTATGGTCTGAATGATCGTGCTGTGCTGAAATCAGTGTCAGATACGCACGATGCCGGCCACGAGCGGGCATCACGCGCACCCGAACGACAGGCCACGAGCCTCACGACCAGGGTGCAGAGGGCGACGGGCCACGAGCCTCGACCGGCCCCGTCCCTGCAGCCGCCTCGTTCAGCAAGGGGGCGGGGCGGGCGCACTCTCCTGATGTCAGGGCCGTCCGCGCTTCAGTCGCGGGGGACCAGCAGCCGCAGCTGCACCATGGCCGAGAACCGTGCTTCCGGGTCGGCGAGGTCGAGCCCGCTGATCTCCGACAGGCGACGCAGCCGGTAGCGGAACGTGTTGGGATGCGTGTACACGCGGGCTGCGGCGACGGCCACATCTCCGAACGCGTCGAGCCAGGCGCGCAAGGTCTCCACCAGGTGCGTCCCCTTCTCCCTGTCCTGCGCCAGCAGCTGCGCGACCGGACCGGTGGGCTGATCGCCCCTGGCGCGGACGAGGTCGGCGAGCTCGACCAGCAGCGCCTCCATCTGCACCGAAGTGAACCGTGCGACCGATTCGCCCGACGGCGCCTGACGGACCACGCGGAGAGCGCGGTCGGCATTCGCGCGCGAGGACGGGATGTCTGCGACCGCCTCCGCCACCGTGCCGACGCCGATGCGAATCTCCGCGGTCGCACCGAGCCGGCCAAGGAAGTCCGTGGCGACGCGCGCGGCGCGGCTGTCCGCGTCGGGATGCTCCGGTCCGGGATCGGCATCGCCCTGCTCGGGGCGGATCCCGACGACGGCGTACACGACATCGCCGATCACGGCCACAGCCGAGCGGAGGTACACGGCCCCCAGGTGCACGGCGAACGCATCGGCGATCCGCTGCCTCTCCGCGACACCTCGTGCCCCGGCGGACGGTTCGTCGTCGATGTCCTCCGTAGCGGACAAGGCGAGGACGACGCACCGATGATCGCTCAGGCGCAGACGAGCCGTCGCATCCGCAGCCCCCGGCCCTCCCTCCAGGATCGTGGAGAGCAGGTCGGCGCGCAGTCGGCGCTCCACGTCGGCGCCGGCGCGCAGGCGCAGCATGTGCAGCGCCACCAGACCAGCCGAGTCCTTCAGCGCCCGCACGCGGTCGGGGGAGAGCGGCTCCTGCACCGCCGCCCAGATGGAGCCGAGGATCTCGTCGCCCGCACGCACGGCCAGCGCCACGCGCGGGAAGGACGGCAGGCCCTCGGTGTTGAGCACCGGTCCGACGTGGATCGGGTCCTCGCTGCGGTACAGCTCCTGGAAGACGCCGCGCTCCTCGAGCTGCCGCGCGAACCGTTCGGGAACCTGCCGACCGAGCACCGTCTCGATGCGCGCCGGATCGGCCTCGTGCTGGCGGCCCGAGAACGCGACGACCCGCGAATTGCGGTCCTCGATCGTGACCGGCGCGTTCAGCAGCGTGGCGATCGCGTTGGCGAGGGCGAAGAGGTCGCCGGAGGGCATGCCGCCCAGTGTCGTCGTTCCCTGGTCGCCGACGTCGCCCTCGGCGATGAGCGAGCGCAGCATCGCAGCCAGCTGCGCCCACGACGCCCCGCGGGTGAGCGCGAGCACCGGGATGCCCGTCGCCTCGGACGCATCGCGCACCGGTTGTTCGGCCCGCACCGGAGCACGCAGCACGAGGGCGGTGGCGTGCTGGGCGGCGAGGTTCTGCAGGAGCTCGGCGATCTCATCGGGATCGCTCAGCCCGACGCCGAGCACGAGTGCCCCGCGCATCGGCATCGCGTCGTCGAGGACGTCGTGGATGACCACGGTCTCGATCTCGGCCTCATCGTCGTCGGCGCCGCTCACCACCTCGAGCAGCGTGGTGCCGAGGTCTTCGATGACCCTGCCGAGGCTGGCACGGGGCCTGGTCGTCACGGACATGAGCACAGCGCCCAGGCTAGGGGGCGACCACGGGTGGGGGAGCTGTGGGGCACGACGAAATCGTATCGACTCTTGGTCGATCTCGACAGGATCGTCGTGCCCGCACGGGCCGTCAGCCCGTTCTCAGAACGTGATCCACTCGGTGCGGATCGTCACCGCATCCAGCGCTTCCCGGTCTGGGGTGACCCCGATCCCCGGGCCGGTCGGCACCGTGAGCGTGCCGTCCTCGACGATGAACGGCTCGGTGATGTCGCGCGAGTAGTACCGTCCGGATCCCGAGGTGTCGCCGGGCAGGGTGAAACCGGGGAGAGCGGCGAGGGCGACGTTCGCCGCGCGGCCGATCCCGGTCTCGAGCATGCCGCCGCACCACACCGGGATGTCGTTCGCCGCGCACACATCGTGGATGCGTCGTGCCTCCAGGTATCCGCCCACACGGCCCGGCTTGATGTTGACGATAGAGCAGGCGCCGAGGGCGATCGCATCCGCTGCAGCCCTGGCCGACACGATCGACTCGTCGAGGCACACCGGGGTCGTGATCGCCCGGGCGAGCTGCGCGTGTCCGAGAAGGTCCTCCTCGTCGAGCGGCTGCTCGATCAGGAGCAGGTCGAACGGGTCGAGCTTGGCGAGGTGCCGCGCGTCACCGCGGTGGTACGCGGTGTTCGCGTCGACCTGCAGCAGCACGTCGTCGCCGAAGCGCTCCCGCACGGCGCGCACCGGTTCGATGTCCCATCCGGGCTCGATCTTGAGCTTGATGCGCACGTACCCTTCGTCGAGGTAGCCGCCGACGGTGTCGAGCAGCTCGGGGACGGAGTCCATGATCCCGACGGAGACACCGCAGTCGACGCGCTCACGCACCGCTCCGAGCTCACGCGAGAGCGGAACTCCGGCGGCCCGCAGCTCGGCGTCGAGGATCGCCAGCTCGACCGCGGCCTTCGACATGCGGTGACCCTTGAACTTCGCCAGCGCCGGGGCGACGCCGCTCGCATCGAGATCCTTCACCTGCGCGAGCGCCGGCAGCAGGAACCGGGTGATCACGTCGACGCTCGCCTCGACGTACTCGGAGGAGTAGAGCGGATCGTTCATCGCGACGCCTTCGCCCCACCCCTCCGCCTCGTCCGTGACGGCGCGGACCACCAGGGCCTCGCGCACGGTCTGCACCCCGAACGATGTCCGGAACGGCGCCACCAGCGGCATCTCGATCACACGCAGCTCGAATCCGGTGAGCTTCATCCCTGTTCTCCTCTGTCGATGGTGTACGCGCCGGAGCGGTCGAACGAGAGCACGCGCCCTCCACCCTCCAGCGATGATCCGAGCGTCTCGCGCAACGCCAGACGCCACGCGGTCGCACGAGCGGGTTCGGTCAGACGCAAGGTCTCGATGTCGCGTGGCAGCGCCACCCGTACCAGGCGCGCGTCGGTGCGATGCCGCAGCGGGGCGAGGTCCTCGCCCACGCTGAGCAGCGGTTCGGCGGTGTCGACCCCGTCGGTGGCCATCTGCTCGATCGCAGGCACCGGCTCCCCGTGACAGGCGGCGACCACCCTGGGGTCGCGCACATACCAGGTCACGAGCATCCGATCGGTGTCGTCCGCCCCGTTGAGAGCATCGGCCATGTGTCCGTAGAAGTTGCGGTGATACGACGTCGGGGTCGCGGCGAGCTTCACGAGATTGAAGTGCGCGTTGCGGCTGATGAGCGGGTCGAAGGTCCAGGAGATCTCATCCAGACCCTCCTCGAGCGCCCAGGCGCGCTGGTGCACCTTGAGGGCGAAGCCGACGCTGCGACCGCGCATCCGCGAGGAGACTCCCGCGATGTGGCTGTGCAGCGCACGCTGATCGGGAGCGGCGAAGAAGCCGAAGCACGCACCGACGAGCTCATCGTGCTCGAATGCTCCGCCCACGTAGCTGCCGGCCTTCGACAGCGCCCGCAGCGTCTCGACGTTCACGGGGGAGGCTTCGCCCTGCTTGGTCCAGATGCTCTGGAACAGCTCGGCGACCAGGGTGAAATCGTCCACATCCTCCAGCAGGCGGATCTCCACCCCGGCTTTCGACGCGGCGGCGTTCGCGGCGTCGGCCGCTTCCTCCGGCGACGCGCGGAAGGCCG
This sequence comes from Microbacterium sp. 2RAF4, assembly GCF_052115285.1. Classification (NCBI taxonomy): domain Bacteria; kingdom Bacillati; phylum Actinomycetota; class Actinomycetes; order Micrococcales; family Microbacteriaceae; genus Microbacterium; species Microbacterium sp. 2RAF4. The sequence continues at coordinate 398,021 of NZ_JBFRGI010000002.1, read as the reverse complement.
CGGCGTCCGTCAGGCTCATGCCCGTTCTCCGTTCCGCGCCGGCGTGCGTTCTCTGACGGCGCGGATCAACTCCTGCAGCAGCACGATGCGCTCCGGGATCAGCGCGACGATCACGTGCTCGTCGTCGGCGTGGGCTCCGCCGCCGACTGCGCCGAGGCCGTCCAGCGTCGGCACCCCGAGAGCGGCCGTGAAGTTGCCGTCCGAGGCTCCGCCGACCGCGACACCCTGGAAGGGCGTCAGGCCCGCGCGCTCGGCGAGCTCGAGCGCCAGGGCGAACAGCGGTGCCGAGGATTCGGGCTCGAGTGGCGGACGGTTCGCACCGCCGACCACGCGCACGGAGGCACCGGGGAGAGTGGCAGGGATCGCACGGAGGGCCGCATCCACGCGCTGCTGCTCCGCGACCGTGCGCACGCGCACGTCGACGGAGAACTCCGCGTCGGCCGGCACCGTGTTGGTCGTGCTCCCGGCGCGCAGGAGGGTGGGGGTCACGCTGGTCCCCGCCGCCTGGTCGCCGAGCCGCGCGACCGCGAGGAGGAGGTGGGCCGCCTCGACGGCGGCGTTCACCCCGCGCTCCGGTTCGAGTCCGGCGTGAGCGGCGCGCCCCGTGACATGCACACGGTAGAGCGAGACGCCCTTGCGTGCGATCTTCACGGCACCGCCGTCGGCTGAGGCCTCGAGCACGAGCACCGCAGCGCAGCCGACCGCCTCCTGCTCGATCAGGGTGCGCGAACTCGGAGAACCGAGTTCTTCATCACCCGTGATGAGGATGCTGATGCCGGTGCGATCGGGCAGTGCAGCGACGGCATGCAGCGCCATCACGACGCCCGTCTTCATGTCGAAGCATCCGGGTCCACGGAGCACACCGTCGTCGATGCCGAACGGCAACCGCCGCAGGGAGCCGACCGGCCACACCGTGTCGTGGTGGCCGAGGAGCAGCACGACCGGATCACCGAACCGCCAGCGCAGATGCGTGCGCCCGTCGATGACGATGCGTTCCGGGGCGATCCCCAGCAGCCTCTCGCCGAGGGCCGCCACGACGTCGGCGCTGCGGGAGACGGCTTCGAGGTCGTCCGACGGCGACTCGCAGGAGACGAGTGTCTCGATGTCGGCGAGGACCAGCTCGAGGTCCGCGTCCGCCTGCACGCGCATCACGACACCTTCGGCGCTGCGCGCACACCGTGGTGCAGGTAGCGCTCGCCGCTGGGCAGGGAGTAGAAGACCACGGCATGCCACCCCTGCTCGCCCTCCGGTCGCATCACGAACTCGCCGTGACGTACCGGGACCAACGGGTGCTCCTGCACCGGATCGGGGAGGAGGGCGGCGAGCGGGCCGTTGAGCGTGGTGCGCATGCGAAGGCCCTCGTCGTCGCGGAAGATCTCGGTGCGGACCCCGGAGCGATCGTAGATGCCCTCGAACTCGGAGAAGTCGTCGGCGAACGGCTCGGCAGGCGGGGTGAGGCCTGCCGGCACGTGCACATCCGCGAGCTCGGAGAAGATCTCGTCGAACAGCTCGGCGTACAGGTCGTGCGTGTTGCCGCCGTTGGTGAGCATCGTCACCGCGAGCTGCTCGTCCGGCAGGATGCGCAGGAACGCCGCCTGGCCGATGGTGTTCCCGTCGTGGCCGTACAGTCGGCGCCCGTCCCAGTCGAACAGGATCCACCCCACGCCCCAGGCATCGCCGAGGGAATACGGGTCGGGCATGTCGACCTCCCGCTGCTGCATCCGTCGCACGCTCTCCTCCGACAGCACCCGCGTGCCATCGGCTGCGAGTCCTCCCGTGAGGTGCATGCGCGCGAAAGCGAGCACGTCGGCGGTCGTGGAGTTCACCAGTCCCGCCGGACCCATCGCGCGCGGGAGCATCCAGGCAGGGGCGAGCGTCGGTCCGTCATCGCCCACTTCGGTGTGGCCGCTGGCGGCGCGGAACATGATGGCCTCTTCGGGGAGCGTGCAGGAGTGCGTGAGACCGAGGGGCGTCATCAACAGATCGCGCATCGCCTGGTCCCAGCTGGTACCCGTGATCTTCTCGATCACTCGACCGGCCAGCACGAATCCCGAGTTGCAGTACGACATGGTGGCACCGAGCGGGTGGTTCTGCGCGACGCCGTCGAGCAGGGCGACGTACTTCTCCAGAGTGTCGTCCCCGCGGCCGGTATCGGTGAACACGTCTCCGTCGATCCCGCTCGTGTGGTTGAGCAGGTGGCGCATCGTGACGGTGCGGGTCACTTCGGGATCCGACGAGGCGAACTCCGGGACGTACTCCACGATCGGGGTGTCGAGGTCGAGCCTGCCCTCGTCGACGAGTCGCATCACCACGGAGGTGGTCCACACCTTGCTCATCGAGCCGATCTGGAACACCGAGTCGTCGGTGGTCTCGATGCCCGTGCGCACGTTGAGTATGCCGTGATGCGCATATACGGGCTCCTCCCCGAGACGGAGGATGCCGAGGGTCGCCCCCGGGACCTTGTGGGCCTCGGCCAGGGCGCTCAGCCGTTGCTGCCAGTGCCGGGCGTCGAGTCGTGCGCGCACCGGCTTCCCCGCGGGCGGGGCGTACTGCTCCACCCAGTCGATCACCCGCTGTGAGAAGTCGGCGCGGTGCGACGGCGGCCCGGACAGCACGAAGAGGTGCGAGCCGCCGGGGTAGAGCACGAGGCGGGTCGGCACACCGCGCTCGCGCAGCGCGGTGAACCACTGCTCCGCCTGACCCACCGGGCAGCGGTCGTCGGCTGCGCCGTGCAGGATCAGCGTCGGCGTCTTCACCTGATCGACCCGCGTGAACGGCGACTGCGCGGAGATGCGCTCCTCGTCGCGCCAGGGCAGACCTCCGTTCTCCTTCGAGGAGAGGTAGTGGCCGAAGTCCGACGTGCCGCCCATCGAGAACAGGTCGGTGACGACGCCACCGGCGACGGCGGCCGCGAAGCGGTCGTCGCGCGAGGTGAGGAAGCACGTCATGAAGCCGCCGTAGCTGTAGCCCGTGACCGCGAGGCGCGCAGGATCGGCGATGCCCTCGGCGACGAGGGCATCGATCGGCTCGAGGAAGTCGTTCGCGTCGTTGACTCCCCAGCCGCCGGAGACCGCCGAGAAGAACGCGTCGCCGTAGCCGTCGCTTCCTCGGGGGTTGACGGTCAGGACCGCCCAGCCGCGGCGCGTGAGCACCTGGTGGTACGGGTGCGCGATGTCTGCGGCCCCGTTCCAGGCGTTGTGCGGCCCGCCGTGGATGTCGAGCAGCAGAGGGAGCGGGCCGGTGGCGTCGGGGTCGCGGCGCAGCCACCCCGTGACGACCGTGCCGTCGGAGATCGTGAAACGGCGCTCCTCGGCTGGCACCAGGTCGAACTCGGGAGTGCCATAGTCGGTGAGGGTGCGCGCGGTGCCGTCGGAGAGGTCCAGGAGCGAGACATCGCCGAAGGACTCCGGCGTGGCGAGCACGATCGCCGCGGACGATCCGGCGACCGACAGTCCCGAGACGTTCGCGGTGCCGTCCACGAGCGACACGGCACCGGAGCCGTCCTGCGCGACCCGGTACACGTGCGAGTAGCCGTTGTCGCGAAGGCAGAACACGATGTCGCCGTCTTCCGTGAACTGCGGCATGCCACCGGGGTACCCCGGACCACCGGGCATCACGTTGCGGTCGATCCCCGCGGTGAGGTTCCGCGGGTCTCCGCCGTCGACGGGGAAGAGCAGCAGGTCCGCGTTGCCGACCTCGGTGTCGGTGCGTCCGGCCGCGAGCACGTGGCGACCGTCCGGGGTCCAGCCCACCGCCGTCGCCTGCACGTCGGCGGGGCTGACCTGCACCGGCGGGCTGTTCGGATCGGTGGACGAGCACACGAGCACGGGGATCCGCATCGTCAGGTCCGCGTCGTCCTCGACGCTCGCGGAATAGGCGATACGGGTGCCGTCCGGCGACCAGAAGGGCTCGGAGGCGTGCGAGCGTCCACGCGTGAGCACGGTGATCTTCCCGGAGGCGACGTCGAGCACGTGCAGCTGCTGCACGAGTGTGCCGAGGTTTCCGGCGCCATCCGCCTTGTATCCGAGACGGTCGGTGCCGGTGGGAGCCGAACGACGGGCCAGGATGGTGTCCTTGTCCTCGCCGGGGAGTGCCGCACTGTCGACGGGGGCGGTGAAGGCGATGCGTGCACCATCCGGACTCCAGGCCGCCGCGCCGGCGCCGAGAGGGAGAGCGGTCAGGCTGCGGCCCTCGCCTCCGCCTGCAGGGAGGACCCAGAGCTGCGCTGGTCCGTCCTGTGCCCGCAGGAACGCCAGCTGCGCACCGTCGGGGCTCCACACGGGGGCAGAATCCCCCGTGCCGTGCGTCAGCGGTGCGGGGGCTCCGCCGGAGGACGCCACCTGCCAGAGCGCGCGGGTGTCGCGGTCGCCGTCGCGGTCGGTCGTCCGCAGCACGTAGGCGATGCGGGTGCCGTCCGGAGACAGCGCAGGCTGCTCCGGTGTGCGGACGGAGAGCAGGTCGTCGACGGTGACGCGGTTCATGAGAGCTCCAATCGATGGTCAGTTCACTGTGTCCGCTGAGAGCGGGGACGGTGTTGTGGTCGCGGCCGAAACCAGGGGGATGCTTTGGGAGGTGGGCACAGTTCCGAGCGCGACGTCCGCATGGGTGCCGGCGAAATGGCATGCGGCTCCGGCTGAACCGGAGGGCAGGGGAGGATCCGCGATCACGCAGATCTGACGATCGGGTCGCGCCGCGGGACCGATCGGGCACCGCGGGTGGAATCGGCATCCGCTGGGCGGTGCATGCGGATCGGCGGGCTCCACGTCCACGGGGGCGAGCGGGTCGACCGCCAGCAGGTCGCCGTTCCTGGTGGGCGCCGCCTGCAGCAGGTCCCTCGTGTACGGGTGCTGCGGGTCGGCGAGCACCTGCTCGGTGGGTCCGAACTCCACGATCCGCCCCAGATACATCACGGCGATGTGGTCGCTCAGATAGCGCACGACCGAGAGGTTGTGCGAGATGAACAGCATCGTGAGGTCGAGTTCACCGCGCAGCTCCCGCACGAGGTTCAGCACCGAGCCCTGCACCGACACATCGAGCGCCGAGGTGATCTCGTCGGCGATCACGACCTCCGGCCTCGCGGCGAGGGCTCTGGCGAGGGCGATGCGCTGTCGCTGCCCGCCGGAGAGCGCTGCCGGAAGAGACGGGGCGCGGTCGGCGTCCAGGCTCACCAGGTCGAGCAGTCGGGCGACCTCCGCCCGTCGAGCAGCGGTGCCGCGGATGTCTCGGGGGAGCGCCTCGGCGATGGACTCGCCGATCGTCATCCGGGGGTCGAGCGAGGAGAACGGATCCTGGAACACCATCTGGATGGGGCGCCGACGACGGAAGCTCCGCACATCCGCACCGTCGAGTGTGATCGTTCCCTCACTGATCGGCGCGAGGCCGATCGCCGCGCGAGCCAGCGTCGACTTGCCCGACCCCGATTCGCCGACCAGCCCGACCACGGACCCGGACGGCACGACGAGGGAGACGTCGTCGACGGCCGTGAGACCGGCGCGGTGCGTTCCGTATCGCACACTGACCCGATCGAATCGCAGTTCGCTCATCTCAGGACCGTCTCTTCCTCTTCAGTGCTCGTCTCGTCAGCAACCGTCTCGTCAGCAACCGTGGCGATCGCCACGGGTACCGGCGCCTCGCCGTCGACCGGGTGCCAGCACGCGACCCGGTGTCCCGCTGCATCGGCCACGAGTTCGGGGTCGCTCTCGCGGCACAGATCGGTGGCGAGGGGGCACCGGGCGGCGAACGCGCATCCTACGGGGAAGGCCCCTGGTGCCGGCGGGCGGCCGGGGATCATCTTGAGCGGCTCGCTGCGGTCGGCGTCGAGCTCGGGCACGACCTCGAGCAGTGCCCTGGTGTACGGGTGCCTGGCGTCGGTGTGCAGGGTCGCCGCGGGCAGGTCTTCGACGATGCGGCCCGCGTACATGACCAGCACCCTGTCGCAGGTCTGCGCGACCACGGCGATGTCGTGGCTGATCAGCAGGATCGCCGCATCGGTGTCGCGCCGCACTCCCGCGAGTAGCTGGAGCACCTGTCGCTGCACCGTCACGTCGAGCGCGGTGGTGGGCTCGTCGGCGATGATCAGCCGCGGGTGGTTCATGAGTCCCATCGCGATCATCGCGCGCTGCCTCATGCCGCCGGAGAACTCGTGCGGGTACTGGTGGGCGCGGCGGGCGGCCGCGGGCACCCGCACCGACTGCAGGCGCTCGATCGCCCGGTCCATGGCCTGCTTCCGCGTGATCTCCTGGTGTTCGGAGGCTGCCTCGGCGAGCTGCGATCCGATGCGCCTGGTCGGGTTGAACGACGTCATCGGGTCCTGGAAGACCATCGCGAGCGACGTGCCGAGCAGGCTTCGCACCGACCGATCCGAGGTGGTCAGCAGCGGGGTGCCGCAGAAGTCCAGCTTCGCGGCGGCGACATGGCCGGGACGCTCGATGAGCCGGGCTGCGGCGAGGGCGGTCAGGCTCTTGCCGGACCCGGATTCGCCGACCACGCCGATCGCCTCGCCGCGCGACACGGTGAACGAGACGCCGCGCACCGGGGTGACCCACCCGGCGGGCGTCGGGAAGGAGACGCGCAGGTCGTCGACGAGGAGCACCACTTCTTCACCGTCGACCTGCGCGGGCTTGCTGGCATCGAGTCCGGTCGCTCCGGAGAGCGCGACGGCGGGGAGGCGGTGGCGGCGCCGAGCCGACCGTCCGCCCAGGGCTGCAGCGGCGGTCTCCCCGAGGAGGTTGAAGGCGAGGCCGGCGATCACCACGGCCACGGCCGGTCCGAGCGCCGCTGCGGGGTTGAGGTAGATGCGGTTGAGGCCCTCGCCGAGCAGGCGACCCCAGTCGTACTCCGGCACCTGCACGCCCAGACCGAGGAACGAGAGTCCGGCGAAGGCCAGCAGTGCGGAACCGGCCGCGACGGTCGCGTTCACGATGAGCGGTTCGCCGATGTTGGGCAGGATGTGGCGGATGAGGACGCGCACGCGCGAGACTCCGGCGACCCTGGCAGCGGAGATGAAGTCGCGACCGGCGATCGCCGCCGACAGGGTCTGGGTGAGACGGGCGAACTGCGGCGCCATCGCGAAGCCGATCGCAAGCACGGCACCGGTGGAGCCGACCCCGAAGATGACGGCGAAGAACAGGGCGAGGAGGAGGCCGGGGAAGGCCACGGCGATGTTGACGAAGCCGACGATCGGGCGTCCGACCCATCGGGGGAGCACCGACGGTGCTGTCCCGAGCAGCGTTCCGGCGACCACGCCGATGAGCACCGCGACCACGGCGAGCACCACCGAGAGCCGGGTCGCGACCAGTACGCGGGCGAGCACGTCGCGGCCGAGGGCGTCGGTTCCCAGCAGATGCTCCGCGCTCGGTCCCTGCGTGATCGCGGTCGGGTCCACCTGCTCGGCCTGGGCGCCCCAGATCACCGGGGCGAAGATCGCGCCGAGCGTGACGAGCAGGATCAGGCCGAGGGCCGTTATGCCGAGGGGCGAGCGAACGATGCCGGACCATGCCGTGCGTGCGGACATCATGCCTCCCTGATGGCGGAGCGGGGATCGAGGAGCGCGAGGATCACGTCGATCACGAGGTTCACGACCAGCACCCCCACGCCGTAGACGAGCACGATGCCCTGCACGACCGAGTAGTCCTTGGTGAGGATCGACTGCACGATCATGGTGCCGAGCCCCGGCCAGGCGAAGACGTTCTCGACCAGCACGGTGCCCGCGACCATGCCCGTCAGGAGCAGGCCGGTGAGGGTCAGGGTGGCGGTCATGGCGTTCGGCAGCGCGTGGCGGGAGTAGATGCGGTGCGGGGCGAGACGCTTGGCCCGTGCCGTGCGGATGAAGTCCTGGCCGAGCACGGAGAGCACCTCGACCCTGATGATGCGCGAGAAGACCGCGATCGGCCCGACCGCGAGTGCCACGACCGGCAGCACGAGCGCGAACGGAGCGGTGTTCCCGGCGACCGGGAACCACCCGAGCGACACCGCGAACACGTAGACGAGGCCGACGGCGAGGAGGAATTCGGGGATCGCGGCGAGGATGACCGAACCGGTCGCGAACGCCAGCTCCAACCCGCGTCGGCGACCGCCGCGGGTGGCGACGGCCATGGTCACCCCGAGCGGGACCGAGACCAGCAGGACGAGCACGACCGCGAGCAGGGCGAGCTGGAGGGTCGCGGGGAGCCGGGTGGCGATGATCTCGGAGACGGGCTGGCTGGTGATCATCGAGGAGCCCATGTCACCGGTGAACAGCCCCCCGATGTAGCGGAAGTACTGCACGATGAGCGGCTGGTCGAGGCCGAGAGCCGCGCGCCGGGCCTCGACGAGCTCGGCCGGGGCGTTCAGCCCGAGCGCCGCGCGCACCGGGTCGCCAGGCACGAGGTGGATCATGAGGAAGGCAGCCGTGACCAGCACCCACACCGAGAGCAGGAACTGCCCTCCGCGCCGGACCAGGAAGGACAACCAGGGGTTGTCCGACCGGGCGGATCTGATCAGTATCGCCTGCGTGGCGGTGGTGCTGGCCATCGGCTGTCTCCGGTCTCGATTACTCGTACATGCGGATCGACGTGGGGTCGATGCCGTCGCCCTCGGTGAACGTCGCCTTGGTCGCGAAGGTCGACCGGTCGATGTTCGCGTACGGCATGACACTGGTCGTCGCGTACAGGGCCTGCTCGGCGGTGCCCCAGTCGTCGCACCCTTCGCTGCCGGCCTTCGCGGATGCCGCGGTGACGGCCTCCGTGTACTCCGGGTTGTCGATCGAGGCGAAGTTGGTGCCGTTCGGCGGCGTCGGGCCCGAGTAGAACGGCACGAGCATGCTCGGCAGCGAGACGGTGAGCGGCGCGGCCGAGATGTCCCAGTCGCCCGTGGAGAACAGGGTCTCGCTCAGCGTGGGCGAGTCCACGGCGGCGACCGTGATGTCGACGCCCAGCTCCTTCCAGGCGGCCTGGGCGAGCTCCGCCGCGGCGTTGCCGGCGTCGCCGAGCTGCGAGGAGTAGATCATGCGCAGGGTCAGCGTCTCGCCGTCCTTGGTACGCACGCCGTCGCTGCCGGCCTTCCACCCCGCGCCGTCGAGCGCTGCGGCTGCGGCCTTCGCGTCGAACTCGGGCATGAAGCCCTTCAGCACGTCCGCGCGGCAGGGGTTCGGCGACACGGTCACGAGCCCGGTGGGCACGCTGGCGGATCCGCTGCCGAGAACCTGGCGCATCTGGTCGAGGTCGAGTGCCTCGAGCAGCGCCTCGCGCACCGCCTGGTCCGCGGTGGGGCGTCCCTCCGCCTGGTTGAAGATGAACTGTCCTGCCGGGGTCGGGATCTCGGTGTGGAACAGCCCGGCGTCCTTGAGGCGCTTGTTGTCCGGGCCGATCACGAGGGCGGCGTTGACCTCGCCGGAGAGCAGCAGGTTCGTGGCTGTCGTCTCGTTCGGGATGACGCGGAAGACCACGGCGTCGGGGAGCCCCTTCTGCTTCGGGTCCCAGTCGTCGGGGCCCCAGGCGAAGTCGTCGCGACGGGTCAGCGTGTACTGGCTGTTGGGGACGACCTCGGTCATGGTGAACATGCCGGTGGCCCCTTCGCCCTTGGCGAGCGCATCCGGGTCGTCGATCACCGATCCGCAGACGATCGAGATGCTGCCGATGTTCTCGATCAGGAACGAGTCCGGTCGTCCACTGGTGACGGTCACCGTGCCGGCGGTGTCGTCGCCGACGGCACTGGTGCCCGGCTGCACCTGCAGCCCGACCAGGGGCGAGCCGTTGGCCGGGTCTCCGATGTGGGTGATGTTCGCGGCCACGTCGGTGGCCGTGAGCGGGGTGCCGTCCTCGCACGTGAGGCCGTCACGGAGAGTGAAGGTCGCGGTCGTGGTGTCCGCCTCCCAGGAGTCGGCGAGGCCTGAGGCGATGCTGCCGTCCTCCAGGACCTCGACCAGCCGCGCGTACAGGAAGCGGTCGATCGAGCGCGCGACGGACATCACGGTGACGAAGGGGTCGAGGCTGCCGGGGTCGGTGGAGATCACCGAGGTGAACGTCTTCCCGTCGGCGAGCACGCCGTCCGTGGCATCCCCGCTGGGCGGGGCGCCTCCGGCGCAGGACGTCAGGGCGAGCGCCGCAGCGCCGAGCAGCGCGATCAGCGGGGTACGAGAACGCATCAGAAGCCTCCAGCAGTGTTCGGGATGGTGCAGGTGGATGGTGCAAGGGCGGTGCAGGGGTGGTGCAGATGGGGGGAAACGGGGGCGGCGATCAGCGCGAGCGCAGCTCTTCGACGGCGGTGGAAGCGGCGCGTCCGATCGAGGCGTCCACGAGCGGCTGCCGGTCGGTGAGCGCGTCCGCACGGGTGAACACGGCCACGGCGTACTGACGGCCGTCGGGGTAGGTGACCACGCCGGCTTCGTTGCGCCAGGTGGGAAGCGTGCCGGTCTTCGCGGCGATGCGCACCTCGGCAGGGAACCCGGAGGTGAGTCGGTGCGGCCAGATCTGCAGTGCCATGATGTCGCGCGCCTGGCGGCAGGCCTCCGGCGTGGCGGCGGCGTCGGTCCACAGCGCGTTCAGCACGGCGGTCACCGCGCGCGGCGTGGAGTGCGAGGTCCGCAGCGGGTGCACGGCGTCGAGAGCGAGGATCTGCTCCGCGCTCGCTCCGGCCAACAGGTCGTCCAGGTCGCTGTCGGCCGCGCCGCCGAGGTCGGCGACCACCGAGGCGAAGAGGTCTTCGCAGCACCCCACGAGCTGGGTCTGCCGCAGCCCGAGGTCGGAGATGACACGATCGATGGCCTCCCCGCCCAGGCGGTGGTAGATGACGTCGGTCGCCGCGTTGTCGCTCATGGTCATCATGTTCAGGGCCAGATCGCGCCAGCTCATCTCCACGTCGTCCGCGAAGCCGGCTGTACCCACCCCTCCGATGCGGTAGCGCGCCGTCACGGTCGTGCGTGCCGTGGGGTCGAGCTCTCCCGCGGCGACGGCGCGGACGAACGCGGTCAGCACCAGGATCTTGAAGACCGAGGCGAGCACCACCGGCTCATCGGCGCCGACGGTCACCTCAGGACCGCCCTCGACGCCGATCTCCCTGGCATGGAGGAAGCCCGTGGCCCCTGCATCTGCGAAGATCTCGGCGATCCGTCGTTCGAGGCCCGACGCTCCCGTTTCCGGTACGGCGGCCGCGACGCTGGTCATGCGTCCACCCGGCGGTCGGCTCGTCCGGTGTGCAGGTACAGAGCACGTCCGCTGCCGTCGTCGCCGACGAAGGCGTGCGGCATGCGCATCCCGTTCTGCGCTTCGCGGGGGAGCAGGGTGTCTCCGGCCCAGCCGATCAGCTCGACGGGCTCCGGCGCCGGTCCCAGCTCGGCGAAGATCCCCTTCATGGTGCGTTCGAGCCAGATGCGGCCATCGTCGTCGACCCGCACTGTCGAGTCGGAGACCGACGACGAGTACGTGCCGAGGATCCGCTCGAGGTCGATCGCGACCGGAGAGTCGGGGATCGACGGCAGCTCCGGAACGGTGACTCCGGCGAGGGCGGCCAGCACCTTCGACGTGATGGCATGGTACGCGTCGACCGTGCGTCCACCGTTCGTGAGCACCGCCACCGCGACTCCCGCGCCCGGCACCATGCGCAGGAAGGCGTTCTGACCGATCGTGCCGCCGTCGTGGCCGATCACCGGTCCGCCGTCCCAGTCGAAGATCTCCCAGCCCAGACCCCAGGCGTCGCCCATCAGTCCGAGTTCGGGCAGGTCGACCTGCCGTTCCTGCATGGCCAGCACGCTCTGCTCCGAGAGCACCCTGGTGCCGTCTGCGGCGACGCCGCCGTCCAGATGCATGCGGGCGTAGGTCACCAGGTCTCGCGACGTCATGGCGAGCATCGATCCCGCGGGGGCGTTCGAGCGCACCAGGCTCCACACCGGCGCTGCCACGGGCTCGTCGCTGCCCTCCGCGGGGATGTGCCCGAGCGCCGCGCGGAACATGATCGCCTCCGCGGCCGTGGTGGCGACGTGCGTGAGCCCCAGGGGAGCGGCGAGGTGGGTGCGCAGCGCCTGATCGTAGGACGTACCGCGCAGCACCTCGACGATGCGGCCGAGCACCACGAATGCGGCGTTGTTGTACGAGAACCGCTCGCCGGGGGCGAAGAGCTGCGGGGCGTCGGCGATCGTCGCGAGGTACTTCTCCACCGCGTCGTCGCCCACCCCGGTGTCGTTGAAGAGGTCGCCCTCGAAACCGCTCACGTGACTCAGCAGCTGACGAGGGGTGATCGCGCTCGCCGCCGTGTCGTCGCCGATCGTGAACGCGGGCACCACCTCGCGCACCGGGGCGTCGAGGTCGAGCAGACCCTCGTCGACGAGCTGCATGATCAGCGTGGCCGTCCATGTCTTCGTGATGGAGCCGATCTGGAAGACCGAGTCCTCGTCGGCTTCGACGCCGGTGTTGCGATTGAGGATCCCGGCTGCGGTGGTGAAGATCTCGCCACCGGCCAGGATCGCGACGGATGCGGCAGGGATATGCGCGTCGGCCAGCATCGTGGGAAGGTTCTCCCGCACCCAGCTGCCGATTTCGTTCAGGTCGGACACGTGCGCTCCTCTTCGTCGAGTGGGCCGTCGTCTTCGGGCGACGGCGATGGGGCCGAGACTATTCGGGCGATCCGATGCCTCGTTGGTTCCCGGCGACGAGACTTGCGCAGACCTTGGTGCGGCCGGACGAACGTTCCGCGGGTCAGCGCCGCCGCACAGCGCGCAGGCCCACATGGAGCAGCTCGGGGCCGCCTTCCGTCTCGTCGAGGAGACGGCCGACGGGCTGGGCCGCATCCGTGATGAGGGCGCCGTCGGCACGCACACGCAGCCGCAGCGGTGGCCGCGGGGGGATGCCGAGCGCGGCGATGTCCGCACGCAGCACCATCGCGAACTCGAGAGCATCACCCGCGCGGGTCACGTCGTAGTGCCACTGCCCGGCGTCGTAGACGCCCACCACGTCGTCGAGCCTGTCCGCGGGGCTGAGCTCGACCGTCTCCGGCGTCTTCTCGATGCCGCGCAGATGGCGGAAGCACCAGTCGACGACGGCCGTCCCCAGCGCTTTCCCGCCTCCGCTGTTGGTCAGGACCGTGACCGCGAGGTCTTCGTCGGGGGCGAGCACGAACTCGCTGAGCTGGGTGTCGGCGATGTTCCCTCCGTGCATCACGACCCGCGCCGACCCGTGATGGGCGAGCAGCCACGGCAGACCGATCGCATCGACGGGCGGGCCGGCGGCGAGGTGGGGCTGCTGCATCAGGAGTCGCGTGGCGTCGCTCACCGGCGTCGTTCCCGAGGTCTCGCCACGCATCTGGAAGCGGGCGTACGCGAGCTGATCGCGCACGGACGACACGATCCCGCCCTCCGGCGCGATGTCACGGGTCAGCGGCCAGTGCGGGAACGTCGTCATCGCTCCTGATCCGTCGGGGACGTGACCCACCGCGTGCGGGCGGGCGATCACATCCCAGGGGAAGAAGAACGTCGCGGTCATGCCCAGAGGATCGAGCACGACGCGCTGCACGGCACGTTCGAACGACTCGCCGGTGACTCGCTCGATCACACGGCCGAGCAGCCGGATTCCCGCGTTGCTGTACGAGGCGATGGTGCCGGGAGGGAAGAGCTGCGGGAGCTCGCCGAAGGTCGCCACGTTGCGGGCGAGAGCATCGTCGTCCCACCCAGGGCGCTCATCCGCGTCGCCGAGGAAGCCGCCGGAGTGGGTGAGGAGGTGCCGGATGCGCAGCTCCGCCAGCGCATCCTCGTCGGCGAGCCGGAAGTCGGGGAGCACCTCGGCCACGCGGGTGTCGAGGTCGATGGCCCCGGTCTCGACCAGATGCATCGCGACCGTTCCGGTGAAGGTCTTCGAGGTCGAGCCGATCTGGAAGAGGGTGCTCTCGGTCACGGCTGCGCCCGTGTCGCGCGCGGCGACACCGGTCGTCGCGACGATCTCCCTGTCCCCGTCGATCACCCCGACGACCGCGCCTGGCACGTCCAGCGCAGCGGCCGTCTCATCGAGGAAACCCTGCAGGTCTGCGCTCGTCCCGTGCGTCGTGCTCGCCCCGTGTGCTGTGCTCATGATGCATCCCCCCGTACGGCGCGCCCCGGAAGCGCAGTGGTCACGAGCTCTCCGTCGTGCACGACGCGAGTGCCGTTCACGAACAGCTCCCGTACACCCTGCGACGGTCGGGTCGGATCGGCATAGGTCGCCCTGTCGGTCAGCGTCGTCGGGTCGATCACCACCACGTCCGCATCCGCTCCGACGGTCAGGTGCCCCTTGCTCCGCATGCTGGACGAGACCTCGTCCAGCACACGCGCCGGCAGGAAGGAGCAGCGGCGGAACGCCTCCAGCCAGCTCCAGGTCGAGCTCTCGAGCACCATCAGCCGGAGCGACTTGGCGAACGTGCCGGCGGTGCGCGGATGCGTGTGCCCACCCGGAGGGAGCGGCCAGTCGCGCTGCTCGTACAGCGTGCGGCCGTCGATCCCCGTCCAGGAGACCGGCATCGCGTCGCTCGCCACGATCGAGTCCGGGTAGGCGAGCGCGCGGTGCAGGTGCGCGCGGTCGAACGGATCGGCCTCGTCGAGGAACGTCACGATGCAGGTCGCTCCGGGGTCGGTCGCCCGCACCTCCCGCAGCCTGGCCTCGTCGGCGATGCGCTCGCCGGTGTCCACGAGCACCAGCGCGCTCGGGGTGATGCCGAGGCCGGGGAGCTTCTCGGGGGCGAGGAAGAATGCGCCGATCGCCGTGCTGCCCGCGCCGTAGGGGTAGGCCTCGACCGTGACGCGGGACCCTGCGGCGCGGCTGCGTTCGATCAGCCCCAGCACGCGGTCCACGTGGCGCAGCGAGGTGCTGTTCACGTGGCAGTGGTGCATCGCGGCCCCCGTCTCCGCGGCAGCGCGGACGAGCTCCTCAGAGCCGTCGATCGGAGTGCGGGGGTCAGCTTCTATCAGCTCTCGCACATGCGTGAAGGTCGGAGCGTGCGCGGCGGCGGCGAGGCGGGAGAGGTCGAGGTACTCGTCCGGATCGGAGCGTGGCGCGTATCCCATGAGCACGCCGATGCCGAGGGCACCGGCCCCCAGCTCGTCCTCCAATGACCCCAGCCAGCGGCGGCGCTCCGCGGGGGAGGACGAGCGCTGCCACTCCGGCGTGCCGAGCAGATCCATCGACGCGGTGAAGTCGGCGACGGGCACCCGGTCGAGGTGCGCGTACGCCCGCGCCTGCGACCAGGAGGCCGAGAAGCCGTAGTTCAGCGGCCGGCCGTCAGCGGCGGCACGGGCGAGGGCTTCGGCGATGGGCATGAGTCCGGCCTCGAGGTCGAGCGCCGTGGTGACGCCGTCCATCGCCTGCAGCCGCTGTCCCGCGATGGAGTGCACGTGGCTGTGCAGGTCGACGAAGCCCGGCCCGACGATGAGACCGGTGGCGTCAACCACCTCGGCATCGGCCGGCGCCGTGAGCCCGTCGCCGAGCGCCGCCACGCGCCCGTCGGCGAGGAGGAGGTCGGTGATCCGGTCGGTCTCCGTCTTCGGGTCGATGACGCGCCCGCCGCGCAGCAGAGTGTCCACGCTGTCACCCTGCCATGCGGGACGGGGGCGATCCGGTGCGGTGCGACGAAACCGGGTGGTGGTTCCGGTGCGGCCGTACAACCCGTTCTGCGCGCCTCGGTGCGCGAGTCGGTGCACGGGGAGGTGCACGGGAAGGCGTCGACAGACATAATGTACTGGGGATGTGACCGTGCACACGCAAGGAGGCAAGTGATGTCCACCGCCTCCGAGCGCGCCCGCCTGCCGAGTATCCGCGATGTCGCCCGCCTCGCCGGTGTCTCGCATCAGACCGTGTCCCGCGTGCTCAACGATCATCCGAGCATCCGGCCGGAGACGAAGGCGAAGGTACTCGACGCCATCTCGGTCCTCGATTACCGGCCCAATCTCGCCGCGCGCGCCCTGGTCACCAGCAAGTCGAACATGCTGGGGATCCTGTCCGCGACGATCGGTGAGTTCGGACCCACCTCGTCCATCGCCGGCATCGAGGATGCGGCGCGGGAGGAGGGCTATTCGGTCTCGACCCTGAACCTCGCCGACACGACGCCGGAGGCGATCGGCCATGCGGTGCGGCAGCTGTCGCGGGAGCAGGCCGACGGGATCGTGGTGCTCGCTCCCCAGGTGCGGGTCTTCCATGTCCTGCGCGGCATGTCCGTCGACATGCCGTTCGTGACGCTGCAGACGGCGTCCGGATCCGACGGCGTGAGCCTGTCGGCGGATCAGGTGGCCGGTGCGAAGGCGGCCACCGAGCACCTCATCTCCCTCGGACACAGTGACATCCTGCACCTGGCCGGTCCCCAGGACTGGATCGAGGCGGAGTCGCGCATGCGGGGGTATCTGGACGGACTGCGCGAGGCCGATCTGCCCACGTTCCCGCCCATCCGCGGCGACTGGACGGCGGACTTCGGGTACTTCGCGGGCAAGGAGCTCTCACTTCGACGCGACTTCACGGCGGTGTTCGCCGCGAACGATCTGATGGCCATCGGTCTGATGCACGGGTTCCGGGACTCGGGGGTGCGGGTGCCGCACGACGTGAGTGTCATCGGCTTCGATGACATCCCCGTCGCGGCACACGTCGCTCCGACGCTGAGCACCGTGCACCAGGACTTCCCCGAGCTCGGTCGGCGGGCGGTGCGTATCCTGCTCGCGGAGATCCGCGGCGAGCAGCCGCCGGCCTTCGGTCCGCTGCAGACGATCCTGCGCGCCCGCGAATCCGCCGTCGCCCGCTGACTCGTCCCCGGCCGCGCTGCGCGAAGGCTCGCGAACGCATCGAATCCTTTCGATCCGTGCTGTCGCCTGGGGGCTCACGATCACGCGCATCTCGGCAGTGTCACGGTCGGGAATCGAAATGCCGATGCCGACTTGACAGCGGTCCCGACGAAGACGACGATATACCGATGTGAACGGTCACATCGAAGGTGACCGCACGTCGCGAGGAAGATCCGTGAGCACCACAGCAACGTTGCCTACCGTGTCAGGCCCCATCCTGGAGATGCGCAGCATCACCAAGGAGTTCCCGGGGGTCAAGGCGTTGGCCGACGTCTCCATCACCGTCCGAGCCGGCGAGATCCACGCGATCTGCGGTGAGAACGGCGCCGGGAAGTCGACCCTGATGAAGGTCCTGTCCGGGGTGTACCCCTACGGGACCTACGACGGCGAGATCCTGCTCTACGGCGAGGAGCAGCGGTTCAGGGACATCGCGGCCAGCGAGCAGGCGGGTATCGCGATCATCCATCAGGAGCTCGCCCTCATCCCCGAGCTCTCGGTCACCGAGAACATCTTCCTCGGCAACGAGATCCAGCGCGGTGGCCGCATCGACTGGACGGCTCAGAAGGAGCGGGCCATCGAGCTCCTCGCCCGCGTCGGGCTGAGCGAAGACCCCGACGTGCAGATCAAGACCCTCGGCGTCGGCAAGCAGCAGCTCATCGAGATCGCGAAGGCGCTCAACAAGGACGTCAAGCTCCTGATCCTCGACGAGCCGACCGCCGCGCTCAACGAGAACGACTCGCAGCACCTGCTCGACCTGATCCTCGGGCTGAAGGCCAAGGGCATCGCGTCGATCATGATCAGCCACAAGCTCAACGAGATCGAGCAGATCGCCGACGAGATCACGATCATCCGCGACGGCCGCACGGTCGAGACGCTCGACATCTCGCGCGGAGAGATCAACGAGGACCGCATCATCCGCGGCATGGTCGGTCGTTCGCTCGAGAGCCGCTACCCGGATCGCACCCCCGAGATCGGCGAGGTGTTCTTCGAGGTCAAGGACTGGTGGGTGCAGCACCCGACCGTGCCGGAGCGCATGGTCGTCAAGGGCTCGAACATCAACGTGCGCCGCGGCGAGGTCGTCGGCATCGCCGGTCTCATGGGAGCTGGTCGCACCGAGTTCGCCATGAGCATTTTCGGGCGCTCCTACGGCACCTTCCTCTCCGGAACCCTGATCAAGGACGGCCAGGAGGTCGCCCTGCACGACGTCGCCTCGGCGATCAAACACGGACTCGCATACGTCAGCGAGGACCGCAAGGTGCTCGGACTCAACCTGCTCGACACGATCAAGCGGTCCATCGTCGCGGCGAAGCTCTCCAAGATCGCGCACAACGGCGTCGTCGACTCCCGTGAGGAGTTCTCGGTGGCTGAGCGCTACCGCAAAGCTCTGCGCATCAAGACGCCGTCGGTCGAAGAGGGCGTCGGCAAGCTCTCCGGCGGAAACCAGCAGAAGGTCGTGCTGGCCAAGTGGATGTTCACCGATCCCGACCTGCTGATCCTCGACGAGCCGACCCGCGGCATCGACGTGGGTGCGAAGTACGAGATCTACGCGATCATCAACGAGCTCGCCGCCCAGGGCAAGGGTGTCATCGTCATCTCCAGCGAGCTTCCCGAACTCCTCGGCATCTCCGACCGCATCTACACCGTCTTCGAGGGTCGGGTCACCGACTGCATCCCGGCCGACCAGGCGACACCCGAGGACCTCATGCGCAGCATGACCTCCACGAACCAGAAAGCATCCGCATGACCACCGACACCACCGCAACGAAGCGCGGCTTCCACTTCAAGGACATCACGAAGATGTTCGGGGGAGGGCAGTCGACCCTCCGTCAGTTCGGCATCCTCGGCAGCCTCGTCGTGATCCTGGTCGTCTTCCAGGTGCTGACGTGGATCTTCAAGGGCACCGGACTGACGCTGTCCTCCGGCAACCTGATCAACGTCGTCAACCAGTACTCGTACATCCTGATCCTGGCGATCGGCATGGTGATGGTCATCATCATGGGCCACATCGACCTCTCGGTCGGATCCGTCGCCGCGTTCACGGGCATCGTCGTGGCCAAGGCCATGGCCGACTGGAACCTCCCCTGGCCGCTGGGCATCCTCCTCGGTCTCGGTGTCGGCGTGCTCGTCGGTGCCTGGCAGGGGTTCTGGGTCGCCTATGTCGGGGTGCCGGCGTTCATCGTGACGCTGGCCGGCATGCTGTTCTTCCGCGGCGCGAACCAGTGGGTCGGCGACTCGCAGTCGGTGCCCGTGCCGCAGGGCTTCAAGGTGATCGGTGCCGGCTACCTGCCCGAGCTGCCGTTCATCCCGGTGCCGTTCAACGTGTTCACGATGCTCCTCGCCCTTCTGGGTGTCGCCTGGATCGTGTTCTGGGAGTTCCGCACGCGTCGCATCCAGCGCAAGATGGGTGCCGATATGGCGCCGGCGTGGGTGAGCGTCACCAAGGTCGTGCTGATCTCCGCCGTGATCCTGATCGCGGGCTGGCTGTTCGCCACCGGGCGTGAGGGCACCAGCTTCCCGATCTCGGGCATCATCCTGCTCGCCCTGGTCATCCTCTACTCGTTCATCACGAACAACACCGTGTTCGGCCGTCACATCTACGCGGTCGGCGGCAACCGGCAGGCTGCGCGCCTGTCGGGTGTGAAGGACCGCTGGGTCGACTTCTTCGTGATGATGAACATGTCGGTGCTCGCGTCGCTGGCCGGCATGATCTACGTCGCCAGGGCGACGGCCTCCGGTCCCCAGGACGGCAACGGCTGGGAGCTGGACGCGATCGCCTCGGTCTTCATCGGTGGCGCGGCCGTCTCCGGCGGGATCGGAACCGTGATCGGGTCGATCATCGGTGGTCTCGTGATGGCCTTCCTCAACAACGGTCTCGCCCTGCTGGGCGCCGGTGCCGACGTGGTGTCGATGATCAAGGGACTCGTGCTCCTGTTCGCCGTCGGTGTCGACGTCTGGAACAAGCAGCAGGGTCGCCCGTCGATCATCGGGTTCCTCACGCGTCGCTTCGGCCGCAAGCAGGATCCGGCGACCGACACGTTCGATCCGACCAAGACGAACTACCCCACCAGCCAGAAGTACGAAGCCCCCGCCGTCGAAGAGACGCGCGGATAGTAGGGGCCCAGGCGCGTACCGCACGCGCACCTGGACCTTCACACACCAGAGAAAGAGATCACATGAAGAAGATTCTTCTGTCGGCGACAGCGCTTGTCGTCGCGGGCGCCTTCGCCCTCACCGGCTGCTCCTCGGAGCGCGGTGGCACCGGCTCGGGAGCGGGGGAGGAGACCGCCAAGGGCTTCGCCGCCGACGCCACGATCGGTGTCGCCCTTCCGGACAAGACCTCGGAGAACTGGGTTCTCGCCGGTCAGCTGTTCACGGATGGTCTGAAGAAGGCCGGGTTCAAGGCCGACGTGCAGTACGCGCCGGCCAGCAACACGGTCGCCGAGCAGCAGAACCAGATCCAGGCGATGGTCACCGGTGGCGCCAAGGTCATCATCATCGGCGCGAAGGACGGCAAGCAGCTCGCCACCCAGGTCGAGGCCGCCCGTGACGCCGGCGTCACGGTCATCGCGTACGACCGTCTGATCGAGAACACCGAAGCCGTCGACTACTACGTCGCGTTCGACAACTTCAAGGTCGGTCAGCTGCAGGGTCAGGCTCTGCTCGACGGGCTCGCCGAGCGCGCGGGTCACGAGGCTCCGTACAACATCGAGCTGTTCTCGGGGTCGCCCGATGACGCGAACTCGGCCGTGTTCTTCAACGGTGCGATGGACGTGCTGCAGCCGAAGATCGATGACGGCACGCTGAAGGTCGTGTCCGGCCAGACCGAGATCGCCCAGACGGCGACCGAGGGCTGGAAGGCGGAGAACGCTCAGCGCCGCATGGACTCGCTCCTGACGTCGACGTACAGCTCCGAGACGCTCGACGGCGTCCTGTCCCCGAACGACACCCTCGCTCGCGCCATCATCACCTCGGTGCAGGGTGCGGGCAAGCCGGTCCCGGTGGTCACGGGTCAGGACTCCGAGGTCGAGTCGGTGAAGTCGATCATGGAGGGCGTCCAGTACTCCACGATCAACAAGGACACCACGCTCCTCGTCGAGCAGTCGATCAAGATGGTCGGCCAGCTCCAGAAGGGCGAAGAGGTCGACGTCAACGACACCGAGCAGTACGACAACGGCGTGAAGGTCGTTCCGGCCTACCTGCTCGACCCGATCATCGTCACCAAGGAGAACGCGGCAGAGGCCTACGCCAACGTCCCGAGCCTCCTCGAGATCGTGAAGTCGTACCAGTAAGACACATCAGTCCGCGACGCTCGTCGTCGCGGAACACGAGCCGTCCGGACCCTCGGGTCCGGGCGGCTCGTTCGCGTTGCGAGGCGAGTGTGTTCGCAGTAGCGCAGACGGGTCTGCGTACTGAGCGTAGGTGCGCACCTGCATGGTGTCATCAGAAGCGCGGGCGAACTGGCTCTTGCGCCAGTCTCTCGTCTGGTGCTGGTTCGTCTGGTGCCGGTTCGTCCGGTGCCGGCTCGTCCGGTGCCGGCTCGTGGGTGAACACCACCGTGTTCTGGGGTGGTGGGCGGTCGATGTATTCGCGCCCGGTCGGGCTCGTCCATTCCAGGACGCCACCGGGGCGCTGCTCGACATGCCAGGGGGAATGGTGTTTGAGCATGTGATGTCGTCGGCAGAACGCGGAGAGGTTCGAGTCGCAGGTGGGCCCGCCCCTCGCGGCCGCATGATTGTGGTCGAGGTCGCACTTTCGGGCGACGATCCCGCAGCCGGGGAACCGGCAACGTTGGTCTCGGGCTCGAAGGTGTCGTCGCAGCTGCGCGTTCGGCCGGTAGCGATCCACCGCGAGCATCTCGCCGGAGATCGGATGCGTGAGCACCCGATCCCACCCGGAGGAGAGACCGGCGAGGGCTCGAGCAGTCGCCGTGTCGATCGGAACCACACCGTCGAGCTCTGCCGGCGGCGACGCGGAACCTGCCGGCGGCGGCACGGAACCGGGCACGAGAGGTAAAACCCTTCGCACGGCATCTTCGCAGCCCATCAGGGTCATCACCGGAACCGTGATCTCGACGCGGGCCTGGATCTCTCCGAGCAGGCCGTCGGCGGTGTCGTGTCCTGTGGGCGCTCCGGTGAGCACGAGGTCGGCCAGCAGGTCTGCGCGCAACTGATCGACCGTGCGCTCATCGGTGGTGTGCTCATCGGCGGCGTGATGATGGACGGCGGCGGTGCTCTGCTCCTTCACCGCGTGAGCCATCTGCGAGAGCCGATCGAACATGCCGTGCACGAGCACGGCGGGACCCTGGACGCCGAGCTCGGCCATGCCGTCATCGAGGTCGCGCACCCAGACCCGGCGCTTCTCCCGCGCATCGAGATGCCTCTCGGTGAGCGTGCGCTCCTGGAATCGGTCTGCGAGCCGGCGAGCCAGCCTGCGCAGCCGGTTCGGGGACTCGCCCTCGGCCAGTTCCACCGCCTCGTCAGCGAACGCCTGTCGGTCTGCAGCGTGGTCGAGGTGCGCGCCCGCATCGACGATGACGCGCGAATGAGCCGCGCTGATGCGTCCCTCGCCCTGGGCCTGCCACACCGCCGGGAAGCGCTCGACCAGCCAGGAGGCATCGGCCATCCGCCGTTCCACCGTGCGGTCACTCACGCGCTGTGCGGCCCCGATCTCGGCGGCCACGGCGCGGATCGCCATGTCTCCCCGGTCGGGGTGCTCGGCGGCGCGGGCGATGTCGACGGCAAGGCGCCCCGCCATCGCCAGCATGCCGTCGCGCGCGGCTTGCATGCTGCTCAGCGTGGCCTCCGCCGCTTCGAGCGACGCGACCAGATCGGCGAGCATCGCCATCTGGGTGTCCGTCGCGTCGAGCAGTGCGTTCATGGACTCAGTCCATCATGAACCACCGACACTCCGACGGGAGCTGTGCACGGTGAAGTCGCTCAGCCGCGAAGCTCCCGCGTCGCCTGGCCCGTGCGCTGCAGCGCGTCGACCGTCTCGGCGTAGCGACGCTTCGCGACGCCGAGGAACAGGCAGTCCACGAGCGTGAGCTGGGCGATGCGGCTCACCATCGCCCCTGCGCGGAAGCTCGACTCGCGCACCTCGGTGAACAGCGCGTGGTCGGCCGCACGGGAGAGCGGAGAGTCCTTGGCGGAGGTGACCGCGATCGTGGTCGCGCCGCTTGCGTGCGCGGTCTCCAGGAAGCGGACGGTCTCGAGGGTCGAACCCGAGTGCGAGAAGCCGATCGCGACCGTGCTCGCGGTGGGCAGCGCCGACACGGCGACGGCCTCGTGGGGGTCGGTGGGCATGTGGGCGTTGCGCCCGACGCGGAGCAGCTTGTGGCTGAGGTCCTCGGCCACGAAGCGGCTGGCGCCGAGACCGTAGAGGAGGATGCGCTCCCCGCGGTCGATCGCGTCGACGGCAGCCTCGAGCACGTCGAAGTCGAGCCGGGCGACGGTCTCCTCGATCGCCAGGAGCTCGAGCGACGCGACCTTCGACACCGCCTCCTCCAGGGTGTCGGACTCCGAGATCTCCGACCCGTAGGCGCCTCGTGCCGAGAACTGGGCGGCCTCCTTGCCGAGCTCGGAGGCCAGGGCCATGCGCAGCGGCGCATATCCGCTGAAGCCGATCGCCCGGCAGAAGCGCACCACCGACGCGACGGAGGTGTCGCACTCCGTGGCGAGTTCGTTGATGGTGCTGTCGATCACGACGGAGGGGTTCTCGCGCACGACGAGGGCGATGCGGGCGAGGGAAGGGGTCAGCGTGGATGCTGCCGCCTCGATCGTCGACTGGATGCTCATGCGTCCTCCGTCGTGGTGAGGTGTAAATTCTTTTTGCCGAGTCTACTTCCGATGTAGGCTCTTTTCACAGACTTTTTCGCCGATCCGGAGGGGAGGGCCCATGGAGGCACGCGTGACGGCATCCATCGATCTCGGCAAGTCACGGTGCCGCGTCCTCGTCACCGGACCCGACCGGCGGATCGAGCGGGACGGCGTCGGAGCGCCCGGACTCGCCGCCGCGGGCGGGGTGGAGAGCGCGCTCGCCGCGATTCTTCCGCTCCTGTCGGGAGAAGACAGTCTGCAGCTGGTCGGAGTGGGTGCGGCCGGGGCATGGCTCGCGCCCGATGCTGCGCGGGATCTGGCCTCGTCGCTCGCCGCGGCGACAGGAGCGCAGACCGCTGTCGCGTCCGACGTGGTCACGGCTCATGCGGGAGCCCTCGACGGCCACGCCGGCGTGCTCCTCATCGCCGGGACCGGAGCGGCCGCGTTGGGCATCGACGCCGAAGGAGCGCGCCTCGTCGACGGCTGGGGTCCTGAGGTCGGCGACCTCGGCAGCGGCTCGTGGCTGGGACGGGAAGCGCTGCGCGCCGTGCTGCGCGCGAACGACTCGCTGGGGCCGAGCACGGTCCTCACCGCTGCTATCGCCGATCCGGTCGGCGGCGTCGCCGACATCCAGGAGTGGCTCGCGGGCGGCGAGCCCCTTCCGCGGCGCCTCGCGACGCTCGCGCCCCTCGTGCTCGACGCCGCGCAGGACGGCGATGCGGCTGCCTCCGCGATCGTCGACGAGGGCATCCGTCTGCTCACGGCGACGGCGACCGCCGCTTCCGCCCTCACCGCCGACACCGTCATCCACGGCGGTCTCACCGACCACGTCTGGTTCCGCCAGCAGCTCGCGTCGTCCCTGCAGGCAGCCGAGCGTCGGGTGGTGCCCGCGCGCGGCGACGCCCTCGACGGGGCGCTGCTTCTCGCGCGCCGCACAGACCTCCCCCATGAAAGGTTCGTCCATCGTGCCGAATGACGACTCCCGCCTGACTGCCCTCCTCTCCGTGCTGGAGCGCCTCGACACCGAGGCCTCGACGACGGAGCGGGGCGACCTCGACCTGCTCGGCACGGCCGAGCTCGTGCGACGGATGAACGCGGAGGACCGCCGCGTGCCCGAAGCCGTCGCCGAGCGTGCGGAGGAGATCGCGACCGCCGTCGACGGCATCACCGAGCGGTTCCGTCGCGGCGGACGCCTCATCTACATCGGAGCGGGCACCGCGGGACGCATCGGCGTGCTCGACGCGAGCGAGTGCCCGCCGACGTTCGGCACCGACCCCTCGATGGTGGTCGGTCTGATCGCGGGTGGTGAGACGGCCATCCGCTCCGCCGTCGAGAACGCCGAGGACGACGACGCGGCCGCCGAGGCTTCGCTGCGCGAGCTCGGACTCACCGAGCGGGACACGGTGGTGGGCATCTCGGCCTCCGGTCGCACCCCCTACGTCGTCGGCGGTCTGACCTACGCGCGCGGCATCGGCGCGTTCACGGTGGCGATCGCGTCGAACGCCGACTCCGAGATCGGGGCCGCGGCCGAGGTCGCGATCGAGGTGGTCACCGGACCCGAGTTCATCTCCGGGTCCACGCGGCTGAAGTCCGGGACGGCGCAGAAGCTCGTCGTCAACATGCTCACGACGCTGTCGATGATCAACCTCGGCAAGACCTATCGCGGGGTGATGGTCGATCTGCTGGCCACGAACGAGAAGCTGCACGCCCGTTCGATCCGCACGGTGTCGCAGCTGTCCGGCGTCGACACCGCGCGGGCGGCCACCGCGCTGCAGGAGGCGGACGGTTCAGTGAAGCTCGCGCTGCTGATGCTCGCCGCCGATGCGACGGCGGAGGCTGCAGCGTCCGCGCTCGACGAGGCCGACGGGATCCTCCGCGACGCCATCACCGCGCTCGCCTGATCGGCGCGCTTCCCGAGCGTCCGGTACGGTATGCGGATGCCCCTCGCTCTGATCACCGGCGCCGCGCGCGCCGACAGCATCGCCGCCGGAATCGTCCCCCGGCTGCGTGCCGCAGGCTGGACCGTCGTCACCAGCGACCTGCGCGATGCCGACCACCCCGCCGACCTCTCCACGGTCGAGGGACCCGAAGCGCTGATCGCGGAGGTGACGGCAGCTCATGGACCGATCACCGCCCTCATCCTGAGCCACGCGCACGATGTGGAATCCGGAGTGCTCGACACCACCGCGGAGAGCTTCGACCTGCACGTCGCCGTGAACGCGCGTGCGAGCCTGCTGCTGATCGCGGCCTTCGCGCGTCAGGTCGGCGACGACGGGGGAGTGGTCCTGGCACTGACCAGCGACCACGTGACCGGCAACCTCCCCTACGGTGCATCGAAGGGGGCGCTCGACCGCCTCGTCATCTCCGCGGCGCGCGAGCTCGGCCCACGGGGGATCTCCGCGAACGTGCTGAACCCCGGACCCGTCGACACCGGCTGGATGGACGATGAGACGCGCACGGGCCTTGCCGGGATGACCCCGCTCGGACGCCTCGGCCGACCCACCGATGTGGCGGCCGTTGTGGAGTTCCTCGTGTCCGACGATGGTCGCTGGATCTCAGGGCAGCTGCTGAAGTCCGACGGGGCCTTCTCGGCGCAATACTGAGGCGCGGTGCCTGGCACCCTGCAGGCCGGGGCGGTCCGCTCGCCCGCGGGCCCAGCGCCCGCAGGTGCAGGCCCAGCGTCCGCAGGTGCAGGGTCAGTGCCCGCAGGTGCAGGACCCTCCGCCGCAGCAGGCGGATGCCGCACCTCCGTGCGCCTGAGAGGACTCCGGCACGTCCATGGCCGGGTTCTGATCGAGGAACCCTGCGGGCTTGAACCAGAATCCGGCGTAGTCGACGGGCATGATGGGCCAGTCCTCGGGGCGGGGGAAATGCGTCAGGCCGAAGGTGTGCCAGAGCACGATGTCCTGCCCGTCGATGTCCCGGTCCGCGGCGGCGTACTCCGGCAGCCCGGAGCCGCCCTGGTGGGCATTCGGGTAGCGACCGGCCGGCCAGATCTGCCCCGGCTCGAAGCGCGTCGCCCACAGGTGCCTCGTCGCGAAGGCGGCGCGCGCGGCGACGGAGGACTCCGGGTCGGCCATCAGCAGCGCCGTCGGCTCCGGGATGAGGTGGTACGCCGTAGGCCGACCGACGTGATTCGTGCGCGATGCGCTCTGCACCTCCCAGACGCGTGCCACCGAGGAGTCCGCGTCGCGCTGCGCCTCGGACTCGGTGCGCAGCGGCGTCTCCGACCACGTGAAGGCGTTGCCGAAGGGGTTGTCCTCGCCCATCGGGATGCGCTGGGCATCCACCTCGACGAGCCGGTTGTCCTCGCCGTCGATCGCGACGTCGAGGCGCGCGCAGAACAGGTGCTGGTGCACGGGGGCGAACACGCCGGGCGCGAGTTCGGTCGCATGCTTCTGCCGCACGCCGGGTTCACCCGCACCGGCGAACACGATGCCCGTGGCCTTGGCGACGACCTCGATCGAGCCGTCCAGGCCGAAGTTCCAGTAGAAGCCGTAGTCGTAGTTGCCGATCGTGGAGAAGTACGACACCACGAACCGACGCGAGCGGCGCACGTCGGAGCGTCCGGCGAGGTCGGTGTGCTTCCAGAGGATGCCGTAGTCCTCCTCGTGCATGCAGATCACGTTCGGGATCCGCACAGGGTGGCCGTGGTCGTCGGCGACGTAGCCATCGACGTACCGGATCACACCGAGGCAGTCGCAGCCGAGCTCGAGGTGGTTGGCGTTCTTGCCGAGCAGGTACTCGCCGGCGTCGAAGTAGCTGATCCAGAACCGTCCGGGAGCGGTGTCGCCGTAGGGGACCACCATCTCGGGAACGCTCGCCCTGCTCAGCACGGACCGTCCCTGGAACGTGACGTCGTGCAGCACGAGGCCCTCGCGCGCGTTGAAGTCGACGCGCATCGACCAGCCCTCCCACTCCACGAGCGACCCGGTGACGGAGAAGCTGGGCCCCTCCGGCTGGGTGATCTCGATGGGTTTCAGAGTGGTGCGCGCCTCGCCCTGCACCTCGGGGTAGTAGTTGCCGTGTCCGGCCGGCACCGGCACGTCGCCATGGTCCTCGACGCGGATCACGCTGTTGGAGGTGAGATCGATGTGCACGATGAGGCCCTCGACCGGGTGCGCCCACGGGGAGTCGTGCTCGTCGTACTTGAGGAACGTCAGCGAGCGGATCACCCGGCGGCCCTCCTCATCGGCACGCCCGGTGTATCCGGGGGCGAGGGGGCCGCAGAAGGCGAGAGCCATGTGCTCCTCGAGGCCCCGACGCTTCATCGCGGCCTGCCATTCCGGCGAGGCCTTCGCGATGCTCTCCGCGCGCTCGTACTCCTCGAACAGATACTGCGGCTGTCCGTAGGGCGGGGCGTCGTTCGGCACCCGGTGCGTGCGCAGCACCTCGCGGCGGGTGATCGAGACCACGACCTCCGTGGCGATCCCGGTGGCGATGTCGAGCAGCGTCACGTCGACGCGGCGGTCGACGGCGGAGCCTGCTGTCCACGTCGCGAGCTCGTCCTTGGTGGGCTCATCGGGGAGCAGCATCGGCACCCGGGTGGTCGCCGTCATCAGACCAGCGGCGTCGAGCACCTCGCGGGCGGCGGCGATCTCGGGTCCCGTGAGGGGGTCGTGCGGGTGCGGAGTGGCGATCTTCCCGATCGACACGGGCTGCGGAGCATGGTGGGACATCGTCGACCTCACTATTTTCGAGCGACTGCTCAATAAACGGGTTGGCACGATGATAGGGCCGACGGCCCGTTCTTCGCAACGCCCCGTTCTTCGCAACGGGGCGTGCGGAGACGGGCCTCAGGCGCGCCAGGGAGCGAGCGCAGCGTCGAGCACGGCGAGGTGCGCGGCGGCGGACTGCGGCTCCGTGACCTCGACGATCTGCTGCCCGTAGGTGATGGAGCGCAGCAGCGTCACGATCGTCTCGGTCGGGGTGTCGGTGCGCAGCTCGCCGTCCTCGACCGCCTCGCGCAGCGCGAGCCGTGTGCTGTCCTGCCAGGTGGCGAGGGTCGGCACCGCCGCGTCCGGTGCGGGTGCGAGTGCTGCGAGGCGCCCCCAGAATCCGACGACGACGTGCGCCTCGGTCCGGGTGCGCTCGTCGATCGGGAGCACCTCGCGCATGAGTGCGTGGAGGCGGGGGAGGCCGCGGAGTCCTGCCGTGGCCGCGGCGATGCGGTCCTCGGTGCGTCGGGTCACCTCAGCCGCGGCCGCGCGCACGACCTCGTCGAAGCCGTCGAAGTAGTGCCAGAGTGCGCCCGTCGCGACGCCCAGTTCCTTCGCGACGGCCCGCGATGACACGCTCTCGTGTCCGTCGCGAGCGGCGACGGCGAGCAGCGCCTCGGCGATCTGCCTGCGGCGCTCATCGTGGTCGACGATGCGGGGCATGTCTCCATCCTGGCGCATGGCGTCGAGACCTGCGGCATTGCGGTCTAGCGTTATTGAGCGATTGATCAATATACTGCGGCTGTGGATCACCTCCTCCCCGCAGCACCGTGGCTGATGGCCGCGGCGGCGATCGTCTCTGCCGCCGCCACCGCGGCGCTCTGGCGCGCCGTGCCCTGGCAGGGGAGGCAGGCGTCGCTCATCATGGCGGCAGCCATGCTCGCGCTCGCGGCGACCGACGGCCGCAACCCGCTGGTCGGGCTCGTCCTGGGGGCCGTGCTGCTTGTGTCGGCCATGGTGGGCACGATGGGGGTGCGCGGCACGTCGGCAGCGGCGAGCTGCTGTCATCGAGCGCTGGTCTCCCTGGTGATGGCGATGTGCGCGTTCGACGGGGCGGTGGCGGCAGATCCGGTCGGAGCAGGCGTCTCGACATCCGTGTCTTCCGGTCACGGCGGGCACGGGCTGTCGGGAGTGCTGTCGGTGCTCGTGCTGGTCGGAGTCGTCGGGGTCGTGCTGTGGACGGTCGTCGCTGAGTGGTTCGTCGCTCCCGTGCATCGTGGCCGCACGGCGCGTCTGCTCACCGTCGAGTCGTGGGCGATGGCCGCCGGCGTCGCCGTCATGTGCCTCGGGTTCTGATCGGAGCTCTCAGACGGCCGCGGCCGGGCGCACGAACGCCCACGCGGCGACCGCGGCGACGGCGGCCGCCACGGTCATCGTCACGGCCATCGTGACGGCGTTCGTGCCGCCGACTCCTGCGGCGATCGGCGCGAGCACGGGTCCGAACAGGAACGTCGACATCCCCAGCAGGGCGGAAGCCGTGCCCGCTCGCGCGCCGTGGTGGGCGAGGGCGAGGGTCTGGCCGTTGGGGCCACCCAGCCCCGAGCACAGCATGAAGCCGATCAATGCGGCGACGATGCCCGTGACGCCGACGTCGGAGAGGGCGAGCATCAGGAATGCGGTCGTCGCGACCAACGTGGCCGAGATGCCGCCGAGGTACACGCGCAGCGGGCCCCATCTGCCGACCACGAGACGGCTGAGCTGGCTGCCGGCGATGCTGGCCAGCGCTCCGGCCGCGAAAGCGAGGCTGAACGACTGCGGGCTCAGGCCGAATTCGTCCTGCAGCACGAACGACGACATGGACAGGTAGGTGAAGAAGGCCACACCGCCTCCTGCTGCGGCGCACAGCACCGCCACGAACAGACGATCGCGGACGACGGCCCCGGCATGGAGTCCGAGCGTGCGCAGACCTCCGCCGTGACGGGCGGCGGCGGGCAGGGTCTCCGGCAGGGCGAGCACGACGACCAGGAGCAGCACGA
The DNA here is from genome assembly GCF_052115285.1 of Microbacterium sp. 2RAF4. Classification (NCBI taxonomy): domain Bacteria; kingdom Bacillati; phylum Actinomycetota; class Actinomycetes; order Micrococcales; family Microbacteriaceae; genus Microbacterium; species Microbacterium sp. 2RAF4. The sequence continues at coordinate 367,750 of NZ_JBFRGI010000002.1, read as the reverse complement.
CACCCACCGCGCTGAGCACGCCGAAGATGCCTCGCCAATCCATGATCAGCGCGAGCTGACCGCCGACCACGGGCGCGACGATCGGCGCGGTGCCCGAGACCAGGAACAGCAACGACAGCATGCGCGACAGCTCGATGCCCTCGAACTGGTCGCGGGCGATCGCGAGACAGATCACGATGCCGGCCGAGCCCGCGAGACCCTGCAGGAAGCGGACCACCAGCAGGACCTCGATCGTCGGGGCGAGAGCGCACAGGAGGGAGAGCACGGCGAAGGCCGAGACGCCCACCATGAGCGGGAGCCTCCTGCCGAGACGGTCGCTGAGCGGTCCGGCGACGAGCTGGCCGAGGCCGAGGCCGATCATGCAGGCCGACATCGTCGCCTGAGCGAGCGCCTCGGTGGTGTCGAGGGACGCGGCGAGCTGCGGCAGCTGGGGCAGATACAGGTCCATCGACAGCGGACCGAACGCCTCCAGCATGCCGAGCACGAGCATGGCCCGCAGTGTGCTCATCCGCGGGCGCGGGGCTGCTCCGGACGCGGTGATGCTCATCCGTCCAGGCGCAGGGTGCGCCGCAGCCAGCTGTCGCGAGCGGCGTCGGCCGCCCGTGAGACCTCCGCTTCGGCGGAGAAGCCGGAGAACCCGTGATAGCCGCCGGCCCAGACGTGCAGCTCCGCGCGGCCTCCCGTCGCCCAGATACGCAGGGCGTAGTCGACGGCCTCGTCTCGGAACGTCTCGGCCGCTCCGACCTCGATGAACGCGGGCGCGAGGCCCGACAGGTCGTCGGCCCGGGCGGGCGAGGTGTACGGAGAGACCCGGTCGGTGCCGCGGTCGGATCCGGTGATCGCGTTCCAGGCCGTGTCGTTGTTGTGGCGATCCCAGGCGCCGAACCCGTCGTACTGGCGACTGGAGACGGTGTCGTTGCGGTCGTCGAGCATCGGGCAGCCGAGCAGCTGTCCTGCCAGGCGCGGCCCGCCGCGGTCGCGCGCCATCAGGGCGACGGCGGCGGAGAGCCCGCCGCCCGCGCTCATGCCGGAGGCGATGATGCGGTCCGGGTCGATGCCGAGCTCGTCGGCGTGCGCGGCCATCCATTCCAATGCCGCGTAGCAGTCCTCCGCCTGTGCGGGGCCGGGATGCTCGGGGGCCAGGCGGTACTCGACGGCGACACCCACCACGCCGTGGCGTTCGGCGAGGTCGATGAGCTCGCCCGTGCCGAAGAACCGGGTGCCGAGGACCATGCCGCCGCCGTGGATCGACAGCACGGCGGGTGCCGGTGCATTCGCGGGTGCCGAGGCGTTCGCGGGTGCGGTCGGGCGGACGATCGTGATCTCGATGTCGGGGGCGCCGTCAGGGCCGGGGATCGTCCGGTCCTCCCAGGCGACCGCCCGCCCTTCTGCCTGTGTCGCCATGGGCGGGATGATCGTCGCGAAGTGGTCGCGGTTGGCGTGGATCGTCTCGGCGCGCAGCGGGATCACCTCGACGAGGTCGACGAACGCCGTCAGCCCAGGGACGAGCGCGGGATCGTACGGCACCGGTGCGGGAGCGGTCATCGGCGGGCCAGCCAGATCCGGCGCAACCAGGAGGCGCGGGTGGCGAGGGCCGCGCGCGAGATCTCGGCATCCGGCATGTACATGTCGAAGCCGTGCGCGCCACCGCCCCACACGTGCAGCTCCGCCTGGCCGCCGGTCGCCCAGATACGCAGGGCGTACTCGGTGTCCTCGTCGCGGAAGGCCTCCGCCTCGCCGACCTCGATGAAGGCGGGTGGGAGGGAGGAGAGGTCCGTCGCACGGCTCGGAGCGGCGTACGCAGGGGCTTCCGGACTGAAGGCGAGGTCGTCGCCGAGCACGCACGACCAGGCGAGGAGGTTCATCTCCCGCTGCCAGGTGCCGATGCCGTCGTACTGGCGGCTCGCGACGCTGGTGTTCGTGTTGTCGATCATCGGGCACAGCAGCAGTTGCCCTGCCATGAGCGGGCCGCGCCGGTCGCGGGCCATCAGCGCGACGGCCGCCGCGAGACCACCGCCGGCGCTGCCGCCTCCGACCACGATGCGATCGGGGTCTATCCCGAGGTCGGCGGCGTGGGTGTGCACCCAGACGAAGGCCGCGTAGCAGTCCTCCACTCCGGCAGGGAAGGGGTCCTCCGGCGCGAGACGGTATTCGACGTTCACCGCGACGACGCGGTGCTCGGCGACGATGTCGACCACGCGGCCGGTCTCCCAGGAGCGGTGGCCGACGATCATGCCCCCACCGTGGATGTTCACGAAGCCGGGGAGCACATCGTGCGCGGTGCCAGCAGGACGGAACACCGTGATCGCGATGTCCGGGGCGCCGGCTGGGCCGGGGATGATCCGGTCCTCCCACTCGATCGCCCGTCCGGCGATCACGGTGTCGTTGTCCGGGAACATGCGGTCGGTGCCCTCGCGCGGGAGGGTGTCGCGGGTCAGCGCCGGCTGCGGGTTCCTGTCGAGCTCATCGAGCACGGCCTGCACCTCGGGGTCGAACGGCACGGGGGTGAGGGTGGGACGTCCGGCGGCGGTGGCGGTGGGGGTGGTCATGGGTCTCCTTGCGAAGGGCTTCGGGCGGGCGTGGTCGCGGGACCGGGTTCAGGGGCCCTCGGGATCGACGACGTCGCGGTCGGCCCAGAACGGCTCGACGAGTTCGCGGAGTGCCGCGGCGCCGACGCGCTCGACCAGCACGGCGGCGTCGAGGTTCGCCCGCAGCTGCGTGACGCTCGATGCGCCGAAGAGCGTGGTCGTGAGGGCAGGATGCGTGAGGGTGAAAGCCAGGCCGAGCTGTGCGGGCGAGGCGCCGAGCGATTCCGCGAGCGCCGTGAACGCGGGCACGTCGGCGATGATCCGCGTGCGGATGTCTCCGGGGTCGCGGCCGATCTGCCGGTCGCCGTTCACCTTCCCGGCGAGCACGCCGCCTTCCAGGCAGTCCGACGCCTGCAGGGTGAGGCCCTGCTCCCACAGGCGGGCGAACGGGGCGCCGTCGGGGATCGAGCGTCGGGACACGCTGTACTTCAGCTGTGCGATCTGCGGTCCGGCGACCCCCTCTCGTGCGGCGAGGTCGATCAGCGTCTGGATGCTCGAGGCCGACCAGTTGTTCACGCCCCACGCGCGGATGAGTCCGGCGTCGGTGAGCCGGGCGAGATCGATCACGAGGTCGCGCAGGTCGAGGTCGTCGCGCCGCAGGTCGCCCAGGATCACGAGGTCGGCGTGTTCGACTCCCACCCGCATCAGGGCGTTCTCGAGCTGCGGGCGGAAGCCGTCGGCGTCGAAGGCCTCGAGCCACAGCTTCGAGGACAGCAGCCAGTCCTCACGGGCGAGACCGGCGGCGCGGACCATGGCGGAGAAGATGACATCCGTGAACACGGGCGGGGCGCCGGGCGCGGAGTACACGCCGACGTCGAAGAGGTTGACACCGCGCTCCACGGCCTCCCGCAGCATGGCCACCGCGTCGGCGAAGTCCATGCGGTCGTAGGTGTGCCACGAGCCGAGCGAGAACAGCGAAGCATCGATGCCGCTGCGACCTATCTCGCGGCGGGGAACGCTTCCGTGGGGGCGGGGAGTGATCATCTGAAGGCTCACATTCTCGGGTCGATGACGGCCTTGACCTCATCGAGGTGGTGCATACGGGCGATCTTGTCCGAGGCGTCGGCGAGACCGACGGGGGCGCTGAACAGGGTGTCCCACGGGTAGCGATCGGCGAAGGCGGCGAAGAAGTCGATGGCCCTGGCGTAGTCCGAGATGTCGCCGTTCAGCGAACCGACCACCGTGAGCTCCTTGCCCATGATCGTGCTGAGGGCGAAGCCGTCGCCCGCTGGTCCCGTGGAGCCGACGATCGCGATCGTGCCGCGCTGCGCGGCCATGCCGACGGCATCGGGGCCGACGCTCGGTGCCCCGGCGAAGTCGAAGACGTGGTCGGCGCCGACGCCGCCGGTGAGTTCCAGAACCTGATCCACGACGGGTCCGTCGCGGAAGTCGACGACGGCATCGGCACCGAAGCGCGCGGCGAGCTCGAGGCGCGCGGCAGGAGCGCCGACCGTGATGACGCGACCCGCACCGGCGATCTTCGCGACGGCGGTGGCGAAGATGCCGAGCGCTCCGGACCCCTGGACCACGACGGTCGAGCCTGGACGGATGCGGCCCGCGCGCTCGAAGGCGCGCAGCACGGTCTTCGCCGCGCATCCCGCCATCGACGCCCACGTGTCCTTGACCGTCGGTGGCAGCAGCAGCTTGGCCGCACCGGGCGTGACGTAGGCGTACTCGGAGAGCCCCGCGGTGGCGAACGGGTGCACATCGGCGCGCTGCAGGAATCCGTAGCCGCGGCGCGAGCATGCGACGGGCTCGCGCAGGACGACGCAGCCGTGGCACTCCCCGCAGGTCGACTCCGACCAGCCGATGCGGTCGCCCGGGGAGAGCGGTCGCCCGAGCGCATCGCGGGTGTCCTGGCCGACGGCGACGATCTCGCCGACCATCTCGTGCCCGAGGACCATGGGCAGCATGCCGGGGAAGGTCATCCTCCCCTCCCAGATCTCGATGTCGGTGCCGCAGAGGGTGGTGCAGGCGATGCGCACGAGCGCGGCGCCCGGGTCGACCTCGCTCGGAAGGGGGAGCTCCTGCAGCGCGAGGGGTTCGCCGTGGGCGGTGAGCACGGCGGCGCGGGTGAGGGTGGGGATCGACATGGGGGTCCTCTCAGACCAAGAGCTGGCCGCCGTCGACGGCGACGGAGACTCCGGTGATGTGGCTGGCGGCGTCGCTCGCGAGGAACAGCACGAGCGGCGTGATCTGGTCGACCTCGGCGATGCTCCCGAGCGGGATGCGCGACTCCCAGGCGGCTCGGGCGTCGGGGTCGGAGGCGAAGCCGGCGGTCAGCGGGGTGAGGACCGGACCCGGCGCTATGGCGTTCACGCGCACTCCCGAGGCGGAGAGCTCGAGGGCGGCGGTGCGGGTGAAGGCGTCGACCGCGGCCTTGGTCGCCTCGTAGTGTCCGAGGCCCGCGGTGGGCTGGCGGGCGCCGATCGAGGAGATGTTGACGATCGAACCATGTCGCGCCTCGGCCAGCAGCGCGCCGAAGACGTGGAGCATGAGGAACGTGCCGCGTACATTGACGCGGAGGACGGCATCCACCACATCCACCGGCACCTCCTGCAGCGTGCCGCCACCAGCGACGATGCCGGCGTTGTTGACCAGCACGTCGATGCCGCCGGACTCCCTGACCCGCTCGGCCGCCGCTCGCACCGACGCTTCGTCGCCGATGTCGAGGGGGAGCGGGACGGCGCCGATCTCGGCGGCGACGGCAGCGGCTGCGTCGGCGTCCACGTCGCCGATGAACACCTCGTCGCCGGCCGTGCGGAAGGCGGCGGCGATGCCGCGGCCGAGCCCGGACGCCCCTCCGGTGACCAGGATGCGGCGGGGGGAAGCGGTCATGGTCGTCCTCACTGACGGGTGTTCTGACGGGATGAGTCCGTTATATTCTACAAACATAGAAAAACACAACCCTGTGCTACGAGACGGCGAAGGAGCCCTCATGCCCGATCCGACATATCCCCGCACACCCCTGTTCTCGGGCGGTGCGCCGGTACCGCCGCTCGCCCTGGGGTCGTGGAACACCTGGGATCGCATGGAACGGGACGAAGCTGTCACTCTCATCCGGCGCGCGATCGAGCTCGATGCGGGGTTCTTCGACGTCGCGTACTACAACATGGGTCCGCACGCCGAGAACTCCCGCACCGACGTCCTGTTCGGCGAGGCGCTGCGGGCGAGCGGCGTCGACCGGGCGGACATCGTGCTGTGCGGGAAGCTCTGGCTGTGGGACTGGCCGAACCAGGGGTTCCGTGCGCAGCTCGTGGAGTCGCTGCAGCGGGCCGGCCTCGACCGGTTCGACACCCTCGTGGTGGGCGACTACCTCGATGCTCCTGACCTGCCGCGGCTCGTGGCCGACGTGAACGCGCTGATCGACGAGGGTCTCGTCGGTTCCTGGGGTATCAACAACTGGCGCATCGAGCACACGCGGCAGGCGCTCGCGGAATCCGAGGCTCAGGGGGCGGCCGGACCGGTGTTCGCGCAGTTGAAGTACGGCATCGCTCGTCGGTCGATGGCGGAGGGTGAGGCTTACGGGCCGCTGTTCGCCGACGGCACGTTCACCCTCCAGGCGTCGGACGTGTTCGAGGGCGGCATCCTCGCCACCGGGCGGATGCCGGAACGGAAGATCGGTGCCGACGTCGGCGGGATCCGTGAGCAGATCGCGGCCGTCTACCCCGAGGTCGCGCGGGTCGCCGAGGGGTTCGGCGTGACGCCGGCAGCACTCGGCATCGCCTTCTGCCTGTCCAACCCCGCGACGGCGAACGTGCTGTTCGGCGCCTCACGCGTCGCACAGCTCGAGCTCAACCATGCCGCCCTCGCGCTGGCGCGCGACCACGGCGACGAGGTGCGCACCGCCCTCGCCGACTGCTGGGTCGACCGCGGAGTGCGGGCGGATGGAGCGTGGTGAGTGGTGGGGGAGTGCGGGTGGTGTTTACGACTCCCGCTCGCGGGCGAGTGAAACGGCGCGCTCGAAGGTCGACACGATGACCTGTCGCCGGTCGATGCGATAGTCCTCGTCGGGATCGAGCTCGTCGATGTACTCGTCCCACACGCGGACGTATCGATCCCGCCACCCTTCGAGGGTGCTGCGGGAGGGGAAGGTCGCCCCCACGCGACCTGCGGACGCGATGTCGGTGAGGATCTCGAGCCACGCGGGGGCCATCGACCCTCCCCATTCGTCAGGCTGCAGCTCGGTGTCGTCGTCCTCGTCGGCGAACACCTCCGCGATCTTCGCGATCAGGTCGTCGGTGATCGCGCTCAGTCCGTCCGCGACGGTGTCGTCGTCGAAGTTCCCCGGTCCCCATGTGCCCACGTCGCCCTCTTCTCTGTCGTCCGGTGCGGTTGCTCCGGTGAACCATGCGAGCATGATGCGCATGGCGGGAAATGGAGAGCGGGAGTCGGTCGAGTTGCAGCTGACGGCTGGCGGAGCGCTGGTGCTCTTCGAATGGCTGGCCGCTGCCAACGCGAGTGGTGCGCTCGTGGTCGATGAGGCGGAGCGGCGTGTGCTCTGGGATCTGGAGGCGCAACTCGAGACGAAGCTCGTCGAGCCGTTCCTCCCCGGGTATCGTGCGCTCGTCGATGAGGCGCGGAATGCCGGAATGGAATCGAACATAACTTCGAAACTGGAGCGCTGATTCGATAGAATCGAGGCATGTCGAAGTTGGCCGTGTTGCACGAGGCGATGTCCCGCCTCGATGCGGCATGGGCCGACGCCGAGAGTTCGGGAGACCTCTCGCGTGAACAGCTGATCGCGGTGAGTACGTCGATCGGCGTGCTCCAACGCCGGCTGGACGCGGTGCATATCGAAGTCGCCGCATGCATCTCGCGGGAGTCGCGTCCGGAGCTGGGGGCGGAGAGCCTTGCGAAGCAGCAGGGCTTCCGGAATCCGGCGACCTTGATCGCGGCGACCGTCGGGGTGTCGCGCGGTGACGCGCATCGGCTGGTGAAGGTCGGAGAGGCGGTCGCACCACGCGCCGATCTCCTCGGCGTACCGCTGCCGCCGAGGTATCCGCTGGTTCGGGAGGCGCTCGGCGCGGGCGCACTCAGCGCTCAGGCGGCGGCGGTGATCATCGCGCTGCTCGACCGATGCCGCGTGGCGGTCGGCGTCGAGCGTGTCGCCGAGACGGAGCGTGTGCTGGTCGAGAAGTCGGCGGGGCTCGCGCTCGACGACGTGCGGAGGCTGGTCGTGCGGGCGGAAGCCTGGTGGGACCCGCAAGGGGTGGAGTCGCGTCTGGAGGAGCAGCGTTCCCGACGATCCCTGACCATCCACGAGCGCGGCGGGATGGTGCATCTGAATGCCGTCCTCGATGCGGAGACCGCCGCGCCCGTCGTGACCGCCATCCGCGGCTACGTGAGCGCCGCATTCGCCGCGCGGAAGGATGCGGCGGCCCCGGACGCGCCCGATGTCGATCGTCGCACCGTGCCGATGATCCAGGCCGACGCGCTCGCGGTGTTCGCCGGGCATGTGCTCGACTGCGAGGCTCGCCTGCCGTTGGCGGGCGCGACCGTCATCGTGCGGCTGAGTCTCGACGCCCTGGAAGGGGGTGCGGGGTCGGCCGAGATCGACGGAATCGAGCAGCCCGTCAGCATCGGGGCTGCGCGGCGGATGGCTGCGGGCGGGGGCGTGATCCCGTGCATACTCGGTACCGCGAGCGAGGTGCTCGACTGGGGCCGGGAGAAGCGCCTCTTCACGCGATCGCAACGACTGGCCCTCGTGGAGAGGGATGGCGGCTGCGCCATGTGCGGACTCCCACCGGAGATGACGAAGGCGCACCATATCCGCTGGTGGAGACGTGACCACGGGCCGACCGATCTCTCGAACGGCGTGCTGCTGTGCGAGACCTGTCATCACCGCATTCACGACAACGGGTGGGACATCCGCATCGGTGGCGGTGGCGGGGGCGGTGGCGGAGATCGCGACAGGGTGTGGTTCCTGCCGCCCGCCTCGATCGATCCGGCGCGCACTCCGCGACTGGGAGGGCGAGCACGCTTCGATGTCGCTGCCTGAGATGTCGCTGCCTGAGACGGGCGCTGCCTGAGACGGGTGCTGCCTGAGGTGGGCGCTGTCTGAGGTGGGCGCTGTCTGAGGCGGGTGCTGCCTGACACGGGCGGCGTCTGTGTGGGGTACCGATCTGCCGCTATGCCTGCGCGCTCGGACAAGCCCGGTGCACCCCCGGGCATGGAGCGGGGTATCCGCACTGAGAATCGCCCTTGCGCTCTTTTTCCACGCCTGTAGACTAACCAGCGCGACACATCGAGGTGACGCCGGATCCGGCCTCCGGCCAGCGGCACTCCGAGCCTTCTTCACCACCCTTGCACCCGAGAGAAGGAACCATGAAACGAATGCCCCTCGCGCTCGCCGCAGCCGTGGCCGCGACCCTCGCGCTCGCCAGCTGCAGCGGCGGAGCACCATCCCCGTCCGACGGCAGCGCCGCCGAAGGCCCCGACGCCCTGAACATCGGCAACTTCCTCGACATCACGTCGTGGGATCCCTCCCTCGCCGACATCGGCTTCGACGGTCCGTACCTCTCCGCGGTCTACGACGCCCTGATCGCCCTCGACGCCGACGGCGAACCGATCCCGTCGCTGGCGACCGAGTGGACTGTCGCCGACGACGACCTGAGCATCGACCTCGACATCCGCACCGACGCCGTGTTCAGCGACGGCACCCCGGTCGACGTCGACGCCGTCATCACCAGCCTCGAGTACCTGAAGGCGGGAGCGCGCTCCGGGGAGGCCTACGTCAACGTCGCCGCGTTCGAGAAGGTCGACGACGACACCGTGCGCATCGTGCTCACACAGCGCGACGACACGATCCTCTACTTCATGGGCCTCGGCCGCAGCTATGTGGCCTCGCCCGCCGCCATCGAGGCGGGAACCCTCGGCAGCGAGCCGATCGGCTCCGGCCCCTACGTCCTCGACAGCGCCACGAGCGTCGCCGGTGCGGAGTACCACTTCACCAAGACCGCCGACTACTGGGATGCCGAGACCTATCCGTTCTCCGAGCTCGCGATCTACCCGATCACCGACGCCACCGCTCGGCACAACGCGATGCTCAGCGGCCAGATCAACGTGCAGTACGGCGACGTCGCCAACCTCGAACAGGCGAAGCAGCAGGGCTGGAACACCGCGGAGCGCGTCTCCGGCTGGGCGGGACTCGTCATCACCGACCACACCGGCGCCAAGAGCGAGCCCCTCGGCAAGCTCGAGGTGCGCCAGGCCCTGAACTACGCGTTCGACGGCGCCGCGATCCTCGGCGCCGTCGGCAGCGGCGCTGGCGTCGCCACGAACCAGGTGTTCCCCGACGGCGGCTCGGTCAACGACCCCGCCCTCAACGAGACCTACGCCTACAACATGGACAAGGCCAAGCAGCTGCTCGCCGACGCCGGCTACCCCGACGGCTTCGCGATCTCGATGCCCATGTCGCCGATCTTCGAGATGTGGAAGCCCTCCGCAGAGCAGGCGCTCAACGAGCTGGGCGTCACGGTCACCTGGGACAACATGCAGATGCCCGACTACCAGCTGAACGCGCCCAACTACCCGATGTTCATCTCGTTCCTCGCGATGGACGGCAACGACGTCGCGACGGTGGCCCGCCAGGTCACCAGCGTGCAGTGGTTCAACCCCGAACCCGACTATGCCCAGAACGAGGTCATCGCCCCGCTCGTCGACAAGGTGCAGAAGGAACGCGGCGACGCGCAGACCGACGCCGTCAAGGAGCTCAACAAGGCCCTCGTCGATCAGGCGTGGTGGTCGGTCTGGTACCAGGCCAACAACATCTACTACACGGCGCCCGGCATCCAGCTGCAGCCCGTCGTCGGGATGATGTTCCCCACCCTGCGCTACATCACCCAGGGCTGATGCCCTCCGGGGGCGGCCACGACACGGCCGCCCCCGGATCCTTCCCCCTCCGACCCCTCCCGAGGTTCTCATGCTTGTGTTCACGGCGAAGCGGGTGCTGTCCGGCATCCTCCTGCTCGTCGCGGTCTCGATCGGCACCTTCTTCCTGGCGCACCTCGCCATCAGCGACCCGACCGCGTCCCTGCTCGGCACCACGGCGAGCCCCGCCCAGCAGGCGGCGTTGGCCGAGAAGATCGGTCTCGACCGTCCGCTCCTCGTGCAGTTCTGGGACTGGCTCTCACACGCCGTGCTGCTCGACTTCGGCGTCTCCTGGCGCAACTTCCAACCGGTGAGCGCACAGCTCGCGATCAAGGTCCCGGTGACGCTGAGCGTCGTGACCTTCGCGACGCTCATCACCGCGGTCGTCGGCATCGGGTTCGGCATGATCACCGGACTCCGACCAGGCACCTGGTTCGACCGCATCATCAAGGGCATCTCCGTCGTGCTGTTCGCTCTCCCGGGATTCTGGGTCAGCCTCGTGCTGGTGATGTGGCTCGCCGTGCAGCTGAAGTGGTTCCCGGCCGTGGGCTACGTGCCCCCGACGCAGTCCGTCGACGGCTGGCTGCGCTCCATCACCCTTCCGGCGATCTCGCTCGCGCTGGGCGGCATCGTCGCCGTGTCGGAGCAGCTGCGCAACGCCGTCATCGCGCAGAGCCGACAGGACTGGGTGCGCACGCTTCGCAGTCGTGGACTCTCCGCCGCTCGCGTCAACCTGCACATCCTGCGCAACGCCTCGCCGGCGGCCCTCACCGTGATCGCGCTCATGTTCGTCGGCCTCCTCTCCGGTGCGATCGTGGTCGAGCAGATCTTCAGCCTCCCGGGTCTCGGCCAGCTCACGAACCAGTCATCGCAGAACGGCGACATCCCCATGCTGCTCGGCATCACGGTCGTCTCGGTCGTCTTCGTCGTCCTCATCAACCTCCTGCTCGACCTCGTGCTCGGCTGGATCAATCCGAAGGTGCGCGTCGCATGACCACGACAGACATCAGGGTCGCGTTCGACCGTGCGGCGCAGAAGCGGAGGTCGAGCCTGTTCCGGCGGTTCCTCCGTCACCCCGGTGGGTACATCCCGCTCGGCATCTTCGTGCTCATCGTGCTGGTGGGCGTGTTCGCCCCGCTGCTCGCACCGATGGACCCGAACTTCGTCGACCTGTCCGCCGCGAAGGCCGCACCGGGACCGGAGCATCTGCTCGGTGGCGACTCCACGGGGCGGGACATCCTCAGCCGCCTCATCTACGGCACCCGCACGACGCTGTGGGGCGCGCTCATCACGATCGTCACGGCCCTCGTGATCGGTGTGCCCGCCGGTGTCGCCGCCGGCTATTTCGGGGGAGCGTTCGATCGGGTCTCCACCTGGATCAGCGACGCCCTGCAGTCGATCCCCGGCATGATCATCCTGCTCGTCGTGGCCGCAGGCTCCCGCAACAACTTCGAGCTCCTGATGGCCACCGTCGGCGTCTTCATGGTGCCCGGCTACTTCCGCATCGCCCGCTCGCAGACGCTCGCCGTGCGCAGCGAGCCGTACATCGACGCCGCGAGGGTCTCCGGCCTCTCCGACGGACGGATAATCTTCCGCCACGTGATCAAGGCCGTCTACCCGCCCGTGATCATCCAGACGGCGCTGACCGCCGGCATCGCGATGGGCATGCAGGCCGGCCTCCAGTTCCTCGGCATCGGCGATTCCAATGTCCCGAGCTGGGGAGCCATGATGCTGGAGGGCTTCCGCCTCATGCTCACGTATCCGCTCATGCTGCTGTGGCCGTCGGCAGCCCTCGGTCTCACGATCGCGGTGCTCGCGATCATGGGGTCGACGCTCGCCGAGCTGGTGCAGGTGCGCACGCCGCGGGTGTCCCGTCGTCGGAAGGACGCCGCCGTGTCCGCCGCCGTGTCCGCCGCGAACTCCTCGTCCGGCGCGGCGCAGCACGCCGCGGAGGCCTCGGCTCTGCGCGTGGAGAACCTCCGGGTCGTGCACGCCACACCGAACGGCGAGACCGAGGTGGTGCACGGGGTGACCCTCGACGTCGCCCCCGGCGAGGTCGTCGGCATCGTCGGCGAGTCGGGATCCGGCAAGTCGCAGACGGTCTTCTCGGTGCTCGACCTGCTTCCGGCCACCGGGCGGGCGACCGCCGACGCGATCTGGGTCGGGGGTGTCGACGTCACGCGGGCGACACCCGCGCAGCGCCATGCCCTTCTGGGGCGCTCCATCGGCTACGTGCCGCAGGAGCCGATGAGCAACCTCGACCCCTCGTACACGATCGGCCATCAGCTGGTGGAGCCGCTGCGCCGCACGCACGGACTCGGCAAGGCCGCGGCGAAGGACCGCGCCAGGGAGATGCTCGTGCGAGTGGGCCTCACCGATCCCGACCGGGTGATGCGCAGCTACCCGCACCAGGTGTCGGGTGGCATGGCGCAGCGGGTGCTGATCGCGGGGGCGATCGCCGGCAAGCCGTCGCTCCTCGTCGCCGACGAACCGACGACCGCACTCGACGTCACCGTGCAGGCCGAGGTGCTGGAGCTGCTGCGCGAGCTGCAGGCGGAGTACGGGATGGCATTGCTCATCGTCACGCACAACTTCGGCGTCGTGGCGGACATCTGCGATCGGGTGATCGTGATGCGCGGGGGCGACATCGTGGAGTCGGGCCCGGTCGACGACCTCTTCGCCGCCCCCACCGTCGACTACACGCGAGAACTGATCGCCGCGTCGCTCGACGACGCCGAGGGCAGAGCCGAGCTCGACCGCCGCACGACGGGAGTCCCCGCATGAACCCGCTGCTCGAGGTGAACGACCTGGTCGTGGAGTACGGTCGCGGACGGCAGGCCTACCGGGCACTGCACGGCGTCTCTCTCGATATCGGACCGGGGGAGTGCCTCGGTCTGGTCGGAGAGTCCGGGTCGGGGAAGTCGACGCTCGGCAAAGCCATCCTCGGGCTTGCCCCCGTCACTGCCGGCAGCATCCGGTTCGACGGGCGCGAGATCAGCCATCTCGGCTCCCGTCATCGCCGCGCGCTCGCCGATGACGTGCAGGTCGTCTTCCAGGACCCTTACGGTTCGCTGAATCCCGCCATGACGATCGGCGACATCCTCGCCGAACCGCTGCTCACCACCGGCATCGGTGCCAGGGCCGCAGAGGCGAAGGTACGGGAGATGCTCGATCGCGTGCGGCTGCCGTCGACGTCGGTGGACCGGTATCCGAGCGAGTTCTCCGGCGGGCAGAGACAACGGGTCGCGATCGCCCGCGCTCTGGTGCGGGGCCCTCGCCTGATCGTGTGCGACGAGCCGGTGAGTGCGCTCGACCTCACCACGCAGGCGACGATCCTCGACCTGTTCATCGAGCTGCAGCGCGATACCGGCGTGGCCTACCTCTTCGTCTCCCACGACCTGGGCGTCGTGCGGCGGGTCTGTCATCGGGTCGCCGTGATGTATCGCGGTGAGCTGGTCGAGGTCGGGGAGGGCGAGCAGGTGACCCGTGCGCCCGAGCATCCCTACTCCGAGCGCCTTCGGCTGGCCTCGCCTGTCGCCGACCCGCGCGCCCAGCGCGAACGTCGCGCGCAGTGGCTCGCTCTGCGGGAGGTGCGCGATGCGGCGGTACGGTAGCTCCAGGCCGGAACACTCCACGCAGCAGAATCGGCCGGAAGGACGACATGCCGAAGATCATCGACCACGACCAGCGTCGACGGGACATCGTCGAGGTGGCGAAGAGCATCATCCTGAAGGGCGGATTCGAGGCGGCGACCATGCGCAGCATCGCCGCCGAGGCCGGATTCGCGAACGGCGCCCTGAAGCACTACTTCCCCGGGAAGGAGAGCATCGTCGCCGCCACCTTCGAGACCGTGCTGCTCGAGCACGACACCTGGCTCCAGGAGTCGATCTCGGAGGGCGCGACGCCCGAGCGGATGCTGCAGCAGGTGCTCGAGGGAACGTTGCCGAGCAGTGTCGGGGAGATCGCGAGCGGGCGTGTGCTCCTCGCCCTCTGGGAGTACGCGATGTCGAACGATCAGCTCACGGTGCTCTACCGCACGCATCTCGCGCGGTGGCACGCGATGCTCGTCGAGCGGATGGAGGCGGCGCGCGATGCCGGATCCATCCGGGATCAGGACTATGCGGCCCTCGCGAACGAGTTCATCTCGGTCGCCGTCGGAGCGACGGTGATCAACCTCATGTATCCCGAAGGCGAGCGCATCGCCGACTACGAGGACTACATCCGGAAGTTCCTGGCGCGACTCCGCTGACCGCGAGGCGCCGTATTCGAGAGGAAGGCGCCTCATGACCGCATTGCTGTCCGTCTCGCACCACGCGGGGGTGGGGCGACCGGTCGTGTTCCTCCACGGCCTGGCCTCGCGGGGGCGTCTGGACTGGCCCGAAAGCGAGTGGGACGTCGTGTTCGGCGAGCGGCCGCGCATGGCGATCGACCTCCCGGCACACGGCGACAGCATCGCGCTCGGGGCCGCGCCGACCTCGGCCGTGATCGACGCGATCGCCGCGTCGATCCGTGCGACCGTCGGTGAGCAGGAGGTCGACCTCGTCGGCTACTCGCTCGGGGCACGGCTGGCGTGGGATCTCGCGTCCCGTGGCGACCTCGCCGTGCGGCGGCTCGTGCTCGGCGGGCTCAGCGCAGAGGAGCCCTTCTCCTTCGTCGACCTCCCGGCCGCGCGAGCCTCCCTCGCGGACGGCAGCGCGCCGGGCGATCCGCTCACGGGCATGATCCTCGGCATGGTGTCGACGCCGGGCAACCGTCCCGCCGACCTCCTCGATCTGATCGAGGGGCTGGCGGCGGAGCCGTTCGTCGCCGATCGCAGCGGGCCGAGCGTTCCGGTCCTCCTGATCGGCGGAGTCGACGACGGGATGGCGGCGGGGATCGACGACCTCGCGGCGCTGCTGCCCGATGCGCGGACCCGGCATGTTCCCGGCGACCATCTCGCGGCCCTGCACGCACCGGAGTTCCGGACCGCGGTGCGGGAGTTCCTCGCGGACTGAGACCACTCCACGACACCCGGCTCCACCCCTGCTCTTTATTTCCAACATTTGTAGACAATTCGAAAGGCTCGCTCATGACCGACACCCCCACCGCCGACGCGGCGCGGATCCTCGACATCGCCACCGGCTACATGGCCTCCAAGCAGCTCTTCCAGGCCAGCAGGATCGGCCTGTTCGCGGCGATCGCCGACGGAGCGGACACGGCTGCCGCGATCGCCGAGCGGTGCGCGGTCAGCGATCGCATCGCGACGCTGCTCGCCGATGCGATGGCCGCCAAGGGGCTGCTCGCCCGCAACGGCGGACGCTATGCGCTCGCCGAGGACGCCGCCGCGTACCTGGTCGGCGACGAGGCGGCGATCGACCTCGCCCCCTTCCTCACGTTCCTCGACGAGATCAGCTACCCGCACTGGCTGCAGTTCGCACATACGGTCGATACGACCGAGCCGGGCGACCTGCAGATGGACGACGCCCGCTGGGCGACCTTCATGGCCGGCGTCATGACGTACAACCGTCTGCACGCGCAGGAGTTCGGCCGCCACGTCGACCTCGGCGGCGCGACCAGGGCGCTCGACTTCGGTGGACTGTCCGCCGAGTTCGCGCTGTCCGTCATGGCGGACAACCCCGAGCTGCACACCACGTTCCTCTATGCTCCCGGCTTCGAAGACGGCATCGCCGACGCGGTCGCGGCTGCGGGAGTGCAGGAGCGTGCCACGGTCGAGGTCGGCGACACGGCGACCACCGCCCCGGAGGGGGAGTACGACGCGGTCTTCGCGAACCACGTGATCCACCGCTTCTCCGCCGAGGAGAACGCGCAGATCTTCCGCAACCTGCGGGCGGCTGCCGTCGACGGCGCGACCCTGACCGTGCTCGACTTCTTCCTGGACGAGGATGTGGAGCAGCGCGGACTCGACGCCCTGCACGCGGGCGAGTACCTCGTGATCGACGGCACCGTCGTCTATCCCGAGACCGAGGTGCGCGGATGGCTCGCCGACGCCGGCTGGTCGGTGCGCGACAAGGTCGCCCTGCCCGGCAGCCCGCGGGTGCTCGTGGCGACCGCGGTGTGAGACTCGTTCCGGCACCGGGCGACCGGCGCCGGGACGCACGACTGGTCCGAGGGGGATCAGAGGCGGGCGGCATGCGTGAACATGCCGCCCGCCGTTTTCGTGCGTCGCTGTCGGGATCAGCCTCGCGAGAAGACCGTGCGCCCGTCCACGATCGTGCGGCCGACGCCGATCGTCGCGAGGTCGCGGCCGGGCGTCAGAGGATCCTCATCCAGGACGGTGACGTCGGCGACCATGCCGACTGCCAGCGAGCCCTTCCAGCTCGAGGCGCCGTCCTGCCGAGCAGGGTCGACGGTGACGGAGCGCAGCAGTCGGTTCCTGGTGCCCGCGTCGTCCGCGACACCGGCGGCGGTGAGCAGTCCGAGGGACGCGTCGAGACCCAGCCGCCAGTCCGGGCTCGCGATGGGGGAGTCGCTCGTGATCGTGGTCAGTGCGTCCGAGGTCAGCATCTCGGCGAGCGGCCATGCGGAGGCGAGTCTGGCCTCTCCCAGCTGCAGCGCCGCCCAGGAGTGCGTGTGCGCCGCGATCAGCGGCTGCACGGCGAACCCCGCGCCTATGCTTCCCATCCTGGTGATCTGCTCGGTCGTGGCGAGATCGCCGTGCACGACATAGTGCGGACCCGACGGCGTGGGGTGCTGTGCGTGCAGGCCCTCCAGCACGGACAGGAACTCGGCGATCGAACGGTCTCCCGTCGCGTGCACCGCGATCTGCAGCCCGCGGGCCGAGGCCAGTTCGAGCATGCGCCGGAAGGCGGTACGGGCGTCGGGCTCGCCGCGGGTGAGCAGGCCGCCGGTGGTGCCGTCGGCGTAGGGTTCATCGACCCAGGCGGTCGCCATCGGGGGGATGCCGTCCGCGAAGATCTTCACGCCGGGGATCGCGAGCCATCGAGGGTCGGAGGACGGTGCGGGGGTGCGCACCCCGCGCTCGAAGTCGTCGAGTGTGCTCTCGCCGTCGATCGTGCCGAACAGCCTCAGCAGGGTCACGCGGGAGGTCTGCGCCCGCTCGCGGTGCAGCTCGAGGTAGGTGTCGAGCATGTCGGAGCCGAAGCATCCGGTCTCGCCGTCGTCCTCGCCCGGGCCGATCCCCGGCTCGGTGTAGCTCGTGATGCCGAGCTCGGCGAGCAGTGCCCATGCGCGTCGCAGCGCCGACCGGCGTTCCCCCGACGTCGACACGAGCCGCCCGGACGGCTGCTCCTCCGGCGGTGTGTCGGAGAAGAAGAGATGCGGCCACCGTGCCCCCAACCACGCGGCGTGCAGGTGGGCGTCGTTGATGCCGGGGACTGCGGTGCGCCCGTCGAGCTCGATCACCGCGCGCGAGTCCAGGGCCTCCGCCTCCGCACCGAGGGCGACGATGACCCCGTCGCGGATGGCGAGCGACTCCGTGACCGTCTCGGAGGAGTCGAGGGTGCGGATGCGGCCGCCGCGGATGATCAGGTCGGCATCGTCGCCGTGGAGTGACTGTGTCATTATTCCACCAGTGTAGACGTAAAACTGCTGCGCCGGAGAAGCTCATGCGCGCTGTCGTCAGTGGCCGCCGCCGAACTCGATCATCCCCACGCCGACCGCGATCAGCGCGACGCCGACCGCCATCATCGCCGAGAAGTGATCCTTGAAGATCACCCGCCCGAGCACCGCGGTCAGCGCGACGCCGGCGGCGGCCCAGATCCCGTAGGCGACCCCCACCGGCATCCCCATCGCGAGGATCGTGCCGAGCAGGGTGAAGGCGGCGAGATAGCCGACGACGATCACGGGGATCCAGCGGCGACGGCGCAGGCCCTCGGATGCGCGCAGACTCAGTGTCGCCGTGACCTCGCTCGCGATCGCGAGCGCGAGGAACACCCAGGTCATGGCGTCGCCTCCGTCGTCTCGCGCGTATGGGATCCGAGTTCGACGAGCAGCACGCCGACCACGATCACGCCGACGCCGACGATCTGCACCGGTCCCAGCAGCTCGCCGAACAGCACCGTGCCGAGCGCGGCGGTGAGCACGACGCCGATCGCCGACCAGATGCCATACGCGACGCCGACGGCCATGCCGCGGTCGAGCACGACCGACAGCAGCCAGAGCGACCCCGTGTAGCCGAGCACCACGAGGATCAGCCAGAGCGGATGTGTGAACCCCTCGGCGGCTCGGAGCGAGAGGGTCGCGCTCACCTCGAGGGCGATCGCGAGCAGCAGAGGCGGCCATGCCGAGCGGCGGGGGCTGGGGGTCATCGCGAGCCTTTCGTGGAGCGTCCGAGGGGGAGAACGCGACGGGTGACCGGGGGATTCCCTCGAGAACCGGGGCGTGCTCGACCCTGGTCCGCAGCCGTCGGATTCGGCACGTGTTCCTGCGACTTGTACGCTGGATGCATCCCCCGATCCACCCGGCAATTCGCGCGCCGGTGACCTCGGCGCGCGCTCACACATGCAAGGACGCAGATGAACGATTCCGCGGCACACCGCGACGACTGGACAGAGAGCGAAGAGCTCGCGGAGCGGATGATCCCGCTCATCGGGGCGCTCCGACGGGAGCACGACGTCGTCACCTCGCTCCACGGGCATCGTCTGCTCGGCTTGTCGGCGACGGGGCTGGTCGAGGTGCACGAGCGTGTCGCCCAGCTCGGTCACGAGCGTCTGCCGATCGAGGACAGCCTTGCGGTGCTGGAAGCGATCCATGCTCTCGCGCCCGGGGCCTCCTCCCTCGACGTCGCCCGCCTGGTCGCCGGCCACGCCGAGAGCGGCCAGCCGTTGGAGGCCTATCTCGCAGATGTGCTCGCTCCGGCCATGGGAGCCGTCGCCGCCGAGGCCACCGACGTCGTGCTCTACGGGTTCGGGCGCATCGGTCGCCTCCTCGCGCGTATCCTCATCGCCCACACGGGAGGCGGGAGCGGGCTGCGTCTGCGTGCCATCGTCGTCCGTCGCGGTGCCGAGAACGATCTCGTCAAGCGCGCGTCGCTGCTGCTGCGCGACTCCGTGCACGGACGCTTCGCCGGTTCGGTCACGGTCGACGAAGAGGCCGAGCAGATCATCGCGAACGGCACCCGCATCCAGGTGATCTACTCCGACGACCCGGCGACCATCGACTACACCGCGCACGGCATCCACGACGCGATCGTCGTGGACAACACCGGACGCTGGCGCGACGAGGCGGGGCTCTCCCAGCACCTGCAGTCGAAGGGCGTCGCCCGCGTGCTGCTCACGGCCCCCGGCAAGAGCCCGCTCAAGAACATCGTCCACGGCATCAACGACGACACCATCGCCGACTCCGACCGCATCCTCTCGGCCGCGTCCTGCACGACCAACGCCATCACTCCCGTGCTCGCGGCGATCGATGAGGCGTACGGCGTCGTCAAGGGGCACGTCGAGACCGTGCACTCGTTCACGAACGACCAGAACCTGATCGACAACTTCCACAAGGGCGACCGACGCGGACGTTCGGCCGTGCTCAACATGGTCATCACCGAGACAGGGGCGGCCAAGGCCGTGGCCAAAGCGCTCCCGCAGCTCGAGGGAAAGCTCACGGGCAGCTCGATCCGCGTGCCCACGCCCGACGTGTCGCTCGCGGTGCTGCACCTCACCATCGAGCGCCCCGCGACCAAGGACGAGGTCAACGACTACCTGCGCCGCGTCTCGCTGCACTCCAAGCTCCGTCAGCAGATCGACTACGTGGAGAGCCCCGACGTCGTCTCCACCGACTTCGTCGGCTCGCACCGTGCGGGCATCGTCGACGGCCTCGCCACCATCGCCGACGAGGACACCCTCATCCTGTACGTCTGGTACGACAACGAGTTCGGATACTCCTGCCAGGTCATCCGCGTGCTCGAGGTCATGGCGGGCTCGCACCCGATCGTGCTGCCGGAGCGCCGCGAGGTGACCCTGCAGGGCTGAGTCTCGTCGTTCGCCGGGTTTCATCGTATCGTCCGGGGTACCCGGCATGATGAGGTCATGAAGACTGCGGCTCAGCGTACCGATCGCCTCCGTTCGCACCGCCTCCGTTCGCTCCGCCTCCGTTCGCACCGCCTGACCGCTCCGGCGCGCACCGTGACGGATGCGGCACAGCACATGCTCGCCGTGCAGAGTCAGGACTTCACGGCCGGGCGGTGGGCGCTCGCCGTCCGCACCCGCGGTGAGCCGACGCTGCGCGACGTCGACCGGGCCTTCGATCGCGGCGACATCGTGCGCGCGTGGACCATGCGCGGCACCCTGCACACCGTCCCGGCGCGTGATCTCGGCTGGATGCTTCAGGTCACCGCCGGACGGCAGCGGCAGCAGGCCGCCACCCGTCACCGTGACCTCGGCATCGACGACGACATGGTCGCCGCGGCCGTTCGCGCCCTGACCCCGCGTCTGCGCGATGGCGGGTGCACGCGCGCGGAGGTGTTCGAGGTCCTGGAGGGGATCGGCATCGACCCCTCCGGTCAGCGCGGCATCCACCTGCTGTTCACCCTCACGATCGCCGGTCTGATCTGCCAGGGACCGGTCATGGCCCGCGTCGGTGTCGCCCGCGAACAGCGCTTCGTCCTCGTGGAGGAGCACATCCGCGAGCACGCAGCACCCGATGATCCGCTCGCCGAGCTGTTCGTCCGCTACGTCGACGGTCACGGTCCTGCCGGGGTCGCCGACTTCGCATGGTGGTCGGGCCTCACCCTGGGGCAGTCGCGTGAGGCGGCGGAGCGGGCGGCCTCCCGCGTCGACGAGGTCAACGATGGACTCTTCGTCGCGCGCCGGCCCCCGCGTCGGGCGAGCGGCGCCGCGGCGGTCCATGCCCTCGGTGCGTTCGACGAGTACTACATCTCCTACGCCGACCGCACGGCCGTATGCGACCCGGCGCACGTGGCGGCGATCGGGCCGGGGAAGAACGGCATGGTGCGTCCGACGATCGTCGAACAGGGCCGCGTCATCGGCACCTGGTCGCATGCGAGCGCGACCAGGAGTGCACCGCCGGAGCTCTTCGAGGAGCCAGAGGATCCCCACGCCGTGTCCGCAGCCATCGCGCGGTTCGCCCGGTTCGCCGACGACTGAGACGCCCGCCCGAGCCCGACCCGCCCGCTACTCGCTGGCGTGGCGCGCGAGGAAGCTGTAGACCTCGTTGTCGTCGACGCCCGGGAATGCGCCGCGGGGGAGGGGGGAGAACATGTGCGTGTGCACACGTGCGCTCGGCCAGGCCCGTCCGCTCCACCGATCGCTCAGCTCGGCCGAGGGGCGACGGCAGCACGACTCGTCGGGGCACGTCGACACCGCGCGGTCGTTCGTCTCGCGTCCGCGCCACCACCGCGCGTCGTCGAAGGGCACTCCGACCGTCACCGAGAACTCGCCGTCGGTCGACGAGCCGGTCTGCGTCGAGCACCAGAAAGTTCCTGACGGGGTGTCGGTGTACTGGTGGTGCTCCACCGTGCGGTTCTGCTGAGTGAACGCGGCGCGCGCCTGGAATTTGCGGCATACCCGCTGCCCCTCCACGGCACCGGTCACATCCATCGGCAGCGGCAGGTCGT
Source organism: Microbacterium sp. 2RAF4 (assembly GCF_052115285.1). Taxonomy (NCBI): domain Bacteria; kingdom Bacillati; phylum Actinomycetota; class Actinomycetes; order Micrococcales; family Microbacteriaceae; genus Microbacterium; species Microbacterium sp. 2RAF4. Next base: position 345,763 of record NZ_JBFRGI010000002.1, on the reverse strand, counting down.
CGTTCTCGTACACACGGGTGATCGCGCCGGTGGAGTCGACGCGCAGGAAGTGCAGCGCCATGCCGAGGTGCTGCGTCAGCAGGTTCGTCATGCGCATGCCCGCCGCCTCGTGCGTGACCCCGAAGCCGTCGCGGAAGTCCTCGACCGCGAGGTTGCGGTCCTTCTTCGCCTGCTGCAGGAACGCGACGGAGGCCGTCTCCGGCATCAGGCAGCACGCGGCGAAGTAGTTGATCTCCAGGCGCTGCTGCAGGAAGTCGGCGTAGTCGGTCGGCGGGGTGTGTCCGAGAAGTCGGTGCGCCATCGCCTGCAACGCCATCGAGCGCAGGCCGTGACCGCCGGGGATCGATGCCGGCGGCAGGTAGATCCGCCCGTTCTCGAGGTCGGTGACCGACCGTGTCGAGTGCGGGAGGTCGTTGACATAGATCAGTTCGAACCCGAGCTTCTCGGCCATGATGCTCACGGTGCGGTGGGTGAGCGCACCCTGCACGTGTCCCGCGGCCTTGAGGTGCTTCTCGGCGAGCTTCTCGATCTCGGGGAGGTAGTTGTTCTGGGCGCGCATCCGCAGCCGCAGCTCGGTGTTGGCTCGGCGTGCTTCCTCCGGGGTCGCGATCGCCTCGCGCTCCCGCCGCTCCAGCTCCCGGTGCAGGCCGAGAACGGATTCGATGGTCTCGTCGCTCATCCCCTTGGTCACTCGCACGGGTGCGACACCGAGCTGCCGGAACACCGGGCTCTCCTGCGCGCGCTCCAGGGCGATCTCGAGCGCGGCACGCCGGTTCGGCGGCTCGCCGGAGATGAGGTCGGTCACCTCGGTCTTGGTCGCCTGCGCGATCGCTTGAAGGAGGGAGAGCTTGGGTTCGCGCTTGCCGTTCTCGATCAGGCTCAGCTGCGAGCCGGCGACACCGACCAGCGCGCCGAGCTCGTCGAGCGTGTAGCCGTTCTCCAGCCGGTGGTGACGGATGCGGTGGCCGAGGGTCGTGAGGTGGATGCCGGAGGACGCCATTCCTTGAGTCTAGCGAAAGAATCGCTGTTCTTATCGCTCGAAATTGCCGAAAGTCGAGTTCGAACCGGAAGAAGATAGGTGCAACGCCCCACACTTCTAAGGAGCAGTCATGGCCATGGCCGAAGTCCTCACCCCTCGCACGTCTCCCGTCTCCCCGACGCGCACGTTCGGGGCGGCTCCGACGTATGACACTCCTGCGATGGCCGAGCTGGCCGCCTGGGTCGAGGAGATCCGGGCGCTCACCCAGCCCGATTCCGTGCACTGGGTCGACGGCTCGCGGGCTGAGAACGACTGGCTGCTGCGCGGACTCGTCGACGAGGGCAAGCTGATCAAGCTCAACCCCGAGTGGCGACCCGGCTCGTACCTCGCGCGCTCGCACCCCAGCGACGTCGCTCGCACCGAGGGGCGCACGTTCATCGCCTCCGAGCGCGAGGAGGACGCGGGCCCCACGAACAACTGGGCGGCTCCGGCGGAGATGCACGCCAAGATGGATGAGATCTTCGAGGGATCGATGCGCGGGCGCACCATGTACGTCGTCCCGTTCTCGATGGGACGCGTCGGCGGCCCGCTCTCGCATATCGGCGTGCAGATCACTGACAGCGCCTACGCGGTCGCCTCGATCGGCATCATGACCCGTGTCGGCGATGCCGTCACGCGTCAGATCGCCGAGGGCGCGCCCTGGGTCAAGACCGTGCACACGGTCGGTGCCCCGCTCGCGCCGGGCGCGCAGGACGTGGAGTGGCCCTGCAACGACGACAAGTACATCGTGCACTTCCCGGAGACGCTCGAGGTCTACTCGTACGGCTCGGGCTACGGCGGCAACGCGATCCTCGCCAAGAAGTGCTTCGCGCTGCGCATCGCCTCGGTGATCGCCCGCGACGAGGGCTGGCTCGCCGAGCACATGCTGCTCATCCGCGTGATCGACCCGCAGGGCAAGGCCTACCACGTGGCCGCCGCGTTCCCCTCGGCATGCGGCAAGACGAACCTCGCCATGCTGCGTCCGACCATCCCGGGCTGGCGCGTCGAGACCCTCGGTGACGACATCGCCTGGATCCGTCCGGGTGAGGACGGCCGCATGTGGGCCATCAACCCCGAGGCGGGCTTCTTCGGCGTCGCACCCGGCACCGGCGAGTCGACCAACGTCACCGCGGTCGAGACGCTCTGGGGCAACACCATCTTCACGAACGTGGCGCTCCGCCCGGACGGCGACGTGTGGTGGGAGGGCCTGACCGACGAGGCGCCGGCGAACCTGATCGACTGGGAGGGCAACGACTGGACCCCCGAGTCGGGACGCCCTGCTGCGCACCCCAACTCCCGTTTCACGGTGTCGGCGGCCCAGTGCCCGCAGATCTCCGAGGACTGGGAGGAGGCCGTGCCGCTCGACGTCATCCTGTTCGGTGGACGCCGCGCGAGCAACGTGCCGCTCGTCGTCGAAGCAACTGACTGGACGCACGGCGTGTTCCTCGGCTCGAACATCTCCTCGGAGCGCACGGCGGCGGCCGAGGGCACGGTCGGCGAGTTGCGTCGCGACCCCTTCGCGATGCTGCCGTTCTGCGGCTACAACATGGCGGACTACTTCGGCCACTGGCTCAAGGTCGGTCGCGGTCTGCGCTTCGACCGCGCACCGCGCATCTTCCAGGTCAACTGGTTCCGCCGCGGCGACGACGGCCGGTTCCTGTGGCCGGGCTTCGGCGACAACTCGCGTGTCGTCGACTGGATCATCCGCCGTATCGCGGGCGACGTGCCTGCAGTCGACAGCCCGATCGGACGCCTGCCGCGCGTGGAGGACCTCAACCTCGACGGGCTCGACATCCCCGCCGCCGACCTCGACGAGCTGTTCTCCGTCGACGCCGAGGCGTGGAAGACCGAGGCCGATCTGACCGAGGAGTTCTACGACACCTTCGGCGACAAGGTCCCCGCGGCGCTGCGCGCCGAGCTGGCCTCGCTGCGCTACCGCCTCGACAAGGCGTAGCCCCCAGACCGGTGCCGGTTCGGGGGAGCCGGCACCCTCAGGGCCTCGTGCCCTGCAAACCCGCGAAGGCGGGACATCAGAGACGAACCCATGGCTGAGTGGTCTCCGACGTCCCGCCTTCGTGTTGTCGTGTCTCTCGTCGAGACCCACGCTCGTCGTCGAGACCCACGCTCTCAAGCGTGGGGGAGGATGGGTCTCGACGAACGCGATGGGTCTCGACGCCGTGGGGACGGGGTGCGGGACGTGGGGACAGGGTCAGGCGAGCAGCTGGTGCCGGGCGAGATCGCGGTACAGCGGCGTCGACTCCACGAGCTCGGTGTGGGTGCCCTGGCCGACCACGACACCGTCCTGCAGCACCACGATCAGGTCGCTGTCGACCACGGTCGAGAGGCGGTGGGCGATCACGACGAGCGTGCGATCTGTGGACACGGCGTCGATGGCCTCGCGCATGCGCTGCTCGTTCACGCCGTCGAGCGATGACGTCGATTCGTCGAGCAGCAGGATCGGGGCGTCGGTCAGCAGGGCACGGGCGATCGCGAGCCGCTGACGCTCGCCGCCGGACAGCATCACGCCGTCCTCGCCGACGGGTGCCTCGATCCCGAGGGGGCTGCGCTCGAGCACGTCGCCGAGATTCACGGCGCGCAGCACGCGCTCGCAGTCGGCGTCGGTCGCCTCGGGGGAGGCGAGCCGCAGGTTCTCGGCGAGAGTGCCGGCCAGCGTCGGCGCATCCTGCTCGACGTAGCCGAAGTGGGCGCGCAGCTCGTCGCGCGGATACGTGCGCGCGTCGTGGCCGTGCACGCGGATCGATCCGCCGGTCGGGTCGTAGAAGCGCTCGATGAGCGACAGGATCGTGCTCTTGCCGGCGCCGCTGGGGCCGACCAGGGCGACGCGCGCACCGTGCGGCACGGAGAACGACACCCCGCGGAGCACCTCGTGGTCCTGTGCGGCGGCCGTGGCATCCTCTGCGGATTCCAGGTGTGCATCGGCGAGCAGGGTCCGGGCCTCCTTGGCAGCGGCCTCGCGGGCGGCGACGACATTCGCCGGGTAGTGGAAGCGCACGTCGCGGAACTCGATGGCCGGCGCGTCGGGGGCCGGTGTCTCGCGAGGCAGCGACGCCGCGATCTTCTCGTCATCCTGTGACTCGGTCGGCAGATCGAGCACCTCCTGGATGCGACCGAGCGCACCGAGGGCCTGGTTCACCGAGGTGATGGCGCCGAACGTGGTGGCGAGGGGCATCACGAGCAGGAACAGGAACATGATGAACGAGATCAAGGAGGCGATCGTGATCGCCCCGGCCGCCACGCGGAAGCCGCCGACGCCGAGGACCACCAGCAGCGAGAGCTGCAGGGCGATGCCGGAGACGGGTACCACCATGGAGGAGATCTTGGCGATGCGCACGCCGATGCCGTAGGCGTCGGAGGCGAGCGCGGACACAGCGGTGGTCTCGCGCTCGGTCGCCCCGGAGGCGCGGATGGTGCGGATCGAGCCGACTGCGCGCTCGACGCCGGAGGCCAGTTCTCCGACCTTCTCCTGCTGGGCGGTCGATGCGGTGCGGATACGCCCGCTCAGGAGCACGACGACGGCGACGGAGATGCCGATCACCACGACGATGAGCAGCAGCAGGATCGGGTCGATCACGAGCATCGCGATCAGCGCTCCCACGAAGAGCACCGCGCTGCCGACGGCATCGGCAAGGCCCTGGGTGAGCACGGCGTAGAGCAGCGTCGTGTCCGTGCCGACGCGGGAGACGAGGTCGCCGGTGCGGCGCGCGTCGAACTCGGAGGTCGGCAGGTGCAGGATGCGGGCGATCAGCTTGCGACGGCTCGAGTACACCACGGCGGTGCCCGTGCGCTGGAGCAGGTAGTGCTGGAAGCCGGAGATGATCGACGACACGATCACGAAACCGACCAGGAGCCAGACGAGGATCCCGATCCCCGTATCGGACTGCACGGCCTCGATGACCTGGGCCACGAGGAGCGGCTGCACGAGCGACGTCGCTGCGCCGATGACGCTGAGCACGGCGACCACGATGAGGGTGCGCTTGTGCTCGAACAGGAAGGGGAGGAGTTGGCGGAACGTCGCGCGGGGGCCTTCGGGCTGTGCGCCACGTCCGCGACGGCGTGCTGTCGCCGAACCGGACATGCGGGACCTCTATCTGGAGATGGTACTTCGACCGTACTTCGTTCGCGGTCGGATCCTATGGAGTGGCTGTAAGAGCGTCAGGAGCGGCCGAAACGTCGGTGGGCCGCCTGTTTGCTCACCCCGAGAGCGCTGGCGATGGCCTGCCACGAGTAGCCGAGGTTGCGTGCACGACGCACGTTCGCCTCCTCGGCGCGGGCGACCTCCTTCCGCACCTCGGCGAGGCGGTGCAGGGCGGCCAGGGGTTCGCTCCCGTCATCCTGGGCGATCGCGGTCGGCATTGTCATGATGGACCTCCTGCGTCAATAGTCATTGACGCAGGCCGGGAAGTCAATACATGTTGACGTGGCACTCTGGGGAGATGCCTTCGAAGAGATGGGTCCTGTTCGACATCGGCGGAGTTCTGGAGGTCGTCGACGACGACGCATGGCAGCAGGAGTGGTGGGATCGCTGGCGCGCGGTGAGCGGTCTCGACCGCGGTGTCCTCGATGCGCGCATCGCGGCCGCCGATCTTCCGGCGATCGACGTCACCACGGGGACGGAGTCGGAGTTCTGGGGCGCGGTGACCACGGCGCTCGACCTCGATGCGCGCAACGCAGCGCCATGCGCGCCGACTTCTGGGACGCGTACTGCGGCACTGCCAACGTCGATCTGGTCGAGTACGCGCGAACCCTCTCGTCGCGCGCGCGAACCGCGATCCTCTCCAACTCGGCCGATGGCGCGCGAGAGGAGGAGGAGCGTCGCTTCGGGTTCTCCGAGATCTTCGATCCGATCTGCTACAGCCACGAGCAGGGTGTCAACAAGCCGGATCGTGAGGCCTACCTGCGCGCGTTGCAGCGCATGGGGGCGAAGCCGGGAGACGTGCTGTTCATCGATGACCACCAGGTGTCGGTCGACGGAGCCGAAGCGGTCGGGATCCGCGCCGTGCGGCATGTCGACAACGCGACGACGATCGCCGCGATCGAGGCGTTCCTCGCGGACTAGAGTTCGACGGCTGCGGCCACGCCGAGGTCGTCGTCGTAGTCGTGGTCCTTCGTCTCCGGCGAGAGGATCAGCGCGATGAAGGTCAGCACACCCATCGCCGACAGGTAGAGGCCGACCAGCCATGGCGCGCCACCGGCCACCTCCCACAGCTTCAGAGCGATGAGCGGGGCCACCGCGGCGCCGAGGATCGAGGAGACGTTGTACGCGATCGCCGACCCCGTGTACCGGACGTTCGTCGGGAACAGCTCGGGCAGCAGAGCCCCCATCGGACCGAACGTGGCGCCCATCAGCATGAAGCCGAACACCAGGAACGCCTGCGTGAGCGCGCCCGTGAACTTGGGGTCGATCGCCGGGAGCAGGAACGCGTTGAAGGTGAGGCCGAACACGATGATGGTTCCCGTGACCCACAGCAGCAGCTTGCGCCGTCCCACCGCATCGGCGATGGGACCCGAGAGCAGGGTGAAGACACCGAAGAACACCACACCGATGATCTGCATCAGCACGAAGTCGGTGTAGCCGAAGCCGAGTCCCGGATAGAACTGCGCGGCGAACTTGGTGGGATCGAACGAGGCGCCGGTCGCCTCGGCCGCCGCCTTCGCCGCAGCCGAAGCCGTCTCCAGCGACGCGGGCTTGGTGCCGTAGGCCAGGGTGAAGTTCGTCATCAGATAGAACAGCACGTACGTCGCCAGCATGATGAACGTGCCGAGGATGAGCTGCTTCCAGTGGTGGCGGAACACGGTCGCGAGCGGCAGCTTGCGGATCACGCCCTTCGTCTCGGCCTTCTTGAAGGTGTCGGACTCGACGAGCTTGAGCCGCACCCACAGGCCGATGATGACCATCACGGCGGAGAACAGGAACGGGATGCGCCAGCCCCAGGCGAGGAACGCCTCGGACTTCAGTGCCGGGTTGTCGGCGTGCGGCAGCAGCCAGTTGATCGCGAGGAAGAGGAAGTTGGCGATGATGAACCCGAGCGGGGCGCCCAGCTGCGGGAAAGTGCCGTACCAGGCGCGCTTGCCCTTCGGGGCGTTCTCGGTGGCGACCAGCGCGGCCCCGGACCACTCGCCGCCGAGCGCGAAGCCCTGCGCGAGGCGGAGGATCAGCAGCAGCAGTGCCGCCCACCAGCCGATGTCCTGGTAGGTCGGCAGCAGACCGATCACGAAGGTCGCGATGCCCATCGTCAGCAGAGATGCCACGAGCGTGGCCTTGCGTCCGAACTTGTCGCCGAAGTGGCCGAACACCACAGCGCCGATCGGTCGGGCGACCATCGCGGCGCCGAAGACGGCGAACGAGGAGAGGAGCGATGTCGTGTCGTCGCCGGTGGGGAAGAACAGCACCGGGAACACGAGCACGGCCGCCGTCGCATACGCGTAGAAGTCGTAGAACTCGATCGTGGTGCCGACCAGGCTCGCGGTGATGACGCGCGAGCGGGGATTCGCCGGCGCAGTGGCAGTGCTCATGTGTGTTCCTCCGATCGAGTCCCCGGTATACCAAGGGACTCGGGCGAGTTTACGCCTTCCTGAGTGTTTGCTGTACGCGCATGTCGCGTGTCATCCCGGAGAGCGCGTGCGGTGCGTAGAGTCGGGGACACGGGACGCGGGGAGGACACCATGGCGACGAGGATGCTGCTGCTGGCGGACACGCACGTCCCGAAGAGGGCGAAGCGGCTGCCGGAAGCCGTGCTGCGCGCGGTCGACGAGGCAGACATCGTCGTGCATGCGGGCGACTGGGTGGACGAGGCGACGCTGGACCTGCTCGCGTCCAAGGCACGCATGCTGCAGGGCGTGTTCGGCAACAACGACCCAGGCGAGCTGCGCGCGCGGCTCCCCGAGGTCGCCCGATTCACCGTCGAAGCCGTCGACGTCGCCGTCGTGCACGAGACGGGGCCGTCGCGGCAGCGCGAGAGTCGTATGGACGAGGCCTTTCCCGAGGCCGACCTGCTGATCTTCGGGCACTCCCACATTCCGTGGGACACCGTGTCGCCGGCGGGCATGCGGCTGCTGAATCCCGGGTCGCCGACCGACCGTCGACGACAGCCCGCCTGCACGATGATGTGGGCCGAGATCGACGGCGCCACGGTAGAGGCCACGCTGGTGACGCTGCCGTGAGCGAGCTTCCCGTGTACCGCGCGCCGATGCGTTCGCGTGACGACCGGGTTCCCGCAGGAGCCGCGGTCGAACGTGCTCTCGTCCTCGGCGTGTGCGGGCTGGGTGGACGCCTCGATGCCGCCCCCGAGGGGCTGACGGATGCGCTCGTCGCGGTCGACCTCCGGCACGGCGAACGCATGGCTCGACGGATCGAGCGCTTCGCTGCGGCGCCGGACGGGGCGCTGGTGTGGACACGTGATGCCGACGGACTCTTCTGGCTCGGCGCGCTCGACGGGCCGTGGCGCTTCGACGACTCGTCCGCCGCGGACGAGGTCGACCTGGTGCACGTCAGGCCGTGCCGGTGGCTGGCGACGCCCCTTCCGCCCGCGCTCGTGCCGGCCGGGGTGCAGACGGCTTTCGAGCGCGGGGGCCGCAATTGGCAGCGGATCCGGGACGTGGACGCCGCGGCGGCCAGTATCGAGCTTCAGCGGCGTCTCGCCGACGCGTGAGCGCCCTGGCCGTCACTCCTCCGTGACGCCCAGCATCGGCGACTCGACGAACACGGCACGCGGGGCGATGACCTCCTCGAGTTCTCGCACGACGAGCGTGTTCGTGCCCTGTCGCGTGACGGGGGCCGGTACATAGAGCGTGCGCTGCGGCCCGTTCCGCCAGTAGCGGCCGAGGAAGAACCCGTTCACGAACGCGTATCCCTTGCCCCAGGTCGCGGTGTCGAGGAACAGGTCTGCGGGCGTCTCCAGCGTGAACTCCGCCGTCCAGGCGAGCGGCCCTGCACCGGCACCGCCGTCAGCCTCAGCATCGGGGGCGGGGTCGATCTCGGCCACGTCCACCGGTGTCGACGTCCATCCGGTCACCGGAGTCCCGTCGATGGCGACCCCGCCGATCAGGCCCTTCTGCTCGCCGAGCCGATGGTCGTAGTTCACGCGTCCCTGATCCTCGACCAGGAGGCTCAGCGCCTGCCCGTCCGGTATGCGGATCGCGCGATCGTTCCGTGTGCGGGAGAGCGTGCCGACGACAGGTCCGTCGACGCTCACCCAGGCCAGGTCGCGCACCTCTCCGACGACGAGGAGCCCGCCACGCCCGCCCGGCAGCGCCGCGTCGTAACGCACCAGGGCGCTCGAGTGGCCGAGCGCGTCGAAGGTCTTCGGCTCCGAGGTCGTGGCTGCGGAGGCGGGGGTGTCCGTCCAGGCGCCGGCAGCGGCGAGAGGGACGTCGAACGCGGGTGCGGGGTCGGCTGCGGGGGGAATCTCGTCCGGCACCGGTGCGTATCGGGAGATGACGTCTCGGAAGGCGAAGAACTTCGCCGTGGGGTTGCCCGCCTCATCGAGCGGGGCGTCGTAGTCGTAGGACGTCACGAGGGGCAGATAGCGGCCCTTGTGGTTCGCGCCGTTCGTGAGGGCGAAGTTGGTCCCGCCGTGGAACATGTAGATGTTGACCGATGCTCCCGCCGCCAGCAGCTCGTCGAGGTCGTCGGCGGCGGTGGCGACATCGGTCGTGTGGTGCACGCCTCCCCACCAGTCGAACCATCCGTCCCAGAACTCCGAGCACATCAGGGGCCCGGTCGGCTGGTGCCGGCGCAGGGTCGCGAGCCGCTCCGCACTGCGGGAGCCGAAGGAGGCGGTCTTGTGCAGCTCGGGAAGACTTCCCTCGCTCAGCATCCGATCCACGGGCTGGTCGACGGTCGTGAGGGGAACCGTGATCCCGGCGTCGCGCGTGACGGCGACGAGAGCCTCGAGGTAGGCCCGGTCGGATCCGTAGGCGCCGTACTCGTTCTCGATCTGCACCAGCACGACGGGACCGCCACGATCGATCTGCCGCGGCGTGACGATGTCGTACACCCGGCGCAGGTACGCGCTCACCTCCTCGAGGAAGTCGGGAGCGGAGGAGCGCAGACCCTCGACGCTCCCGGTCAGCCACACCGGAAGCCCGCCGTTGTGCCACTCGGCGCAGATGTAGGGTCCCGGCCGCACGATCGCATCGAGTCCCTCGGCACGGACGAGATCGAGGAAGCGCCCGAGGTCGTTCCACCCGCTCGCGTCCCACTCGCCGCGGCGAGGCTCATGCGCGTTCCAGGCGACGTAGGTCTCGATCGTGTTCAGCCCCATCAGTCGGGCCTTGCGGATCCTGTCCTGCCACTGGTCCGGATGCACGCGGAAGTAGTGGATGGCGCCGGAAATCACCTGATGCGGCTGTCCGTCGCGGAGGAAGTCGGTGTCACCGAGGGAGAAGGATGTCACGTGTCGTGGTGCTTTCGATGAGGCGGGTCGAGCCGGTCCCGGCCCGGGGATCCGGGACCGGCTCTGCCGCGGTCCTACTTGTTGACGGTGAAGCCCTGCGCGTTGCCGTACTCGACCAGCGCGTCCTGCCAGGCGGTGAGGCCCTTGTTCAGGTCGGTGCCGTCCTGGTACGACTGACCCACGGTGTCGCCGAAGATGCTGTTGGCGTAGACCTGGTACGGCAGGTAGCTCCAGCCCTCGACCACATCGTCGGCCGCAGCCGCGAGCACCTCGTTGATCTTCTGGCCCCCGAAGTACTCCGGCGCCTCGGCGAGGAATTCCTCGCTCGACAGGTCGGCGGTCGTCGACGGGAAGCCACCGCTCTCGAGGAAGATCGAGATGCTCTCCTCGGAGTTGTTCAGCCACCACAGGAATCCGGCGGCCAGCTCGGGGTTCTTGCTCTGGGTCGTGACGGCCTGGCCGCCTCCGCCGTTCTCCGCGCTGGCCGGGGAACCGTCGTACGTCGGCATCGGCGCGACGCGCCAGTCGCCGGAGCCGTCAGGGGCGCCGGAGATGAGGTTGCCCGGCATCCAGGCGCCGATCACGAGGCTCGCGAGGCTGCCGTCGCCTAGCGCGCGGAACCATTCGTCGCTCCAGCTGGAGTACGGCGCGAGCAAGTCCTCCTCGACGAGCCGGTTCCAGTTCGCGGTCCACTTCTTCGACCCGGCGTCCTGCAGGTCGATCGTGACGTCGGTCCCCGAGGTCTCGAAGGGCTTCCCTCCGGCCTGCCAGATCATCGAGGTCGCGAATCCCGCGTCTCCCGTGTCGTTGGTGATGTAGGCGTCGGGGTTCGCCGCGTGGATCGCCTTGGCGGCCTCGTAGTACTCGTCCCAGGTGGTGGGGACGGCGACACCGGCCGCATCGAACACGCTCTTGTTGTAGAACAGCGCCATGGGACCGGAGTCCTGCGGCAGGCCGTAGATCGCATCGCCGTCGGTCACCGAGTTCCAGGTGGAGGCGGTGTAGTCGTCCTCGAAGTCGGCGAACCCGTACTGCGACAGGTCGACGAACGCATCGGTCAGCGCGAACTGCGGGAACGCGTAGTACTCGATCTGCACGACGTCGGGGGCGCCGGAGCCCGCCTTGATCGCGTTCTGCAGCTTGGTGTACTCCTCGTTGTTGGTGCCGGCGTTCACCAGCTTGACCGTGACGTTCGGATACTCCTTCTGGAAGGCCTCGACCTGGGCCTCGGCAGACGGCGTCCACGACCAGTACGTGATCTCGCCGCCCTTCTCGAGAGCGGCCTCGATCGAGTCGAAGGAGCCGGAGCCGCCGCCGCCGGAGCCGGCGTCGCTGCCGGTGCTGCAGCCGGCCAGCGCGAGCGCTGCCACGGTTCCTGCGGCGAGCACCGCGAGGGTGCGCCGCGTCGGGGAGGGAAGGTGCTTCATTGCTGTGTCCTTTCGGGAGGTGCGATCCGGCGTCGGATCGCGGAGGTGATGCCGGAGGGGTGCGGGGCGCTACTGCTTGACGCTCCCCGCGGTGAGACCTGACTGCCAGAAGCGCTGCAGCAGCAGGAAGGCGATGACGATCGGGATGATGGTGAGGAGCGACCCCATGATCACGAGGTTGTAGATGGGCTGCGACCCCGCGCCGATGGCTTGAGCGCTCCACTGGTTCAGACCGACGGTGAGCGGATACCAGGCGGGGTCGGACAGCATGATCAGCGGCAGGAAGTAGTTGTTCCAGGTCGCCACGACCGTGAACAGCGCGACCGTCACGATGCCGGGGGCGAGCAGCCTCATCGAGATCGTGAAGAAGGTGCGGAACTCGCCGGCGCCGTCGATGCGCGCGGCCTCGAGCAGCTCCGTCGGCACGGATTCCGATGCGAACACCCAGATCAGATACAAGCCGAACGGGCTGATGAGCGACGGGATGATGACGGCCCAGGGCGTGTTCGTCAGACCGAGCTCGCTGAACAGCAGGAACGTCGGCACGGCGAGGGCTGTGCCCGGCACCGCCACCGCGCCGAGGACGACGGCGAACACCGCGCGGCGTCCGGGGAACCGGAACTTCGCGAGGCCGTATCCGGCCATGGTGGCCAGCAGCGTGGCCCCTCCGGCGCCCACGACGACGTACAGCAGGGTGTTGCCGAGCCAGCGCAGGAAGATGCCGTCGCGGTAGGAGAACGTGGCCACGAGGTTGTCGAAGAAGGCGAAGTCGTCGGCGAACCACAGTCCGAAGGAGCTGAACAGCCCCGCCTGCGTCTTGGTCGAGCTGAAGAGCAGCCAGACCAGCGGTACGAGCGTGTACAGCGCGTACACGATCATCACGATCAGCAACGTGTTCGACTTCCGCGGATTCATCGGGTCGTGGCGTCGGCGGGACGGGCGGGCGAGGGGGAGTGCCATATCAGCGCACCTCCGACTTCGAGCCGCGCAGCTGCACGACGTAGGCGATGACCGCGGTGATGACGCCCATGATGATGGCGATGGTGGCGGCGTAGTTGAACTGCTGGCCGGCGAACGACAGGTTGTACGCGTACATGTTCGGGGTGAAGAACGTCGTGATCACGTTCGGGGCCAGCGGGCGCAGGATGTTCGGTTCGTTGAAGAGCTGGAAGCTCCCGATGATCGAGAAGATGGTCGCGATCACGAGCGCCCCGCGGACGGAGGGGATCTTGATCGAGAAGATCGTGCGCCAGGCTCCGGCGCCGTCGAGCGAGGCGGCCTCGTACATCTCGGTCGGGATGGTCTTGAGCGAGGAGTAGAAGATCAGCATGTTGTAGCCGACGAACTCCCAGGTGACGATGTTGCCGATCGAGAGGAGCATCCACTCCTTCGCGAACGGGGTGATCGCATCGACGCCGAGGAAGTCGTTGATGTTGCTCGTGAGGCCGAACTGGTCCCCGTAGATGTAGCCCCACATCAGCACGGCGACGACTGCGGGGACGGCGTAGGGGAGGAAGATGAGGATGCGGAAGAACGAGGCTCCGCGCAGGCGGGCGCTGTCCAGGGCGAGCGCGGCGCCGAGGGCGAGGACCAGCATGATCGGCACCTGCACGACGAGGAAGACCAGCACGCGGCCGAACGCCTCCCAGAACTGCGGGTCGGTGAGCGCGCGCACGTAGTTGTCCACCCCGACGAACGCGGTGCCTCCGATGAGCTTCTCCTGGAAGAAGCTCAGGTACAGCGCATAGGCGAGCGGTGTCAGGAACACCAGGGCGAACACGATCATGAACGGGCCGACGAAGGCCCATCCCTTCCAGTCGCGCTTGTCGCGACGCCGGAGACCGGGGGCGCCGGGGGCCGCGGGGATATCAGTCGTCATCGACGAGTCCTTCTTACGTTCGGGCGCACCGTGCGCCGTGTGTCAACGTCAACATATTCGACCGACTGGTAGTGTGTCAACGTCAACACATGAGGGGATGGGTGATCGTGACCCCAACGCATCCGGCGGACGCCTCGACGCGTCGACGCGAGCCCTCGATGGAAGACGTCGCCCGTGAGGCCGGAGTCTCCGGTCAGACCGTGTCACGCGTCGTCAACGCCAGGGGCTACGTCGGTGCCGCCACCCGCGAACGCGTCGAGGCGGCGATGCACAGCCTGGGGTACCGCCCCAACAGTGCGGCTCGCGCGCTGCGCTCAGGGCGATTCCGCACGATCGGCGTCGTGATGTTCTCGTTCAGCTCGTACGGCAACCAGCGCACGCTCGACGCGATCGCCGTGCGGGCGGCGCAGCTCGGCTACGCCCTCACGCTCATCCCGGTCGAGTCGAGCGCGACCGAGACGGTGGCCGGAGCCTTCCGCCGGCTCGAGGAGCACGCGGTGGACGGCGTCATCATCGTGATCGAGGCCCACCAGCTGGACGAGGCCGACATCGAGATCCCGGAAGCACTCCCTGTCGTGTTCGTCGACTCGAACCGCGGCGAGACGCATCCGTTCGTCGACACCGATCAGGCGCAGGGTGCGCGACTGGCGACCGAGCACCTGCTCGACCTCGGTCACGACACGGTCTGGCACATCACCGGTCCCGCGCGCTCGTACTCTGCGGAGCGTCGGCGCGAAGCCTGGCGGGAGACGCTCGAGAAGCACGAGCGCACCGTGCCTGCGCCGATCGCGGGGGACTGGACAGCGGCATCGGGCTACGCAGCCGGCGTCGAACTGCGGGAGATCGAGGGCGTCACCGCGGTCTTCGCCGCGAACGACCAGATGGCGATCGGCGTGTTGCGGGCCTTCCGCGAAGTCGGGCGCGAGGTGCCGGGAGACGTCAGCATCGTGGGATTCGACGGGCTGCCCGATGCCGCTCAGCTCTGGCCGCCACTGACCACCGTGCAGCAGCACCCCGAGCGCGTGGGAGCACTCGCGGTGGACGCTCTGCTCGCGGAACTCGAGGGTGCGGGGTCGGCCGCTGTCGACCGACCGCAGACGCCTCTGGTCGGAACGGAACTCATCGTGCGGGAGAGCACAGCGCCTCCCCGGAAGCGCTGAGCGCTCCGAGCGTCATGCCGACGTGTGCGGTCAGCGCCAGATGACGGCGAGTCCCGCGTTCAGGAGTGCCAGGATGCCGATCAGCCAGAACACGGCCGGCGGCACGGAATCTCCGCGCTTCTGCCGCGCCGAACCGATGCCGAGGAGCGCGCCGATGATGACCAGCACGACAAGCTTGACGCCGATCTTGACGTAGTTGAGGTCGTAGTCGATGCCCCACGGCGCGGCGAGGGCGAGACCTGCGACACCGGCGATCGCGAGACCGTAGTCCATGATCTTCGTGATCTGGCGCTTACCGCCGAAGGCCTGCGCGGCCCAGGCGCCGAACAGCACGGCGAAGCCGATCAGGTGGATGAACACGACGATATGACGCAGGATCTCCATGCCCTCACCGTACGAGCGCGGAGCCCTCCTGCGCTAGCAAGGGCAGGCTGACCTCAGCCGTGGAGCTCCCTCGTGACGAGAGCGGTGCGCAGCGCGGCATCGGCGGCCTCGGCGCCCTTGTCCTCCTTGGAGCCCTCCAGCCCCGCACGGTCCAGTCCCTGCTGCTCGTCGTCGAGAGTGAGCACGCCGAAGCCGACGGGCTTGCCGGCATCCAGTGCGACCCGCGTGAGGCCGTCGGTAGTCGCCGCCGACACGTACTCGAAGTGCGGCGTTCCGCCGCGGATGATCACACCCAGCGCGACGACCGCATCCGCTCCACCGGCGAAAGCGGCCTGCGCGGCGATCGCGAGCTCGAAAGAGCCGGGCACGCGCACGAGCCGATGCGTGGCGTTGGCGGCGTCGAGCACGCGCTCCGCCCCGGCGATCAGGCCGTTCGAGATCGTCTCGTGCCAGGTGCCGGCGATGATGACGACGTTCAGACCCCGCCCGTCGATGTTGCCGGTCTCGGGTGCTCCTGCGCCGCTCATTCGTCGTCCTTTCCGTGGGCGAGTGCCTCTGCGAGGTCTGCTTCGCCGATGATGTGACCCATCCGGTCACGCTTGGTCTCCAGATACTGGTGGTTGTTCGGACCCACCCCGACGATCAGCGGCACCTGCTCGACCACGTCGAGGCCGAGCTCGCGCAACTGCGCGACCTTGTCGGTGTTGTTCGTCAGCAGACGCACCTTCGATACGCCGAGGTCCGAGAGGATGCCGGCCGCCGCGGCATAGTCGCGCGCATCTGCGGGCAGCCCCAGCGCGAGATTGGCGTCGACCGTGTCGAGGCCCTCCTCCTGCAGGCTGTAGGCGCGCAGCTTGTTGATCAGGCCGATCCCTCGCCCCTCGTGGCCGCGCATGTAGATGACGATCCCGCCCTCCTTCTCGATCGCGTCGAGTGCGGAGTCGAGCTGCGGACCGCACTCGCACTTCAGCGACCCGAACGCCTCGCCGGTCAGGCACTCCGAGTGCACGCGCACCAGAGCGGTGTCGCCCGGTTCGCCGGAGACGACCGCGATGTGGTCGGTGCCGGTGATGCGGTCCTTGTACGCGAGGAAGCGGAACGTGCCGTGGGTGGTCGGGACGGTGGCGTCGGCGCGCAGGCTCACGCGACGTCCGCGGTGCGCACTCGGCGTCGCGCCATCGGGGTCGATCTCGTTCAGATGGGCGATCAGCTGCTCGATCGTGATCACGGGTACGCCGTCTCGCGCACCGAGCTCGATGAGTCCGGGGAGGCGCATCATGCTGCCGTCCTCCGCGACGACCTCTGCGATCGCGCCGACCGGGCGGAGCCCCGCCAGCTTCATGAGCTCGACGGCGGCCTCAGTGTGGCCGCTGCGCTCGCGCACGCCGCCGTCGACCGCCCGCAGGGGCAGCACATGTCCGGGGCGGATGATGCTGGTCGACGTCGACTCCGGGTTCGACAGCACGTTCAGTGTGTGGGCGCGATCATGGGCACTGATGCCGGTGGTGACCCCCTGCGCGGCGTCGACGCTCACGGTGTAGGCGGTCGAGCGGGCGTCTTCGCTCGCGGCGACCATCGGCGGCAGGTTGAGGTGGTCGGCGAGGTCGGCGGGCATCGGGGCGCAGATGAAGCCGGACGACCAGCGCACGGTCCAGGCCACCCACTCCGGGGTCGCGAGCTCTGCCGAGAGGATGACATCGCCCTCGTTCTCGCGGTTCTCGTCGTCGGCGACGAGGACGGGACGCCCGGCGCGCAGGGCTTCCAGGGCTTCGTCGATCGTGGAAAGGCTCATCGCGAGCCTCCTTCCGGTGCAGCCCGGAACGCGAGAAGGCGTTCCACGTGGCGGGCGAGGATATCGGTCTCCAGATTCACGCGGTCTCCCACGGCGCGGACGCCGAGGGTCGTCGCGGCGAGGGTCTCGGGGATCAGCGAGACCTCGAACCACGGAGAGGGGTCTGCGGGGGCGCTGACGGCGCTCACCGTCAGCGAGGTGCCGTCGACCGAGATGGAGCCCTTGTCGACGACAAGCGGGGCGAGATCGGCGGGCAGGCTGATCCGGAGCACGCTCCACTGCGCGCCGGGCCGCACCTCGAGCACCTCGCCGACCCCGTCGACGTGGCCCTGCACGATGTGTCCGCCGAGTCGGGCGCCCACCGGCATGGCCTTCTCGATGTTCACGCGGGTGCCGACCGTCGCCGATCCGATCGCGGCCACATCGAGCGTCTGCTTCATCACGTCGGTGTCGAAGGTGTCCGCGGTCGAGCCGACCACGGTCAGGCACACACCGGAGACGGCTATCGACTCGCCGTGCACGGCATCCGCAGCAGCGCGGGGCGCGCGCACTGTGAGGCGCCAGCCGTCGCCGGCGGGGGCGATCGCGGTGATCTCGCCCATCTCCTCGATGATTCCGGTGAACATCAGGCGGCTCCTTCGCTCTGGGGGTTCGCGGTGTGCGCAGGGTCCGCCGCGTCCGCGGGGTGTGCGTCGGCGAGCAGGTCCTCGCCGAGAGGTACCCATTCGTCGACGACGAGGCGGCGCGCCTCGTCGATGGATCCGACGCCGATCTCCGTCAGGGCGAGCCGGCGTCCGCCCAGCAGCACGGGCGCGATGTAGGCCAGGACCCGGTCGGCGAGCCCCGCCGCGATGAAGGCACTGGCGAGCGTGGGGCCGCCCTCCACGAACACGCTCTGCACGCCGCGGGCATGGAGGTCGGCCGTGACGGCGTGCAGGTCGCGGGTGTCGAAGAACAGGGGTGTCTGCGGGTGGCGATGCACTGCTGCCGCGGCGGGTGTGGGCCGCGTTCCGATGATCACGGGGATCGGCTGATGCGGGTGCAGAGCGTCACCGTCGCGGGCCGTGAGGGCGGGGTCGTCGGAGAGCACCGTCCCCGTGCCGACGACGATCGCATCGGCCACTGCCCGGCGACGGTGCACGTCGGCGCGGGCTGCCGGTCCGGTGATCCACCGGCTCGACCCGTCATCGGCGGCGGCGCGGCCGTCGAGGCTCTGCGCCCACTTGACGGTGATGTGCGGACGGCCGAGTCGCTGCGCCGTCAGCCATCCGGCGATGAGGGAGTGCGCGGCCTCTGCCTGTTCGCCGGCCTCGACCTCGACGCCGGCAGCGCGCAGACGTTCCGCGCCGCCCCCGGACACCACGCCGGGATCGTCGAGGGCGTAGACCACCCGTGAGATGCCCGCCTCGATCAGGGCGACGGCGCAGGGGCCCGTGCGCCCGGTGTGGTTGCAGGGTTCGAGGGTGACCACGGCCGTCGCGCCGTCGGCCTCGCCGGGAGCGAGTTTCGAGAGGGCGTCGACCTCGGCGTGCGGAGTGCCGGCGCCGTGGTGCCAGCCCTCGGCGAGCACGGCGCCGTCGGGGGAGAGGATGACCGCGCCGACCTGCGGGTTCACCCCGCGGGGCCCGCGTGCGGCGAGGTGGAGAGCGCGATCCATCGCGGTGCGCTCTGCCGCGTTCACTGCCATCCGTCGTCCTCCTCTGAGGCTCCGGAGTCGTACAGGGATGGCGGAACGGACGCACGTATGCGTCTCGTGCTGCCTCCCTTCCGGACTAGCGAGGTCTCCCTCGCATCACCGTCGGTCCCGGAATTCCACCGGATCGGCATCTCGATCTCTCGAGACGCTCGCGGACTGTCACCGCCGGTTCGGATTCCCACCGACCCCGGAGCACGTTGTTGATCTGAGTGTAGTCAACGCATCTGCGCAGATTTCATTCCAAGACATGAATCCGGGTGCGCCACGGCTCGCCGTCACTTGAGAAGCCGGGACAGTCGCCGGTCGGCGAGCACCTTGCCGCCGGTCTGGCAGGTGGGGCAGTACTCGAGCGAACGGTCGGCGAAGAACACGCTGCGGACGGTGTCGCCGCACACCGGGCAGGCTTCCCCCCGGCGGGCGTGCACCTGCATTCCTCGACGCTTCGCATCCTTCAGGTCGGCCGGTGGCTTGCCGGAGGCTTCGGCGACCGCTTCGGTCAGGGTCTCGCGCATGGCGTCGAAGAGGCGATCGATCTCCGCACCGTCGAGCGTGTCGGCGATCGCATACGGCGACATGCGAGCGGCGTGCAGGATCTCGTCCGAGTACGCGTTGCCGATACCGGCGATGACCGCCTGGTCGCGCAACAGCCCCTTGATCTGCATGCGGCGGCCCTCGAGCAGAGCGGCGAACGTCTCGCGCGTGAACGTCTCGTCGAGCGGATCGGGTCCGAGCCTGGCGATGCCGGGCACCTCCTGCGGATCGCGGACGACATACACCGCGAGCGACTTCTTCGTGCCCGCCTCGGTGAGATCGAACCCGCTCCCGTCGTCGAGCGCGACGCGCAGGGCGATCGGCGACTTGCCCGGCTTGATGAGCGTCGTGGGGAGGGCCTCGTACCAGCGCAGCCAGCCGGCCTTCGCGAGGTGGAACACCAGGTGCAGTTCGTCGCCGCAGGAGAGCACGACGAACTTGCCGAGACGGGTGGACGCCGTGATCGTCTGCCCCTGAAGCGCATGGATCGGCGGATCGTACGTCTTCAGCGCGGCGATCGCCGAGACGGTGGCGCGCATGATCGTGTGCCCCACGGCGCGCTCGGCGAGGAAGGTGGACAGCCCCTGGACTTCCGGCATCTCCGGCATGTGTTCATCCTGTCATCGGCCGCCGACACTGTCACCCTCGGCTGCCGAGGTGGTCATCGCCCGCCGCGCGGTCACGAACCTCAGAGGATCGGCCAGTCCACCGGCGTGCGGTCGTCGCTCGGCAGCAGCCCGGCCATCCAGCCGTCGTCCCGGCCCCGCGGGCTCGTGAGCGCCTGCCGTTGCAGGCCCTCGTACCGGAAGCCCAGTGCGCGCGCGGCGCGGGCGGAGGGGACGTTGCCCGCGACGGCCTGCCAGCGGATGCGCACCAGCCGGAGTCCGACGAACCCCCAGTCGACCACGGCCCTGCCCGCTTCCGCGAGATAGCCCTTGCCCCTGGCCGCCTCCGTCACCCAGTAGCCGAGCTCGGCGGTCGAGCCCGTGAAGTGCTCGGTCATGTTGTGCAGACCGATCATGCCGACGAGTTCGCCCTCCGCGTACATGCCCCAGACGACCTCCGACCCGGTGTCCCACTGCGCGGCGACCATGCGCACGAACTCTGCGGCGTCCTCGCGACCGTACGGACTCGGAACGGTCGTCCAGCGCGGGATCTCCGGGTCCTGGCAGGCATCCGTGATCGCATCGATGTCCGCCTCCGTCGGGGCGCGGAGGACGAGGCGTTCGGTGGTGAGGACGACGGATTCCATCCCGACAGCCTAGGGAGAACGGCGCCCTTGCGAACGCGGAGCGGCCGGAGTGTCGGTGGGCGCGACTAGTCTTGTCCGGTGACTGTTCCGGGGATTCTGCGCGCCTTGGAAGAGGCGTCTCTGTACCGCGATGCCCTCAGCTGGGCGCGCACCGACGCCGATCTCGGCCTGGTCGACGGGCTCGATGCGCCCGCGCTCGCCGGGCTGCTCGAGAAGCGCGCCGCGGCAGGGCACCCCGCCGCCCTGCTCGCCGTCGTCCCCACGGGCAGGAGGGCGGAGAGCCTCGCGCTCGCGATGCACGCCTACCTTCCCGACGCCGACGTCCTGACCTTCCCGGCCTGGGAGACGCTGCCGCACGAGCGGCTCAGCCCGAGCCCCGACACGGTCGGCCAGCGACTGCAGACCCTGCGCCGGATCGCCGAGTGGTCGGGCGATCACCCGCTCGTCGTCGTGGCATCCGTGCGCGCCGCGCTCCAGCCGATCGCGGGCAACCTGGGAGAGATCGCCCCGCTCGAACTCGCCGTGGGCAGCAGGGGCAACGAACTCGATCTGGTGGTGGAGCAGCTGGTCGAGCGCGCGTATTCGCGCGTCGACATGGTGTCCCGTCGCGGAGAATTCGCGGTGCGCGGCGGCATCCTCGACGTCTTCCCTCCTACGTCGGAGCATCCGTATCGCGTCGAGTTCTTCGGCGACGAGATCGATCAGATCCGCGCGTTCTCGGTCGCCGATCAGCGCTCCCTGCCCGGCGATGTCACCGGTGTCGATCTGCCTCCCACCCGCGAGCTGCTGCTCACCGCCGAGGTCCGCGATCGTGCCCGTGCCCTGGTCGGAGGCTTCCCCGCGATCTCGGGAATGCTCGAGAAGATGGCCGAGGGCATCCCGGTCGAGGGCATGGAGTCGTTGCTCCCCGCCGTCGCAGGGCCGCTGAAGTCGCTGGCCGAGTACCTGCCGGTCGGCAGCGCCACGGCGATCATCGACCCGGAGCGTTCGAGTGCGCGTGCCATCACCCTCGGCGACACGAATCGCGAGTTCCTCGATGCCGCGTGGAGCGCCGCGACCTCGGGAGCGTCGGCTCCCATCGACCTCGGCGCCGGCGACTTCCTGACGATCGCGGAACTGCGCGACGTCGTGCGGGACCGGGACGGAGTGTGGTGGCGGCTCAGCCCGTTCGGGGCCGGGCTCGGCGAGGGCGACGCCGACGCCACGAACCTCGGCGCCGCCGTCATCCCGTCGTTCCACGGCAACGTCGACGGCGCGATCTCCTTCGTCGAGGCGAAGCTGACCGACGGGTGGCGCGTCGTCGTGATCGCGGCAGGTGGCGGTCTGGTCGACCGCGCACGTGACGTGCTCGCCGACCGCGGCCTGGCCGCCAGAGTCGTCGAGACGCTCATCGAGGCACCGGAGGGCGGCGTCGCGACACTGGTCACCGGCTCCGTCGAAGCCGGCTTCCAGGTGGCGGAGGCGAAGCTCGCGGTCCTCACCGACAACGAGTTCTACGGCCGTACCATCGGCGGAGACCAGCGGGTGGTCAAGAAGCTCGCGTCGCGCCGCAAGAACGTGGTCGACCCGCTGCAGCTCAAGCAGGGCGACTTCGTGGTGCATGCCACCCACGGCATCGGCCGCTTCGTCGAGATGACCAAACGCGAGGTGTCCACCGGCGGACGCAACGCCACCAAGTCCATCCGCGACTATCTCGTGCTCGAGTACGCGCCCTCCAAGCGCGGGTACCCCGGCGACAAGCTGTTCGTTCCGACGGATCAGCTCGACCTGCTGTCGAAGTACGTCGGCGGCGAGGCGCCCACACTCTCGAAGATGGGCGGCAGCGACTGGTCGCAGGCCAAGGGCAAGGCGCGCAAGGCCGTCCGCGACATCGCCGTCGAGCTCGTGAAGCTGTACTCCGCCCGCATGAGCGCGAAGGGCCATGCGTTCGGGCCGGACACCCCCTGGCAGCGCGAGCTGGAAGAGGCCTTCCCATTCGCCGAGACCCAGGACCAGCTGCAGACGATCGACGAGATCAAAGCCGACATGGAGCGGCCCATCCCGATGGACCGACTGCTCTCGGGCGATGTGGGCTTCGGCAAGACGGAGGTCGCCGTCCGCGCCGCGTTCAAGGCGATCCAGGACGGCAAGCAGGTCGCCATGCTCGTGCCGACGACGCTGCTCGTGAAGCAGCACCTCGAGACGTTCACGGAGCGCTTCGCGGGCTTCCCGGTCAAGGTGCGGCCGCTGTCGCGCTTCCAGACCGACAAGGAGGCGCGCCTGACCCTGCAGGGGCTGCTGGAGGGTTCGGTCGACATGGTGATCGGCACCCACCGCATCCTCACCGATCAGGTGATCTTCAAGGACCTGGGCCTGATGATCATCGACGAGGAGCAGCGCTTCGGCGTCGAGCACAAGGACGCGCTCAAGAAGATGAAGACGAACGTCGACATCCTCGCGATGAGCGCGACCCCGATTCCGCGCACGCTGGAGATGGCGGTCACCGGCATCCGCGAGATGTCGACCCTGGCGACGCCACCGGAGGACCGGCATCCAATCCTCTCGTTCGTCGGTCCCCGCAGCGACAAGCAGATGGCGGCGGCGATCCGACGCGAGATCCTGCGCGAAGGCCAGGTGTTCTTCGTGCACAACCGGGTGCAGTCGATCCAGCGGGTCGCGAGTGAGCTGGCCGAGCTGGTGCCGGAGGCCAGGATCGCGGTCGCACACGGTCAGATGGCGGAGCACCAGCTCGAACAGGTCGTCGACGACTTCTGGGAGCGCAAGTTCGACGTGCTCGTGTCGACGACCATCATCGAGACCGGACTCGACATCGCGAACGCGAACACGATCATCATCGACCGCGCCGACAAGTACGGACTCAGCCAGCTGCACCAGCTGCGCGGCCGCGTCGGTCGTGGTCGAGAGCGCGCCTACGCCTACTTCCTCTACGACGAGATGAAGCCGCTGAGCGAGACCGCAGCCGACCGTCTGCAGACGATCGCGGTCAACAACGAACTCGGTTCGGGGATGCAGGTCGCGCTCAAGGACCTCGAGCTGCGTGGTGCAGGCAACATGCTCGGTGCAGAGCAGGCCGGCCATATCGCCGGCGTGGGCTTCGACCTCTACCTGCGCATGATCGGCGAGGCCGTCGCGACCTTCCGCGGCGACGAGGTCGAGACCGGGCAGGAGCTGCGGCTCGAGCTGCCCCTCGACGCGCGCATCCCCGAGTACTACATCGACAGCGAGCGGCTGCGCCTCGAGGCGTACCAGAAGCTCTCCGCCGCATCCGCTGCGACCGCGAAGGACGATGCCATCGACCTCGTCGTCGAGGAGCTCGTCGACCGCTACGGCACTCCGCCGGAAGAGGTCGAGGGGCTGCTGGCGGTCTCGCGCCTTCGTCGTCGTGCGGCACGGGCCGGGCTGACGGACGTCGTCGTGATGGGGTCGAACCTGCGCATCGCGCCCGCGCGGCTCGAGGACTCGATCAAGGTGCGGCTGCAGCGTCTGTACCCGAAGGCGAAGCTCGTCTCCGGGGGAGAGGCCCTGGTCGTGCCGATGCCCACGGTCCCTGCTGCAGTCGGCGTGGGGCTCGAGCCCCTGCCCGACGCGCAACTGCTCGAGTGGGTCGGACAGCTGTTCACGGCGATCTTCCCCGAGCCGGTCAAGGCCGAGTAGCGCGCGGCCGCGAGCGGCAGTACTAGTCTGGCCGCATGTTGTACGAGCACCTCGGGGCTCGCCCCCGCATCCATGACACCGCCGTCATCGCCCCCACCGCCGTCGTCTCCGGAGACGTGGAGATCGGGCCGGGCTGCCAGGTGCTGCACGGCGCCGTGATCACCGCCGAGGGAGGCACGATCACCCTCGGCGAGCACGTCATCGTCATGGAGAACGCGCTCATCCGGGCGACCGCGGCGAACGCGGTGCACATCGGATCGCACACCCTGATCGGCACGCTGTCGAGCATCGCCGGTGCGACCGTCGGGGAGGAGACGTTCCTCGCCTCGGGGTCGCGGCTGTTCAACGGCTCCCTGATCGGATCGCGCTGCGAGGTGCGCGTCAACGCGATCGTGCTGCGCCGCGCGGTGCTGCCTGAGGGCACCGTCGTGCCGATCGGGTGGGTCGCGGTCGGCGACCCGGTGCAGCTGTTCTCGCCCGACCGGGAGGAGGAGATCGCGGCGGCGCAGCCCGACCTCGACTTCCCCGGGCACGTCTTCGGCGTCGACAGGGACACCCCCGACCTGATGGTGCAGCTGACCGAGCGCTACGGCAGCTCGCTGTCGCGGCATGCCCACGATGTCGGCCTCGACGACGCGCACCGCGGGCAGCCCCGCGCATGACGGGCGACGTGGGCCTGGTCCGCCCCGCCGTCAGCACGTCCGATGCCGAGCGTATCGCCCTCGACTGCTGGGGGATCGTGGTGACCACGGAGGAACTGGGCAGCAACCAGGATCGGAACTTCCTGCTCACCGCGCAGGACGGGGCGAAGAGCGTGCTGCGGATCGACAACCCGGTGTTCGGCGAGCACGAGCGCGAGGCGCAGCACGTCGCGCTCGACGCCTACCGTGACGCAGGCGTCCAGGTCCCGGCGGTCCTCCCCGGGCTCGACGGCGCGCTCACCCAGCGCTGGAACGGGTTCGCCGTGCGGCGCAGCGAGTTCGCGCCGGGCGAGCCGATGGTGGACGCCGGATATCTCGCTCCCGTGGTGCTCGCGGAGTTCGGGGCGCTTGCCGCCGCATCCGTGAACGCGCTGTCGGCGCTCGATCATCCCGGCCTCGACCGCCGGCAGATGTGGGACATGCGCGTCGCGTACGAGCAGATCGATGCGCTCGCGCCGTCGATCGCCGATGCCGCACTCCGGGGACGGGTGCTGCGCGCCGCGACGAAGGCGCATGCCGCCGTCGAGCCTCTCGCCGACCGGCTCCCCGTGCAGGCGATCCACGGCGACCTCACGGACGACAACGTCATGGGGGAGAGGGGCGACGACGCACGGCTGCACCCGCGCACGGTGCTCGACCTCGGCGACCTCGGGCTCGGCTGGCGCGTCGCCGAGCTGGCGGTGTGCGCGGCATCGATGCTGCATCACGAGCCGGAGCGGCCGTTGCGGGTGCTCGAGACGGTCGCCGCCTTCCATCGCCATGCACCGCTGAGCGACGCGGAGGCGAGAGCGGTCTGGCCGCTCGTGGTGCTGCGTGCTGCCCTGCTGGTGGCGAGCGGGTGGCGTCAGCTCGAGATCGACGGGGGCAACGACTACGCGCGCGAGAGAGTCGCGGGCGAGCAGGCGATCTTCGACGCCGCGACACTGCTGCCGCTCGTCGAGATGACCGAGCACGTGCTCGCCGCGGTCGGTGTCGATGAGGGCCCCGGCTTCGACGCGGCCGATGTGGTGACCGATCCGGACGCCGCTCCTCTGGCCGCGCTCCTGCCGGATCTCACCGGCCGCGTCGCGGTGCTCGATCCCGGTGTCGAGTCCGCGGACCTCGACAGCGGACGCTGGCTCGAGGAGACGTCGGAGCGGGATCTGGTCGCCGACGCGATCGAGCTCGGTGTCGCCGTGGCGGTCCTGCCCTACGGGGTGTTCCGACTCACGCGGGCGCGCATCGACGAGGCGGAGTCGGGGGAGACATGGGCGACGGCGTGCGAGCTGCATCTCCCTCCGGGCCCTCGCGTGAGGGTGGCGGCACCGGCGAGCGGGCGGGTGACGCAACGGGGTCGGGTGGCCCGTCTCGTCCTCGATCTCGACGGTGCTGGCGACGGTGATCTCGACGGTGCTGGCGACGGTGATCTCGACGGTGATCTCGAGGGTGCTGGCGATCGACCCGGCGACGGTCACGACCGGGTGCTGGAGATCTCGGGGCTCGATGCGGAGGAGCGGCGCGAGCGTCCCGTGGCCGTCGGCGAGACCGTGGGCTGGCTCGCCGCCGCATTCGAGCCGCGACGCCTGACCGTCGGCATCCACCGCGATGACGCTCCCGAGCATCAGGCGGACGGTGCGCCACTCGTCGCGCCCGAGCGCGTCCCTGCGTGGAGTCGTCTCACCGCCGACCCTGCGCCGCTGCTCGGGCTGCCGTCGTTCATGCAGCGCGACGACGCGGCCGCGGAGCTGCGGCGACGTGAGCGGATCTTCGCCTCTGCACAGGAGCGCTACTACGAGCGTCCCCCGCAGATCGAACGCGGATGGCGGCACCACCTGATCGACACCACCGCGCGCACCTACATCGACATGGTGAACAACGTCGCCGGCCTCGGGCACGCCCATCCGAAGGTCGCCGATGCGGCGGACCGCCAGCTGCGCACCCTGGCCACGAACTCCCGCTTCCTGTTCCGCGACCTCGCGGAGTACAGCGAACGGCTGCTCGCGCTGATGCCGGAAGGAAGCGGACTCGACACGGTGCTGCTGGTCAACAGCGGGTCGGAGGCGGTCGATCTGGCGATCCGTATGGCCCAGGCCGCGACCGGACGACGCACGGTCGTCGCACTGCGCGAGGCGTATCACGGCTGGACCGCGGCGAGCGATGCGGTCACGACCAGCGCCTACGACAACCCCTCCGCTCTCGAGACGCGTCCCGACTGGGTGCACGTCGCGGATGTGCCCAACCGCTTCCGCGGCACGTATCGAGGTGCGGATGTCGCCGGGGACTATCTCGCCGACCTCGGGAGCGATCTCGACCGGCTGCAGGGCGAGGGGCGGGAGGTCGCGGCGTTCCTGTGCGAGTCGATCCTCGGCAACGCGGGCGGGGTGGTGCTCCCCGAGGGCTACCTGGATGGTGCCTATGCGCGGATCAGGGCGGCGGGCGGACTGTGCATCGCCGACGAGGTGCAGGTCGGGTTCGGGCGGATGGGGTCCGCCTTCTGGGGGTTCGAGCTCGCCGGCGTGGTGCCGGACATCGTCACGATCGCGAAGCCTATGGGCAACGGCTACCCGATCGGCGGAGTGATCACGTCCAAGCGCATCGCGGACGCGCTGTCGACGCAGGGGCAGTTCTTCTCATCGGCCGGGGGCAGCTCGCTCAGCTGCCGTGTCGGACTCGCGGTGCTCGACGCCATGGTCGAGGACGACCTGCAGCGCAACGCCGCCGTGATCGGCGCCCGCCTCGCCGAGGGCCTCCGCGGCCTCGCCGACCGGCATCCTCTGGTGGCCGTCGTGCATGGGGAGGGGCTGTACCTCGGCGTCGAACTCGTGCGTGACCGCGACACGATGGAGCCGGCCGCCGCCGAGGCTGCGGCGATCTGCGAACGGATGCGGGAGCTCGGTGTGATCGTGCTGACCACCTCCGAGAGATCCAACGTCCTGAAGATCAAGCCGCCGCTGTGCCTCACGGCCGAGAGCGCCGACCATGTCGTCGCGATGCTGGATCGGGTGCTCACCGAAGGATGGTGACAGCGGGGCGGATCTTCGAATCCCGCGGTCGGTCCGATTGTTAAAAGCGCATTTCGAACCGAATTCGCCGTAGCGCAGGTGATTCCCTCCGGTCCATACTGTTGCTCAGCGTCGGACGACCCGAAGTCCGACCCATGCGCTGTCCCCCGAGGAGTACCCATGGCCACGAAGACGAAGCCGCTCGCGCAAGGCGGAGGAACGCTGAAGAGAAACCTCGGGCTGTGGGCGATCGTCGGCCTCGGTCTCGGGTACATGACGCCGACCGTCGTGTTCGACACCTTCGGCATGGTCGCCCGTGACACGGACAACGTCGTACCGGCGGCGTACCTCGTCGCCCTGGTCGTGATGGTCTTCACCGCGATCAGCTACGGCAAGATCTCCAGTGCGATCCCGAGCGCCGGGTCCGCGTACACCTACGTGCGCGAGTCGATCCACCCGAACCTCGGGTTCATGGTCGGCTGGACGTCGCTCATCGACTACGTGCTGCTGCCGATGGTGAACTGCCTCATCATCCGCAGCTATCTGGAGGCGCTGTTCCCCGACATCCCGGGCTGGATCTGGGTGGTGCTGTACTGCATCCTCGTCACGAGCATCATCTACCTCACGATGCGCGGCACCTCGAACATGAACATGATCCTGCTGGTGTTCTCGATCGTCGTGATGGCCGTGTTCGTGGTCCTGGTCGTCGCGCAGCTGATGCGCGGCGACGGTGCGGGCACCGTCGCGTCGATGACCCCGTTCTTCCACGACGGGGCCACGATGGGTGCGGTGCTCATGGGTGCCACGATCGTGTGCTTCTCGTTCATCGGCTTCGACGCCGTCACCATGTACGCGGAGGAGGCGAAGGACCCGAAGATCATGCCGAAGGCGATTCTCCTCACCGTGCTGCTGGGTGGGGCGATCTTCCTGATCTCGGGCTACCTCACGCAGCTGCGTTTCCCCGACTGGAACGAGTTCGCCCCCGGCGGCGACATGCAGTTCGTGGAGGACTCCACGCTGCCGGTCATCGGGAACCTGGTCGGCGGCCCTGTGCTCATGGCCGTGCTGACCGCGGCCGGCTTCTGCGCGACCCTGGCCTCCGGTCTCGCCTCGCACGCCTCGGTGTCGCGCATGCTGCTGGTGATGGGTCGCAACAACGTGCTGCCGCAGCGGGCGTTCGGCTACATCAACCCCCGCACCCACACCCCGACGTTCAACATCGTGCTGGTGGGCGCCATCTCGCTGCTCGCGATCCCCTTCACGCTCGAGCTGATCGCGGCGTGGATCAACTTCGGCGCGCTGATCGCCTTCACGTTCGTCAACATCTCGGTGATCGCCTGGTTCGCGATTCGCAAGGGCCGCCGCAAGACCCCCGGCGACATCTTCAGCTTCATCGTGATGCCGGGCATCGGCATGCTGCTGACGGGCCTGCTGTGGGCGAACCTGCACGAGGACGCGCTGCGCGGCGGGCTGGTGTGGACCGCGATCGGGGTGGTCTACCTCGCGATCATCACCAAGGGCTTCCGCAAGAAGGTCGTCGCGTTCGACGAGAACCAGGCGGTGACCGGGTACAACAAGGTGGTCAAGGTGCCGGTCGACGAGAGCTGAGCCCGCTCCGGTCGCGATATGTCAGCTCAAAAGGCGGAAACAGCTGACATATCGCGACGGGAAGGTCAGATCACTCCCTGTGCAAGCATCGCGGCGGCGACGCGCTCGAAGCCGGCGATGTTGGCGCCCGCCACGTAGTCGCCGGGGACGCCGTGACGCTCGGCGGCGTCGAAGGCGGCGTGGTGGATGTCAGCCATGATCTCGCGGAGCTTGTTCTCGCTGTCGCCGAAGCTCCAGCGCTGCCGCGAGGCGTTCTGGCTCATCTCCAGCGCCGAGGTGGCGACACCACCGGCGTTCGCGGCCTTGCCGGGGGCGAACAGCACGCCGGCCTTCTGGAACGCATCGACGGCGTCGGGAACGCAGGGCATGTTCGCACCCTCGGACACGGCGCGCACGCCGTTCGCGATCAAGGCCTCCGCATCCGCCAGGGAGACCTCGTTCTGCGTGGCGGAGGGCACCGCGATGTCGACGGGCACCTCCCACACGCTGCCGCCTTCCACGAAGCGGGCGCTCGGGCGACGGTTCGCGTACTCGACGATGCGGGCGCGCTCGACCTCCTTGATCTGACGCAGCAGGTCGAGGTCGATGCCGGCGTCGTCGACGACGTAGCCCGACGAGTCGGACGCCGTGACCGCGGTCGCGCCGAGCTGGGTGGCCTTCTGGATCGCGTAGATCGCCACGTTGCCGGAGCCCGAGATGCCGACGCGCTTGCCGTCGAGGGAGTCGCTGTGCACGGCGAGCATCTCCTGCGCGAAGAACACCGCGCCGTAGCCGGTGGCCTCGGTGCG
Organism: Microbacterium sp. 2RAF4; assembly: GCF_052115285.1. Lineage (NCBI taxonomy): Bacteria > Bacillati > Actinomycetota > Actinomycetes > Micrococcales > Microbacteriaceae > Microbacterium > Microbacterium sp. 2RAF4. The sequence goes on along the minus strand of NZ_JBFRGI010000002.1, from coordinate 315,476 downwards.
CACCTCGGCGCCACCCCAGCCAGTGCCCTTGCCTGTGAACATGCCCGACTCGTGCCGGTTGGTGACCTTGCGGTACTGACCGAAGAGGTAGCCGATCTCGCGCCCGCCCACGCCGATGTCACCCGCGGGGACGTCGGTGTGCTCGCCGAGGTGCCGGTACAGCTCGTTCATGAACGACTGGCAGAACCGCATGACCTCGGCGTCGGAGCGGCCGTGCGGGTCGAAGTCGGACCCGCCCTTGCCGCCGCCGATGCCCTGACCGGTGAGCGCGTTCTTGAAGATCTGCTCGAAGCCGAGGAACTTGATGATCGACAGGTTCACCGAGGGGTGGAAGCGCAGACCGCCCTTGTACGGGCCGAGCACGGAGGAGAACTGGATGCGGTAGCCGCGGTTGACGTGCAGCTTCCCGGCGTCGTCGATCCACGGCACACGGAAGAGGATCTGACGCTCGGGCTCGACCAGGCGCTCGAGGATGCCGCCGTCGACGTATTCCGGGTGGCGCTCCAGGACGGGTGCGATCGAGTGCAGCACCTCGTGGACGGCCTGGTGGAACTCCGGCTCGTGCGGGCTGCGGGAGAGCACCGTGTCGAACACGGGCTGCACGGAGTCGGCGAGCGGGTGGAAGTCGGCAGGAGACGTAGCGGTCACGCGGAAGGGCTTTCTGGTGGCGGATGGGGTGCGGGCGATCGTGTCGCACGCGAAAGCAGAGCCGGGTGAGGCGGAGGTTTCACTCTAGCGTCGGCCACAGCCGCGTCAGCGCACCCGGCGGGAGGGCTCGGGTCACCCGGTGTTCTGCAGGCCGGCGGCGACCCCGCTGACCGAGAGCAGCAGCAGCCGCTGCTGCTCCGCGTCGGCTCCGGAGCCGGTCGGGCCGTGATCCGCCGAACGCAGGGCCCGCAGCGCCCGGAGCTGCAGGAGCGAGAGCGCGTCGACGTAGGGGCTGCGCAGCTGCACGGCCCGCTGCAGCACGGGCTTGTTCTCGAGGAGTCCGGTGCCGCCGGTGAGACGGATCACCCAGCGCCGCGTGAGGGCGAGCTCGTCCAGCACCAGCTGGGCCAGGTCGTCGCGGTCACCGAGGGCGAGGTACTGGCGGGCGATGCGCTCGTCGGTCTTGGCGAGGCTCATCGCGACGTTGTCGATCATGGTGTGCAGCAGCGGCCACTCCCGGTACGCCTCGGCGAGCAGTTCCTCGTCGCCGACGGCTTGCAGGGCGGAGCCGAGTCCGAACCAGCCGGCGAGGTTGATGCGGGCCTGAGTCCAGGCGAACACCCACGGGATGGCGCGGAGGTCCTCGAGCGACTCGACCGACAACCCCCGTCGGGCGGGGCGCGAGCCGAGCGCGAGCAGGCCGATCTCCTCCATGGGGGTCACGGTGGCGAACCAGGATGCGAACCCCTCGGCCTTCACCAGCGAGAAGAAGCGCTCACGAGAGGCCGCGTCCATCGCCGAGGCGACCTCGGAGTAGCGCTCGGCCGCGCGGCTGGTGCGCTCCTCCTCGGTGGGGGACGATGCGAGCAGGGTGGCCGCGGCGACCTGGTCGATGTGCCGCATCGCGATCGCGGGCTCGCCGTAGCGCGCGAAGATGACCTCGCCCTGCTCGGTGAGCTTGAACCGGCCGTCGACCGAGTGCGGTGGCTGCGCCAGGATCGCCGAGTTGGCGGGGCCGCCGCCGCGCCCGAGTGCGCCGCCACGACCGTGGAAGAGCGTCAGTTCGATGTCGTTGTCCTGGGCCCAGCGCGCGATCTTCTCCTGCGCTTCGTACAGTGCCAGGTTCGCGGCGACGGGGCCCACGTCCTTCGACGAGTCCGAGTAGCCGAGCATGACCTCGAGTCGGTTGCCGGTCGCGGCCATGCGCTCGCGGAACTCGGGGAAGGTCACGGCCTCTGCGAGGATGCCCGGGGCGGCCTGGAGGTCGGCGAAGGTCTCGAACAGCGGCACGACGTCGAGCACCGGCGCATCGTCGCCGAGTGCGTACCGGGCGAGACGGTGCACATTGGCGAGGTCGGAGGCTGCCTGGGTGAAGGACACGACGTACCGTCCCGCCGCACGCAGACCCCGGTCGTGCTGGATGTCCGCGATCGCGCGGAACACGTCGAGCACCTCTTCGGTCTGTGCGCTGACGGCTTCGCCCGCGTCGAGCTCGGCGAGAGCCTTCGCGTGCACCTGGGAGTGCTGACGCACCTCGAGCTCGGTCAGGTGGAAACCATAGGTCTCGACCTGCCAGATGAGGTGCTGCACCCCGCCGAACGCGTGGCGCTTCGCGCCGGCGTCCGCGAGCGACGCCTGCACCGCCCGCAGATCGGCGAGCAGCTCCTCGGGACGCGCGTAGGGCTGGCCGCCGTCACCGCGGCGGGTGTCGGCGACGCGGCGCGCCAGCACCAGCAGCACGCGACGGTGCGGCTCATCGGGTGAGCGGGTGGCGAGCTCGGCCGCCTGGTCGGGCTCCGTCTGGGCGAAGCGCTCCCAGAGCGCCGTGACCTCGGCACTCGGGGGCGTGTCGTCTGCGGCGAGGGTGAGGGTCCGGCCGATGCGCCCCAGTGCGCGCTCGAGACCGCGCAGCACATGGTCCGCGGCGATCTGCGACGCCTCGCGCGTGACGGAGGCCGTGACGAACGGGTTGCCGTCGCGGTCACCGCCCACCCAGGAGCCGATGCGCACGAACGCGGGGACCACCGGGGCGCTCGCACCGGAATCGTCTCCGCGGAGCGCGTCGTCGATACGGCGGTACACGTGCGGCACCGTGGTGAAGAGGGTCTCATCGAAGACGCCCATCACGGTGCGCACCTCGTCGGTCGGAGTCGGCTTCTGCGACCGCAGCGGGGCCGTGCGCCAGAGCGTGTCGATCTCCTCCAGCATGCGCCGGCGGGCACGGTGCTCCTCCGCACCGCCCTCGCTCGCCGCATCGTGCTGCGTGAGCAGTTCGGACAGACGGCGGATGCTCGACGACACCGCACGACGGCGGGCCTCGGTCGGGTGCGCGGTGAAGACCGGGTGGAAGCGGAGCCCCTCCAGACGGCGTCGCGCCTCGTCGTCCCCCACCTCGGTGCGCAGGCGCGCGTATGCGGTGGCGACGGTGTCCGCGGCGTCCTCGCGACCCGGCTGGCCGGCGCGCTCGCGCAGCACGCGCACGCGCTGATGCTCCTCCGCGAGGTTCACGAGGTGGAAGTAGCAGGTGAAGGCGCGGGCGACCTCATCGGCACGGGCGACCGTGAACGACTCGGCGATGGCAGCGGCACGCTCGAAGGCGTCCGAGGTCTCGTCCTCATAGGCCTGGATCGTGGCGAGGCGCAGACGTTCGACGTCCTCGAACAGCTCGTCGCCACCCGCCTCGCGCAGCACTTGACCGAGCAGCTGGCCCAGCATGCGGACATCGGTGCGCATGGCATCGGGGATGCCCTGGCCCGCCTCGAATCGGCCGATCACGCGGATGGCCTCGGTGTTCGTGGGTTCGGAGAAGGAGTGTGCGGGGGTCACCCCTCGAGAGTATCCCGCGTGCGAGGGGTCGCCTGCACGCATGACGACGCACTCCGTCACGGCGTCATCGGGGGCCCGCAGCACGTGCGCGACCTACGATGGACGGGATGCGCATCTCAGCAAACCCCCTCCGCGGACAGCAGTTCCCCGCCGTCCTCCTCCTCATCGCGGCCGGTCTCGGCCTGTTGCTCGCGAACCTCCCGACGCATGATGCGCTCGCGGCCTTCCTCGAGGTGCACATCCCCGTGCCCGGCACAGCCCTCGACCTGTCGATCGCGCACTGGGTGTCCGACGGTCTCCTGGCCGTCTTCTTCCTGGTCGTGGCCATCGAGCTGCGCCACGAGCTGACCCACGGTGAACTCGACTCCGCGCGCAAGGCGGTGCAGCCCGCCATCGCGGCCACCGGGGGCGTCTTCGTCCCGATCGCGGTCTACCTGCTGATCGCCGGTGGGGACAGCGTCACGGCACCGGGCTGGCCCATCCCGACCGCGACCGACATCGCCTTCGCGCTCGGCGTGCTGGCGATGTTCGGCAAGGGGCTCCCCTCCCGAGTGCGCGTCTTCCTGCTCGCGCTGGCGATCCTCGACGACATCATCGGGATCGTCTTCATCGCCGTGCTGTTCGCCGTCGACGTGCAGTGGCTGCTGTTCGGGCTCGCGATCGTGGGCGTGGCCGTGTTCTGGGCCCTGAGCCGCCTCCTGCATGCGAAGGGCCACCCCCTGATCGCCGTGGCCATGGCCCTGGTCGGCGTGGTCACCTGGGGTCTGGTCGCCTCCTCGGGCATCCACGCGACGATCGCCGGCGTGCTGCTCGGACTCGTGATGGCCCCGGTCCCCGCCGAGCGCACGAGACACGCGCTCGAGCCGACGGTGAACGGGGCGATCCTGCCGCTGTTCGCCTTCGTCGCGGCGTTCGTCGTGATCCCCGCCGTCTCGATCACGCAGCTGTCCCCGGCGTTCTGGGCGATCGTGGTCGCCCTGCCCGTGGGCAAGATCATCGGCATCTCGCTGTTCGGCTGGATCGCGATGCGCATCCGCCCGAAGGGATCGGATCCGGCGCTGCCGTTCGCCGACATCCTCTCTGCCGGCGCTCTCGGCGGTATCGGGTTCACGGTGTCCCTGCTGTTGGCGAACCTCGCCTTCGCGGAGGACGGCGGCATCAGGGACCAGGCGATCCTCGGTGTGCTGGTGGGTTCGCTGATCGCGCTGGTGCTCTCCGGCATCATCGTGTCGCTGCGTGCGCGCTGGTACCGTCGGCTCGCATCCGCATCGTCGTGATCGGGTCGTCGTGATCGGGTCGTCGTGAGAAGGAGGAACCGTGAGCGTTGAATCCGAGGTCCGCTCGCACGGGGACGACCCGCTGCGCGAGGCTGCCGAGACCATGCGCGCGGTCAGGGAGCGCTGCGTGTGGTCGCAGCAGATCACGCATCGTGATCTCGTGCCCTATCTGATCGAGGAGTCGCACGAGGTGATCGACGCCGTCGAGGCGGGAAGCCGCGACGACCTGCGCGAGGAGCTGGGGGATCTGCTCTGGCAGGTGCTGTTCCACGCGGCGATCGCCGCGCAGGACCCCGATGACCCGTTCGACATCGACGACGTGGCGCAGACGCTCACGGAGAAGATGGTGCGACGTCATCCGCATGTGTTCGCCGGAGAGGTGGCTGAGACCCCCGAGCAGGTGCTGGTGCACTGGAACGCCGCGAAGGCCGCGGAGAAGCGCACCCGCAGCAGCGTGCTCGACGGAGTGCCGCGCGGGATGCCGGCGCTCGCGCTCGCGCAGAAGATCGCCGGTCGTGCAATCGGCGCAGGAGTGCCCGTCGAGCCGGTCGCCGCTGTCGCCGCCCCCGCCTCGGAGGGAGAGCTGGGCGACGCGCTCCTCGCACTGGTGGCGACCGCCCGCGAGCAGGGGTGGGACGCCGAGCGAGCCCTCCGCGAGAGGCTGCGCGCGGTGGAAGACGAGGTGCGCGCCGCCGAAGCCGCGCGCTGACCCCGGCACGACCATCCCGGCACGAGCATCTCGGCACGACGGAGTCGGCAGACCTGGAAAGATGGAACCGTGGCTACCGTGAACCCGCCGCGCGGCATGCGCGACATCCTCCCCGCCGACAAGGCCCGCCGTGAGCGTGTGCTCTCCGTCATCCGCGAGCGCTATCTCGCCCATGGATTCGACGAGATCGAGACGCCCGTCGTCGAGGAGTACGACCGCCTTCATGCCGGCATCGGCGGCGACAACGAGAAGCTCTCGTACAACATCCTCCGCCGTGGCCTGGATGCCGACGCGATCCGCGCCGCCGCCGACGACCCCGCCGCGCTCTCCGATCTCGGCCTCCGCTACGACCTGACGGTGCCGCTCGCGCGTTTCTACGCGAGCAACCGCGGTCAGCTGCCGGCCGTCTTCCGCTCGATCCAGATCGGACCGGTCTGGCGGGCGGAGCGCCCGCAGAAGGGCCGCTACCGCCAGTTCGTGCAGTGCGACATCGACATCATGGGGGACGACACCGCACGTGCCGAGGCCGAGCTGATGGTCGCCTCGCTCGACGCCGTCGACGCTCTCGGCCTCGACGGGGCGACCGTGCGCATCAACGATCGCCGGGTGCTGGAGTGGATGCTCGACAGCTTCGGGTTCACGGCCGAGGAGCGTCCCGGTGTGCTCATCACGATCGACAAGCTCGACAAGATCGGCCCGGAGGGAGTGGCGACCGAGCTCCGAGAGCGCAGCGCGTCGACCGCAGCCGCCGACGCGTTCGACGCCTTCCTCCGCCGCCCGCAGACGCTGGAGTACAACCCCTTCGGCGAGCGGCAGATCCGCAAGGCGCTGCCCGACGGCGCCCCCGCCGAACTCGTGGAGCACCTGGTCGGCATCGGCGAGGCCGTGGCTGCGGGGCGGGGACAGTCCGACATCCCGCTCGTCTTCGACCCGTTCCTCGTGCGCGGCATGGGGTACTACACGGGCACGATCTTCGAACTCGCGCATCCGTCCGTCAGCTACTCCCTCGGCGGTGGCGGACGCTACGACGGCATGATCGGCCGCTTCCTCGGGCAGCAGGTGCCCGCGGTGGGCTTCTCGCTCGGGTTCGAGCGCCTCGTCGACCTGATCTCCGAGGAGTCGGACGTCACGACGAACGCGGTCGTGCTGATCCACGACGCCGACGTTCCGGTGCACGAGCTCGTCACGCACAAGGCCGCGCTCATCGCGGACGGCGCCAGGGTCCGACTCGAGCGCCGCACCAAGAACGTCAAGGCGCTGCTCGAGCGTTCGGCGGCCGACGGCTACACCTCGTTCGCGATCGTTTCCGCCGGCGCTGCAGACCTGGAGCTCAAGCCCCTGTCTTGAGCATCGTCCGTCCGGCTTCCGAGGGCGCCTGCCGGACCGATGCGCGTTCACGCCGCGTTCACGCCGACGGGGTGCAATCGTGGGGTGAGTCGCATCGGCACCCCGTTCGTCGTCCGCATCGTCCTGGCTGGCGCCGCTCTGGCCATCGTCCTCGGGGTCGTCCGCGTCGTGCTGGTGCAGCAGGCCGCGCTCGCCCGACGGCGGATCGGGAAGCCGCTGGGGGAGCACTCCCTCGACGCGGATCGTGTCTGGCGTCGGTCGCTCGGCGGCGAGCCGCTGGAGCTGCTGGTGCTCGGCGACTCGATCGCGGCAGGGCTCGGGGCCGAGCACCGCAAGGAGACTCTCGGCGCTCGCCTGGCGAAGGCGACGGGGCGCCGGTTGCAGCGACCGGTGCGGTTGCGCACGGCAGCCGTCGTCGGGTCGGAGTCTCCCGATCTGCCGAGTCAGTTCGATGCGCTCCCCGAGGGATACCGTCCGCACGTCGCCGTGATCGTCGTCGGCGGCAATGACGTGACGCACCGACTGCCTCCTGCGCTGTCGGCACAGCATCTGCATGAGGCGATCCGCAGGCTGCGCGGCATGGATGCCGAGGTCGTCGTCGGCACGTGCCCCGACCTGGGCGCGCTCCGCGCCGTGCCGCAGCCGCTGCGGCGGATCGCCTCCGGTCTGTCCCGCCGCCTGGCCGAGATCCAGGACGAGACGGCGCGGCGAGCGGGCGCGGAGCCGGTCGATCTGCGTCGGGCGGTGGGCCCGATGTTCTTCGACGAGCCCGAGGCGATGTTCAGCCTCGACCGCTTCCACCCGAGCGCCCTGGGCTACCGCCGCACGGCCGAGGCGCTGCTTCCGGCGGTGTGCCGCGCGGCGGAGCGGTCGCTCAGCTCGCCTCGTCCGCCGGAGACGCGCTGAACGACGCCGCCCACTCCGCCACCCGACGGCTGCTCTCCTCGTCCGAGATGTCCTCGACGCGCGTCATCACAGACCAGCGCACCCCGAACGGATCGCGGATGCTGGCGAAGCGATCACCCGAGACGAAGGGTGCGGGTGCTTCGCGCACTGTCGCCCCCGCGGCGACCGCCTTCTCGACGACCGCATCGACGTCCGCGACGTACAGGCCCATCGAGTAGCAGTCGTCGTCGCCCTCCGGGGAGCGCACGAGGTGGTACTCGGGATGGGGCTCTCCAAGCTGGAGCAGGCCGAGACCGAAGTCCAGGTCGGCGTGCGCCACCACGCCGCCGAACTCGGTCACGTCGACGACTCTGGCTCCGAAGACGTCGCGGTAGAACGCGATGGCCAGCTTCGCGTCGGGGATGGCGAGGAAGGGGGTGAGCGAGGTGGCGCTGTGCGGGCGGCCGTTCGTCGTGTACGTCCCGTTCGCGCCGGTCGTGGGGGTGTGCATCGTGGTGTGGTCTGTGCTCATGACGCAACGGTAGGACAGGGGATGCGGCGGCGGCTTGAAGATCCGCGACAGCCTCGCCCTGTCGGCGTCGGGGCCTACGCTGGGCCGATGGTGAACCCGACCCGCGGGGTGCTCTACCCCGCTCGCCTTCCGCAGTTCCACCGGCTGCCACCGCCGCCAGCAGCCGCGGAACTGGTGGAGTGGTTCTGGATCCCGGAGTGGGACATCGAGCCGGGGCGCTCGTCGCGGCAGGAGATCGTGGCGTATCCGGCGCTGAACCTGGTCGTCGATGCGAACACCGTCACGCTCGCCGGAGCGACGACGCGGGCGTCGCACCGCGATCTGCGGGGGAGCGGCTGGGCCGTCGGGGCACTGCTGCGTCCGGCGGCCGTCGCCGCCCTGATCGACGATCCGGCGTCTCTCGTCGACGGCGAGCGGGGCCTGGATGATGTCGTGGAGGGGATCGCCGACCTCCGCGGCGCCGTCTCGGCAGCGATGGCCTCTGGCGAGGGCCACCGCGAGAAGGCGGTGGCGATCTTCGCCGACTGGCTCGAGGAGCGGGCCGCACCGGTGGAGCACTCCGCCCACCAGGCCAACGCCGCCATGGACGCGCTGTGGGGCGACGGGGCGGCGCTCACTCCCGAGGAGGCTGCGACGCGGCTGGCCGTCTCGGTGCGGACTCTGCAGCGTATGACCCATCGCCATGTCGGCCTCCCGCCGGCCGCCGTGATCCGCCGTCGGCGCTTGCAGGAGGCGGCGGAGCGGGTGCGGGAGAGTCCAGAGACTGACCTGGCTTCGATCGCCGCCGAGCTCGGCTACGCGGATCACGCGCATCTCACGCGCGACTTCCAGGCGGTCCTCGGCATCCCACCGCGTGCTTACCGCTCCGAGGCGACCAGCTGAGATCCGATCCGTGCGCGTATCAGACCCGTGCGAGTCTCAACCGCAGCATCCGATATCCGACGCCGACGAGCACCACGACGGTGCCCACGAGGGAGGCCAGCACGGGCAGCGTGGCGACCAGCACCACGCAGCCGAGAGCGCCGACGATCTGCAGCGCACGCGGGTAGCGGCGGGCGGGTCCGATCTGCCGGAAAGCGGCGGCGTTCGCGATGAGGTAATAGAGCAACACGCCGAAGGAGGAGAATCCGATGGCGCCGCGCAGATCGGCGATCAGCACGATGGCGACCACGATCGCGGCGATGGCGATCTCCGCGCGCTGCGGCACCTGATGCCGACGGTCGATGGCGGCGAGGAACCGAGGGACGTCACCCTCGCGAGCCATGGCGAGGGTCGTGCGACCGATTCCCGTCAGCAGCGCCAGCAGAGCGCCGAGTGAGGCGGCAGCCGCTGCCACACGGACGACCGGTGCCCACGTCGAAGCGCCGGCGGCGGCGAGCAGATCGACCAGGGGAGCCGTCGAACCTATGGCACCGGCGCCGAGCACCAGGACGACGGCGAGTCCCACCAGCGCGTACACGACGACCGTGCCCCCCAGCGCCAGCACGATGGCACGAGGGATCGTGCGCCCGGGATCGACGACCTCCTCACCCATGGTCGCGATCCGGGCGTATCCGGCGAACGCGAAGAACAGCAGGCCGGCGCCCTGGAGCACTCCGTAGGCCGTGGCATCGGGCAGGGGTGTCGGGTTCGCCGCCGGAGCGCTGGCGAACCCGAAGACGACGACCATCGCGAGACCGAGCAGGGAGCACACCACGAGGATGCGGGTGACCAGGGCGGTGCGGGTCACGCCGAAGCAGTTCACGACGGCGAGCAGCACGACAGCGGCGACCGCGACGGGCAACTGCCAGCCGGCCGGTGCCGCGTAGGCGGCGAACGTCATGGCCATCGCCGCGCAGCTCGCGATCTTGCCGATCACGAAACTCCACCCCGCGATGAACCCCCACCAGGAGCCGATCTCCGCGCGGGCGTACGCATAGGTGCCACCGGCCACCGGGTGGGCAGCGGCGAGCTGCGCCGATGAGGTGGCATTGGCGTACGCGACGACCGCGGCGATCGCGAGGGCGATGAGGACGCCGCTGCCCGCGACGCCGATCGCGGGAGCCCACACGGCGAAGACGCCGGCGCCGATCATCGAGCCGAGGCCGATGGCGACCGCGTCTCCGAGGGTCAGGCGACGGGCGAGGGGCATCCCGTCATCGTGTCACGCGCCGGTGAACGGCGGGTGAAGAGGCGTCCGAGCGTGACGGCACGACGGCCAGTGCGGGCAGCGTGAGGGTAGCCGGCGCCGTGCCGCCCACGCGGACGGTCTGATCGCTCGGGACGAGCCGCGAGTGGTCGCGTACCGGGTCCTCGGTTCCGGGGTTGCGCAGGTGCAGCGGGTGCGCGCCCGACGACACCTGCACGCGCAGGCGTGATCCCGCCGCGAACCGGTGGGCGAGGGGCGCGAGGTCGAGACGGATCCGACCGGCCTCGTCCGTGTGCACCTCGTCCGTGTGCACCCCCTCCGTGTGCTCCTTTTCCGGCCGAAGGCGCCGGTACCCGTCGGTGAGGGCCCGCGAGACACCTCGCGCATCCACTTCGCACAGACGGACGAACAGGTCGGCACGCGGGTTGGACGATGCGAAGGACAGCGTGATCGCGGGTGAGCCCATGACGAGGAGGTCGTCGGGAAGCGGGCCTCCCGTGAAGACGAGCACGTCGGCCCGGTGTTCGCGGGTGCGTTGGGGGCGCCGCCCGGCGGAGAACGGATTGAGGGTCCTGCCACCCGCATCCGGGGTCGGGTCCGCCGGATCGTAGCGATACGTGAGGTCGGCGGCGGGGTGCGCGACGCCCGCGGCGTCGAGGCGCCCATCGCGGGTGAGTTCCAGCTCCACGGCCGTATGCGGCGGGGGCCAGTTCTCCAGGTCCCGCCAGCCGCCACCACCTGTCACGTCGATGCGCACGCCCTCGGTCTGCGCCGTTCCGGTGAACGAGCGCAGCACCTCGCGGACGCCGATGACGGTGATGTCGGGTGCCCCGTGCACCCAGTCGCCGACGATGAGGCGAACCGGACGACCCGCATCGCGGAGGGCCGCGTAGTCGTCGAGCTGGCCCACGAGGAACAGATCCTGCCAGCCGGCGACGAGCGTGACGGGCGGGATGGAGTCGACGTCCTGTGCGAAGTGCATCGGCTCCCACCAGGGGTCGCCCTGATCGCTGTGCTCGACCCAGTCGCGGTAGAACTGCGGATCGGCGCCTCGGGCCACACGTACGGCATCCGCCGGCGGGACGGCGAGCGCACCGCGACGGAATCCGCGCCGGGCACGCAGCAGCGCCCAGGCCTTCGATGGCAGCGACCGCTCCTGGATGTCGAGGGCGTATGCCCACGTGAGCGGGGTGTCGATCGAGAATCCGCCGCCCGGGTAGAGGATGGCATCGTCGAAGCGCCGCGCGGAGATCGCGATGCCGAGGGCGTCGGGGCGGTCGTCGCCGTCGCAGTACGCCCACTGCGTCACCCCGAAGTAGCTTCCGCCCCACGAGTGGACGCGTCCGGTCGCCCACGGCTGCATGCGCAGCCACCGCATCGTCGCCTGTCCATCGGCGACCTCGTCGTGCAGCGGATCGAAGGTCCCGCCAGAGCCGAACGTGCCGCGGCAGCTCTGCACGACCACATGGTGCCCTCGCTCGGCCAGGAAGAGCGCGACGCCGGCGATCCCGTCGCGGCCGTACGGCGTGCGGATCAGGATCGTGTCCCCACCGGATCCTTCCGCGTGCCAGTGATCGGTGAGGAGTGCGGTGCCGTCGTCTGCCGTGACCCGGATGCCGGCGGTCCGGGCGACGTCCGGGTGTGTCTTCGCCGGCATGTCGTCGGCGCGGGCGAGGCGCCGGTACTCGCGCCGCGCGGCACCGCCAAGGCGGGGAGCATCGGTCATCGCACGCCCTTCACTCTGGTGACCGCGAACGCGGCGATCACGGCCATCACGACCGCGCCGATGTAGAGGGCCGCGAAGTTCTCACCTGTCGGCGAGCCTATGCGGGTCGCGAAGAATCCGAAAACGGGGACGAGGATGCCGGGCAGCAGGTAGGCGAGAGCCACGATGCCGAGGTCCTTGCCGGCGTCTTCGACCGAGGGGAGGCACTCCGTCATCAGCGCGACGTCGGCGGCGATGTAGGCGCCCTGGCCCGCCCCGACGATCGCGATGCCGACGAGGAAGAAGGCGATGTCGCCGAAGGAGATCGCGAGGATGAGACCTCCGGCGCTCGCGAGGGCGCCGATGATGACGCTCGGCTTGCGGCGACCCGTGCGATCGGAGATCACGCCGAACACGAACGCCATGACCAGGTTCATCAGTGTGAAGGCCGCCGTGGCCTGGGTCTGCACGGCCGCGATCTCGGTCGGGTCGTCGATGCCGAAGCGACCGGAGATCGTGAGGTAGAGATAGCTCGTGACCGAGACGATCGACGCGGTCATGAAGAAGCGGCACACCCAGGCCCACGCGAAGTCCGGGTAGCGACGCGGACTCAGCCAGAACGTGGCGAGCACCCCGCTCCAGTCGAGCGGCTCGGCGGGCAGCAGCCGCCGGATGTCCTTCAGCGTGAAGAACAGCGTGAGCGCGAGGACCACGGAGAGGCCGCCGGGGATCAGGAACATGCCGACCTGGCCCAGGGGCGCGACGATGCCCGCGAGGGAGACTCCGCCGAGGATGCCGATGGCGGTGGCTGCGCCGGTGACGGCGGACATGATCGCGCGGATGCTGCGGCGGATCTGATCCGCGAACAGGGTGTGGACCGTCATCGACACGGCACCCCATCCGACGAGCACCAGGATCGTGCCGACGCCGAGCACGAGGAGGTTCGGCGCGGTCGCCTGGATCACGTAGCCGATCAGGGCGATCAGCGCGCCGGAGAGGATCCAGGGGCGGCGGATGCCGAGCCTCGACATCGAACGGTCGCTGAGCCGACCGAAGATCGGCGTCGTGATGAGGATGGCAGCGCCGCCGAGGGTGAGGATGATGCTGAGGTTGCCCGTCGCCTGGTCGGGGTCCCATTCCTTGAGCAGCTGGGGGATCGCGACACCGGCGACACCCTGGGCGATGCCGGAGCCGAACCACGCGAGCACGAAGGTGATCCAGAACAGGCGCGTCTGGCGCTGGCCGGGGATCGCGTCGGCGGTGAGCGGGGGCGCGGGCTCTGCGGGGAAAACGGGATCGACGGCGTGGGTGGACATCTTCGTCTCCTGGTCTCGGTCGGGGTGGGAACTGCTCATGGCCGGGTGCCGGTGGTGGTCACGGCTCCATGCGGCGGTCGGGGCATCGGGTGGGATCCGGCGCGGTAGGCATCGGCGAGCTCTTCGACGAAGGCATCGCGCCATTCGCGGGCGCCCTCCCAGCGGCCGGTGAGCCCGGGCGACGCATGGTCGTGCCCGAGTCCGACGTGCAGCACGACGGGGACACCGGCTTCGCGCAGGCAGTCGGCGTACGCGAGGGCACCGTCGCGGAGCGGGTCGTACTCGGCGGCGAGGATGAGTGCGGGCGCGAGCCCGCGGTGATCCGGCGCATCCAGTGGTGAGGCCTCGGCGAGTGGTGCTCCCGCGCGATAGAGCCCGGCGAGATGCTCGATGCCCGCGCGCTCGGCGGGCCGAAGGCGGCGGTGCATCGAGTCGCCGAACAGCCGCAGTGCCGCGGGCAGCACTTCGAGTGCCTGGTGATGCAGCGGCTCTCCGGCGTCGCGCAGGCGCAGAGCGGTGGTCGCCGCGATCGTCGCCCCCGCGGAGTTGCCTCCGACCCCGAGTCGGTCGGCATCGACGTCGAGTTCGGCGGCGCGCTCGCGGAGGTCGGCGAGAGCGGCGACGGCGTCGTCGACGGGGGCGGGGAACGGATGCTCGGGCGCCAGACGGTACTCGAGCGCGACGATCTGCACTCCCGACCGCAGCGCACGATCCGCGCACAGGCGGTCGTTGAGGAGCTCGTCGATCGTGCCGCCGGTCCACCCGCCGCCGTGCAGCCACAGCATCGTCGGCATCGCCCCGATCTCCGACGCCGGGCGGAAACGCCGCGCGCGCAGCGGTCCCGCTCCGCCCGAGAGCACGAGATCGTCGATCTCCACCCCGGAGGGAACGGGGGCTGTGAACTCGACGGCGAGGCGGTCGCTCAGTTCACGCTGCGCCCGGCGACGTACCCCCGTCTCGGACGACTCGAGGTCGGGGAGCGTCGTGGAGAGGTCGCGGATGCGCTGTATCCATTCGCGGACCTCCGGGCCCAACGGCGGTTCGCGGTACTCGGGAGTGCTCATGCGGTCGCTCCTCGGTGGAGCGTGCGCAGCTCGGAGACGACGAGGCGGTGTGCGACATCGGCGGAGGGCACGAATCCGGTCGAGCCCAGCGAGCCGTGGGTCTGGCCGATGAAGCGCATCGCCGTCACCGGCACGCCGGCCGCGGAGAGTGCGCGCGCATAGGCCTCCCCGTCACCGCGCAGAGGGTCGAGCTCCGAGGTGAGGATCAGCGCCGGCGGCAGGCCCTCGTGAGAGGCGGCCCGCAGCGGGGACGCGTACGGTCGACGTGCCGCTGCGGCGTCGTCGCCGATGTACTGGCGCACGAGCGTGCGACCGACCGCGCGCACGATGACGCCAGGCATGCGCGCATCGATGCCGCTCATGTCGGCATGTCCCATCGTCAGGTCGAGGGCGGGATTCTCCAGCAGCTGCAGAGCGATCGGATGCGCGGAGCGATCGCGGTTCATGAGCGTCACGGCCGCGGCGAGGTCACCTCCCGATGATGCGCCGCCCACGGCGATGCGCTCCGAAGAGACGCCCAGCTCCTGCGCGTGCGCGTGGGTCCATTCGAACGCCGACCAGCACTGCTCCGGCTGCGTGGGGAAGCGCTCCTCCGGCGCATGGGCGTAGTCGGCGGCGACGATCACGATGCCGGCGTCCCGTGCTCTGACCCGGAAGCGTGCATCCCAGGAGACCCAGTCGATGCCCGCGATGGTGAACCCGCCGCCGTAGAAGTACACGAGCGCGGGGAGCCCCGATCCGGGCGGTGTGCGCTCCTCGCCGGGCCAGTAGACGCGCACGCGCACGTCGGGGTGCCCGTCGACCGGGACGATGTGATCCTCGGTGGCGGTCGGCAGCGGGGTGATCCCCAGCGCGGCGCTCACGGCCTCGTCGTTCTGAGCCGCGGCCCGGCGGCGGCCGGCGGGGTCTGCGGGCTCCGGGGCGAGCAGCGGCGCGACGCGTTCCTCCCACGCCGCCACCGCGCTGTCGAGCGCGGGGCGTCGGAATCGGGACCGTGCTGTCGGCATCGGGCATCTCCTTCGATGGGTTCGCGTCTCGGCGGGTTCCCGCGCGACGAGTTCCGACCTAGTCTGGGCAATCGAAGAACTTCGATGAAGAGAGAAGTCGAGCGATGCGCGCACGACCGGGCAGGGTCACCATCTACGACGTCGCGGAGCGCGCCGGGGTGAGCATCTCCACCGTCTCGCTGGCGGTGAGCGCACCGCACCGGGTGCGACCGGAGACCCGTGAGCGCATCGTCGCGGCGGCCACTGCGCTCGGTTATCGGATGACGCAGGGCCGCCGTGTCGGGGCTGCCCGCATCGCGGTGGCCGCACCGTTCACGACCTACCCGTCGTACTTGCGGCGGCTGTCGGGGATGCTCCGGCGGGCCAGGGACGCGGCGGTGGACATCATCCCCTATGACCTCGATTCCGCCGCGGCCGCGGATGAGCCGCTGCTCGACGTCTTGCCCACGCGCACGGACGCCACCGGTCTCGTGGTGATGGGGGTTCCGCTCGGGGGAGCAGCGCGGCGGGCGAGCAAGGCGGCACGCATCCCTGTCGTCTATGTCGACGTGGTGCCGACGCGGTCCGACGTGGGCGGGCCGGTCGTCCTCGTCGACGACCGCGACGGCGGTGCGCAGATCGGCCGCCACCTCGCCGGGCTCGGGCATCGCCGTGTGCTCTTCGTGCACGAACCGCAGCGCTCGCCGGCGTACGTGTCGGCCGGGATGCTCCGCATCGAGGGGCTGACGCAGCACCTGGGGGTGGCGGACCTGGCCGTGGCGGATCCGTCCTCGGTCGACAATCGCGTGATCGCCGCAGCCCGAGCCGCAGGAGCGACGGCGATCGTCGCGAATCACGACCAGTTCGCCGCCGGCGTGCTGTCCGCCCTGCGCTCCGACGTCGACACCCCGCCGCTCGCGGTCGTCGGCTATGACGACGGCGAGGTCGCCGATGCGCTCGACCTCACGACCGTCCGCCAGCCGTTCGAGGAGAGCGGACGCACGGCCCTCGAACTCGTCCTCGGTCTGGTGTCGGGGGCGTCGACCGCGCACGACACCGTGCGACTCGCCCCCACCCTGATCGCGAGGTCGTCGACGCTCGGCCCCGGGTTCAACCCCGCGAGGCGGTGACCCGCTTCTTCTCCCGGATGTACACCTCGCGGCGCACCTTCGCCACGACGTCGCCCTCCCGGTCGGTGATGACCGTCTCGAACCACTCGAGCACCTTGGCGCCCCCGTGCGCGCGCTCGCGGATCTCCGCGGCCTTCTCCTTCGACACCTCGAACTCGGCCGTCAGCACCCCGCGTCCCGGCTTGAGGAACTCGATCTCGCCTCGGGTGTCCCATACGACGTAGTCACGTCCGAGCTGATGCATGACCAGCATGAAGAAGTAGGGGTCGGTCATCGCCGACATGGAACCGCCGAACGCGGTCTTGACGTAGTTGCGGGTGAAGACGTTGACGTGGAGCTCGACGGTCGCGTGCGTCCAGTCCTCGCGGAAACGACGGACGCGGATCCCGCTGAAGAGGTTGGGGATCCACAGGCTCATGCCGATCGCGAGACGGCGGGGAGTGATGCGCATGAGGTCAGTGTGGAGCACCCGACCGAGTCCGACAAAGACCTCTGGAGGGTTGTCACAGTTGTTATAGTTCGCATAGAATAAGTAGAGATTCCACGAGAGGAGGGCCGGATGCTGATCCGCGTCGATCCCGACAGTCCTCGCGCACTGTATGACCAGGTGGCGGCTTCCGTCCGCTCCGACATCCTCGCCGGCGTGCTGGCGCCCGGCGATCGCCTTCCTGCGGCGCGCGACGTCGCCGAAGCGTTGGACATCAACCAGCACACCGTGCTGCACGCCTACCAGCAGCTGCGTGACGAGGGATTGGTGGACCTCCGCCGCGGCAGGGGAGCGGTCATCGCGGCCTCGGCCGCGCCCCTGGCCGACCTGGCGCACGACATCGACGACCTGGTGCGTCGCGCCGCAGCGCTCGGCGTCTCCGCCGACACGCTCGCCGGCATCGTCCGCGCCCACCGCGACGCCGGCACCGGTATGCACCCGATCGATAACCCCGAGGAGGATTCGCCATGACCGATCACGAAACCACCCACGACCTCACGCGCACACCGCCTCCGCTGCTGCGACGCGCCCGGCTGACCTTCTTCCTCGTCGCGGTGGTCCTGCCGGTCGTCATCACGGCGATCGCCGTCGTCGTCCTGCTGACGTGGTTGCCCACGCTGCCGCCGGAGGTCGCGACGCACTGGGGCCTGAACGGTGCCGACGGCTTCGGAGCTCCGGCCACGTACCTCTGGATCCTCATCGGTGTCGGCCTCGGGCTGCCCGTGCTGATGGCCATCGTGACGCTCGCCGCGGTCGGCGCGCACTGGGGTGGTGCTGCACGGCTGATGGGTGCGCTCGCCGCCGGCATGTCGGCCCTCGCCGCCGTCACGAGTCTCGGTTCGCTCGCGATCCAGCGCGACCTGGCCGACCCGGCTGACGCGCCGGGAGTCGGCGGCGTCGTGGCCGTGGCCTTCGGTGCACTCGCGGTGGTCGGTGCCATCGCGTGGGCCGTGCAGCCTCGAGTGCGAGCGGAGCAGGGGCGCACGCTCGAGCCCCGGTACGCGGTCCACATCGCGAAGGGGGAGCGCGTCGTGTGGGTCGCCACGGTCACGATGCCGCGCGGGGCTCTCTTCTCCCTGCTCGCCGTGCTCTTCGGTCTCGTCGTGCTCGCGGCGTTCATGCTCGGCACCGGCGTCGAGGGCGGCTGGGTCGTCGCGGTGGTCGCGCTCGTCGTGGGATTCGCGCTGGCGGCGACCACGTCCTTCCGCATCAAGGTCACGCCCGAAGGCTTCTCCGCCCGCTCCCTGCTGGGGTGGCCACGCGTTCGCATCCCTCTCGATGAGGTCGAGTCCGCCCGCGCCGTGGACATCTCCCCGTTCGGAGAGTTCGGCGGATGGGGCTGGCGTATCGCCGTCGACGGCCGCACGGGAATCGTCATGCGTCGTGGCGCGGCGATCGAGGTGTCCCGCCGCGGTCGACGGCCCTTCATCGCGACGATCGACGGTGCGGAAGAGGCTGCCGCACTGCTGCAGTCCTATGTCGACCGCTCGCGAACACCGGGCACCCCCACGACCGACGACGGAAAGGCGACCTCATGAACGACCGGATCCTGCACGCGCGCCGTGTGCCCTGGGCCGCGGTGATCGTCTTCGTGGCGGTGTCGTTCGCCCTCGCCTGGCTCGTGGCCCTGCCGCTGTGGCTGGGCGACGGTCTCGCCGAGCCGATGTCGGTCTTCCTGCTGCCGATCATCATGTTCACCCCCGCGATCGCCGCGCTCGTGGTGACGTTCCTGATGCGCGTGCCCGCACCAGGACAGCGCGCCCGCTTCCTCGGACTGTGGCCACTGCGCCCCGCGAAACGCGTGATCTGGCTCATGGTCGCCGGCTGGCTCGTGCCGCCCCTTCTGGTGGCACTGGGCATCCTGCTGTCCGCAGCCCTCGGCTTCGTGCAGCTCGACCTGACCTTCGCCGCCTTCGCGGCCGAGCTCGAGAAGGCCGTCCCCGCCGGTGCACCCCTGCCGCCCGTCCAGGTCATCGTGTTCGCGCAGCTGGCGATGATCCCCGTCGGCGGATTGTTCAACAGTCTCTTCGCGTTCGGAGAGGAGCTCGGCTGGCGGGGCTGGCTGCTGCCGGCATTGCGCCCACTCGGAACCTGGCCCGCGCTGATCCTCAGCGGCGCGATCTGGGGCCTCTGGCACAGCCCGATCATCCTGCTCGGCTACAACTTCGGGCGCACCGACATCACCGGGGTGCTGTTCATGGTCGGCGGCTGCGTGGCCTGGGGCATCCTGCTCGGCTGGCTGCGTCTGCGGTCGGCCTCCGTGTGGCCGGCCGTGATCGCACACGGTTCGTTGAACGCGGCTGCGGGGATGATCCTGATCTTCGCCGCTGCGCAGCCGGACCTCGCTCTTGCAGGTCCCCTGGGGGTCGCCGCATGGATCGTGATCGCCGTGGTCGTGGTCGTGCTGGTGTCGACCGGACAGTTCCTACGGCAGCCCGAGCTCGCTGACGCACCCGGTCGTCTGCTCTCCGCGCCGCGCCCTTGACGGAGGGCAGCGGCGGGGGTTGGCTGAGGCCATGGAATCCACCCCCGCCGCCTGGTCCGATGCCGACTCCTACCTCGCCGACCTGCTCGTCGGTCCTGACCCCGACCTGGAGTCGGCGCTCGCCGCCCAGCGTGACGCGGGCATGCCCGAGATCGAGGTCGCTCCGGTGGCAGGCAAGCTCCTGCATCTGCTGGCCCGGATCAGTGGCGCGCGCAGGGTGCTCGAGATCGGCACCCTCGGCGGGTACTCCACGATCTGGCTCGCCCGCGCCGTCGGCTCCGAGGGTCGCGTCGTGACGGTCGAGGCGGAGGCGGACAACGCGGCGGTCGCACGCGCCAGCATCGACGCCGCGGGCGTCGGAGACCGCGTTGACATCCGGGTGGGCAGGGGAGCGGACGTGCTTCCGACCCTGGTCGGCGGATTCGACCTGGTGTTCATCGACGCCGACAAGGAGTCCAACACGATCTACCTCGACTGGGCGGCGAAGCTCGGTCATCCCGGCACCGTGATCGTTCTCGACAACATCGGGCGCGAGGGCGAGATCGTCCGTGACGACTCCGACGACCCCAAGGTCGTCGGCACACGCGAAGGTCTGCGCATGCTGGGGGAGGACCCGCGGTTCGATGCCACCGCGCTGCAGACCGTGGGGGCGAAGGGCTGGGACGGCTTCGCGATCGCGGTCGTCGTCTGACGGGCGCGTCCCTGATCGTGTCGGACGGCCGGGCTAGACTGGGCGCGGATCGACGACGCTCCACACAACGTTTTCCCCCTGAGCAAGGAGCACATCAGTGGCACTGATCGAGGCTGTAGGCGCACGCGAGATTCTCGACTCGCGCGGAAACCCGACCGTCGAGGTGGAGGTCCTCCTCGACGACGGCATCGTGCAGCGGGCGGCCGTGCCGTCCGGTGCATCCACCGGCGCGTTCGAGGCGTACGAGCTCCGCGACGGCGACAAGAGCCGCTACGGCGGCAAGGGCGTGCTCAAGGCCGTCGAGGCCATCATCGACGAGCTCGGACCGGCGATCGAAGGCGTCGAGGCCAGCGAGCAGCGCATCGTCGACGAGATCCTGATCGAGGTCGACGGCACCGAGAACAAGAAGCGCGTCGGCGCCAACGCCATCCTCGGCGTGAGCCTCGCGGTCGCGAAGGCAGCGGCCGACTCGGCCGACCTTCCGCTGTTCCGCTACCTGGGCGGTCCGAACGCCCACGTGCTCCCCGTTCCGCTGTTCAACGTCATCAACGGTGGCGAGCACGCCGACAACGGCATCGACATGCAGGAGTTCTTCCTCGCCCCGATCGGCGCGGAGACCTACTCCGAGGCACTGCGCTGGGGCGTGGAGACCTACCACGTGCTGCGCGCCGAGCTGAAGGCCGCCGGCTACGCGACCGGCCTCGGCGACGAGGGCGGCTTCGCCCCCGACCTGCCCAGCAACCGCGAGGGGCTCGACTTCCTCGTGAAGGCGATCGAGAAGGCCGGCTTCACGCCGGGCACCGACATCGCGCTCGGCCTCGACGTCGCAGCGACCGAGTTCTTCAAGGACGGCGTCTACCGCCTCGACAACAAGGACTGGGACGCCGCCGCTCTCACCGAGTACTACGTCGGACTCGTCAACGACTTCCCGATCGTCACGATCGAGGATGCTCTGGCAGAGGACGACTGGGACAACTGGAAGCACCTGACCGAGGCGCTCGGCTCGAAGGTGCAGCTGGTCGGCGACGACCTGTTCGTCACCAACCCGCAGCGTCTCGCCGACGGCATCAAGCGCGGTGTCGCCAACTCGCTGCTCGTGAAGGTCAACCAGATCGGCACGCTCACCGAGACGTTCGACGCGGTCAGCCTCGCGCAGCGCTCGGGCTACACGGCGATGCTCTCGCACCGTTCGGGTGAGACCGAGGACACCACGATCGCCGACCTGGTCGTCGCGACCAACGCCGGTCAGATCAAGGCCGGTGCGCCCGCTCGCAGCGAGCGCGTCGCGAAGTACAACCAGCTGCTGCGCATCGAGGAGGAGCTGGGCGACGCCGCGGTCTTCGCCGGCCGTTCCGCGTTCCCGCGCTACCAGGCCTGAGCGCACACGCACGCAGAGCCGCCCGCGGGCGGTGAACACCGCCGCTGATGCGGCACGACGAAGGAGGAGCCGTGGCACGACGACCGGCTCCTCCTTCGCCGTCTCCGGGAGCACACGGGCCGAAACCCGCGGCGAAAGGCAAGGGCAGGGCGACGCCGAAGGCCCGCGCGACCTCGCCGTCGACCGCCCGCGCAGCTGCGCCTTCCACCGCGCGCGCGGCGGCGGGGAGCCGAGGCGGAGCCCCCCGCGTCGATGTGCGCGAATGGGCTTCCGGCATCCGCCTCTCCGCCTTCTCCGTCATCATGCTCTCGCTGGTGGTGCTCGGTGCGTGGGTGCTGGTGCCGACGCTCGGGACCTTCATCGACCAGCGCCAGAAGATCGCAGCCCTCGAGGCCTCCGTGCAGGTGAGCGAAGACCAGATCGCGGCGCTCGAAGCCGAGCGCGAGCGCTGGAACGACCCCGCGTACATCACGACGCAGGCCCGCGAGCGTCTCTACTACGTGAAACCCGGCGAGGTCGTCTACCTGATCGACAACGACCTCGATCCTGCTGCTCTCCCGCGGGAGCAGGAGCCGGTGAGCGACACGCTCGTCGAGAAGCCGACGGACTGGATGCCGCAGCTGCTGCGCACCGTCGTCTCGGCCGGGCTCAGCGACACCGCCGCCGTCACTCGCTGAGCATCCGCTCCGAGCATCTTCCCTGCCGCCTCCCCTACGCTGGTGGGGTGAGCACGCCGCCCTTCCCCGCCCCCACTCCCGCCGAACTCGCCGTCGTATCGGCTCAGCTCGGCCGTTCCGCCCGGGGCGTGGTGGGTATCGCGGCCCGTTGCGTCTGCGGCAATCCGACGGTGGTCGCCACGACGCCGCGCCTGCCCGACGGCACGCCGTTCCCGACGTTCTATTACCTCACGCACCCCGCGGCCACGGCGGCGATGTCGACGCTGGAAGCCACCCAGGTGATGCCCGAGCTCGCCGCACTGATCGCCGAGGACGAGGGCGTGGCTGCGGCCTATCTCGCAGCCCACGAGGCCTACCTGGCGGATCGTGCCGAGTTCGGCGAGGTCCCGGAGATCGACGGCATCTCCGCAGGTGGCATGCCCACGCGTGTCAAGTGCCTGCATGCTCTGGCCGGGCATGCCCTGGCCGCCGGTCCTGGAGTGAACCCGATCGGCGACGCGGCGCTCGCGCGTTCCTCCTGGACGCCCGCCGTCTGCCGCTGCGAAGACCCCGGCGCTGCCACCCGCGACGCGGCGGCCTCCACGGCATGACCGTGCGTCGGACGCTGCGCAGCGCTGCCGCCATCGTGGTGGTCGCAGCGTCCGTGCTGCTCATCGGGGCCACGGCCACCCCGCCACCGGTCCCGGACGACCCGGCCGACCCGGTGCGGGCCTCGGAGTACTGGCTCGACGGCGCGCGTATCCGCGAAGCCTGGCAGACCACACGTGGCGAGGGCGTGACGATCGCCGTGATCGACACGGGTATCGCCAAGGTGCCCTCCGTCTTCGGCGACGCCGTGGTCGGCGGAACCGACGTATCGGGAACCGGCACGCCGGATGGTCGCACCCCTCTGGGGGCCGTCGACGGCAATCACGGATCCTGGGTGGCGTCGCTCGCGGCCGGACGAGGCGCTCCCGACGGCACCGGGATGATCGGCGTCGCTCCGGAGGCGAACCTGCTCTCGATCTCCGTCGGATTCGGCGCCGCCGCGGCCGTGCCGTTCACGGAGCAGGTCGCGAAGGGGATGAAGTGGGCCGTCGACAACGGTGCCGACATCATCAACCTCTCCTTCACCACGAACACGCTCGATTGGGACGAGAGCTGGGATGAGGCGTTCCTCTACGCGTTCCAGCACGACGTCGTGGTGGTCGTCGCGGCGGGGAACAGAGGGAGCGGCACGAACATCATCGGTGCTCCCGCGACCATTCCCGGGGTGCTGACGGTCGGCGGCGTCGACCAGACCGGCACGGCCAGCATCGAGGCCTCGACGCAGGGCATCACGATCGGCATCTCCGCGCCCAGCGAAGGCCTCATCGGCGTCTCGGCCGACGGAACCGTCACGCCGTGGCGTGGCACGAGCGGCGCAGCCCCGATCGTCGCAGGGGTCGCTGCCCTGATCCGCTCGGCGCACCCCGAGATCAAGGCGATCGACGTGATCAACCGCATCATCAAGACCGCCATCCCCGTCCCCGATGCGGTCAAGCCGCAGGATCCGCTGTACGGATACGGGCTGGTCGACGCCGCTGCGGCGATCTCCGCGAACCTTCCGGCGGTGAGCGAGAACCCGATGGGGGACCTCGCCGAGTGGATCCGCGTCTTCCGCCGCGCGCAGACGGCGCCGGAGACGGCCGCGCCCGTCACACCGGTCGATGTCCCGCCTCTGCCGGCAGCTGACGCACCCACCGAACCCGGTTCACCGCTGCTTCCCAGCGCGGATTCACTGCGCTACGGTACCCTGCCGCTCATTGCGCTCACAGTCCCTGGTATCCTGATAGCGCTTGGCGTCACCGCTGCTGCCCGGCGCATCCGATCGGCGCGCATTTCCGTACGCCACACCCCCGACTCCGAGGAGTAGTTCTTCTGTGCCTCAGAACAGCACTGTGCCCAAGATCCTGATCGTCGGCGGAGGGTACGCGGGTTTCTACACCGCGTGGAAGCTCGAGAAGCACCTGCGCAAGGGCGAAGCCGACGTGACCATGGTCGACCCGCTGCCGTACATGACGTACCAGCCGTTCCTCCCCGAGGTCGCCGCGGGCTCCATCGAGGCCCGCCACTCGGTGGTCGCGCACCGTCGTCACCTCAAGCGCACCAACGTGCTCACCGCCAAGGTGACCAACATCAACCACGCCCAGAAGGTCGCGACCATCACGCCGCCGCTGGGAGAGCCGTACGAGTTCGCGTACGACCAGATCGTCGTCACCGCCGGCGCGGTGTCGCGTACCTTCCCGATCCCCGGCATCGCCGACAACGCGATCGGTCTGAAGACGATCGAAGAGGCCGTCGCCATCCGCGACAAGGTCATGTCGAACTTCGACAAGGCCGCATCCCTTCCCGCCGGTCCCGAGCGCGACCGTCTGCTGACCGTCGTCGTCGTCGGTGGTGGCTTCGCCGGCATCGAGGTGTTCGCCGAACTGCGTTCGCTGGCGTCTGCGCTCGTCGGCAAGTACCCGCAGATCAGCTTCGAGGACACGCACTTCCACCTCATCGAGGCGATGGGCCGCATCATGCCCGAGGTCTCGCTGCAGACCAGCGAGTGGGTGCTCAAGGATCTCGCCAAGCGCGGCGCGAACGTGCACCTCGACACGCAGCTCACCAGCGCGGTCGACGGCAACGTCGAGCTCTCCACCGGTGAGGTCATCCCGACCGACGTCATCGTGTGGACCGCCGGCGTCATGGCCAACCCGACCGTCGTGCGCGGCGGAGATCTGCCGGTCGAGGAGCGCGGTCGCATCCAGACCCGCGCCGACCTGCGCGTCGGCACACCCGAGGCCTTCGTCGAGGGTGCATGGGCGGCCGGAGATGTCTCCGCTGTCCCCGACCTCTCGGGGGGTGGCGTCGGTGGCTTCTGCGTGCCGAACGCCCAGCACGCGGTCCGCCAGGCGAAGCTCCTCGCGAAGAACCTCGTGGCCGTGCTCCGGGGCGAGAAGCCCAAGGACTACTTCCACAAGAACCTCGGCGCTGTCGCAGGTCTCGGCCTGTACAACGGCGTCTTCCAGTCCGGCAAGATCGCCCTCAAGGGCTTCATCGCCTGGCTCGCACACCGCGGTTACCACGGTCTCGCGATGCCGACGTGGGAGCGCAAGTGGCGCGTGCTGTGGGGTTGGTGGAACAACCTGTGGCTCGGCCGCGATCTCGTGAACCTCGAGACGGTGCAGAACCCGCGCTACGTCTTCGAGGAGTTCGCCGCCCGTCCGCGCCCGGCCGCTCCCGCTGCGCCCGTGGCTGATGCTCCGGCGAAGGCCGCCCCGGCGGCGAAGGCCGCTCCGGCGGAGAAGAAGCCGGCCGCGAAGAAGCCTGCCGCCAAGAAGCCGGCTGCGAAGAAGCCCGTCGCGGAGAAGACTCCCGAGACGGCGGAAGCAGCGGCGAAGTAGTACTTTCCGCACGACGACGATCGGCCCCGAGCGCACTGCGCCGGGGCCGATCGTCGTCGTGGCGGGTCGTTCCGAGGCGACGCATAGGTGCGGTCGGTATCGTCTCGCGGGCAAGGGGAGTACTCCCGAATGCGGCGACGTCGTCATTACGAGCTCGAGATCGTGCTCCGGCCCGCCGGCCCGTGAGGGTGGAGGAGACCTTGGCGCCCGCATCGCGGGCTGCTGAGTGAACCCTGCCGTCGTCCCGACGTCGTGGATCCCGGGTGGCCCGCACCACGAAAGGGACCACTCATGGGAAAGCTCTCCCGATTGATCGGAATGGCCTCCGAAGCACTGGAGAAGAATGCCTCCTCAGGGCGCAACGGTCACTCGGCCGGCGGATCGCGCTCCCACGACGATTCCCGGTCGACGGATTGGAGCGGGATGCTCCGCGGCGCCGTCGACGCCGTGCGCGGGCAGGGGGATGCCGGGCGGACTTCGCGGCCTGGTCCCGCAGCCGGTGACCCGTACACTCCGCCCGCAGCCGGGGACCCGTACACGCCGCCCGCGGCTGGTGGCTCGCGCGCGTCGCAGTCCGTGACCGATGCTGATCGGGCGGCCATCGCCCGGTACGACTACCTTCTGCAGACGGCCGATCCGCAGCGTGTCGAGCAGATCCACCGTGAGGCGTTCGCGCGACTTTCGCCCGAGCAGCGTGCCCTCGTCGAGGCTCGAATGCGGCAGGAGCTCGCACCGGAGGAGCGTCCGCGCTCCTCGTCAGCCGACGACCTCGCCAGGGCGGCGGGCCGCACAGAGGCCATGAACCCGGGAAGGATGCGCGGACTGCTCTCGCGCGTGCGGGGCGCAGGCGTCGGCGGCGCTGCCGTCGCCGCAGGGGGCGCGGCGGTCGGGCTTCTCGGTGTCGTGGCCGGTGGCGCGGTGGTCAGCACCGTGGCCGGGCCTCTCCTGGAGCAGGCGGCGAACATGGGCGTCGACTTCGGCGCACTCGCAGAGGGCGTCGACATCGAGTCGCTCGCCGGCGGCGCGGGCGACCTGATGGGAGCCGCCGGCGAGACGGTGTCCGGGATCGGAGACGCGGCGAGCGGGTGGGGCGAACAGCTCGGCGACCTCGGCATCCCCGGCATCGGCGACATCTTCGGGCGCTGACCCGCATGATCCGCACCGCTGCCGCCGAACACGGTTTCACCGGCCTCACCGGATTCGCCGCCGACGTCCTCACAGCCCTCGGAGATGTCGGCGTCGGCGTGCTCGTCTTCCTCGAGGTGCTCGTGCCTCCGATCCCGAGCGAGGTCATCCTGCCCTTCGCGGGGTACCTGAGCCAGAGCGGCTCCCTGAATCTCGGGTGGCTGATCTTCTGGAGCACCGCGGCGTCATGGCTGGGGGCGCTGCTGCTGTACTGGCTCGGTGCGGCGATCGGCATGGACCGGGCGGTGCGGATGCTCGCTGCCACGAAGCTCGTGAGTCGCTCGGACCTCGAACGCGGGTCCGAGTGGTTCGTGCGCAGCGGTGGCTGGACCGTCCTGGTCGGACGCATGGTTCCCGGTGTCCGCAGTCTCATCTCGATTCCCGCAGGCGCGTCGCGGATGAACCTCGTGACCTTCAGCGTCTACACGATCATCGGGAGCGGGCTGTGGAACGCACTTCTACTCGGAGTCGGAGCGGCCTTGGGCACCCAGCACGAACAGCTGGAGCAGTACCTCGGCTATCTCGACTACGCCGTCTATTCCGCCATCGCGATAGCTCTCGTCGTCCTGATCGTGCGCCGGATCCGGGAGGCTGCGGGTGAGCGGAAAGCGGTCGCGCAGGGGGAGGACTGAGCATCGGCGGTGCCCCCGCTGGGACTCGAACCCAGACTGAAGCGATTTTAAGTCGCCTGCCTCTGCCATTGGGCTACGGGGGCCTCCGGGTCAGCCTATCGTCGCGCTCGACTGCGACGCCGTGCCGTCAGGGGTGAACCGGAGTCCGAGAGGCCTTAGGGTGGGGGAGTGCTCGACCTCATCGATGAACTGAGCCCCGTCCACGGTGCCCCCGCGGTCGCCCCCGAGTGGGAGGACCCGGCCCGTTACTGGCCGCGCCTGTCCGCGGCGACAGGACACCTCCCGGCCCCGGTGGCGGTGATCGACCGCGAGGCACTCCGCTACAACGCGATGGATCTTCTGGTGCGCGCCGGTGGACTGCCGATCCGCGTCGCCTCGAAGTCCGTCCGGGTGCGTTCCGTGCTCGACGCCGTGCTGAAGCTGCCGGGGTTCCGCGGCATCCTCGCCTTCACCCTCGAAGAGGCGCTCTGGCTCGCCGAGACGCACGACGACATCATGCTGGGCTACCCGACCGTGGACCGTGCGGGACTGGCGCGGCTCTTCGCCGACGAGCAGGCCGCGCGGCGCATCACGCTGATGGTCGACGACCTCGTGCACCTCGATCTGATCGACAGCGTCGCGGGCCCCCGGTCGCGCCCCGAGCTCCGGGTCGCCATCGATGTCGATGCCTCCTGGCGGTCCTCGATCCTCGGCCACATCGGAGTGCGCCGCTCCGCTCTGTTCAGCGCGGGCGAGGTCGCCGCTTTCGCCCGAAAGGTGGTCGCGCGCCCAGGGTTCCGCCTCGTCGGACTGCAGATGTACGACGCGCAGATCGCCGGTCAGGGCGATGACGCCGGTCCCGATGCGCCGCTCATCCGCATGGTGCAGGCGCGCTCGCGCAGCGAGCTGCGTGAGCGTCGAGCCGAGATCGTCGCCGCAGTCGGGTCCGTGGCACCCTTGGAGATCCTCAACGGCGGGGGGACGGGCTCGCTCGAATTCACGGGAAGCGACGAATCCCTCACCGAGGCGAGCGCAGGCAGCGGGCTCCTCGGCGGGCACCTCTTCGACGGCTACCGGTCGTTCCGGCCCGCACCCGCCTCCGCGTTCGCGTTCGATGTGGTGCGCCGCCCTGCCGCCGACATCGCCACGGTGCTCGGAGGCGGATGGATCGCCTCCGGCCCCGCGGTGGCTTCCCGGCAGCCGCGAGCCGTGTGGCCCCAGGGCCTCCGCACCCTCTCCCGCGAAGCCGCGGGCGAGGTGCAGACGCCGTTGCAGGGACCGGCGGCCGCGTCGCTCGGCGTGGGAGACCGTGTCTGGTTCCGTCACGCCAAGAGCGGTGAGCCGGCAGAGCGCATCGAGAGCTACCACCTGATCTCCGGGGACGAGGTCATCGACGAGCTGCCGACGTACCGCGGCGAGGGAAAGGCCTTCCTGTGACGAGAATCGGCGGCACCTGGCAGAACTGGGGTCGCTCGGCGTCCGTGCGTCCCGTGCGCGTGGAGCGGCCGCGCAGCCCGGAGGGCGTGCAGCGCGCGGTCATCGCCGCGGTCAAGCACGGACTGCCCGTGAAGGCGGTGGGGGCCGGTCACAGCTTCACCGGCATCGCCATCGCTCCTGGTGTGCTTCTCGAACTCGACGACCTGCAGGGCCTCGTCTCCGCCGATGCCGACACGGGCAGGGTGACCTTGCTCGCCGGAACGCGCCTGCACCGGATCCCCGGGCTCCTGGCGCCGTACGGACTCGCGATGGAGAACCTGGGGGACATCGATCGCCAGTCCATCGCCGGAGCGATCTCCACAGGCACCCACGGCACGGGAGCCGGATACGGCGGCCTCGCCACCCAGGTCGTCGGCGTCACGATGGTCACGGCCGCGGGCGAGTTCCTCCGGATCGACGAGGAGCACGAGAGTGAGCTCCTGCCCGCGGTGGCACTGGGACTCGGCGCCCTCGGCATCATCGTCGAGGTGACGCTGCAGTGCGTGCCCGCGTTCGTGATGCACGCCATCGACGAGCCGGTCCCTCTGGACGAGGTGCTCGCCACCCTCGACGAGCGCGTCGCCGCATCCGACCACTTCGAGTTCTACTGGTTCCCGCACACCGACGTCGCCCTGACGAAGCGCCAGACGCGTCTTCCGGAAGCGACGGTCCGCAAGCCGCTCCCTGTGGTCGGGCGATGGATCGACGAGACGCTGCTCTCGAACGGCGTCTACCGCGTCGTGTGCGCAGCCGGTCAGGTCGTCCCGGCGATCACGCCGTCGTTCAGTCGGCTCGCGGTCAAGCTCACCGGCGATCGCGAGTACACCGAGCTGTCGCATCGCGTGCTCATCCAGAGCCGGACCGTGCGCTTCCGGGAGATGGAGTACGCGATCCCGGCCGAGAACGTCGTGGCGGCGTTCCAGGCGGTCAGGGCGCTCATCGCCCGGCGCGGCTGGCGGATCGAGTTCCCGATCGAAGTGCGTTTCGCCGCAGCTGACGATCGCTGGCTCTCCACGGCTCACGGGCGCGACAGTGCGTACGTCGCCGTGCATCGGTACTGGCGAGCCGACCCCACGGAGTACTTCGGAGCGGTGGAGGAGATCATGCACGAGTTCGGCGGACGTCCGCACTGGGGCAAGCTGCACACGCTGACCGCGGAGACACTCCGGGAGCGGTATCCACGCTTCGACGATTTCCTCGGATTGCGCGATCGGCTCGACCCGGAACGTCGGTTCGGGAACCGCTATCTCGAACGGGTGCTCGGCAGCTGAACCGACTGCGGCGGGTGCCGCGCATGCCCAGTCCACGTGCAGGCTGCGCGTCTAGGATGAGAGAAACACGAGGAAGGGTGGGCCTCTGATGGAATGGCTCGTGCCGGTACTGATCGTTGTCGGAGTGATCCTGCTCGTCGGCATCTATCTGTGGGCCACGTACAACTCGCTGGTGCAGCTGAATGTGCGCGTAGACGAGGCGTGGAGCGGCATCACCGTGCAGCTCAAGCGACGAGCCGACCTCATCCCCAACCTCATCGAGACGGTGAAGGGCTACGCCTCCCACGAGAAGGCGGTCTTCGAGAACGTCACCCGTGCGCGTGCCGAGACGCTGTCGGCGGGAGGGCCCGGTGAAGCCGGTATCGCAGAGGGCCACCTGCAGCAGGCTCTGCGCAGCCTGTTCGCGGTCGCTGAGGCGTATCCGCAGCTGCAGGCGAGCACCAACTTCCTCCAGGTGCAGCAGGCTCTGGTCGACACCGAGGACAAGATCCAGGCGGCGCGCCGGTTCTACAACGGCGGCGTGCGCGAGCTCAACACCAAGATCAAGGTCTTCCCCAACAACCTGTTCGCCAAGGGGCTGGGATTCACCGAGCGAGAGTTCTTCGAGGTCGCCGACAGCAGCGCCATCTCGGAGCCCCCGCGCGTGCAGTTCTGACGAACGGTTCTGCGACGGCTCACCACGGCGAGAGCACGAGGTCGTCGGCGGTGAAGGACACGTCGCCGCGAAGCGTCCAGGAGTCCGTGCGGTACGTCGTCGTCCGCTCGGCGCCGTCTGCGCCCGTCCCCGTCACGGTGACCACCAGCACCCCGCCGTCCGCCGTGAAGCCTGTCGGGGTGAGAGTGACGGCGGGAGTCTCCTCGACCCGGTAGCGGAACTCCTCGACGTCACGGAACTCCGTCCCCCACGGGATGCGCAGTCCGCACCCCTCCGGCACCTCGGTCCCGGGAACGGTGCAGGCTTCGACGATGTCGTCCACGTCGTCTTGAGCGACCGCCGTCGCCTCCGGGCGCAGCGTGGCATCGACCACGGTCGTGACCTCGGCGGCGGGCATGACCGTCACCGCGCTCTCGCCTTCGAGCAGCGTCGACGGCGCCGCAGAGACCGGGTACATCGCGGGGAGGAGAGCAACCTCTTGCCCTGTGGGGAGAGCGGCGGTGCCGATCGCGACGGAAGCACCGACGGTCGAGTCGACGGTCACGCTGCCGAGTCCCGAGGAGTCGACACGCCACCGGCCGTCGACCATGTCGAGCGCGAGCACGGCGTCGTGGAGGTCTCCATCGAGCTCGAACGAGACCTCCGCCGCCGCCGCCGTGCTGCCGCTGCCGTGTCGCACACGCGTGACCTCAGGGTCTCGGACCAGCGCGCTCGCGGCGTCGAAGGCGTCGAGTGCGGCCTCCGTGACGACGATCCCGGTGGCCTGCACGGCATCGGCATCGCCGGACTCCAGGGCCCGGAGGTATTCGAGCGCTGCTTCCTCCGGTGTGGTCGACCGCGCGGAGGATTGCCAGAGCCACACCCCTGCGGCGAGGAGGACGACGACGACCGCGGCGCCGCCGATCACCCAGCGCCGCCGGGCCCTGCTCATGCGGGACTCTCTCGGGGATGCAGGTGGCGGCGCACGGCCGGACCTGTTTCCGTGCCCGAGGCCAAGGCCGCGTGAAGCGCCGCGGTGGCGTCACCCCAACCGGACACCGAGATGTGCTCCAGACCCTGCCAGGCGGCGGCGAGTGCGAGTTCACGGGCGATCGGCTCCGCGTCGCCGGGATGGGCCTGCGGCTCCCACCAGGCAGATTGCACCTGCAGCGTCGATGTGGTCCGATCGGCCTTGAGGTCCACCCGCGCGACGATGCGGTCGCCGACGAGTACCGGCAGGGAGTAGTAGCCGAATCGGCGCTTCTCGGCCGGCACGTAGATCTCGATGCGATAGTCGAGGTCGAACGCACGGAGCGCCCTGTCGCGGAACCACACCACCGGGTCGAACGGCGTCAGGATCGCCGCCGTATCGACCCTGCGGGGCAGCACAGCATCCTGATGTCGCCAGGCGGGGAGAGGGCGCCCGCCGCGTTCCCAACCCCGCACCTTCACCGGGATCAGCTCACCCGAATCCACGAGCTCGGCGATCGAGCGGGCGACTGCGGCGCGGTCGCGAATGCGGTAGTAGTCGGCGAGATCCGACTGCGTGGCGACGCCGCTCGACCGCGCCGCGCGCCGGGTCAGCTCGAGGATGGCCTCGGCCCGGGACACCTCTCGTGAGCGGATGGCGTCGGGGATGACATGCTCCGCCAGCGCGTACGTGCGCTCGAATCCGCGCCGCCCGCTGATCGCCACATCGCCGGTGCGCCACAGGTGCTCGAGCGCGAGCTTCACATCGTCCCAGTCCCACCAGGTGCCGCGCTCCCGCGGTGCGTCTTCGCGGAGGTCGGCCGGTCGCAACGGGCCGCGCGCACGCAGTTCGTCCGTCACCCACCGCACGGTGCGGGCGTTGCTGCTCATCCAGGAGTCCTCGCCCGCCCAGCGCCGGCGGAAGTCGTCCATGCGGAAGCGCCACAGCGGCCAGTCCTCGAGCGGGATGAAGGTGGCTTCGTGGGCGAGGTACTCGACGTAGTGCGTCGTGCGGGAGAGGAAGATGCGGTCGAGCAGCGCAGGGTCGTACGCGCCGAGCCGCGAGAACAGCGGGAGGTAGTGCGATCGCGCGAACACGTTCACGGAGTCGATCTGCAGGACTCCAAGCCGGTCCATGACCCGGTGCACATGCCGCCCCGCGACCGTCGACGGTCGTGCGCGGGTGAACCCCTGAGCGGCCAGCGCGATGCGACGTGCCTGGGTCGAGCTGAGGGAGTCTGTCACCTCGCCAGGGTAGCGCCGGGCGCCGACATCGCTCCGCGCGCGGAAAGATGCGTTCGACGGCATACGGCATGACCTTAGACTTGGGCGATGAGCGACGACCAGCGACCCCGGCTGCGTGATCTCTTCCGTCCGCGCCCGGTCTCCACCGACCGCACCGTGACGACCGAGGCCGACGAGACCGTGCCCCTGCCGCTGCGGATCACCGCCAGCTACGCCTGGCGGCTGCTGATCATCGCCGCTGCGATCGGCGTCTTCATCTGGCTCGTGATGCTGCTCAAGCTCCTGGTCATCCCTCTCATGGTCGGCATCCTCATCACGGCGCTGCTGTGGCCCGCGTTCTCGTGGATGCTGCGTCGCGGCCTCCCGCGATGGCTGGCGATCGCCATCTCGCTCATCGGGACGGCCGCCATCGTCACCGGGCTGATGTGGCTCGTCGTCTGGCAGGTGCGCGCACAGCTTCCCGACGTGCAGGAGCGGTCGACCGAGGCGTTCGATCAGTTCCAGGTGTGGCTGCACGACGGGCCGCTCAACCTCTCGGACACGCAGATCGCCGACTACCTGCAGCAGGGTCTGGACCTCATCAGCGAACAGGCGCAGGTGCTCTGGACGGGCGCACTCGCGATCGGCACGACCGTCGGTCACGTCGCCACGGGTGCCCTGCTCGCCCTGTTCATCCTCATCTGCCTGCTGGCCGACGGCGCGGGCATCTGGCGCTGGACCCTCAAGATCTTCCCGCGCCGCGCCCGCCCGGCCGTCGACGGCGCCGCCCGCAACGGCTGGACCACGATCGTCAACTACGCGCGCACGCAGCTGTTCGTGGCCACCATCGACGCGATCGGCATCGGCCTCGGCGCCTTCCTGCTGCAGGTTCCGCTCGCGCTCCCTGTGGCCGTGCTCGTGTTCCTCGGCTCCTTCATCCCGATCGTCGGTGCCGTGGTGACCGGCGCGGTCGCCGTCTTCCTCGCGCTCGTCTACAACGGGCCGTGGATCGCTCTGTGGATGCTCGTCGTGGTGCTGGCGGTCCAGCAGATCGAGGGACACATCCTGCAGCCGATCATGATGGGCTCCGCGGTCAAGGTGCACCCGCTCGCCGTCGTGCTCGTCGTGGCCGGGGGAGCGATGATCGCCGGAATCCCCGGCGCCCTGTTCGCGGTCCCGTTGGCGGCCTTCGTCAACGTCGCCGCCGTGACCATCAGCTCGGGTTCCTGGCGCACCGGCGTCGGACCGAGCGGAGACCTGATCTGGAGCACAGTTCCGCGCGAGCGGAGACGGAGGAATCGATGAGCGCAGTCCCCAGCCTGACCGAGTTCGAGCACGCCGCTCAGAGTCTGGCTGAGGTGATCTCGCACACTCCTTCGCTGCCGTCGCGGGCCCTCTCCGACATCCTCGGGGCTCCCGTCCTGCTCAAGATGGAGAATCTCCAGCGCACGGGCTCCTTCAAGATCCGCGGGGCGGCCTACCGGTTGTCCAAGCTGAGCGCCGAGGAGCGCGCGAGGGGCGTGGTGGCGGCGTCCGCCGGCAACCATGCGCAGGGAGTGGCCCTCGCCGCCCAAGCGCTCGGTATCCCCGCGACGATCTTCATGCCCTTGGGCGTGCCGGTGCCGAAGCTGCTCGCCACTCGCGGCTACGGAGCGGAAGTGGTGCTGGAGGGGGAGACGGTGGCGACCTCGCTGCGTCTCGCCGCCGAGTTCTCCGAGCGCACCGGCGCGGTGCTGATCCATCCGTTCGATCACCGCGACGTGGTGATCGGGCAGGGCACGCTCGGGCTCGAACTCCTGGAGGACGCGCCCGAGGTCGACACCGTCGTGCTCGGCATCGGCGGTGGAGGTCTCATCGCCGGGGTCGCCGCAGCCGTCAAGGCCCGTGCCGCCGAACTCGGACGCTCGGTCAGGATCATCGGCGTGCAGGCGGAGAACGCCGCCGCGGTGCCGCCGTCGCTCGAGGCGGGAGAGCCCGTCGACATCGTGACGAGGCCGACCATCGCCGACGGCATCCTGGTCGCACGTCCCGGCGCGATCCCGTTCGACATCATCAAGGACCTCGTCGACGAGGTGGTAACGGTCTCGGACGATGATCTGGCGCGAGCCATCCTCATCCTCCTCGAGCAGGCGAAGGTCGTGGTCGAGCCCGCAGGTGCCGCGGGCGTCGCAGCCATCCTCGCGGGCAAGGTCACTGCGACGGGGACCACCATGGCCGTGCTGTCCGGCGGCAACATCGACCCGCTCCTGCTGCAGCGGGTCGTCTCGCACGGACTCGCCGCGTCCGGCCGATACCTCACGATCCGCATCCCGCTGCCCGACCGGCCCGGCCAGCTCGCCCGCGTGTCCGAGCTGATCGCGGAGGCCGGAGCGAACGTGATCGAGGCCATGCACACGCGTCACGGCCACGGGCTGCAGATCAGCGAGGTGATCCTGGAGCTCAGCGTCGAGACACGCGGTCCCGAGCACTCCGAGCACACGCTCGACACTCTGCGTCTGGCCGGCTTCGAGCCGATCCTCGTCCCGGATTGAGCACGACCGATCGCGCATACGGAAGCGCCCCCTCATCCGAGCGGAGGAGGGGGCGCTTCCGTATGGCGGTTCAGCCGGTGTAGGTCTCGACGTTCACGATCTCGACGCTGATGTCGCGACCGTTGGGAGCCTCGTAGGAGGACTTCTCGCCGACCTTGAGGCCGAGGATGGCCTGGCCGAGGGGGCTGGCCTCGCTGTACACGTCGAGGTCGCTGCCTGCGGCGATCTCGCGGCTGCCGAGGAGGAAGACCTCTTCGCCGCCGGCGACGAGCGCGGTGACGACGGTTCCGGGCTCGACGATCCCGCGGCTGGCGGGAGCCTCGCCCACCTTGGCGGTCTTCAGCAGACCCTCCAGAGTGCGGATGCGGGCCTCCTGCTTGCCCTGCTCGTCCTTCGCGGCGTGGTACCCGCCGTTCTCCTTGAGGTCGCCCTCTTCGCGGGCCGCCTCGATGCGCTTGGCGATCTCGTCGCGGCCGACAGTGGACAGGTGCTCCAGCTCGGCGACGAGCCGGTCGTACGCTTCCTGCGTGAGGAAGGGAACCTGAGCATCGGTGGACATGACGAAGCTCCTTCTTTCGGGATCCCTCCGGCATGCTGCGGGGGATATGCCAAGACGCCCCGGCACGGTGCCGGGGCGTCGTCTGTCTGGCATGAGTCTAGGCGACCCAGCAGGCGTTCACCAAACCTGTCGTGGCTTCGGCGACGGTCGGGATGGTGACCGAACGCGCCTGCGAGTGGCTGTCTCCTGCTTCGATCTCGACGATCTTCCAGCCGACGACGCCGAACTCCTCGTCCAGCGCTTCGACGGCGCACACGACGTTCTTGCCCTGCACCCCGGTGACCTGGAAGGTGATGTTCACCGAGTGCTCGTCGACGAGCTCGAAGCCCAGATCGTCGGCGTCGACCGATGCCATCGACTGGGCGACGGTCATCCAACCGAACGCGCCGAGCAGGATCAGGGCGACCGCGCCGCCGACGATCCAGGGCGTCCGCCGCCGTCGGGTTCGGCCATAGCGTTCGTCGAGGTCTCGTGCGGTCGTCACAGGGGAGTCTTCCGGTCGTTAGGCTGGTGTTACCAGGTTATGCGACCTGCGTACGAAAGGCCGATTCATGTTCTCTCTGTCCGAGACCCCGATGCCGACGCCGAGCATGACCGTCGACCCGGTGTCGGTCACCCCGGGGTTCGTGGGCTTCGCCGCGATCGTCGTTGTCGTGATCGCGGTCATCCTCTTGATCTGGGACATGAACCGTCGCATCCGCCGTGTCCGGTACCGCGAAGAGGTACGCGACGAGCTGGATGCCGAAGAGGCGGCGCGTCACGCCGACGGCACGGCCGCACCCGGAGCGGAGCCGCCGACCTCGGACGGGCCCGACGCTCCCGAAGGCGACTCGCCCGCGCGCTGATCGCGCGTCACGGCGCACCCAGCGAGGGAGAAAGCGGCGCCAGCGCGATCAGCAGGCACGCCGTCCAGTGGCACAGGAACGCGAGAACCGTGCACACGTGGAAGATCTCGTGGAACCCGAAGTGGCCCGGCCAGGGGTTCGGCTTCTTGAGCGCGTAGACGATCGCGCCGCCCGTGTAGAGCAGACCGCCGACGATCACCAGCACCATCATCGCGACGTTCGCGTTCAACAGATCGACGATGTACATCACGGCAGCCCAGCCCAGCAGCAGGTAAAGGGCGACGTAGAGCCAGCGCGGGGCATTGATCCAGAAGACGCGGAAGAGGATGCCGACGAGGGTGCCGCCCCACACCAGGCAGAGGAGCAGGACGCCCTTCTGCGGTGGCAGCGCCAGCACGGCCAGTGGCGTGTAGGTACCGGCGATGAGCAGCAGGATGTTGGCGTGGTCGATGCGCTTGAGCAGCACCTTCACCTTCGGGCTCCAGTCGATGCGGTGGTAGAGCGCCGAGTTGCCGAAGAGGAGCAGCGACGTGAGCATGAACACGGCGGATGCCCACTTCGCCGCGGCGCCGTCGGCCACGACGATCAGGACGACGCCGGCGATCAGCGCCACGGGGAACGTGCCGGCGTGGATCCACCCTCGCCAGGTCGGTTTCACCTCGGTCGCCGCATCGGCGGCGGCTGCGTCGAGGAGGGGCAGCTGAGGGACGTCGGGACCGGAGTGCTCGGGAGTGCTCACGTGCTCACTCTAGGCGGCCCCGCATACCGTACACGGCACATATATCCAGCGTTCCCACACGGTGCGGAGGGCCGCGGCACGGTAGCGTAGGTGGGTGATTCCACGCGAGAGCCCGGTGCGCGGGCCGCTGTACCGGCTCTACACGAGTCGGCTGCGTCGTCACCTCGATCCTGCTCGTGTGCCGCACCACGTCGCGATGATGATCGACGGCAATCGCCGATGGGCCCGTCAGCTCGGGTTGGACACGCCCGCGGAGGGACACCGAGCGGGCGCGGCGAAGATGCGCGAGTTCCTGGAGTGGTGCGACGAGCTCGGCGTACGGGTCGTCTCGCTCTATCTCCTCTCCAGCGACAATCTGAGGAAACGGGATTCGGCGGAGCTCGCCGACCTCATCGAGATCATCGCGGAGCTGGCGGAGGCGCTGTCCCTGGAGGGGAACTGGCGGGTGAAGCATGTCGGCCGCTCCGACATCCTCCCCGCCGAGCTCGCGCGAGTGCTCTCCGACGCGGAGCAGCGGACGAAGGATCACACCGGGCTGCATGTGAATCTGGCGGTCGGGTACGGCGGACGCAACGAGATCGTCGATGCGGTGCGGAGCATCATCGCGAAGCACGAGGCGTCCGGCGGCACGCTCGAAGACCTCGCAGCCCACCTCACACCCGAGATGATCGGCGAGCACCTGTACACCGGGGGACAGCCCGACCCCGATCTCGTGATCCGTACCAGTGGAGAGCAGCGGCTGAGCGATTTCCTCCTCTGGCAGAGTGCGCACAGCGAGTTCTACTTCGTCGAGGCGCTGGGGCCGGACCTCCGTC
Organism: Microbacterium sp. 2RAF4; assembly: GCF_052115285.1. Taxonomy (NCBI): domain Bacteria; kingdom Bacillati; phylum Actinomycetota; class Actinomycetes; order Micrococcales; family Microbacteriaceae; genus Microbacterium; species Microbacterium sp. 2RAF4. The sequence continues at coordinate 276,936 of NZ_JBFRGI010000002.1, read as the reverse complement.
AGGTCGACTTCCTGCGTGCGATCCGGGACTATGCCGATCGGGACAGGCGCTTCGGGCGCTGACGCGGCGACGGGTCCGAGCGGAGCCGTGCCACAATGACGCAGTGAGCACTTTCCAGGACTATATCGACTCTTTCGACAATGAGTCCGGCTACCTGAACTGGGCTGCCTTCGGGCCGCTGTCGCCGTCGGTCCGGGAAGAGGTGTTCGCCGATGCCGACCTGCTGGCTAGCGGACGGCCCTCCTCGCTTGCTCTCGTCGGGGAGCGTATCGGCCAAGCCCAGGAACTCGTCGCCGAGCTGCTGGGCGCCGATGCCGCCGACGTCACGCTGCAGCCCTCTTCGACGCACGGGCTCATGCACGCGCTGTTCGGTCTCACCGGGGGAGTGATCGCGAGCACCGCCGAGTTCCCGAGCGTGAGCCTCACGGTGGAGCGCGCGTCGACGGCATCGCAGTGCGCCGTCACGCCGCGCTGGATCACCCCCGATGACGGCCGCGTGACCCCTGACGCGGTGACCGACGCCCTCGATGACGATGTCGTCGCACTCGCCGTGAGCCATGTCGACTTCCGCACCGGCTTCCGCGCCGATCTCGCCGATCTTCGCGAGGCGATCGGTCCCGATCGGCTGCTCATCGTCGATGCCGTCCAGTCCTTCGGCGTGATCGATGCCGACTACTCCGTGGCCGACGTGGTGGTCGGGCACGGCTACAAGTGGTTGCGCGCCGGCCGCGGCAGTGCGTTCGGGTGGTTCTCCCCGCGCGCTCGGGAGCGCATCGCCCCGGTGCTGTCCGGGATCACCGGTACGACGTCTCCCGGACTGTTCGTCGACGAGCTGCCGGCGCCCGCTCCGTCCGCGCGCGCCTTCACCGTCAGTCAGCCGGACACGCTCGCGGCAGGGCGACTCGCCATCGGGGTGCGGGACGTGCGCGACGCCGGTGTCGCCGCCATCGAGGAACGGTTGGCCGAGAACGTCGACACCGTGATCGAGATCGCCGACCGTCACGGGATCGAGGTGAGCTCCCCGCGCGAGCGCCATCAGCGTGCCGGCATCGTGTCTCTCGCTCCGGCGGAACGCGGGCGCCTGGCCGCCGCGCTCGCGAACGCCGGGATCGTCGTGACGGCGCGGGGTGCGGCGGTGCGCATCGCTCCGCACGCGGGCACGGACGCCGCGAGCTTCGAGCTCCTCGACGACACCCTGCGCGCGTTCGGCAACGAGACGTTCATCAGTGCGTAACGAAACGCTGGCGTGTCGAGTCCGGGTTAATCGTCCGCACGGTCGTACGTTCTAGGCATCGGGCAAGGCGCCCGGTCGGGTCGGCCTCAGGTTGACGACTCGTGACCCCCTGGTCGACTCGTTCGAACTACCGGGATTCCCCGGGTCGGGAGTGGGTCGTGACCACACGTACAGCGCAGCAGGCCACCAGCACCGCGCAGCAGTCCACCCGTAAGACGACGAGACGAGCATCCTCCGCCGATCCGGATCAGGATCTGCGCACGTATGTCCTCGACACGTCCGTGCTGCTGAGCGATCCGCAGGCGTTCTTCCGGTTCGCCGAGCACTCGGTCGTCCTCCCCGTCGTCGTGATCACGGAGCTCGAGGGCAAACGCCACGATCCGGAGATCGGCTACTTCGCGCGGCAGGCGCTGCGCCACCTCGACGATCTGCGTATCGAGCACGGACGCCTGGACTTCCCGGTCGAGGTCGGCGAGGGCGGCACCCTCCGCGTCGAACTCGCGAACACCGACTCCTCGGTGCTTCCTGCCGGCATCCGCCTCAGCGACAACGACACCCGCATCCTCTCGGTCGCGATGCACCTGGCGCAGGACGGCCAGGACGTCACGATCGTGTCGAAGGACCTGCCGATGCGCGTCAAGGCCGCCTCTCTCGGTCTGCGTGCCGAGGAGTACCTCGCCGAGCAGGCGGTGGACTCCGGGTGGACCGGGATCTCGACACTCGACCTCTCCGGTGACGACATCAGCGACCTCTACGAGAGCGAGGTCGGCATCAGCGAACAGGCTCGGGGACTTCCGGTGAACACCGGCCTGATCATCCACTCCGAGCGCGGGTCGGCGCTCGGTCGCGTCACGGGAGACGGCGAGTACCGGCTCGTGCGCGGCGACCGCGACATCTTCGGCATGCACGGCCGCTCCGCGGAGCAGCGCATCGCGATCGATCTGCTGCTCGACCAGGAGGTGGGCATCGTCTCGCTCGGCGGGCGTGCGGGCACCGGCAAGTCGGCGCTCGCACTGTGTGCAGGACTCGAAGCGGTGCTGGAACGGCAGCAGCAGAAGAAGATCATCGTGTTCCGGCCGCTGTTCGCGGTCGGTGGACAGGAGCTCGGCTACCTCCCGGGCGATCAGGGCGAGAAGATGGGGCCCTGGGGCCAGGCGGTTTTCGACACACTGGGCTCGGTGGTGTCGGGCAACGTCATCGAGGAGGTCGTCGAGCGCGGACTGCTCGAAGTGCTCCCGCTGACCCACATCCGCGGAAGGTCCCTTCACGACGCGTTCGTGATCGTCGACGAGGCCCAGTCGCTCGAGCGGAACGTGCTCCTGACGGTGCTGAGCCGCATGGGACAGAACTCGCGGGTCATCCTCACCCATGACGTCGGCCAGCGCGACAATCTGCGGGTCGGCCGTCACGATGGCATCGCGAGCGTGATCGAGACCCTGAAGGGGCACGACCTGTTCGGCCACGTGACCCTGACCCGGTCGGAGCGTTCGGCCATCGCAGCCCTCGTCACCGAGCTCCTGGAGGGTGGAGAGCTCAGCTGACGACGGAAACAGCGGATGCCGCGAGGACTCGGTCCTCGCGGCATCCGCTGTTTCGGCTCGGTGCAGCACCCTCCGCTTGCAGGAACACCGTCCGATCGCATGATGATTCGCCGTTCTTGGTCATGCATTCGTCGGAAGATCATGCGTCTGAGACGGGGGAGCAGATCAGTCGGCCTGCACAGCGGCCTGTGCTTCACTCGTGTCCACCGTTTGCGTGAAGGTGGACCATCCGAGCGGGCATGAGCCCCCAGCATCGAACGATGATCGACGTCAATGTGCTCCTCGGACGCCTGGGAGGCGTCGCACGCGGAACCCGGCTTCAGGCCTTCGGATGCTCCCGATCACGGCTGGGAGCGGAGTGCAGGGCGGGCCTTATCGTCCGCGTGCGTTCTGGCGTGTTCGCATCTCGAGGAGCAGCGACCGATGTGGTCGCGGCAGCGGCTCACGGGGGCGCCCTCACGTGCGGGAGCGCCTTGAGGATTAGAGAGGTGTGGACGCTGGAGGCTCCCACGGAGGTGCATGTCTGGATGGGGCTCGGCGGGCGGCGCCATCACCCGAAGCAGTGCGGCTGCGTCGCCCACTTCACCCGCGGACGCATGGATGTCGGCATCGCTCCGATCGAGGTCGCGCTGACACACGCATACGCCTGTTACGGGGAGGAGTTCTTCTTCGCTGCGTACGAGTCGGCCTGGAACAAGCGGATGCTGACTGCTGCGGCGCGTGCGCACGTCCGCTCCGCCCTTCCTGCGACGGCGCGCTGGCTCGTCGACTTCGCACGTCCTGACGCGGAGAGCGGCCTGGAATCCCTGGTGCGGCTGAGGCTCCATCTCATCGGAGTCGCCGTGCGGACTCAGGTGGTCGTCGACGGGGTCGGGCGGGTCGACTTCGTGATCGAGGGTCGCGTCATCCTCGAGGCCGACGGTCGCGACAACCACGAGGGTGCCGAGAAACGGCATCGCGATCTCATGCGAGACGCAATCGCGTCCGGCCTCGGCTTCGAGACGCTCCGTTTCGACTACTCGATGATCTTGTACTCGTGGGATGTGGTCGCGGCAGCGATTCTGGCTGCGTTGGCACGGGCTCGTGCGTGAACTGCTGCACCTGCATGAGGCGATGCCGGATGCCGGTGCCATCCCGCCGAAATGCTCATGCAATCGTCGGGCGGTCATGCGTCTGCACTTCGAACCCGGGACGCGGCGCCCGTAAACAGAGGATGCCGCGAGGACCGAGTCCTCGCGGCATCCGCTTCGTCGTGGGCCGGTCAGCCGGCGTGCGTCATCGACAGGAGGTCGAGCTTCTCGTCCAACTGCTCGAGGGTGAGCTCGCCGCGCTCGACGTAGCCGAGGTCGATCACGGCGTCGCGCACCGTGATGCCCTTGGCGACCGAGTGCTTGGCGATCTTCGCGGCAGCCTCGTAGCCGATCAGCTTGTTCAGCGGCGTCACGATCGACGGGCTCATACCCGCGAAGGCCGCCGCCCGCTCGACGTTCGCCTGCAGGCCGTCGATCGTCTTGTCTGCGAGCACGCGCGAGGCGTTCGACAGCAGACGGATCGACTCGAGCACCGCGGTGCCCATGACCGGGATGGCGACGTTCAGCTCGAAGGAACCGGATGCGCCGGCCCACGCGACCGTGGCGTCGTTGCCGATCACACGCGCGCACACCATGAGCACGGCCTCGGGCACGACGGGGTTGACCTTGCCCGGCATGATCGAGGAACCGGGCTGCAGGTCGGGGATGTGCAGCTCGCCGAGGCCCGTGTTGGGGCCAGAGCCCATCCACCGCAGGTCGTTGTTGATCTTGGTCAGCGAGACCGCGATGGTGCGGAGAGCGCCGGAGGCCTCGACCAGACCGTCGCGGTTGGCCTGTGCCTCGAAGTGGTCCTTGGCCTCGGTGATGGGCAGATCGGTCTCGGCCGCGAGCAGTGCGATGACCTTCTGCGGGAAGCCCAGCGGCGTGTTGATGCCCGTGCCGACGGCGGTGCCGCCCAGCGGGACCTCGGCCACGCGGGGGAGAGCGGACTGCACGCGCTCGATGCCCAGACGGATCTGACGCGCATAGCCGCCGAACTCCTGGCCCAGGGTCACGGGTGTCGCGTCCATGAGGTGGGTGCGACCGGACTTGACCGCGTCCTTCCACAGCTCCGCCTTCGCCTCGAGAGCGACGGCGAGGTGGTCGAGGGCGGGGATCAACGTGTCGATGAGCGCCTGGGTCACCGCGATGTGCACTGAGGTCGGGAACACGTCGTTCGACGACTGCGAGGCGTTCACGTGGTCGTTGGGGTGCACGGTCGATCCGAGGATGCGGCTCGCGAGCGTCGCCAGGACCTCGTTCATGTTCATGTTCGACGAGGTGCCGGAGCCGGTCTGGTAGGTGTCGACCGGGAACTCGCCGTCGTGTGCGCCGGATGCGACCTGGTCGGCGGCCTGCGCGATGGCATCGGCGATGGCGCCGTCGAGGGTGCCAAGCTCCTTGTTGGCCAGGGCGGCGGCCTTCTTGATGCGAGCGAGGGCGGCGATCTGCGTCGACTCCAGTCCCTTGCCCGAGATCGGGAAGTTCTCCACGGCGCGCTGCGTCTGAGCCCCGTAGAGCGCATTCACGGGCACCCGCACCTCGCCCATGGTGTCGTGCTCGATGCGGTAGTCCTGCTCGGTCATTCCGAACCCTCCTTGGTTGCGGGGTCGATCCCCTGGATAGCGTCGTCGGTGTCGATTCCGACCGTGATCACGGGCGCGGCGGTGCCCTCGGCCAGACGGTAGTTGGCGCCGACGATGCCGAGGCGACCGGCCGCGACGGCATCGCTGATGATCTCGGACGACTGCAGCAGATCGTTCACCGTGTTGCGCAGGTGCTCGATGCCGACCAGTTCCGAGTCGATCTCGGCGACGGTGGTGCCTCCGCTCTCCGCCAGCACCTTGCGCGCGGCGGGCACGATCGGGGCGATCAGCTTCCAGATGTGCGGCGGCAGGGGAGCAGCATCGATCGCCGTGCCGTCGATGGCGGCGCGCACCGCACCGCAGGAGTCATGCGCCAGCACCACGATCAGAGGAACTTCGAGCACGGCGACGGCGTACTCCAGGCTCGCGACGATCGATTCTCCGATGACCTGTCCGGCGTTGCGCACCACGAACAGGTCGCCGAGTCCGAGGTCGAAGATGATCTCGGCGGCGAGGCGGGAGTCGGAACAACCGAAGAGCGTGGCGACCGGGTGCTGCGCCGCGGTCAGGTCCTTGCGGCGAGCGACGTCCTGATTCGGGTGACGAGGCTCGTCCTGCACGAAACGGCGGTTGCCGTCCTGCATCTGCGTCCAGGCGGCGGCGGGGGTGAGGGGGTGGGTCATGGGGTCTCCGAGATGGTGCGGATCTGCGGGATGAGGCTCTCGGCGAGTTCGGCGGTGGAATCTGCTGACCGTGAGCCGTAGAGCAAGATGTAGTCGGCGCCGGCCTGCGTGCCGATGGCGTAGGTGACGTTGGCGTTCGACTCCGCGCTACCCGGCTTGTAGACGTCCCAGTCCATCCCGCCGATGCGCACCGTGTCGGTCGGCGCGATGCCGTTCAAGCGCTGCGGAGCCCAGGACGAATCCGCGTCGAAGGCCTGGTCCACCTTGATGAACCCGCGCTCCTTGTCCGACTTGGGGGCGAGGGTGACCTCCCAGACGACGGTCGCGCCGCCCTGCATCTCGGCTCCGTTCGCGCGCCAGAAGTCGCCGAGCTCCGGGATGAGGACGGGGCGGTCCATCGAGGACTCCACCCCTTCGGCTACCGCGGCGACGTCGAGGGGCTTCTGCTCGACGGGCGCGCCGCGGGGAACCGCGAAGATGATGACGGCGACCACGGCGAGTGTCACGAGCAGTGCGGCGACCAGGTTCCGCACCGTCTGACTCGATCGGTACGCCTTGCTCGATGCCGCCTTCCTGGCGGCGGTCTCATCGGGTGTCTCCGGACGGCCGAGCTCGGCGATGATCGGGGGCTGCTTGCTCATGACTCTCCGGCGTGGTCGGCATCGGAAGCCGCGGCACGAGCAGCGTCCAGACGTCGCTTCGCTCCCAGCAGCCACTCCTCGCAGCGTGCGGCCAGCGCCTCTCCGCGCTCCCACAGGGCGAGCGAATGCTCGAGTGTGGGGGATCCCTGTTCGAGCTCCGAGACGACCTTGACGAGCTCGTCACGGGCCGCCTCGAACGACAGCGTGTCCACGGGGGTGTCGTTCAGGGCGCTCACTCCTCCATCTTACGTCGATCGATGCCGACGCTCTGCTCAGTCTCCTTCGGGGATCTCGCCCTCGGAGCGGGCTGCGAGCGATCCACGATCCAACGTGATCGTGAGGGCGCTCCCGGCGGGAGCGTCGGTCGCATCGCGCAGGATCACGCCACCGTCGAGGTGGGCGATCGCGTAGCCCCGAGCCAGGGTCGCCGCGGGGGAGAGGGCTCGCAGAGATGCGCGGAGTTCTCCCGTGCGGCGCCCGGCGTCGTCGAGCTGTCGGTTCACGGCGTCCCGTCCGCGCCCGAGCAGCAGCCACGTCTCCTGGGCGCGGGCGTCGATGATCGGCGCGGGCGAGCGCAGCACCGGTCGCGAGCGCAGCTGCTCCAGCTGGGCGATGTCGTGCGTGAGGCGCTGGGTGAGCCGCGAGGTCGCTCGCGACCGCAGCTGCGCGATGAGGGCTCGCTGTTCTCCCACATCGGGCACGACGCGCTTCGCGGCATCGGTCGGTGTCGAGGCGCGGAGATCGGCGACATCGTCGAGCAGCGGGTGGTCGTTCTCGTGACCGATCGCGCTCACGACGGGCGTCGATGCCGCGGCGACCGCCCGCACGAGCCTCTCGTCGCTGAAGCCCAACAGCGTCTGCGGGTCGCCGCCGCCGCGGGCGATGATGATCACGTCGACCTCGGGGTCGGCGTCGAGCCGAGCGAGCGCGGCGAGGGTGTCCGGGACGCAGCGGTCTCCCTGCACAGCGGCGTACTCGGTGCGGAAGCGCACCTGCGGCCAGCGCAGCTCGGCGTTGCGATGCACATCCTTCTCGGCGTCCGAGCGCTCGCCCGTGATGAGGCCGATCACGTGCGGGAGGAAGGGGAGACGCTTCTTGCGCGAAGGATCGAAGAGACCCTCCTGGCGTAGCTGCACGCGGAGCTTCTCGAGGCGTTCGAGCTGATCGCCGAGCCCGACGTGCTTCATCGCGGAGACGGCGAAGCTGAAGTCGCCCGCCTTGACGAAATAGTCGGCCTTGACCGCGGCGACCACATGGTCGCCGACGCCGATGTCCGAGGGGATGCGCGCACGCACGCTCGACCACACACGGATGGAGATCTGCGCGTCGGACCGGGTGTCCTTCAGACGCGCGAACACGTTGCCGGCACGCACGTTCCACGAGGTGATCTCGCCTTCGACCCAGACGGTGTTCCACCTCGCGATGAAGTCGCGGATCGTCGCGTTGAGGCGGGTGACGGAGGTGGGGGCGTCTGCGGTGGAATCCCGGGGTGCGACTGAGTCGGCCGGCGGCGTCTCGCCCTGGCCCGTCGTCGCTTCGAAGACTGTCATCCGCTCCCGTTCCCTGCCCTCGAACCTCTCCGGCCGTGCACAGCTGCGCGACGGTAGAATTCAAGGGTGACTTCGACTGCCGTTCATCTCCCCGTGCCCCGCCTCCCACGAGTGCGTGCGGCGGCCGGGCGGCTTCAGGATAACCCGGTGGCCGGACACAAGCGTGTTCTGCTCGCCGCCCCGCGCGGTTACTGCGCGGGCGTCGACCGCGCGGTCGTCGCGGTGGAGAAGGCTCTGGAGCGCTACGGCGCCCCCGTGTACGTGCGCAAGCAGATCGTGCACAACATCCACGTCGTCACCGAGCTCGAGGAGAAGGGCGCGATCTTCGTCGAAGAGGTCGACGAGGTCCCCGAGGGCGCGCACATCGTCTTCAGCGCCCACGGCGTCTCGCCCGCGGTCGTGAACGCGGCCTCCGATCGCGGACTCCACGCGATCGATGCCACCTGTCCTCTGGTCACCAAGGTGCACCGCGAGGCCGTGCGCTTCGCGCGCGACGACTTCGAGATCCTGCTCATCGGTCACGACGGACACGAAGAGGTGGAGGGCACGGCCGGAGAGGCGCCGGACCACGTGACCGTCGTGAACTCTCCCGAAGAAGCCGACTCTGTCGTGGTGAAGGATCCGAACAAGGTCGTCTGGCTGTCGCAGACCACGCTGTCGGTGGACGAGACGATGGAGACGGTCAACCGGCTGCGTACGCGATTCCCCGAGCTGCAGAATCCGCCGTCGGATGACATCTGCTACGCCACGCAGAACCGTCAGGTCGCGATCAAGAAGGTCGCCGCCGGGGCAGACCTCGTGATCGTTGTCGGCTCGTCGAATTCGTCCAACAGCGTGCGTCTGGTCGAGGTCGCCCTCGAGTACGGCGCGAAGGCCGCCTACCGCGTCGACTATGCCGAGGAGATCCAACAGGAGTGGCTCGACGGCGTCGAGACGGTCGGTGTGACCAGCGGCGCATCCGTGCCCGAGGTTCTGGTCCGCGAGGTGCTCGATGCGATCGGCGACGCCGGCTACCGCGATGTCGAAGAGGTGAAGACCGCTGAGGAGGATCTGATGTTCTCCCTGCCCAAGGAACTGCGTCAGGACGCTGCAGGTCAGCGGGACGCCCGGGCTCTCGGCGGTCGTGCATCCGGAGGAGGCGCGTAGCGTTGAGCGCCGCGGAGGCGGAGCCCACCCTCATCGGGTCGGTGCAACGCGCTCTGCGACTGGTCGACATCGTCGCGAACTCCCCGCGCCCGCTTCCGCCGAAGATGCTCGCGGCGATCACCGGACTGACGCCGGGGACGACCTATAACCTGGTGCGCACGCTCGTGCATGAGGGGTATCTCTCGTCGGAGCCCGACGGCGTGGTGCTCGGCAGTCGGTTTCCGGCTTTCCAGCAGCAGATCAGTTCCCGGGGCGTGTTCCTCGCTCGTGTGCGCACGGCGCTGCGCGAGGTGACCGAGGAGGTGGGAGCCACGGCCTACCTCTCGCGCTTCGACGACGGGGAGATGCATCTGGTCGACATCGTCGACGCGGTCCGGAACCCTCGGATCGAGCTCTGGGTGGGGTTGCAGTCCAGCGCCCACGCGACCGCGCTGGGCAAGCAGATCCTCGCCGACCTTTCGGAGGAGGACCGCCTGGACTACCTGTCGCGCCATCGGCTTCCCGAGCTCACACCGCGCACGATCACCGATCGCAGGACACTGCTCACACAGCTGGAGCGCTCGCCGGGGTGGGCTGTCGACCACGAGGAGTACGCCATCGGTGCGACCTGCCTCGCTGTGCCCGTCATCGCCCCTGGCGTCACCGCGTCGCTCGCGATCTCGCTGAACGCCGAGCGCGACGTGGTCGACCGGGAGCTGGTGTCGAAGCTGCAGGGCGCCGCGAAGCGCCTCTCGTTGCAACTCGGAGCGGATGCTCTGGACAGCGGGTCATCCGACGGGGATTTCACTATCTGAAGTCAGACCCCTGGCGCGGTGGCATGCGTTTTCCTACTATGGGGGGAGTAGCGGCATACAAGAGCGCTACCGACCGCCCCGAGCGTCCCCAGCGCTGGCGGTCGACCTGGATGAGAAGCGTCCCCAGCGCTTCACGTCCGCGGCCCCGAGAAGTCCCCACTTCTCCGGGGCCGCTATCGTTTTCGGCACGCAGCTGCTGGGAGGCGGCATGAGGTTGTGCCGTTAGCATGGCGAGATGAGCGATCAGCGGCCCCAGTACGGAGAACTCGCGACCCCGGAGGAGCAGCGACGAGCCGCGGGTCTGCCTCCGATCGATGAGCCGGTGATCGCTCCAGCCGCTGCAGCGTCACCACCGCCGGCCATGCCGGGAGCGATCGCGGCGTCGAGCCCCTCGGGCGGTTCCCCCGCGAAGCGGGCACATCCGCTCGATCGCTTCGCCACGATCGCCATGCTGGCGTACGGACTGATCAGCGTCGTCGTCACCGGGATGTCGTACCTGGACCTGCCGAGTGTGATGAATCAGACCATGAAGATCATCGGCATCGAAGGAGAATTCACGAACTTCGCGGCCGGGAGGACATGGGGCACGATCGCCGCGATCCTGCTCGCCGTCGGATGGTCGGTCACCGCCGCGCTCTCGATCCGTCGCCTTCGCCGTGGACGCCTTACGTGGTGGGTCCCGATCGTCGGGGCCATCGTGACCATGGGTGTGGTGTCGGTCTGCATCGCCGTGCCGATGATGGGCGATCCGGCGTTCGTCGCGCACCTCGAGCAGATGACGAGCCCCTGAACCCGCGCCGTGAGGCGTCCGCATCGGCACAGGCTTCACGGGACAACGAGAAGGGGCCCGGCAGGAATGCCGGGCCCCTTCTGTGTCTCGCGGGCGGTCAGCTCTTCGACTGGCCGTACGAGCCGAGCTGACGGGTCGACTCGACCACGCGGGCGGCCATGGCCGTCTCGGCGATCTTGCCCCAGGCGCGCGGGTCGTACTGCTTCTTGTTGCCGACCTCGCCGTCGACCTTCAGCACGCCGTCGTAGTTCTTGAACATGTAGTCGGCGATGGCACGGGTGTAGGCGTACTGGGTGTCGGTGTCGATGTTCATCTTGATGACGCCGTTGGCGACCGCGAGGGCGATCTCCTCATCGGTCGATCCCGAGCCACCGTGGAACACGAGGTCGAGCGGCTTGGGGCCGGTGTTGTACTTTGCGGCGACCTCGGCCTGGATCTCGCCGAGCAGCTCGGGACGCAGCTTCACGCCACCGGGCTTGTAGACACCGTGGACGTTGCCGAAGGTGAGGGCGGCGATGTAACGACCCTGCTCGCCGAGGCCCAGCGCCTGCACGGCCTGGTCGACATCGGCGAAGGTCGTGTAGAGAGCTTCGTTCGACCCCTCATGCTGTACGCCGTCCTCCTCGCCGCCGACGACGCCGATCTCGACCTCGAGGATGGCGTTGATGGCCTTCATGCGGGGGAGCAGATCCTTCGCGATCTCGATGTTCTCCGCGAGGGGAACAGCGGAGCCGTCCCACATGTGGGACTGGAAGATCGGGTTGCGACCGGCCTTGACCTCTTCCTCCGAAGCGGCGATCAGCGGCTCGACGAAGCCCGCGAGTGCGTCCTTGGGGCAGTGGTCGGTGTGCAGGGCGACGGTGATCGGGTAGTTCTTGGCGACCTCGGTGGCGAAGCGCGCGAATGCGAGAGCGCCCGTGGCGCGAGCCTTCACCGTGTGGCCGGCGAAGTAGTCGGCGCCACCGGTGGTGACCTGGATGATGCCGTCGGAGCCGGCCTCGGTCAGGCCCTGGAGGACGGAGTTGATCGTCTGCGAGCTGGAGACGTTGAATGCGGGGTACGCGAAGCCGCCGGCCTTCGCGCGGTCGAGCATTTCGGCGTACTGATCCGGGGTGGCGACGGGCATGAGAACTCCTGCGATAGGGGAAGCCGGGACAGCTGCCACTCTATCGGGGCGCACGCGCTGATACCGCAGTCGCGGCCGGGGGCGAGCGCGTCCGGTTCTGCGTTGCTGTTAAGAACAGCGATTCCTTCGGCGGATCGGGCCCGAAAAGCGGCGGATTCGGAGCGCACGATGGCTAGGCTGACCGCATGGTGAGTCTTACTGCTGATCTGAGCCCGCTTCGTCCCGACCGAAACCTGGCGATGGAGTTGGTGCGATCGACGGAGGCTGCGGCCATCCGCGCTGTGCCGTTCATCGGTCGCGGCGCGAAGGAAGCTGCGGACGGCGCGGCCGTCGACGCCATGCGGGCCTTCCTCGGCACGGTCGACTTCCAGGGACGGGTCGTCATCGGTGAGGGCGAGAAGGACAACGCCCCGATGCTCTTCAACGGCGAGATCGTCGGCACCGGCCGTGGACCGCTGTGCGACATCGCCGTCGACCCCATCGACGGGACCTCGCTGACCGCCGCCGGTCGGCAGAACGCCCTGTCGGTGATCGCCGTCTCCGACCGCGGCACCATGCTCGATGCCTCGAGCGTCTTCTACATGGACAAGCTCGTGACCGGGCCCGCCGGCGTCGGTGTCGTCGACATCCGTCTGCCCATCGGGGAGAACATCCGCAAGCTTGCCGGCGCTCTCGACAAGCCCGTCGACGAGATCGTCGTCTCCGTGCTGAACCGTCCGCGTCACGAGCAGCTCATCCAGGAGATCCGCGACGCCGGCGCCGGCACCCGTCTGATGAGTGACGGAGACGTCGCCGGCGGCATCAATGCGGCACGCCACGACGCCCGCACCGACATGTGCGTCGGCGTCGGAGGCAGCCCTGAGGGCATCGTCACGGCGTGCGCGATCAAGGCGCTCGGCGGCCACATCCAGGGCCGGCTCTGGCCGCGCGACGACGACGAGCGGCAGCGCGGAATCGATGCGGGACTCGACATGGACAAGGTGTACGAGGCCGACGATCTGGTGCAGGGTAACAACACGATCTTCGTCGCGACCGGTGTCACCGACGGCCAGCTCGTCGCGGGTGTCCGGCGCGAGCGCGGCTATGTGTACACCGAGAGCGTCGTGCTCAGAGGGGCATCGGGGACCCTTCGTCGCATCGCTTCAGAGCACCTCGTCTCGAAGTGGCTCTGACGCTTCTCGCCTTCGCCGTCGTGTGATCGTCGGCCCTGATGCTGTCGGCATCGTTATCGAGCCGGTATCGCCTCACACCCCGACGATCCACGGTTCGCCGGGGCCCCGTGTCACAATTGTCACTGGGTTTGTCGCCGTCGACGGAGCCGCCAGGCACCGCAGGCACAGGAGGGCGAACAGATGACAACGCAGCACACGAGCGGCTCGAAAGCCGCCGCAACCAGGATCGTCACGACGAACACAGGGCGCATCCTCCGGGTGAGCGCGGACGCGGAATCCGCTCCGAAGCCCCCGACCGTGGCCCCCGCCGCACCGGTAGCCGACCCGGCCCGACGTGCGGATGTCCTCTTCCGTGTTCGGCGCGATGAGGGGCACGAGCTCAGCGCATGGTGGATGATCGGCGCGTTCCTGACGACCAGCGGCCTGGTGATCCTGCTGCTCAGCGGCGTTCCCGGTATCGCCTGATCGCGGGCTGCCCGCCCGCTCGGTGAGCGCTGGATCAGCGCCCGTCGTCGAGTCTGATCCGCACGTCGCCCACGTCTGCGCGGAGCGCCGAATCGTCGCCCGCCGCTTCAGCCACCGCGTCGCCTGACGCTGGTTCGTGGGTGGTCTCCTCAGCGGCGATCAGCTCCGGTGCCGTGAATCGTCTGGCCGCACCCGTCGTCACCGCGGGGGCCGTCGAGAGCGCCGACGCGTCGACCCCGGGGAACTGGCGAGCCGTCACGAGCACGCGTGTCTCGAGCGACCCGGCGAACCGGTTGTAGCTGTCGACGGTGCGCTCCAGGGCGCGGCGCAGATCATCGGCGTGTCCGGCCAGGGTTCCCAGCCGGTCGTACAGCTGTGTGCCGAGCGCGAGCAGTGTGCGGGCCTCGGTCGAGACCTCCTGCTGTGTCCAGGTGAACGCCACGGTCTTGAGCACTGCCCAGAGGTTGACGGGGGAGGCGAGGGCGACTCGTCGGCCGAACGCGTAGTCGAGCAGGGTCGGGTCCTCGTCGATCGCGGCGGCCAGGAGCGATTCGCTCGGCAGGAAGCAGATCACGAACTCCGGGCTCGCATCGAGACCCGCCCAGTAGGCCTTCTTCGCCAGGGCGTCGATGTGCGCTCGGACTGCTTTCACGTGCTTCTGCATCAATGCTCGCCGCTGAGGCTCCTGGGCGTCGCCGCCCGGAAGGGCAGATGCCTCGAGGTAGGCATCGAGGGGCACCTTGGCGTCGACCGCGATCGAGCTGCCACCTGCGAGCCGGATCACCATGTCGGGACGCCCCTGGCCCCGGTCGCTGGAGATCGTCGCCTGCAGGTCGAAGTCGATGTGCCGCGTGAGGCCTGCGGCTTCGACGACACGGCGCAGCTGCGTCTCGCCCCACACGCCTCTCGTGGCGCTGGAGCGCAGGGCTCCGGCGAGGGACTCGGTGGTCGCCCGGAGTGCCTCATCGGATTCCTGTGCTCGGCGCAGCTGCTCCTCGAGCGTGCCGAACTGAGCGTGCCTCTCCCGCTCGATCGCGGTGACCTTGGTCTGCATCTGCTGCAGACTCTCACGCACGGGCGCGAGCGCGGTGAGCACCGCGTTCTGCTGCTGCACCCGCTGCGCCTCGGCGCGCTGCTCGTTTCGCGCGTGCTCGACGGCATCGCGGTACAGGTCGTACTGACGGTCTCGGTCGTCGCGCGCCGCGGCCAGCTCGGCCTGAGTGCGCGCGAGATCGGCGGCGCCTCGGCCGGCGCGCAGGAACCAGCCGACGGCGATGCCCGCAGCGAGTGCGACGAGCAGGAGAACGACAGCCAGAGCATCCATGTGTTCATGATGGGGCCGGCCTCCGACATTGGGGGGGCCGCCGCGCTCGGAGCGGGGGAGGGGCGGGTCAGGCGACCGCGCGCTCCAGTGCGGGTGCGACAGGAGCAACCGGAGCGGTGACCCGCAGGCTCAGCGCGTCGGCGAGAGCGAAGACGTCGGCCGCACCGGCCCTGTAGGCGGCGTCGATCACGATCTGGGCGCACGCACGGGCATCGGCCAGGGCATCGTGGTGCGAGAACTCCTCGAACCCCGCGGCAGCAGCGGCGACCGGCAGCCGGTACGAGTCGAGCGTGTAGGTCTTGCGGGCGACCTGCAGGCTGCACAGCGATCGGTAGGGCGGGCACAGCTGGCCCGTCGCCTCGGATGCGCGGCGCAGCACATTGAGGTCGAAGCCGGCGTTGTGGGCGACCAGCACATCGGCACCCGCGAAGGCGCACAGGCGGTCGAACTGGTCGACCCAGGTCGCGGCTGACAGCACGTCCTCCGGCTGGATGCCATGGATGCGCACGTTCCACTCCTGGAACTCGTCATGGCCCGGCGGCGGCTGGATCAGCCAACCGGTGGTGGCGACGACCTGGCCGTCGCGGACGCGGACCAGTCCGACCGAGCACGCAGAGGCCGGGCTGGAGTTCGCGGTCTCGAAGTCGATCGCAGTAAAGTCCAGTGGCACATCCCCACCTTCCCCCGGTCCCTCGGGGACGCCTCGGAGACTCGCCGTATGCTGGCGACATGGCTGAGGACATGGCGACGTCGTTCGGAGCGCAGGCGGGGAACTACGAGGTCGGTCGACCGGATTATCCCTTCGAGGCGGTGGCCTGGATGCTGGAGCGCATGCCGCACGGCTCGCGTCGGATCGCCGATGTCGGTGCCGGCACGGGGAAGCTCACCAGGGTGCTCGCGGAGGCGCCGGACGCCGAGGTCGTCGCCGTCGATCCCGACCCCGTGATGCTCGCGACGCTCCGCGGTGCGGTGCCCGGCGTACCGACGTTCCAGGGATCGGCCGAGAAGCTGCCGCTTCCGGACGCGAGCGTCGACGCCGTCGTGCTGGGTCAGGCGTGGCACTGGGTCGATCCGGTGGCCGGCTCAGCCGAGATCGGACGTGCCGTGCGCAGCGGAGGAGTGCTCGGCCTCATCTGGAACATCCGCGACGACCGTGTCGACTGGGTGCGCAGGCTCACCGAGATCATGCACGGCAGCCACGCCGAGAACATGCTCGCCGAGGGTGACCCGGTCGTCTCCGCGCCGTTCAGCGGACTCGAGCAGGAGCGCTGGGAATGGACCCGCCCCGTGACGCGCGACGTGCTGCATCGGATGGCGGCGTCACGCAGCTACATCATCACCGCTTCGGACGAGGAGAAGGCACGCATCGCGCGCGAGCTGGACGCGCTCTTCGACGAGCTCGACCTGCACGGGGACGCCACGATCGACCTTCCGTACGTCACCCGGGCGTATCGAGCCGTTCGCGACTGACACCCATCGTGCGGCTCGCTTGCACAGCGTTCCGCAGGATCGCGGGGCGCCAGCCAGGTAGACTCGTGCCCCGTGGCTCTCACTATCGGTATCGTCGGCCTGCCCAACGTCGGCAAGTCCACCCTCTTCAACGCACTCACCAAGAACGACGTGCTCGCGGCGAACTATCCGTTCGCGACGATCGAGCCGAACGTCGGCGTCGTGAACCTGCCCGATCCTCGCCTCGACAAGCTCGCGGAGATCTTCGGCAGCGAGCGCATCCTGCCCGCAGCGGTGTCGTTCGTCGACATCGCCGGCATCGTGCGCGGGGCGAGCGAGGGTGAGGGGCTGGGCAACAAGTTCCTCGCGAACATCCGTGAGGCCGATGCCATCGCTCAGGTCGTGCGCGGTTTCGCCGACGACGATGTCGTCCACGTCGACGGCACGGTGAACCCTGCCTCCGACATGGAGACGATCAACGCGGAACTCATGCTCGCCGACCTCGAGACCGTCGACAAGGCGATCGCGCGGTACGAGAAGGAAGTGCGCGGCAAGAAGATCGAACCCATTGTGCTCGAGACCGCGAACGCGGCGAAGGATGCTCTCGAGCGCGGTGTGCTGCTGTCGGTCGCCGGCATCGACCTGACGCCGATCCGGGAGCTGGGGCTGCTCACCGCGAAGCCCGTCATCTTCGTCTTCAACGTCGACGAGTCCGTGCTGACCGACGATGCGCGCAAGGCGGAGCTCGCTGCCCTCGTCGCCCCGGCGAAGGCCATCTTCCTCGACGCGAAGATCGAGTCCGAGCTCATCGACCTCGATCCGGAAGACGCAGCTGAGCTCCTCGCCTCGACCGGTCAGGACGAGTCCGGTCTCGACCAGCTCGCCCGCATCGGCTTCGACACCCTCGGCCTGCAGACGTACCTGACCGCCGGTCCGAAGGAAGCCCGCGCCTGGACCATCCCCAAGGGGTCGAAGGCACCACAGGCTGCGGGCGTCATCCACACCGACTTCGAGAAGGGCTTCATCAAGGCCGAGATCGTCTCGTTCGACGACCTGGTCGAGACGGGCTCCGTCGTCGAGGCCCGCGCCAAGGGCAAGGCCCGCCTCGAGGGCAAGGACTACGTCATGCAGGACGGCGACGTCGTGGAGTTCCGCTTCAACAACTAGGCCCGTCGGTCGGCTTCCGCGCGGATGAACTCGAGGCCCTCCCGGTACCGTGTCACGGCGAAGTCGGGGAAACGCTCGTTGAACTTCGTGGAGTCGAAGCGATTGTCGTGCGCGTAGCGGGGGAGCAGTTCTCGAAGCTCTCGTACCTGCGGTGAGAAGAGGCCGGCGGTTCCGAGCACCCAGCGGGGGAGCACGGAGTACCCGGCGTGGCGGTCGAGTATGTCCTCCGCCATCGCGACGAACTCGCGGTAGGTCGGTCGATCGTCGTCGACGGGGAGGTGCCATGTCGTGCCGAAGGCATCGGCAGCGTTGCCTAGTGCAGCAAGGGCGCGGCTCGCATCCGGCGTCCAGATCAGGGTGCGCAGTCGGTCGTCTCGGACGGGAACACGCGCCTTCTTCCCGGCCATGAGGTTGTCGATGATCAGGGTGTTCGTGAAGCTCTGTGTCCGGCCGGGGCCGTAGAACTCGGGTGCGCGGCCGATCAGCACAGGGATGTCGCCACGATGCATCTCCTCCAGCACCATCGTGGCCATCTCCGCACGGACGGCCCCCTTGCGTCCGACCGGTGCGAACGGTGTCTCCTCGGTCTGCAGCCGGTCGTCCTGCGGATACATGTAGGTGTTGTCGAAATAGGCGAACTTTGCCCCTGCCGCCCGAGCAGCATCCAGCGCGTTTCTCAGCATGGAGGGGAATTGCGCTTCCCACAGCGTCGTGTTCGCGGGTAGACCAGCGGTGAAGTAGACCACCTCGCTGCCCTCCACGGCCTTCTTCGTCTGGAGTGCGTCGAGAAGGTCTGCAGCCATCGTCACGTCGGTGTCGTTGACGGGGCGAGGGTTGCGACTCACGAGTCTGAGCTCCGTCGTATGCGCGCCGTTCAGCTCGCGCGCGAGTTCGACGGCGATCTGACCGTTGGCGCCGAGGATCGTCTGCATGTGTGTGCTTTCTCTCTGTGTCGCGCTGTCGTACCGCCGGCAGCGTTGGTTGAATCGGAATCATCCGCACGCTATGTTAGCAGTGTTCACATCGGGAGACGGACGGAGAGTGCAGATGTCGACGGAGCGCGGCTACCATCACGGCGACCTACGTGCGGGGCTCATCGCGGCAGCCATCGCGGGCCTCGAAGCCGGGGAACCGTTCTCGCTCCGAGGCGTCGCGCGTCGCGCTGGAGTGTCGACGGCTGCGCCATACCGTCATTTCCCGGACAGGACGGCCCTGGAGTCTGCGATAGCGGTCGAAGGGTTCAGATCCCTCAGTCAGGAGCTCGCAGAAGCTCTGGCGAGAGTGACGGACTCGGACTCAGCGGCGGACACGATCGCGAGCCTGGGTGTCGCCTATGTCACCTTCGCTCTGCGGAATCGCGCGGTGTTCCAGCTGATGTTCGGCAACGAGTGCGACGACGAGGACAGCGAACGGGTGCAGGCGTCGTCCGAAGTTCGCGGCGCGCTCACGCGGGCGATCGCGAGGCTGTTCCCGGATGCCGACGCCGGCGCCCTGGCGATGGCGATGTGGAGCATGGCACACGGTCTGGCAGTCCTGCATCTCGACGGCAAGTTCCGTCCCGAGCCCGCTGAGACAGTCGCCGAGCGCGTCCGGACCGCGGTGGCCGCCGTCTTCGCCATGAACTCCACCGCGCTCCGCGCTGCAGAAAGGACGGAATTCGCATGACCCGCCGCATCCTCCACGTTGTCACCAACGTCGGCCACTATCAGGACCCGTCTCATCGCACCGGACTCTGGTTATCCGAGCTCGCGCATGCCTGGGAGGTGTTCGAAGCGCAGGGGTATGAGCAGGAGATCGTCAGCCCCGCAGGCGGGCCCTCTCCGCTGGAGCCCCGATCGCTGAAGTTCCCGAATTATGACAGAACCGCCAAAGCATGGCGGAGCGACCCTCAGCGTATGGCGCTGCTGGAGAACACCGCACGCCCGGATCAGATCGATCCGTCCGATCTCGACGCCATCTACTTCACCGGCGGGCACGCCGTCATGTACGACTTCCCCGACAGTGCGGGGCTGCAGGGGATCACGCGACAGATCTGGGAGCAGGGCGGGATCGTGTCTTCGGTCTGCCATGGTTACTGCGGCCTGCTGAACACCCGGCTCTCCGATGGCTCGCTCCTGGTCGCCGGTCGGCGCGTCACTGGCTTCGCTTGGCAGGAGGAAGTGCTCGCACGAGTCGACAAGCTCGTCCCGTACAACGCCGAGGAGGAGATGAAGAAGCGGGGTGCTCTTTACGAGAAGGCGAAGCTGCCTTTCGTCTCCTACGCGATCTCCGATGGGCGACTCGTCACCGGGCAGAACCCGGGCTCGGCCAAGGAGACGGCCCAGAAGGTCGTCGCCCTGCTCTGATACGTCCGCGACGGCGATGCTACTGCCGGAGGTCAACGTCCCGGAAGCGAGGAGAGTTCGGGCAGAGGAAGAGCAGAGAGTTCAGACCGGGTCGGTCGCGGCCAGTCGGGAAGCTCAGCGAGACCGACGCCGAAGGCGATCGCGGTGTGATCCGCCAGATCGCAAGCAGCCTGGAGGAATCCCTCCACTCCCATGATTCGCATCGACTCGCCGCGCTTGATCGTCCAGAGTGCACCGGAAAGGTTGCGAGCGGCGTAGGGGTCACCGCCGTGACTGAGGAGATCGCGCAGCGATTTCAGGTCGCCAAGATACGTGTTGATGGCTCTCACGCCGGAGAAGGTGTGCCACTCGCTGTGGTTCGTTCCGGATACAGGACGCACGCGTGTCCGGCAGGCCCAGGAATTGTTGAAGAGGGTCACCCCATGCGTTTCGTTCGCGAACTGTTGAACGCGGGTGGGGTCGAGCGACAATGTTCGGTTCTTGATCGCGCGATAGCCCAAGAGGGATTCGTAGTACCCCTCGAGAGCGCCGTAGATAAGGAGAAAAGCCCCCCAACGCAACGTGTGCTGCCTGCGACCCCGGAGAGACCCGCCGTCGGGTAGCGTCGCCGTGGACAGATCACGGTGCAGCGAGATCATCTCGCAGGGGATCCGCAACTGCTGGCTCAGATTGTCGGTATGCTCCAGCGCGGTTTCCGAATGATTGGTCACTCTCTCATCCTGGCCGCATTCCGACATCGCCGACAACGCGACTCAGAACTCGCTGACGCGTCTGCCCACCACCCGCACGAGTGACAGGATTGACGGATGACCGCAACTCTCGTGGCCCAAGGGCTGGCCGGCGGGTACGGCCACCGCACCCTCTTCGACTCCCTCGATCTGACCGTCGCGGCAGGCGACGTGGTCGGCCTCGTCGGGGTCAACGGGGCAGGGAAATCGACCCTCCTGAAGCTGCTGGCCGGCGTCGATGAACCGCAGGCCGGGACGATCCGTCTCTCGCCTTCAGACGCCTTCGTCGGCTGGCTTCCGCAGGAGCACGAGCGTGTCCCCGGCGAGAGTGTCGCCGAGTACATCGGCCGCCGTACGGGATGCGCAGCAGCGACCAGGGACATGGATGCCGCTGCCGTTGCTCTCGGCGATCCGAGTCTCGCTGCTCCGGGCACGGACCCCGCCGACACCTACTCGATCGCCCTGGATCGCTGGCTGGCGAGCGGTGCCGCCGACCTCGACGAGCGGCTTCCGGCGGTGCTCGCCGAGCTCGGGCTCGACCTCGGCGACGACCCGGCCGACACGATGATGACGTCGTTGTCGGGTGGGCAGGCCGCGCGGGTCGGACTCGCCGCGCTGCTGCTCTCGCGCTTCGACATCGCGCTGCTGGACGAGCCGACCAACGACCTCGACCTCGACGGCATCGAGCGACTCGAAGCGTTCGTGCAGGGGCTCCGTGGTGGTGCCGTGGTGGTCAGCCATGACCGCGAGTTCCTGGCACGGTGCGTGACCCGTGTGCTGGAGCTCGACGTGGCGCAGGGCAGCAACAGGGTGTTCGGGGGCGGATACGACTCGTACCTGGAGGAGCGGGCCACGCTCCGTCGACACGCGCGCGAGAAGTACGACGAGTTCGCCGACAAGAAGGCCGACCTCGTCTCCCGTGCCCGGACTCAGCGCGAGTGGTCGAGTCAGGGTGTGCGCAACGCGATGAAGAAGGCGCCGGACAACGACAAGATCAAGCGCAAGGCCTCGGCAGAGTCGAGCGAGAAGCAGGCGCAGAAGGTGCGTCAGATGGAGAGCCGGATCGCCAGGCTCGAAGAAGTCGAGGAGCCACGCAAGGAGTGGCAGCTCGAGTTCACGATCGGCTCGGCTCCGCGCTCGAGTTCGGTCGTTTCGACGCTGAGTTCGGCGGTGTTCCGACAAGGGACGTTCCAACTCGGCCCGGTGTCGCTGCAGGTCAACGCGGGGGAGCGGATCGGCATCACCGGACCGAACGGTGCCGGCAAGTCGACGCTCCTTCGCGGGCTGCTCGGACGTCAGCTTCCCGATGAGGGGACGGCGAGCCTCGGCGCGAGCGTGCAGATCGGTGAGATCGACCAAGCCCGTGCGCAACTGACCGGCTCGCAACCGCTCGCGACGGCGTTCGAGGCTCTGGTCCCCGAGATGGCTTCGGGCGAGATCCGCACCCTCCTCGCGAAGTTCGGGCTCAAGGCCGACCACGTCACCCGTGCGGTCGACGAACTCTCGCCCGGGGAGCGCACCCGCGCAGGACTTGCGCTGCTCCAGGCCCGAGGCATCAACCTCCTCGTCCTGGATGAGCCGACTAACCACCTCGACCTGCCCGCGATCGAGCAGCTCGAACAGGCACTCGAGTCGTATGAAGGAACCCTGCTGCTGGTGACCCACGACCGGCGGATGCTCGCGACGGTGAAGACCGACCGCCACTGGCGCGTGGAAGCGGGGCAGGTGTTCGAGGCGTGACGGCCTTCGTCATCGAAACTGTTCCCCATGAGCGTCTGACCGAGGGCGACGTGGCGCGGCTGCGGGAACTGTTCGACGACGAGTACCTCGCGCACTTCGGCGAGTGGGACCCCGATCAGCCCTACGGCTACGCGCCCCATGACCTGCACATCATCGCTCGGCTCGGGCGCGACGTGGTGGGTCACGTCGGCTGGGCACGCCGGACGATCGGCGTCGGCACCGCGGAGGTCGTGATCGCGGGCGTGGGTGGGGTGCTGATCGCTCCGCGTGCACGGGGAGAAGGGGCGGGCGCGGAGCTCATGGCAGCCGCGGCAGCGTCGATGAAGGAGCCCGGGGACATTGGGTTCGGCTACCTCGGGTGCCGCGAAGAGGTCGTCCCGTTCTACGCGTCGTGCGGGTGGCAGCAGGTCGCTGCAGTCGAGAAGTCGATCGATCGCGTGGGGCAACCCGTCACGCAGCCGGCAGGCCCGCCCATCCTGCTGCTGCCGGTGGAGGCGCCTGTGGATTCGTGGCCGGCAGGTGCGATCGATCTTCGCGGACGCGCCTGGTAGCCGATCGAGCGAGTTCGAAGGTGTGGCGGTGTTGCGCCCGATCTTCGCGAGCCGCCAGAATATCGGTCAGGAAGCCGGACGGAGACGTCGTGGAACTCCTCGCCTCGCGCAGCACGCGCTCGGGCGGCCTCTACGACCAGAAGGTCCACATGACATCGCCCATTACCGTGCCGCGAACGAACATGCTCGCGCTCATCGGCTTCATCGCCGCTTTCGTCATGCCCGTCGCGGGCATCATCCTCGGAGTGTTCGCGCTCCGCCAGCTGCGGATACCAGGCAATACGGAATCAGGAGCCGGGCTCGCCCGGTGGGCCCTTGTGATCGGTGTGATCGGCACCGTCCTCACCGCCCTGTTCTTCATCGTATGGGTCACGCTCTTCCTCTCGGCGTGGACCGGTCAGCCCCTGAGCCGCTGATCAGAATCCGGATGTCGTCGAAGGGCGCTCGTGTAAGCCTGCTCCAGGCGATGCACACCAAGACGCTGCTCAGAGTGGAACGGAAGCCTAAGTACGCTGACCCGCTGGAGGGCTTCGTGCTACGGGTCGGGTCGAAGTGGGCGTTGATGGCGCAGACGGTCGACGGCGGCTACTTCGACGGTCTGGTGGCCTTCCGGCTGCGGGATGCGATTCAGATCACACACGATGAATCTGTAGCTGCCGTCTTCGCGATGACCCTTCCCGAGTGGCCGCCTTCGTACGCGCCCGAGATCGACCTCGACACGACGGTGGGGGTGATCACCGGCTTGAGCGGCTCCCACGGTCTCGTCGGCATCCAGAAGGAGACCGAACGCCGAGCGGCCTGGATCGGAACCGTGGACGTCATCGCGGGGCGGTTCGTCTATCTTCACGAGGTTCGCCCGGATGGAAGGTGGCATCCTGCACCTCTCGGTTACAAGCTTCGCGCGGTCACGACGGTAGAAGTCGGCAGAAGGTATCACTCCGCGCTCTCCGCGGTCGCCGGCTCGAAGTCGGAAGACGATCGGGGGCCGATCCGTGCGAAGACAAGGCCTTGAGCCTGAGGAGCCGGGGAAGTCGATCGATGGCCAAGCCGGCGACGCGGTGCTGTCTCGGCGTCGCTGGCGAGCGATTCACAGGCCACCGATTCGTCGCGGTGATCCGATCCTCGAGTTCGCGGAGTGGTCGCTCCCCATCGCTTCCGTCGTCATGCTCCTGGCAAGCTTCGGCATAGCGAAGCGCGGGTTCGTTCCGCGCGAGCTGTCGGCCGTCGTCGTGATCGCGTGCGGATCAGCCATCGTCCTGGTGCTGCTCGTCCTCAGCACTCGACTGTTCCTCAAGCGCGGCGTTCTTCCTTTCTCCCCGCGCGCGGCGATCGCGCTCGTCGGCATCTCGGTCGTCTCGCCCCTCGTGCTATGGGGGCGTTACGAGGGTGTGTTCACGCCATTGGTCTTCGCAATGTGCCTCATCAACGCCCTCTGCGTCGTCGCTGGAGCGCTGGCCATCCTCGCCGCGCGCCGTCACGTCCCGGATGCGGGATCTCCTCACTGACGGCCAGGTCGGGATACGCTGGAGCACGGCGGCTCCGGTCGCGGTCCGGTCGCTGGTGTCCGCCGTGGGCGTTCCGCCTGAGTTCCTGACCCTGACGGCACGAGGAGATTGACGCCGATGACCGAGACCCAGATCTTCGAGCCCGACGGCCGCGCTATCCCCTTCGTCGACGAAGGAGACGGACCCGTCAAGCTGGTCCTGATCCAGGAGCGTGACGTGGCGGCGGACGTGCTCGGCGTCGTGGCGCACTACCTTGCGGAGGAAGCGGGCTTCCACGTGCTGCGGATCGGTCACCGTGCCGAGGACAAGCACGACGAGGTGACGTTGGCTGCGCGGGTGGAAGACGCACTCGCCGTGATCGACCATGTGGGCCTCGGCGACACCTGGATCGGCGGACACGGCTTCGGCGGGACGGTGGCGCGTGCTTTCGCCGTCGCCCACGCCGACCGCGTGAACGGTCTGGCCCTGTTGGCCGTCGAAGACGACGCGACGCCGCTCGCGCCGGTGATGCCCGTCCTCATCATCCAGGGCAGCAAGGACATCGAGACACCCCCGGCGAACGGCGAGCAGCTGCAGTCCACGGCTCCCGAGCGCGCGAGCGTGAAGACCATCGAGGGCGGCGACCACATGTTCCCCATGACGTTCCCCATCGAGACGGCCGTCGTGATCGAGGAATACCTCGACTGGGATTGAGGGCGCGGTCCGCTCTAGCGACCCTGCCGCTTCTTGTACGGCTTCGGCTGACCTTTGACCGCGGGAGCACGCCCCTTGCCCTTCGACGCCTTGGCTTTGCCTCCGGCGGGGGCAGGGGCGCTGCGAACCGGCTCCGGCGCAGCCGCGACTTCGGCACGCGCCTCGACGAGCAGCAGCTCACCGACGGAAGTCAGCCGCGTCGGACCTTCGCGGTGCACGATGGGGTGGCCAACCTCGGCTTCGAGCTTGTCGATCGAGGTGTAGAGCGAAGCCAGCGGAATCCCGAGCTTGTCCGCCGCGCGCGGAAAATGGAGTTCATCCGCCAGGACGACGAAGCGGCGGAGCAGGGAGATCTTCACAGGAGCCTTTCGATAGTCCGCACGGGCTTGCGGACTGCTTCCAGGGTACGTGGTGTCGTCGTTCAGAGGTCGCTGTAGTCGTTCGAGGGGACCTGGATCTGCTTCACCGTATCGCCGTCGAACCAGAAGAGCGTGTAGACGATGCCCGTGGAGCCAGGGTGGCTGAGCGACTCGGTCCCTGGTGCTTCGCGTCCTCCCAGGCCGAGGAACTCGGCGGTGGCGGGATCCTCGGTGTCGTCGAGCGCCCAGGCGCCCGCATCGAGGAGCTCGGCACGCGTGGATCCGACGGCGAGGCCCTCTGCGGTGGTGATCGGAACGCCACCGAGCGACGGTCCGGTGAGCGCCACGGAGGCCGGACCTTCGTGCTCAGTGTCGGTGAACACCCGCAAGCCGTCCCATATGTAGTTCACGAACGAGAAGTCGTAACCCGGGAAGGTCTCCACCTTCTCCGGCTCGGGGAGCTCTCCCGTCGTCTCTTCCAACAGGTCGAGCACTGCCTCGGTGTCGTCGAGCGCGGCGTCGCGCGTGCCGGTCTCGTCGGTGACGGCGATGCTGTCCAGGGACACGACGATCTGTGGCTCGACCGTGGGGGTGGGGGTCGGCGTCGGCGTCGCGGGTGCGGAACTGGGCACGGTGGTGGGCTCGGCTGCGGAGGGAGCTGAGGTGCAGCTGGCGAGAAGGAAAGCCGCGCCGGCGAGAGCCAGCGCAGGCAGAAGAGAACGGCGCATGGTCTCACGGTATCGATACGGGGCGACAGTGCAGCAGCAGGCAGGCCTACCGGGTCGAATCGTGGTGTTCCAGACAGACGGATGCCGCGACCGAGTCGGCCGCGGCATCCGGAATCCTGCGGTCAGGCGACCTGTGGGGTGACGGCGAAGGACACGGAGCCTTCGTCGTCCACGCCGGCGTCGAGGATCTTGTCGTCGAGAGCAGCGACTGCCGACTCATCGAGGAAGAGCCGGGTGCCGGCCACCTCCACGACCTGGTCCTGCGGCTCCGGGTCAGCGGCGACGAGCACGGCGAGGCGCGCACCGCCTTCGGCATTCTGAGGCTCTGTCGAGTGGATGCGGAGCCCGGCATCCGGGGCGTCGGTCTGACGGCTCACGAGAGTCGTCACGATGGCGGAGGCGTTGTCGGTGAGGGTGAGCACGAGACTCTCCTTCCGGTCGGGGCATGTCACGGTCGCGACATGTCCGGGCTACGATGCCGAACCTCGGCGAGGGTCTCAACCCCCTTGCGGGGATTCGGAGGAGGCTCTTACCCTGCTCGCAGGTTCTTGCGCAGAAACACCTGTGCAGTGCCGTCGCCGTCCGGTACACGCTCGTGTTCCTCATATCCGCAGGACTCGTAGAGGCGGATGTTCGCTTCGCTCAGACTCCCGGTGAACAGCTCGGCCACATCCGCGGTCGACGCGCTCTCGGCGCTTTCCAGCAGGAGGCGGCCGATCCCCTCGCCCTGCATGTCCGGTGCGATCGCGATCCTGCCGATCAGCAGCAGCCCGTCCTTCTCGACGTACCGGATCGCACCGACGAGCCGTCCGTCGACGCGCGCTGTCAGCCCGGACTCGGAGCGCAGTTCCGCTTCCAGCTCGGCGAGCGTCTGTGTCAGCGGTGGCATGTCGACGCTCCCGTAGATCGCCGCTTCCGACACGAAGGCCGCCCTTTGCACGGTCAATACCTCGCCGGCGTCGCGGTCGCTGATGGGGGAGATGACCACCTCGCCCGGTGCGGCCTGCTGGTCGGGGCGGTGCTCTTCGTTCACGATGTCTGCGTCACTCACCCGAGTCACATTCCGGGGTGGGTGCCCACGGTGTCAACCCCCTCGCCGTGGATGATCGCCGGGGCTAGCGTCGCGATCAGGAGGTCACACCATGGCTGAAACCACAACCACCAAGAAGACCGGCGGCTCGACGAAGGGCGCGGTCAAGACGACCAGGCAGCAGAACGCGGAAAAGGGCTTCACCGCCTCGACCACGCTCGCGAAGAACCTGCAGGCGGTGCTGGTCGACCTGCTCGATCTCGCGATCCAGGGCAAGCAGGCCCACTGGAACGTCGTGGGACGCAACTTCCGCGACACGCACCGGCAGCTCGACGAGATCATCGACGACGCTCGCACCTTCAGCGACACGATCGCCGAGCGCATGCGTGCCCTGCACGCTGTGCCGGACGGGCGCAGTGCCACCATCGCGAAGACCTCTTCGCTTCCCGAGTTCCCGGCGGGAGAGGTGTCCACCACCGAGACGATCGACCTGGTCACCGAGCGCCTGGAGGCGGCGGTGGCCACCGCTCGCGACGTGCACGATGCCGTCGACGAAGAGGATCCGACCTCGGCGGACCTGCTGCACGCGATCATCGAGCGGCTCGAACAGTTCGCCTGGATGGTCAGCGCGGAGAACCGCAGCCCCGCGGGACGCTGAGCGTCCTCTCACCCGCGGACCACGCTCTCCGTCATTCGGGCCCTGCTCCGCGGGTGGGAGGCCTTCCGCGCATGACTCGGGGAAGAGCGAGCCAGAGGGCTCCGACCAGGACGAGCGCCGCGAAGAGAGCGATGACGCCCGCCGTCCGATTCACCGTGAAGTCGACGATCAGCGTGGTCACCCCGATGGTCAACGCGCCGATCACGACCAGATCGATACGGACGATCCGGGCGGCGATGCGGACGAGATCGGGCTTGCGACGACGTCCGAACAGTGCCCTGTGCATTCCGACCGGGGCAAGGGCCAAGATGGTCGCCACCGCTGCGAGAGCGACGAGGACGACATACAGGTCACGCTGGAGCTCGTCCATGTCGGTGAACCGCGGCTGGAAGGCGACGGCCAGGAGGAAGCCGGTGAGGATCTGGGTGCCGGTCTGCATGACCCGCAGTTCCTGCAGCAACTCGTCCCAGTTGCGGTCCGCCCGCTCGTTGGCGGTCTCGTCGCGTCCGTCGACACGGTCGTCGCGCTCGTGTTCTCCACCCGAAGGGTCTGATGTCATGGTCTCAGTGTGGATTTCCCGCCCTGGCGCTGTCCAGCCGCTTGCATCCCCCGAACGAAGGAGGGCATCATGACGCTCCCACCGATCCGCGACTGGTGGCCTGAGCTCTCGCAGGACGGGCGCCGCGCGGTGCTCGACGGCGACACCTCTCATCTGGACGATGACGTGCGCGAGGAGATCCGGGTGATCACCGGCGCCGTGGTGGGGATGGTGGAGTCCCTCAGCGAATCAGACCTCGCCTACGCGCGAGAGCACAGCGAGGCCGAGGACTGAGGTCAGGGCGCCGGCGCGTCCTGAGGGGCATCGGGTTCGGTGGTCGTGGAGAGTTCTTCGCGCAACCGCGGCTCGGTACGTCGGTCAGGTCGCACTCCCGCCTTGTCGGCATAGAACGCACGGATCCGGTCCATGTCGGCTGCGACGTCTCCGGTGAGATCGATCGTCGGTCCGAGGCCGGTGGTCATGGTCGTCCGATCCACGAAGCCGAGGGTCACCGGCATGCCGGTCTCTCGTGCGATCCGATAGAAACCCGACTTCCAGTACTCGTTGCCACCGCGTGTTCCATCGGGGGTGACCACGAGTCCGAAGACGGTGCCGTCGTGAACCTGTCCCACGACATCCTTGACGACGCGCGCCGGGTCGGTGCGGTCGACGGGGATACCTCCCAGACGCCGCATGATCGGACCCCGCCAACCGCGGAAGAGGCTCTTCTTCCCGAGCCAGTGCACGCTGATGTCGAGCTTCCATGCGATCGCGAGCATCAGCACGAAGTCCCAGTTCGAGGTGTGGGGTGCTCCCACGAGCACCGTCGGGCGCGTCGGCGCCGATTCGCTCACGAGCTTCCATCTGCTGAGTGCCCAGAACACGCGGGCGAGGAGTCGTTTGAGCATGGCTCAACCGTAGGGGAGAACGGCTGTCGATCTGCTGTCGAGGTCCCACGGGCGCCTTCGGTGCCACTCCCTCCAGGCAGGCGTACGATCGAGGGATGAAGAAAACGCAGCAGGACTCCGTGCAGCAGGACGCGCCCGTCGGGCTGCAGCCGCTCCTGGATTCTCTGAACCTGCTCGAGGGTGAAGCGGCCGGCTATTGCAGCAATGGCGTCTGCCACTTCCCCGCCCCGAAGAGCGAGTAAGCAGCAGACGCCATCTCAGGCCGTCCCGGCGCGGTCAGTGTCCGCCGTGGAACCCTTCGCCCGCGTCATCGGCGGGCTTGCGGACGAACGGGCTGAGCGCCACAGTCGCCAGCGAGATGATCGCGGCGATCAGGAATGCCATGCGTGCGCCGGGAGCGCCGGCGACCGCAGTCGTCAGGCCCTCCTGCTCGCCCGCGTGCAAGATCGACGAGTAGGTCACGAGGAGCAGTGCGACACCTGCCGCGCCACCGACCTGCTGCAGTGTGTTCAGCACCGCCGAACCGTGCGAGTACAGCGACCGCGGGAGCGAACCCAGCGATGCCGAGAACAGTGGTGTGAACGACATCGCGAGACCGACGGACATGACAGCCTGCACGATGATGAGCACCCACCACACGGTGTGCTCACCGACGGTCGAGTAGAAGAACAGCGACGCCGACACCATGATCGTGCCGGGGATGAGCAGCGGACGCGTGCCGCGTGCATCGTAGACACGCCCCATGATCGGTCCGAGCAGACCCATCAGCAGCGAACCGGGGAGCAGGATCAGCCCGGACTGGAGCGGGTTGAGCCCCGCCACGTTCTGCAGGTACTGCGGGAGCAGGGTTAGCGTGCCGAACATCGACAGCGCCAGGATCGACATGATGATCACGGACAGCGTGAAGTTGCTCGAGCGGAACACGCGCAGGTCGAGCAGTGCGTCGTCGATACGCTGCAGCACGAGCTGACGCCACACGAAGAGCCCCAGTGAGACGGCGCCGACCGCCAGGGAGATGATCCCTGCGGTCTCGCCGGATCCGCCCTCGCCGCCGAACTGGCTGAGACCGAACACGATCCCGCCGAACCCGAGAGCCGCGAGCGGGATCGAGAGCACGTCGAGCGGCACGGACCGCGTCTCACCCAGGTTCGTCATCCACTTCACACCCATGAAGAGGGCGATGAGCGAGATGGGGAGGATGATGCCGAAGAGCGCGCGCCAGCTGGCGAGCTCGAGCACGGCTCCGGCGAGGGTCGGGCCGATCGCGGGAGCGAGCGAGATGACGAGACCGACGCGACCCATCATGCGACCGCGGGACTGCGGCGGCACGACGTTCATGATCGTGGTCATCAGCAGCGGCATCATGATGCCCGTGCCGGCCGCCTGGATGACGCGACCGACGAGCAGCACGGCGAAGCCGGGGGCGACGAGCGCGACGAGCGTGCCGAGGGAGAACGCGATCATCGCGGCGATGAAGACCTGGCGCGTCGTGAACCGCTGCAGGATGAACCCGGTCGTGGGGATCACCACGGCCATGGTCAGCATGAAGGCGCTGGTGAGCCACTGGCCGAGCTCGGGCGGGATGCCGAGGTCGGTGTTCAGGTGGGGGATCGCGATCCCCATCGTGGTCTCGTTGAGGATGGCGACGAAGGCGGCGACCAGAAGCAGCCAGATCACCCGCATGTCCTTGCGGGAGATCTCGCCCCCTGCCGCGGCGGGAGTCGTCGAGATGGAGCCGGTATCGACGGCAGACATGGGCGGCCTCCAGGGCGAAGAAGAAATGGATATCGCGAGAGTTCGCAAGAGTCATTCAGCGTAACGGCAGCCGCGGACATTTCATTCCGTATTCACAGATATCTGCTGAAGGCGGATGCGCGCGGCCCGATGTCCGCGCGCGTGGGTACGCTGGCGCAATGAGCATGGGCGGCGGCATGGGCGGTGGCCCGCGGGGAGGCGGCTTCCGCGGAGTCGATGAAGACGCGCAGCGGAAGTTGAACGCCGAGGCACCGCGGATCAACGGTCTCGGGGCGCGGGTGGTCTCGCTTTTCCGCCCCTATCGCTGGCGCATCCTCTTCACGGGCATCCTGGTCGTGCTGGGCGCCGCCATCGCGGTCATCCCGCCCCTGATCGTGCAGCGCATCTTCGACGACGCGCTGTTCCCGGTGGACGGCGGAAGCCCGCACCTCGAACTGCTGGCCTGGCTCGTCACGGCGATGGTCGCGCTGTTCCTGGTCTCTGCGGGGCTGGGGGTGGCGCAGACCTGGCTCACCTCGACCGTCGGCAACAGCGTCACCGGCGATCTGCGCGTGAAGCTCTTCGAGCATCTGCAGGCGATGGAGCTCGGATTCTTCACGCGCACCAAGACGGGCGTCATCCAGTCGAGGCTGCAGAACGACGTGGGCGGCGTGTCCGGCGTGCTGACCAACACCGTCACCAGCATCCTCGGCAACGTCGTGACCGTGATCGCCTCGCTCGTCGCGATGATCCTGATCGACTGGCGGCTGACGCTCATCGCCGTCGTCATGATGCCGTTCCTGATCGTCGTGCAGCGCAAGGTGGGCCAGGTGCGCGCCAGGATCGCGGGAGAGACGCAGGAGTCGCTGTCCGAGCTCACCTCGATCACCCAGGAGACCCTGAGCGTGTCGGGCATGCTGCTGTCGAAGGCGTTCAACCGGCAGCGCACCGAGTCGGAGCGGTATCAGGCGGAGAACCGCAACCAGGTCGTGCTCCAGGTGCGGCGTGCGATGAGCGGCCAGGGCTTCTTCGCCGTCGTGCAGGTCATCATGGCGAGTGTGCCCGCCGTGATCTATCTCGTCTCCGGCTATCTGATCGCCGGCGGGACCGGAGCCATCACCGCGGGAACCGTCGTCGCCTTCACCACCGTGCAGGCGCGGCTGCTCATGCCCTTGATGGGCCTCATGAGAGTCTCGCTCGATCTGCAGACCTCGTCCGCGCTGTTCGCGCGCATCTTCGAGTACCTCGACCTCGTGCCGGAGATCCAGGACGCGCCCGACGCGATCACTGTGGAGCAGGCTCCTGGACCCCGCGGGCGCATCGAGTTCGACGAGGTCGTGTTCCGGTACCCCGACGCCTCGGCAGACGCCAGGCCGACTCTCGACGGCGTGTCCTTCGCGGCGGAACCGGGTCAGCACGTCGCGTTCGTCGGCCCGTCAGGCGCGGGCAAGACCACGATCCTGTACCTGGCGCCGCGCCTGTACGAGGCGAAGGGAGGGGCCGTGATGTTCGCGGGCGCCGACGTGCGCACCCTCACGCAGGAGTCGATCATCGACCACGTGGGCATCGTGTCGCAGGAGACGTACCTGTTCCACGCGACCATCCGTGACAACCTCCGCTACGCGAAGCCCGACGCCACCGAGGAAGAGCTGATCGCGGCGTGCACGGCCGCAAACATCCACCACATCATCGCCGGCTTCGAGCAGGGGTACGACACCGTGGTGGGGGAGCGCGGGTATCGGCTCTCCGGTGGGGAGAAGCAGCGCATCGCGATCGCCCGCGTGCTGTTGAAGGACCCGCCGGTGCTGCTTCTCGACGAGGCGACCTCGGCGCTCGACACGGTGTCGGAGCGCGTGGTGCAGGAAGCGCTCGACGAGGCAGCGAAGGGGCGCACGACGCTCTCCATCGCCCACCGGCTCTCGACAGTGATGGGCGCCGACGTGATCCACGTGCTCGAAGCGGGGCGCATCATCGAGTCCGGCACTCACTCCGAGTTGCTGGCGCTCGGCGGACTCTATGCCGAGCTCGCGGCTGAGCAGGTCGCGGCGTCGCGGGTGCTGGACACCGAGGCAGCGGTCGAGGAGGCGGTGACGGGTGGCGCTGCGGCTCCTCTCGCTGAGCGCCGCGCCGACAGAGCACCTGTCGATTCCGCTGGCGAAGACGCCGTCGCGACGATCACCGCCGCTGTGCCGCTGCTGGCCGAGCCGAGACCCGACGAACGGGTCTACCCGCCGGGGTCCTGAGCCGTCTCCGGTCAGTCCCGTCTCCGGTCAGTCCCGTCTCCGGTCAGTCCCGTCTCCGGTCAGTGCACCGACAGCCCGCCGTCGACGAACAGCGAGTGACCGGTGACGTAGGCCGAGCCCGCCCCGGCGAGAAACACGGCCGCACCCGCGAAATCGCTCGGCAGCCCGTTGCGTCCGATCATCGTGCGGGCTGCGAGCTCGGCGACCTTCTCCGGGTCCTGTTGCAGGCGGGCGTTCAACGGCGTGAGCACGAACCCGGGCACCAGCGTGTTGCTCGTGACGCCCGTCCCGCCCCAGGCCTCCGCCTCCGAGCGCATCAGCGCCTCCACGGCACCCTTCGACGCGCCGTACACACCGCTGCCCACGAAGGCCCGGTGCGCCTGCTGGGAGCTGATGTGGATGAGCCGGCCGTATCCGCGTGCGGCCATGCCCTTCGCGAAGTGCTGGCCGAGCAGGAACGGCGCGAGCGCGTTGACCGTCATCGTGGCGTCCCAGTCTTCTTCGGTGATGTCGGGGAAGGGCGGACGGATGTTGATGCCGGCCGAGTTGACCAGGATGTCCGGATCGCCGAACGGCTCCGCGGCTGCCGCCGCGACGGCATGGATTCCCTCCCTCGTGCTGAGATCGCCGACGACGCCGGTCGCCCGGGAGCCGAACGCACGCAGCTCATCGACGGTCTCCCTGATGCGTTCCTCGCCGCGGGCGACCACGACCGTGGCTGCTCCGGCACGAGCGAGCGCGGTGGCGATCCCTCGACCGATGCCGGAGCTGCCGCCGGTCACGACGGCGGTGCGTCCGTCGAGAGAGAACAGCGAGGAGAGGTAGTCGTTCATGGGGGGCGCCGATCGTTCGTGCGGACTCACCAGGCGAGAGCCGCGGCGAGGGTGGGGTCGGGGGCAGCGTCCGCGAACTCGGGGAGTGCCCGGAGCTCGGCGATGAAGGCATCGACCTCGGCTGCGTATGCCGGGTCGGTGTGCTTCTCCGCGATGTCGAGGAGTGAGGGGATGTCCATCGCGAGGATCAGCTCGATCCGCGCCACGACCGAGGCGCGTGCGCCGGCGTCGCGCAGCACGCGGATGCCGCCGCGCAGGGCGGCCACGTAGTCGCGCAGCACGGGGAGCCGACCCTTGCCCTGGGTGATCGAAGTGCCGTCGGCGCGGAGACGCCAGTGCACGACCACATCCGGGATGACGTCGAACGCCCGTGCGCGGGTGTACATCTGCTGGGCGACGATCTGGTCCTCGTAGGCGACGCCTTCTGGGAAGCGGAGATCATGCCAGAAAGGGGTGCGACTCAGCTTCGACCAGGCGACGATGTTCGACACCGCCCGGGGATGTGCGGTGAGCGTGGTGCCCAGCCTTTCCGGGGAGGTGGCCGCGGCTACCCACGGCTGCACGCGACCGGCGAGGTACGCATCTCCCTGAGGGCGTGCGCGCACATAGGCCCCTGCCACGAAATCGCTTCCCGTCCGTTCGAGTGTGCGTGTCATCCGGGCGAGGGCGTCGGGCCGCAGTTCGTCGTCGCCGTCGAGGAAGCCGAGGTAGGGGGTGTCCACCCGGGCGAGACCGACATTGCGTGCGGCGCCGAGGCCACGGGAGGCCTCATGGCGGATCGTCGTGAAACGTCGGTCATCGGAGGCCGCGTCATCGAAGATCGCGCCGGTCTCGTCGGTCGAGCCGTCGTCGATCAGGATCGCCCGCCAGCGGGGTTCGGTCTGTGCGCGGAGCGAGTCGAGCGCAGCGGGGGCGAAGGTGGCGATGTCGCGTCCGGGGACGATCAGCGTCACGATCGGGGCGGAGGCAGTCACGTGCCGAGTCTATGGCCGGGGCTCAGCCCCGGGCCGCGCGCACGGATTCCGCGACGAGCGCCGCCAGACGCTCGGGAGCGTCCGTTGCCGGCTCCTCGCGACCGAACGTGAAGCGCACCGAGGTCTGCGCGACCTCGGGCGCGATTCCGCAGGCGAGCAGCACGTGCGAGGGGTCGTCGCTGCCCGCCGCGCACGCCGATCCGCTCGAGGAGATCACTCCGCGACGCTCGAGTTCGAGCAGCACGGCCTCCCCGCTGGTGCCGGCGAACGTGAAGCTCGCGGTGCCGGGCAGACGATGCACGGGGTCGCCGGTGAGTACTGCTGCAGGCACGGCGGCGAGCACCAGGGCGGCGAAGCGCACGGTCGTGGCCGCCACCCGCGCCGCCACGAGTTCTCGCTCCTGGTCGGCGAGCTCCAGGGCCGTCGCCAACGCCACTGCTCCCGCGACGTTCTCGGTGCCGGATCGTCGGCCGCGTTCCTGACCGCCGCCGTGCAGCAGGGGCTCCACGGGCACCCGTCCGCGGACCGCGAGCGCACCGATGCCCTTGGGAGCACCCAGCTTGTGACCCGCGATCGACAACGCATCTGCACCGAGGTCCCGCAGGGGAAGCCACCCGGCCGACTGCACGGCATCGAGGTGCAGGGGCACCCTCGACGCGCTCGTGACGGCTGCCAGGGCTGTGACGTCCTGTACCGTCCCGATCTCGTTGTTCGCGTGACCGAACGACACCAGCGACGTGTCTTCCCTGATGGCCGCGGCCAGCGCATCCGGGTCGATACGCCCTCGCGAGTCCACCGGGATCATCGTCACCTCGACGCCGTGGAATCGTACGAGATACCCGGCGGACTCGAGGATCGACTCGTGCTCGATGGGGGAGATGACCAGGTGGCGCCGGCCCGCCTCCAGGGCGGCGAGCGCGATCCCCTTGACCGCGAGGTTGTTGGCCTCTGTTCCTCCCGCCGTGAACACGACGTCGTTCGTGCGCATCCCCAGCACGCGGGCGACCCGAGCCCTGGCGTCGTCGAGGGCGCTCGCCGCGGCCTCGCCCGCCGTATGGTGACTCGACGGGTTGCCGAACACTCCGGTGAGGAAGGGACGCATCGCTTCGAGCACCTCCGGACGTACCGGTGACGTCGCCGCGTGATCGAGGTAGAGCATGACCGTCAGTCGATCCGCAGATCCAGGCCCAGGTCGAGCGCGCGGGCGGAATGCGTCAGAGCGCCGACCGAGATCACGTCGACGCCTGTGCGTGCGATATCACCGACCGTGTCGAGGGTGACACCGCCCGAGGCTTCGACGATGGCTCGATCGCCGATGAGGGCCACGCCTCGCTCCAGGTCGTCCAGCGAGAAGTTGTCGAGCAGCACGGTGTCCGCTCCACCGTCGAGGACGGCGTCGATCTGGTCGAGACGGTCGACCTCGACGACGACGTGGGTCGTGTGCGGGAGCTGCGACAGGGCGTCCCGCAGGGCGGCCGCGAGGTCGAGGCCGGAGCGTTTCAGCACCGCGAGGTGGTTGTCCTTCGCCATCACCGCGTCGGACAGGGAATGCCGGTGATTGCGGCCGCCGCCCGACTCGACGGCGTGACGCTCGAAGGCGCGCAGGCCGGGAGTGGTCTTGCGGGTGTCTGCGATCCGTGTCTCGGTGCCGTCGACGGCGGCGACATATGCGGCGGTGAGCGTGGCGATGCCGCTCATCCGCTGCGTGAAGTTCAAGGCGACGCGCTCCGCGGTCAGCACGCTGCGCGCCGCACCGGACACCGAGGCGAGGACGTCTCCTGCAACGAACTCATCACCGTCGCCGACGTGCAGATCCACCTGGACGGACGGGTCGGTGAGACGGAAGGCGGCGGCGAAGACCTCGCCTCCGCTGAACACCCCGGCCTCTCGCGCGACGAGGTCGGCGGTGGCCGTGGCGTCGGCGGGCAGCAGCGTGGTGCTCGTGAGGTCGCCCCACGGAGCGTCTTCCTCCAGTGCGGCGCCGACGACGCGGTGCAGTGTGGCGGGGGTCAGCATCAGACGGTCTCCAGGATCGATGAGGGTGTGGGTGACGAAGACGGGGCACCTGTCGCATCCGTGTCGACACGATGATGTGCTCCGACGGAAACGGTGCGCTTCAGAGCCGCCGCCGCCGTCGCCTGTGCGAGGAGCAGCAGGTTCGCATCCTCGTGCTCCGTCACGGTGGTGGGCGTGGTGGGCGTTGTGGGCGTGGTGGGGGCGGCAGCCCACCCCTGCAGCACGCCGAGCGCACGGGTGAGGCCCTCGCCCGTGCGCAGCAGGCCCACTTCAGCCCACATCAGCCGCTGCAGTGCGGAGCGCGTGAACCCCGGTTCGGGGTCAGCGAGGTTCGCGCCGAGGCTCACCTCGGGAGGGGTGTGCTCCCGTCCCGGAAGAGGCCAGGGCATCGTGAGCGCCGCCGCCGCACGAGCCCCGAAGACCGCGCCCTCGAGCAGGGAGTTCGATGCCAGCCGGTTGGCCCCGTGCACGCCCGTGCGGGCGACCTCTCCCACGGCGAAGAGCCCGGGCACCGTGGCGCGTCCGTCGAGGTCGGTGACGACACCGCCCATCAGGTAGTGCGCCGCCGGGGTCACGGGTATGGGGTTCTTCGCCCAGTCGAGGCCACGCTCTCTCGTGACACGGTCGATGGTCGGGAAGCGGAGCGCGAGCGTCCGGGCTCCGAGCATGGTGGCGTCGAGCCTGACGGGCGCAGCCTGAGTCGCGGCACGTCGTGCGATCGCCCGCGACACCACGTCCCGCGGCGCGAGCTCGCCGTCGGGGTGGCTGTCGAACACGAACCGGCGGCCACGGTCGTCCACGAGAATCGCGCCTTCACCGCGCACTGCCTCGGAGATGAGGAACGCCGGGCCGGAGGCGAGGACCGTGGGATGGAACTGGACGAATTC
Source organism: Microbacterium sp. 2RAF4 (assembly GCF_052115285.1). Lineage (NCBI taxonomy): Bacteria > Bacillati > Actinomycetota > Actinomycetes > Micrococcales > Microbacteriaceae > Microbacterium > Microbacterium sp. 2RAF4. The sequence goes on along the minus strand of NZ_JBFRGI010000002.1, from coordinate 238,728 downwards.
CAGGTCGGCGACCGCTGCACCTGCTCGAAGCGCGGCGGCGATGCCGTCTCCGGTTGTGCCCCCGGGGTTGGTGGTGTGTGCGTAGAGCTGGCCGGCACCCCCGGTGGCGAGGATCACGGCGTCGGCCTGGAGAATCGAGAGCACGCCGTCGCGACGGATTCGTGCACCGTGGACGACACCGTCGCCCTTCACGAGGTCGACCAGGAAAGCCCCGGTGAGAACAGGGATGCGCGCGCGATGTATGCAGTCGACGAGGGCCGCGGAGATCGCCGCCCCGGTGGCATCGCCGCCCGCATGCACGATGCGGGCGTGGCTGTGCGCCGCCTCGCGTCCGAGTCGTAGTGAGCCGTCGTCGTCTCGGTCGAAGCCGACACCCCGTGCGATCAGCTCGGCGATCCGCTCCGCGCCGCCGGTGACCAGCACTCGCACCGCGTCCGGATCGGACAGCCCGGCGCCCGCGATCTGCGTGTCGGCGGCATGCGACGACGGGGAGTCGCCCGGTCCGTATGCTCCGGCGACACCCCCCTGAGCGAGCTCGGTGCAGCCGTCGCCGAGGTCACCCTTGGTGATGATCGTCACGTCGTGTCCGGACTCGCGCGCGTGCAGCGCCGCGGTGAGCCCCGCGATGCCCGATCCGACGACGATGACCTTCATCGTGTGCCTGCGACCGCCGGGGGCTTCGCCGCGAGCATCCGTTCCAGCGCCACCCGAGCGGGGGCGGCGACATCGTCGGACACCGTGATGCGGTTCGGCGTGCGACCGGCCACCAGTTCCTCCAGCACCCACGCGAGATAGCCGGGATGGATGCGGTACATCGTCGAGCACGGGCACACCACGGGGTCGAGGCAGAAGATCTCGTGCTGCGGATACTGCGCCGCGAGCCGACGGACGAGGTTGATCTCGGTGCCGATCGCGAAGGTGGTCGGCTCGGTCGCCGTGTCGATCGCCCGGCGGATGTACTCGGTCGACCCTGCTTCGTCGGCGGCGTCGACGACCTCCATCGGACACTCGGGGTGCACGATCACGCGGACACCGGGGTGCTCGGCGCGCGCCTGGTCGATCTGGTCGACCGTGAAGCGTCGGTGCACGGAGCAGAACCCGTGCCACAGGATGACACGCGAGTCGAGCAAGTCCTCGGCAGAGGAGCCGCCCAGCGCTCGCCGCGGGTTCCACATGGGCATCTGATCGAGCGGCACTCCCATGGCCTTGGCGGTGTTGCGGCCCAGATGCTGGTCCGGGAAGAACAGGACCCGTCGCCCCCGCTCGAATGCCCACTCCAGCACGGTCAGAGCATTCGACGACGTGCACACGATTCCGCCGTGTCGCCCGACGAAGCCCTTGATCGCCGCCGAGGAGTTCATGTATGTCACGGGGATCACGGGCACGCGGCCGTCGGCGTCCGCGGCCTCGAGGTCTCCGAACACGTCTTCGAGCTGCTCCCAGCACTCCTCGACCTGGTCGATGTCGGCCATGTCGGCCATCGAGCACCCGGCAGCGAGGTTGGGGAGGATCACCGCCTGATCGGGCTGTGAGAGCAGATCGGCGGTCTCGGCCATGAAGTGCACACCGCAGAACACGATCGCCTCGGCATCGGCTCTGCCCTTCGCGGCCGTCGCCAGCTGGAACGAGTCCCCGACGTAGTCCGCGTGCTGCACGACCTCTTCGCGCTGATAGAAGTGCCCGAGGATCAGCACCCGGTCGCCGAGCGTGGCCTTCGCGGCCCGGATCCTCCCGTCGAGCTCCTCCTCCGACGCCTCGCGGTACTCGGAAGGCAGCTCACCCTGTCGCGGGGCACCGGTCGGGATGACGTCTCCCATCGATGAGCCAGGTCCGTATCCGGGCCGCGAGTCGAAGTCCCACGGTCCTGCGGCGAGATCCGTCGTGCACGTGGCGTCCGTGGACGCGCCGGTGACGATCGCCTGGATCGCATGGTCGACGGAGGGGTCCAGCGGCGGTACGGCGGGAGCGGGGACGAAGGTGATGCTCATCGGATGCTCGTTTCCTCTGGTCGGAGCGGGCCGCGATCGGCGAGCTCGATATCGGTGTTGTCGCGGTACAGACGTGCGGGCCGGTGGCTTCCGGTGCGGAACCGGTCGGTCGGGAGCAGATTGCCCGCCGCTTCCACCTGGCGACGGAAGTTGGCGGGGTCGAGGGTGCGTCCGAGGATCGATTCGTAGGCTTCGCGCAGCTCGGCGAGCGTGAACTCGGCGGGGAGGAACCCCTGTGCGACCCGGCTGTACCCCACCTTGTTCCGCAGTCGCCACAACGCGTACTCGACGATCCGGTCATGGTCGAACGCGAGGTCCGGCAGGTCGTCGATGTCGAACCAGCGCACGTTCTCGGGATTGTGCCCGGCTGCGCGGTGTGCGGCGCTCTGCGTGGTCACCTCGTCCTGCCGCAACAGGGCCCAGTACACGATGGAGACCACCCGCGTGGGGGAGCGGTCGACCGCGCCGAAGGCATAGAGCTGCTCGAGGTAGCTCGGGGCGAGTCCCGTCGTCTCGGCGAGGGTGCGGGCCGCGGCGTCGACGGGAGACTCCGTCGAGGTGAGCCAACCTCCGGGGAGTGCCCACTGGCCGGCGAAAGGCTCGCGCGTGCGCAGCACGAGCGGCAGGGAGAGCACCGCCCGTCCGTCGTCGGTCCTGCGCAGCGTCAGGATCACCGTCGAGACGGCGACCCGGATGTCACCGCTTTGAGTCATTCGCACCTTAACCTCCGAGGACGATCTTAGTGTCATCGGGACTCTTAGTGGTCCTCCATGACGAGGATTCCGCCCGAGTCCGAAACGTTATCTGGGGAGCGCGAGGAGGCTTGTCCGCGAGGACGGGGTTTGTTAGGTTACTGTCCTAACAAACCCCTTCGGGAGTGGCCGCCGGTCGTCTCCCCGGGCCCGAGAACCCCACCTCCGGGGTTCTGCTCCATCCGGAGCGATCCCTCCTGCAGTGCAGCACCGAGAGGAAACAAGAGAAATGATCCGTAACGGAAGGCGCAAGATCGCGCTCACCGCGATTGCCGGAGCATCCGTCCTCGCCCTGGGCCTCACCGCCTGTGGCGGCGGTAGCGACAGTGGCAATGCCGATGGCGACAAGGCCCTGCGTGTCTGGGCCGGCAGCCAGACCCCCATCGCCGCGAACTACAACCCGTTCGCACCGACCGTGCTCCACGGCGCGCTCGGACCGATCTACGAGCCGCTGTTCTTCTACAACAAGACCGCGGACTCCGAGCCGGTCGGCTTGATCGGCGACTCGTTCGAATACAACGAGGACGGCACGGTGATCACGGTCACCATCAAGCCCGACCTCAAGTGGAGCGACGGCGAGCCCCTGACCGCCAAGGACGTCGCGTTCTCGTTCAACTACGAGGCCAACAACCCCGAGGGCAACGGTCTGATCTCCGCCGAGGCCACGGACGACACCACCGCCGTGCTGACGTACGCGTCCGCGCAGTACACGACCGAGTTCCAGCGGATGGGGTCGAGCTACATCCTCCCCGAGCACGTCTGGAAGGACGTCAAGGACTTCGCCAACTTCACGAACGAAGAGCCCGTCGGATCCGGCCCCTACGTCGTCGACAAGACCACGAGCGAGTCCTACACCCTCGTCGCGAACAAGAACTACCGCGACGCCGACAAGCTCGGCGTCAAGAAGGTCCAGTACATCGCGGTCGACAACAACCAGACCGCACAGGACCTGCTCGCCGCCGGCAAGCTCGACTGGACCGGCATGTTCATCCCCAACCCGGATGACGTGACCGGCAACGGCAAGATCGACTGGATCAACACCCCGCAGGACCCGACGGTGCTCTACACCTGCTCCAACGCGGAACTGGGCTGCACCGGCCCGCAGACCGACGTCGCGGTGCGTCAGGCGCTCAACGTGGCGATCGACCGCGGGATCATCAAGGACAAGGCGTTCGTCGGCCTCACGGGTGATATCTCGCCGGCATTCACACTGCTGCCGCGCGACGAGAAGTGGCTCGCCGACCCGGCCAACGAGGTCAGCCCGCAGGAGGCGAACGTTGCCGAGGCCGGTTCGATCCTCGAGGCCGCCGGCTACACCAAGGGTTCCAGCGGCATCTACGAGAAGGGCGGGGTTCCGCTCGAGCTCACGCTCACCTCGGTCGACGGCTGGACCGACTACAACGACGCCGCGAAGCTGATCGCCGAGCAGGCCGAGGCCGCAGGCATCAAGGTCACGGCATCGACGGTGCAGTGGCAGGAATTCTCCGACTCCCGTCAGGGTGGCGAGTTCCAGCTCATCATGGGTGGCGTGATCGGCACCTCGGTCGCCGATCCGTTCCAGATCTACCGCGACTGGTTCGGCGGCACCGCCGTCGAGTCGACCAGCCCGGTCGGTACCGAGATCCCCGCGGGCCGCTGGAACTTCAGCCGCTACAGCAACCCGGTCGTCGACACGGCGATCCAGTCGGCGATCAGCACGAACGACGAAGCGACGAAGAAGGAGCTGTACGCGACGATCCAGACCGAGATCGTGCGTGACCTGCCCTACATCCCGCTCGTCATCAATGCGACGCAGACCTTCTACAACACGAAGGACTACACGGGCTGGCCGACGGAGGAAGACCTCTACGCCTTCCCGCCGTCCTGGGGTGCGATCGCGGCAGGCTACGTCCTGACGCAGCTCCAGCCGGTCAAGTAACACGAGAGGAGTCGGGGAAGAAGGAAGTCAGGAATCAGTGACATGAAGTTCTATGCACGAAGAATCGGGTTCTACGCGTTCACGCTCTGGGCCGCGATATCCATCAACTTCTTTCTTCCCCGGCTCATGCCCGGAGACCCCGCCGACATCATGATCGCCAAGATGCAGCGGGCAGGCGGTGACGTCTCAGAGACGACCATCCGCAACATCAGGCTCCTGCTCGGCGGCGACGACTCCTCGCTGTGGGATCAGTACCTCGCGTACTGGGGGCGGATGTTCCAGGGCGATCTCGGTATCTCGGTGACGAAGTTCCCGACTCCGGTGACGGAGCTCATCGCCGGAGCGCTGCCGTGGACGCTCGTCCTGGTCGGCACGGCGACGATCATCTCCTTCGTCCTCGGCGTCGTGCTCGGCGCCTGGGCCGGCTGGAAGCGCGGTACCTGGGTCGACCATCTGATCCCTGCCACGACCGTGCTGCAGTCCATCCCGTACTTCTGGATGGCGCTGATCCTGGTGGCCGTGTTCGCGGTCGGCCTCGGTTGGTTCCCCATCTTCGGCGGCTACGACGTGTTCGACTTCCCCGACGGCCCCGAGCCGACGTGGGCCTTCTTCAGCGATGCCGTCGCTCACGCCATCCTTCCCGCCGTGACGATCGTCATCAGCTCGGTCGGCGGCTGGATGTTCGGCATGCGCAACATGATGGTCTCGACGCTCGCCGAGGACTATGTGCTCACGGCCGAGGCGAAGGGCCTGCGTCCGCGCCGGGTGCTCACCACCTACGCCGCAAGGAACGCCGCGATCCCCTCGATCGCGGGCTTCTCGATCACGCTCGGTTTCGTGGTGGCCGGCTCCATCGTCATGGAGCAGGTGTTCACCTACCCCGGCATCGGCAAGCTGATGTTCCAGGCCGTGACCAACAACGACTACGCGTTGATGCAGGGGCTGTTCCTCGTCATCACGCTCACGGTGCTCGCCGCCAACTTCATCATGGACCTCGTCTATGGCTTCATCGACCCGAGGGCTCGCCAGAATGTCTGACACGAAGAACCCGCTCCTGACACAGGAGCCGCCCGTGACCGCCCCGGCCAGCACGATCTCGCTGGCGACGCAGCAGGGACGCAAGCGCCGCCGCATCCTGCCCAGCACCTCGCCGAAGTTCATCGTGGGTGTGTGCATCGTGCTGGCGATCGTGCTGTTCGCGATCATCGCGCCGATCTTCGCCCAGAACCCGCGGAGCACGGCCAACCCTGCGCTCCAGCCGCCGTCGGCGGAGCACTGGCTCGGCACGACCAAGCTCGGCAACGACATGTTCGCCCAACTCGCGACCGGTGCCCAGGGCTCACTGCTCATCGGCGTGACGGCCGGCAGCATCGCGATCGTCCTCTCCCTCCTGTTCGGCGTGCTCGCCGGCTACCTGGGCGGATGGCGCGAAGACGGGCTCGCCCTGCTCACGAACGTCATGATCGTGATCCCGGGCCTGCCGCTGGTGATGGTCATCGCCTCGTTCGTCCCGCAGCGGAGCTGGCAGCTCGTCGCGTTCGTGCTCGGCATCACCTCCTGGGCCGGGGCGGCGTACGTGCTCCGGCTGCAGACGCGCTCGCTTCGAACACGCGACTACGTCTACGCCTCGAAGGTCGCGGGCGAGCGGTCGTTCCGGGTGATCCTCGTCGAGATCATGCCGAACCTGCTGCCGTTGCTCGCAGCGCAGTTCCTCTTCGCGATCATCTTCGCGATCCTCGGCGAGGCGGGTCTGTCGTACCTGGGTCTCGGACCCAACTCGTCCATCACCTGGGGCTCGATCCTCAACGACGCGCAGTCGGGGCAGGCCCTCGGGCGCGGAGCCTGGTGGTGGTTCGTCCCGCCGGGACTCATGATCGCGCTCCTCGGCGCCGGCCTGTCCCTGATCAACTTCGCCATCGACGAGGTCATCAACCCGAAGCTGCGCAATGCGCCCGAAGCCGCGCGCCGCGTGCGCAAGGCCGCCAAGACCAAGGGAGTCACCGCATGAGCGAGCCGGTCCTGACGGCGCGTAACGTGTCGATCGAGTATGAGGTGGATCCGCCGGTGAAGGCGGTGCGGGACGTCTCCCTGACCCTGAACCGTGGGGAGATCCTGGGTCTCGCCGGGGAGTCCGGCTGCGGGAAGACGACTCTCGCGTACGGGATGAATCGGTTGTTGAAGGCTCCGGCGTTGATGACGGGCGGGGAGATCGTGTTCCATGATCGGGACGGTCATGACATCGACATCGTGGGCCTGGACGGCGAAGGCCTCCGGGCGTTCCGGTGGGACAAGATCTCGATGGTGTTCCAGGGCGCGATGAACTCGTTGAATCCGGTGATCAGTGTGAAGGCGCAGATCTTCGACATCTTCGATACCCATCGTCCCGGCATGAGCAAGAAGGCGAAGACGGCGCGGGCGGAGGAACTGCTCACCCTGGTGGGTGTCGATCCGTCTCGGTTGACGAGTTTCCCGCACGAGCTGTCGGGCGGGATGCGTCAGCGGATGATGATCGCGATGGCTCTCGCGTTGGATCCGCAGGTGATGATCATGGACGAGCCGACCACCGCGTTGGATGTGGTGGTGCAGCGGGGCATCATCCGGGAGATCATGCGGTTGCGGGAGAAGTTGGGCTTCGCGGTGATCTTCATCACGCATGATCTGCCGATGTTGATCGAGATCAGTGATCGGATCGCGATCATGCTGCAGGGGCAGATCGTGGAGGAGGGGACGGCGGAGGAGATCTACCGCTCCCCGCAGCACGAGTACACGAAGCGGTTGTTGTCGAGTTTCCCGTCGTTGAAGGGCGAGCGCGGCGATTTCGTGCGTACCGGTGTGAGCCAGGAGGGCGTCCGATGACGAACACGAACTCGAACTCGAACACTGCCGAGCCGGAGACGGCGAGGCTGGAGGCGCGGAACCTGGTGAAGGACTTCCACCTGCGCTCCGGGTTCAAGACGAGCGTCCTGCATGCGGTGAAGGATGTGTCGTTCACGATCGAGGCCGGGAAGACGGTCGCTCTGGTGGGGGAGTCGGGGTCGGGCAAGTCGACGATCGCGCGGATGCTGATGAAGCTGGAGACCCCCACCAGTGGGGAGATCCTGTTGGACGGGGAGCCCTCCGGGGCGCGGGGGCGGGCGTTGGAGCGCTATCGCGCGGATGTGCAGATGGTGTTCCAGGATCCGTTCGCGTCGTTGAACCCGTTCCACACGATCGTGCATCATCTGGAGCGTCCGATTCGTCTGCATCACCCGAAGCTCTCCAGTGCGCAGGTGCGTGCCAGGGCGGTGGAGTTGTTGGAGCGGGTGCGGTTGAGTCCGGGGGAGTCGTTCGCGGAGCGTCGCCCGCACGAGCTGTCCGGCGGGCAGCGGCAGCGGGTCGCGATCGCACGGGCTCTGGCCCCGGGGGCGCGGTTCATCGTCGCCGACGAGCCGGTATCGATGCTCGACGTGTCGATCCGGTTGGGCGTCCTCAACCTGCTGGCGGATCTGCAGCGGGAGGAGAACCTGGGCGTGTTGTACATCACGCACGACCTGGCCACGGCCCGGCATTTCTCCGATGAGATCATGGTGCTCTACAAGGGTGATGTCGTCGAGCGGGGCCCCGCAGACGAGGTCATCCTCAACCCGCAACACGAATACACCAAGACCCTCCTCGGCGCGGCACCCGAGCCCGAGAACCTCGGCCGCCTCCGCGACGAAGTCCGCACCGAACTCGGCATCGCCTGAACAGACGCACCGCCTGATAGACGCACCGCCTGAGCAACCGCTCGGATCACGCTCCGGTCGCACTCTCTGTCCCCCCGACTCGTTCGAGTCGACAGAAAGTGCGACCGGAGCTTCGTGTTCTCCGGCGGGGCTCGCAGCGCGGACAGCACCGGCTAGACTGAACGCACAACTGAAGACAGGCCGAATGACCCACGCGGGAGAGCCCCGGCGAACGCAGCCGGGCACCGAAGGAGCAAGCCTCCCCGCCAATCTCTCAGGTACGCGTACCGCGCGGTTCCGGCCACTCTGAAAAGCGATCCGTCTCGTGTGCGGGTCCGCCGACGGTGAAAGCCCCGCCTCCGTGCACGGGTGAAGCTCTCAGGCCCATGACAGAGGGGGAGTTCCGAGGAACAGCGATGCCGCCGTTCCGCCCGACACAGCCCGGGAGAACTCCATGTCCGACCCCCGCTACACCCCGCTGCGCGAACGCCATGAGGCCCTCGGCGCGTCGTTCACCGACTTCGGCGGCTGGCAGATGCCGGTGCGCTACACCTCCGACCTCGCCGAGCACCACGCCGTGCGCCAGAGCGCGGGCATCTTCGACATCTCGCACATGGCCGAGTTCCTCGTGACAGGGGAGGCCGCAGCAGCCTTCCTCGACTACGCACTGGCCGGACGTATCTCCGCGATGCCGATCGGCAAGGCGAAGTACTCCCTGATGCTCTCCGAGGACGGCGGCATCGTCGACGACGTCATCGCGTACCGGCTGGCCGAGGACCGCTATCTCGTGATCGCGAACGCCGGCAACCGGGGCTTCGTCGACTCGGCATTCGCGAAGCGCGTCCGTGATTTCCCGTCCCTCATCGAGCGCGATCTGCCCGATCGAGCGCCGGGCGAGGAGCGCAGCTTCGCGGGATTCCTCGGCGATCGCGGAGTCGACGTCGAAGACGTCTCCGACGACTACGCCCTCATCGCCGTGCAGGGGCCGAACGCCGAGGCGATCCTGGCCGCGACCGCTGACATCACCGACCTGAGCGTTCCCTGGTCCGAGCAGAAGTACTACGCCTGGGCATCCGCGGAGTACCAGGGCAAACCGCTCCTCCTGGCGCGCACCGGCTACACGGGCGAGGATGGCTTCGAGCTGCTGGTCGCCACCGACAGCGCCGCGTCGCTCTGGGACGCCCTGCTCGAGGCCGGCTCACCGCACGGACTCGTCCCCGCCGGTCTCGCCGCGCGCGACACCCTTCGGCTCGAGGCGGGGATGCCTCTCTACGGGCATGAACTGAGCCTCGACACCCGCCCCTCGCAGGCCGGCCTCGGCCGTGTCGTGGTGACCGCGAAGGAGCGCTTCGTCGGCAAGGAGGCGCTCTCGTCCTTCGAGGACTCGACCGAGGCATCGGAAGCACCGGTCCTGGTCGGCCTCGTCGCCGAGGGCAAGCGCGCAGGACGCGCCGGGTACGCCGTCGTCGACGAGGACGGATCCGTGCTCGGAGAGATCACGAGCGGCGCTCTCAGCCCCACTCTCGGCCACCCGATCGCGATGGCCTACGTGACCCCATCTTCCGTGGAAGAGGGAACCGCAGTATTCCTTGACGTGCGGGGAACCAAGATTCCCGCGACCGTGACCGCCCTGCCTTTCTATCGGAGGACCAAATGACCGACCTCGCCGCACTCCACTACACCGAAGAGCACGAGTGGATCGCCGCCGACGGCGACACCGTGACCATCGGCATCACCGACTACGCCGCCGAGAAGCTGGGAGACGTCGTCTTCGTCGAGCTCCCCGCCGTGGGCACCGAGGTGACCGCAGGTGCGGTCGTCGGCGAGATCGAGTCGACGAAGTCGGTCGGCGAGCTCTACGCACCGGTCTCCGGAACCGTCGTCGAGATCAACGACGCGGCCGTCGACGATCCGTCGCTGGTCAACGCCGCCCCCTTCGAGGGCGGCTGGCTGCTCAAGGTCTCCGTCGCAACCGGCGCGCTGGACGGACTGCTCGACCGCGACGCGTACGTCGCACTCACGGAGGGCTGATTCGCCAGTGGTCACTTTCGCCGATCGTCACATCGGACCCACGGATGCCGCGCAGCGCACCATGCTCGCGGCGCTCGGTCTCGACACCAACGGGGCCGACGGCGCGCTGAGCCCGGTCGAGGCGCTCATGCGCCAGGCCGTGCCCGCGTCGATCTACACCGGTCCCTCCTCGGGCGCGGGCGACGCGCCCTCGAGGATCCCGTCCGCGGCGAGCGAGACCGAGGCTCTCGCCGAGCTGCGAGTGCTCGCCTCGCGCAACACCGTGAACCGACCGATGATCGGCCTGGGATACTACGGCACCATCACGCCGCAGGTGATCCAGCGGAACGTGCTGGAGAACCCGTCGTGGTACACGGCCTACACGCCGTACCAGCCGGAGATCTCCCAGGGGCGTCTGGAGGCGCTCATCAACTTCCAGACCATGGTCTCGGAGCTCACCGGGCTCACGACGGCCAACGCGTCCATGCTCGACGAGTCGACCGCGGTGGTCGAGGCGATGCTGCTCTCGCGGCGCGCGTCGAAGTCGGCGTCGACCGTGTTCGCGGTGGACGCGGATGCGCTTCCGCAGACCAAGGCGATGCTCGCCACGCGCGCGGAAGCTCTCGGTATCGACATCGTCACGGTCGATTTCGCCGCGGGTGAGGAGCTGCCCTCCGACCTGTTCGGTGTCTTCGTGCAGTACCCCGGCGCTTCCGGACGCGTCTGGGATCCGTCCGCCGTGTTCGACGCCGCGCACCTCTCCGGCGCTCTCGCTGTCGCGGCCGCCGACCTGCTCGCTCTCACGCTGATCGCTTCTCCCGGTTCGCTCGGCGCCGACGTGGCGGTCGGCACGACCCAGCGCTTCGGCGTGCCGATGGGCTTCGGTGGTCCGCACGCCGGCTACATGGCCGTCCGCTCCGGCCTCGAGCGTCAGCTCCCCGGTCGCCTCGTCGGAGTGTCGGTCGACGCCGACGGCAAGCCCGCTTACCGGCTCTCACTGCAGACGCGGGAGCAGCACATCCGCCGTGAGAAGGCCACCTCGAACATCTGCACCGCCCAGGTGCTGCTCGCGGTCATGGCGTCGATGTACGCCGTCTACCACGGTCCGGACGGGCTGCGGGAGATCGCGACCCAGACCACGGCGAAGGCGGCGCTGCTGCGTGACTGGCTGACCGAGGCAGGGGTGGAGGTCGTGCACGCGGACTTCTTCGACACCCTGCAGGTGCGCGTCCCCGGTCGTGCGGCAGAGTTCGCCGCGCGTGCCCACGATGATCACGGGATCCTGCTGCACGTCGCCGACGCCGACACGGTCGGCATCGCCGTCGACGAGACCACGACCCTCGGCGAACTGCACCACGTCACGGCTGTCTTCGGCGGCAAGAACGACCGCGCGTTCGGCATGTTCGGTGGGGACAAGCTGCGGGGACTGCCGGAAGACCTGCTCCGTCAGGACGAGTACCTCACGCACCCGGTGTTCCACTCCCACCGCTCGGAGACCGCCATGATGCGGTACCTCAAGAGCCTGTCCGACCGGGACTACGCCCTCGATCGCGGCATGATCCCGCTGGGCTCGTGCACCATGAAGCTCAATGCGGCCACCGAGATGGCGGCGATCACCTGGCCGGAGTTCGCAGGGATCCACCCGTTCGCTCCCGCCGCCGATGTGCAGGGCTACCTCGAGCTCATCGATCAGCTCGAGGGCTGGCTCGCGGAGGTCACCGGCTACGACGCGGTGTCCTTGCAGCCGAACGCCGGTTCGCAGGGCGAGCTGGCCGGCCTCCTCGCCATCCGCGGATACCACCACGCGAACGGCGACACCCACCGCACCGTCTGCCTCATCCCGTCCTCGGCTCACGGCACGAATGCGGCCTCGGCCGTGCTCGCCGGCATGAAGGTCGTCGTGGTGGCGACGGACGAGCTCGGCAACGTCGATCTCGACGACCTGCGGGCGAAGATCGCCCAGCACGCCGACGACCTGTCGGCCCTGATGATCACCTACCCCTCGACGCACGGTGTGTACGAGGAGCAGGTCGTCGAGATCACGGCCGCCGTGCACGATGCGGGCGGCCAGGTGTACGTCGACGGGGCCAACCTCAACGCGCTGCTCGGCTACGCGCGCTTCGGCGACCTGGGAGGCGACGTCTCGCACCTCAACCTGCACAAGACGTTCGCCATCCCGCACGGTGGGGGAGGTCCTGGCATCGGCCCGGTGGCGGCGAAGTCGCACCTCGCCCCGTTCCTTCCCTCGCATCCCCTCGCCCAGCGCGCCGAGCACTTCGGTGGATACACGTTCGGTGGCGGGGTGATCTCGGCCGCTCCCTACGGATCCGCGGGGATCCTGCCGATCTCGTGGGCATATGTCCGCATGATGGGCGCCGACGGTCTGCGCCGCGCCACCGCGGCAGCCGTGCTCTCCGCGAACTACATCGCCGAGCGGCTGGGCGGCCACTTCCCGGTGCTCTACACGGGTGAGAACGGTCGCGTCGCGCACGAGTGCATCCTCGACCTGCGTCCGCTCAAGGAAGCGACCGGAATCACCGTCGACGACGTCGCCAAGCGTCTCATCGACTACGGCTTCCACGCACCGACGATGTCGTTCCCCGTGGCGGGCACGCTCATGGTTGAACCGACGGAATCGGAGGACCTCGACGAGATCGAGCGCTTCATCGAGGCCATGGTCATGATCAAGGCCGAGGCGGAGGCCGTGGCGGCGGGACGCTGGCCCGCGGACGACAATCCTCTGGTGCACGCGCCGCACACGGCGGTGTCGCTCATCGCCGGGGAGTGGGAGCATCCCTACACGCGGGAGGAAGCCGCCTACCCCGTCCATGCGCTCGTCGCAGGCAAGTACTGGCCGCCGGTGCGTCGCATCGACCAGGCGTACGGCGACCGGAACCTCGTGTGCGCCTGCCCGCCGGTGGAGGCCTTCGCCTGAGCCCGTGCGCATCTGAGCAGACGGTGTCGCGCTTCCGTGCGGAAGTGCGACACCGTCTTTCGTTTCCCGGTGTTTCCCGGTGTTTCGGGGGTGTTACGGATGGTCACCACTCAGTAACAGTTCGTTAGCTGAGCGCGGCGGTTCCGGAGACGGCGGGTTACGCTCAGGTATCCCTGCGTGCTCGATGGTGAGCGCGCAGACTCAGCACTGTCCACAGGAGGACGAAAAGTGAAACGAAACAGGATTGCCCTCGCGGGCAGCGCTCTGCTCGTGGTCGGCGCCCTGGCGCTGGCCGGTTGCGCAGGCGGGAACGACTCCGGCGATGAGGGCTCCAAGGGCTCGGCATCGGCGATCATCTCGGCGAACGGAGGCGAGCCGGAGAACGCGCTGATCCCGACCAACACGAACGAGGTCAACGGCGGCAAGATTCTCGACTCCGTCTTCGCAGGTCTCGCCTTCTACGACGGCGACGGTGCCCTCGTCAACGACATGGCCGAGTCGATCACGGTCGACGCACCGAACAAGGTCACGGTGAAGCTGAAGGAGGGCAACAAGTTCACCAACGGTGAAGACGTCGTCGCCCACAACTTCATCGACGCGTGGAACTACGGTGCGCAGCTCTCCAACGCGCAGCTGAACCAGTCCTGGTTCGCCGACATCGTCGGCTTCAACGCCGACGCGGACTCCGAGCTCACCGGTCTCACCGAGGTCGACGACCAGACCTTCACGATCGACCTGAGCAGCGACGTCGCCTCCGACTTCGTGACCCGCCTCGGCTACTCGGCGTTCTACCCGCTGCCCGATGTCGCGTTCGAGGACATGGACGCCTTCGGTGAGAACCCGATCGGCAACGGTCCGTACATGCTCGCCAAGGAGGGAGCATGGCAGCACGACGTCCAGATCGACCTCGTCAAGAACGACGACTACAAGGGTGAGCGCGTCGCCCAGAACGGCGGCCTGACGCTGAAGTTCTACACGGCTCCCGAGGGTGCGTACGCCGACCTGCTCGGCGGCAACATCGACGTCATCGACCAGATCCCCGAGGCTTCCCTCGCGGTGTTCGAGGACGAGCTCGGCGAGCGCGCGACCAACCAGCCTGCGGCCATCTTCCAGTCGTTCACCATCGGTGGGCAGCTCCCGCACTTCTCGGGCGAAGAGGGCACCCTGCGCCGCCAGGCCATCTCGCTGGCGATCAACCGCGACGAGATCACGAGCAAGATCTTCGCCGACACCCGCACCCCGGCGAGCGACTTCACGACGCCCGTCATCGACGGCTGGAGCGACAGCGTTCCCGGTTCCGACGTCCTGAAGTACGACCCGGAGAAGGCCAAGGAACTGTGGGCGAAGGCTGACGCCATCTCCCCGTGGTCCGGAACCTTCCAGATCGCGTACAACTCCGACGGTGGACACCAGGTGTGGGTCGACGCGGTCTCGAACTCCCTGAAGAACACGCTCGGTATCGAGGCGTCGGGCGCACCGTACGTCGACCTCGCCACGCTCCGCGCAGCGGTCAACGCACGGGACGACGCCGGCAAGCGCACGATCCAGACGGCGAACCGCTCCGGATGGCAGGGCGACTACCCCGCCGTCTACAACTTCCTGCAGCCGCTCTACGGCACGGGTGCATCGTCGAACGACGGTGACTACTCGAACCCCGAGGTGGACTCTCTGCTCGCAGAGGGTGCAGCGGCCACGAGCGCGGACGACGCGAACGCGGCTTACGAGAAGGTCCAGGAGATCCTGTTCAACGACCTCCCGGTCATCCCGCTCTGGTACCAGAACTCGATCGGTGGCTTCGGCGACTCGGTCGACAACGTCACCGTCGGCTGGAACTCTGTTCCGCTCTACTACGAGATCACCAAGGCCGAGTAGGCCCTTGGAGTGAACGGCAGCGAGGCGGTGGCGGCGACGTCACCGCCTCGCGTCGTGCACTCCGGCTGACTCCGACTCCACGAAAGGAGCAAGGATGCTCGCCTACACCCTGCGGCGACTTCTTCAGCTGATCCCGGTCTTCTTCGGTGCGACGCTTCTCATCTACGCGCTCGTCTTCCTGATGCCGGGTGACCCCATCGCGGCGCTCTTCGGTGACAAACCGCCGAGCCCGCAGCTGCTCGCCACGATCCGAGCGCAGTACCACCTGGACGACCCGTTCCTCGTCCAGTACTTCTACTACATCACCGGCGTCTTCAAGGGCGATATGGGAACGACGTTCTCCGGTGAGTCCGTGAGCACAGTGCTCGCCAGGACGCTTCCTATCACCGGCCGCCTGGCCATCATGGCGATCGCGATCGAGTTCACGCTCGCGATCATCATCGGAACGCTCTCCGCCCTTCGCAAGGGCAAGCTGTTCGACCACGCTTCTCTCATCGTCTCGCTCGTCTTCCTGTCGATGCCGATCTTCGTCGTCGCCTTCCTCGCGCAGTATTTCCTCGCGATAAAACTGGGCTGGTTCCGTCCGACCGTCGGCGGCCAGAACGACTGGGGTGATCTGTGGCTTCCCGCGATCGTGCTGGGGCTGAGCCTGTATGCGACCAGCATGCGGCTCATGCGAGGGTCTGTGCTCGACACCCTCAACCAGGACTGGGTGCGCACGGCATACGGCAAGGGGCTCTCACGCAATCGCGTGATCCCCGTGCACGTGCTGCGCAACTCCCTGATCCCGGTGATCACCAACTCGGCGACGAACTTCGGTGTGCTCCTCGTCGGCGCGACCGTGACGGAGTACATCTTCAACATTCCCGGCGTGGGGCAGACCCTGTTCCAGGCGACGTTGAGACACGAAGGACCGACGATCGTCTCCTTCGTGACGGTGTTCGTCATCATCTACGTTCTCGTCAACCTGCTCGTGGACCTGCTCTACGGGCTGCTCGACCCGAGGATCCGCTATGTCAAGTGACCGTCCCTCCCATTACGTCGCACCGGTGGTGGCCGAACAGCCGCCGACGGATGCCATCAATGTCAAAGGCAAGCCTGCGAGTCTCTGGCGGGACGCGTGGACCGATCTGCGCCGTCGCCCGTCGTTCTGGATCTCGCTCGGCATCGTCGCGCTCATCCTGCTGATGGCCCTGTGGCCGACGCTCTTCACGCAGACGCCTCCGAACAACCAGTGTGAGCTCGGGAACTCCAATGCGGGACCGGCCGCAGGCCACCCTCTCGGCTACACGTTCCAGGGGTGCGACATCTGGTCGCGCATCGTCTGGGGCTCGCGCACCTCGATCAGCGTCGGTCTGCTGGCAACGATCATCAGCTCGACTCTCGGTCTGATCATGGGTGCCTTCGCGGGATACTACGGAGGATGGCTCGACGCCGTGCTCTCCCGCGTCGGCGACATCTTCTTCTCGATCCCCTACATCCTCGCGGCGGTCGTCGTGATGACGGTGTTCGCGCAGTACCGCAACGTCTTCACGCTCGCTCTCGCGATCGGTGGGTTCGCCTGGGCTGCGACGGCCCGCGTGGTCAGAGCGGAAGTGCTCAGGGTGAAACAGGCGGACTTCGTGATGGCGTCGGCGGCGCTGGGGAAGGGGCGTTTCGGCACCCTGCTGTCCCACGTGATCCCCAACGCCTTCGCGCCGTTGCTCGTCCTGGCGACACTGGCGCTTGCCGGCGGTATCGTCGCGGAGGCGACCCTGAGCTTCCTCGGTGTCGGTCTCGGCAGCGATGTCATGTCCTGGGGCAACGACATCAGCCAGGCCCAGCGTTCACTGCGGGTCGCGCCGATGGCGCTGATCTATCCGTCGATCGCGCTCACCATCACGGTGCTCGCGTTCATCCTCCTGGGCGAGCTCATCCGAGACGCCCTCGACCCGAGGGCGAGGGCACGCCGATGAGTGAGTCAACGACACCCCTGCTGAGCGTCCGGGACCTCACGGTCGCGTTCGATACGCAGAACGGCACGCGACAGGTGCTGCATGGCATCAGCTTCGACGTCATGGCAGGCGAGACGGTCGCGATCGTCGGCGAGTCCGGATCGGGCAAGTCGACGGCGGCGACGTCCATCATCAAACTGCTGGCCGGCACCGGAAAGGTCACCGGCGGGAGCATCACACTGGACGGAGAGGAGCTCACGCACCTCTCCGAGCGGGAGATGGAGCGCATCCGCGGGAAGGCGATCGGCTACGTGCCGCAGGACCCGATGTCGAACCTCAACCCCGTCTGGAGCATCGGCTTCCAGGTCGAGGAGGCGGTCCGTGCCAATGGTCTCGCCCAGGGGCGGGCGGCGGTCCGGGCTCGGGCGATCGAGGTGCTCCAGCAGGCGGGTCTCGCCGATGCGGCCAAGCGGCTGCGCCAGTTCCCCCATCAGTTCTCGGGCGGAATGCGCCAGCGTGCGCTCATCGGTATCGGACTGGCGGCAGACCCCCGGCTCCTGATAGCGGATGAGCCGACGTCGGCCCTCGACGTCACCGTGCAGCGCGTGATCCTCGACCATATGGCGAGCCTGACCCGCGACCGCGGAACTTCGATGCTGCTGATCACGCACGACCTCGGTCTCGCTGCCGAGCGCGCGGAGCGCCTGATCGTCATGCAGAACGGCACCATCGTGGAGTCGGGACCGAGCCGGGAGATCCTGCAGAACCCGCAGCATCCGTACACCAAGCGCCTCGTCGCCGCCGCGCCCAGCGTGGCATCGCAGCGCATCCAGGCCGTGGTCGAGGACCGCGGTGTGGAGACGCTCGAGGACCTCGCCGCCATCCCGCCCACGGTGCGAGTGGCCGGTCTCACCAAGGACTACCGCATCCGACAGGGCGGCTTCCGCAGTGAGATGTTCCGTGCTGTCGACGACGTGTCGTTCGAGATCCCGCGCGGGAAGACGCTGGCTCTCGTCGGCGAGTCGGGCTCGGGCAAGTCGACCGTCGCCAAGATGGTCCTCAAGCTGGAGGACCCGACGTCGGGGACGATCGAGATCGACGGCATGGACGTGTCGGGGTTCTCCCGCGCACAGTCGTTCGGTCTTCGTCGGCGCATGCAGCCGGTGTTCCAGGACCCGTACGGTTCTCTGGATCCGTTGCGCAACCTCGAGAACACGATCGCCGAACCGCTCGAGATCCACGGTGTGGGTGACCGCACTTCGCGTCGCGAGCGCGTGCGTGAGCTTCTCGATCAGGTATCGCTGCCGCAGGATCTGGCGACCCGCTACCCGAGCGAGCTGTCGGGTGGACAGCGTCAGCGTGTCGCGATCGCGCGCGCTCTGGCGCTCAAGCCGGACATCGTGGTGCTGGACGAGGCGGTCTCCGCTCTGGACGTGCTCGTCCAGGCGCAGATCCTCAGGCTGCTGGCCGACCTGCAGACGGAGCTGGGACTCACCTACCTGTTCATCACACACGACCTCGCGGTGGTGCGTGTCTCGAGCGATCTGGTCTGCGTCATGGAGCGCGGCAGGATCGTCGAGCAGGGCACGGTCGACGAGACCTTCGCGAACCCGAAGCAGGAGTACACGAGCCGTCTGCTCGAAGCGATTCCCGGTGCGTCCATCCCTCTGGGTGGCCTCTGATCGTGGCGATGCCGAACTCTCCCGAGGGCGGGCGGACCTTCCGCTCGTCCTCGGGCACGGTCGTCATGGTCGTCAGCCTCGCTCTGGCGGTGTTCCTCGTCGGCGACGCCGTCGTGCGCGGAGGTTGGGGGCAGACGCTGCTCCTCGCACCGTGGGTGCTTCTCGGCCTGTGGATCATCTACGAGATCAGCTTCGTGTCGATGGTCCGCATCAGCGACGACGGGGCACTCGTCCAGAACATGCTGCGGCGCACCGAGTTCGGTTGGCATCGGGTCCGTGACATCGACCTGCAGTGGCAGCTGCGGTTCTCGCTCGACGACGACACCGAGCTCACCTGCTGGGGTGGACCGGCGCACGCGCGTCCGAGACGAAGCAAGATGCGCGACGAGGAAGTGCAGGTCTCCGCGTCGTTGCGCGGCCTGACGGACATCCGCGACCGCTGGCAGGCTGCTGCGGGTCACGCGGCGAGTGCGCCGATCCGTCGCTCCTGGGATGCCAGGGCGCTGTTGGCGCTCGGGATCATCATCGTGTGGGCGGTCGTCGCCGTGATGATCGCCTCCGCAGGCTGAGATCCATCCCGCTTCCCCGCACACGTGCCCCCTGGCTTCTCACGAGGACAGGGGGCACGCTGCGATGCGGCTCGGACTCGGTTCAGGAGTAGGAGAACCAGTACCCCGGCTGGCCGCTGCGGTGCACGCAGGAGCCGACGCTGTAGCCCTCCTGCATGAAGATCCGTCGTTCGGCCTGGCAATAGGACAGATCGGTGAACGGGCCGAACCAGCTGGCGGCCTGCGCTGCAGCGGCCCCGCCGAACACCATTCCTGTGACGAGGACGATGCCTGCGGCTGTTGCGGACAGTTTCTTCTTCATTCGAATCCCCCCGGATTGTCGTACCCACGTCGTCGTGGGTGCCCCGAGCCTAGGGGCGAGGTCCGACGGGTGTCAACGATCGAGGCGACGGGCTGATGCCCGCCGCCCCGATCCTCGATGATGCTCAGTACGTCTGGAAGTACCAGCCTCCGGTGCCGGGGATGCAGGGGGCGGCCTTCCCCCCGCCCCTGACATAGTCGGTGCGATCGGCGTTGCACTGCGCCGCCGACGAGTAGGGCCCGAAGACACTTGCCGATGCGGGCGCAACGCTGAGCAGCGTGATCCCTGCTGCCATGGCGATCGCGGCCCCCGCCTTGGTCGTCCTGTTCATCTTCATGAGACTTCCCTCCGTTTTCCATCGTTGGAAGCCTTCAGGCTAGAGCACTCCGTCAGCGAAGGGGGAGAGCCAGCCCACCCGTCGTCACTCAGCCGGGGAGCCCGAACAGCTCCGGCCACATAGCCGCGGCCCAGGGGTACCCCACGAAGGCGGCCGCATCGATGACGAAGTGCGCGACGAGGAAGGGCATCAGCCGTCCACTGCGGTGGTACAGCCAGCCGAAGAGCAGCCCCATCGCGAGGTTGCCGACGAACGCCGGGTACCCCTGATACAGGTGGTAGCTCGCCCGCAGGACCGATGTCGAGATGATGATCACCCACGGGCTCCACCCGAGCTGTCGCAGCCGTGTGAAGAGGTATCCGAGCACCACGAACTCCTCCTGCAGAGAGGCGCGGGCCGCCGCGAGCAGGAGCACGGGGACGGTCCACCAATACGCGTCTATCCCGGCAGGATCGATGGCCACGGTGAGTCCGAGCGCCCGACCGGCGAGATAGAGACCGAGGCCGGGGATACCGATCGCGAGCACGAGCAGGATGCCGCGGCCCGCATCCTTCGCGACACCGGTGCCGTCCAGCCCCAGACGCGCCAGATGGGGGCGTCGCGACTGCCACAGCAGGAAGCACACCAGCACGACGGGGACGAGCGAGAACCCGATCGCGAGCACCTGATAGATGAGGTCGAAGATCTCCCTGTCGCTCCGAGACGGGTTGAGCTTCGCCACCTGATCGGCGATCGGCACGTCGTCCGTGAGACGGTAGGCGAGCTGGACGACCGCGTAGACCGCGGACTGGCCGAGACCCAGCGCCAGGACGATCGCGATCTCCCACCACAGTCGAGCACGGGAGGGAGCGGGGGAGAGGTCGGGGAGGTCCCACGGAGCCTGCGGTCGGGTCACGATCTCGATGCTACGACCTGCTTTTCAGGAACCGGCCCCGAGCTTGCGTTATCCTGGAACGTCGGCTTCCCGGCGAAACCCCACATCTTTTAGGACACCTGCATGGCGCACGCCCTCCGTTCTGACCTCCGCAACGTCGCAATCGTGGCGCACGTCGACCACGGCAAGACCACTCTCGTCGACGCCATGCTGCGTCAGACGGGTTCCTTCGGCGAACACGCTCACGTCGATGAGCGCGCCATGGACTCGAACGACCTGGAACGTGAGAAGGGCATCACGATCCTCGCCAAGAACACGGCGATCACCTACAAGGGCAAGCACGCCGGCGGCAAGGAGATCACGATCAACGTGATCGACACCCCCGGCCACGCCGACTTCGGTGGCGAGGTCGAGCGCGGCCTGTCGATGGTCGACGGCGTCGTGCTGCTCGTCGACGCCAGCGAGGGTCCGCTGCCGCAGACCCGCTTCGTGCTGCGCAAGGCGCTCGAGGCCAAGCTTCCCGTCATCCTCCTGGTCAACAAGACCGACCGTCCTGACGCGCGCATCGCCGAGGTCGAGGAAGAGGCGCACGACCTGCTGCTGGGTCTCGCCTCCGACCTGGTCGACGACGTGCCCGACCTCGACGTCGACGCCCTTCTCGACGTGCCGGTGGTCTACGCCTCCGGTCGTGCCGGCGCTGCATCGCAGAACCGTCCCGCCGACGGCACGCTGCCGGACAACGACGACCTCGAGCCGCTCTTCGAGGCGATCCTCGAGCACGTGCCGGCACCGGAGTACGACGACGAGCACCCGCTGCAGGCCTGGGTCACGAACCTCGACTCCAGCCCGTTCCTCGGCCGTCTCGCCCTGCTCCGCATCTTCAACGGCACCCTCAAGAAGGGGCAGACCGTCGCCTGGGTGCGCGCTGACGGCACGCACCAGAACGCGCGTGTCACCGAACTCCTGAAGACCCGTGCGCTGGAGCGCTACCCGGCCGAGTCCGCAGGCCCCGGTGACATCGTCGCCATCGCCGGATTCGAGAACATCACGATCGGCGAGACCATCGCCGACCCCGAGGATGTCCGTCCGCTTCCGGCCATCACGGTCGACGACCCCGCGATCTCCATGACGATCGGCACCAACACCTCACCGCTCATGGGCAAGGTCAAGGGGCACAAGCTCACGGCTCGCATGGTCAAGGACCGTCTCGACAAGGAGCTCATCGGCAACGTCTCGCTCAAGGTCGTCGACATCGGCCGTCCGGACGCGTGGGAGGTGCAGGGCCGAGGCGAGCTCGCTCTCGCCATCCTCGTCGAGAACATGCGTCGCGAGGGCTTCGAGCTCACCGTCGGCAAGCCGCAGGTGGTCACGAAGAAGATCGACGGCAAGACCTACGAGCCGTTCGAGCACCTCACGATCGACACCCCTGAGGAGCACCTCGGCGCGATCACGCAGCTGCTCGCGAACCGCAAGGGTCGCATGGAGAACATGACCAACCACGGCACCGGCTGGGTGCGCATGGAGTTCATCGTCCCGTCGCGCGGCCTGATCGGCTTCCGCAGCGAGTTCCTGACCACGACCCGCGGCACCGGTATCGCGAATGCGATCTCGCACGGCTACGAGCCGTGGGCCGGCTCCATCACGACGCGTCAGAACGGCTCGATCGTCGCCGACCGTCAGGGTGTCGTCACCCCGTTCGCGATGATCGCCCTGCAAGAGCGCATGTCCTTCTTCGTCCAGCCCACGCAGGAGGTCTACGAGGGCATGGTCATCGGCGAGAACTCGCGCGCCGACGACATGGACGTGAACATCACCAAGGAGAAGAAGCTCACCAACATGCGTGCAGCGAGCTCCGACACCTTCGAGTCGATGACGCCTCCGCGCCAGTTGACGCTGGAGGAGAGCCTCGAGTTCGCCCGCGACGACGAGTGCGTCGAGGTGACCCCCGAGGTCGTGCGCATCCGCAAGGTGAACCTCGACGCGAACACGCGTGCACGCGAGACCGCACGCCTGAAGCGCCAGGACGCGAACGTCTGAGAACAGCCTCGGACACGTTCCGAGTGAGAGGGCCCCGTGTCGCCGAAAGGCGTGCGCGGGGCCCTCTTCTCATGTAAATCCCAGGTGAGGGATGGTTTTCGTTCAGGTTCATCGTTCAGAGTGGTTCACTTGCGCCTGGGACGAGCTCCCGATGAGTCTCCTTAAAGGGCGTACGACCACCCGAAAGTCGAACCCAATGCTTCAGAAGACCCGTGCGCTTCGGCGCGCCTCCGCAGCGGCATCAGCCCGCAACGCGGCCCACCGTCCCATGACCATCCTCGGCGTCGCATCGGCGACGCTGGTCGGCATCACCCTGAGCGTCGGTCTGGCCTCCACCCCCGCGGTGGGAGCCATGAGCCCTGCTGCGGCCGTCACCGCACCCGCACTGGCGGGCGCCCAGCCGCTGGCGGAGATCGCGGAGGATGCCTCCGCCACTCTGACACAGGCGAAGGACGCGGTCACTGCGGCCGAGACCCTGAGCGCTGAGGTCGCCGCCGCCGGCCTCGATGTGGGAGCAGTGACGTCCGTCGACACCTCCGACCTCGAAAGCGACATCGAGAAGCTCGATGACACCGAGGTGACGCCGGTGCTGCTCGTCGGCGTCCTCGCCGACAAGGCACAGGATGAGACCGCGAGCGTGGTCGCGGACACCGCGGAGCTGCGCGGGGCGCTCACCGCCGCCCAGCAGAAGCAGGCCGAGGAAGAGGCAGCGCGGATCGCGGCGGAGCAGGCGGCGGCCCAGGCCGCCGCGGAGCAGCAGGCCGCAGCCGCGCTGGCTGCAGCGAACACTCCCGAGGGTGCGAAGGCAGCCGCACAGCAGATCATGTCGAGCACGTACGGATGGGGCGGGGACCAGTTCTCCTGCCTGAACTCGCTGTGGAACAAGGAGTCCGGCTGGAACTACAAGGCGTACAACCCGAGCGGTGCCACCGGCATCCCGCAGGCGCTCCCCGGAAGCAAGATGGCCTCCGCCGGCTCCGACTGGCAGACGAACGCGGCCACGCAGGTGGCGTGGGGGCTCGGGTACATCTCATCGGTGTACGGCACACCCTGCAGCGCGTGGTCGCACTCGCAGGCGATGAACTGGTACTGATCGCGTCCGCAATGCCGCATCTGCTCTAGGCGACGACGGCCGTCGGGCGCTACGGTGACTCTGACGGCTGGGGGCGTCTCGGATCCGAGGAGGAGATGTGCTCGACCCCGCAGCATGGCACGGCGTCCCTCAGGAGGCGTCCACCGGCGCGCTGCCGGGGTGGGACCGTGTCGAGGAGGTGGTGCGCGATGCTCATGCCCGCTACGCCGACGAGCGAGGCGGGAGCGTCGCGGACTACATCCCGGTGCTCGCCGAGGTCGATCCGGAGCTGTTCGGTCTGGCGGTGATCGAGGTCGGCGGCGGGCTGCACGACGCGGGCGATGCGCTGCATCCGTTCTCGATCCAGTCGATCTCGAAGATGTTCGTGTACGCCCTGGCGATCCAGGAGCACGGCCATGAGCGCGTGCGCGAAGTCGTCGGGGTGAACAACACCGGCCTCGCCTTCAACTCCGTGATGGCGCTGGAACTCAACGACGGCCACCCGATGAACCCCATGGTCAACGCGGGAGCGATCGCCACGACAGCGCTCATGCCCGGCGCGACGTCGGTGGAGCAGTGGGAGCGGGTGCGGGAGGGACTCTCGGCGTTCGCCGGCCGCCCGCTGAGTCTCGACGGCGTCGTGTACGCCTCGGAGGCCGCGACCAACGACCGCAACCGCGCTCTCGGACGCCTGCTGCGCAGCTACGGGCGACTCGCGGGGGACCCGGACGAGGTGGTCGACGTGTACACGCGCCAGTGCGCGCTCGGGGTGACGGCTCACGACCTCGCGGTCATGGGCGCCACACTCGCCGACGGGGGAGTGAACCCCGTCACGGGCGAGCGGGTCGTCTCGGCGGACGTGTGCCGCGACACGCTCGCGGTCGTCGCATCGACGGGCCTCTACGAACGCTCCGGCGACTGGCTGTTCGAGATCGGACTCCCCGCGAAGTCCGGTGTCGCCGGAGGCATCGTCGCGATCGCGCCGGGAAAGGGCGCCGTCGCGGGGTTCTCTCCTCGACTCGACGAGGCTGGCAACTCCGTCCGCTCGCAGATGGCCATCGGCTACCTGTCGCGGGCGCTCGGGCTGAACCTGTTCGCCTCGTCGCCCGTTCCCCACCATGCGGCCTCTCCCGCCTCGCCCTCCGCACCCCTGGAGCTGTCATGACCCAGATCCCCGCGCCGCAGGCCCCGATCAAGACCTCGTGGCTGCCGATGGTCAGCCTGTTCCTCGCGCAGGTGCTGATGTCGTTCAACGTCGCCGCGCTGCCGATCTCACTCGGGGGCATGGTGAGCGAGTTCGGAGTTCCGCCGACGGTCGCGAGCACGACCATCGTCATGTACGGCCTTGCCGTCGCGGCGCTCGTGATGACCGGCGCGAAGCTCGGGCAGCGGATCGGCTGGGTCGTGATCTTCCGGATCGTGATCGCCTTGTTCGCCGGTTCGTCCATCATGATGATCCTCGCTCCCACCGTGTGGTGGGCCATCGCGGGGCAGGCCGTTGCCGGAGCGGCTGCCGCGATCATCGTGCCATCGATCGTCGCGCTCATCGCCGAGAACTACCGGGGGCCTCAGCAGGCGACCGCCATCGGCGCCATCGGCTCGGCGCGCGCGATCTCGGGCGTCAGCGCCTTCCTGATCGGAGGAACGCTGGGGACGTTGGTGGGCTGGCGACCGATGTTCTTCATCGTGCTCGGCATCGCCGTGGTGGTGTTCGCCCTGAGCTTCACCCTGCGGGGTGATCGCGGCGATGCGTCGATCCGCATCGACCTCGTCGCCTCGCTGCTCATCGGTGCGGCGATCGTGCTGCTGACGCTCGGTTTCAACAACCTGAACTCCTGGGGTGCCGTGGCGGCGACGCCCGATGCCCCCTTCTCGGTGCTCGGCCTCTCGCCGGCCCCCGTGTTCATCGTGGTCGGCCTCGTGCTCGGCCAGGCGTTCTTCCTGTGGACGAGGAAGCGGATGGCGGAGGGGAAGGTGCCCCTGATCGACCTGAGTGTCCTCGGGTCCTCTCGCGAGCGCGCCGCGGTGTACGCGATGTTCATCGTGGTGGCGCTGGAAGCGTGCGTGAACTTCACGATCCCGCTCTACATCCAGATCGTGCAGGGCAGGACGCCGTTCGACACCTCGATGGCCATGATGCCGTTCAACCTGACGGTCTTCGTCACCGCCACCCTCGTGGTGCGGCTGTACAAGCGGTTCCCGCCGCGAACGATCGGCGTCGTCGGATTCATCCTCACCACGGCCGCTCTGGTGTGGTTGTCGTTCGTCGTGAACAACAACTGGGAGACGATCCCGACGATCCTGGGCCTGATCGTCTTCGGCATCGGGCAGGGGGCGCTCGTCACCCTGGTGTTCAACGTGCTGGTGACGGCGGCTCCGGCTGAGCTCGCGGGGGATGTGGGCTCGCTGCGAGGCACCACTCAGAATCTCGCCTCGGCGGTGGGCACCGCCCTGGCGGGAGCGCTGCTGGTGTCCCTCCTCGGTCTCAGCGTCGGTCGTGCGGTCGTCGAGCATCCCGAGCTGCCGCCGTCCCTCGTCGCCCAGGTCGACATGGACAACATCAACTTCATCAGCAACGACGATCTGCGCGCCGCACTCGAGGCGACGGACGCGACCCCCGAGCAGATCGACGCCGCAGTGGTGGTGAACGAGGAGTCGCGACTGGGTACTCTCAAGCTCGGACTCCTTCTGCTGGCGGGGATCAGCGCGCTCGCGATCCTTCCCGCTTCCCGGCTGCCTCAGTATCGGCCGCACGAGATCCCGGATCCGTCGCCGGTCTCGGGAGGGGAGTGAGGCTCAGCGCAGCTCCGAGATGAGCACGGCTCTGGTGCCCGCCGCGGTCGCCTCGAAGACGTGGGGTGCATCCCCGGCATAGGTCAGGTAGTCGCCCGGGTCGAGGAGGACGGGATTCTCCGCCGGGCCGATCCGCGCCTGTCCGGCCATCAGGACCACGTGCTCGATCGTCCCGGGGTGATGGGGATCCGATCGACGAGCGTCCCCCGGCTCCGCCTGGATCAGATAGACGTCGCGGCGCGCGCCGGGCGGGCTCGCCGACAGCAGGGTCGCGCTGTAGGCGGCAGCGGAGGACGGCACCCCGGACAAGTCGTCTGCGCGGATCAGCGTCGGCGCATTGGACTGCTGATCGACGAGCACGGCGAACGGCACCCCCAGTGCGACGCCGAGGGCCCACAGCGTCTCGACGCTGGGGTTGCCTGAACCGCTCTCGAGCTGGGACACGGTCGCCTTGGAGACCCCGGCCCGTCGAGCCAGTTCGGATACCGACAGGCTCGCCGCCTCACGTTCCCGGCGCAGGGTGCGGGCGATGCGTGTACGAAGTTCCTCCATGCGTTCATCATGTCAAACGATCGTTCGCTTGACTATGCCGGTGATCGTGTTCAGAATTATGACCATGTGTTCATTGAAACGAACGGCACCTCCCGGGCGACGCGATGACCGCGGAGCGTGAGGTCTGGCGCGAGGCCCTCGGCGTGGTCCTGGCGACCAGCGCGTACGGGGTCTCCTTCGGCGCGCTCGCCGTGGCGTCGGGGTTCGACGTCTGGCAGACCTGCGTGCTGAGTCTGCTGATGTTCACCGGTGGGTCCCAGTTCGCCTTCGTCGGCGTCTTCACTGCCGGGGGCATGTCGGCACTGCCTTCCGCGATCGCCTCGGCTGCGCTCCTCGGAGTCCGCAACGTCGCCTACGGCATGCGGATGTCGCCCATCATCGGGGGCGGACCGGCTCGCAAGGCAGCCGCTGCGCACTTCACGATCGATGAGTCGACGGCCGTGGCGATCTCGCAGGGCGATCCTCGGCTGCGGCAGGTCGGCTTCTGGGTGACCGGGATCGGCATCTTCGTCGGGTGGAACATCACCACTCTCGTCGGGGCGCTCGTGGGCGACGTGCTCGGCGACCCCAGGACGTGGGGCCTTGATGCAGCCGCAGCCGCGGCATTCCTCGCTCTCCTCTGGCCTCGGCTCCGGCAACGGCAGGCCGTCGCGGTCGGCGTCGCAGCGGCTGTCGTCGCCGCGGCCTTCACACCGTTCCTGATGCCGGGCCTTCCTGTTCTGGTGGCCGCGGTCGTCGCGATCGTCGTCGGCTGGTTCGACTGGTGGGGTCGTCCTGCGGCCGCGACCGACGGTGGAGCGGACCGGGGTGCGGGGGCGGCCTCGTGACCGTGTGGAGCGCGATCCTCCTCGCCGCCCTGATCTGCCTCGCCCTCAAGGCGGCCGGATACCTGGTTCCCCCTCGGGCGCTGGAGGCGCCGCGCACCGCCCGCATCTCCGATCTGCTGACGGTGGGTCTGCTCGCGGCGCTCGTGGCCGTGCAGGCTCTCGGCGACGGTCAGGCGATCACCGTCGATGCCCGCGTGCCGGCGCTGCTGGTCGCCGGCGGCCTCCTGTGGCTGCGGCAGTCCTTCCTCGTGGTCGTCGTCGCCGCGGCGGCGGTCGCAGCCCTGTTGCGTCTGTGCGGGATCGCCGCATGATCCACCTCCCCGAACCCGTCCGGTGAGGGCTCCTCGGTAAGATCGACAGGTGCGCGTGAGCTGGGTGTCGAGAGTGTTGTCGTGGATCGCTGCCGCCCTCGTGGGCGGTGTCTACGGCGTCGCGGGCACCATCAGTCACAGCGTGATGTGGGGTCCCATCCCCATCGGGATGATCATCGCGGCCATCGCGTGCGCTGCCATCCTCATCGCCGTCCGAACCCTCACACATGACAGGGGCGCCGCTGTCGCTGCCGGACTCGGGATGATCGGCATGCTGGTGCTGATCTCCGGAGAGGGGCCGGGCGGATCCGTCGTCGTGCCTGCCTCGTTCCTCGGGCAGATCTGGACCTATCTGGTCGCCGGAATCGTCCTGCTCGTCGTCGCCTGGCCCTCCGTCCGACGCCTCCCGGTGCGCACGGAGGCGCCTGCCGCGCAGGAACCCGAGCCGCGCGAGTCGTAGACTGAGGGGGTGACGTATGTGATCGCCCTCCCGTGCGTCGATGTCAAGGATCGCGCCTGCATCGACGAGTGCCCCGTTGACTGCATCTACGAGGGCGAACGCTCGCTCTACATCCACCCGGACGAATGCGTGGACTGCGGTGCCTGCGAGCCCGTCTGTCCCGTCGAGGCGATCTACTACGAAGACGACCTGCCCGATGAGTGGCAGGACTACTACAAGGCCAACGTCGAGTTCTTCGACGAGATCGGGTCGCCCGGTGGCGCCGCCAAGGTGGGTGTCTACTCGTTCGATCACCCGATCGTCGCGGCTCTGCCGCCTCAGGGCGAGTAGGCGCTGGCTCCGTGAGCGTCCGCGATCTCGCCGACTATCCGTGGGATGCCGTCGTCCCGTTCCGTGAGCGCGCGCAGCAGCACCCGGACGGACTGATCGACCTCTCGGTCGGTTCTCCGGTCGACCCCACCCCCGACATCATCCGCCGCGCCCTGGCCGAGGCCACGGATGCGCATGCCTATCCGCAGACGGTGGGCACACCCACCCTGCGGGAGGCGATCGTCGAGTGGTACGCCCGGCGTAGGGGAGTGCCCGGCCTCCGGGTCGACAACGTGCTCCCGACGATCGGATCCAAGGAGCTCGTCGCGCTGCTGCCCACGCTGCTCGGTCTGGGGATCGGAGACATCGTCGTCCACCCGCGAGTGGCCTACCCGACATACGAGGTCGGCGCCCGCGTCGCCGGGGCGAAGCCCCTTCCCGCGGACGACCCCGCTGACTGGCCGGAGGGCACCAAGCTCATCTGGATCAACACCCCGGGCAACCCGGACGGGCGCACATGGACCGTCGACGAGCTCGCCGCTGCTGTGCGTCGTGCTCGTGAGCTCGGTGCCGTGCTCGCGAGCGACGAGTGCTACGCCGAGCTGGGCTGGGACGGTGTCTGGGCGACCGAATCGATCCCCTCGATCCTCGACCCGCGCGTGACGGGCGGAAGTCGTGCGAACCTGCTCAGCGTCTACTCGCTGAGCAAGCAGTCGAACCTCGCCGGATACCGTGCGGCGTTCGTGGCCGGGTGCGCTCGCGTCGTCGGAGAACTTCTCACGGCTCGCAAGCATCTCGGACTGATGCCGCCGGCGCCGGTGCAGCACGCGATGGCGGTCGCGCTCGCGGATGACGAGCACGTCGCCGCCCAGAAGGCGCTCTACCGGACCCGCCGCGATGCCCTGCGTCCCGCGTTGGAGGCCGCAGGCTTCCGCATCGACGGTTCCGAGGCCGGGCTCTACCTCTGGGCGACCGAGGGGCGCGACTCCTGGGAATCGATGGGACGGCTGGCCGATCTCGGCATCCTCGCCGGTCCGGGTCCGTTCTATGGCGGTGATTCCGGGCAGCATGTCCGCCTGGCGCTCACCGCATCGACGGCTCACGTAGCCGAGGCCGCGCGCCGTCTCACTGTGGCCGATATGTAGATTCCCTCCTCGGAGAGGGTGTCCCTTTGGCGGATGTCACAGTAGGCCTGTGCGACTACTAGGCTGTAAAGGCGATTCGGTCGTGACCCGACCTGGCGCCTGAGCGCCGTGAGATCGCCAGTTCAGGCTTGATCAAGATCTTGTTCGAACCCACCGCGACGAGCGGGGGGCGGACACTACGAGGAGGTCCGCGTGAGTGCAGCGGCAGACCAGACGGCGAAGCTGACGATCGGCGACACGACCGCTGAATTCCCGGTGCTGCGCGGCACGGCGGGGCACGACAGCATCGATTTCTCGACGTTGACGCGGCAGACGGGCTACACCGGCCTGGACTACGGTTTCGTCAACACGGCGTCGACGAAGTCGGAGATCACATTCATCGACGGCGACAAGGGCATCCTGCGGTACCGCGGGTATCCGATCGAGCAGCTCGCCGGTTCGACGAGCTACCTCGAGGTCGCGTGGCTCCTCATCTACGGCGACCTGCCCTCCGCCTCCGAGCTGGCGGAGTTCGACGAGAAGATCCGCCGGCACACCCTCCTGCACGAAGACCTCAAGCGCTTCTTCTCGGCGCTTCCCCACACGGCGCACCCGATGTCGGTGCTGTCCTCGGCCGTCGCGGCGCTCTCCACCTACTACGAGGGTCAGACCGACCCGCACAACCCGGAGCACGTCGAGCTGAACATGGTGCGCATGCTCGCGAAGCTCCCCGTGATCGCCGCCTACGCGCACAAGAAGAGCGTCGGCCAGGCCTTCCTGTACCCCGACAACTCCCTGAGCTTCGTGGACAACTTCCTGAAGCTGAACTTCGGCGTTCACAGCGAGGAGTACGAGGTCAACCCGGTGATGTCGAAGGCTCTCGAGCTGCTCCTCATCCTGCACGAGGACCACGAGCAGAACGCGTCCACCTCCACGGTCCGCCTGGTCGGTTCGACCGGAGCCAACCAGTTCGCATCCGTCTCCGCCGGTATCCAGGCTCTCTCCGGACCGCTCCACGGCGGGGCCAACGAGGCCGTGCTGACCATGCTCGGTCAGATCCGCGACTCCGGGCAGAGCGTCTCGCGCTTCGTCGAGCGGGTGAAGAACAAAGAAGAGGGCGTGAAGCTGATGGGCTTCGGGCACCGGGTCTACAAGAACTACGACCCGCGCGCCAAGCTCGTCAAGGACGCTGCCGACGAGGTGCTCTCCTCGCTGGGCGTCACGGACCCGCTCCTCGACCTCGCCAAGGAGCTCGAAGAGCTGGCGCTGGCCGACGACTACTTCCGGGAGCGTCGCCTGTACCCGAACGTCGACTTCTACACCGGCGTCATCTACAAGGCGATGGGCTTCCCCACGCGCATGTTCACCGTTCTGTTCGCGATCGGTCGTCTGCCCGGCTGGCTGGCGCAGTGGCGCGAGCTGCAGCTCGACCCCCAGACGAAGATCGGTCGTCCGCAGCAGCTGTACACAGGATCGCCGGAACGTCAGTTCCCCACGCGCTGAGCGCGTGACGAGAAAGCGCCCCTCCCGCCGAAGCGGAAGGGGCGCTTTCTTCTTCGCCGTGCAGCGGGATCAGCGACCCTGCGAGCCGCGGCCGCCCTGGCGGGACTGACCGCTCTGCGTGGAGTAGCCGCCACCCTGGCCGGCGCCGGGACGGGGACGACGACGGCGACGCGACGGCGGGTTGGCCGCGCTGTTCCTCTCGCCGCCGGCGGGACGCTGCTTCGAGGACTGACGCTGCTGCTGCTGCGGTGCCTGCACGGGTGCCGGGCGCACGTGCGGCGCACGCTCGGGAACGAGCTCGGCGACCGCAGCGGCGCTGACGTCCTCGAGCGGTGCCGTGATGGCGGCCTTGCGCAGAAGATCCTTGACGTCACGGCGCTGCTCAGGGAGCACGACCGTGACGACGGTTCCGGCAGCGCCGGCGCGGGCGGTGCGGCCGGAACGGTGCAGGTACGCCTTGTGCTCGACGGGCGGGTCGACGTGGACGACGAGGTCGACGTTGTCGACGTGGACGCCGCGCGCAGCGACGTCGGTCGCCACGAGCACCCGCACGCCGCCGTCCTCCGGAGCGGTCGAGAACGCACCGAGATTGCGCTCGCGCGCGTTCTGCGAGAGGTTGCCGTGCAGGTCGACGGCGGGGATCCCCGCGGCGGTGAGCTGCTTCGCCAGCTTCTTCGCCTGGTGCTTGGTGCGCGTGAAGAGGATGCGTCGACCGGTGCCGGACGCGAGCTCGCGCACGAGAACGGTCTTGTTGTCGGTGGAGTCGACGACCAGCACGCGGTGCGTCATCTCGCCGACGGGAACGCTCTCCTCATCGACCTCGTGGCTGACTGCGTTCGAGAGGAACCGGCGCGCCAGGGTGTCGATACCGCGGTCCAGCGTCGCGCTGAACAGCAGACGCTGTCCGCCGGCGGGCGTGGCCGTGAGGATGCGGGTGACGCCGGGGAGGAAGCCGAGGTCGGCCATGTGATCGGCTTCGTCGAGCACGGTGACCTCGATCGCGCTGAGACGGAGGACCTGCTGCTTCATGAGGTCTTCCAGGCGGCCGGGGCAGGCCACGACGATGTCGACCCCGCCGCGCAGTGCCTGCTCCTGCGGGCGCTGGCTGACGCCGCCGAAGACGGTCGTGACGCGAAGACCGGCGGCCTCGGCGAGAGGAGTGATCGTCGCGGCGATCTGGGTGGCGAGCTCACGGGTGGGCGCGAGGACGAGACCACGCGGCAAGCCGGCGCGGCGCTGACCGCCCGAGGCCGCGAGGCGGGCGACGAGGGGGAGCGCGAAGGCGATGGTCTTGCCGCTGCCGGTGCGTCCGCGACCCAGGAGGTCGCGTCCGGCGAGAGAGTCGGGGAGCGTGTCGCGCTGGATGGCGAACGCCTCGGTCTTACCCGAGTCGGCGAGAACGGCGGCGAGCTCGGCGGGAACGCCGAGTTCAAGGAAAGTAGACATGCAGAAACTCCGTCAGCGCACGAATGAACGGCGCGAGATAGGGGTGAGGTGGGCGACGGCGCGGAATCGCGCATCGGTTCGCCGTTCGAAAGGCCAGCTCGTGCTGGTGGTGGGAGCGGTTCCGCTCGCTTCGGTCCTCGGAGACCCCGTGACGACGACGATGTTGGGTACCGGCGGTACACGCAACGGGATCAGTCTACCAGGGCGTGCATGGGCTCGGCTGCACGTCGGCTCCTGCGCGGGTCGTGGAGGCCACCCTGCGCAGGCTCACACCCGTCGCCCGGGGGTCTCAGGCGTGCAGCGCCTCGTTCAGCGTCACCCCGACGCCGGCGCGGCGGACGGCCTCGACGGCACCGCTGAGCGAGTTGCGTCGGAACAGGAGTCCGTCCTGACCGGAGAGTTCGCCGCCCTTCACCGTCCTCCGCCCGCCATCGGCGGTCACGGGGCCGTCGA
Source organism: Microbacterium sp. 2RAF4 (assembly GCF_052115285.1). Taxonomy (NCBI): domain Bacteria; kingdom Bacillati; phylum Actinomycetota; class Actinomycetes; order Micrococcales; family Microbacteriaceae; genus Microbacterium; species Microbacterium sp. 2RAF4. Next base: position 204,965 of record NZ_JBFRGI010000002.1, on the reverse strand, counting down.
CCAGGACGATCTTGGTGCCGGCCGTCACATAGAGGCCTGCTTCGACGACACAGTCGTCACCGAGGGAGATGCCGATGCCGGCGTTGGCGCCCAGCAGCGTGCGCGCGCCGATCGAGACGCGGTGCGTCCCTCCGCCCGAGAGCGTGCCCATGATGGAGGCGCCCCCGCCGATGTCGCTGCCGTCGCCGACGACCACGCCCTGGGAGATGCGGCCCTCCACCATCGACGCGCCGAGCGTCCCGGCGTTGAAGTTGACGAACCCCTCGTGCATGACAGTGGTGCCGGGGGAGAGGTATGCGCCCAGACGCACGCGGGAAGCATCCGCGATGCGGACACCGGTCGGCTGCACGTAGTCCGTGAGACGGGGGAACTTGTCCAGACCCTGGACCTGGATGCCCGACCGCTGAAGGAGCGGCCGCAGGCGAGCGGCGTCCGCGGGCAGGACGGGTCCCGCGTTGGTCCAGGCGACGTTCGGGAGATGACCGAAGATGCCGTCGAGGTTCACGTCGTTGGGGCGCACCACCAGGTGGGAGAGCGCGTGCAGACGAAGATAGGCGTCGGCGGTCGAAGCCGGTGCGGCGTCGAGGTCGATCTGCAGCTGCACGACCTCCACAGTGACGTTTCGTCGCTCATCGGCTCCGGTGAGATCCGCGAGCGCGGTGACGGCGACCTCATCCGCCTCCGCGGTTCCGGTCCGCACCTCGGGGTACCACGCATCCAGGACGGTGCCGTCTCCGGCGATCGTGGTCAGTCCGATACCCCATACCGTGCGCGCGTCGTTCATTCCTCCACGCTATCGCGCCCGCAACGCGGTGACCGCACGCGTGACGGGTAAGTAGTCTTGACCCATGGTGCTCGATCTGACCGCGTCCTCCGTCGACCTCACCCGTGCGATCTGCGACATCCCCAGCGTGTCCGGAGACGAGAAGACGCTCGCCGACGTCATCGAGGCGGCCGTCACGCCGCTGGGGCACCTGCAGGGCTTCCGCTACGGCAACACCGTCGTCGCGCGCACGGATCTCGGTCGCGCGCAGCGCGTCGCGATCGCCGGGCACATCGACACCGTTCCCATCAACGCCAATCTCCCCACCCGCGACATCGAGATCGACGGTGTGCCGTACCTCTGGGGTCGTGGGACCGTCGACATGAAGGCAGGGACCGCGGTGCAGCTGAAGCTCGCTGCGGAGCTGGTCGACCCCGCTATCGACATCACGTGGATGTGGTACGACAACGAGGAGGTCGAGGCGTCGAAGAACGGCCTCGGGCTGCTCGCCGCCGTGCGCCCCGACCTGTTCGAGGCCGACTTCGCGATTCTCGGTGAGCCCTCCAACGGCGAGGTCGAGGGCGGATGCAACGGCACGATGCGGGCGATCGTGCGTACGTCGGGCGTCCGAGCGCACAGCGCGAGGGCATGGATCGGGGAGAACGCGATCCATCGTGCCGCACCGATCCTCACCCGGCTCGCCGAATATCGGGCCAGGGAGGTGGCGGTCGAGGGGCTGCTGTACCGCGAGAGCCTGAGCGCCGTGCGCATCGCAGGTGGCGTCGCGGGGAACGTCATCCCCGATGCCTGCGAGGTCGAGGTCAACTACCGCTTCGCGCCGAGCAAGTCCGCGGCAGAGGCCGAGACCCATCTGCGCGGAGTGCTCGCGGGTTTCGACGTCGAGATCACCGACGCCGCCGAAGGTGCGCGCCCCGGTCTCGATGCGGAGATCGCGAAGCAGTTCGTCGCCGCCGTCGGTGCGGAGCCGCGTCCGAAGTACGGCTGGACGGATGTCGCCCGCTTCTCCGCTCTGGGGATCCCTGCCGTCAATTACGGCCCCGGTGACCCGCACCTGGCCCACCACGACGAGGAGCGCGTGCCGCTCGCGCAGATCGACGCCGTGGAGCGGGGCCTGCGCGCATGGCTCACCTCGCACTGAGCGCAGCGCGCCGTTGGGCGAGAGCGCCGATCGCGCTGCGCGTCGCGGTGATCTACCTCGGGGCGCGGGTCGTGACGACGGTGTTCCTCATCATCGCCGCATCGCTGTCGACCTCCTTCTCGCGATTCGGCGCCGGGGCGGGCCTGATCGACTTCGTGCTCGGCTGGGATGCGCAGTGGTACTGGCTCGTCGCCGAGAACGGGTACCCGACCGAGCTGCCGCTCACGGACGCGGGCGACGTCGCCGAGAACGCCTGGGCCTTCATGCCGGTGTTCGCATATGCGGCCAAGGGGATCGGTCTTCTGCTCGGCTCCTGGGGTGCGGGTGCCCTCCTCCTCTCTCTCGGGGCCGGATACCTGGCCTGCCTCGTGCTGCACCGGTTGCTGCGCGATCGCATCGGCGATTCCGCCGCGCTGTGGGCGGTGGTCTTCTTCGCGGCCGGCCCGATCGCGGCGATGTTCCAGGTGGGATACGCCGAGACGCTGTTCCTCCTGTTGCTCTTCCTCGCCCTCGACATGACGGCGCGGCGGAAGTACGCCTGGCTGTACCTGCTCATCCCGGCGATGGCCTTCACCCGTCCCGGTGTCCTCGCCTTCGCGCTCTATCTGGGGTTGCATGGCGTGGTGCGCTGGGTCCGTCGCCGCGATGATCCGTTGGCGGGTCGGGAGATCGCGCACATCCTCGCGCTCGGCGCGCTCGCGACCGTCTGCGGATTCGCCTGGCAGGTCATCGCCGGCATCGCGACCGGGGATCCGGGTGCGTATCTCGCGACCGAGCTCGCCTGGCGTCAGCACTGGATCACCGGCGGCGTCGAAGGGTTCATCCCTTTCGAGGGGTGGATCCAGGCCTCGCAGTTCTGGTTCGGTCTCTGGGGCTTGCCGCAATGGTGGGGGCCCATCGCCCTGGTGCTCCTCGTGGCAGGTGCCGGCGCAGTGCTCCTGCTCTCACCCCAGGTGCGGGCGCTCGGCGTCGATCTTCGCCTGTGGAGTGCGAGCTACCTGCTGTACCTGCTCGCCGTCTTCTTCCCCCAGTCGAGCACCTTCCGACTGCTGCTCCCGCTCAGTCCGTTGTGGGGCGCGGTGGCCGTGCCGCGATCTCGGCTCTGGCGTCTCGGCGTCCTGGCGGCTTGCCTGGTCGGTCAATGGGTCTGGATATATCACGTGTATGGGCTCGGGAACACGTTCTGGCAGGTCCCGTGACCGTCGGGCTCGACCCAATTGTTGCTCCGTGACCTCCAGGTCCCGGTGACACCCGATAAACTCATCCCATACCACCGGAGGAAAGGGAGCCACGATGGCAGCGATGAAGCCGAGGACCGGAGACGGACCTATGGAAGCCGTGAAGGAAGGACGACTCATCATCGTGCGCGTTCCACTCGAAGGCGGCGGCCGCCTGGTCGTCTCCGTGAACGACGCCGAGGCCAAGGAGCTTCACGACGTGCTTGGCGCCGTCGTGGCACCGGCCTGATCGACCAGGGATCCGCGTCAGCGGATCCGAAAGGGCGGTGGTTCCTCGGAACCACCGCCCTTTCCCATGGGTCGGCACCTGCGTGGTCGGATCCGCCTCCGCCGGGAATCCGGGCGATCAGCCGCGCTCTGCGAGGCTGATCAGCTGCAGCAGGCCTTCGCCTGCCGGGGAGAGCGTCGCGAGCACGGCCGAAGACTCCTGCGTCTCCTGCACGAGGGACCGGTAGGCGGACGTGATCTCGTCGCGCTGCACCGGGTCGGCGACGCGGCCGCCCGCCAGGACGCGGGGCACGAGCACGAGGCCGCCGGTGCGTGCGAGACGCAGACCGTGCTCGACGTACTCGATGACGTGCTCGGGGTCGGCGTCGACCAGCACGATGTCGTAGGAGTTCTCGTTCATGCGCGGGAGCACGTCGATCGCACGCCCCGTGATGAAACGTGCTCTCGTGGAGGGGATCTTCGCGTCGGAGAAGGCCTGCCGTGCGGCGGCGAGGTGTTCCGGTTCGTTGTCGATCGAGGTGAGCACGGCCTGAGGCGCTCCGCGGAGCAGCCAGAGTCCGGAGACACCGGCACCGGTGCCGATCTCGACGATCGACCGGGCGCCGGTCGCGGCGGCGAGGACAGCGATCTGAGAGCCGACGGACGCGCTGACGGGCATGGCCCCGAGCTCGAGCGCATGCGCACGGGCGCGAGCGATGGCGTCGGGCTCCACGATGGACTCGCGCAGAAAACGCGCGTTCGCGTCATGCTCGCTCATGGCCTGTCTCTCCCTGCCTGCCTGTGATCTTCTCCAGCGTATTCGGTCCTCGAGTGCGGGGACCGCAGGCGCGGCGGTAGCCTATAGAGATGACGTTCGGGCTCACCTTCGAGAAGCTGCTGCTGATCGGCCTCATCGCGGTTCTGATCATCGGTCCCGAGCGTCTCCCGCGCGCAGCGGAGAGCTTCTCCCGGATGGTCCGCAAGGCCGGTGAGTACCTTCGTGCGACCAAGTCGAGGGTGCGCGAGGAGATGGGCCCCGAGATCGACGACGTCGACTGGCGCAAGCTCGATCCCCGCCAGTACGACCCGCGTCGGATCATCCGCGATGCCCTCATGGAAGAGCCGCAACCGGCGACCCCGATGCAGGCCACGGCGACGATCGCGGAGCCGGTCGCAGGACCCGTCGCCCCCACGCGCGCGGTTCCGCAGGAGTTCAGTGCGACCAACCGCCCGCCGTTCGATCCCGAAGCGACTTAGCCCGAAGCGACCTGACCCGGTCGGCCTGATCTGCTCGTGACGCCGGGGCCCGCCGTCGAAGGCTAGGAGATCCTGGAGCGGAGAGCGGCGATGTCGTCGTCCGTCAGCAGCTCGCGGGGTATCGCGGTCGCGGCCGAGGTGTCGCGCAGTTTCAGCAGCACTGCATCCCTTCCCACGTGCATCCTCTGGAACGTGCGGTACGCGATATCGGAGCGACGTCGCCCGCTGCCCATCTGCAGACCCTCGTCTTCCAGCGATACCCATACGCGTGTCCCGACGGGCATCGCGATCCGTACGGCGGTGCGCGCCCCTGACACCGACATGAACACGGCGAATCCTGCGAGCGCGACGATGAGCACCGGCATCCAGCCGGCGCCGAAAGGTCCCTCGTCCCCTCGCGCCACCGGCGCGGTGAGGTTGACGACGCTGAAGACGAGCGCTGCCGCGAGTGCGACCCACATGACGATGGCCGTGGGACGGGTCAGCGAGTAGATCGCGGCGTCGCGTGCCATCCTTCGCAGCAGGCTCTCGTCGACGATCAGGGAACGTGCAGGCATCCGATCATCCTCCCCGCCGCTAGCGGACCGACATGGGCAGGGACCGTCCGGAGAGCCCTCTGCCCCGGTGGGCGAGCGCGCTCGCGAGGCCGCGGATGGTCACGGCTGCGGCATCGTCCGTGTCGTCGGAGACGATCGGCCGTCCGGCGTCTCCGCCTTCGCGCAGGGTGGGGCTCAGCGGGATCGATGCCAGTAGCGGGACTGCGGCTCCCGGTTCGGAGAGTGCTTCGGCGACGGCTGCGCCGCCTCCGGAGCCGAACAGGTCGACGACAGTGCCGTCGGGGAGGGTGTACGCCGCCATGTTCTCGATGACGCCGATGACGCGCTGCCCCGTCTGCCGGGCGACGAGACCGCTGCGGATGGCGACGTCGGCGGCGGCGGTCTGCGGCGTCGTGACGACGAGCACCTCCGCATGCGGGAGGAGCTGGCCGATCGAGATGGCGATATCGCCCGTTCCCGGTGGCATATCGATCAGGAGCACATCGAGGTCGCCGAAGAACACGTCGGTGAGGAACTGCGACACCGTGCGGTGCAGCATCGGGCCGCGCCACGCGACGACGGATTCGCCGTCGCGGAGGAACATCCCGATGGAGATCGTCTTCACGCCGTGCGCGACAGGGGGGAGCATGAGGTCGTCGATGCGCGTCGGCTGTGTGCCTGCCGGGATGCCGAGCAGACCAGGGATCGAGAAGCCGTGCACATCGGCGTCGACGAGCCCGACGGAGAGACCCTGCGCGGCGAGGGCGACCGCGAGGTTGGCCGTGACCGTCGACTTGCCCACGCCGCCCTTGCCGCTGGAGACGAGGATCACGCGGGTGAGGGAGTCGGGACCGAACGGCATGTGCCGTGCCGGCCTGCCCGCGCGGAGCTTCTCCGTGAGGGCCTTCCGCTCCGCCGGAGTCATCACGCCGACCTCGACCTCGACCGCGGCGATACCGGGAACCGACGCGGCAGCCTCGCGCACATCCGTCTCGATCCTGGCGGCCGCGGGGCAGCCCACGATCGTCAGGACGATGCCGACGTGCGCGCGGTCACCGTCGACCGAGATTTCGCGGACCATGTCGAGTTCGCCGATGGGACGACGCAGCTCTGGATCCGTCACAGCGGCGACGGCGGATCGGACGCGCTCCACCGCCGTCACGATGCGGAACCGGATCGGGTCTTCTCGGGAGAGTCTTCGAGCTCGGCGAGAAGAGCCTTGAGCTCCTGACGGAGCACGTCGCGCGTCACGACCTGCGAATTGCGCTCCTCGAGCGACATCCGCAGCGCCACGATCTCGCGGGCGAGATACTCGGTGTCGGCGAGATTGCGCTCTGCGCGCTGGCGGTCCTGTTCGATCTGCACCCTGTCGCGGTCGTCCTGACGGTTCTGCGCGAGCAGGATGAGGGGTGCCGCATAGGAGGCCTGCAGCGAGAGCATGAGCGTCAGCGCCGTGAACCCGAGCGCGGCGTCGTCGAAGCGCAGCTCGTCCGGCATCAGGGTGTTCCACACGATCCACAGCACGCAGAACAGGGTGAGGATCAGGAGGAACGCCGGCGTCCCCATCGCCCGTGCGACCCACTCCGTGAAACGGCCGAAGCGGTCGCGGGAAGTCGCCCGAGGTCGAGTGGTCGTGCGCCCGGGCGCATCGAGGCGGGGGGAGCGGGGCATCAGCGCACCTCCTTCGCCGGAGCGGCGGCGTCGTCATTGTCGTGCGAGCGCCAGTCGTCGGGCAGCAGGTAGTCGAGCACGTCGTCGATGCTGATCGCTCCGACCAGGCGGTGCGCCGCGTCGATCACCGGGAGCGACACCAGGTCGTAGCTGGCCAGGAGGCGTGCCACCTCGGCGGCGGAGGCGGTGACGGGCACGGGTTCGAGGCTGTCGTCGAGGATCGCGCCGAGGCGTTCATGCGGCGGGTAGCGCAGCATCCGCTGGAAGTGCACGAGCCCCAGCAGGCGCCCCGTCGGCGTCTCGAACGGAGGGAGCGTCACGAACACCGCGGCGGCGAGGGCCGGATGCAGCTCGTGGCGGCGGATCAGCGCGAGCGCTTCGGCGACGGTGGCATCGGCGGACAGGATGATGGGTTCAGGGGTCATCAGACCGCCCGCCGTGTCCGGTCCGTAGCGCAGCAGCATCCTGACGTCTTCGGCCTCCTCGGGCTCCATGAGCTCGAGGAGCTGTTCCAGACGGTCCGGTGCCAGCTGCGCGAGGAGGTCGGCAGCGTCGTCCGGCTCCATCTGGTCGAGGATGTCGGCCGCGCGCTCGTCTCCCAGGCGATCGAGGATATGCACCTGCTCGTCTTCGGGCATCTCCTCGAGGGCATCTGCGAGGCGGTCGTCGGAGAGCTCCTCCGCGACCTCGATCATGCGCTGCTGCGGGAGATCGAGGAGGGTGTTGGCGAGGTCGGCCGCATGCAGCTCGGAGTACGAGGCGACGAGCTGTTCCGCCGATTGCGACTCGCCGGGAGCGCGCTGCTCCGTCACCTCGCTCCAGGCGGCGAAGGTCGTCGGGCCCTTCGCGAAGGGAGAGGCGCTGGTCTTCGGCCGGCGGAGGAACAGCTGGCTGATCGCCCACTCGCCGAGCCGGTTGGGCTCGATCGCGATGTCTTCGATCACGGCAGTGCCGCTGCCGTCGACGAAGCTCACCCGTCGCCCGAGCATCTCCGCCAGCACGCGGACCTCACCGGCGCGGGGGGAGAAGCGGCGCACGTTGATCAGACCCGTGGTGATCACCTGGCCGGAGCGGATCGAGGTGACGCGCCCGATCGAGAGGAACACGTGGCGTCGCCCCGGGATCTCCACGACCAGGCCGATCACACGGGGCGCCGCGGTACTTCGATAAACGACGACGACATCCCGGACCTTGCCGAGCCGGTCGCCGACGGGATCGAAGACGGCGCACCCGGCGAGGCGCGCGGCGAATACCCGTTGTGTGCTCACCTCTCCAGAGTAGTCGGCGGCTCAGGTCTCGGGCGGGATGGCCGCGCCTCGGGCCGTCCATCGGCGCGCGTGGAAGAATAGCCGGATGAGCATGCTGAACCGGCCCGCGAGCGGCACAGACACCGGCGAGATCGTCGCGTCGATGCGCGACTACGAGAGCGCGCAGAAGACGGTCTCGAAGCTGATCGCGGGGGAGGTGCCGGCGCGCGACATCGCCATCGTCGGACAGAGTGTGCGCACGGTCGAGCGCGTGACCGGGAAGCTCGGCTATGCTGCCGCAGCGCGCTCCGGCGCGATCAACGGCGTGCTGATCGGTCTCTTCCTCGCGGCGATCCTCGTGCTGGGCAACCCCGAGGTGCCGATCCAGCTCTTCCTGGGCTTCGTCCTCATCGGCGTCGCGGTCGGAATGCTCCTCAGCCTCATCACGTATGCGATCGTGCGTCGTCGCCGCGACTTCGCCAGTGTCACGCAGTTCGCCGCCGATCACTATGAGGTCACGGTGCTCTCGTCCTCGCTGGGCAAGGCCCGTCAGGTGCTCGGGGCCAACAAGGTCGCACCGGTGCGTCCCCCCGTCAACCTCGATGAACCGCCCCGCTACGGCGAGCGGATCACCCCTGGGGCGACGTCGCCGGAAGCCGCTCCGGCCCCCGAGCCCGCCCCGGCGCCCGAGGAACCCGTCATACCTCCGCGTCCGGCCGATCCGGTGGCGGAGCCGGTGGAGCCGGAGCGCACTCCCGATCCCGCTCCCGATCCCCGCCCGGACTCCGACGGAGTCCAGGGCGAGCGGGCATGACGTCGGTGCCGGTCCCTGCCGCCTGATGGTCGAGATCCAGCTCGAGCTGCCGACCGGGCCCGCCACGGTGTCCGCCGACTGGGTACCCGGCGACAACGGCGCGACGGTGATCGTCGCGCACGGCGCGGGCACGGGCAAGGACCATCCGTTCTTGACGGGCTACGTCGACGCGCTGAGCGAGAGCGGGTTCTCGACTCTGCGCTTCAACTTCCCCTACGTCGAGCAGGGGCGACGCATGCCCGGTCCGGCCCCGCATGCGATCGCCACCTGGAACGCCGTCGTGGCCTTCGCCCGCTCGGCCGACCCCGCGGCGACCGTCTGGGCGACGGGAAAGTCGTACGGCGGGCGGATGGCGTCGATGGCGGTCGCCGAAGGTCTGCGTGTCGACGGACTCGCCTACCTCGGCTACCCGCTTCATCCGCCGGGGCGGCCCGAGAAGCCGCGCATCGAGCACTTGCCGGACATCACGGTGCCGCAGCTCTTCGTCGAGGGCACCAACGATCCGTTCATCCAGCCCATCTCGCAGTTCGAAGAGGCGATCGCGAGCTGTCGAGACGCGCGCGTCGTCTGGGTCGATGGCGGCGGGCACACCTTCGAGGTGAAAGGGCGGAAGCGCCCAGCGGAGCAGATCGGAGCGTCACTCGCGCCGATCGTCGCAGAGTTCGTCCTCGCTCGCGGATCCGGCTGAGAGCGGTCAGTCGATGAGCGCGGAGAGACCTGCATCGGCCAGCAGGCGTCGCATCGTCGACATGCCCAGTGCGCTCATGGTCGGGTTCGAGGCCTCGTAGTACCAGCCGAGTCCGAGCGCCTGTTGGAGCGCCCATGCCGCGCCGCGCTGCCATTCGACGTCCTCCGCGCCGACGTCTTCACGGAGGACGCGCCGTGTCGGTGCCTCGAACAGGTGCCAGGCAACGACGAGGTCGAGGGCAGGATCGGCGGGTCCGAAGCTTCCGCCGTCGAGCACGCCGGCCAGCCGCGTCTCACCCGCACGCTCGGCGACCAGGAGATTGAACGGGGTGAGGTCCGTGTGGCTCATCACATCCGCGACCGGGGACGGGAGCTCCCGCAGTGCGGCCCAGAGCTTCTCGGCGCGTGTCGCATCGAACAGGTGCGCGCTTCTGGCGAGGCAGTGCGCGACCCACTCGTCGTGATCGCCGAGGCGTCCGCCGCGACCGTTGCCGTCGAAGGTGCGTCCGCCGAGGTCGACGGCGCGCAGTGCCCGGATCAGCGAGGCCAGGTCGCGCGCCAACGCCTGGGCGGCGGCGGAGCGCGCAGGGTCCGCCGTCTCGCCCTCGACCCAGGCCTGCATCGCCCAGGCCGAGGGGAACTCCGGCGACGGTGAGGCGATTCCGTACGGTCGCGGCGCGGGGTAGGGACTGGCGGTGGCGAACTCATCGAGCGCGGCGGCTTCGCGCGCGAGCTCGGTCTCCGTGGCCCCGAGCAGGGGAAAACGCGCGACGTGTTCCCCGCCCACGCGGAAGATCCTGTTCACGGTCCCCGTGAGAGGCACGTGTCGCACCGGCCCTCCGCGCAGTTCGGGGAATCGACGGGCGATCAGGCGTGCCGCCGCCGCCGCGTCGAGCGCGATTTCCCCGTCATGCATCCGCTGGGGTCAGCTCTGCAGGCGTGCGATCCACGCTTCGACCTCGTCGGCCGTGCGCGGGATGCCGGCCGAGAGGTTCACCGGGCCCTCCTCGGTCATCACGATGTCGTCCTCGATGCGCACGCCGATGCCGCGGAGTTCGGCGGGCACGGTGAGATCGTCGATCTGGAAGTACAGCCCCGGCTCGATCGTGAACACCATGCCCGGTGCGAGGATGCCGTCGTAGTACATCTCGCGGCGGGCCTGCGCGCAATCGTGCACGTCGATGCCGAGGTGGTGCGAGGTGCCGTGCACCATGTAGCGCCGGTGCTGACCGCCCTTGTCGGCGTCCAGAGCCTCTTCCGCGGTGACGGGGAGCAGACCCCACTCGGCCGTGCGCTCGGCGATGACCTTCATCGCGGCACCGTGCACATCGCGGAAGCGTACACCGACCTTGGCAGCGGCGAATGCGGCATCCGCTGCTTCGCGGACCGTCTCGTAGACGCGGCGCTGCACCTCGGTGAACGTGCCGGAGACCGGGAGGGTGCGGGTGATGTCGGCGGTGTACAGGCTGTCCGCCTCGACGCCGGCATCCACCAGGATCAGATCACCGGGAACAACGGTGCCGTCGTTGCGGGTCCAGTGGAGATAGCAGGCGTGCGGCCCCGATGCGGCGATCGTGTCGTACCCCTCGCCGTTCCCGTCCTCGCGTGCGCGGCGGTGGAAGACACCCTCCACGACGCGTTCGCCGCGGGCGTGCGCCGTGGCGGCGGGAAGCTCACGGATGATGTCGTCGAAGCCGTTCGCCGTGATCTCGACCGCCCGGCGCATCTCGGCGATCTCGAACTCGTCCTTGATGAGACGCAGCTCGGAGACGAAACGGGTGAGAGCCTCGTCCTCGTCGAGAACGAGCTCGCCCTCGACCGCCTCGAGCTCGTCGAGGTGCGCCGTCGTGATCTGGAGGTCGGCGGCGACGCCGGCGAGGGAGGGGCGCGGACCGATCCAGAACTCGCCGACGGTCGCGTCGGCGTAGAACTCGGTCGTGGTGCGGTCGGCGCGCTCGCGGAAGAAGAGCGTGATGTCGTGACCGTTCTCGGTCGGGGCGAAGACGAGGACGGAGTCGGGCTCGGCATCGGAAGCCCACCCCGTCAGGTGCGCGAACGCGGAATGCGCCCGGAACACGTAATCGGTGTCGTTGCTGCGCTGCTTGAGCGACCCTGCAGGGATCACCAGACGCTTGCCGGGGAACGCGGCGGAGACGGCGGCGCGGCGGACGGCTGCATATGAGGCCTGTGCACGCGGGGCAGGGAGGGTCTCCGGGCGCTCGGCCCAGCCGGTGGAGATGGTGTCGAGGAAGCCCTGCGGGAACGGCTGCTTGCGGTTCGTCGTGCCGTTCTCGGCAGACGCTTCGACGGTGGGCTCTGCGATCGTGTCGCGCTCTCCTGTGCTCATCCCTCCAGTCTGTCACCTGGTGGGCGGGCGTGGGACTCAGCCGGCGGGCTCGAGCTGCACGACGAGGGCACGGTGGTCGCTTCCGCCGGCGTCGTCGAGCACGACGGAACCGCTCGGCGACCAGTTCTGCGACGCCATCACATGATCGATCGGCGCACCGGCGAGGGCGGGCAGCGAACTCGGCCACGTGCCCGTGAGCCCGTTCCCGGTGCGGGAGGCCACATCGCGGCAGTACCCGATGTCGCCGCCCTCCACCCCGAGCGGAGCCATGTGATCGAGGGTGGCGTTGAAGTCGCCGGCGAGGATGAAGTCACCCTGCGGGCACTGATCGGCGATCCACTGCAGGTCGCTCCGCCACTGCTGCATCTCCTCCATGCGCGGGGCCACCGCGTGCACCGCGACGATCGTCGGGCCGGTTCCATCCGTCGGCATGAGCACGACGCTGGGAACCGAGCCGGTGTTGCTCGTGCCGTCCTTGGCCGATTCGATCACGGAGTACTCGCCGAGATCCGGGGCGACGAGCACGGTGGTGTGCCAGGACTGCGGGCCGTCCTGCACATCCGGTCGGAACTGCACGTGATGCACCCACATCGGATGTCCCTGCTCGCGCAGCATGATGGCGATGCGCTCGCCGACGGCCTCGGTCGTCTCCGGGAGGGCGACGATGTCGGCTCCCTGATCGAGGATCCGCTGCGCGATCACCTCGGCGGAGACGGCCTCGCCCGCGGTGTTCCAGGTGAGCACACGCACACTGCCGTCGGTCTTCTCCGGGAGTGCGGACGATCCGAAGCCGCGGACGGCTCCGATGGCCGCGGTCGCACCCGCGCCCAGCAGCGCCACGATGAGGATCGAGGCGGCGAAACCCCTCAGCGGGCGGGCGAACAGCAGGAAGAGCGCCAGGACCGCGACGACGAGGAATCCGCCGAGCACGAGACCGCGCGCCGATACCAGCTGCGCGAACGGATAGGTCTGTTCCAGACGGAAGAACTGCGGCCACACCACGATCGCCGTAGCGATCGCGAGAAGCACGGTGAAGAGGATCCCCAGGAGACGAAACATCTCCTCCAGCCTAGGAGCGCCGCCTGGGAAGTCCCTGCCTCGACATCCGCGTCGAGCGGCCGCAGGCCTGAGCAGGCCGGAGGTCGCCGATGCTCGGTACGCTCGGAGGATGGCCACTTCGTCCCCCGGGTTCGCCGGTCCCGCCGACCTGCACCTGCACTCCAACCATTCCGATGGCACGGAGTCGCCGGCCCAGGTGGTCGCCCAGGCGCACGCGCACGGGGTGCGCACTCTGGCGCTGACCGATCACGACCGCACCACGGGGTGGAGCGAGGCCGGAGATGCGGCGGTCGCGCTCGGTATGACGTTCATCCCGGGGATGGAGCTCTCCGCGAAGCACGAGTGGCGCAGCGTGCACGTGCTCGGGTACCTCTTCGACCCGGAGGATGAGGCGCTGCGAGCGGAGACCGATCGCATCCGCGGCGATCGGATCGGCCGGGCAGAGCGCATCGTGCGCAACATCGGGCGGGACTACGACCTGCAGTGGGACGACGTGGTCGCGCAGACCACGCTGGACGCCACCGTGGGGCGCCCGCACATCGCCGACGCCCTCATCGCGCGCGGCATCGTGCGGGACCGGACGGAGGCCTTCGACGGCATCCTGCACCCTCGCGAGGGCTACTACGAGCCGCACTACGCGCCCGATCCGCTGACGGCCGTGCGTCTGATCACCGACGCCGGGGGAGTGGCGATCATCGCCCACCCTGTGACGGCGGGTCGCGACCGCATGATGCCCGTGCCGTTCATCGAGCGGCTCATCGCCGCGGGGCTCGGCGGATTCGAGGTCGAGCATCGGGAGAACACGGAGTCGGGCAAGCGGGTGCTGCGTGAGATCGCCGCGAAGCACGACCTCATCATCACCGGATCGAGCGACTATCACGGCACCGGCAAGCCGAACCGCCCTGGCGAGAACACGACCGCCGAGGAGATGGTGTCCAGGCTCATAGCACGAGGCACCGGCATCGCCCCGCGTTTTCCCTGACCCTCGGCGTTCTGTCGGCGACTTCCCTGCGGGCTGTCGAGCCGGACCGATACCGTCCGAGGCATGCAGCGAGCGACTTCCCTGGAGCGGCGCGTCGACGCGTGGGCTCACCGCCTCCTCCGTGACGCCCCGTCGAACGGTGTCCGCGCCGGCCTCATCGAGTTCTCGGTGTTCGTGGTCAAGCAGGCGTGGGCGTGCATCTTCGGTGGCGCGCTCCTGGTCCTCATCGTCGCCGCGCGCCTGTGGTATCCCGACGACGCGGCGCTGGCTCGCAACGACGCGCTGACGATCGCTGCGGTGCTGATCCAGATAGCGATGCTCGTCTTCCGCTTGGAGAGCGGCCGTGAGCTGTGGGTCATCGTCCTGTTCCACATCACCGGTACCGTGATGGAGCTGTTCAAGACCGATGTGGGTTCGTGGGCGTATGCCGCAGACGGGATCCTCCGTATCGGCGGGGTCCCGCTGTTCAGCGGTTTCATGTACGCGGCGGTCGGGTCGTACATGGTGCGTGTCTACCGCCTGTTCGATCTCGGCTTCACTCGGTATCCGCGACGCTGGATGACGGCGATCCTCGCCGGGGCGATCTACGTCAATTTCTTCACGCACCACTGGTGGTGGGATGCGCGGTGGGTGCTGCTCGTCGGAGTGGTGCTGCTGTGGCTGCCGACGGTGATGCACGCGCGCGTCTGGCGGCGTACGATCCGCCTTCCCTTACTGGCCGTGTTCGCGGGTGTGGCGGTGTTCATCTATCTCGCCGAGAACATCGGCACCTGGGCGGGCGCGTGGGCCTATCCGGATCAGGCCGGTGGATGGCAGCCGGTCTCGCTGAGCAAGCTGAGCTCGTGGTTCCTGCTCATGATCATCTCGGTCGTCCTGGTGGCGTGGGTGTATCCGCCTCAGGTTCCCGGAGCGCTGTTGCGTGCGACGGGTGGTGGCACCGTGGGGAGGGCGGAAGAGGGCGGCGAGGGACGAGACTGACGCTCGTCGCGCGTGCATGCGAGAGGGCGCATGGTTCGGGGGAGTTCCCGACCCATGCGCCCTCTCGGTGTGACGGCTCAGGCTCCCGCGACGGGAGCGGTCCCTGCTCCGGAACCCCCGCGGCGACGCCGGCGGCGGCGTGCGGGAGCCGGCTTGCCGTCGTGGTGCTCCTTGCCCGCGCCATCGTGGGTGCCTGCGCCCTCGGCTCCGCGATCGGACGACGGCGCGGTCTGTCCCTCGCCGTCGGACGACGACGTGGCGCCTTCGGTGAAGGTCGAGCCCACGGGTGTCGAGCTGTTGCGACGACGCCGACGACGGCGTGTTCCGCTCTCGTCTGTGCCCTCGGCTGCGGCATCGGTCGCCCGCTCGGGGCGGCGGCTGCGCTCGGTCTTGACGGACTCGGTCTTGGGCGCCGACACCAGGCGGCCCTTCGTGCCCTGGGGGATGTCGAGGTCCTCGTACAGGTGCGGGCTCGACGAGTAGGTCTCGATGGGCTCGGGCTGGCCGAACTCGAGGGCGCGGTTGATGAGGGCCCACTTGTGCAGGTCTTCCCAGTCGACGAAGGTGACCGCGATCCCGGTCTTGCCCGCGCGGCCGGTACGGCCGGCACGGTGCAGGTACGTCTTGTCCTCGTCCGGGATGGTGTGGTTGATCACGTGGGTGACGTCATCGACGTCGATGCCTCGAGCGGCGACATCGGTCGCGACGAGCACATCCTTCTTGCCCGCCTTGAAGGCGGCCATCGAACGCTCACGCTGGTCCTGGCCCATGTCTCCGTGCACGCCGCCGACGTTGAAGCCGCGATCGCTCAGCTCGTCGACGAGACGCTGCGCCGCACGCTTGGTGCGGGTGAAGATCACGGTCTTGCCGCGCCCCTCCGCCTGCAGGATGCGGGCGATGACCTCGTCCTTGTCCATGGAGTGCGCACGGTAGACGAGGTGCTTGATGTTGGCCTGCGTGAGGCCCTCATCGGGGTCGTTGGCGCGGATGTGGATCGGGTTCGACATGAAGCGACGCGCGAGGGCGACGATCGGACCGGGCATGGTCGCCGAGAACAGCTGCGTGTGGCGGACGGCCGGCACCTTCTGGAAGATCTTCTCGATGTCGGCGAGGAAGCCGAGGTCGAGCATCTTGTCGGCCTCGTCGAGCACGACCTCGGTCGCGTTCGAGAGGTCGAGCAGGCGCTGGCCGGCGAGGTCGATCAGTCGGCCGGGGGTGCCGACCACGATCTGCGCTCCCGCCTTCAGCTGGTCGATCTGTCCCTCGTAGGCCTTTCCGCCGTAGATGGCGACGACGCTGGTGGAGCGGTTGCTGGTGAGCAGGTCGATGTCCTCGTACACCTGCACCGCGAGCTCACGGGTCGGCACCACGATGAGCGCCTTGACGCCGTGCTCAGGGTCCTTGCCGAGACGCTGGACGACCGGGATGCCGAAGCCGAAGGTCTTGCCGGTTCCCGTCTTGGCCTGACCGATGATGTCCTGGCCGGGAAGGCCGAGGGGGATGGTCTGCTCCTGGATGGGGAACGCGTCCACGATGCCCTTGGCGGCGAGTGCGTCGACGATGTCCTGATCGATGCCGAGATCGGCGAAAGTTGTCACTTTGTTCAGATTGCCTGTCCGGCGACCCTGCGGGATCGCCACGTTCACGGATCCACGCCGTCTCTTGTGCCACAGGCGCGGGCCCCGCTCCGACGGCGGGGACACGCCCAGCCTACCCGAGGGGTGCCGCAGGCCGGGAAGAGGGCTTCCGCACGAGTATTGTGAACGTCGTGGTGGACTCGGGAGGACGACCTCGTGGTTAAGTGGTTCTGGCAGCGCGATGCGGCGCCGCGACGCACCCTCGCCTTGCGCGGCAGGGGAGAGCAGGGAGACGCGACGCGCATCGACTTCGCCGAGCTCGCCCCCGAGCTGAACCGCTTCCTCGGACAGGCCGCCTATCTCCAGCTGGGCTACTTCGAGACGCTGACGCGTCTCATCCGCGCCACGCCCGAGCTCTCCGAGAAGGAGTCGCTCTCTCGCGCAGCCGGAGCCGCGCTCACCAAGCACCGCGGGATCGTGGAGCTGATCGCGGAGCGGGGGGACGACCCGACGCAGCTGATGCTGCCGTTCCGCGAGAATCTCGATGCGTTCCGTCGGAAGACCATCGGCGCCCGGCCTCGCGAGACGCTGCTCGCCGTCTACATCACCGCAGGGATGCTGGACGACTTCTACCTCGCGCTCGCCTCCAGCTACGGGGAGACCGGGCACCGCGTGGCGCAGATCCTGCGCGAGGACGATGCCAGGCACGAGATCGTCGCCATCGTGCAGGAGACCATCGAGAGCGACGAGGAGTGGCGGTCGCTGCTGTCCATGTGGGCCCGCCGTCTCGTCGGCGACACCATCCTCGTCTGTCGCTCCGCGCTGCGGCCGGAGCGTCTCGACGTCGACGAGGAGCGGATCGAGCCGGTGTACACCGAGCTCATGGGCGCTCACGCACGGCGCATGGACGCCATGGGACTCGCGTCCTGACCCGACATCGGCGGTGTCGGATAGCGGCGGTCAGATCCCGAGCGCGACCCGCTTCTGGGCGTCGGCGCGCTTGCGCATCCCGGTGATCGCCACGGTCGCCAGTGCGGCGACGATGGGGGCTCCGAGGACGCTCGCGAGCCACAGCCAGATGCTGTCCTCGCCCACGCCCGCCCACTGCAGCGCGGTGTACAGGACCGCAGCCACCGCGGTCGCGATGGCGGGGGTCAGGGCGACACCGCGCAGCTCACGATCGCCGATCAGGAAATGCGCGGCGATCCCGAGAGCGCACGCGCCGATGAGTGCGAGGAGGATGTACATCGTCGGGTCAGGCGACGAAGCCGACGCGGCGGGATTCCTCGGTGCCCAGCTCGATGTACGCGAGGTTCGCGGTCGGGACGATGTAGGAGTTGCCCTTCACATCGGCGAAGCTCACGTGCGACGCGCTCTGCTCGAGGGCGGTGGCGACCTGGGTGCGCACCTCTTCGGCGCTTGCGCCGGTGTCGAAGCTCAGTTCACGGCCGGTGTTGATGATGCCGATGCGGATTTCCACGCGTGCTCCTTGAAGTTCGGGGACTGCGCCAACTCTACCCCGGGAGCACAGGCCGGGATCGGCGGTCGCGGCCGGTTTCGCCGTGAGCGCACAGGGGGAAGGCCCCATGGCTGCGGGCTGCGTCACGCGGGTGGGACGGTGATGTCCGCGCGTCCGGATAGCGTGGATGTCATGACACCGGATTCCGCTCAGCGTGCTGTGATCGCTGCAGAGTCGCACGCGTCCGGCGTCATCATCGGCGCACCGGGAACGGGGAAGACCCGCACCCTCATCGACCGCGTCGTCCACCTTCTCGATGCAGACGCCCTGCGCCCCGAAGAGGTGCTCGCCCTCACCCCGAACCGTCAGGCGGCGACGGCGCTGCGCGACCGGATCGGGGTCAGGATCGGGCAGGCCACGCCGGGTCCGCTCGCGAGATCGCTCGGCTCGTTCGCCTTCCAGCTCGTGCGGGGTGCGATGGTGAAGGAGGGGTCCGAGCCGCCGGCGCTGTTGACGGGCGCGGATCAGGACCGCATCATCGCCGAGCTGCTCGCCGGTGACGCGGAGGACATGCGCATCCCGTGGCCGGAGAGCCTGAGCGTAGCGGTGCGGGCGTCGAAGGGATTCCGCTCCGAGCTGCGCGCTTTCCTCGCCGAGTGCACCGAGCTCGGGGTGGATGCTGCGGAGCTTCGTGCATCGGGCAACGCCGTGTGGGCGGCGACGGCGGAGTTCCTCGTGGAGTACCGAGCCGTGCTCGACGCCCTCAGGTCCGCACATCGCGATGCCGCCGACCTGCTCAGCGAGGCGAGCGCCATCCTGCACACGGCCGATCCGGCGACTCTCGGCCCGCTGGCACCGCTGCGGGTGGTGCTCATCGATGACGCTCAGGAGCTCACCCGCGGCGGCATATCGGTCGTGAAGGCCCTGCGGAGTCGGGGGATCGCCGTGCTGGCGTTCGGCGATCCGGACATCTCTTCCGGCTCCTTCCGCGGAGCCAGCCCCGAGTTGTTCGCGCAGCTCGCCGGGGTGCTGGGGGATGTGCACGTGCTCGACGGCCCCCATCGTCAACGTCCGGCGCTCACGGCGCTCACCCGCACGGTGACGCAGGCGATCGGCGTGTCGGGGCGGGTCGACCACCGGCGGGCGCCTGTGCCGGCGACGGCCGATGACGTCGACGCCGGAGTCTCCACGTTCATCGCCCCGTCTCCCTACGAAGAACTCGATCGCATCGCCGGTGTCATGCGCGAATGGCACCTATCCGAAGGGATCCGGTGGGATCGGATGGCGGTCATCGCCCACGACACCCGGCAGGTGACCACGCTCGAGACCGAGCTCGCCGCCAGGGAGATCCCGACGCGCGCAGCCGGTGTGCAGCGCCCGCTCGGCAGCGAGGGGATCGTGCGCGACATCGTCGGAATCGTTCGTCTGGCGCTCACGCCCGTCGAAGAGCGCACCTCGACCGCGCTCGAGGAGGCGCTGCGCACCCCCTTCGGGGGGATGGACGCCATCGGGCTGCGGCGCCTGCGGGCGCGGCTCCGACACGTCGAGCTCGAGCAGGGCGGCTCCACCCCTGCGCGGGAGCTGCTGCGGCAGGCGATGGCGAACCCTGCCCACCTCACTCTCATCGACGCTCCGGAGTCGCGCACCGCGGAGAGATTCGCCGATACCATCCAGGCTCTCGCCAGCGGCGCGGATGCCGGCGAGACGATCCACGACCTGCTGTGGCGGGTGTGGGACCAGGCCCGAGCCGTCGACGGGCGTCGGCTGCAGGTCGCCTGGCGCGAGATCTCGCTGCTGCCGACGGGAGCGGAGACCGCGCGTTCGCTCGACGCGCTCGTGTCGCTCTTCGACGCGGCCAAGCGCTTCGTCGAGCGCACGCCCAACGAGAGTCCTGAGGTGTTCGTGCGGGATATCCTCGACAGCGAAGTTCCCGAGGACTCGCTGTCGACCCCCGATCGGCCGGGCAAGGTCACTCTGCTGACCCCTGCGACGGCGCTCGGCACCGAGTTCGATGCGGTCGTCGTCGCCGGCGTGCAGGACGGCATCTGGCCGAATGTGCGCCTTCGCGGTGGACTGCTGCAGACCTGGCGTCTACCAGACGCGATCCAGGCCGTCCGCACGGGGACGGCGATCGAGCCGCCGGGCGTCCTCGACCGGCGACGGGCTGCGCTCCACGACGAGTTGCGTCTGTTCGTCCGTGCCGTGTCACGTGCGCGCGATCGGCTCCTGATCACGGCGGTGGACGACGACGATCTCACTCCCAGCCCGTTCTTCGGCTTCCTGCCCGCTCCCGAGCCGCCTGAGCGGCATGCCTCGGCTGAGCATCCGCTCAC
Source organism: Microbacterium sp. 2RAF4 (assembly GCF_052115285.1). Classification (NCBI taxonomy): domain Bacteria; kingdom Bacillati; phylum Actinomycetota; class Actinomycetes; order Micrococcales; family Microbacteriaceae; genus Microbacterium; species Microbacterium sp. 2RAF4. The sequence continues at coordinate 184,651 of NZ_JBFRGI010000002.1, read as the reverse complement.
CCTGCGAGGCCTGGTCGCACGGCACCGACGCGCTCTCACGACGACCTCCGCCGAACCCGTGCGACGCGTCGCCGCTGCGCAGCTCGCCGTCCTCGCCCGCGAGGGGGTCCCGGGTGCGGATCCCGCGGAGTGGTACGGGGTGACACCGGTCTCCACCGATGCGCCGCTGCGCGACCTCGCCGTCACGGGTGCGCGGGTCTCGCCCTCGAAGATGGAGTCCTACGAGGAATGCGGTCTCAACTGGGTCGTCTCGGCACTCGGCGGCGACACCGTGATGCCGCCGACGGCCGGAATAGGCACGATCGTGCACGAGGCGATGGAGCGGGTTCCCGACGGAGACCTGGAGCGGATGCGGGCGATCGTGGCCGAGCATTGGCCGGAGCTCGATTTCGAGACCGAGTGGATCGGACGCAAGGAGCGACGCCGTGCTGATCTGCTCGTCGACAGGCTCCACGCCTACCTGGGCGATGTCCGTCGGGAAGGCGGAAGGGTGATCGGCAGCGAGGTCGAGTTCCGCTTCGCCGTCGACGTGGCGGGGGCGAGTACCGAGGACGACGGCGAGGATGTCCCGCCGACCGTGCATGCGGTGGGGGAGGACAGGGCGAACCAGGCGATCATCCACGGCTACATCGACCGGGTCGAGGCCTACCCCGCCGGCGCGGGCGAGCATGCGGCGGCGCGAGGCCGCGGATGGCAGCCCATGTCGGGCGGTCCCGAGGGCCCGACGGTCGTCGTCGATCTGAAGACGGGTAAGAACGATCCGGAGTCCGACTCCGGTGTGCTCGAGCATGCGCAGCTCGCCGCATATCAGATCGCGGTGCAGCAGGGCCTGGTCGAGGGTGCGCCGCCGGCCTCACTCGCCGGGGCGCGGCTCGTGATCGTCTCGAAGACCCTTGCGAAGAGCGACTACCGCATCGCCCATCAGCACACGCTCGACGACGAGTCGCGCTCGGCCTTCCTGATGCGCGTGTCGGATGCGGCGCGTGGCATGTCGGCCTCGAGCTTCACGGCGCAGGTCGAATCGCACTGCGCCGGCACCCAGCGTCGGGTGCATCCGTGCCGTATCCACACGGTGCCGGCGGTGAGCTCGTGACGGGGGAGAACCGCGCGCGGTGGAGTGTCGGCGCCTCGATCTCCGCGACCGACATCGCCGCCGCGCTGGGCCAGCCTTCGCCGACCCCCGCCCAACAGCGTGTGATCGAGGCGCCCCCGGAGCCTGCGCTCGTGGTCGCGGGGGCCGGCAGCGGGAAGACCGAGACGATGTCGGGGCGCGTCGTGTGGCTCGTGGCCAACGGGCACGTGCGCCGCGACGAGATCCTCGGCCTCACCTTCACGCGCAAGGCTGCGGGTGAGCTCGCGGAGCGGATCGGCCATCGGCTCGCGGTCATCGACGAGTACGGTCGACGTGGACTCCTGCCGCATCTCCCGGCGATCGTGGCCGACGGATCACTGCGCAGGGTGGAGAAGGCAGCTCCCGGCCGTCAGCGCGAGGTGGTCCGTGCACACGTGCTCGACGAGCTCGCCGTCCAGCGCGGGACCGGATGGGATCCGGTGACCCCTCGGGCGGCGGAGGACCTGATGATCCGGCCTCGGGTCTCGACCTACAACGCCTTCGCCGACGGCATCGTCCGTGAGCACGCTGCACGCATCGGGCGAGACCCCGACGTGGCGATGCTCAGCCAGGCGGCGTCCTGGATGCTCGCTCGCGAGGTGGTGCTCCGCAGTGATCTCCCTGAGCTGGAGAACATCGACTTCGCGCTCGGCACGGTCATCGATGCGGTGCAGCGGCTCGCCGGAGACGCCCTCGACCACCGTGTGGACCTGGATCTCGCCGAGCGCATCGCCCGGGAGCAGGCGCTCGCCTTCGAGCCCTATCGGAGCAACGGCGACGTCGAGAAGGCCGCCGTGAACCTGCTCAGTCTTCCGACGCTGTCGAGCCTGGTACGCGACTACATCGCGGAGAAGCACCGTCGCGGCGTGCTCGACTTCGCCGATCAGGTCGGCGGCGCGTACGACATCGTCGAGTCGGCGCCCGACGTGCGCGCCGAGCTTCGCGAGCAGCATCGCGTGGTGCTGCTCGACGAGTATCAGGACACGTCGGTCATTCAGACCCGCTTCCTCGCGGAGCTCTTCCGTGACGCGGCGGTGATGGCCGTGGGCGACCCGCACCAGTCGATCTACGGTTGGCGAGGGGCGAGCGCCGACAACCTCTACGCGTTCTCCGGCACGTTCTCGAGCACGGGCGCGGCGCAGACCTACAGCCTCATGACCAGCTGGCGCAACGACCGCCGCATCCTCGGGATCGCGAACCGGGTGCTCGAGCCGCTCCAGCGCCCCGGGCTCGACGTGCCCCCGCTCGAACCCCGTCCTGGGGCGGGAGAGGGCACCGTGACCGTGGAGTACCCCTTCACGGTCGACGAGGAGGCAGCAGCCGTGGCGGAGTGGTTCTCCGAGCGCCGCGCGGCACACGATGCCCGCGACGCGGCAGCGGCACACGCGACGAAGCCGCACACCGGCGCGATCCTGTTCCGCTCGAAGCGGCACATGCAGACGTTCGCGGCTGCGCTCGCAGCCCGGGGTATCCCGCATCGGATCCTCGGTCTCGGCGGACTGCTGGCGACGCCGGAGGTCGTCGACGTCGTCTCGACGCTCCGCGTGGTGCACGACCCCACGGCGGGATCGGCGCTCATCCGACTCCTCACCGGGCCGCGATTCGGCGTGGGGGTGGCCGACATGGCGGCGCTCTACGACCTCGGGCGCACGCTCTCGGAGCGCGACCCCGCGATGGCTCCGCTGCCCGAAGAGATCCGGTCGCGGCTGCGCGGGTCGCGGGGTGCCGACGAGGCCGTGTCGATCATCGACGCCGTCGACGTGGTCAGGGCCGTGCGCGACGACTACAGACTGCTCGAGGCGATCACCCCGGACGGGCGGGCACGCGTGCGTGCCGCGGGAGAGATGCTGGAGCGTCTGCGTCGAGCGTCCTCGCAGCCGATCCCGGAGCTGATCCGCCTGATCGAGCTCGAACTGCGGCTGGACATCGAGTTGGCGGCGAACGAGACCAGAGGGCCTGCCCGGATCGCCGCGACGCAGCTGCGCGCGTTCTCCGACGAGGTCAGAGCCTTCCTCGCCGCCGACGACCGCGGGAGCATCGGCAGTCTGCTGGCCTGGCTCGACAAGGCGGAGAGCACGGACGAGCTCATGCCTCGGCCGGAGCCGCCGGAGCCCGGCGTCGTGCAGCTGCTGACGATCCACGGCTCGAAGGGCCTGGAGTGGGATGCCGTCGCAGTCGTCCGACTCGTGGTCGACGAGCTTCCGAGCCGTGTCTCCGACACCTCAGGGTGGTTCGGCTTCGGCGTCGTTCCCTTCGCTCTGCGCGGCGACCGAGATGCGCTTCCCCGCTTCGAGTGGGACCCGGTCGGGGCGATGGGCGACGAGACCGACCCCGTCAAGCGTCAGAAGCTCGCGCAGGTATCGCTCTCCGGCGGTGCGACCAAGGCGAATCCGCAGGGCGGCGCGATCAAGCGCTTCAAAGATGCGTACCGGGCGTATCAGCAGCAGGAAGAGCGACGTCTGGCATACGTCGCGGTCACCCGCGCGCGGACCGATCTGCTCTTGAGCGGCTCCCACTGGGCGGGGCAGAAGTCTCCCCGCACACCGAGTCCCTATCTGCTCGAAGCCATCGAGGCGCAGGGGTTCGAGGAGATCGATCCGGTCGATCCCGACGACAATCCGTACGAGGGCCCCGGCTCCACGCTCCGCTGGCCCCTCGACCCGCTGGGGGCTCGGCGGGGCGTCGTGTCCGCGGCGGCAGCGGCTGTCGAAGAGGCCACGCTCAGGGGAACAGCAGAGCCCTCGGTCGAACTCGCCCGTCTGCTCGCCGAGCGTGCGGCCAGACAGCGCGGCGCCGATGCGGAAGCGCCGACGCGTGTGCCGGCCTCGAGGTTCAAGGACTACGTCACCGACTTCTCCGGAACCCTGTCGTCGATCGTCAGACCCATGCCGGAGCGGCCCTACCGGCAGACACGCCTCGGCACGCTGTTCCACGCCTGGGTGGAGCAGCGGTCCGAGCTGGTGGGTGTCGGCAGCCGCGTGGATGAGGCTCTCTGGGAGCTCGATGAGGACGAGTCGCCGATCGAGGCCGAGCACCTGACGAGCGCGTCAGGGCAGGGGCGCGGGACGACGGCCGATGCCGCCGACCTCGCCGTGCTGCAGGCGACGTTCGAGCGCAGCGAGTGGGGCGGGTTGCAGCCCATCGCCGTCGAGATCGAGATCGACTTCGCGCTCGGCGCAGGCCTCTCCTCGGACGAGGCGGCGGGCGGCCACATCGTCATCTGCAAGCTCGACGCCGTGTACCGGCGGGCCGACCGCGGCGGCCGCGTCGAGATCGTCGATTGGAAGACCGGCAAGGCTCCGCGCACCGCCGCCGAGCGGGAGGAGCGCATGCTGCAGCTCGCGCTCTACCGTCTCGCGTACCACCGGCGATTCGACGTGCCGCTGGAGGAGATCGATGTCGCGCTGTACTACGTGGCCGACGACCTGATCATCCGCGGCGATCGGATCTACTCGGAGGAGGAGCTCTTCCAGCGCTGGAGTGCCGCTCGCGCGGCGCGCTGAGCTTCCTCGGAGTCATCCTCGTCGTACGCGGTGTCCGAGTGCGCCTGGGAAGTGCTCTGCCTGTCCCCGGCATCGGTGCGGTGGGTGCCGGCGAAGATGCTCCGAGCTTCGGAGAGATCCTCGGTCTCGCGGTCGAGCATCTCGGCGCGGGGGGAGTTGTCGTCCCAGCCCTGTCCCTGTCCCTGGCCCTCGTCCCGGCCGTCGATACCGGTGCCGAGCGGTTCGACGACATCGGTGGAATTCTCGTCGGTCGGGCCCCCCTCGGATTCAGCCGGAGCGTCGATCCACAGCTCCTCGGGGTTGTAGGCGTCGGTCTGCATCGACGTGTCGACCTCGGTCACGGCGTCTCGGGGCACGCGGTCGAGTGCGTCCATGGCGGAGTCGACCCCGGCGCTGCGGGCATCGATCACATTCAGGTCGTCGGTGCGCAGACCCTCGGCGAGGGCCTCGAGCAGCGCGGCCGCGTCGTCGACGATATCCGGTCGATGCATGGAGTCGCCGTGCACGAGCCACCGCGCGAACTCCAGTTCGGCGAGCAGACGAGCGCGAACTTCCAGGCCGGCGTCCGGTGCGCGGTCGAGTGCGCTGGCATACGCGGCGTGGACGTCGTCGGACGCCTCGGGTGCCGCGGAGAGCCAGGACAGATCGAGCGCCGGATCACCGATCGACAGCCCGTGCCAGCCGAGGAGCCCGATGACTTCGGGGCCGCGTTCCGGGTGGTCCTCGAACAGGAAGGACGTCGACTGCAATCCGCCGAGCACGACGGTGGATTCGAAGCGCCACAGGTCGTCGTCAGCGACGGCGTCGCGCCAACGCACGGTGAGACGCGCGGGAACCCGCCCCGTCGATGCGGCCGTGTCGATCAGACGATCCAGCTCGGCGCGGCTCTCCTCGGCTGTGCGTGTGGCCAGTCCCGCCCCACGGACCACCGACGTGGGCATGCTGTGCACCGCGGCGATCGATGACCCCATCGACGGGGCGGCACCGCGCCCCGCTGGCACGTGAGCCGCGTCGATCTGGAACCCGGGCAGCAGCTCGGTGACGAGCGCGCGTCCCTCGCCGAGTCGCGTCTCACCGATGTAGGCGGGCACCCGGAACGGCAGCATCGCTCGAGCGCCGTCGGTGAGAGCACGAAGCGCGATGGCTTCGGCGGCGAGCTCCCGCGCCGTCTCGTCGTCGTCGGCGACGCGGATCGCGAGCTCACGACCATCGGCCAGGGTGGCGATGGCCGAGTCGAACCGGCCCTCGCCGTCCGCGCTCAGACCACGGGCCCCCGTGACCTCCGCCCCGGGCAGTGCGGCGGTCACTGCCGCGGCTAGAGTGAAAGGAGAGCGTCCCATGCCCCCAGGGTAGGTCGGCTCAGGGGCGGTCCCGCCTCCGCCACGCCCGTGAAAGAGGGAGTCGATGACCATTCAGCGCCCGTCCCTCGACCGTGCGGCCGAACTCCGCGAGGAACCGGATGTGCTCGCCCGTCTCCGCGACGACCCTGCGACGCGCGTCGTCGTGGTCCGTGAAGGTCGTGTCAGAGTCGTCGACTCCGCGCTCGTGCGCGTCGCACCCGATGCCGTCGTGGAGGCGAGCTGGGCGCTTCTGGGGCGCGATCTCGACGGCACCCTGCTGCTCCTCGCGGCAGCCCCGCCGGAGAACGACGCGCTCGATACGGCGCCGGACGAGATCTGGCTGGGACTGCGCGACCTGGGTGGTCGCATCGACGGCCAGGAATCCGAGCTGCTCATCAGCGCGATCGCCCTTGCCGGCTGGCTTCAGGACGCGGCGTTCTGCCCCACGTGCGGCGGGGAGACCGAGCTCCGCCAGGCGGGCTGGTCCCGGCGCTGTCTGGTCTGCGGACGGCAGCACTTCCCCCGCACCGACCCCGCCGTGATCGTCGCCGTCGAGAGCAGGGACGGCGAGCGGCTGCTGCTGGGCGCCAACGCGAACTGGGGTGGGCGGATGTTCTCCTGCTTCGCGGGCTTCACGGAAGCGGGGGAGTCCCTCGAATCCACCGCCTACCGTGAGATCGAGGAAGAGTCGGGTGTGCGTCTGTCCGCCCTCCGATACGTCTCTTCGCAGCCCTGGCCGTTCCCGCGGTCGCTCATGGTCGGCTTCCGCGCCGTCGTCGACGACGAGACGACCGCGCGCGCCGACGGTGAGGAGATCATCGAGGTCCGCTGGTTCACACGTACCGAGATCGGATCCGCGCTCGCCGGAGACGGACCGGTCGGGCTTCCAGGGCCGGCATCGATCGCTCGCGCCCTGATCGTCGACTGGTACGAGGACAGGGCGTGAGCGCACTCGATGCCCTCGATGAGCGCCAGCGGGCGGCGGCATCCGTGCTGCGCGGTCCCGTCGTCGTGCTCGCCGGAGCCGGAACAGGCAAGACCAGGGTGATCACCCATCGCATCGCCCACGGTGTCGACACGGGGGCCTACTCGCCGTCGCGTGTCATGGCCGTGACCTTCACGGCGAAGGCAGCGGGGGAGCTCCGCGGTCGGTTGCGCGCGCTCGGCGTCGAGGGGGTCGCCGCTCGCACCTTCCACGCGACGGCACTCGCGCAGCTGAACTTCTTCTGGCCTACTCTGGCCGGCTCGCCTGCGCCGTCGATCATCGACAACAAGGTGCGGATGCTCGGGCAGGCTGCCGATGCGATCCGCCTCCGGCCCAGCACCGCGACGCTGCGAGACATCGCCTCGGAGATCGAGTGGCGCAAGGTCTCGATGCTCTCGATCGACCAGTACGCCGCGCTGGGTCGGCCGGTCTCAGGGATCGACGCGACGCAGCTGGTCGAGCTGATGCGCGGGTACGAGGCGCTCAAGGACGACCGCCGTCAGCTCGACTTCGAAGACGTGCTCCTGGCCTGCGCCGGCATGCTCGAGGCGGAGCCGCGCGTCGCCGCGTCCGTCCACGAGCAGTACCGTCACTTCACGGTCGATGAGTTCCAGGACGTGTCGCCGTTGCAGAACCGTCTGCTCGAGCTGTGGCTCGGGGACCGGCACGACATCTGCGTCGTCGGCGACGCCAGCCAGACCATCTACTCGTTCGCCGGGGCCGAGCAGCGGTTCCTCCTCGAGTTCGAGCGTCGTCACCCCGACGCCACGGTGGTGCGGCTGGAGACCAACTACCGCTCGCAGCCGCCGATCCTCACCGCGGCGAATGCGCTGATGCGGGGTCGTCCCGGCGCGCTCGAACTCGTGCCGGCGCGCGAGCAGTTCACTGCGGACGCGCCGACGATCACCGCGTACGACACGGAGGGAGAAGAAGCTGCGGGGATCGCCGCCGGCATCTCCGCCCGTATCGAAGCCGGCACCTCTCCCGACGAGATCGCGGTGCTCTATCGCGCTCATGCCCAATCCGCCGTGCTGCAGCAGGCGCTCGCCGCCGAAGGCATCGCGACCTCGGTGCTCGGGGGGACGAGGTTCTTCTCGATGCCGGAGGTCCGCCAGGCGATCCTCGCCCTTCGCGCTGCGGCCGTCGCCCCGACCGAGCAGGGGTTCCTCCCCGGAGTGGAGCGCGTGCTCCGCGAGCTCGGACTCACGGAGCAGCCACCCGCTGCCGGAGGAGCGCAACGGGACGGATGGGAGGCCCGGCGGGCGATTCTGCGGCTCGCGGAAGAAGCCGGCCCCGACTCGAACCTGCGCAGTTTCAGCGACGCCCTGATGGCGCGAGCGAAGGACCAGCACGAGCCGACGATGCGCACAGTCACCCTGTCGACTCTGCATGCAGCCAAGGGCCTGGAGTGGCCGCACGTCTATCTGGCCGGGTGGGCCGAGGGGTCGCTGCCCATCTCCTACGCGACAACGTTCGAGGCCGTCGACGAGGAGCGCCGCCTGGCGTACGTCGGTGTCACGCGCGCCGCGCGGACGCTGGCGCTGTCATGGTCGAGATCGGCGGGCCGGGGAGAGCGCGCACCGTCTCGGTTCCTCGCCGAGATGGGAACCACGGGCCGCGGCACCGGCATTCTTCGTGAAACGTCACCGAACGCCACGCGAGGGAGCCGTCAGCGCTGACCCGCACCATGCGCCCCATGGCCGCGGCGTCGTCGGCGAGGAGCACGGCCGCGAGTCGGCCGGCCTCGGCGACCTGCGCGGCCCTGATCGGACCGGGGTCTCGGCCGATCATCTGCGCGTGCAGAAGCGGCCAGGCCGGCTCGAGGTCTCGGGCATGGGCGTCGCGACATGCGAGGCAGGCCGACGAGCCGGGAACCACGAGCGGCCCGACGGTGACCCTTCCCGGTTCGAACGACACGGGCAGGTGCGCGGTGTCCTCGCGCAGAAAGCGGGCGAACTGCAGCGCGGCGGTCGCTCCGTTCACGAGCACGACACCGACACCGGGCCGCCGACCGATCTCGACCAGGGGGATTCCTTCGTCCGTCAGCACTTCCCGCATGCGGTACTCGCCACGTCCGTCTGAGAGCCCGATGCTCTCCACCCAGGCCGATCGGGCGGGGGCGCGGTCGTCGACCAGGAGCGGGTCGAGTCGAGCGAGGAGCATCCGTGCCGCCTCCCGGGGTGCGCCGGCCGCATGGGCGATCACGTCGAAGGAGCCGCGGCGGAAGCCGGAGCGCAGCCGACTGAGCAACCGCTCCACCCAGGCCTCCGCGGCATCGAAGCGCGGACCGTCGTCGTCGCCGAGCTGGAGCGTGCGCTCGTCCCGCCAGAGCAGCGGAGAGCCCGGGTCCAGGCGGGTGAGGAGCGGAGGAGTCAGCGGCATCTCTCCGATTGTGGAGAGGAACCGCACGGCGCGGGGCCGTCTGCGGGCATCGGTGGAGAACTCCGTCGTATCCGCCTGACAGGGGAGGACGGGTGCGGTCGCCGGGAGCGCCCTCGACCGCACCCATCGTGCTCAGACCGGTCTGTCGCCTTCCGGCGCTGCGTCGTCTCCGTCCGAATCCGCGGAGGTCCCGTCTGCGGGCTTGTCCTGCGAGAAGTCGTCGCCGTCGAGCAGCCGGGCCAGCGCTTCATCGAACTCGTCGGCGACCGGCTGCTCGCCGCGCTCGGCGGCCTGGAGACGAGCAACGAGCCCGCTCGGGTCGTCGATGTCCTCGGCGGTCGGCATGAGGTCCGGGTAGTCCCACAGGGAGTCGCGGCCGCTGAGGCCGACAGCGTCCGTCACCGCCTGCCACATCGCGGACGCCTCGCGCATCCGACGGGGGCGGAGCTTGAGCCCGACCAGCGCGCCGAGCGCGTCCTCAGCCGGTCCTCCCGCGGCGCGACGGCGTCGAGCGGCCTCCGCGATCCGGGCGCCGTCCGGCAGACGGGAGGTCGCCTCGGCGGTCACCACGTCCACCCATCCGTCGATCGTCGCGATGAGGTTCTCGAGACGGGTCAGGGCCTCGCGCTGCGCCTCGCTCTGCACGGGGAGCAGTGCGCCACCCTCGATGGCCGCACGCAGCTCTTCGGGATCGGAGGGGTCGAGGCGACTGGCGACGTCTTCCAGGGCATCGACGTCGACGGTGACTCCCCGTGCGAAGTCGGTGATCTGCGCCATCACGTGCAGGTGCAGCCACTTCGCGTGCCTGTAGAGCCGCGCGTACGCGAGCTCGCGGGTGGCGAGGTACAGCGCGATCTGGTCCTCCGGGATCTCGAGCCCCTCCCCGAAGGCCGTGAGGTTCTGCGGGATGATCGCCGCGGTCCCCGCCGGGAGCACGGGGATTCCCACGTCGCCGCCGGAGACGACCTCGAGTGAGAGGTTTCCCAGAACCTGCCCGAACTGCGCGGCGAACACCGAGCCGCCCAGGCCCCGCATGAGCTTCCCCGCTCCCTGCACGACGCCGCGCATGTCCTCGGGCACCTGCGTGTCCAACGCCGAGGTCAGGGCGTCGGCGATGCTCGTCGATACCGGGTCGGCGATCTCCTTCCACACCGGGAGCGTCTTCTCGACCCACTCGCCCCTGGTCATCGCCGTCGGGGCCTCGGAGAGCTCGGAGATCGTCGTCGCCTCGCCGAGCCACAGGTTCGCGAGCGCGAAGGAATCGGCGAGCGAGGTGCGGGAGCCGTCGGTCACTCCCTGCCCGTCGCGGTTGGCGATGAAAAGGGCCTGGCGCAGGGCGTTCTCCCATGGATCACCGCCGAAGGCGCCCTGGAGCTGCGACATGATGGTCTGCATCATCGCCGGGTCGAGGGTGAATCCATCCATCCCCTCGAACGCGCCTCGGAGCGCTTCGGGGTCGATGTCCCCGCCGCCCTGGTTCGAGAGCATCTTCCGCAGGAACTCCTGGAAGTCCTCGGGTGTCGGGTCGTTGTCTGCCATGTCACTCGCCCTCTCAGCAGTTCTGTTGCCGTGGCATCTACGCTAGTCACAGGTTTCTGCGCGCGAACCCGATGCGGGCAGATCGGTGTACGCCGCTCGCGAACGACGGAGGAATGCAGTGGATCGAACGCGGTCTGGGAAGCTCGGACTCGGAGTCTGGGCGCTGATCGTCGCGCTCCTCGCGCTGGTCCTGCTCACCTTCCTTCCGTCGCCCTATGTGATCCAGCGGCCGGGGCCCGTGTACGACACTCTCGGCACGGCGAAGGGCGCGGACGGCGAGCAGGTGCCGCTCATCAGCGTCGAAGGTGCGGAGACGTTCGAGACCGCCGGCACCCTCGATCTGACGACGGTGCAGGTCGTCGGCAACCGCGAGCGGACTCCGAGCTGGTTCGAGCTCGCTCTGGCCTGGATGGACTCGTCGAAGGCGGTCGTCCCGCTCGATTCCGTGTTCCCCCAGGGCGTGACGACCGAGCAGCGCGATGAGCGCAACGCCACGCTGATGGTCGACTCCCAGCACGAGGCGACGGCGGCAGCACTGAATGAGCTCGGCTACGACACCGGGGCGCAGGTCGTGGTCGTCGACGCCGTCGCGGACTCGCCGGCCGACGGCATCCTCGAAGCCGACGACGTGATCACCGCCATCGACGGCACGGCTCTCACCTCGGCCACTCAGCTGAGAGAGGCGATCCAGGCCGCGGGAGGAGCCCCGGTGCAGCTCACCGTGGTCCGCGACGGCACCGAGCAGACCGTCGAGGTCACCCCGGAGGAGCACACCGAGGGTGACAAGACCACCTGGCTCATCGGCATCACGCTCCGCACCGACTACGACTTCGAGATCGACGTGACGATCCAGCTCGACAATGTCGGCGGGCCGAGTGCCGGGATGATGTTCGCACTCGGCATCATCGACACGCTCACCGAGGGTGAGCTCAACGGCGGCGAGGACATCGCCGGCACCGGGACGATCGACGCGGCCGGCACCGTCGGCCCGATCGGCGGCATCCGGCAGAAGCTCTACGGCGCCAGGGATGCCGGAGCGGAGTACTTCCTCGCGCCGGCCGACAACTGCGACGAGGTCGTGGGTCATGTGCCCGACGGGCTTCAGGTGATCCGCACGGCGACCCTCGACGAGTCGCTGGCCGCCCTGCAGGTCATCGCCGACGACGGAGACGTCGCTGCGCTCCCGACGTGCGACGTCGCCGGCCGGTGACCGCGGAAGCGTCCGCGACCGCGCCGTGATCGCCCCGTGACCGGGATGACAGCCTGCGCACAGTGAGCGATGCCTAGGATGGAGGGGTGACCTCCTCGCCCTCAGCTCCGAATCCGGCCACGCCTCGAACGTCCCGACGTATCCTCGGCATCTCACTGGTGATCATCGCCGCCCTGATCGCGGTGTTCTTCGTGTTCGCCTCGCTCTACACGGAATTCCTCTGGTTCGACCAGGTGGGCTTCACCGGTGTCCTCACCACGCAGTGGATCGCGACGGCGGTGATGTTCGTGGTCGGCTTCCTCGGGATGGCCGTGCCGCTGTTCGTCGTCATCCAGCTCGCCTACCGGCTCCGTCCCGTGTACGTCCGGCTCAGCTCGCAGCTGGACCGCTACCAGGAGGTCATCGAACCGCTTCGTCGCCTGGCGATGTGGGGCATGCCGATCTTCTTCGGCCTCTTCGCCGGTTTCGCTGCCGCCGGGCAGTGGAAGACGGTCTGGCTCTGGGCCAACGGTGTGGCGACGGCCGACGTCGACCCCCAGTTCGGCATCGACACCGGCTTCTACATGTTCGCGATGCCGTTCTACTCGATCCTGCTCGCGTTCGTCTCCGCGGTGCTCCTGCTCTCGCTGCTGGTCACCGCACTGGTGTCGTACCTGTACGGCTCGGTGCGCATCGGCCAGGGCGAGCTGCGCATCTCGAAGCCCGCCCGCATCCAGCTCGCGGTGATCGCCGGCCTCTACCTGCTCGTGCAGGCCGCCAGCCTCTGGCTCGACCAGTACAAGACCCTCGTCGAGCCCGATGACCGCATCACCGGTGCGGCCTACACGGGCGTCAACGCGACGATCCCCGGTCTCGCGATCCTCGCCATCATCGCCGCCGTCGTGGCGATCCTCTTCTTCGTCACCGCTGTCATCGGCCGCTGGCGCTTCCCTCTGGCGGCGACCGCCCTGCTGATCGTCGCGTCGCTCGTCGTGGGCATCGGCTACCCCTGGGTGGTCACCACCTTCCAGGTGAAGCCGAACCAGAACGCCTACCAGGCCGAGTACTACCAGCGGAACATCGACGGCACCAAGGAGGCGTACGGGGTCGCAGACCTCGAGACCACGCCGTTCGCCGCCAAGACGGACGCCGAGGCCGGCCAGCTGCGCGCCGACGCCGAGACCACCGCCTCGACGCGAATCATGGACCCGAAGGTGATCCCGCCGACGGTGCGTCAGCTCGAGCAGTACCGCGGCTACTATCAGTTCCAGACCACGATGGACGTGGACCGCTACGAGATCGACGGCAAGATGCAGGACACCGTGGTGTCCGTGCGTGACCTCGACATGTCGGGCCTCGGCGACGGAGACAACTGGAACAACCGTGTCGCGGTGTACACGCACGGCTACGGTCTCGTGGCCGCAGCGGGCAACCAGCGCACCACCGACGGCGAGCCCGTGTTCCTCGAGCGCGGCATCCCGACCTCGGGCTTCCTGTCCGACCGCGAGAACTTCGAACCGCGTGTGTACTTCGGCGAGAACTCGCCCGAGTACTCGATCGTCGGCGCTCCCAAGGACTCCGAGCCCGCGGAGATCGACTACCCGCGCGGCAAGGACGGCTCGAGCGAGACGAAGACCACGTTCGAGGGCGACGGCGGTCCGAAGATCGGCGACACGTTCACGAAGCTGCTCTACGCGCTGAAGTTCCAGTCCGAGCAGATCCTGTTCTCGAACCTCGTCAACGAGGACTCGCAGATCCTCTACGACCGCGACCCCAAGACGCGTGTCCAGAAGGTGGCGCCGTACCTCGAGCTCGACAGCGACCCGTACCCGAGCGTGGTGGACGGTCGTATCGTCTGGATCGTCGACGGCTACACGACCAGCCAGACGTACCCGTATTCGACGAGCGTGAGCCTGTCGGACGCGATCGCCGACTCCAACATCCCGTCGCCGACGCTCGCGATCGACGACATCAACTACATCCGCAACTCGGTCAAGGCGACCGTCGACGCATACGACGGTTCGGTCACGCTGTACGCGTGGGACGACGAGGACCCGGTGCTCAAGACCTGGCAGAAGGTCTATCCGTCGACGCTCAAGCCGATCAGCGAGATGTCCGGTGAGCTCATGAGTCACGTGCGCTACCCGACCGACCTGTTCAAGGTGCAGCGCGACATCCTCGGCGTCTACCACGTCGACAAGGCCGGATCGTTCGCTCAGCAGGACAACCGCTGGCAGACGCCGAACGACCCGCGCAGCGAGTCGATGCTGCAGCCGCCGTACTACCTGACCATGCAGATGCCGGGTCAGGACGCTCCGCGGTTCTCGATGTTCTCCACGTTCATCCCGAACTCGCAGGGCGCGGGCGGAAGCCGTGACGTGCTCATGGGCTACCTCGCGGTGGACTCGGACGCCGGCTCGGAGAAGGGCGTGAAGGCGGACGGCTACGGCCAACTGCGCATGCTCGAGATCGACACCGACACCACGGTCCCCGGTCCCGGCCAGGTGCAGAACACGTACAACTCCGACACGTCGGTGGTGCCCCAGCTCAACCTGCTCCAGCAGGGGGAGTCCGAGGTCATCTACGGAAACCTGTTGACGCTGCCCGTCGGTGGCGGTCTGCTCTACGTGCAGCCCGTCTACGTGCAGTCGTCCGAGGGAACCCAGCTGCCGCGACTGCAGAAGGTGCTCGTGGCGTTCGGTGATCGCGTCGCGTTCGAGAACACGCTCACGGAAGCGCTCGACACGCTGTTCGGCGGTGATTCCGGTGCGACCGGCGGTGACGACACGGTGGAGCCGGATCCGAACGCCGAGGTCCCGGACACCGGAGAGGTCCCCACGGAGCCCTCGCAGCCCACCGACGCCCAGGCGGACGCACTGGCGGCCGCTCAGGCGGCGCTGGTCGACCGCGAGACCGCGCTCAAGGCAGGTGACCTCGCGAAGTTCGCCGAGGCCGATGAGCGCCTCACTGCCGCGGTCCAGAAGCTGATCGAGCTGGACTCCGCGGGCAACTGACCTGCGGCAACGATTCGAATGGGCGTCCCTCGGGGCGCCCATTCGTGTCTCGACCCCCTCACACTCACAGGAGCGACATGACCGAGATGAAGCCTTCCGTGCTCTTCGTCTGCGTGCACAACGCCGGCCGTTCCCAGATGGCTGCGGGGTTCCTTCGCGACCTCGCCGGGGACCGGATCGAGGTGCGCTCCGCCGGATCCATGCCGGCAGATCAGATCAATCCGACCGCGGTGGACGCCATGGCCGAACTCGGCATCGACATCACGGCCGAGGCACCCAAGGTGCTCACGACCGAAGCCGTCCAGGCGTCGGACGTCGTGATCACGATGGGATGCGGAGATGCCTGCCCCTTCTTCCCAGGGAAGCGCTACGAGGACTGGAAGCTCGATGACCCCGCAGGGCAGGGCATCGAAGCGGTCCGTCCCATCCGCGACGACATCCGCACCCGGATCGAGCGCCTGGTGGCCGAACTCCTCTGACCCCGCTGACCGCTGCGGCTGATGCGATTCAGGCGGAACAAAGAAAGCGAAAGGCCCCCTGACCTGGATTTCTCCGAGTCAGAGGGCCTTTCATTTGTTGCGGGGACAGGATTTGAACCTGCGACCTCCGGGTTATGAGCCCGGCGAGCTACCGAACTGCTCCACCCCGCGGCACAAGAAGAAACTTATCACGGATTCCGGGGTCGGTCTAATCGAGGGGCCCTCCCGACGGTGCCCCGGGCGTGTCGATGCGCGAGGATGGAGGCATGTCCGAGACTGCAGCCGTCCCCGTCGCCGTGTGCCAGTTCGCGCCGACCGCATCCCGAGCCGACAATCGCGAACGGATCGCCGAGCTGACAGCAGCTGCGGCTGCGCGCGGCGCGAAGCTGATCGTGTTCCCGGAGTACTCCAGCTACTTCGTTGATCCGATGGACGAGAGCCTGGTGGCGAACGCGGAAGACCTCGACGGGGAGTTCGTCTCGACGCTGACGGCACTGGCGGGGGAGTACGCGGTCGTCATCGTCGCCGGCCTCGCCGAGCGGGCATCCGACGAGCAGCGGGTGCGGAACACGGTCGTTGCGGTGCGGGGCGACGGCGTGCTCGCGGTCTACCGCAAGCAGCACCTCTACGACGCGTTCGGGCAGACCGAGTCCGATTGGGTCGAGCCCGGCGAGGTGGGAGTCGCGGCCACCTTCGACCTTGGCGGTCTGCGGTTCGGGCTCATGACCTGCTACGACCTCCGATTCCCGGAGGTCGCCCGCTCCCTCGTCGACGCGGAATCCGACGTCCTGGTCGTGCCGGCGGAGTGGGTCAGAGGCCCGCTCAAGGAGCACCACTGGACCACACTGCTCGCCGCGCGCGCGATCGAGAACACCGTGTACGTGCTCGCGGCCGACCACCCGACGCCGATCGGTGTCGGGCACTCGCAGATCGTCGATCCCCAGGGCGTCGTGCTCGCCGGAGTGGGCACCGGTCCGGGGATCGCGGTCGCGGCCGTGGAGCGGGACATGATCGAGCGTGTCCGCGTGACCAACCCTTCGCTGCGGGCACGACGGTATGTGGTCGAGCCCGCACGGCCCTAGCGGCCGGACAGACCGGCGAGGCGGTCCGCCGCCTCCTCGAGCACCTCGACGCGCTTGCAGGCGGCGAATCGCACCAGACCCGAGTACTCGCTCCTGTGCGCTGCGGAGACGAACGCCGTGAGCGGGATTGCCACGACACCGGCGCGCTCAGGCAGGGCCCGGCAGAATTCAGCGGCGTCCCCTCCACCCAGCGCGGTCGCGTCGGCGACGGTGAAGTAGCCGCCCTGCGGGGCATGCACGGTGAAGCCCGCCGCGCGCAGACCATCGCCGAGGATCCCGTGCTTGCGCGCGAGCAGGGCTGCCGAGTCCGCGAAGTACGCGTCGTCCATCCGCAACCCCACCGCGACGGCGGGCTGGAAGGGCGAGCCGTTCACATACGTCAGGTACTGCTTCACGGTGAGCACGGCGGTGATGAGGGCGGCGGGTCCGTGCACCCACCCGATCTTCCATCCCGTCGCGGAGAAGGTCTTCCCGGCGGACGAGATCGTGAGCGTGCGGTCGGCGGCTCCGGGGAGGGTCGCGATCGGCGTGTGCGGAGCATGGAAAGCCAGATGCTCGTACACCTCGTCCGTGACGATGATCGCGTCGTGCTTCTCCGCGAGTCGCACCACCTCCTCGAGCACATCGCGCCCGAAAACCGCGCCCGTCGGGTTGTGCGGGTCGTTGACGAGGATGATCCTGGTGCGGTCGTTCACGGTCGCGGCGAGGCGCTCGAGGTCGGGCTGGAAGTCCGGAGCCCGCAGCGGCACCGTGCGAAGGGCTGCGCCGGCCAGGGCCACGGCGGCCGCGTACGAGTCGTAGTAGGGCTCGAACACGACCACCTCGTCCTCTGGCCCGTCGATGAGCGCCAGGAGCGTCGCGGTGAGAGCCTCCGTCGCCCCTGCGGTCACGATCACCTCGGTGGCCGGGTCGACCGAGAGCCCGTAGAAGCGCTGCTGATGCGCGCTGATGGCTTCGAGGAGATCGGGGATGCCGCGACCGGGCGGATACTGATTCGCTCCGCTCGCGATGGCCGCTCGTGCGGCCTCCAGAACCAGGGCAGGGCCGTCCTCGTCGGGGAAGCCCTGCCCGAGATTGATGGCACCGGGTCTGGCCGCTGCCGCCGACATCTCTGCGAAGATGGTGGGCGCGACGGTTCCGTCCGCAGCGAGCAGACCTGCACCCGCTGCCGTGCGCCGCCATGCGCCGGGAATGACACTCATGAAGAACAGGCTAAGGGCATAGCTGAAACTCATCCTCGACATAAGGAACGCACAGATACAGGCGTCATTCTGAAATGGTCGTCGAAGGAGCACACACCATGAACGAAGACAACCCCCAGGACCAGTCGGTACCCGCGTCGAACGACGCCGTGCCGTCCACCGAGGCCGCAGAGGTCGCCGCACAGCCGGCGACGAACGCCGCCGCTGACTCGACCGCGCCCTCCGCCGCGTCGCCATCCGTGCCGTCGGCGCCTGTCGCTCCGGCCGCCGCCGCGCCGACACAGGGCCACGAGATGCCGTCGTCCTTCACCTCGCAGGCCCCGGCCGCGCCCGTGATCGCCCCGGTTCCGCACGGCTACGCGGCACCGGCTGCCGGCGCATCGGGAACGGCCACTGCGCAGGGAGCCGCGTTCGGCATCCCCACCGCGACGGCGCACACACAGCCCACCCAGCCTCTCGGC
Source organism: Microbacterium sp. 2RAF4 (assembly GCF_052115285.1). Lineage (NCBI taxonomy): Bacteria > Bacillati > Actinomycetota > Actinomycetes > Micrococcales > Microbacteriaceae > Microbacterium > Microbacterium sp. 2RAF4. The sequence goes on along the minus strand of NZ_JBFRGI010000002.1, from coordinate 166,364 downwards.
GAAGGCGCTCCGTACGGTGCCCACGGCGACGGGACGAAGACCAAGGAGCAGAAGCCTCGTGGCGGCGCGAAGTTCGCCGCCTTCATCGTGGCCGCGGCCCTGGTCGGCGGAGTCGCCGGATTCGGCGGAGGGGCGCTGCTCAACGGCATCCAGGACCGCCCGTCGTCGGGCACGGCCACAGGTCCGCAGACCGTGACGGTGAACAACCCCGGATCCGTCAACGAGACCACCGCCGTCGCCACGGCAGCCCTTCCCTCCGTCGTGACCATCGAGGTCGCCGGCTCCGACCAGGCGGGCAGCGGGTCCGGCGTGATCATCAGCGACGACGGGTACGTGCTCACCAACACGCACGTCGTGACGCTGGGCGGCGCGGTCGCCGATCCGACGATCCGCGTGACGACGTCGGACGGGCGCATCTACGAGGCGACCGTGGTCGGCACCGACCCGATCTACGACCTCGCCGTGATCAAGCTGAAGGACGCCAAGGGGCTCACCCCGATGGAGTTCGCCGATTCCTCGAAGCTCAACGTCGGAGACACGGCCGTCGCGCTGGGTGCGCCGCTGGGGCTGGCGAACTCCGTCACGACCGGCATCGTGAGCGCCCTGAACCGGAGCATCCAGATCGCCTCCTCCGCGCTGCCCGACTCCTCGTCCCAGGATGCGCCGGATCAGCAGCAGACGCCCGATCAGGGACAGGGACAGGGACCGTTCCAGTTCGACATTCCGGGCAGCGGCACCCCGCAGACCTCCGACTCCATCTCGATCGCGGTGATCCAGACGGACGCGGCGATCAACCACGGCAACTCCGGTGGCGCTCTGGTGAACAGCAAGGGCGAGCTGATCGGCATCAACGTGGCGATCGCCAGTTCGGGGAGCTCCGAGGAGTCCGGCTCGATCGGCATCGGTTTCGCCATCCCGTCGAACGTCGCCAAGCGCGTCTCTGACGAGATCATCGCCGACGGGGTCGCGACGCACGGCCTGCTGGGCGCCTCTGTGCAGGACGCCTCGAGCGTGCAGGGAGCGACCGTCTCCGGGGCGTACATCGCCAAGGCGAACGAGGGCGGCGCAGCAGCGGCCGCTGGCATCAAGGAGGGTGACGTCGTCACCGAGTTCAACGGTGTCCCGATCACCAGTGCGAGCGATCTCACCGCCCAGGTCCGTGCGGCTGCGGCCGGCAGCGATGCCAAGGTCACGTACGTGCGCGGAGGCAAGGACTACGACGTCGACGTGACGCTCGGCGAACTCGCCGGCTGAGCACGCCTCACGCACAGAGAAGGACGCCACCCCGCGATAGGCTCGCGGGGTGGCGTCCTTCTCTTTCGGCACCGGCAATGCGGCCAAGCTGCTCCGGATCCCGCTGTATGCCGTCGGACGCATCGGCACGCTCGTGCTGCCGCGCGGACGGCGCTGGGTCTTCGGCTGTGGAGCCGGGGTCGGTGACGGCGCCCTCGCGCTGCAGCGTCATGCCGCGCGGCTCGGTCACGACACGGTATGGCTCACCTCGTCGGAGCGCGAGGACCGCGACGCCGCCGCACTCGGCATCCGCTTCGTCCGCAAGAGCGGGCTGCGAGGCTGGTGGGCGACAGCGCGGGCGGGCGTGCTCGTCGTGACCCACGGATTGGGCGACGTGAACCGCTACGCGAACGGGGGCGGGTTCGTCGTCCAGCTCTGGCACGGGATTCCGTTGAAGCGGATCGGGCTGGACTCCCGGGCCACGACGGAGGTCCCCGCCATCCCCGGAGCGGCGCTGCTGAGTCGCGCGGTCGGGGTCCTGTACCGTGCGGCCGCCCAGCGCATCCGTGTGCTCCCCGCGGCCTCGCACCGCGCGAGAGGGCGCCTGGAGTCGGCGTTCGGCCTCGGCGACGACCGCGTCGTCGTCACGGGGGAGCCCCGAGTCGACGTGCTCTCCTCCGGACCGGCCGATGAGGTGCGGTCGCACGCGTCCGCCCTGCTCTGTCGAGTCGCGGGCGATGTCCCCGCGACCTCGCGCATCATCCTGTACGCGCCGACCTGGCGCGACGGTGCCGCGGACCCCGCGGTCCCCACCGGCGACGAGTGGATCCGCATCCTGCGGGTTCTCGAGCAGCACGACGCCGTGTTGTTCGTGCGCTCCCATCCGCTGGGCGAGGGCGGGTATGCGCCGCCCCTTCCGAGCAGGCGGGTACGCACGCTCGGCTCGTCTCTGCTGGCGGACGTGACCCCCGTGCTTCCTGCGGTCGACGTGCTCATCACCGACTACTCCTCGCTCGCGTACGACGTCGGTCTGCTGCGCATGCCCGTGCTCTTCCTGGCTCCGGATGCGGAGGAGTACGGCCGCACCCGCGGCTTCTACGGCCGGTTCGAGGACGTCGCGGGGTCCGATGCGGCTTCCGACTGGACGAGCCTGTTGATGCAGCTCGACGCGCTCCTCGGCGATGCTGCCGTGCGCGACGCGGCGTCGGAGCGTTCCGCTACGCTCAGCGCGGAGATGCATGCATATCGGGACGGACGGAACACAGAGCGCGTGTACCAGGTCATCCGCGCGCGGGGGATACCCGCGCCGAAGGGAGCAGTATGACAACGGCCCGCATCGATGACGCGGCGGAGGCCCTGATCATCGAAGGGACCGGTCAGCGACCGGAAGCGGCTGAGCTCGTGGGTCCGCGAGCGCAGGTCGAGGCCCGCCTCACCGGCGGAGGGAGAACCTGGAAGGCGACCTTCCCGCTGCAGGCGTCGCGGTGGGGTGGCCCTTCCCTCCCGCTGCCGACCGGAGCCTACGATCTGCGCATCCCCGGTGTCGATCTCGATGAGCTGCAGTTGCCGCCCACGGTGCTCACGGGGGTCCGCGTCGCCGTCAACGCGGGCACCGTCCGCATCGCCGCTCCGATCGACCCGGTCTACGAGACCGCGGAAGGACGTTCGACCCTGGAGGAGCGCTACGTCGCGCAGACGGGCGGCACCGAGAACGCGGTGTTCTTCGAGAGCTTCTACGGCCGCAGCGTGGGCTGCAACCCGCGGGCCATCGATCGCGAACTCGCGGAGCGTGCTCCCGAGGTGCGGCGATACTGGAGCGTCGTCGACCTCTCCGTCGAGGTCCCCGAAGGAGCGATCGCCGTCGTCGAGGGCAGCCCGCAGTGGTGGCACGCACGCGGGGCGGCCCGGCTGCTCGTGGTGAACGATTGGCTGCGCCGACGTTTCGCACGCAAGCCGGGTCAGAAGGTGCTTCAGACATGGCACGGCACTCCGCTCAAGCGACTGGCCCTGCACCGCCCCGGCTTCGACCCCCGGCGCATGGCCGCTGTGGTGAAGGAGTCACGGCGCTGGGACGTCCTGCTGGCGCAGAACACCTACTCCGAACGCATCCTCCGCAAGGCCTACGCCTTCTTCGGACGCCCGATCTGGGTGGAGGGCTACCCGCGGAACGACGCGCTCATCACGGGGGATCCCGTCGCGGTCCGCGCGTCGTTGGGTATCGGAGCGGATGAGCGCGTCCTCCTCTACGCGCCGACCTGGCGGGACGACCGCGCGGAGATGGTGGACTTCGTCGACGCCGAGCTGCTGGCACGCGAGGCCAACGCCGTGGTCCTCGTCCGCGGGCACTCGCGCACCCTGGAGCAGGGGCGGGATCGCGCAGGTGCGCGTGTCATCGACGTGACCGGGTACCCGGAGACCGCGCGGCTGCTGCTCGCCGCCGATGCGCTGATCACCGACTACTCGTCGGTCATGTTCGACTTCAGCGTGACCGGCAAGCCCATGTACTTCCTGGTCCCCGACATCGAGCACTACCGCGGACAGCTGCGCGGCTTCTACTTCGATCTCGCCGAGAGGGCACCGGGGCCGCTCGTGCGCACGCAGGAGCAGCTCACCACCGCGCTCGCCGACTCAGGTCACGAGGCCGCCTACGCGGAGCGGTACACCGCCTGGCGGAGGCAGTTCAACTCTCGCGACGACGGTCACGCCGCCCAGCGGGTGGTCGACCGGATCCTCGATCTGGGGTTCGTCACGCGCTGATAGCGCCCAGTGATGTGGGCTGGTGTCTGCCGCTGGTTCAGGGCAGAGGCGTGTTGCGGGTGCCGAGACGCGAGGCATCCACGGTGTCGCGGGCGCCGCGAAGGACACCGCCGAGGAAGCCGAGTCCCCACGAGACGTGCATCGTCGGCAGCACCAGGATCGTCCAGAGTCGTTGGCGGACACCGCCGCCGCCGGGTGCGAGCGCGACCCCGAGGACGAGAAGAAGGTACAGCGCGAGCGGTCCGTAGACGAGGATCGACGCGACGAGGGAGGCCGCTCCGGCGAGCACCCCCGTCACCTGCAGCACAGCGAGGACGACCGCGAGGGCGATGACCACGACCAGCGCCGGGGGAGCGAAGTAGCGGATTCCGTTGCTCCTGCCGAATCGGCGTACGAGCTCACCCCTCCAGGCTCCTGTCGCCCGGAACTGTCGAGCCAGGCGCAGCCAGCTCTCCCGCGGCCAGTAGGTCACCGAGAGGGCGGGGTCGAACCACACGCGGTGTCCGGCCTGACGGATCCTCAGGTTGAGTTCCCAGTCCTCGCCTCGTCGGATCGACTCGTCGAACAGGCCGACCTCGTCGAGCACCTCGCGTCGCATCACACCGAGGTAGGCCGACTGCGCCTCGCCTTCGTGTGCGCTCCCGTGGTACGCGCCGCCGCCGAGTCCGACCGGGGAGTTGTAGAGCCGCGCGACCGCTTTCTGGAACGGAGTGCGCCCTTCGGCGTGCATCACCCCGCCGACATTCGCCGACCCGGTCCGCTCCAGGGTCTGCATCGCGCGGGCGGCGTAGCCGGGGGAGAGTTCGGAGTGCGCGTCGACGCGCACGATCGTGTCATAGCGACTCGCGCGGATGGCGGCGTTCAGGCCCACCGGGATGTGCGCGGCGGGGTTGTCGACCAACCGGATCCGGTCGTCTGCTTCGGCGAGTCGGCGTGCGAGCTCGGTGGTGCCGTCCGTCGACGGTCCGAGCGCGAGCACGAGCTCCATCGGCGCATCGACGTCCTGCGCGAGCACCGAGGCGATCGCATGCTCGAGGTATGCGCGCTCGTTGAGCACCGGCATCACGAAGGACACCCCGGAAGGGGGAGCGGGGAATTCGTCTGCGGGCACATGACGATCATGGCACGGCGCCGACGGACGTTCCCTGAGGGGTGCGGGAACGGCGCTCCTCGGTCAGCGCGAAGCGGCGCCCACGGCCGATGGGCGAGAGCAGGACGAACTATCCTGGAGGGATGGGTGCACTGTCTGACGCGAAGAAGGCATACCGTCTGCTGAAGCGGGCGCTCGCGTCACGCTCGGCGGTGCAGCGCGTGCGGCGGCACCTCGCGGAGCAGGAACCGCTTCCCGCCGGTCGCTTCAAGGTCGCGGTCTACTTCGCCGACGGTGCCGTGAACATGTACCAGATGCGCCAGTGGTACCGCCCGCTCATCGAGCTGTCGAAGCGCTGGCCCGTCGTGGTGCTCTCCCGACAGGCGACCGGGGCCGAGAAGCTGATCGAGGAGGACTCGCCGCCGGTGGCGTTCGTGCCGACGGTGCGTGATCTGGAGCGCTTCATCGCGACGCAGGACATCCGTGTCGTGCTCTACGTGAACCAGAACACCCGCAACTTCCAGATGTTCCGGTACGGACGGCGCTGGCACGTCTTCATCAATCACGGCGAGTCCGACAAGATGTACATGACGACGAACCAGTACAAGGCATACGACTACGCCTTCGTCGCCGGGCAGGCCGCGCGGGACCGGCTCTCACGAACGCTCTGGGATTACGACGTCGACCGCCGCACGATCGAGATCGGCCGCCCGCAGGCGGATCACTACTCCGGGACGCTTCCCTACACGCCGGACGAGCGCACCGTCGTGCTGTACGCGCCCACCTGGGAGGGAGATCGTCCCAGCGCGCACTACGGCTCCATCGCCTCGCATGGCGAGAACCTCGTGACCCGTCTGCTGGCGACCGGCGCTCACCGCGTGATCTACCGTCCCCACCCCCGCAGCGGGGTGGTCGACGAGGAGTACGGTGCCGCGCATCGACGCATCGTGGCGGCGATCGAGGCTGCGAACGCCGCCGATGCGACCGCTCATCACGTCTACGACGCGGCCCCCGAACTCGGCTGGCAGCTCACAGCCGCCGATGTCGCGATCGTCGACATCTCCGCCATGGTCTACGACAGGCTCGCGGCAGGGAAGCCGCTCATGATCACCCGGCCGATCGACGAGCAAGCCTCGATCGACACGCAGGGCTACCTGTCGGACTGCGAGTGGCTCACCGTCGAGGGTGCCGACGACATCGTGGCGGAGGTCGAGAGGGTCCGGGCCGACGAGGCCGCGATCGCCCGACTCCGGATGTGGGTGCAGCACTACTTCGGTGACACCACGCAGGGGGTGGCGACGGCGAAGTTCCATGCCGCTGTCGAACGCCTGATGCAGGAGTGGGAGCACTGGCATTCCCGCGAGGTCGGGAGCGTCCGTGACGACGAGGACGATGACGACGAAGAAGCCGACGACGAGGACGCCTGAGCATGCGGTTCCCGTTGTCGAGCGCGATCGTGCCCCGCTTCGTGCAGGTGGATCACACCGGTTCCACGAACGCCGACCTCCGGGCGCACGCTGATGAGGTCGAGGGGTGGCCGCACCTGGCGACTCTGGTGACCCGCGATCAGCGAGCCGGACGCGGCCGTCTCGACCGTACCTGGGTCGCTCCCGCCGGCTCGGCCCTCGCCGTCTCGGTGCTGTTGCGCACGCTGCCGGCGGAGCCCACAGCACGTGGGTGGATTCCGCTCGCGGCCGGCGCCGCGATGGTGAAGGCGATCGCCGCGCAGCTTCCCGGTCACGACGTCTCCATGAAATGGCCGAACGACGTGCTCGTCGACGCACACAAGATCTGCGGCATCCTCGCGGAGGCGACCACGGACGCAGTGGTGGTGGGTGCCGGCGTCAACACGGCGATGACACGCGAACAGCTTCCGCTGCCCACCGCGACGTCGTTCGCCGCTGTGGGCGCTGCCGTGGACGAGGACCTGCTGCTGTCGGTGTACCTGGAGACGCTCGACGGCCATCTGGCCGCCCTCACCGCATCGGAGGACGCAGTCGCCAGCGGTCTGCACGGTATCGTCTCGGCGCTGTGTGCGACCCTCGGGCAGGCGGTGCGGGTGTCGATGCCTGCCGGAGCGGTACTCGAGGGCGTGGCGTCGTCGATCGACGCGGAAGGCCGTCTTCTCGTGGTGGCGGGCGGTCGGGAACATGCTGTCTCGGCCGGTGACGTCGTGCACGTGCGGCCTGCCGGAAGCTGACACGCCGCCGCACAGACGGCTTTGTCGCAGATCACGGGCACAATGGTGGGGTGACCCAGCCTGTGACGCTCGGCGGACGGCCCCTGATGCCGCCGCCCGGAACGCCTTCGGAGGAGTTGCTGATCGCGCGCTTCCGGAGCCACGCGCGGCGCCTGTTCTGGTCTGCCGTGGTGCTCATCGCGACGTTCGGGGCCACCGGCTACTTCTTCGGCAACCTGCCGGAGGGCTTCGAGGACTGGATGCTCCTCGCCGCTGCCGGGGCGTTGGTGCTCTTCGCCGTCGTGCTGCCGTTCGTCATCTGGTACTCCCGGACCACGACGGTCACCACCAGACGGGTCATCGCCCGTCAGGGGCTCGGAGCCCGTAGCCGCCATGAGATGTCTCATGCGCGCGGCTATACCATCGCCGTGCGTCGCGGTCCGCTGCAGCGCCTGTGGGGCTCCGGAACCATCGTCCTGTCGAACGGCGTCGATGCTCCCCTCCGACTGCCCAACGTCCCCAACGTGACCCTCGTGCACGAGACGCTCGCGGACCAGATCGAGGTCGGGCAGATCCTCGCCCATCGCGACGCACAGGCCGTCGGCGACTGAACCGCGAGTCGACCGCGGCGGGTGCACCGTGCAGGTGCACGGGAGAGCAGCACCATCGCACCACCGTGTCCGCAACCTGTCGTGCGCGCCATGATCGGTGCGCGAGAATGGGAAGGACGAATGGAGGCGGCACATGGCGCTGCGTGTGGGCGTGATCGGCGGAGGACAGCTGGCACGGATGATGATCGCTCCGGCGGTCGAGCTCGGACTCGAACTGCGAGTGCTCGCCGAGGATGAGGGGATGTCCGCCGGGCTCGCGGCCACGGCCGTCGGCGACTACCGCGATCTGGAGACCGTGCGTGCATTCGCGGCCGATGTCGATGTCGTCACCTTCGACCACGAGCACGTTCCGCAGGATGTCCTTCGTCAGCTGGTCGACGGCGGTGTGGTCGTCCACCCCGGACCGGACGCGCTGCAGTACGCCCAGGACAAGATCGTGATGCGCACGCGCCTCGCGGAACTCGGAGTTCCTCAGCCCGAATGGGCTGCGGTGCGCACGGAGCCCGAACTCCAGGCCTTCCTGGACGGACACGGAGGCGCCGGCGTGGTGAAGACGCCGCGCGGCGGGTACGACGGCAAGGGCGTGCGCGTCGTGCGTGCGGCCGCGGAGGCGCAGGACTGGCTGGCGGCGCTCGCCGAGGGTGACGCGCTCCTCGTCGAGGAGCTCGTCCCGTTCGTGCGTGAGCTCGCGCAGCAGGTCGCGCGTCGCGCCGGTGGCGAGATGGTCGCGTATCCGGTGGTCGAGACGGTCCAGCGTGACGGCGTGTGCGCCGAGGTCATCGCTCCCGCTCCCGCTGCGACGGAACGACTCGCGGAGGTCGCCGAGGAGATCGGCCGCTCCATCGCCGAGGGGCTGGGGGTGACCGGGATGCTCGCGGTCGAGTTGTTCGAGACCGACGACGAGCGAATCCTCGTGAACGAGCTCGCGATGCGTCCGCACAACAGTGGGCACTGGAGCCAGGACGGTGCCGTCACCGGCCAGTTCGAACAGCACCTGCGTGCGGTCGCCGACCTTCCGCTCGGCAGCACTGCGCCGCGGGCGCCCTGGTCCGTCATGGTGAACATCCTCGGTGGGCCGGCTGAGGGCACCATCGACGAGCGATTCGGTGCGGCGATGGCGGAGCACCCGCAGGCGAAGATCCACACGTACGGGAAGGCTCCGAGGCCCGGTCGCAAGGTCGGTCATGTGAACGTCGCGGATGTGGACCTCGACGATGCGGTCTACGTCGCGAGAGCCGTCGCCGCCCACTTCGACTGATCAGCGGCCGGCATGGTCGACTCCCGGAAACATGCGGGACCAGAGGTGTGCCGTTCGGGGAATCTCACAGCACCAGACCGTACCCTGATCTGGTGACTGAGCCACTGCACTCCTCCGCCGCACCTCTCGTCGGCGTCGTGATGGGATCCGACTCCGACTGGCGTGTGATGAGCGACGCATCTCAGGCCCTCTCGGACTTCGGAATACCGCACGAGGTCGAGGTGGTGTCGGCGCACCGGACCCCCGACAAGCTCATGTCCTACGCGCGCGACGCACGGTCCCGCGGCATCCGCGTCATCATCGCCGGTGCCGGGGGAGCTGCTCACCTTCCGGGAATGCTCGCTTCGATGACGCCGCTTCCCGTGGTGGGAGTGCCGGTTCCGCTCGCCTTCCTCGACGGCATGGACTCGCTCCTGTCCATCGTGCAGATGCCCGCAGGCATCCCGGTGGCGACGGTCTCCATCGGCGGAGCCCGCAACGCCGGTCTGCTCGCCGCGCGCATCCTCGGGACATCGGATGCCGCGCTCGCGGATCGCGTCGAGGAGTACGCCCGCGACCTCGAGGCGCAGGTCGAGGAGAAGAACGAACGGTTGAAGGGCTCGCTGTGACCCTTGCGCCTCCGCGCGCATCACAGCGCCCACTCATCGAGACCCGGCCGCTGCGGCACCCGGACTCCGCCGACCCCGGCGTGATGACCAAGCGCGGCTGGTGGCTGCTCGTCCTGAACCTCCTGGTCCCGGGCTCTGCGCAGGTCGTCGCGGGCAATCGGCGACTCGGTCGATTCGGGCTCGGCGCCACTCTGCTCGCCTGGTTCCTCGCGATCGTCACGGTGGCGCTCGCCCTGTTCGCCCGTCCCGTCCTGCTGTGGCTCACGATCGGTGGGGGGTTCTTCTCCACCGTCGTCCTGACGCTCGTGCAGGCGCTGCTCGTCGGCTACGTCGTGCTCTGGGCGGTGCTGACGTTCGACACGTTGCGCATGGTGAGGCTCGTCAAGGTGCCCACCGCGTCCCGGCTCGCCATCCCTGTCGTCGCGCTGGTCCTCCTGGGACTCGTGGGCGGCGGGGCGGCTTATGCGGCCACGGCCGTGGGATCCGTCCGCAACACCATCGGATCGATCTTCGGTCAGAGCGGGCCCAGCGTCGCGCCCAGCGACGGCTACTACAACATCCTCCTCCTCGGAGCCGACAGCGGCGACGGCCGTGACTCGATGCGCTTCGACAGCATCTCTGTGGTCTCGGTGAATGCCGACACCGGTGCCGTGACGATCACCGGCATCCCGCGAGAACTCCCGAACGCGCCGTTCAGCGACGGCAGCCCGATGCAGGAGCTGTATCCCAACGGTTTCGAGGGGCATGGCTCCTCGACCTGCGGCTGGAACGGGTGGATGAACCACGTGCGCAACGCCGCAGAGGTCTGCCGGGAGGACGGCGGCAAGGGGCTCTACCCCGACGCCGTCGCCAAGGGGTCGGAACCGGGCATCGAGGCCACGAAGGACGCCGCGGAGGGCATCCTCGGAATCGAGATCCCGTACTACGTGTTCGTCGACATGCACGGGTTCGCTGAGCTCGTGGACGCGCTGGGCGGAGTCGAGATCAACGTCACGGAGCGACTCCCGAAGGGCGGTCCGCCCGAGGGGTGGACGGGCAGCGATGTGAACGAGTGGGCCATCGGGTGGATCGAGCCCGGCACACAGCGCATGGATGGCGACACGGCGCAGTGGTACGCCCGCTCGCGGTACACCACCAGCGACTGGGATCGGATGAAGCGGCAGCGGGAGCTACAGGCGGCCATTCTCGCGCAGTTCACCCCGCAGACGGTGCTCACACGTTTCAACGAGGTGGCGGCGGCGGGTACGGCGTTGATCAGCACCGACCTTCCCTCCGACAAGCTGCCCGAGTTCTTCGACCTGATGCTGAAGGCGAAGGAGCAGCCGGTCACCACGATCGAGCTCACACCCGATTCGGGCGTGGATGAGCACCAGCCGGACTACGCGTTCATCCGCGACATGATCCAGCAGAAGCTGCACCCGCCGACGGCGACGCCGACGCCCTCGCCGTGATCGGGAGTCTCGGAGGAGCCCTGGCCTTCCCGCGGCGGCCAGAGCGAAGCCGTGTTGCCGTGCCCGTCGCTCCTGAGCCCACGCGCGACAAAGCCCACGGCCACCTCCCGGAGGAGGACAGCCGTGGGCTTCCGGCGACTTTCCACCGGATGCACCAGACGACGGTGATCGGAGGGGGAGGGATCACCGTCGTCCAGTCGACCACCGCACGAGGCGGCAGCCGGACCTAGGCGCGCTTGCGGCGCGAGGCTCCCACTGCGACGAGGGCTCCGCCGGCCACCAGAGCTGCTGCTCCGCCGCCGAGGATCCACGGCGACACGTCTCCACCGGTCAGGGCCAGCTCGATGCCGCCCCCGGTGAGGGGAAGCTCGGAGCCGGCAGCCGCGACGCCGGGATCGTGGTCGCAGCTGGCCGCGGCATCGTGCCCGTGCGACACGGTGATCGTCGCGGTGTACGAGCGCGAGCCGTTGAAGGCGACCGCGTAGGAGCCTTCACCGTCGGACGGCGGGCGGAACGTGAGCGTCATGCTCCCGTCAGCGGCAGCGGTGTTGCCCGAGATCGCAGCCTTCGCGGCGTTGTAGCCGGACACCGCTACGTTGACGTTCTCGGACGGAACGAAGTAGCCGGGACCGAACACGATCGTCGAGGCTTCGCAGATGTCGATGATGGGGTCGCCGACCTTGGCGCCGGGAGGCGTCGGATAGGAATCGGACGACGCGACAGGTGCAGTCGGCGCAGCGGTGGCCACGGTTGGCGCGACGAAGACGAGCGCGCCGGCGGCAAGGCTGATGGCAGCCAGTTTCTTCAGCATGATTTCTCCCCAGAATTTCACGCGGAATCGCCTTTGGACACACCCCTGCGTCCAACTGCGTGGCGTCTTCCTGCCCCCACGGCAGGATGACAGACGCCAGATATTCCCCAGTGAGTCGACGATACCCTATCGGGCGGCGAAAGTCACGAAGCGCATCGCAGCGGTTCTCGTGTCGTCTCGGGAGTGTCGATGAGGGGGGTGTGCAGCACCTCGGTGAGTCTCAGCCCTGCACCCGTGCCCTGGAACTCGACGGTTATCGTCGTCGACTCGCCGGGCGCGAGCGACACCTCGTGCTGAACCGCCGAGCGGTCGCCGAGCATCGCGGTCTGCACACCCTCTTCCGTGCCGTCGCGATCGATGTGCGAAGGCGTCGCTCCTTCCGGGCCGTACACGGCGATCAGAGTCCGCACCGTGCCAGCGGGTACGCCGTAGAAGCCGTCGGCAGTGACGTAGGTGGGCAGTGAGGTGGCGGCGTCGGCGGGGGCGGTGTTGGTCCACGTCACGCGCACCTGCGTCGTCGGCTCGCCCTGACAGGTGCCGACGGACGTGGAGAGGGACGCCCTGGTGTAGTAGTCCATCTTGCCGCCGGTCGTGTCGTTCATCAGCACGCCGACATAGGTCGCATCGGCGGTGTCCGCGGGGATCGTGCCGCCGAGGTCGGAGTCCGCGAGCACGGCCTCCTCATCTTCATGAGCACTCCAGATGCGGATGCGTCCTTCCGCGGCGGACTCCGCGAGTGCTCCCAGCAGGGCGCGCGGCTCTGCGCCGGAGAGCGCGGCGCCGAACAGCGCCCCTGCGGCCTGCGCGAAGATCTCGTCCTGCACCGCAGGGTCGGGGACAGCGGCGTAGATCTGCGAGAGAAGGATGTCGGTGACGTTGTCGGAGCTCGCCGTGAAAGGTCCGAACGTGAGGTCGCCGGTGGCCGCGAGCAGGTGCTTCGCCACGACGGCGTCGACGGCGACGACACCGTCTACGGTTCCACCGAATCGGCCCTGCCACCGCGTGGCGATCGCGGCGCCTGCTTCGCGGAAGTCCGGGATGCTCGTGATGTTCTGCAGATAGCGACCTGGACGATCCTCGAACAGGGCGGTCGTCGAGTCGCTGAGCGGCAGGGCGGTGTCGAGCGGGGGGAAGTCGCGGGTCGACGCCTGAGTCTGGAGCGTGATCCTTCCGTTCTCGGCGTGCAGCAGCGCGATCGCCCCGATGATTCCCCCCGAGGAGCGCAGCTCCGCATTGTTCTGCATCGCGAGCACGTAGGTACGAGGGCCTTCGCCGCCGAGCATGGTCGGCAGCAGCACGGCAGCACCGTGCAGCGAGCCGACCACCGTCGCTGCTTCGGTGACGGAGGAACGCATGGTGCGGATGGCATCGGCCAGCGGGGGGAGCGTCGCATCGGCGTCGATGCGACGCGCCTGCTGCTGCGCGGCCGTGAGTGCGGTCTCGGCGGTTCCCAGGGGACCTGCGATCTCTGCGAACGGTGCGAGGTCGATCGAGCCGCCGGTGAAGCCGAGGCTCGCCAGATCGAAGTCCGCCGCCACGTCGAGGAGCGGCGTCAGTGCGTCGGATGACACGTCGTCGGCGATCTCGGCGATGTCGCTGACGGCACTGAAGTTGGGGCCGACCCATGGCAGTGCTCCGAACGCGTGCCACACCGGGTCGGAGGTGAGGTCGTGCGCGGATTCCGCATTGTGCGCGATGCTCTTGGCGAGGGGCTTCGCCGCGTCGAGGTCGCCGGCCGCGATCGCCGCCTTCAGCTGCGCGGCCCCTTTGGCCACCTGCTGCAGATCGTTCACTGCGCCGAACCCTCGGATGGCGACCCAGCCGATCGCTATGACGAGAAGGGACAGAAGAACGCCGACGGTCCACCCGATCCATCGGCGTCGGACGGGAAGTCGGCCATCGCTCACTCGAGCATTCAAGCACGAACCTCTGCCGCCGTGGTGGGCGGAAACTGTGCGAACGCTGACATTCGCGTGTCTCCGGCGGTGTGCTCCGCGGGGGAGCGACATCGCGAGGATAGCCTGGGGCCATGGGTGCTCGGCTACGCGTTGTTCTGGATCAGCTCGCGAGCGTCGTCGATCCCGACCACGCGGAGGCAGCGGTCGGGTTGGTCGCGGGTCTCGTCGCCACGGCACCGTCAGGATGCGCGGTCGATGCGATCGTCCCCGCAGGTGCTTCCGTACCGGTGGCGGGGATCGTCGACGTGCGCACGCTCGCCATGGGGCGGCGTGAGCTCGCCGCGGCCTGGCAGCTCGGGATCGCTCCCGGTGTCGGCGGAGGGCTCATCCACTCGCCGACCCTGATGGCGCCGCTCGTCCGGCATGACCGGCTGCACGACAACGATCAGACGACCGTCACGGTGTGGGATCTGCGTGCCTGGGACGCGCCGGAGCAGTTGTCCAAGGGGAACGTCGCGTGGCAGCGCGGCATGCTGAGACGTGCCGTGAGACACGCGGACGCGGTGGTGGTGCCCTCTCATGCCGTCGCCGAGAGACTCTCCGAGCTCGCGAAGCTCGGCGACCGCATCCGGGTGATCGCGGGTGCCCCGCCGCAGGGTTTCAGCGGTGCCGGCGACGTGTCAGGCCACCGCGGTGCGCTGTCGCCGGCTGACCGATATCTGGTGCTCACCGGATCCGTCACCGAGGTGGCGGAAGGTTTCCGTGGAGCGGTGGCTGCCGGTCTCGATGCCGTCGTCATCGACGCACCGGAGGGATCGGAGCCCCGCTACGTGGAGGTGGCCTCCGCGTCAGGACTCCCCGAGCGACGCGTGCATGTGCGAGGCGCCCTGTCGGCCCAAGACCGTGCTGGTGTCCTCGAGGGTGCCTCGGCGTACGTGGCCGCTGACGCCACGGCAGGATGGCCGTGGCGTGCCGTGGAGGCGATGACGCTGGGACTGCCGGTCGTCGCCGTCGACAGCGGTTCGCATCGTGATGTCATCGCCGACGGCGGAAGGGTCGTCCCCGGGGAAGCGATCCCGGAGGCGGTCGAGGATGCGGCAGGCGGATCCGCCGAACGCCTCAAGGTGCTCGCGTCCGATCGGTCGCGGGCCTTCTCCTGGGCGAGTTCAGCCGAACGCCTCTGGGGACTGCACGCGGACCTCTGAATCAGGCTCGCATCAGTTCGACGGCGTCCTTGCTCGGACCGTCGAAGTGCACCTTCCCGCCCTTGAGCAGGATGCCGCGCTCGCAGAGGTTCGACACCATGTTGAGGTCGTGGCTCACGACGACGAGGGTCTTCCCCTGCGCGTGCAGCTCTCGAACGCGGGCGAGGCACTTCTTCTGGAAGGGCTCGTCGCCCACCGACAGGATCTCGTCGATGAGGAGCACATCCATCTCGGTGTGGATCGCCACGGAGAAGGCCAGGCGCAGGAACATCCCGGAGGAGTAGTGCTTGACCTCGGTGTCGATGAACTTCTCGATCTCGCTGAAGGCGACGATCTCGTCGTAGCGAGCCTCGGTCTCCTTCTTGCTCATGCCGAGAATCGCGGCATTCAGGAAGATGTTCTCCCTGCCGGAGAGATCGGGGTGGAAGCCGGCGCCGACCTCGATGAGTCCGGCCACTCGACCACGCGTGAGGGCGGTGCCCGTGTCGGGCTCGAGCACTCCGGAGATCAGCTTGAGCATGGTCGACTTGCCGGAGCCGTTGAAGCCGAGGAGCGCGACCGATTCGCCCTCGCCGATCTCGAACGACACTCCGTCGAGCGCGTGGAAGTTCGTCGTGAGCGGCTTACGGCGGATGGCCGCGAGGGCTGTCTCCTTGATCGAATGCGTGTGACGAAGCTTGAAGGTCTTGTGCACGTCGTCGATCACGACGCGGGGCAGCGTCTGCGTCAGGGGCTCAGAGATCTTGGGCAAAACGGCCCTCCAGTCGGCGGAAGACGAGCTGGCCGATCACCAGCGCGGCGAGAGACGTCACGAGGGCGATCAGCCCGTACATCCAGAGGTCGGGGAGAGGAGAGGCGTTGTCGGGGCCGAGGGGGAACCAGATGCCGTAGTGGAACAGCTCGACGGCCGCCGTGATCGGGTTCAGTCGGTAGAGCACGAAGAGCCACTCCGGTGCGACACGGGCCACCTGCGTCCACTCGTACATGACGGGCGACGCCCAGATCGCGACCATGACGATGATCTCGACGAAGCTCTGCGCGTCGCGGAACGTGACGTTGATCGCGCCGAAGAACAGCCCGAGACCACTCGCCAGCACGGCGATGATCACCAGCGAGAGCACGATCGCGGCCACCGACGCCAGGGAAGGCGCCCACCCGAAGAAGAGGGAGATCCCCACGACGACGATGATCTGCGGAACCGTGTTGACGGCGGCGATCATCATGCTCGCGATGGGGAACATCTCACGGGGCAGATAGATCTTCTTGATGAGCGCCGCATTGTCGACAAGGGAGCGCGTGCCGTTCGAGAAAGCCTCGTTGAAGAAGGTGACGACCGTGATTCCCGACAGCAGATAGATCGGGAAGAACTCGACTCGATCGTTCAGACCGAGGAAGACGCCGATGGCGACGAAGAAGACGACGAACTGGACGAGCGGCTTCACGTACGACCAGAGCCAGCCGAAGATGGAGCCCCGGTACCTGATCTGCACTTCCTTCCGCACGATGAGCGAGAGGAGATAGCGCTGTCGGAAGACTTCGAGAAGTCCTCGATTCGCGCCGGGGGTCGTCAACCTCTGCGCCTCGAGCGTGCGAGCCTGTTGCACCGCGAATCCACCTTCCGTATGCGCCGACCGTCTCGCGCGCACCGGAGACAATCATACGAGTGACTCTGGGCGCTACCTGGCAACCAGGAGGGACCGGATGCCCGCCGTGGTGGCACAGCCGAGACCCAGGGTGACGCCTGGTGTCGCTGATAGGCTCGCCGAGGTCTGTGCGTCCGTCGATCCGAAAGCAACAGGTACTCGTGACACTTCTCCAAGCTCTCGATCAACCCGCCCTCTTTCGCTTCTCGGACGAGCGGACGGGAACGGAATTCTCCTTGCGGGAGCGTCGTCTGCTGGTGGGGGCGCTGAACTTCCACGCCCTGATGGCGCCGGAGCGGGAACTCCGCGTGCATCTCTACGACGGCACGCGTGAGACGCCCCCGCGGCTCACGGACGACAGCACCTTCGACGGCATGTCGCGGTTCAACAGGCGTCGTCTGACGACTTTCGATGTCGTCAGCACCGTCGCACCGGAGAGCCGCACGATTCTTCCTTCCGAGGCCGCGTCCGCCGCACTCACGGCTTCGCACACACGGCACCTGCACGTCTCGGCCGACGTGGTGTTGGAGTCCGATCCTTATCAGATGCCGCGCCAGGACCTGATCGGCCGTGTCGCACGGCAGGTGAAGGCCCGAGCACCCCTCTTCTACGACGACCTCCGCGATCTGTCGCTTCTCCGGTTCCGGCGCCAGCTGCACACGCCGGTGCAGCGCCGTCACTACGCATCGGAGTTCCGTCCGGGCGAACTCCATGAGGACGACGTCATCGTCCCGGCCGCGCAGACGCCCGCCGGCGCACAGAAGGCCGTGATCATCGGTCTGCACTGGTTCCAGCTCGGAGGGGCCGAGCTCTGGGCCTTCGAAACCGTCCGACTCGTGCGCGAGGCCGGCTTCCTGCCCATCGTGCTGACGAACCGTGACTCCCACCAGCCGTGGATCACGAGGCCGGAGCTCGACGGCGCGCTGCTCATCCCGTTCTCCGAGCCCACGGTCGAGTCGCAGACCCCCGGTATCGAGCCGCTGCTGCGAGCTCTACTGCGCACGTTCGACGTGCGCGGCGTCGTGATCCACCACAACCAGTGGCTGTATGACCGCATCGCATGGATCGCCGCCTCACGGCCGGGCATCCCGATCATCGACAGCACTCACATCGTCGAGTACCGAGGGGGCGGATATCCGCTGAGCAGCGCGATCGCGGCCGAGTCCCTGACGAAGCACCATGTCATATCTCCCAGCCTCGCGCGGTGGATGACCGAGGTGCAGGGCATTCCCTCCGAGAAGGTCGTGATGGCTCCGCTGGGTGGACTCACGGTCAAGCCGAAGGATGCTGTCTTCCGGTCCAGGGCTGAGGGGGAGACCTTCACCGTCGCTTTCATCGGCCGGCTTGCGAGACAGAAGGCGCCGGAGGTCTTCGTCGCGATGGCCGGTCACCTCAAGCGCCAGGGCTATTCCGTGCGGTACATCCTTCATGGAGACGGCGAGCTCGCCGGGTGGGTGGACGACATCATCGCCGCAGCGGACATGACCGACGACATCGTCCGTCGCACCTCTCATACGCCTGTCGCCGAGACGCTCGATGAAGCGCACGTCCTCGTGGTGTCGTCCCACAACGAGGGACTCACGCTGACGACGCTGGAGGCGATCGCGCACGGTGTGCCCGTCGTCTCGACAGACGTCGGCGCTCAGCGTGACATCATCCCCGCTCCCGCTCTCGTGCCACGTTTCGCGCACCGCGCGGCACGGCGACTCGCGGATGCCGTCGCGCCGCTCATCGGGGACGAGAAGGCCAGGGAGTCGCTCTGGCGCAAAGAACGCAAGGCGGAGAAGAAGCTGCTGTCGCAGCCGTCCGCGAGTTCATGGTTCAAGGAAGAGGTGAGCTCGTGGTGAGCGTCGCAGCGGTGGTCGTCACTTTCAATCGGCTGGAGAAGCTCAAGACCGTCCTCGCCTCCATCGCCGCGCAGACGCACCCGGTGGAGACGCTGTTCGTGATCGACAACGCCTCGACCGACGGTACCGCGGAGTACCTGTCGGGCCTCGAGCTCCCGGTGCCCGTCGAGGTCGTCACCATGGCGACCAACTCGGGAGGAGCCGGTGGATTCACCGAGGGTATGCGCCGGGGGTACGCTTCCGGTGCCGATCACGTCTGGATCATGGACGATGACTGCTACCCGAAGCCGGATGCTCTCGCCGCATTGATCTCAGGATTCGATGGTGCCGTGTCGGAGCTAGGCCCCGACGTGCCGTTCGCCTGCTCGGTCGTGGAGTTCACGGACGGCAGCATCTGCGAGATGAACAATCCCGTCCCGACGTGGGACTGGGGACGGCTCCTGGTCAAGGGCCAGCAGAACGTGATGGTCACCGCGTGCTCCTTCGTCTCCGTGCTGATCCCGCGGTGGGCGATCGCCGAATACGGCTTCCCCTACGCGGAGTACTTCATCTGGTTCGACGACCGTGAGTACACGTTGCGTCTGACCGCCCGCTGTCCCGGCGTGCAGGTGCTCGACAGCTCGGTGATCCATGACATGGGCGACAACCGCGGCGTGAACTTCGCGATGGTCGACCGGAAGAGCCTGTGGAAGTTCGCCTACGGCGTGCGCAACGAAGCCTCGTGGCAGCTGCACCACCGCGGACTCCTGCATTTCCTCGAGTTCGGCGCCCGGCTGTTCGTCAGCCTGCACCGCGGAAAGGTCTCCCTCGACCTTCGCGCTCGCCTCCTCGGCAAGTGGCTGCAGGGGATCACCTTCAACCCCAAGGTGCGGTATCCCGAGGCGGAAGACGCGTGAGCTGGCTGGGGGCGGCGCCTGTCATCCTCATCTCGGTAGCCCTTCTCTTCCTCCCCGGATACGTCGTCGCCAGGGCTCTCTCGCTGCGAGGCCTCTGGGCGTGGGGGGTCGCCGCTCCGGCGTCGGTGAGCGTCATCGTGCTCGCGTCGCTGGGGGCAGGCCTCCTCGGCATCCCCTGGTCGGTGCTCCCGGTACTCGTCACCGCTCTCGGCCTGGCGATCGTCGCGTACCTCGTCGCCCGATTCACCCGCACCCACGGTTCGGTGCACAAGGTCTCGCGCCGCACGGCCATGATCGCGGCATCGTTCGTGGTCGCGGCTATTCTGTTCGGACTTCAGATCGCGCTCGTGGTGGGGGCACCGGAGAACATCTCCCAGACGTTCGACAACGTCTTCCACCTGAATGCCGTCCGGTACATCCTCGACACCCAGGACGCCTCTCCGATGAGCGTGGGCGGCATGACGAGTGCGCCAGGAGCGTCGGCGTTCTACCCGGCAGCCTGGCACTCGATCGTCGCCCTCGTCGTCCAGCTCACCGGCACGACCATCATGGTCGCCACGAACGCAGTGACGATCGCGACGGCCGCCGTGGTGTGGCCCGCCACGGTCGCGCTCCTCACAGTGGTGCTCTTCGGGAGACGACTGACGATCGTCGTCGGCGCGGTCCTGTTGAGCGGGCTCCTTCCGGCGTTCCCGCTGCTGATGCTCGATTACGGTGTGCTCTATCCCTACCTGCTCGGAGTGAGTCTCGTGCCGGCGGCACTCGCTGCCGTCATCCAGCTCGTGCGGCTCCACGGCGATGACGATCGGATTCCGGACGCCGTGCTCGTCCTGCTCGTGCTCGGACTCATCCCCGGTATCGCCGTGGCGCACCCCGGTGCGCTCGTCGCGCTGATCATCCTCTCCATGATCGCGGTCTCCCTCGCCTTCATCGGATTCCTCCGCACGCGTCCGGAGCGTCGTCGTGTGATCATCACCTCGATCGGGTTCGGCGCGCTCGCTCTCGTGAGCTTCATCGCGTGGCGTGTGCTGCGTCCGCCGCTCGAAGCGCGCGGTTGGCCGACAGAGCAGACCATCAGCCAGGCGCTCGGTCAGGCACTCACTCTCTCCCCGCGCTACCAGCTGATCCCTCTGCTGATGGCGGTGCTGTTCGTCGTCGGTGTGGTCGTCGTCGCGAAGCGCCGGCATCGTGCGGACGTCGTCGCCCTCGCCCTCATGCTCGCCGTCACCGTGCTCTTCGTGGTCGCCAGCGCGATGCCTTTCCAGCCGTTGCGCGACCTCATGACGGCGGCCTGGTACAACAATGCTCCGCGCCTGGCGGCGCTTCTGCCCATCATGGCGGTACCGCTCGCGGCGGTCGGGGCTGCGTGGGTGCTGGCCTGGGTGCGTCTGAAGGTGGGAGCCCCTTCGGTGCGGCGGTCCGTCGTCGTCGGGATGTCCGTGGGGGCCGTGGTGCTCCTCGCCGGCCAGGCGCTGGCGATGGCGCAGGCGATGACCGCCGCTGCCGTGGCATACCGATACACCGAGACATCGCCTCTCATCTCGACGGATGAGCGCGCTCTGCTGGAGCGGCTTCCCGATGAGGTGCCCGACGACGCGCTCATCATCGGCTCCCCGTGGACAGGGACCGGGATGGCTTACGCCTATGCCGACCGCGAGGTCGTCATGCCGCACATCCTGATGGGGATGAGCCCCGACGAGCAGGAGATCATGGACGAGCTCTCCCGGCGCGGATCGGAAGCGCAGGTCTGCGACGCGGTCGAGCGGTCAGGGGTCGACTACGTGCTTGACTTCGGCTCGCAAGAGATCCACGGCGACGAGCATCGTTATCGTGGTCTCGAGCGACTCGGGCGATCCGATCTGGTCACCGAGATCGACGCCGAAGGCGACGCCGTCCTCTACCAGATCACCGGCTGCGACTGACGTCCTCCTGCGGCTGAGTGTCCAGAAGCGCGGCGTAGACACCTCTGAGCCTTTCGCGGAACGCGTCGAGACCGTACACGGATACGGCCCAGGCCCTGGCCGCGATCGCCGTGTCCTCTCCGGCTCCGCGCAGCGCACTGATCACGGCGTCCGCGAAGGCGTCGGGATCGTCGACGACCGCGTGGAGGAGGTCTGCCCCCTCGATTCCCTCCGCACCGACGGAAGTCGTCACAGCCGGGATGCCCCACATCATCGCGTCGATCGTCTTGAACTTCACTCCGGCGCCGTTGAGCAGCGGCACGACGCAGACGTCGGCATCGGCATACACGTCGTCGAAGGATTCGACGGCTCCGGTCACCTCGACTCCATCGGAGCGGGACGCGGCCGCGCGAAGGGCGGAGCTCGGATTCGCCCCGACGATCCGGAAGCGTGCATCGGGCAGCGTCTCGGATACGCGCGGCCAGACGGCGGACAGGAACCAGCGCGCAGCTTCGTCGTTGTCGGGCCTGTTCATCGCGCCGGTGAACACGACCGTGCTGTTCCGACGGTCCCGCTGACGAGCGGGAGGCACGGGGAAGCCGGGATGGACCACCACCGGCGCAGACGAGGGCGAGAGCTCGCGGACCAGCGCGGCGTCCTTCTCGCTGAACGTGATCACGACATCCACCTCATCGAACGAGCGACGCTCACGGCGCCTGCTCGCCCGAGCAGCGGCCGAGAACGCCAACTTCTTCAGCGGGTTCGTCGCCTGCTCGGCTGCGCGGTCCCAGCGCTGCGTGATGACATCGTGAGCGATGATGACGGTCTTCGCTCCGGGAGCCAGACGGCGCACGGAGCGGGTGAGGCTCGACATCTCCGACCACTGGTACTCGACGATGTCTGCTGCGGACAGGACCACACGCGAAGGCGCGTCGTTCGCCAGCGCACGGCGGAACCAGGGGTGCGCGCTGCTTCCCGAGATGACGGACTGAAGATCGGCGAAGGGCTTGCCGGCGTCCGTCGACAGAGGGCTCCTGCTCTGCAGCAGCCTGTAGTCCAGGTCGGGCTCGGTCGCGGACGCATCGCGGTTCAGGCGTGTCGATGGGGCGACGACGTGGATCGCGAACATGTCGCGGAGCGCTCGATAGTGCTGCAGTGCGTATTGGCCTCCCGCATGACGGATACCCTCGAAGGGCAGGTACTTCGAGACGCTGACCAGGGATGGACGAGCGGGCGGATCGGACGGTCTGGACATGTTAGCTAGCCTAGGCGTCGTTGCCTTCAGGCGACTGAAGGAGGAATCACGCCAATGAGCGACTATGCCGCGCTGGTCATCGGATACCGACGCCCTGACCTGGTCAGGGACGTGCTCGCGCGCTTGGACTCTCAGGAGGCGCCCTGCGCACAGGTCATCATCGTGGACAACGGCGGCGATCTGCCTGATGACGTGCTGACGGATGTGAACGGGAGACCACCTGTGATGATCCGACGGGGTGACAACCCCGGATACGGGGCAGCCGTCAACCTGGCTCTCGACGTGTGCGAGCAGCGAGGGATCGAGAATCTGCTCGTGCTGACGCATGATGCCTGGTTCGAAGAGGACCTCAGCGCGCGCATGCTCGATGCCTTCGATCGTCTTCCGGACGTGGGCGCGGTCGCGCCGACCCTGTACTGGGTGTCCAGGCCCGATGTCGTGTTCTCGGCGGGTGGAGTCCTCACCAAGGGTGGGCGCGCCTATCACCATGTGACCGCCCCCGCCTCCGGATCCCGCGATGTCGACTGGGTCGACGGCGCGGTCGTGATGTACCGCACCCGTGCGCTCCGCGAGATCGGGGGCATGGAGGAGATGTACTTCCTGTACTTCGAGGATGTCGACACGGGGTGGGCCCTCAGAAGACACGGCTGGCGGACCGTCGTGCTCGATGTGCGCGCCGCGCAGGAGCCCGGAGCCCATCCGCTGCGACTCGGGGTCCGGAACATGGCGCTGTTCGCGCGCAAGGCCGGGCTCGGCAGGGTGCGCAGTTCGCTCGCGCTCGGTCGTCGGGCGGCGGAGGAGCTCATCGTCGGATGGCGCAGGACAGGACGGGTACCGGTGGGGGATGCCTTGGCCGGTTGGCGAGATGCCAGGGCCGGCCGCACCGGGAAGATCGATGACTGAGCCGGGCCGTGTGACGATCGACGTCATGCTGCCCTATTACAGTCACCCGGATTCGGCATGGGAGGCGATCCGCTCGGTCCTCGAGCAGACGAGCGACTCCTGGCGACTCGTCTGCGTCGACGACGCGTACCCCGGTGATCCGATCCGAGAGCGACTCGAAGCGCTCGGCGACCCGCGCGTGGTGTACGTCAGGAACGAGCAGAACCTCGGGCTCGCGAAGAACTTCAATCGCTGTCTCGATCTGGTCGAAGCACCCTACTTCGTGATGATGGGGGATGACGACCGGATGCATCCGGACTACATCGGCGTGCTGTCAGGGCTCATCGCCGACAATCCCGGGGTGGACGTGTTCCAGCCGGGAGTGAGCGTCATCGATGAGTCTGGCCGACCCGTTCTGCCCCTTGCGGATCGCGTGAAGCGCTGGGTACGGCCGCGGGTGGGGGAGGGCGGCCGGATCCTCGACGCCCGGCACATGGCGGAGAGCCTGATCCGAGCGGACTGGGCGTACTTCCCGTCGATCGTCTGGAAGAGCGAGGTGGCGCGCGCCCACGGTTTCGATGATCACTGGGCGGTCGCGCTCGATCTCGGGCTTCTCCTGGACATCGCACTGGACGGTGGGTCGATGCTGGTGACCGACGACGTGGTCTTCGACTATCGCAGGCACATGAGTTCCGTGTCGTCGGTCACGGCCGCGTCGGGCAGCCGCTTCGAGCAGGAAGCCGCGTTCTTCGACGAGTACGCCGCGCGGATGAAGGCCAAAGGCTGGGCGCGGGCGGCCAGGATCGGTCGGCGACGGTGCATCTCCCGACTCAACGCCGCGAGCGAGATGGTCGCTGCGCTCGCAAGTGGAGACCTCACTCGGGCTCGACGCCTGTTCCTGGCCGCGGTCAGGCCCAGCGGCGCGGTGAGGCGCTGACGGTCAGCTTCGCGGACCGCCGTCGAGCTCCTCCAGTCGAGCTTCGAGCGCGCTCAACCGATGCTGGACCTCGGTGATGTGCGTCTCGGCGAGCCCCGCCTCCTCGGCGAGGACTCTGATCTCCTCTTCCGATGTCGACAGCTCCCACGAGAGATGGAGGGCGACACCGAGCAGGAGCAGGATGGCGAGCAGGAAGAAGAGGTTCGCGGGCAGCTCGACTCCGAGCACTCCGGTGAGCCAGAAGAGCAACTGCGGGAACACCGATGCGACGAGGGCGGCGACGCCGATCAGGAGCCACAGCACCGCATACTTCTCGCGGAGGCGCCGTGTCAACAGCATCCAGAGGATGAACGACAGCAGAGCGATGGACAGCACGAGTGCGCCGAGAACAACCATGGGGTGCCTTCCTACGCTGACACGACGGGGGACGGGGCGGAGGAGCGTCGGATCGGACGTCGCACGATGGCCAAGGTCAGGGCGAAGACCGATCGCAACAGGTAGACGGATGCCGAGAGCGGCCCCTGGCTGGGCTTTCCGTGCAGGCGCGGACGCATCGCGACCGGCACCTGGGTGACCGTCAATCCTGCGTGCACGGCTGCGACGAGGGAATCGAGCGTGTCGCCGAGGTACTCCGCGGGGTAGTAGGTGATGTACTGGGCGATCGCCCGACGGTTGGCCGCGCGGAATCCGCTCGTCACGTCGGTCAGCGTGGCGCCGGAGACGCGGGACACCGTCCGTGCGAGCACGCGCATCGCCCACCGGCGAGGACCCCGGGCGACGTAGTCGCCGACCTCGGCGAATCGCGCGCCGATGGAGATGTCGGCGTGCTCGAGCCCTGCGAGCACGCGATCGATGTCCTGCGGGTTGTGCTGGCCGTCGGCATCGACCTGGATGACGCGGCTGTAGCCGTGACGCGCGGCGTACAGGAACCCCGCACGCATCGCGCCGCCGACACCCAGGTTGAACGGCAGCCGCACCACGCGGGCCCCCGCGGCATCGGCGACCGCGCCGGTCGAGTCGGTGGACCCGTCATCGATGACCAGCACGTCGTACGTGGGGCATGCAGCCGTGATCTCGCGGATCGTCGTCGGGATGTTCTGCGCTTCGTTCCAGGCGGGGACGATGATCAGCGTGGTTTCTGGCATGATGTCTGAGCCTACCAAGCCGACCCTGACGGCGACCCTAGGCGGTCGGAGCGCCGACAGGCATCACCGGTGCGAGTCTGGCCGGGATCGTTGCGATCGTCGGCGCCTTTCCGCCGCCGATCCTCAGCAGGGCCTCGTACGTCGTGATGTGCGAGAGCTGCGAGCCGTTCCATCGGAAGACACGGCCGTCGCCGGCGAACTGCACGACGGTTCCCGAGGGGATCATCGGCTTGGTGACGCCGAGCACGCCCACCGTGGCGTCCTTCCACCCGACCAGGCGGATGGTGCCACCCGAGAGGGTGACCAGGTCCGAGTACGACGAGATGTACTGCAGCTGGCCGTCGAGCAGACGGTACACCTCGCCCCGTTCGTCGGTGCGGATGAAGAACGGCTGGGCGGTCGGGGTGTTGTTCGGGGTGAACGCGGCGCAGTCCGCGGCCGTGAGGGCAGTCGTGGTGAACCGTGTCGGGGGAATGCTTCCGGAGATCCGCTGCAGGCCGGCGCTCGAGATGACATACGGCGCCGCGTCGCAGGTGACGAAGGGAGACAGCGTCGTAGCGGCGGGGGTGTATCCCGTGAGCGCCCCGGACGGGAGCACGGTGACCGCGGTCGACGTGCCGAACGCCGCGCCGAGTTCGAGGCTGGGGGTGTGGATGAGCGTCGTGCCCGCCGTCGCGAGGTAGACGGCCGGCTTGTCGACCTCGCGCACCATCGACCGCGGCATGAGGACCACGCGCCCCTGCGGGAACTTCGCCGCCGCAGTCGGATCCATCGAGGCCACATAGCCGAGCTTGCCGCCCGAGAGGTATCGCCAGGTCTCGACGCTGGGGACGTATCTCTTCTGCCCGTTGTCGAGCGAGTAGATCTGGGTGTCGACGCCGACGTGGAAGAGGCTCCCGACATCCTCGCCGCGGGGGAACGCGTCGATGAGCGCGGGCGCGAGATTCACGTAGGAATTGAAGGCGTAGCCGAAATCGAGGATCTGCTTCTCGCTGCCGAACCGGTGGCGGGTGCCGTCGGGATCGATCAGATAGAGGATCCCCTCACGGGCGTCGTGCACGTAGCGGGAGATCTGCGAACCCAGGGGGATGGTCTTGAGGTAGGAGGCCGGTACCTGGCTCACGGCGCCGAGCTTCGCCGAGAACGCTCGCAGGTCCTCAGCCGTCTTGATGTGGAAGCGGTATCCGCCGGACAGCAGATACACCTCGGGGCCGTCGCCGCGCACGATCACGGAGGTGATGCGCTGCGTGCTGCCGAACCAGTCGGTGAAGTACTGGTAGAAGTTCCGGTTGCCGTAGGCAGAGCATCCGTCTCCCTCTCCGTAGCCAGCGTTGAGCGCGGCGCGGTTCGGCTGGTACGGCGTGTAGTAGTAGAGCGCTGCCGTCGCGGTGTTCTCGATGTACACCGGTGCGGAACCGCAGTTCCGCTTGGGCTCCGGATGGTACAGGATGTTCCACGTGCGGCCGGGAGCGTAGTAAGTGAACCAGCGGCCCTCGGCGTAGATCTTCATCTGCCTGGCCGCGCCGTAGACCTGGTAGAAGAACCCGGAGTACGCGGGGTCACATCCTGCGGTGTCGGGGCAGCCCTGACCCATCGCGATGTTGAAGCGACCCGCCGGTGGGTAGCTGTCGGTGACCAGGCCCTGTTCCTTCTGCAGCATCACGATGAGCACCTGGGGGTTGATGCCGCACGACTTGGAGACCTTGTCGATGATGGTCGCCGCCGATTCGTTGCCGGCACCGGCGTAGCCGTTGCAGTAGGCGTCGGCGGGACGGGTCGGGGTGTTCTGCCGGTAGTCCTTGAGGCAGACGTAGCCCGCGCGGCAGGTGGAGACCTTGCTCCGCAGGAATGAGTCGATCTGCCCGGCATTCATCGTCGCGGCGTTGAAGAAGACCGCGTCGGCGATGATGTTCCCCGGGCGGAACAGGGACAGGTCCGCTGTCTTGACGATGTCGGTCGCTTCGGGTGCGGATGCCGCGGCGCCAGCGGCGGGATCACCCCCTCCGGCAGCGGTCGCAGGGCTCGCGAGAAGCAGGGAGGCAGCAAAGACGACTGCGGCTGTACTCGCGACGAGGGCGCGCAGGCGTGGGGAAACTGAGCTGGTCACTTGCCTAGTGTGACGGAAAGATACAGATGATGCCACTGTGATTGAAGTGGCGCAAGCGAATCCTCCCACCGCGCTCTCCGCCGGGATGTGGCACGATATGGGGGTGAAAGGCATTATTCTCGCTGGCGGCTCCGGAACTCGACTGCACCCGATCACGATCGGAATCTCGAAGCAGCTGATCCCGGTGTACGACAAGCCGATGGTCTACTACCCGCTGTCCACGCTGATGCTCGCGGGCATCAAGGACATCCTGATCATCACGACACCGCACGACGCGGAGCAGTTCGAGCGTCTCCTCGGGGACGGCTCGCAGTTCGGCGTCAACCTGACATTCGCGCAGCAGCCCTCTCCGGACGGGCTGGCCCAGGCCTTCGTGATCGGCGCCGACTTCATCGGCGATGACAAGGTCGCTCTGGTCCTCGGAGACAATCTCCTCTACGGCCCTGGCCTCGGCACGCAGCTCAAGCGGTACACCGATGTCGAGGGCGGCGCGGTGTTCGCGTACTGGGTGGCGGAGCCGAACGCCTATGGCGTCGTGGAGTTCGATGCCGACGGTCGTGCGGTCTCCCTGGAGGAGAAGCCGGCGCAGCCGAAGAGCAACTACGCCGTACCCGGCCTCTACTTCTACGACAACGACGTCGTCGAGATCGCCCGCTCGCTCGAACCCAGCCCACGCGGGGAGTACGAGATCACCGACGTGAACCGTGCCTACCTCGAGCGCGGCGCGCTCCAGGTCGAGGTCCTGCCCCGCGGCACCGCATGGTTGGACACCGGCACGTTCGACCAGATGTCCGACGCCGGCGACTACGTGCGCACCATGGAGCGTCGCACCGGGCTCCGCATCGGCGTGCCGGAGGAGGTCGCGTGGCGTCAGGGCTTCCTCGACGATGACGAGCTCCGCGAGCGCGCCGAGAAGCTCGTCAAGTCCGGTTACGGCACTTACCTCCTCGAGACCCTGGAAAGAGGTCGTTGATGTCGAACATCCTCGTCACCGGCGGCGCCGGTTTCATCGGCTCCAACTTCGTGCACTACGCCGTCGAGAACACCGACCACACGGTCACGGTGCTCGACGCGCTCACCTACGCGGGCAACCGAGCCTCGCTCGAGGGTCTGCCCGAGGACCGTGTCCGTTTCGTGCACGGCGACATCACCGACGCCGAGCTGGTGGACACGCTCACCGCCGAAGCCGATGCCGTGGTGCACTACGCCGCGGAGTCCCACAACGACAACTCGCTGCACAGCCCGCGTCCCTTCCTGGACACCAACATCATCGGCACGTACACGCTCCTCGAAGCCGCGCGCCGGCACGAGAAGCGCTTCCACCACATCTCGACCGACGAGGTGTACGGCGACCTCGAGCTCGACGATCCGGAGCGCTTCACGGAGCAGACGCCGTACAACCCGTCGTCGCCGTATTCGTCGACGAAGGCCGGCAGCGACCTGCTGGTGCGGGCGTGGGTCCGCTCCTTCGGCGTCCAGGCGACGATCTCGAACTGCTCGAACAACTACGGCCCGTACCAGCACGTCGAGAAGTTCATCCCCCGACAGATCACGAACGTGATCCGCGGCATCCGTCCCAAGCTCTACGGCGCCGGCGAGAACGTGCGCGACTGGATCCACGCGAACGACCATTCGTCTGCGGTGCTCACCATCCTCGAGAAGGGGCGGATCGGCGAGACGTACCTCATCGGGGCCGACGGCGAGCGCAACAACAAGGAGGTCGTCGAGCTGATCCTCGAGGAGATGGGTCAGCCGCGCGACGCCTACGACCACGTCACCGACCGTGCCGGCCACGACCTGCGGTACGCGATCGACTCGACGAAGCTCCGCACAGAGCTGGGCTGGTCTCCGGAGTATGCCGACTTCGAATCCGGTCTCGCAGCGACCATCCAGTGGTACCGCGACAACGAGGCATGGTGGGCGCCGTCGAAAGACTCCACCGAGGCCTTCTACGCGACGAAGGGACAGTAGACGTCGTGAGCGACATCGAGTTCGGCAAGAAGCTCGGTCGAGCGGAGACCGGGATCCCCGGGCTGGTGATCTTCGACCTGCCAGTGCACGGTGATTCGCGCGGGTGGTTCAAGGAGAACTGGCAGCGCGAGAAGATGACAGCCCTCGGCCTGCCCGATTTCGGGCCGGTGCAGAACAACGTGTCCTTCAACGACGCCGTCGGCACCACGCGGGGCATCCACGCGGAGCCGTGGGACAAGTGGGTCTCGGTCGCGACGGGGCGGATCTTCGGCGCGTGGGTCGACCTGCGCGAGGGACCCACTTTCGGTGCGGTCTTCACCGCCGAGCTCGACCCGTCCAGGGCGATCTTCGTTCCGCGCGGCGTCGGGAACTCGTACCAGACGCTCGAGCCCGACACGGCGTACACCTACCTGGTGAACGATCACTGGTCGCCCGACGCGTCATACTCCTTCCTCAACCTCGCCGACGAGACCGCCGCGATCGCGTGGCCGATCCCGCTCTCAGAGGCCGAGGTCTCGGAGAAAGACCTCGCACACCCCCGCCTCGCGGACGTGTCGCCCATCTCTCCGCGTCGCACGCTCGTGATCGGCGCATCCGGTCAGCTCGGCTCGGCGCTGCGCGAGGAGTTCGACGGTTCGGAGAACATCGAGTGGACGACGCGCGCTGAGATGGACCTCGGCGCGGCCGACCTGGGATCCGCGCGCCGGTGGCGCGACTACGACACCATCATCAATGCCGCCGCGTACACCGCGGTCGACCGTGCCGAGACCATGGAAGGACGGCGGGACGCGTGGGCGGTCAACGCCGCAGGGCCCGCGGCGTTGGCTCGCATCGCCGCCGAATACGGCATCACGCTCGTGCATGTCTCGAGCGACTACGTCTTCGACGGGTCGGGGGAGCGCCCGTACCGTGAAGACGATGCCGTCTGCCCGCTCGGCGTCTACGGACAGTCGAAGGCGGCGGGTGACATCGCCGTGGCCACCGCTCCGCTGCACTACATCATCCGGACATCCTGGGTTATCGGTGCAGGCAACAACTTCGTGAGGACGATGGCCTCGCTCGCCGAGAAGGGCGTCGAGCCGACCGTCGTCGACGATCAGCACGGTCGGCTGACCTTCGCCTCGCAGATCGCCGAGCTGGTCCGCCACCTGCTCGCCGTGCGCCCGGCGCCCGGCGTGTACAACCTGACGTCGGCAGGCGACGCGGTGACCTGGGCGGACATCGCGCGGCGCGTGTACGAGCTGACGGGCCACGACCCGTCCCGCGTCACGGGGGTCTCCACGGAGCAGTACTTCGCTTCGGCATCCGGTCCGATCGCTCCTCGGCCGCGCAACAGCGAACTCGATCTGACGCGTGTGCGTGCGACCGGCTTCGACCCTCGCACGGGCGACGATCTGCTGCGGGAGTACCTCGGTTCGTGAGCGCTCCGCTGCCTACGGCGGCACCGCCATCGGCCGTCCCTCGTGAGCGTGTGTTCCGCACCGACATCCAGGCTCTGCGTGCGGTCGCCATCGGGCTCGTCGTCCTGAACCACCTCTGGCCGACGCGCATCACCGGCGGCTATGTCGGCGTCGATGTCTTCTTCGTGATCTCGGGGTTCCTCATCACCGGGCACCTCGTGGGGGAGATGACACGGACCGGCGGGGTGCGTCTCGGAGCCTTCTACGCCCGCCGGATCCGCCGCCTGCTCCCGGCGGCGTTCGTCGTGCTCGCCGTCTCCCTCGTTCTGCTGATCGCGTTCCTCCCCTATCCGCGGTGGGCCCGCAACGCCTGGGAGATCGCCGCGAGCGCCGGCTACGTCGAGAACTGGTATCTCGCGGCGATGTCGGTGAACTACTCGGCACTCAACGACGCGGCGAGCATGGTGCAGCATTACTGGTCGCTCTCGGTCGAAGAGCAGTTCTACATCGTGTGGCCCCTGCTGCTGCTCGCGGCCCTGGCCGCCTCAACGCGCCTCGGCCGCAGTTCTTCTTCTCGGCCAGGGGGTGGCGATCGGAGCGCTTCGAGAGCGCTGCTCCTCGTCGTCGCGACGGTCGGCGTGCTGTCGCTGGGGGCGAGCGTCGTGTACACGATCCTCGCCCCGCCCCAGGCATACTTCGCGACCTTCACCCGGGGCTGGGAGTTCGCGGTAGGCGGCGCCGTCGCGCTGCTCGGTGCGCGATTGCGGCTTCCGCGTATCGTCGCCCAGATCGTGAGCATCCTCGGCTTCGTGCTGATCGCTTTCTCGGCGTTCGCGTATGACCACACGACGTCCTTCCCCGGGTACGCGGCCCTGGTCCCCGTATTGGGCACCGCTGCCGTCATCGTCGCGGGCACGTCGTACGCGCGGCTCTGGCACGCGAGAGTGACGGCGTTGGCACCCGTCCAGTGGGTGGGAGGGATCTCGTACTCGCTCTACCTCTGGCACTGGCCGCTGATCGTCGCTGCTCCGTTCGTGATCGGCGCGGAAGCCAGCACGCTCTCCAAGCTGGGCGTCCTCGCGATCTCGATCGTCCTCGCGGCCCTCACCAAGACCTTCGTCGAGGACAGGGGGCAGAAGTGGCGCTACTGGCGCACGTCGACCCGCAGAGCACTCGGTCTCATGCTCGTCGGCATGGTCGTGATCGGCGGCCTCGTCGCCGGCGTGCTCGCCTGGTACCAGACACGCGTGGATGCCGACCGACCTCCGGCAGAGGTCGTCGCATCGTCGTGCGAGGGTCCGCTGGCGATGGCCCCTGGGGCGGATTGCGCCGACGCGTTCGGGCCGGCGGAGTACTCGGTGATGACTTCGAAGAACGAGTACTTCTTCACGCCGCCGGAATGCGGGACCTTCCTGCCGATCCTCACATACGGCGAGAAGCAGACGACGTTGGAGTGCGATTTCTCGGGAGGCGCTTCGGACCCGAAGCAGGTCTGGCTGGTCGGCGACTCGCACGCACAGCAGTGGCAGGGAGCCATCTTCGATATCGCCAGGGAGAACAACTGGATCGTCACGACGAGCTATCTCGGCGGGTGTCCGGTGGCCGATGTCGACTTCCTCGGGTTCCGCGGTGCGTGGGGGCAGGCGGAGGCAGATCGATGCAACACCTGGTCGGACGACCTCGCCGCGACGATCCGCACGGCGAAGCCCGATCTGGTGATCACCGCGATGGCGGCACGACAGGATCTGGTGGACGACGGCAGCGGAACGCCCGCGTTCGACCAGATGAGTGCAGGCCTGATCGACTATTGGACGGCGTGGGCCGACGAGGGGATCGACGTCCTGGCGATCGCGGATCCGCCGTACAACGGGGAGGTGCGCGGCGCGGACTGCGTGCTGCTGAACTCCACCGACCCCGAGGCCTGCGCGCGTCCCCGGGCGGAGGCGCAGCCGGCAGACCCCGTTCTGATGGCCGGCGCCGCCGAGCGCTCGGACTCGATCACGGTGCTGGATCTGACGGATCGCTTCTGCGATGCGGAGCGATGCTATGCCGTGATCGGCGGTGTCCCCGTCTACTACGACGCCGATCACCTGAACTTGGAATACGTGCGGATGCTCGCTCCCGAGATCTCGGCGACGATCGGGAAGATCCTGTCCGATGAGTGAGGACCCGGACTCGAGGGAATGATCCGGCCCCCGCTGAGCGAGCCGTCCAGCCGACCTCGGTAGGATCGTCTGGCCCGTTGCCGGCGGATGTCCGCTGCTCCGGTTCACCCGCCACCCTTACAGGAGCACTTGATGCCGCATCGCATAGTCGCCGTGATCCCGGTGTTCCGTGCACCCGAGAGTCTGCCGAGCACGATCGAGTCGATCCTGCGGCAGGTCGATTCCGTCGTGGTCGTCGACGACGGCTCCCGATCCGTTGACACCATCACGTTCCCGGAGCGGACCGAGGTCATCTCCGCCGAGGAGAACCGCGGTATCGCGACCGCTTTGAACACGGCGATCAGCCGGGCGCGCGAGCTCGGGGCGACGCACATCCTCACGCTCGATCAGGACTCTGCTCTGGCCGACGGGCATGTGGAGCGTCTGTTGAGCCGCATCGACGCAGCAGAGGCGCAGGGCGTGAACGTCGCGGCCGCCGTGCCTGGCGTCGTCGGAGGAGCACCGGTGCTGAACGACCCGACCGGTGGTCCGTTCGATCCGATCCAGTCCGGGCAACTGCTCCCGGTCGGTGCGTTCGAGGCGATCGGCGACTTCCGTACGGACCTGTTCATCGACGCGGTCGACTCCGAGTTCACCGTGCGCGCACGCGAGGCCGGTTACCAGTTCCTCGTCGATGAGGGACTCGCGATGGAGCACGCTCTGGGGGAGGCTGTCCCGCTCTCGGTGTTCGGACGGCCGCTTGTCATCCTCGGAAAGCAGCGGCACGTGCTGTACCACGCTCCGTGGCGCACCTATTACATGGTCCGCAACAGCGTGTGGCTGTCGCGGCAGTACGGCGCGGACCACCGGGGGTGGATGAGGCGTCGCAATCGCAAGATGGCGGAGATGGTGCTGTGGGGGAGCGTCCTCGCCCCCGACCGGGTCGCGCAGCTGCGCGCCGTCCGTGCCGGCTGGCGTGATGGCAGGCGCGGCACGCTCGGTCGCATCCGGCCCGACGTGCTCGGTAGGCTCGGTCGGCGAGCGTGAGCCGGCTGGGAGCGCTGCTTCGACACGACCTGCTGCGCCGGAGCGCGCTGTTCTCGGTCTCGATCGTCGCGTCCACGGTGGTGGGCATCGTCTCGATCCCTCTGCTGATCAGCACGATCGGCACCGACGAGTGGGCGCGTCTGTTCGTGCTCCAGATCATCGGCCAGTTCGCATCGATCTTCGTCGCGTTCGGGTGGGGTGCGACGGGCCCCAGCACCGTTTCCGCGCTCCCCGCGAGCAGCCGACGGCAGTTCCTCGCCGATTCGGTCGTCGCCCGAGCGCTCCTTTTCCTCATCGTCGGGCCGCTCGCCGTGATCCTCGGTATCGTGCTCGGCGCGGATCCGCTCGCGGCTGTGCTCGCCACGATCGCCTATGCCATCCCCGGAATCGGGGCCGCGTGGTACTTCATCGGGACCAACAGACCCGTGGCCATGCTCGTGTTCGACGCGCTGCCTGCCGTCCTGGGGCAGGTCGCCGCGCTGGTCGCCGTGGTGATCGCGCCGACGTTGACCTCCTACCTCTACTGCGTCGCGTTCGCGACCGTCGCGGGCGTCGTCGGCGGTCTTCTCTTCGCACTGCGCAAGCGCGACGGAGTACGCCTCCATCGCACGAGGGTGAAGGAGCTCGGATCGACGATGCGCGCACAGATCCCCGGACTCGCCACGGTGCTCTTCGGCAACCTCTCTACCATGCTCCCGGTGCTCCTCGTCGACGTGTACATGAAACCCGTCCTGCCGATCTTCGCCGCCGTCGACAAGCTGTACCGGTACGGCGTGCTCGTGCTCGCCCCCATCCTTCAGGCCGTGCAGGGGTGGGTGCCGGAAGCAGGACCGGAGCAGACCCGTCTGCGCGCACGGGGCTCGCTGTGGGTGGGCCTGGCGGTGGGTCTGTTCGGCGGCGCCTGCTTCGCGTTCCTGGCAACCCCGATCTCCATCCCCTTGACGGTGGGGAAGGCCGTCATCCCGTTCGAGATCGCGCTCATCGCGGGGATCGGCTTCGCGGGGGAGTGCGTCGCGCAGATCGTGGGTCTCGCCGGGCTCGTCGCTCTCCACAAGGAGAGAGAGCTCGCGAAGTCATCGGTCGTCGCCGCCGTCATCAGCCTCCCGCTCATGATTCCTGCCGTGCTGATGTGGGGTCTCGTCGGGATCGTCGGTGTGATCGCGGCATCCGCCGTGCTCGTCGCGACCTATCGCACGACCGTGCTGCTGCGAGCGAGCAGCGCCCGTCTCCTCGCCTCGGAGACACCGCTGACCGATCATTGAGGACGGGGCGACCACTTTCCGTCGTCGCGACGTTAGGCTGGGTGCGGCTACGGTCTCCCCGAACAGACCGCGGTGCCCGTTCGCCGGCATGCCTGCTCCGCTATGAAACAGACGTTCCTCGCGCCGTCCCCGGGCGCTCCTCACGCCTCGGGGGGAGTGTCCTCGCGCCGCGCCGACATCGACGGCCTCCGCGCTCTGGCGATCCTGCTCGTCGTCGTCTATCACGTGTGGCTCGGACGGGTCTCCGGCGGCGTCGACGTCTTCCTCATGGTCTCCGCGTTCTTCCTCACCGGGTCGTTCGCCCGGAGGATGCAGGAGGGGAGACCGTTGCAGCTCGGGTCGTTCTGGATCCGACGGTTCCTGAGGCTGGTCCCCGCCGCCGCTGTCACGATCGTGGGAGTGCTCGCCGTGGCCTTCCTCGCGTTCCCGCGGACCGAGTGGCCACGGGTGTGGAGCGAGGCATGGTCGAGCCTGTTCTACGTCGAGAACTGGACCCTTGCCTTCTCCGAGGTGGACTACTACGCGCGTGCGTCGCAGACTCCGAGCGTGTTCCAGCACTTCTGGTCGCTGTCGGTGCAGGGGCAGGTCTTCCTTCTGTGGCCGTTGCTCCTCGCCGGGGTATGGCTGACGCTCAGAACGCGTCGCCATCTGATCCTTCCCGCGCTGTTCGCCGTGTTCGGCGCCATCTTCGTCGTGTCCCTGGTGTTCTCCATCATGGAGACGAACAGTGCGCAGGACTTCGCCTACTTCGACACCCGCACCCGGCTGTGGGAGTTCGCCGCGGGTTCTCTGGTCGCGTTGGCGCTGCCAGCTCTGCGCGGTCCGATCCGCGGCGCAGGAACGCTCGGCTGGATCGGTGTGCTCGGGATCGCCGTCTGCGGCATCGTCATCGACGTGCAGGGAGGGTTCCCCGGCTATCTCGCGCTGTGGCCGATCCTGTGCGCAGCGCTCGTGATCATCGCCGGTCGGGACGGGGCTCGCGGCGGACCGACGGCGTTCCTCGCATCACGTCCTCTCCGGTACGTGTCGCGCGACGCCTACGCGCTCTACCTGGTCCACTGGCCCGTTCTGGTCATCTGGATGGTCTTCTCCGGTCGATCCGAACCGGGGATGCTGGCGGGCCTCGGCATCATCGGGCTCTCCTTCGTCCTCGCGAGGCTGCTCTCCCGTTTCGTCGAGCAGCCTGTCCGGGAGGCAAAGGCTCTCCAAGGGTCGAAGAAGCTCGGGATCGGCGTGCTCGTCGCGGCCGTGCTGGTCGTCGCGATACCGCTCGGCGCGTGGCAGGGCACCATCGTGCAGCGCACCGACGCGATCCAGGCGAGTGCCTCCCAGGGGTACCCGGGCGCGGCCCAGATCGATTCTCCCATCGACCTCGCGGGCATCGACCTGCCGTTGATCCCCGGCCCCACGGCCCTCGATGCGGAGTGGGTCTATCTCGGACAGGAGTGCACCGGCGACCTCGTCGCCCTCGAACCGGCCCTGGAAGACTCGTGCACGCAGACTGTGCGAGCCGCCGAACCAGGGACTCGGCGGGTCCTCGTGATGGGAGACTCGCACGCCCAACAGCTGATGTCGCCGCTCCGGGTCTCCGCGGAGGGTCAGGACTGGGAGCTGATCGCTCTGCTCAGGGGCGGATGCTCTATCGCGATCGGCGCACCCTCCACCTCCACCGACACGACTCCTTCTTCGGAGACCGCCTCCGATGTCGCCTCCTGCGAGGAATGGAGGTCAGCGGCGATCGACTACGCCCTTCGCGTGCAGCCCGAGGCGGTCTACCTCGTCGTCACACGTGCCAGCGCGGCATCACCGGAGGTCTTGGTGGACGGGATCGAGGACATCGTGTCGCTGTTGCTCGACCGCGGTATCCAGGTGATCGCCGTACGTGACAATCCGCGGTTCGACTTCGACATGTACGGCTGCGTCTACGCGGCCGAGGAGATGTGCGGTGTGCCGGAGATCGGGTTCGACGAGGGGGTCTCCCTGGATGCGCTCGCTGAGCGCGAGGGGATCACCGCCGTCGACTTCCGACCGTGGATGTGCCCGGACTCCATATGCCTCGGCGTGATCGGTAACGTCGCCGTGTACATCGACGACAACCACGTCTCCGACACCTACGGGCGCACACTCGCCCCGATGCTGCAGGCGATGCTGGATGAGGGCGAGGTGCTTCCGCCGACGGGTGGCTGACAGGGTTCCCGTGGTGAGCCCCGGTAGAGTGGAAAACCTGTGTGGCGCGCGTTCTCGTGCGCATCGGAGCCTCATCGGGCAGAAAGCAGCAACATGGATCTCCTCGTCGTCGGATCGGGCTTCTTCGGCCTCACCATCGCAGAGCGCGCCGCGAACGCCGGCCGCAAGGTCACGGTCATCGACCGTCGCCACCACATCGGCGGCAACGCCTACAGCGAGGCCGAGCCGCAGACCGGTATCGAGGTGCACCGCTACGGCGCCCACCTCTTCCACACGTCGAACGCCACGGTGTGGGAGTACGTCAACCGGTTCACGAGCTTCACCAACTACGTCCACCGGGTCTACACCACGCACAAGGGCGTTGTCTTCCCGATGCCGGTGAACCTGGGCACGATCAACCAGTTCTTCCAGGCGGCGTACACGCCGGACCAGGCTCGGGCTCTCGTCAGGGAGCAGGCGGGGGAGTTCGACGTGAAGTCGGCGACGAACTTCGAGGAAAAGGGCATCGCTCTCGTCGGGCGTCCGCTGTTCGAGGCGTTCTTCCGTGACTACACCGCCAAGCAGTGGCAGACCGATCCGCACAAGCTCTCCGGCGACATCATCAGCCGTCTGCCCGTGCGCTACACCTACGACAACCGCTACTTCAACGACACCTGGGAAGGTCTGCCCACCGACGGCTACACCGCCTGGATCGAGCGGATGGCCGATCACCCGAACATCGAGGTCAAGCTGGGCGTCGACTACTTCGACGACTCGCAGCCGCTGAACAAGAAGTCCACGGTCGGTCAGCTGCCGGTCGTGTACACCGGGCCGGTCGACCGCTACTTCGACTACGCGGAGGGTGCGCTCAGCTGGCGCACGCTCGACTTCGAGCAGGAAGTGCTCAGCGTCGGCGACTTCCAGGGCACCAGCGTCATGAACTACCCGGACATGGACGTGCCCTACACGCGCATCCACGAGTTCAAGCACTTCCACCCCGAGCGCAAGGACGTCTACGCGCAGGACAAGACGGTCATCATGCGGGAGTTCTCGCGATTCGCCGAGCGCGACGACGAGCCGTACTACCCGGTGAACACCCCGACCGACCGTGACGGCCTGCTGGCCTACCGCGAGTTGACCAAGGGGGAGACCGACGTGCATTTCGGCGGCCGTCTCGGCACGTACCAGTACCTCGACATGCACATGGCCATCGGCTCTGCGCTGTCGATGTGGAACAACGAGCTCGCCTAGACTCGGCACTGTGAGTCACGCTGCTGTCGGGGCGCCGGGGACGCCGCGGCGATACCTTCACTCGCTGTGGCTGCTCTCGGCACGGGACCTGAAGGTCCGCTATTCCACGAGCATCCTCGGCTACCTCTGGTCCGTGCTCGATCCGCTCGTCATGAGCGTGATCTACTGGTTCGTCTTCACGCAGGTGTTCAAGCGGGACGTCGGGGAAGAGCCGTACATCATCTTCCTCATCAGTGCGCTGCTGCCCTGGGTGTGGTTCAACAGCTCGGTCTCGGACTTCACGAAGGCATTCAAGAAGGACTCGCGGTTGGTGCGCTCGACGGCCATCCCCCGATCGATCTGGGTGAACCGGATCGTGCTGAGCAAGGGCATCGAGTTCCTGTTCTCGCTGCCGGTCCTCGTGCTGTTCATCGTCGTGAACCTTCTCGTCGAGGCTGATCCGAACCGGACGGTGCAGATCGGCTGGGGCGTCCTCTGGCTTCCCCTGGCTGTCGTGCTGCAGACCATCCTCCTCATCGGGCTGGGGCTGTTGGTGGCCCCCCTGTGCGTGCTCTTCGTCGACCTGGAGCGCACGACGGCGCTGATCCTGCGGGCGATGTTCTACGCCACGCCGATCATCTACAACGTGACCGATCTGCCGGGGATGTTCCAGACCCTCGGAGCCTTCAACCCGCTGGCGGGCATCTTCATGCTCTATCGGATGCCGTTCTTCCCGGACCAGTGGAACACGTTCACGCTGACGATCAGCATCGCGATGAGCCTGCTGATCCTCGCACTGGGGATCTGGGCCTTCCGCAAGCTGGAGCGACCCGTGCTGAAGGAGCTGTGATGGCGACCGCGATCGAAGTCAGCGGCCTCGGAGTGCGTTTCCGTCGCAACCGACGCGGGTCCCGCAGCTTCAAGGATCTGTTCGGCGGCGCCTCCCGCCGCTCACGACCCGGAGAGTTCTGGGCGCTTCGGGACGTCTCCTTCTCGGTCCGATCCGGAGAATCGATCGGCGTGGTGGGCCGGAACGGTCAGGGGAAATCGACACTCCTCCGGCTCGTGGCGAAGGTGCTCCTTCCCGATGAGGGGACGGTGACCGTCAACGGCGGAGTCGCACCGCTCATCGAGATCACCGGCGGATTCGTCGGCGATCTCACGGTGCGGGAGAACGTCCGACTCACCGCAGGTCTGCACGGGATGTCGCGCGAGGAGGTGTCGCGGCGCTACGACGGCATCATCGAGTTCGCCGAGCTCGCCGGCTTCGAGGACACTCCGTACAAGCACCTGTCGAACGGCATGAAGGTGCGGCTGGCCTTCGCGGTCGTGTCGCAGCTCGACGAGCCGATCCTCCTCGTCGACGAGGTGCTCGCGGTGGGGGACAAGGCGTTCCGCGAGAAGTGCTATCGACGGATCGACGAGCTGCTCGCGGATGGGCGCACGCTCTTCTTCGTCAGCCACAACGAACGCGACCTGCGCCGTTTCTGCACGCGCGGTCTCTACCTCGACAAGGGCGCTCTCGTCCTCGACGCGCCGATCGCCGAGGTGCTCGACCGCTACAACGACGACTACAACTCGCGCTGAACCCCGCGAGCCCGGAAGATCACTCTCCGAGCTTCTTCTGCTCCACGTCCGCGTTCATGGCCACCAGCTCGGGCCGGGCTTCGAGGACCTCGATGATCTCGCCGGCGCTGAGGTCGGCCGCGCCGTAGGTCTCGACGAGGGCGCGGATGACCGCGAGGTCTTCCGGGGTGTCGACGGTGACGCGGAAGCGCGACGCATCGCGCGTGCCGGTGATGGCGTGCAGGCTCGTGTCGGCTCCGCGGCCGCTGTACAGGTAGGGGGTGACGTGCTCGCGATCGACCGGAAGGGAAGCCCGTGCGTCCGCTTCGAGAAGCGCAGCGGCGGAGAACACCTCGAAGTCGAAGCCACGAGGATAGGTCCGCTCGAGCACATTGGACACGTGTGCGGTGGGGTCGTCGAGTTCGGCGAACCGCTGGATACCCTGCCCGATGAGCGCGGGGTCGATGAGGGGGCAGTCCGACGTGACGCGCACGACCACGTCGAGCCCGGCATCGCGCGCGGCACCCGCGAATCGCCCCAGCACGTCGGTCTCGCTGCCGCGGAAGACGCGCACTCCGCGGGACAGGGCGAGTGCCGCGATCGGATCGTCGCTCGCATTCGTCGTCGTTGCGACGATCAGCGGCACATCGAGCATCTGCAACCTGTCGATGTGATGGTCGAGCAGGGTGCGTCCTCCTGCGGTGAGCAGGACCTTGCCGGGGAGCCGGGTGCTGGTCATCCGCGCCTGCGTGATGATCCCGACTCGTGTCACCGCAGCGCTTCCGCGAGGGCGTCGACGACCTGGTCGACCTGCGAGTCGGTGAGCTCGGGATGGATCGGCAGCGACAGCTCCTCGCGGTAGAAGGCCTCCGCGTTGGGGCACATCCCTCGCCGGTAGCCTGCGTCGGCGTACACCGGATGCCAGTAGACGGGCATGTAGTTGACCTGGACGCCGACGCCGAGCTCTCGCATGCGATCGAAGACCTCACGACGTCGCCCGTCGAGGATGCGCACGGGGTAGAGGTGACGCATCGCATCGACGTTGTCACGCTGGATCGGGCGACGCACGCCGTCGAGATCGGCCAGTGCGTCGTCGTAGCGCCGCGTGATCTCCGCACGCCGACGTTTGAACGCGTCGAGTCTGGAGAGCTGGGACAAGCCGAGCGCGCAGGCGATGTCGGTGAGTCGGTAGTTCACGCCGAACTCGTGCACCTCCTGATGCCAAGCCCCTTCATCGTGCACCTGGAAACGTGCGGCGTCCCGCACGAGACCGATGTTGTGGAACTCGTGCGCACGCTGTGCCAGCTCGGGGTCCTTGGCGACGAGCGCTCCGCCCTCGCCGGTGGTGAGGTTCTTCGTCGGGAAGAACGACAGCGTCGTGATGTCGGCGAGGTCGCCGACCGGCCGACCGTTGTAGGTGCTGCCGATGGAGTGCGCGGCATCGTCGAGGACGAGGGCTCCATGACGCGAAGCCGTCGCGGTGAGCCGGTCGTAGTCGGCGGGGTGACCGGCGTAGTCGACGGCGGCGATGACGCGGGTGCGTTCGTCGATCAGGGCGTCCACCGCGGCCGGATCGATGAGGGCGGTGTCCTCTTCCACATCGGCGAAGACGATCCGCGCACCGCGCATGGATGCGGTCGACGTCGTCGCGATGAAGGTCATGGGCGTGGAGATCACGACGTCGCCCTCGGAGATCCCTGCTGCCGCATAGGCCATGTGGAGCGCCGCCGTGCCCGAGGTGGCCGTCACCGCGCGATGTCCGCCGGTGAGCTCGCTGATCTTCGACTCGAAGGCGGAGACGAGGGGCCCGGTGGTGAGCCAATCACCCCGGAGGACGTCGACGACAGCCTGGATGTCATCTTCGGAGATGGACTGTCTCCCGTACGGCAGCATCCTCAGATACCCGCTTCGATGATCGCCGCGATCTCGGCCTGCGAGTACCACCGGTCGTTGCTGTCGGATCGGTAGGCGAAGCCTTCGGGCACCGGAACGGCATCCTTCGGAACGCGATAACCCCACGACGCGAGGTCGGGCTGGATGATGAAGTACCTGCCGTCGGCGACCACCACGGCACGACGCCCTTCCTCGGGGCTGATCATCTCCTCGTGCAGCTTCTCGCCGGGGCGCAGGCCCACGTCGACGAGGTCTGCGCCTGGCACGACGGCGTGG
This sequence comes from Microbacterium sp. 2RAF4, assembly GCF_052115285.1. Lineage (NCBI taxonomy): Bacteria > Bacillati > Actinomycetota > Actinomycetes > Micrococcales > Microbacteriaceae > Microbacterium > Microbacterium sp. 2RAF4. The sequence goes on along the minus strand of NZ_JBFRGI010000002.1, from coordinate 123,695 downwards.
GCGAGGTCGGTCACCTTCATCGACGGAATGCGGGGGACCAGCAGCTCACCGCCCTGCATGAGCTCGAAGGTGTCGACGACCATCTCGACGGCTTGCGGCAGCGTGATGAAGAAGCGCGTGCAGCGCAGATCGGTGATCGGCAGCGGCTTGCCCTCGGCTCCGAGCCTCTCGAAGAACGGGATGACCGAGCCGCGCGAGCCCATGACGTTCCCGTACCGCACCACGGCGAAGCGCGTGTCGTAGGCGGCCGCGTAGTGGTTCCCGGTGATGAAGAGCTTGTCGGCTGTGAGCTTGGTGGCGCCGTACAGGTTGATGGGGCTGGAGGCCTTGTCTGTCGACAGGGCGACGACCCGCTTCACGCCCGCATCGATCGACGCCTCGATCACGTTCTGGCTGCCGAGCACGTTGGTCTTGACGAACTCGAACGGGTTGTACTCCGCGGTGTCCACCTGCTTGAGCGCGGCTGCATGCACCACGTAGTCGACTCCGTGCAGAGCGCGAGCGAGGCGCCGCTCGTCGCGGATGTCGCCGATGAACCAGCGCAGCCGGGGGTCGTCGCCGAACTGCTGCCGCACCTCGTACTGCTTCAGCTCGTCGCGGGAGAACACCACGAGGCGCCGTGGATCGAGGTGCGTCAGCGCGTGGCGGATGAACGCCTTGCCGAACGATCCTGTGCCGCCTGTGATGAGGATGCTCGAGCCCTCGAGAACCGACACTCTGTCTCCCTCAGCGTCGTGGAATGGTGCGGATTCCCGGGTTGAATCACGCCCGGCCTATCCTATCGGGTGGGTACGGGCGTGCCCGCGGACGGTGATGAAGGGCGAACGATGAGTCGACGACGAGCCCTCCTCCATTGCAATGCCGGGGTCGAGTACGGCATGGGGCACCTCATGCGCACGCTCGCGATCGCCGCCCTCGCCAGGGAACGCGGATGGTCGGTGTCGCTCATCGGCGACATCGACGAGGCCGGGTCTGCCGCCGCGCACCGCATCGAGCCCGATCTCGCCATCCGGTCCGTCCGCCCGGCAGAGCTTCCCGAAGCGATGATCGCAGCGGCACGAGAGGTGGACGTCCTGCACCTCGACGCATACACGGACGTGCCCGACGTCCGCGGCTCCGGGACTCTGGTGAGCAACATGCAGGACGGCCCCTACGGCGTCAGGTCGGCCGATCTGTCGATCGACGCGAACCTCGGAGGGGAGGAGACGTTCGCGCGGCCCGACCTCACCCGCCACCCTCTGGCCGGTCTCGATGTCGCAGTGGTGCGCGAGCAGGTGCTCCGCCAGCGCGCCGCAGCGCACCGGCCAGGCGCAGTGCCCCGTGTGCTCGTCGTCATGGGCGGCTCCGACCCCCGGGGGCTCACGGCTCATGTCGTGCAAGCGCTCGACGGTGTGCCCGCGCCGCTTCGTGTCACGGTGATCGATCCGCGCGGCCGGGAGGAGGTGCGGGAGGCCGCCGCCGCATCCGCCCATGACGTGCAGGTGCGCGGGTTCGTCGACGATCTGCCTGCCCTGGCGCGTGAGCACGACTTCGCGGTGACGGCGGCCGGGACATCCGTGTGGGACTTCGCGTGCATGGGCGTTCCGATGGCCGTCCTGTGCGCGGTCGACAATCAGCGTCCGGGCTACACGAACGTCGTGAGGCGGGAGCTCGCGGTGGGACTCGGTGTTCCGCCCCACGCCGATCTGGAGGCACGGGTCGCCGCGCTGGGCGCTCTTCTGCGTGACGGCGACGCGCTGGCGGCGCAGTCAGCCGCGCTTCGGGACACGGTCGACGGGCTCGGGACGTGGCGGATCGTCGCATCCTGGGAGCAACTCGTCGATGCAGGGCCCGACGAGCCCCGTCCCTCGCCTCCGATCAGCGTGCGCCCGGCGACGCGGGACGACGCCAGGGTGCTCTACGACTGGCGCAACGACGAAGCCGCTCGAGCTCACTCCCGGTCGAGCGAACCTCTCGAATGGGGTTCGCACGTCTCGTGGCTCGACCGCACCCTCTCCGATCCGGACCGCCGGCTCCTGGTCATCGAGTCGGAAGGACGACCGGTGGCCTCGACGCGGTGGGACCGGCGTTCCCCGACGGACTGGGAGGCGTCGATCACGATGGCCCCGGAACAGCGCGGACGTGGCCTCGCCGGCGCCGTGCTCGCCGCCTCGGAGCAGGCGCTGATCGTGGATGCGCCGAGTCGCCTCCTCGCGACCGTCCACACCACGAACACGGCCTCTTCGAAGCTGTTCCAGCGGGCAGGATACCTGCCGCACCTTCCCGCCGACGCCGGCGGCTTCGCCACGTTCGCGAAGTGGCGTCTCTCGCCGAATCGCTGACTGGAGCAGATTCCAGGAGCTAGAGCAGGTCCCAGGACAGAGGGGTGCCTCGGTCCGCATCGCGAGTGAATCGACGCCCTTCGACCAGTCCGTAGGCCTCCGGTGCCAGACCGCCGGCGGGGCGGATCGAGCGGACGTTCGCCGCGCTGACGACGTCGCCGGCGCGGACATCCGCCGTCACGTACAGGGACCGGCGGAGTGCGAGGACGGTCTGCTCCTGCGGTGTGGGACCGAAGGCGGTTCCGCTTCCTGCGGCGATCCGTGCCTGCTCCGACGCGCTGACCAGCGAGGCGAACTCGGCGGGACTCAGGGAGAAGTCGGCGTCCACGCCTCCATCGCCCCGGTCGAGGGTCACGTGCTTCTCGATCACCACGGCCCCGAGAGCGGCCGCCGCCACGGCGACCCCGATGCCGAGGGTGTGGTCGGAGAGCCCGATGGGCACGTCGAAGGCCTCGCGCAGCGTCCGGATGTTGCCCAGTCGCGCCTCCTCAGGGATGGCGGGGTAGGCCGCCGTGCAGGCGAGCAGCACCAGCTGCGTGTTGCCGGAGTCGCGGATCGCCGTCACCGCGGCGTCGATCTCGGAGAGAGTGGCCATCCCCGTCGATACGATCATGGGCTTGCCCGTGCGAGCGACCTCGCGGAGGAGCGGAAGGTCGACGATCTCCGCGGACGCCGTCTTGTAGAGCTTGACGCCGAGACTCTCGAGGAACTCGACGGAGGTCGGATCGAATGGTGTGGAGAAAGGGATCAGGCCGTGCGCGGCGGCGCGCTCGAAGATCGGCGCGTGCCACTCCCACGGCGTGTGCGCCTCCTGGTACAGGGAGTACAGATTGCGTCCACCCCAGAGATCGTGGTCGCCCTTCACACGGAACTCGGGGCGGTCGGAGTCGATCGTGAGGGTGTCGGCGGTGTAGGTCTGGATCTTGAGGGCGTTCGCCCCGGTCGATGCCACGGCATCCACGATCGCGAGCGCTCGTTCGAGATCTCCGTTGTGGTTGCCCGACATCTCGGCGATCGTGAACACGGGGGAACCGGGGCCGATCTTCGCCGAGGAGAGATCGATGGTCTGTGCAGAAGTCACGCCGACAACTCTAGACGGGGGAGTTCCTCGAAGATGCGACCTGCGTTGCGCGGGGAGGTGCGCTCCGGCCCCGCGGACTGCAGGACCGTAATTCCGGATGGGCCGGAATATTGCCCTAAGCTGTGGGTCTATGGGGCGTGTGACGGAGCTCGTCGGGGACGAGCGTGGGACGACTGGCGAGGAAGCCTTCTACGACCGCCTTCGACCGCTCGTGGAGTCGTTCGGCCGACCCGAGGGGATCCGCCGAGTCGCGGTGGTGGGAAATCAGCCTCTGGACGAGTCTTCGGAACGTGCGGAGCGGATCGACTCCGCAGACCTCGTCATCCGCGTCAACGGCTTCCGCATGGATGACATCGATGGGCCGGCGACCGTCGGGCGACGCGTGGATGTCGTGGTCTTCAACCGTGGTGTCCGACCCACCCCGTGGTTCTTCTCGGACTACACCGACCGTCTCTACCTCATGATCGAACCGGGACGTCTGCTGTGGGAGAACCCGAAGACCCCCGAGTTCTGGCCGCCGGACCTGGGCATCGTCACGATGCCGAACCGCGAGGTCATCCTGCCTCTCGGCGAGGCGATGGGGGTGGATCCGCACCAGGGCGGACAATGGGCGACCACGGGCACGGTGATGCTCTGGATCGCGACCAGACTGTTCCCTGATGTCGAGATGGATGTCACCGGGTTCTCCTTCGTGGACGCGCCGGAACAGACCGCCTGGAACCACGCGTACGGAGACCCGTCAGCCGTCGGGGCCGAACACCGCATCGACCTCGAATCCATGCTCGTGCGCGAGTGGATCGATTCCGGGCGCATCTCTTATCACCGCTGATCTCCAGACCCGACCATCACCAATCACCCGAATGATTGAGGACTGAATGCTGAACCGAATCCGTCGACGGATCGACGCTGCCGTCGTGCGCCGCGTGGATGCCAGAGTGGACGCGCGCCTCGAAGAGGCCTTCGCGAGCCTCGAGCGCACCCGCGCCGACTATGAGGCTCGCTTGGCCGGCAACCAAGCAGACTTCTCCTACATTCGCTCCGAGTTCGATCGCATCGCCCCGCAGGTCGCTGCGTTGGAGCAGCGCTTCGAGTGGCTGCGTCATCAGCTCGACCTCGCGAACGAGGATCCGGAGAGCGACCTCGTGCGGGCGAGAGCCGAACACGAGCGGGCACGTATCCGGCTCGAGCTCGCTTCGCACTATGAGGAGCGTCTCCGTCGTCTCGAGTCGCCCGCTCGATAGCCGCGGGCGACTCGGAGGCTAGAAGCCGGCGAGGCTGCGCAGCTCGTCGACGCTGACGCGTGCGGCGTCGACGGCCTGACCCACGTTCGATCCGGAGGATACGGCGGAGCGCAGCGCACTCAGTCGGCTCGAGTACTCGCGCGTCGTCGCGTCCCAGTCCTCGGCGATCGACGACGGCGGCAGCGCCTCCGTCAGGCGCTGTGCGTCTCCCTGCATCGTGTTCAGGACCGATTCGAGATCTCCATCGCCTTCGGAGACGATGTCCAGCCCGACCAGCGCGGATTCCAGCCACACGCCGACGCGGTCGCGGAACGCGGGAAGCGACGGATCCTGCACGGGTGGGGGAGTGTCGACCGGAGTCGTGGGATCGGGGGACGCGGACGGAGGCGCGGACGGCGTCTGCGTCGGCGTCGGGGTCGTCGTCGCCGTCGGAGACGTCGAAGCGCCCGGCGCCGGTGACCCGCCCCTGGGAAGGAGGAAGAACAGCAGCGCGGCGACGACGAGCAGGGCCAGGACGGAGAGGCCGATGATCAACCAGACTCGTCCGCGATTGCGCGGCTTGGGTTCGATGGGGGCCCAACGGAGCTCGGGCTGCGGTTCGTCGGTCATGGCCTCATCCTTCCAGCGGAGCCATCGGCTGCCAGGACCGATCGCGGGCGAGTCTGCCGCCTTCTCTCAGGCCTCGGAACAGGTTGCTGGTGCCGCGGACCGTCCTCTCCACGAACACCAGTCGGATGAGCTCCTTCGCGAAGGTCATCGCCGTCCCCAGACCGAACAGCACCGGGTTGTAGACGCCGTGCACGCGGTAGTAGTTCTTGATGTAGGCGCGATTGCGCATGATGTAGAAGCGGTAGGCGTTGCTCGACGCGTTCATGTGCCGGATGCCCATGTCCCACTGCTTGATCTCGCGGGTGCGGCGCAGCACGAACTCGTCCACGATCACCGCGGTCGTCTTGCGGGACGCGAGCCACCCGTACATCTGGTCGTCCCAGTAGATGAAGAAGCGCGGGTCGGGCAGGCCGATCTGGGCGACGACGGAGCGGTGGATGAACATGCCCTCGAAGCAGCCGCTGTTCATCTCCTTGTAGCCGGAAGTGTCGAAACCGGACGGTGCGAACGGGATCGGGATGCCCATGCGCTCGGCGATGCGGTACTGCCAGTAGAACTCGCTGCCGTCGTAGTCGTAGCGGCGTCCCTGGATGCTCTTGAACCGCGGAGTCCAGAAGCCCATCCTGGCCAGGCCGTCCGGAAGGACCTCGACGTCGTCGTCCATCATCCAGATCCACTCGGAGCCGAGGTCGTATGCGGTGCGCATTCCCTCGCTGAAGCCGCCTGATCCGCCCGTGTTGGTGTCGAGACGGCGGTACACGATCTCGGTACCGATGCCCTCACGGAACGAGTCGACCACGTCCGTGGTGTCGTCCACCGACGCGTTGTCGATGATCACGATACGACCCGGCTTCGGGTCCATCGCGGTGATGCTCGTGAGCAGTCCGGTGAGAAGGTGCGAGCGGTTGTAGGTGACGATGACGATCGTCGCCGTGGTCGGGTCGAATGCAGCGGGTGCCGCGGTCATGCCTTCTCCTTGAAGATCTGCTGCCAGGACGTGGAGGAGACGAGCTCGGGGAGCGCGTCACGATAGTGCTTCTGCAGTTCGGGCCAACGGCGGCGCAGCTCGGCGTGCAGCCGGAGGGAGTCGCGGAGCATCCGGCGGTGCGTGCGCCTGTCACGGATGTAGAGGAGCTTTCCGGCGGAATCCGCGGTCTCGACGAGCGCACTGTCGACGCTTCCCAGCCGCCACCAGACGGCATCCTTCTTCCGGAACTCCGTCTCGGGGGCCGTGACGTTCTCCGGAGCAGGACGGTGGAACCAGTTCGAGACGAGTGTGGAGAGGGTCAGCCACCGCAGCTTCATCCCCTCGGGGCTCACCGGTTCGTGCAGGTACCGGCGTCGTCCGGTCCGCGGGCGCCCGAGGTTCGACGTGTCGTGGTGCACGACCGTCTCCGGGAAGTCGGACGCGATCGCCCGGGCTGCGGGCATCGCTGTCGCGAGGCTCTCTCGCAGATGACGCGGCCCGGATAGGACGTCGCGCAGTGCCTTCGCGCGAAGGGCCACGGGGTAATACTGCATCATCATGAGGTGTTTGAGGTCGACGCGACGGCTGTGCACCAGGAGTCGTCCGCTGCGGGGGGCGTTCGAGTGCAGGAGCGCGGCGACGATCCGATTCCGGGCATGGAAGTACGCCTGCCAGTCGATCATGTCGTCCTTGTGCACCCACGACACGTGCCACAGGGCGACGCCGGGAAGCGACACGGTGCGGAAACCGGCCTCGCCCGCGCGCAGACAGAACTCGGCATCGTCCCACTTGATGAACGCCGGCAGGGCGAGTCCGACTTCGCGGATCACCTCGAGCGGGATGAGACACATCCACCACCCGTTGTAATCGGCCTCCATGCGCGCGTGCAGGAACGGGGAATCACGCAGGCTCGCCGTCGCGAAGTCGTGGGGCATCCGCTCCGGGTTGGTGTCGCCCCAGGCGAAGGCCAGCTCGTCGACGACCTCAGCCCAGCCGTGCAGTGTGCAGCGTGCCATCAGGTCGAACATGTGGCCACCGACGATGGTGGGCTCGGTCGTGAAGCGGGCGAACACGATCGAGCGACGGAGGGACTCAGGCTCGAGTCGGACATCATCGTCGAGCAGCTGCACGAACTCGCTCTCCGGACGCAGGAGCGATTCCTGCATGGCCCGAGCGAATCCACCGGATCCGCCGAGGTTGTCCTGCCGGATCACACGAAGCGTGTCGCCGAGGAGGGCGGAGACGGCTTCATATCCATCCTGCTCGGCGACCAAACGGGTGCCTTGGTCGACGAGGAAGATGCGGTCGACCAGCGACAGCACATCGGGGGACGATGCCAGCGTCCTCAGCGTTTCGATGCAGTAATCCGGCTTGTCGAATGTCGTGATCCCGAGCGATGCCTTCCCGGTGCGGACCGGCTCGTGCTCCGTCTCCCAGCGCGCACCGACCAGGACGACGGGCTCCTCATCCGCGACGACATCGAACCAGATCCAGCCGCCTTCCTCGTGGGGGCCGAGATCGAGATCGAAGGTCGTCGTGGCGTCTCCCACGACGGAGCGCGCCTCGATCCGGTGGGACTCGCCTTGCGCATCCGAGCGATGCAGCTGCACGGTGCCAGAACCGGCGGAGCGCACGGTGAGACGCACGTCCCGCACGCTCGTCCAGTGGCGCCAGTACGCGGCGGGGAAGGCGTTGAAGTAGGTGCTGAACGACCAGGTGCTCTTCGCCGGGATCCGCGCACTGGAGCGGTCGAGGATGCCCTCGATCGGTGTGATCGCGGCATCAGCGGCGGGTTCGTCCTCAGTGCCAGGTCGATGCTCGGCGTCCACGTAGAGCGGGAACACATCGGGGTCGTCGCCACCGGGGAAGACGACGTTCTGCAGGACGTATGCCACGGTTTGGTTTCTCCGATGTTGGTGTCACAGGCGGCCGTCGTGGGGACAGCGGCCGGACTCGACGAGCAGAGAGTAGCCTACCGTCCGCTCCCTTCAGATCAGCGGAGAGGCTCACCTCGGTGGCGAAGGGGCGACGGTTAGACTGGCTGCGATGAAGGTACTGATCACCGGCGGCGCCGGATACATCGGATCCACGGTCGCCACCGCGTGCATCGAGGCTGGCATCGACGTGGTCATCCTCGACGACCTCTCCAAGGGGCTCCGAGCCTTCTGCGAAGGTCGCGCGTTCTACGAGGGCGACATCGCCGACCCGGTGGTCCTCGGGCGTCTGCTGGGCGATCACCCCGATATCGATGCGGTGATCCACTGCGCTGCGCGTATCGTCGTGCCCGAGTCGGTCACGGATCCTCTCGGCTACTACGAGACCAACGTGGGGAAGACGATCGTGCTGCTCCAGCGTCTGCGTGACGCGGGGATCCCTCGCATCGTGTTCAGCTCCTCGGCTGCCGTCTACGAGGGGGAGAGCGGTGCGGGGGTCGATGAGGACGCTCCGCTGGCTCCCTCGAGTCCCTACGCCACGACGAAGGCGATGGTCGAGCAGATCCTCGAGGATGCGGCGTCCAACGGCGACTTCCGTGCGATCGCCCTCCGCTACTTCAACCCCATCGGCGCCGATCCGCAGATGCGCACCGGGCTGCAGAACCCGCTGCCTTCGCATGCGCTCGGGAAGATCATGCAGTCCCATGCCGCAGCCGAGTCCTTCTCGATCACCGGAACCGACTGGCCGACCAGGGACGGATCCGGGCTGCGGGACTACATCCACGTCTGGGACCTCGCGCTCGCACACGTGGCGGCCGTCGAGCGGTTCGACGAGGTCGCGACGGCGGACGACCCCTATCGGGTGATCAACATCGGTACCGGGGAGGGCGTGACCGTCCGCGAGCTGGTGGCGGCCTTCGAGCGGGTCACGGGTGAGGCTCTTGCCGTCGTCGAGACCGCGCGGCGTCCCGGCGATCAGGCCGGTGCGTTCGCGATCGTCGATCGTGCGGCTGAGGTTCTCGACTGGCGTGCCGAGCGCTCGGTGGACGACGGGGTCCGCGACGCGATCACCTGGGCGGCGAAGCTGCCCTCCGTCCGCTGACGGCCCTCTTCGGCTACTCCTGCGGCCGGAGCGTCGGTATGGCGCCCGTGTGCGCCGCATCGATGTTCTCGCGCCAGGAACGCGACTGTCCTGCACGCAGTGCGCACAGCACGAGCATGAACCATCCGGCGCCGACGAGGGTGAAGCTCTCGAACATGGAATCGACCGCCAGCGTCACCAGCATGATCGGCGTCCAGGCGTACACGACGGAGCGGCGCGTGCTCGCCACGAGCCAGGAGCGGATGAGAGCGACTCCGCCCAGCAGGAGGAAGAGCACCAGCCCCGCGGCGCCGAGCTGGAGCAGTACGTCGAAGAAAGCGTTCAGAGCGCTCTGGTGGCGGTCGTCGAGTTGGAAGTTGATGTAGGTGAACGGGTACTCGCCCCGTGCCCAGTCACCGAACCATCCCCACCCCTGGACCGGTTTCACGGCGACGAAGTCGAGGATCGTGTTCCACAGCGAGCCACGGATCGAGAAGTCGGAGCCCGCATCGAGCACGGCGATGATCTGATGGCGCAGCGCGAACGCCGCGGCGAGGGCGAGGGTGACGACGACGCCGAGCGTCCACTGCACGATCGTGCGACGGTCGGCCGGGGTATGGCGGACGATCGTGAGGGCGACCGTGACGACGCCGACGGCACCGGCGAGCACGAGGACCGTGGGGGAGGAGGACAGCACCGCCAGGAAGCTCGCGAGTGCGATCGACGCCACGGCGAGCGGGGCCTTCACGGACTGCGTGCGCCACTCGATCACGAAGGTGATGAGCGCGATCACCGCGACGAATCCGAGCATGTTGCGGCTGCCGAAGAGGCCCTGGATCGGGCCGCCGACAGCGAGATTCCCCTGGATCCCGAGGAAGGTGAAAGGCAGGTCGAGCAGCACGCCGGACAGGATCTCCACTGCGAGCGACGCGGCCAGGAGCACCCGGAGCGTGTCGCCGATCGCGCGGACCGTCTGGAGCGTGTCGCGCACGTGGCCGATCGTGATGGCGAGGAACGCGAAGCCGAACAGCGACATCCAACCGAAGATCGTGTCGGACTTGTCCGTGGTCCAGAAGACGCTCACGAGGGCCCAGGCGAGGAAGGCGAGCAGTGACGACGGCGCGATGCGCAGCAGTGACAGCTCGTCGCGACGTATCCAGAGGATGGCCGCTCCCAGCAGGCAGAGCGCGGCGATGATCGTCGCGAGCGTGGTCGCCGACGTCATCTGCCGGATGGCGTAGGACCCGAACACGGCAGCCAGCGCTGCGAGCGTGAAGGCGCGTGCCAACTCCACGGAGCCGAGCAGCCGCACGATCGGGCGTGCCGACGTCACGGCACCCGCCGCTGCCGAGTGCCGCGTTCGAACAGCAGGTCGCGTTCGCCGACGCCGACCAGCGGCACCGACTTGAGCTTGAACGACAGCAGCACGAGCAGCATCCAGCCCCACAGCATGATGGGCGTCGACTCGGTCAATCCCTGCACGAGCAGGACCACCGTGAACAGACTGGGCAGCAGGGTCAACGGCGAGAACGGACGTGCGTCATCGAGGTCCCAGCGGGGACGATCGACCGCGAAGAACCAGGAGCGCCACAGCAGCGTGCCGTAGGCCACCGCCATCAGCACCACTCCCACCACGCCGAGCTGGAGCAGGACGTCGAGCCACATGTTGTGCGCGTGGAACACGGTGATCCCGTGATCGGTGATCCACCGGTCGAAGGCGGGATCGTCGGGGATCCACGGGCTCGAGAACCCGTTGCCGACCATCGGGTGCTCGGCCGCACGCTCCAGCACCTTGGTCCAGATCTTCTCGGATCGTCCGGTGAGGTCGCTGCTGCGACCGAGAAGCCCCAGCAGTGGCTCGCGCAGCAGCCAGATCCCCAACGCTGCGACCACCGCGCCGCCGATCGAGACCACGTAGATGCGGGTGCGCGCTCCCGGAGTGCGGGCCCGCCGCATCAGCAGCGCGACAGCGAGCACGACGGCGACCGCCGCCGCGCATACGAGGGCCGTCGCCGATGCGGTCCGGAACAGGAAGTACGCGGCGAGAAGCATCCACAGGGCCAGCGTGGTGCGCCAGCGCGCCTTGGCTGCGAACAGCACCCCGAAGGTGATGATCGCGAAGAGCGAGATGATCGCGAGCAGATTCGCGTTCCCGACGATGCCCTGGATCCTGCCGCCGTCGAACAGGTTGTCGCGGACCCAGTACCACTGCGGATCGATCTTGCCGTCCGGGAGGGTGAGGAAGTTCGGCAGCAGCGGCCCGTGCAGCACCAGCGAGACCCAGAGCTCGATCGCCAGCGAGAGACCGAGGATCCATTTGAATGCCGACGAGAGGGCCCGGACGATCTCGTGCCAGGTGAGCACATGGGCCAGGAAGAGCGCGTTCACCGTGACGGCGGCGAGAAGGATCCAGGTGACGAGCGTGGGACCGCGCCACTGCGACCAGGCAACGGAGACGAGCGCGAAGGCGGTGTAGCCGAGGGCTGTCCAGGGCAGGCGCCGCCAGCGGAACGGCTGTGGGCGATTGCGGGCGAGCATCGGAATGCCGATGCCGAGAGTCGTGAGCGTGAAGACGGCGAGCGTCACGGCGGCCCCGTCCCGCCCGAGCAGGTTGTAGACCGCGGAGTGGGCGAAGGTCACGAAGAGCACGAGGATCGCATACCCGCGCAGCAGCAGATGCCCCGTCGACTCGCGCTCCGGCGCGGTGGGCGGGGCAGACACCGGATGCTTCGTGTACTGGGCCATCGCGTTCAGGCTACCGCGCCGTGCTCCGGGCGTCGCTGAACGCCGCAGCACCGCTCTACGCTGGGGTGCATGCTGCTTCGCCTCTCGAACACGCCCCGTGACTACGCCTGGGGATCGGACTCGCTTCTTGCCGGACTCGAGGGGCGCACGCCCACCGGTGCGCCGGAGGCCGAGGTGTGGTTCGGGGACCATCCCGGCGACCCCGCCGACGTCGCAGGCGCCGGCACGCTCGACCAGATCACCGGGGGCACGCTCCCGTACCTGCTCAAGCTGCTCGCCGCGGGGAGCCCGCTCTCGATCCAGGTGCACCCGACGATCGATCAGGCCAGGGCAGGATGGGAGCGGGAGAGCGATCTCGCCGCGGACGACCCGCGGCGCAACTATCGTGACGCCAACCACAAGCCGGAACTCCTCGTCGCACTCAGCGAGCGCTTCGAGTCCCTGAGCGGACTGCGTCCCGTTCCCCGGACGCTCGCGTTGCTCGGTGCTCTCGACGACAGCCACGGCGTCCAGGAGCTTCGGACGCGCCTGAGTGCGGAAGGCGACGCCCTGCGCGACGTGATCGCCTGGCTGCTCGGTGGCAGTGCCCGCGCTGAGGTCGACGACATCATCGCCGCGGTCGTCGCTGCGTCCACCCGCGCCGATGCGGGGGAGTGGGGCACGACTCTGCAGGCGATAGCGGGCGTGGCGCAGACGTACCCCGGCGACCCGGGCGTCGTGGTGGCGCTGCTCATGAACCACGTCGTCCTCGCGCGGGGCGAGGGGATCTTCCTCCGTGCCGGTCTCCTCCATGCCTACCTCTCCGGACTCGGCGTCGAGATCATGGCGGCGAGCGACAATGTGCTCCGCGGCGGACTCACTCCCAAGCGCATCGACGTCCCTGAGCTTCTCGCGATCCTCGACACCGCTCCCGGAGAAGTGCCGGTGCTGCGGGCGCGGGATGAGGGTCCCGTCACGGCCTACCCCGTTCCGGTGCCCGACTTCGCCCTCGAACGGGTGGTCGTCGACGGCGCCCCGCTCACGATCGGGCTCTCCGGGCCCACGATGGTCCTCGCGACGGCCGGTGAGGTGACGGTGACCTCTCCGGAGGGCGAGGCGCTCACACTCGCGATCGGGACCGTCGCCTTCGCGGACTCCGCCGAGGAGACGATCACCCTCACCGGCGCTGGTGAGGCGTTCGTCGCCGGACCCGGACGCTGACACGGGCTCATCGGACGGATCCGACACGCCGGTGACAGGTCAAGAACCTTAAAGAGTTCCTTGAGGGTTTACGATCCGCGACTTGACCGGAGCGAATGACACGGGTGTAATTAGTCATGCGCACGGCCCGCCGGGGGGCGGAGACAGGGTTGGAGATCGAGATGACGGGATACCGTTCAGACGTACCGGAGAACTGGTTCGTCGATCCGATCAACCTCGGTGTTCCCGGGGTTCGACGCGCGGACGCCGCGGAGGATGACAATGCCCTCGCCTGGCAGAGCGACGCGCTCTGCTCGCAGACGGACCCCGAGGCGTTCTTCCCTGAGAAGGGCGGCTCGACCCGAGACGCCAAGCGGATCTGCACCTCGTGCGATGTCCGTGGCGAATGCCTCGAATACGCTCTCAACAACGACGAGCGATTCGGCATCTGGGGTGGGCTCTCCGAGCGCGAGCGTCGCAAGCTCAAGCGCCGCGCGAGCTGAGCCGTCATCCGCTCCCCGGGGCAGAACCTCAGGGAATGCGTGGCTTCGCGGGCGCGCCGCGTCCAGTACGCAGACGTCGGCGGTCACGCGCATAGGCTGACGACGTCATGCCAGCCCGAGTTCACGCCATCATCGTCGCGCGCACTGGATCGTCCTCCCGAGCGCAGCTGCTCCGCACTCTCGACGCCCTCCGCGCTCAGACCACTCCTGCCGCCGCCGTGACGCTCGTCGTGTGCGGTGACGCATCGTCAGTGCGCGAGAGCGAGGCCGTCGCGAGCACCGTCGAGGGGATCATCGAAGCGCGCGCCACCACTTCCTTCGCCGAGGCCGTCGAGCTCGCGAGGCCCCGGGTCTCGGAAGGTTCGGCGATCTGGCTGCTCGCCCAGGACACCACGCCGCACCCGCGGGCGCTCGAACGCCTGAGCGGGATGCTGGAGCGCTCGCCCTCCGCCGCGATCATCGCTCCCAAGCTCGTGGCCTCGGACAACGACCGCGAGATCGTGTCGCTCGGCGTCAGCATGACCGCTCTCGGACGCTCGGTCGAACTCGCGGCGGGTGAACTCGACCAGGGACAGCACGACCGCTCGGACGACGCACTCGGTGCGGACGTGCGAGGTCTCCTCATCCGTGGCGAGGTCCGCGATGCCCTGCGGCCGGATCCGGCGCTCGCCGGAGCAGACGAGGGCCTCGACCTCGGAGTCCGTGCACGCTTGGGCGGAGGGCGCGTCGTGCTCGCTCCGGGCGCGCGGGTCTCCGTGTCGCCGGATGGTCCTGCCGCGCTGCCGTCCGGCCGATTCCGGCGGGCCTTCGTCACCCGGCTGGCGCAGCTCCATCGGCGTCTGGCTTATGCGCCTGCCGCAGCCGTTCCTCTGCACTGGCTCAGTCTGCTGCCGCTCGCGCTGTGGCGCTCCATCACCGATCTCGTCGCTAAGCGCCCGGAAGCCGTTCTTCCCGAATGGGGTGCAGCGCTCACGGCGATGTCGCGGTTCGGCGCGGTCGTGCGGTCGCGCGCGGCGATTCGAGCGTTCCGCACCTCCAGCTGGGCCAGCATCGCGCCGCTGCGAGTGACGTCGTCGGAGTTGCGGCGACGGCTGGACGATGGCCATGGGAGCGAGGGTGGTGCGGTCAGCGAACTGCGCTTCTTCTCGGGAGGTGGCGCCTGGGCCGTGCTCGCAGCGCTGGTGGTCAGCATCGCCTCCTTCACGAGCCTGCTGGCGTGGCCGACACTGGGGGGAGGGGCGCTGCTGCCCCTCCGGCAGACCGTGGGTGCGCTGTGGAGCGACGCCGCGTGGGGGATGAGGGATGTCGCCCTCGGCCTGGTCGGCCCGGCCGACCCCTTCGCCTCGGTCGTGGCCGTGCTGGGCTCGCTCTGGCCTGCCGGCCCCTCTTTCTCGGTGGTTCTGCTGTGGATCCTCGCGCTCCCGCTCGCCGTGCTCGGCGGCTGGTTCGCCGCAACGCGTGTGACCGATCGTGAGGGCCTGCGCATCTTCGCGGGAATCGCGTGGGCTCTCGCCCCGACCTTCCTCACCGCGCTCGTGGAAGGGCGCCCGACTGCGGTGCTGGTACACCTCCTGCTCCCGTGGCTCTTCCACAGCGCGGTGGTCGCGCATCGGTCCTGGGGTGCAGCGGGAAGCGCCTCGCTGCTCCTCGCCGCAGTCGTCGCCTGCGCTCCCTCGCTCGCCCCCGCCCTCGCACTGCTGTGGGTCGTCGCACTCGGCATCGTGCTCGGCACCGCGCAGTTCCGCGGTGCGGGGCGGTTGCTGTGGCTGCCGGTGCCCACGGTCGTCCTCTTCGCGCCGCTCGTGTTCTGGCAGCTCGCACACGGCACGCCGTTGGCACTGCTGGCCGATCCCGGACTCATCTGGGCAGGCCCGCAGGTCGCCGCCGACGCCGCAGGACGTCTCGCGCTCGCCGGCGGCTTCCCGACGCCGGGGCTGGCCGGATGGATGGAGATCGTCCCGCCTTCGATCGCCGTATGGGCTCCGCTGCTCTGCGCCCCCATCGCCGTGCTCGCGCTCGGCGCAGCGGTCGCGCCGCGCTGGCGTGCGGGGATCACCCTGCTCGTCGTCGCCGCATCCGGCCTCGCGACGGCCTTCCTCGCGGCCGGCGTCACCGTGAGCTTCGCTCAGGGAACTCCGGTCGCGATCTGGCCAGGGGCAGGGCTCAGTCTGGCCTGGATCGGCGTGGTCGGTGCCGCGGTCGTCACCCTGGACACCGCTCTCACCATGCCGCGACTGCGGATCTCCGCCGCGGTCGTCGCGGCGGTGGCACTGGCGGTATGCGCGATGCCCGCGCTCAGCGCGCAGCATACCGGCCGTTCGGTCCTCACCAACGGTCCCGATTCGACGCTGCCGGCATATGTGGCGGCGCAGGCGGCCGGTGATCGCCCGATCGCGACCCTCGTGCTGACCCCGCAGAACGATGGCGGGCTCGCCGCTGAGGTGACGTGGGGCGCGAGCGAGACCCTCGGTTCGCAGTCGACCTTGACCTCCACAGCCGTCGAGCCACAGGGCGCCGACATCTCGACGCTGGCCGTGGACCTCCTCTCCGCGCGCGACTTCGATGCGCCGGGTGCCCTCGCGGAGACGGGCATCAGTTACGTGCTCGTCGCCCAGGTCCCGGGAGAGGGCGACAAGGCGAGGGCTCTGCGCACCGAGGCCGTCGCAGCGATCGACCAGCGTGCCGGCCTCGTGCATGCGGGGACCACCGACCGTGGAGTGCTCTGGCGGCTGGAAGCCGAACCTGCCGCGCAGCCCTCCCTCACCTCGGCCCAGCAGGGTACGGCACGACTCGTGATCACCCTGCAGCTGCTCGCGGTGTTCGCCGCCCTCCTGCTGTCGATCCCGACCAGAGCATCGCGCCGCGCCGCACGTTCCCGCTCACGGATCGTCGGCCGTGTGCCGGACGAGCCGATCGTCCTGCCGCGGCACAGGGAGGACGCTGATCTCATCGACGAAGCGCCGGTTGGGACGATCGAGGACCCGCAGGACGAGCCCGCACTGAACGAGGACGCGCTCGCGCCGATCGCAGAGCCGGCGGGCGACGAGCCGTCTTCGTCGGGTACGGAAGCATCGACGGACCGCGGTGGACGACGCCCGACCTCGACCGAGGAGGACCGATGAGCAGTGGCAACCGCGCATTCCGAGTCGCCGCGACCGGTGCCAGGGTCATCACGGGCGTGGCGGTCATCGCCGCGTGTGTGATCGGCGTCGCGACGGCGGTGCACGCCCCGTGGCCTGTCATCGCGCACGACCCGGCACAGGTCGAGGTCACACCGGTCCCCGGTGACAGCATCCTCGTCTGCAACGGCGACCTCCGTGCACTCGGGCGCGACGCCGCGGCGCCGCTGGACATGCTCCCCGTCGCCTCGCCGTCCCTGACGACGGGAGGTACCGCGGGAGCTCCGGAAGCGGAACGGCTCGCGGTGACGGATCTGCCGGAGGCCGAGGGGCCGGAACAGCTCACAGGGCCGGTCGACGGGCGCACGGCGCCGCTGATCGCCGGAGCGGAGTCGATCACGATCGCCGCCGACGACCTCGCCGGATACGCCGCCCTCCCGTGCGGTCAGCCGCGATTGGAGTCGTGGCTCGTCGGAGGAAGCATCGACACCGGGACGGAGGACATCGTGACGCTGACGAATGCGGCCGATGTCCCGTCGACTGTCACGCTGTCGGTGTACGGACCCGCGCGGAGCACGCGGACGGTGATCGTCCCCGCGCGCTCGCAGACAGCCCTTCCCCTCACGTCGTTCACCACCGGCAACGACGTGCCCGTGGTGAAGGTGAGCGCTGTGGGAGCCCCGGTGCGGGCTGCCCTCCAGTCATCGCTGGTGCGGGTTCTCGACCCCGCGGGCATCGACCTTCAGGACTCGGTCCCCGGGGCACAGCAGAAGCTCGTGTTCACCGGGGTGGAGGCGTTCCCGGCGAGCGGCGACGACTCCGAGATGACTGTTCTGCGCGTTCTCTCGCCGGGCGTCGACGCTCGCGTCCAGGTGAAGGTCCGCGCGGAGGGGGAGGCGGGCCTGGCCGACGAGTTCACCGTCCCGGTCGAAGCCGATCTCCCGTCCCAGGTGTCCCTGTCCGGTCTCGAGCCGGGTCGGTACACGGTCGAGGTGGAAGCGGACGTGCCGCTCATCGCCGCAGTCCGACAGCAGGACGGATTCGGGCTCGACTCGGACTTCGCCTGGGTGATGCCGGCTCCGGAGATCGATGTCGACGTGGTGTTCGCCGTGCCGTCCGGTCCGGCGGCCAGACTGCAGCTCGCCAACACGTCCGACGCTGACGCCACCGTCACGCTCGAACCCGTGGGCGGGGGGCAACCACAGGAGATCGTCGTCCCGGCAGGCGAGACCGCCGGGGTCGCCGTCGCGGGGCGCACGACCTACCGGATGCAGACGACGGCGCCCGTGCATGCGGCGGTGGCGCTCACGGCTCCCGGCGCCATCGCGGTGATGCCCATCCAGACGAGCGCGGGCGGCGAGAAGCCGATCACGGTCTATCCCTGAGCGGCGCACCCCGTTCGGGGCAGCACGCCGGCAACGAGTGTCGTGGTGTCAGCGGTGGTATCAGTGGTCGTGGCCGAGGTCCCACGGCTCGCGGCCGACGTACTCGGCTGCTGCCCGGAACACGGCGCTCTCGATGGCCATGCGCCGGTGCGCGGCATCGTCGTGCCCTGGGGGCAGGAGCCGTTCGATAGGGAGTCGGAACAGCACGATGCGTCGGTTCTCGCGGTCGAGATACCACCGGGGCACTTCCTCGGTCGCGTCGAACCCGGGGATCGCGCCGATCTCGAACCGGACGTCCTGCAGTTCCGGCCAGGTGCCGCGGAGGAATTCGACGGCTGTGCCGACCGTGAGGTCGAACCGATCGATGCGTCCGTCGAGAGGAGCCAACGGCGGCCGCACGACCTCGCTACGGCCCAGGCGACCATGTCGCCCATGCCGTGCACCGCGCCGAGGAGCGGCGGTGGCGGGGGTGGCGCGTCGACGAGGCATGACGAAAGTCTAGGCGGTGGTGACTCGCCCGGCGCGGCATCCGTCGCCGCGTCGGAGTGCGCCGTACGCTGACGGAGATGGACGGACGACTGTGCTCGAAGGTCGGCTGCGCGCGAGAGGCCGTGGCCACCCTCACCTACGACTACGGCGATCAGATGGCGGCCCTCGGCCCGCTCGGTGCTGCGAACGATCCTCAGGCGCATGATCTGTGCTCGCCCCATGCCGACCGGCTCTCGGTTCCCGCCGGATGGCTCGTCGTTCGTCACGAGGCACTGCGCGCCTGACACCGGTGGATCGACACGCGGTCACAGCGGACCGCTGAGTTTGCGAAGTCTGGATACGCTGACCGCAGGCGTGCCAGGGCGGCGCGGCCGGAAAGGCACTCGTGATCGTCTGGCGTCGCTGGATCTTCCCCCTGCTTCTCGTCGTGGTCTTCGGCGCGTGCGCCGCGGCGCTCGTCAAGATCGCGTTCTTCCCCGACCGCGCGGAGAGCGTCGTCAGTCCCGAGGCCGGGATCACGGATCCCGTCGTGGCTGTCGAGCGCGGGTCGGTCGTGAACGCGTTGAGCCTGAGCGGGAATGTGGCGCGCGACGACGCCTTCGCTGTCCGAGGTGAGCTCAACGGCACCGTCCTCGCCGTGCACGTGGGGGAGGGGGCGACCGTGGCCGCAGGGCAGAAGCTGTACACCGTGCGCCAGGAGGAGCCGCGCAAGGACATCGACGTTCTCGCGCCCGAAGCCGGCGACGTGTCGGAGTTCGCTGTCGTCAAGGGCCAGGCCACCACGGTCGGCACCGAGACGTACAAGCTCACGCCCGCGCGCTACCACCTGCTCGCCACCGTCGACCCCGTGCAGCTGTACCGGCTCGTCAATGCTCCCAGCGAGGCCACGGTCACCATCACAGGCGGCCCTGCGCCGTTCGCATGCACCGGTGTGGGAGTCCAGGTGACGGCCGAGGGCACCGCGAATGTGCGCTGCGCGATTCCGGTCGACCAGACGGTCTTCGCAGGTCTCCCCGCGAAGATCGACCTCGCTCTCGGACAGGTCGATGATGCGCTGGTGATCCCGGTCACCGCCGTCCAGGGCGGTGCGGAGTCGGGGAAGGTCTGGGTCGACGCCGGTGACGGTTCCGACCCCGAGGAGCGGGCAGTGACGCTCGGCGTCAACGACGGCGTCATGGTCGAGGTGACCGAGGGCCTGGCGGAGGGCGACAGCATCCGTCAGTTCGTGCCCGGCTTCGTCGCGCCGGTCGAGGAGTTCTGCTACGAGGTCTCCCCGGGAGTGGAGCAGTGCGACACCGGGACCAGCTGGTGAGCCTGGTCACGCTCGACGACGTCTCCAAGAGCGTCCTGCTGGCCGACGACTCGAGCCTGGAGATCCTTCGGGGGGTCACCCTCGAGGTCGGCGCCGGTGATCACGTCTCCATCGTGGGCCGCTCGGGGTCGGGCAAATCGACGCTGCTCAACATCCTGGGGATGCTCGATGCGCCCACCTCCGGCTCCGTCGCGTTCGAAGGTCGGGAGGTGCGCCGGATGCGCTCCGGCCGCCTCGACCGCCTTCGCGGCGACAACGTCGGCTTCGTCTTCCAGCAGTTCAACCTCCTGCCGGGGCGTACGGCGATCGACAACGTGATGATGCCGCTCGGCCATGCGAAGGGGCGGATGTTCTGGAACCGTCGCCAGATCGCGGCCGACATGCTCGAGCGCGTCGGGCTCGGGCATCGCGTCGACCAGATCGCCGACAAGCTCTCCGGCGGTGAGCAGCAGCGTGTCGCCATCGCGCGGGCACTCGTCCGCAGACCGGTCCTGATCCTCGCGGACGAGCCGACCGGAGCCCTCGATATCGACACAGGGGCATCGGTCATGTCGCTGCTCGACGAAGTGGCGACGGAGACCGACGCGGCGCTGGTCACCATCACACACGATCTCCATGTCGCGGCGCGGGCGCGTCGCCACTACCGACTCGACGCCGGACGGTTGGAGATCGCCGACCTCAGCCGCGCCTTCGAGGCGTCGACCCTCGCCGCCCCCGTGCCCTCAGCCGCACCGGAGGTGGTCGCATGACCGGTTTCCTCGGCGCCCTCTCCGACGCCTGGGCCGAGATCCGTGTGCACAAGCTGCGCGTGCTGCTCAGCCTGATCGGGATCGCCGTATCCGTGGGCGCGCTCACCGCGGTCGTCGCGATCTCCGAATACCAGCGACAGTTCCAAGCCGAGCAGTCCGACCGGTGGGGCGGACGAGCGGCCACCGTCGTGGTCGCGGTCAACAGCGACGACGGCACGCCCGTCGACGCCGACGACTTCGATGCCCGCTTCGACCGCGTGTCCGAGCGCTTCGGTTTCAGCCACACGGCGCGCATCTCCCAGGGGCTGATGCTCGACGTCCAGCTCCCCGACGGGATCGTGCAGGTTCCGGCCCGTGTCATGGACCCCGCGTTCTCGCAGATCCATCGCGCGCGCCTGCTGGAAGGGCGATGGTTCCTCGATTCCGACAGCGAGGCGATGGCTCCGCCCGTCGTCATCACGGAGCCCCTGTGGGACCGGCTGGGGCGCGTGTCGTTGTCGCAGCACCCGACCGTGACGCTCGGCGGCCCGGCCGGTGGGACGTACCAGGTGATCGGCATCACTCCGCGCCAGGGCATGGGCGACGAGGAGATGCGCGTCGATGTGCTGTACGACTCCTACCGCGCCCGCGTGGATGCACTCCCGACCGATGCGTGGACGCAGTACGAGATCTGGATGGGGACCGGTGAGGTGGATCGGATCGCGCCCGTGCTCGCGATGGACCTCAGGGCGGGGCTTCCCGAGGGGCAGACGGTGTCGGTGAGCAGGTCCGACTGGGCTGCGCAGCCGGGGGCTCTGGATGCGCAGGCGACGTTCGAGATGGTCACCGGTGGCATCGCGGCCCTGATCCTCGCCCTCGGGGCGCTCAGCCTGATCAACATCCAGCTCGTGGCGATGCGTCAACGCGTTCGGGAGATCGGGGTCAGGCGCGCTTTCGGTGCGAGCTCGGGGCGGGTCTTCTTCGCGGTGTTCCTGGAGAGCCTCGTCGCCACGACGGTCGCTGGCGTGATCGGGATCGCGATCGTCGTCGCCGTGCTGCGCTCGGAGTGGGTCATCACCTCGATGTTCTACGGGATCCAGGACATCCCGCCCTTCCCGATGCGTGCGGCGCTCATCGGCCTCCTCGCGTCGGTCATCGTCGGTGCGGTGTCCGGGTTCATACCCGCCCTGGTCGCTCTCCGTGTCAAGGTGATCGACGCGATCCGCTTCTGACGCACGGGGAAGGTGCGGCGGACGCCGCGGTGACCGGCGCCGTTCAGACGCCGACGTGTCGCCCTGTGAGCCGTTCGGCGCGACGGTCGGAGTTCTCCAGTGCGCGGCGTTCGCGTTCCCGGCGCAGGACGGTGATGCCGATCAGCGCCTGCTCCGGTGGAGCCGGAGGCGGCGGCGAGACGAACGGGGTGGCTTCGGTCAGCAGATCGAGCGCGACGCGTGCGCGTGCGGCCGGGATCATGCGAGGGGCACTCTGCAGGAACTGCGAGATGCGCCGCGCCAGCCGGTCGGGGAGTCGAGCGACATCGGCGATCTGAGCCCAGCCGCCCAACGACGGAGGAAGCACGGGTACGTGCGAGACGAGAGCGGGGGTGCGCACGCGCTGGCTGTAGGTGCCGGCGACCAGGTCGCCAAGGCGCTGCGAGCGCGCGTTGAACGCGCCGGTGAGCACCGCCACACCGCCGAAGGTCATGTAGATCTCCAGCACGCCGAGGAGGGCGCGGATGAAGGCGTGTCGGAACCCCGCGGCGCCGCCGTCCACGCGCACGATCCGTCCGCCGACTGCGAGCTTGCCGAGGCTGCGTCCCTTCAGCGCGACTTCCATCGTGATCGGCAGCACCACGAAGCTCACCACGAAGGCCGAGACCACGACGATCCGATCCGTCGTCTCGTCGAGCACACCGGCGTCGAGCAGCCAGATGCGCAGGAAGATCCACAGGAGGAACACGGCGTACCCGAGGAGCATGTCGATCGCCGCGCCGAGCGCTCGGAGCAGGAATCCGATGGGCTGCACGTCGATCGCCACGGCCTCGCCGGAGAGCACCTCGTCTGCAGCATCGATCGGGGTGGACATGAGTACAGTAAATCAGGTGGATGCCGATGCGCTGACAGATGCACGCCGCGCCGAATGGGAGCGGCTGGACCAACTCAGTCGCGCCCGTCTCGACGGGGACGGGGTCGACGAGCTCATCGTCCGATACCGCGCCGCCTCCGCCGACCTGGCTGAGCTGAAGACCTCGGTCGGCGACTCACCGCAGGGCGCCTACCTGTCGACCATCCTGGTCCGCGCACGCCTGCGTCTGACCGGCGCATCGGACAGCATCCTCACGCAGACCGGACGCTTCTTCCGTCTGCAGCTTCCCGCTGCGCTGTATCGCCTGCGTTGGACGACTCTGGCCATCGCGATCTCCTTCATCGCGGTCGCGGTCGGCACCGCGGCCTGGATCGCGAGCGACCCCGCCCTCGTGGCGACTCTGGGCTCGCCGTCCGCGCTCGAGCAGTATGCGGACGAGAGCTTCACGGGCTACTACACCGAGAACCCCGCTGCCGCGTTCATGGGCATGGTCTGGACGAACAACGCCTGGATCGCGATGCAATGCGTGCTCTTCGGCGTCACGGGGATCTGGCCGGTCTACATGCTCGTGCAGAACGCGATGGGTCTCGGGACCACCGGCGCGGTGATGGCCGTCCACGACAAGGCCGACCTGATGGTGCTGTACATCCTTCCGCACGGCATGCTCGAGATGACCTGTATCTTCGTCGCGGCCGCGGCAGGTCTGCACGTCTTCTGGGCCTGGGTGGCGCCGGGGCGACGCACGCGCGGCGAGGCACTCGCCGAGCAGGGCAGAGCACTCGCGACCGTGGCGATCGGTCTGGTCTTCGCCCTGTTCCTCGCGGGGCTCGTCGAAGGTTTCGTCACCGGTTGGGCACTGCCGTGGCCGGTCAAGATCGGTATCGGGGGTGCGGCGCTCGCCGTCTTCCTGATCTACATGCTGGTCATCGGCGGGCGCGCGCACCGCCAGGGCGAGACGGGAGACCTCGTCGAGTACGAAGCGGGTACGCCGCGTCTGGTGACTGGCTGACAGACGGTGAGCCGCCACGTCGCACCGTCGGTGCGGGCTCAGAGCCGACCAGCCGCTTTCAGCTCCAGATAGCGGTCGGCGATCCGGGGAGGGAGCTCCTCCGGATCGGCGGCGATCGCCTCTCCGCCCGCCCTGCGGATCGCATCGGCGACGTTCTCCGCATCGCGGAGGGTCCTCTCGGCCGCTGCTGCGAGGTACACGTCCTCCCGGGAGTCGCGTCGGCGCGCGAGCGCGGAGATGCCGTCATCGGTCACGGAGCCGACCAGCACGGTGGTCGCGCGTGACGCGTTCGGGAAGGCGCCGAGGAATCCGCGCGCCGACTCGGCGGCATCCTGCGCGGTCAGAGCCACGATGAGCGAGGGGCGTGTGGTGAGCGTGCGGACGGCGGTGAACGCGCCGTGCCAGTCCGTGTCGACCAGTCGCGCGTGCACCGGAGCCATGGCGTCGGTGAGCGCCGGCAGCAGGGCGGCGCCGTCGACGCCCGTCACCCGCGCACGGACCACCCTGTCGTACATCAGCAGGTGCACATGATCGCCGGCGCGGGAGGCGAGCGCCGCCAGCAGCAGCGCGGCCTCCAGGGAGGCATCCACGCGGGTGCCGTCCCCGACGCGTGCCGCGGCCGTGCGTCCCGTGTCGATGATGATGACGACGTGGCGGTCCCGCTCCGGCCGCCAGGTGCGCAGCATGGTGGTCCCGGCGCGCGCCGTCGCCCTCCAGTCGATCGAGCGCACATCGTCTCCGCGCACGTACTCCCGCAAGGAGTCGAACTCGGTGCCCTGACCGCGCACCTGGATGCTCGTGTTGCCGTCCAGTTCGCGCAGCCGGGCGAGGCGCGACGGAAGATGCTTGCGAGAGGAGAAGGCCGGGAGCACACGGATCGCCCCGCGGACGGCGTGCCGTGCCTGTCGACCGGCGATGCCGAGTGGGCCGCGCGAACGCAGCATCACGAACTCGCTCACGAGTTCTCCGCGACGGCGGGGGAGAAGCGGAATGGTGACCCGGCCGCGCTCGCCCGGAGCGACGCGCAGACGCTGCCGCTCGAGCGGAGCGCCCGCTGTCGGCTGCCACGCGTCGCGGAGCGTCGCGTTCAGTGCCCTGTTGCCGTGGTTGTGCACGGCGACGCTCACCGGGACCGGCTCGCCGAGCCGCGCGCGTGCGGGCAGCCGGCGGCTCACGGTGACGGAGCGCGGACTCGCGGCGAGGGCGACGTCGACGGCGACGAGCACCAGGCACAGAGCGATCCAGGCACCGAGCACCGCGTACGCCGGGTACCCCGCGAGCCCGGCGATGACGAGCGGGACGATGCCGACGGCGATGGCGACGGCGAGGCGACCGGTGATGAACACCTAGATCGGCACCCTGGTCTGCTGCACCACCGAGGTCAGCACCGCATCGGCGGATACGCCTTCCATCTGCGCATCCGGGCGCAGCTGCAGACGATGGCGCCACACCGGGACCAGCATCGTCTGCACATGGTCGGGGGTGACCGCCGAAGACGCGTTGAGCCAGGCCCACGCCTTCGCCGCGGCGAGCAGCCCGGTGGAGGCGCGAGGACTGGCACCGAGCTCGACGGACGGCGACTGGCGGGTCGCGCGGGCGAGATCGACGACGTACCCGAGGACGTCGTCGGTCACCTCGACCGCGGCAGCAGCGTGCTGCGCCGCCCTGATCTCCTCGGCGGTGACCACCGCCTCCACTCCCGTGAGCTCTCTCGGGGAGAAGCCCGAGGCGTGCCGACGCAGCACCGAGACCTCCGCGTCGCGCTCCGGCATACCGACGACGAGCTTCATCAGGAAGCGGTCGAGCTGTGCTTCGGGCAGCGAGTAGGTGCCCTCGTGCTCGATCGGGTTCTGGGTCGCCGCCACGAGGAACGGGTCGGGGAGGGGGCGACTGACCCCGTCAGCCGACACCTGACGCTCTTCCATGGCTTCGAGGAGTGCGGCCTGGGTCTTCGGCGGCGTGCGGTTGATCTCGTCCGCCAGGAGGATGTTGGTGAAGACGGGACCGGCCCGGAAATCGAACTCGCCGGTGCGTGCGTCGTAGACGAGGGAGCCGGTCACGTCGCCGGGCATCAGGTCCGGAGTGAACTGCACGCGCTTGGTGTCGAGGCCGAGTGCTCGCGCGAAGGAGCGCACGACCAGCGTCTTCGCGACACCGGGCACACCCTCGAGGAGCACGTGTCCGCGAGCGAGCAAGGAGACGAGCAATCCGGTGACGGTGCCGGCCTGGCCGACCACGGCCTTGTCGACTTCCGTGCGCACCCGGTGCATGGCCTGACGCAGCGTGGCGTCATCGGTGGGATGGTTCTCAGCGGTCACGTGTTTCCCTCTGCTTCTCGGGGATGGGCGGTCGTGTCGGTGCGGGCGGTCTCGTCCACCGCCGTCTCGAGCTGGTCGAGGCGTCTGGCGAGTTCTATCAGGGCAGCGTCGTCTTCCGGCAGGGGGCCTGCCAGCAGCTCCTGGAGCGTGCCGCGCGGGACCCGCAGCCGATCCGATGCCGCGTCGGCGACCTCATCCGCGCCGGCGTGGACGGCGAGTCCGAGCCGACGGGCGAGGCGTCGCCGAGTGCCGTCGCGGAGCGCCTGTGCGGCGTGTGCGGAGTCCGCGGCTCTGGCCGTGAGACGTGCGCGTCCCTGCATCGTCTCCGAGGCACGCACGGTGACCGGCAGCGTCTCGGCGACGAGCGGACCGAACCGCTGGCCGCGCCAGATCGCCGTCGCGACCCCGACCGCGATCAGCAGCAGGATGGCGGGCGTCACCCACGGAGGCGTGAGGCTGCCCAACGTGTCGACCGGCTCGGCTTCGATGTCGGAGTCCGCGAAGCTGGGAACGTACCAGACGACGCGGTCGGTCTGACCGAGCAGGGCGAGTCCGAGCGCCGCATTGCCGTTCTCGGCCAGGTAGGCGTTGCCGAAGAGTCTCGATCCCTCCACCACGGTGCGCTGGGGGCTGGTGCGGCGATCGACGAGGACGGCTGCGCCTTCGGAATCCCCGAAGCAGGCCTGCACGCCGTCTGCGGCGGCGAAGAGACGGTCGGCGCGGATCGTCCCGACCTTCGCGAACTCCGCGACATCGCACTCCGCGCTCACGGCAGATGACGTGCCAGGCGCGTTGTCGCCGATGCGGAGTTCGTTCAGGAGATGTGTGCTCGTGGACAGGAACACCACGCGCTCCGCGGGTTCGGTGAGCGTGGCGAGCGCTTCATCGGTGAGCGTGTAGGGGTTGGCCATGACAAGTGTCGTGTCGGCGTCGATCGCCGCGCGGGCTTCGACCCGTGACCGATGGATGTCTACCTCGACGCCCTGATCGCGCAGGATGTTCGCGAGCGCGAGTGCGCCGGCATCGTCGCGGGCCTCGGGGTCGAGGGCGCCGCGCGCACCGGGTGCCGTCGCGGCGACGCGAAGACCCACCACCGTGACGATCAGCACGAGCGCCGCGACGATGGCCCAGCCGATGATGGACTTCGCCCGGCTCGGGCGGCGTTCGGCGGTGGAGAGGAGCTCGGCGTCGGGGGCAGCGGGGAGCGGGACGGTGCGCTCGCTTTCGGTGATGCTCACGCCGGCACCCCTTCCAGGCGGCGTCCGCGGATCCGATCGTCGGTGTCGACGAGATCCCGATACGCCTCCGCCGTCGCGTGATGTCCGAGATAGCGCACATCGTCGAAGGTGAGGGCGGCGCGTCGCATCGCCTCGGCTTCATCGGCGAACACCGTGCTGGCCTCGCGGGCGATCCCCTGCGCGGTCGCGCCGGGTGCCGGATCGATCAGATCGCGTTCCCGCAGGCTGCGGGCGATGGCGCGGTAGCGCAGGATGGTCGCGGAGTCCCAGTCGCCTTCGCGTGCGGCGCGCTCGGCATCCGATCTCAATTGTGCGGCGCTGCGGTCGTCGGCCGCTCCCAGGAGGTCTCCGTGCGCCCGCCTGATCGACCGCGAGCTGCGCGGCCGTCCCCAGACGATGAGTGCGGCGATCAGGGCAGCCGCGATGATGACGCTCACGATGATGAGGGCGGACGGACCGACGTTGGCGCCGTTGTCCGAGCTGAACAGGTCGGCGAGGAAGCGGCCGATGTCGCGAGCCATCAGATCGAACCACGTGGGCTTCGCGTCCGCGTAGCGAGGGTTGGAGAGCTCTTCCTCCGCCCAGCGTCGGGCCTCGTCGCCATCGGGCACGAAGAGGTCGTCGAACCGTCGGGTCATGCGGCGCCGTCGGAGCCGGGCGCTGTCCAGCCGCTGTCGGCCGGAGCGTCTCCGGGGGCGGGCATCGCGGGTGGAGGCGGCGGGGGGAATGCCCCGGCCGCCGGCTGCGTCGGGTATCCCTGCGTCGGTTGAGGAGGCGTCGGGTATCCCTGCGCCGGTTGAGGAGGCGTCGGATATCCCTGCGTCGGGTACGGAGGCGTCGGGTAGGGCGACGCGGAAGACGGCGGGTATGCGTATCCCTGGGACATCATCACGTGTTCCGGAACCTGACGGGGCGGGGGAGCCGATGTCACCGCGCGTGAGGGATCGACGCGGAACGGATCCTCCTGCTGCTCATCGGTCCATCCGAGGTCGCGGCGCTCCACATAGGCGATCAACGTCTGATCCAGGCCCTCGTAGCGCATCCGGCAGTCCAGGTAGACGAGCGCCGCTCCGGTGCTCTGCACCACGAGCGTGATCGCCTGGATGACCAGGAGCAGGATCTGGGGAGCGATCAGGGTCACGACGAACGCCACCACAGCGCTCGGATCCGCTGCGCCGGTGGGGGCGACGACGGAGCCGAGGAGCGATCCGAGCAACGTCGCCGGCACGCTCACCACCTGTGCCGCGATGCCCATGATCGCGCTGATCAGGAATGTCACACCGAACGCGACCCAGAACCGCCCGCGGGTGAGACGCCAGGAGCGGACGAAGGCGTCGCGGAAACGTGCCCGCTCCAGGACCAGGATCGACGGCACGAGCAGCAGCTTCGTGGTGAGCCACACCGCGAGGGGGATGCAGGCGAGCACGATCAGGATCACCACGAGCACGACGACGCCGGCCATCTCCATGCTCCCCCCGAGGCCTCCGGCGACGAAGCCCGCGATGATGACGGCGGCGATGATGAAGAGGCCGAACACGGCGGCGACCGAGAGAGAGGCGAAACCGGCGAGTCTCCAGAAGGCGGGGACCATCCGCCGCCACAGCATCCGCAGCGTGGCCTTCACCCCGATCGCGGCGTACCCGATCTCCGCGGCGACGACCCCCTGCATCATCGCCGTGAAGGCGATGGAGGCGACACCGACGGCCAGTCCGGCGATGACGTTCACCGCGATGGTGCCCGCCATCACCGCCTCGAAGTCCGGAGAAGAGGGGGAGACGGTCTCCAGGCGGCTGAACGTGGTGAAGAGGACGACGCCCATCACCACAGCGGTCACGATGACCACGATGAGCTGGATGACGACGGCGAACCCGAAGAGCACCTTGGGGTTGTGCCGCAGCGCCGCGAAGGCCTTGCCCAGCAGCATCCCGAACGACAGCGGATGAAGGGGGATGATGCCCTTCTTCGGGGCAGGCGTCCACGTCTGTCCGGTCACAGGCACTCCCTCTCCATCGTGCGCCTCCATCGTGTCATATCCCCTGCACGGAGCGCAGACCTGGGATCGCTGGGACTCGGTGCCATAAGGTAACTCTTATGACCTCACGTATTCTCGTGGTCGACGACGACACAGCGCTCGCCGAGATGATCGGGATCGTGCTTCGGACCGAAGGCTTCGAGCCGGTTTTCTGCGCCGACGGCGCGCGCGCCGTCGATGAGTGGCGCGCCCAGCGGCCCGATCTCGTGCTGCTCGATCTGATGCTTCCGGGCATGGACGGGATCGAGATCTGCACGCGCATCCGTGCGGAGTCCGGCGTGCCGATCATCATGCTCACCGCTCGCAGCGACACGGCCGACGTCGTCCGAGGACTCGAGGTCGGCGCTGACGACTACATGGTCAAGCCGTTCAACCCGAAGGAACTCGTCGCGCGCATCCGCACCCGCCTCCGCCCGACACCGCAGACCACCAGCGAGCAGCTTCGCGTGGGCGATCTCACCGTCGACGTCGATGCGCACGAGGTCCGTCGCGGCTCTGAGCCGATCGCGCTCACACCGCTGGAGTTCCAGCTTCTCGTCGCGCTCGCTTCCAAGCCGCAGCAGGTGTTCTCCCGGGAGATGCTCCTGGAGCAGGTGTGGGGGTACCACTACAAGGCCGACACCCGGCTGGTGAACGTCCACGTCCAGCGCCTGCGCGCCAAGGTCGAGCTCGACCCCGACAACCCGAAGATCGTCATGACGGTGCGTGGAGTGGGCTATCGCGCCGGGAGCGTCGGCTAGGCGCACGATGGCCGCGACGACAGCGACCACCACGACGGTCGCTGTCCTGCGCGACTGGCGCGGTTGGCCGACGATGCTCGGGATCCTGTGGCGCCGCTCGCTGCGTTTCCGTACGCTCTCGATCACACTGCTGGCGACCTCGCTCGCGATCTTCATCACGTGCGTCACGATGGCGCTGGTGATCCAGAACGATCTCTTCATCTCGCGCAAGGACGTCGCGCTCGAGGATTCCCGCCGCGCGGTCGACCAGGCCCAGGGGATCCTGGATGTGGCGGAGGTGGGCGACGACTCCGCGGCTCTCACCGACCTGTGGAACAGTGTGCAGTCGAATCTCACCCGCACGTCGAGCACGGATCAGCTCGCCGGTTTCAAGGTCGACGATGCCAAGGGCGTGCGGCTGAACGGGTTCGAGGCCGGACTGAGCCGGAGTCTGCTGAGTCCTGAGCTCCAGGCGCGTGTCATCGAGTTCGACGACCGTCAGGCCTGGCAGTCGGTGGCTCTGCCGGCCGCAGACGGTGGCGAAGTGCCGGGCATCATCGTCGGGCAGCAGCTCCAGGTCCCGGAGGCAGGGGCTTTCGCGATCTACTTCGCCTACGACCTCGGCGACGCCGACCAGACCCTCGTCTTCGTGCAGCGCACGCTGTGGATCGCGGGAATCGGCTTGGTGGCGATCGTCGCCGCCATCTCCTGGATCGTCCTCCGAGCCGTGTCGACCCCGATCGTGCAGGCGGCGGAGACGAGTGCGCGGTTGGCGGCAGGTGACCTCGGCGTGCGTCTCGAGGTGCACGGGGAGGACGAGCTCGCCACGCTCGGGCGTTCGTTCAACGCGATGGCCGACAGCATCGAGTCTCAGATCAAGGAGCTCGGCGAACTGTCGATGGTGCAGCAGCGATTCGTGTCCGACGTCTCGCATGAGCTGCGCACACCGCTGACCACGATCCGTCTCGCCGCCGACATGCTCAATGATCAGCGTGACGAGTTCGACCCGACCACCGCACGCACGGCCGAACTGCTGCACGCTCAGGTGCAGCGCTTCGAGACGTTGCTGTCCGACCTGCTCGAGATCAGTCGATACGACGCGGGGTCGGTGCAGCTGGAACTGGAGGCGACGAGCCTCACGCACCTCGCCGAGGACATCATCGAGCAGATGCGTCCTCTCGCCGAAGGGCACGGCACCGAGCTGAGGCTCGTGGCGCCTGGTGGATATTCCCCGGTGGACATGGACCCGCGGCGCGTGCGGCGTGTCCTGCGCAACCTGATCGGAAACGCGATCGAGCACGGCGAAGGTCGTCCGGTGGTCGTCACCATCGACAGCAATCAGCACGCGGTGGCCGCCGGAGTGCGGGATTTCGGGCTCGGGATGGATCCGGCGGATGCGGAGCGGGTGTTCGACCGGTTCTGGCGTGCCGACCCCTCACGTCAGCGGACGATCGGCGGGACGGGGCTGGGGCTCTCCATCGCTCTGGGAGACGCGACGCTGCACGGCGGCACGCTCGATGTGTGGTCCGAGCTGGGCGTCGGGACCAACTTCGTCCTGACGATTCCTCGACACGAAGGGGTGCTGGACGGTCCGAGCCCTATCCCCGTGGAGCCGCAGGAGCCGTTCGCGGAGATCGGGGACGCGACCCAGCCGATCTCGCTGACCGATGCGCCGGCCGGCATGTTCGATGAGGAGGATCGGCAGTGACCGAGCACCGAGGTGAGCGAAGACTGCGGGGACTCGCGCTGGTGCTCGTCGCCCTGCTGCTTCCCGCCTGCGCCGGGTTGCCGACCAGCGGCGACGTCGCCGTCGGCCTCAAGCTCGGCGAATCCCCGCAGGACATCGACATCCTTCCCGTGGCCTCGGGGCCGATCACGGGCGCCGGACCGGAGGAGATCGTCGACGGCTTCCTCGAAGCCGGCATCACGACCACCGACAACTGGGACACCGCGCGCGACTTCCTCGCGCCATCGCTGCAGCGGAGCTGGAGTCCCACCGCCGGTGTGTCGATCGACATCGGCCCCGACACCAGGACCGTCACGTCCTCGGTCCCGGACGACGAGGTCGAGGACGCGGACACGGCGGAGGTCCAGGTGACCCTGGACCTCGTCGCGAGTGTCGACGACTCCGGCGGATACGCCGAGGCGGTCGGCTCGTCTGCGGTGGCGTTCACCGTGCAGCGCATGGAGAACGGGGAATGGCGCATCACGCAGGCGCCGGATGGCGTCGTGATCGACGAGACGCGATTCACCAAGGTCTTCGAGGGGTATCCGCTGCAGTACTTCGACCTCGGCTGGTCGCGCCTGGTGCCCGACATGCGCTGGTTCCCGCGGCGGCAGAGCCCCGCGACGACGGTGACACGGGCGCTCATCGGAGGTGCCCCCAGCGAATGGCTCGACCCGGCAGTGCAGAACGCCTTCCCCGCCGACGTGCAGCTGGCGCAGGATGCGGTGCCGATCGTCGGACAGGTGGCTGACGTCGCGCTCACGCGCCCCGCCAGCGGACTGGATGCCACGACGCTGTCGCGCATGCGCACGCAGCTCCAGGCGACCCTCAGAGCCTCCGGCGTCGCCGTCACGCAGGTGCGATTCACGGTGGACGGGCGAGACCTGGACGCGGGTCAGGCCGAGGTCAAGGAGCCCTCGACCGAGATCGGCACACTCGTGCTGCAGAACGGCGCTTTCGGGCGCATCGTCGGGGACGAGATCTCGCCGCTCGACGGGATCAGCGCGGAGATCACATCGATCCCGCAGCCGATCGTCTCGATCGATGTGGCCGCCGACGATTCCCACGCCGCCACCAGACTCGGCGACCAGCACGTCTACCTCATCGGAGCGGGGAGCCTCGATGAGCTCGACGCCCGCCCTGGGCTCATCAATCCCTCGCTCGATCCCTACGGCTACACCTGGTCGGTGCCCACGGGTTCCCCCGCGGCCCTGCAGGCGTCGGGAAGCGACGCCGTCGCCCACCCGATCGCGAAGGCGTGGCCGAGCGCGTCGGGGATCTCGCATCTGAGGGTCTCGGCGGATGGTGCGAGGGTGGCAGCCGTCGTCACGGTCGGCAAGCAGATGTGGGTCGTCGTCGCGGCGGTCGTCCGGGACTCGGCCGGTGTTCCGATCGAACTCGGAGAGGTCAAGCAGCTGACGCAGCTCGCCGACCCGGCGACAGGTCTGGTGTGGCTCGGACTCGACCGGGTGGGGGTGCTCGCCGATCCGAGCAGCCCGCGACTGATCACCCAGATGGTCGGGGGGCCGGGGGCGACGGAGGCCGCACCGAACAATGCCGTCTCGATCGCCGGGGCGCGCACCGCGTCCGGTGTCCGCATCCTCGGGGCGAACGGTGAGCTGTACGCCCATGCAGGGTCGGCGTGGCGGGAAGTCGCCTCCGGCGTCGCGGTGCTCGCCACGCGCGTCGGGGAGTGACTCTCCCTGCACGCGAGAGCGAAGTGCTCCTCTTCGCCCGCACACCCTGAGATCGTCGAAGTGGCAGACCGCCAGACCGCAGAATCGTCGGATGTGGACGAAGACTCACCTCCCGGATCTGGGCGCCGAGATCGCAGCCTTCCTTCTCGCCGCGACCTGCGCGGGGTGCGACGAGCCCGGCACCCTGCTGTGCGGCCGATGCCTGCAGGCGCTGCAACCGGACCCGCAGCGGCTCGCGACGCCGCAGGGGCTTCCCGTGACGGCCGCACTCTCATTCGAAGGGGTGGCGGCGAAGTGCATCCGTCGTCTGAAGGGAAAGGGCGAGACGCTCCTGGCCCGCCCGCTCGGCGCGGCGCTGGCGTCCGTGCTCACATCGTCGGAGAGCGCGAGCAGGTGGATCGTGCCGGTGCCGACGTCGCGGAGCGCCTTCCGCCGTCGGGGATACCGTGTCCCCGACCTCCTGATCCGGAGGGCTGATGCCGAACCGCAGCGGCTGCTCAGCGTCGTGGGCGGAATCTCGGATCAGCGCGGGCTGGGTGCGCGGGCGCGTGCGACGAACATGAGCGGCGCGATGCGCGTGCGTCGGGCAGGCGAAGGCACCGAGGTCGTGATCGTGGACGACGTCGTCACCACGGGGGCGACCTTCGACGAGGCGGCACGGGCGCTGACCGCGGCAGGCTTCCACGTCTCGGCGGCGGTCGCGCTGGCCGCCACGCCGCGCCGTGACGGATTCGGATGAACCTCATCGGGAACGCATCGGCGACACAGGGGGAAGACCCCGTGACATCCGCCGACGGGCGGACTACGGTGGGGGGACACAAGGCGACCACGGTCCGCCCTTGGCCGGGAGGACCGGGACAAGGAGGCAGCAATGGAAACAAGCATCGTTGGCGTCGGAGTGGGTATCACCGATCGCTTCCGAACCGTTGTCGAAGAGAAGATCGCCAAGATCCAGATGCTCGCGTCCCGTGCGCAGCGACTGGATGTGAAGGTCACCCACCGTGTGTATCGCAACGGTCGTATCCCCGACGAGACCGTCGAGCTCACGCTGATCGGTAAGGGCCCCGTCGTCCGCGCAGAGGCGACGGACGGCGACAAGTTCGTGGCCCTCGACCTCGCCGTGGACAAGATGTCCGAGCAGCTGCGTCGCGCGAAGGAGAAGCGGGTCGACGGACGACAGCACCCGCGCGGCGCCCACTTCGAGAAGGAGAGCGGGGTGCTGGAGGGCATCGACGTCCAGCCGGCATCCGCTGACGTCCTCCGTGCGGTCGCGACCGGCAGCGTGCCGGTGCAGCAGGCAGAGGAGGACGAGTACTCGCCCGTCGTCATCCGCACGAAGAGCTTCGATGCCGAGTGGATGACCGTCGAGGAAGCCGTCGACAGGATGGAACTGGTCGGACACGACTTCTTCCTGTTCGTCGATGTCCGCACCGACCACCCGAGTGTCGTCTATCGACGCAAGGGCTGGGACTACGGAGTGATCGCGTTGAGCACCCAGGCTCCGCCGTCCGAGGCGCTCGCCTCCTGATCCGGAATCGCAGAATCGCAGAACGGCCCGGTCCCGCAAGGGACCGGGCCGTTCTGGTGTGCGAAAGCCGAGAAGGGCGGGTCAGTCGAAGATGCCGTCGAGCAGACTGCCGATCACGAGCCCGCCGAGGATGCCGGAGGCGAGGTCTCCGCCGCCGCCTCCGCGTCGTCCGCCGCCGCCCCAGCCGCCCCCGCCGCCCCAGTCCTGATCCTGCGGACGGGAGGAGTCGATGTCGCGCTGCGCGAGCTGCAGTGCTTCGGAAGCCAGATGAGCCACGCGGCGCGCCTGGACGAGAGCGGCTTCACGGGTGTCTTCTGCGGGCAGCAGGTCCGAGAGGTCGACACGCAGCCGCTCCGCCTCCGCGAGTCGGGTGCGGGCATCCGCGCCGATCCACCCCCGATGGCCGGAGATGAGGCCTCGCGCGACGCCCAGCTGGCGGTCGGCGTCGTCGATGGCATGCTGCACCTGAGCGATGCTCGGCAGCGGGTTCTCCGCCCGGTGACGGGCCTTGGCGATCGCCTCGTCGAGCGCGGAGTTGGCATCACGCAGCTGGGACAGCTCGGCGAAAGGGTCGTTCGGCTGCCCAGAGGGTGTGAGCGCGGCCAACGCTCTTTGGAGGGCGGCGACGGCGTCGGCGACGGCCGGGACGTTCGGGGCGGTTCGAGCCGCGATGAGATCGCCGCGCGAGTCGGCGACGACCTCGGCGAGGGTGGATTCCGCGCGAAGTGCTTCGATCTCGAAGTCCTCCACGGCGTCGAGCAGAGCGGACGCACGGCGGGTGGCCTCGGTCGCCGTCTCGAGTGCCACGTTGGCTTCCTCGTTCTGCTTCGCGGCCCGACGGCGCTCCGACACATCGGCGCTGTGGGTCGCGAAGCTGATGAGCTGCTCCGCTTCGGCGGCACTCGCGGTGATCTGATGCATGGCGGAGTCCGCGTACCGCGACGAGAGGCGGGCGATGGCTTCGCTGGTCTGCGGGATGCGGGCACTCAGCGCCGCGGCGTCTGCCCGCACCTGGGCGATGATCTCGGGTGCGCGGCGCACCTTGGCGACCGACTCGGCGAGCACGGAGGTCTTCTCGTCGAGAAGGTCCTGCGCCCAGTCGCAGAGCTGGAGGATGCGTGCGTTGCGTGTGCGCAGCTCTTCGTCGGTGTCGGGGATCTCGTCGTGGTTCAGCTGGTGGAGCTGGAACGCTTCGCGCAGGTGGGTCCGCACCGCCGCGAGCGCCCTGCGCAGGTCGGCTGTGAGCGACTCGCCGAGTTCGGCCTCAGCGAAGGCGAGCTCATCGGAGGTCGTGCGGATCCGCTCGTCTGCGCTGACCAGGGCCTGCTCGGCGCGGCGCGCGAGATCGGCGTCCTGTGCGGCGAGTTCTTCCTGTTCGCGTTTGCGTCTGCCCCAAAATCCAGCCATGACCCGATCCTAGTTTCCCGGGGACCAGCGGTGGCTGAGCATCCGCTCCGGGCGAACGAGGATCCGATCCGCATGAGCGATCCGGGCGGCGTCGAGGCGGGGTCAGGGCGCTGCGATCGCGTCGGCCGTCGCCGTCGCCGTCGCGGTCGCCGTCTCAGCCTTCGTCGGGCGTCCGCGCTTGGGGCGATCGGCGGTGAGCTCGAGTGTCATCGCGTGGCGCGGGTGGGCGCCCAGTCGCTGTGCGGCATGGTCCAGCCATCGGATCTCGGCCTCTGCCGCGAAGATCATCGAGTCCGCGACGAGCGACCACGCCAGTCCCTCAGGGGCATCGATATCCCGATGCGCCCGTCGCTCCCTCTGCAGCGCCTCCAACTGTCGGAGCGATGCGGATCTCTGGGACTGGATCGCGGCTGCGGGGTCGACGCCGGGGAGCGTGGCGGCGACCGCGACCTTGATCGCGAGTTCGTCTCTGGTGCCCTGGGGGCGCACGACGGGGGAGGAGAGCCAGCGATCGACCTCCGTCCGTCCGGCGTCGGTGATCTGCCAGTACACATGGCCGCGGTCGTCGGCCTCTCCGCGCGAGACCAGGCCGTCGCGTTCGAGACGCTCGAGCGTGTTGTAGATCTGCCCGACGTTCAGCGGCCAGATGGAACCGGTGCGGCGATCGAACTCATGACGGAGCTGATAGCCGTAGCACGGCCCCTGCGCGAGGATCGCGAGCAGGCTCTGGCGTACTGACATCGTTCGTCTCCTGTGGCCGTCCGGGAATGCGATACCGAGTATATGGTCGCAGCGCGAACCTCCGATTCGACGCGCGGGACGGCTATGCAGGCGACGTGCAGGTCACAGCCCGGTAACATGGCGAAGTATGCCTGGCGTCGGGTTCACCGACGACCGGCGGTTCACCCATCGACAGGGAGATGACATCCGTGGCCAATCCTCTTGAGAAGCTCCTGCGTGCGGGCGAAGGGCGGGTCATCCGCCGCCTGAATCAGGTCGTCAAGGCAGTGGGCGCACTGGAAGAGGACATCTCCAAGCTCACCGACGACGAGCTGCGCAACGAGACCACCGAGCTGCGCGCGCGCTTCGAGAAGGGTGAGACGCTCGATCAGCTGATGCCGGAGGCCTTCGCCGCCGTGCGCGAGGCCGCCAAGCGCACGCTCGGCATGCGCGCCTACGACGTGCAGATCATGGGTGGGGCCGCCCTTCATCTCGGGAACATCGCCGAGATGAAGACCGGTGAGGGCAAGACCCTCGTCGCGACGCTGCCCGCGTACCTGAACGCGATCGCGGGCAAGGGCGTTCACGTCATCACGGTCAACGACTTCCTCGCCAGCTACCAGGCCGAGCTCATGGGGCGCGTGTTCCGCGCGCTCGGCATGACCACCGGCATCATCGTCTCCGGGCAGACTCCCGCGGTGCGCCGCGAGCAGTACGCCGCCGACATCACCTACGGCACGAACAACGAGTTCGGCTTCGACTATCTGCGCGACAACATGGCGTGGCGCAAGGAGGACCTCGTCCAGCGCGAGCACTTCTTCGCGATCGTCGACGAGGTCGACTCGATCCTCATCGACGAGGCGCGTACCCCGCTCATCATCTCCGGCCCCTCATCGGGCGAGGCGAACCGGTGGTTCGCCGAGTTCGCGAAGATCGCCCGCACCCTCGAGGTCGGCGAGGACTACGAGGTCGACGAGAAGAAGCGCACGGTCGGCGTCCTCGAGCCCGGCATCGAGAAGGTCGAGGACTACCTCGGCATCGACAACCTCTACGAGTCCGCGAACACCCCGCTGATCTCGTTCCTGAACAACTCGATCAAGGCGCTGGCGCTCTTCAAGAAGGACACCGACTACGTCGTCATGAACGACGAGGTCATGATCGTCGACGAGCACACCGGCCGCATCCTGGTCGGACGGCGCTACAACGAGGGCATCCACCAGGCGATCGAGGCGAAGGAGGGCGTGCCGGTCAAGGCGGAGAACCAGACCCTCGCGACCGTCACGCTGCAGAACTACTTCCGTCTCTACGACAAGCTCGCCGGCATGACCGGTACCGCCGAGACGGAGGCGGCGGAGTTCATGTCGACCTACAAGCTCGGCGTCATCCCGATCCCGACCAACAAGCCGATGATCCGCAAGGATCAGTCCGACCTCGTCTACAAGAACGAGACCGCGAAGTTCGCACAGGTCGTGGAGGACATCGCCGAGCGGCATGCCGAAGGCCAGCCGGTGCTGGTCGGAACGGTGAGCGTCGAGAAGAGCGAGTACCTTTCGCGTCTGCTCGCGAAGAAGGGCATCAAGCACGAGGTCCTCAACGCGAAGAACCACGCGCGTGAGGCCGAGATCGTCGCGCGCGCCGGTCGCCTCGGTGCCGTTACGGTCGCCACGAACATGGCAGGACGAGGAACCGACATCATGCTCGGCGGAAACGCCGAGTTCCTCGCGGTCCAGGAGCTCAAGGGCAAGGGCCTCGACCCCGTGGAGACGCCCGAGGAGTACGAGGTCGCGTGGGACGAGACCTACGAAGCGATGAAGGCCGTCGTCGCCGAGGAGGCCGAGAAGGTCATCGAGGCCGGTGGCCTGTACGTGCTCGGCACGGAGCGCCACGAGTCCCGCCGTATCGACAACCAGCTCCGCGGTCGTTCCGGACGTCAGGGCGACCCCGGAGAGAGCCGCTTCTACCTGAGCCTCACCGACGACCTGATGCGTCTGTTCCAGTCGGGCGCCGCCGAGGCGATCCTCGCCAGGACCAACTTCCCCGACGACGTGCCGATCGAGTCCGGTCTCGTGTCGCGTGCGATCCGCAGCGCTCAGTCGCAGGTCGAGTCCCGTAACGCGGAGATGCGCAAGAACGTCCTCAAGTACGACGACGTCCTGAACCGCCAGCGCGAGGCGATCTACGCCGACCGTCGTCAGATCCTCCAGGGCGACGACATCGCCGACCGGGTGCAGCACTTCATCGAAGACGCCATCAGCGGTGTCGTCCGCGACCACACCGCTGAGGGCCACAACGAGAGCTGGGACTTCGATGCGCTCTGGACCGAGCTCAAGACCCTCTACCCCGTGGGCGTGACGATCGATGAGGTCGTCGCCGAGGCTGCCGACCGCAAGGGCGGTATCGACGCCGACGGCCTGACCCGCGAGCTGCTCTCCGATGCCAAGATCGCGTACGAGGCCAGGGAAGAGGCCCTCGGCGAAGCGGCGACGCGCGAGCTGGAGCGTCGCGTCGTGCTGCAGGTGCTCGACCGCCGCTGGCGCGACCACCTCTACGAGATGGACTACCTCAAGGACGGCATCGGTCTGCGGGCCATGGCCCAGCGCGACCCCCTCATCGAGTACCAGCGCGAGGGCTACGCCATGTTCCAGTCGATGATGGGACAGATCAAGGAGGAGTCGGTCGGCTACCTCTACAACCTCGAGGTCGAGGTGCGTCGCGCCGGCGACTCCCAGACGGCGGAGGTCGAGGCCAAGGGGCTCGCCACCGACGGGGGAGAGCAGCGTCTCGAGTACTCGGCGGCCAACGATGCGGGCGAGGTCGAGGTCCGCAACGACCGCGGCCAGGTCCAGCAGGCGGCGACGGATCGCGTACGCCAGGCCGCTGCCCGCGCTCAGGCTCCGCAGAGCGAGCCGGAGGAGGCGCCGCGAGGAGCCTTCGGCCAGCGCACCGATGCAGAGGCTCCCGCCGCAGGCAACCGCGAGCAGCGTCGGGCCCAGGGCAAGAAGAAGAAGTAGGGCGTGCACAAAGGAGGGCCAGTCCGCGTGGATTGGCCCTCCTTTCGTCGCTGTAGGCTTGGCCGATGACCCCAACGCGCAACTTCGACCAGTCGTCGAAGCTCAAGAACGTCCTGTACGAGATTCGCGGAAACGCCCTCGTCGAGGCGGCGCGGCTGGAGGCGGAGGGCCACAAGATCCTCAAGCTCAACACCGGCAACCCGGCGATCTTCGGCTTCGATGCCCCGCACCAGATCGTGCGCGACATGCTGGCGGCGCTGCCGACCGCACACGGATACAGCGACAGCAAGGGCATCATCTCGGCCCGACGTGCCGTGGTCAGCCGGTACGAGGAGATCGAGGGCTTCCCCCGGTTCGACCCCGATGACGTGTACCTCGGAAACGGTGTGTCCGAGCTCATCACCATGACGATGCAGGCGTTGTTGGACGAAGGGGATGAGGTCCTCATTCCGGCACCGGATTACCCGCTCTGGACGGCGATGACCAGTCTCGCCGGAGGCACACCGGTGCACTACCTCTGCGACGAGGAAGACGAGTGGCAGCCCGACCTCGAGGACATCCGCTCGAAGATCACTCCGCGGACCAAGGCTCTCGTCATCATCAACCCGAACAACCCCACCGGCGTCGTGTATTCGCGCCAGATCCTCGAGGGGCTGGTGCAGATCGCCAGGGAGCACCAGCTGCTCCTGCTCTCCGACGAGATCTACGACCGGATCCTGTTCGACGGAGCCGTGCACATCCCCACGGCCACGCTCGCTCCCGACCTGCTGTGCCTGACCTTCAACGGCCTCTCCAAGACCTATCGGGTCGCGGGATACCGGTCGGGCTGGATGGTCATCACGGGGCCGCAGGATCATGCGAAGGGTTTCCTGGAGGGGATCACCCTCCTCGCGTCCACGCGACTCTGCCCCAATGTTCCGGCGCAGCATGCCGTACAGGCGGCGCTCTCAGGGGTGCAGTCGATCGAGGCGCTCATCGCGCCGACGGGGCGTCTCCACGAGCAGCGGGACATCGCGTGGGAGGGGCTCGAGTCCATCCCCGGAGTGTCGTGTGTCAAGCCGCAGGGTGCGCTGTACGCGTTCCCTCGACTCGACCCGAACGTGCACGAGATCAGGGACGATGCGCGTCTGGTGTACGACCTGCTGGTCTCGGAGCACATCCTGCTGGTCCAGGGCACCGGATTCAACTGGGCGACCCCCGACCACCTCCGACTGGTCACGCTTCCCGAACCCCGAGTGCTGAGCGAAGCCGTCGAACGATTGGGGAACTTCCTCGCGAGCTACCGGCAGTAGCCCTCGCCGGCGGGGAGAGGGATGCCGCCAGTCTCCGCACGGCGGCGGCGAACGGCGAGCGGGGCGCGACATCGGTCATCGGCCGTGCGTGCAGCAGAGCCGAGTCCGCCGCGCGCAGGTCGAAAGGGAGGAAGAAGACGTCGGTGATGCCGGCGAACCTCTCCAGGGTGCGTCGCACCTGCCCGCGCGCGTCGATCCCGAGGGGGCCGGGGCGCACCTGATTCACCACGACGATGACGGGCGTGGGAGAGGTGAGGCGGCGAAGCTCGGCATGATCACGGATGAACCTGCTGATACCGAGCGGATCGGCGGATGCGATCGCCACGATCAGATCCGCCTCCTGCAGTGCCGCCGTCGTCGCCGCGTGACGTCGTGGCCCGGAAAGGTCGTACGTGACTTCGTCGTCGGCGTCGAACGCACCGGCGACGTCCACCACTGTCTCGTCGATCCACTCGCGGCAGGTGCCGAGCGCGGCGGCCAGGCGCGCGGACGACAGCTCGGGCCAGCGGCTGGGGCGGTTGATGCCCGACAGCACTTCGATGTCACCCGCGCTCGTCGTCACCGTCGTCGCCAGTCGCGTCAGCTCAGCCGGATCGAGCGCGCCGCGCTCCGCCCTCCGGCAGGCGGCGGCGATGCCGGGAGCATCGTCGCCGAGACCGAGGAGCATCGCGAGCGAAGGAGCGACGGTGTCCGCGTCGACCAGGGCTGTGCGGCGTCCGGTGCGCGTGAGCTCCACGGCCAGCTGGATCGACAGGGTCGACCGCCC
The DNA here is from genome assembly GCF_052115285.1 of Microbacterium sp. 2RAF4. Taxonomy (NCBI): domain Bacteria; kingdom Bacillati; phylum Actinomycetota; class Actinomycetes; order Micrococcales; family Microbacteriaceae; genus Microbacterium; species Microbacterium sp. 2RAF4. The sequence continues at coordinate 81,453 of NZ_JBFRGI010000002.1, read as the reverse complement.
CGGCGCCCCATGTGGTCCCCAGACGGCGACGATACGAGGGGGGAGTTGGGGCTCTGGCGGGGGTGCCGTGTCCGTCTCGGCCATCAGCGCGGCTGCGACCTCCCACCCCGCCGCGTCAGGTCGCAGCGCCGTGGAGAGACCGAGACGGCCCAGCAGTCGGCTGTCCTCGGCGCCGAGAGCCAGGATGCGAACCCCGGCACGGTCGCACAGTGCGATCAGGTCTGCATTCAGGATCGATCGAGTGGCGGGAACGATGACCGCTTCGGCCCCGGCCGGGATCTCTGCGAGCGGGGCGGAGGGTACGGTCGCGATGACGTCGACGCCTTCGAGGGCGAGTTCCGCCGCCAGCTCATCCGCCCGGGGCTGCGGGATGGCCACGACGACGCTCGTCACGATCCCGCCCCTACCGGCACGACGGAGAGCGCGGAGCCGCCGGTAATCGCCGCGAGTACGTCGGCGACATCGGCGCGGTCGATCACGACCTCGAGCCGGGTTCCGGCCTCGGCGAGCACCCCCTCGGGTTCGAGCACGTCGCGGACGATCACGTCCGCGACCAGGATGCGCGGGACATCGTACGAACGCCCTTCATCCACCGGCGGTGCCTGCCAGATCTCGACGACCGTTCCCGCGGCGACTCCTTCCGGTATTCCCGTCGTGCTCTGGATGACCACCGTCGTCGATCGGCTGTCCTGGGCGTCGGTCAGCGCCGAGACGGGGACGAGTTCGCCGCCGACGAGCGTGCGGGTGGCCACGCTGTCCGCGATGAGGTCGTCGGGCCCGAGGTATCCCTCGCCGGCAGTACCGAGCCGCACGTCGACGACCTGGAGGTCCGCGGCGGTCACGGGCTGACCCCGCGTGATCGTCCGGGTGGTCTGGAGAACGGGTACCGCGTCGTCGGCGGCCGAGACGATGAGCCAGACCCCGCCGATCGACAGGGCGACCAGGGCGATGCCGATCAGGAATCGCACGTCGCCCCAGAAGGCGCGACGGGGAGGAGAGAGGGAAGCCATGGCGATATCGTCACAGAATCGGCTTCGGTGCTTCGCGAGTTATCCACAGCGAAGCATCCGGTGGCACCGGCGGGAGCGGCTGGGAGAGAATGGGCACATGGTTGCCACCCCCGTTCGCGCACCGCGTTATCTCGCGCCGGCGCAGGTGGCGGAGCTGCTGAGCATCGGCGTCGACGAGGTGGTCGCCCTCGTGCAGGAGGGGAGGCTGAGCGGCGCTCGGCTCGGTTCGCCGCCTCGCTGGCGTGTGGAGGAGTCCAGCCTCGACGGCTATCTGTCCGAGGAATCGGAGATCGCCCGCCGGATGGCCCTGTGGCGGCAGTCTCAGACGGCGAGTTTCCCCGAGGTATGGGGAACGTCCGCGGCTCAGGGCATCTGACCACTCGAGGCCCGTAGCGCGACGAGCGACGAGAACGGGACGACGCGGAACGCCTGCACCGCCGCGGCTGATCGCGCTTCGCCGGGGTCGTGCACGGCCAGATCCAGATGGTCGGCGGCCGCACGATCGATGGTTCCGTGAAGGTCGTCACCGACGAGGGTGCTGATGCGCACCGGCACTCGACGTCTGGCGAGATCGCGCAGCACGAAGCCGAGCGTCATCCGTTCCCGCAGCGGCACGTCGGCGGCCGTGGGCTCATCGAGACTCGCGAGGATCATCCCGTGGTCCAATGTGATACCCGCGACCGCGAGGAGGGGAAGGAGCGACGTGCCGGAAGCGGCGCTCCCACCACCGGTTCCTCTTGTCCTCACGGCGATCCAGTCCGCTCCGAGGGTGTGCAGCGAGACGGGCATCCGTCGCCCGCTCACGAGGTCGATCGTGGCCTCGGCGCCGCCGCCGCACAGCGCCCGCAGTCGATGGCGCAGATCCAGCCGCGCGATGCGCAGTCGCTCCGACTCGGCATCGAGCACCGCACGCTCCGCCTCCCATTCCGAGGCGAGCTGGCCCTCGAGGTCTTCGAACAGTCGGTCCCAGTGCATTCGACAGAGCGTAGGCGACCGGGATACGGGGCATACGAGTTATCCACATTCTTCGTCGATCCCGACCCGGATGAGGGGCACGCGCTGCTGTACTGGCTCACTCGCAGACCGTCCCGATCGAGAGTCCGTCATGATGCCGCACGAGTACTTCGCACCCCAGCCGACGTCGACCAGCGAGCTTCCCGATCCCGTGCCGCTTCTGCGCAGCCTCACACACGGCGTCCTCGAGGTCCTCGCCGGAGTCAGGGAGGTCGACCAGCTCGCCCGATGGCTCAGCGAAGACGCGTTCCGGAGCCTGGTGACCCGCGCGAACCTGTCCGCCAGGGCTCGCAGCGCGCGCGGGGTGGTGCCCGCGCGGCCGACGTTCGAGATCAGGGCGCTGCGGGTCACAGAACCTCTCGACGGGGTGATCGAGGCGGTCGTCGTGGTGGCGGGGCCCGGACGCACCCGCGCGGTCGCCGTCCGGCTGGAGGGGATCGATCGTCGGTGGCGCGCGACCTCGCTGGCGATTCTCTGAGGCATCTGACCGTAGGCTGGTCAGGTGTCAACCCTCAGTGATCTCGCCCATGCCCAGGGGTGCCTGAACGACAGCGATGTCGAATGGCTCCACCGACTCGCCGGCGACGGTCAGCTTCTCGCAGACCTCGCCTCTGCCGACATCGTGATCTGGATCCAGACCGAGGACGGGTCGTTCATCGCCGTCGCGCATGCCCGGCCCAGCGGTGCGGCCACGCTCTTCTATCGCGACATCGTCGGAGAGCGGGTGCGGCCCCAGTGGCGCACCCAGGTGCAGGGGGCATTCGAGTCCGCCGAGATCGTCGATTCCTCCTCGCCTGATTGGTTCGAGGAGACGCCGACGAGAGTGCGAGCGGTGCCGATCGTCACCGTGAAGCGCGGAGCGGACGCCCAGTCCACCGTGATCGGCGTCGTCACCCGTCACACGAACCTCGGCGAGGTGCGCACGCCCTCGCGACAGCAGATCACGTTCGACGAGTGTGCGAACGATCTGTTCCGCATGATCGCCGACGGCAGCTTCCCTGACCTGACGGCCCCCACCTCGCCGCGCCGAGGAGCCCCTCGCGCCTCCGACGGCCTCATCCGCATCGATGTCGACGGGATCACGACCTTCGCCAGCCCGAACGCGCTCTCCGCATTCAACCGGATGGGCTTCGACGATGAGCTCGAGGGGGAGTCGCTGGCCGAGGTCACCACCCGACTCGTCCCGCCCTCCCGCCAGGTCGACGAGTCGCTGCCCGTGGTCGTCACGGGGCGCGCTCCGTGGCGCACAGACATCGAGGCCCGCGGCGTGACGGTATCCCTGCGTGCCATCCCCCTCAAGGACCATGGCACGCGCATCGGCGCCATCGTGCTGTGCCGTGATGTGTCGGAGCTCCGCCATCAGGAGCAGGAGCTCATCACGAAGGACGCCACGATCCGCGAGATCCATCACCGGGTCAAGAACAATCTGCAGACCGTCGCCTCGCTCCTGCGCATCCAGGCCCGCCGCACGCACTCGGACGAGGCACGCGACGCCTTGACGCAGGCCATGCGCCGCGTGGACGCGATCGCCGTGGTGCATGACACCCTCGCTCAGGGCCTCACCCAGAAGGTCGATTTCGACGAGGTCTTCCACCGTGTGCTCAAGCTCGTCGCCGAGGTCGCCTCCGCGCCGAACACGCGGGCACGGACGCAGTCGACCGGAAGGTTCGGGGTGCTGCCGAGCGAGTACGCGACCCCGCTCGCGCTCGCGCTGACGGAGGTCGTCACGAACGCGGTCGAGCATGGGCTCGCCGGACAGGAGGGTGTCGTGACGATCGACGCGAAGCGCACAGAGGACAACCTCCGTGTGACGGTGCGCGACACCGGCCTCGGTCTGCCGGAAGGGCGGATCGGTCAGGGGCTCGGCACGCAGATCATCCGCACCCTGATCCAGGGCGAGCTCGGAGGCACCATCGAGTGGCACGGGAGCGACGGCGACGGCACCGAGGTGGTCATCGACATCCCCCTGCGCTGGCTGGAACGCTGAGCGCAGCAGGGGCCGGACAGACGGAAGCGGCCTGAGAGTCGATCTCAGGCCGCTTCCGGAAGGTCAGGAGGCGCGGCGTGCGCGGGCGGCGCGACGCTTGAGAGCGCGGCGCTCGTCCTCGGAGAGGCCGCCCCAGACGCCGGAGTCCTGGCTGGTCTCCAGGGCGTACTGCAAGCAGATCTCGGTGACCGTGCAGGTGGCGCAGACGGTCTTCGCCTTCTCGATCTGATCGACAGCCGGACCGGTGTTCCCCACGGGGAAGAAAAGCTCGGGGTCGACAGTCAGGCAGGCGGCCTTATCGCGCCAGTCCATGGGGGCTCCTCGGTGTGGATTTCAAGAGATGTCGCGATGCGACCGCTCGGATTCGGGTAGTAGTTCGGGTTCCGCTACCCTGTTGAGATGCGGACGGAATGTCCGCGAATTGTGATGCGAGCGTGAACGCTCGCCCCACGCCGCTGTGGGAGCACATGACTTTCTCTATTCTGTTACATGAAAACCGTGAAATCAAGGGTTTTCTCCTCATTCGCTCCAAGGGAGACACCGTGCGCGCACCAGGAATCGCCCTCGCGGCGGCGGCCGTCCTCGCTCTCGAGGCAGTGGCGCTCCTGGTCTTCGCGGTGATCGAACTCGCCGGTCTCGGTGCGGGTGACGCAGCCTCTCTCCCGACCGCCCTCGCGCTCATCGTCCTGACACTGATCGGTGCCGCAGCCCTCATCGCCTTCGCGGTCGGCACGCGCTCCGGCAAGTCCTGGGCGCGCTCAGGGGGAGTGGTCTTCCAGGTGCTCGCCGTGGCCCTCGCACTGGCTTCTCTCACCCTGCAGCCGATCTCCTGGCCGTTCACGCTCGGAGTCGGGCTCCCCGGCCTGGTCGGCTTCGTGCTGCTGATCTCGAGCGCTCGTCGCGAAGGGCCGCAGCGCGCGGCGGAGTGACCTCCTGAGCTCTGAACTCCGAGGCTCGGGAGGGCCTACGGGACAGGTCAGGCGTCGATGCCGAGCTGCTTGCGCAGTCGCGCGACGTGGCCGGTGGCCTTGACGTTGTACTGCGCGAGCACGATCGTGCCGTCCTCGTCGAGGACGAAGGTCGAGCGGATCACGCCCTCGACGAGCTTGCCGTAGTTCATCTTCTCCCCCCACGCACCGTACGCGGAGTGGACCGCGTGATCGGGGTCGCTGAGGAGCGGGAAGGTGAGGGCATCGCGCTCGCGGAACTTCGTCAGCGTCGCGGGGTCGTCACGCGAGATGCCGACCACGCGGTAGCCGGCACCCTGGAGGGACGAGATGCTGTCGCGGAAGTCGCAGGCCTCCGTGGTGCACCCGGGGGTCATCGCGGCAGGGTAGAAGTACAGCACGGTCTTCTGGCCGCGCAGATCCTCGAGGCGGACGGTGTTCCCATCCTGGTCGAGGAGCGAGAAGTCGGGGGCGGCGGTTCCTGGTTCGAGGCGCTGGGTCACGCCCCCAGCCTAACGCCCGGGCGTCTGCTCCGCCTTGTCTGCGAAGGTCTGCAGCAGACGTTGCAGGGAGTCGAGCCGCGCACGACCGGTCTCTCCCAGTTCCCCTCGTTCCGCCGCCTCGATGAGCGCGCAGTCGGGGGCATCGGCCAGATGGGTGCAGCCTCGGGGGCAGTCCTCGGCGATCGCTGCGAGCTCGGTGAAGGCCGCGAGGATGTTGGCCGGATCGACGTGGCCGAGTCCGAACGAGCGCACCCCCGGAGTGTCGATCACCCAGCCGGTGCCACCCGCTCCCTGATAACGCAGGGACACGGTCGACGACGACGTGTGGCGGCCGCGTCCCGTGACCTGGTTCACGTGCCCCGTGGCGCGCAGTGCCGTCGGAACGAGCGCATTGACGAGTGTCGACTTGCCGACTCCGGAGTGCCCGACGAACACCGTGGAGTGACCGATGAGAGCCTCGCCGATCTCCTCCACGGGCATCTCGTGCTGGGAGCTCGTGAACACCCGGAGGTCCAGCCCCTCGAAATGCGTGAGGAACTCGGTCGGGTCGGCGATGTCGGTCTTCGTGACGACGAGAAGCGGGCGGATACCGGCGTCGAGTGCGGCCACGAGATAGCGATCGACCAGGCGCGCGCGGGGTTCGGGGTCGGCGGCCGCGACGACGACGAGCATCTGGTCCGCGTTGGCGACGATCACCCGCTCCACCTGGTCCGTGTCATCCGCGCTGCGTCGGAGAAGAGAGGTCCGTTCGACGATGCCGACGATGCGGGCGAGGGTGCCCTCATCTCCCGAGGTGTCGCCGACCACTCGGGCCTGGTCGCCCGTGACGATGGGGGTTCGGCGCAACTCGCGGGCACGTGTGGTGGTGATCGTGCGTTCCTCCGCCGTGTCCTCCCCGAGCAGGACGGAGTAGCGACCCCGATCCACACCGAGCACTCGCCCCACCTGCGCATCCTCGTGCGCGGGACGGCGCTTCGTACGCGGTCGGTTGGCCTTGGGGTTCGGACGGGTGCGGATGCTGCTCTCGTCGAAGTCCTCGAAGTCGTCTTCGAGGTCGTCGGAGTCGTCGAGCCAGCTCACCGTCAGCCCCGCAGCATCCGCTCCCAGAGCATCGTGAACTCCGGGAGGGTCTTCGCAGTGGTGCCGATGTCGTCGATCTCCACGTCGGGGACACGGAGGCCGATGAGCGCGCCGGTCGTGGCCATCCGGTGGTCGTGGTGAGCAGCCCAGCGTCCACCGTGCAGCGGGCGCGGGATGATGCGGAGCCCGTCCGGCAGTTCCTCTGCCTCGCCGCCGAGGGCGCGCAGATTTCCGATGAGCGCAGCGATCCGATCGGTCTCATGCAGACGGATGTGTCCGATGCCGCGGATCGTCGTCGGGGAGTCCGCGAAGGCGGCGAGGCCGACCAGTGTGGGGGTGAGTTCGCTCGCTGCCGAGAGATCGAGGTCGAGACCGCGGATGCCGGAGCCGGCGCGCACCGTGAGCGTGCCCCCGTGCCGTCCGACGTGCGCTCCGGTCGCCTGGAGGATCTCCGGCAGGAGGGCGCCCGGTTGGGTCGAGTGCGGAGGCCAGCCCGTGATCGACACGGATCCGCCGGTGACGAGCGCGGCGGCGAGGAACGGCGCGGCGTTCGAGAGATCGGGTTCGATCGCGATCTCCTTGGCGCGGGGTACGCCCGCCTCGACAAGCCATTCGCCGACGGCGGGGCGCTCGATGCGGATGCCCCGGCGGCTGAGCGCCTCGATGGTCATGTCGATGTGCGGAAGGCTCGGCAGGTGCTCGCCGGTGTGGACGAGGTGCAGTCCCACGTCGAAACGCGGAGCGGCGAGCAGGAGTCCGGAGACGAACTGGCTCGATGCGGAGGCATCGATCTCGACGCGACCCCCGCGGATGCGCCCGTGGCCGCGGATCGTGAACGGAAGAGCCCATGTGCCCTCGTCGTCGATGTCGACCCCGAGGTCGCGCAGCGCGCTGATGAGGCCGCCCATCGGCCGATGGAGGGCGGTCTCGTGCGCGGTGAGATGCACGTCGTGCTCCGCGAGCCCTGCCAGTGGAGCGATGAAGCGCATGACGGTGCCGGCCTGTCCGCAGTCGATCGTGGTGCCGCCGTGGAGCCTCGCAGGGGTGACGACGAGATCGGGCCCGAACTCATGTCCGGCATCCACTTCCTCGATGCCCACCCCGAGGGCGCGCAGCGCGTCGACCATGCGCGCGGAGTCGTCCGAGTGCAGAGGAGCGATCAGGCGGCCGGGACCGTCGGCGATCGAGGCGATGATCAACTCGCGGTTCGTCAGGGACTTCGAACCGGGGATCGTGAGCTCGGCGTGCACGGGCACGTCGGTCGAGGGCGCGGTGTAGGCGCCCTGCACGCGGGAGGGGGAATACCTGTTGGCGCTCATCGGTTCTCACCTTAGTAAACGCAGGGAGCTTCGTCGCGAACGACAGGCTCCCACCCCCACCGAAGGAGCGAGTATGACGGCGACGTTGGAGCGCGAGGTGATCGACCTCAGCGGCCTAGACTGGCCGGTGATGGATGACACCGCAACCGCAGACACCGTCGGCGACCCTCGGCGCGAGTTCGAAGAGCAGGCGCTCCCGTTCATGGACCAGCTCTACGCCGCCGCGATGCGCATGACGCGCAATCCCGCCGACGCCGCCGACCTCGTGCAGGAGACCTTCGTCAAGGCCTACGGGTCCTGGGCGACGTTCTCGCAGGGCACGAACCTCAAAGCCTGGCTCTACCGGATCCTCACGAACACCTACATCAACATCTACCGCAAGCGTCAGCGGGAGCCGTTCCAGGGCACGATCGACGAGCTCGAGGACTGGCAGCTGGGCGGAGCGGAGTCGACGACGGCATCGCACAGCCGCTCGGCCGAGGCGGAAGCCATCGATCGGATGCCCGCCTCCGTCGTCAAGGACGCGCTGCAGGCCGTGCCGGAGGACTTCCGTCTCGCGGTCTATCTCGCGGATGTCGAGGGTTTCGCGTATCAGGAGATCGCCGACATCATGAAGACCCCCATCGGCACCGTCATGAGCCGTCTGCACCGTGGCAGGCGGATGCTGCGGGAGCTGCTGGCAGATTACGCCGCTGAGCGGGGCATCGCCGCGGCCGAGACGAGGAGCAAGAAATGAGCGACTGCGGCTGCGACAAAGCCCGTCAGGATCTGGAGGAGTACCTCCGCAACGAGGTGTGCAAGACCGAGCACACCGAGATCCGCGAGCATCTGGAGAACTGCCCGTCCTGCCGGGATGAGGCTCTCGTCGCCACGACCCTCACCGACGTGATCGCTCGGGCCTGCAAGGAGACCGCGCCCGAGGAGCTCCGCGACCAGGTGTTCGCGCGGCTGCGGGCCGTGCAGGCAGCCCAGCACTGACACCGCGTCTCAGGCCGTCGGTAGTGTGGGTGGATGACCTCCATCGATGCGAGAGACGTACCCGCTGACACCACCTCGAGGGAACGACTGGCCGGAGCCGGTCTCGACTATCGCGTCGTCGATCTGAGCGATGACCCGACGGCTTCGGCATTCGAGCGCGCGGTCGACCGCGGGTTCCTCGGTCCTGAGCCGAGCACCGAGATGATCGCCCAGGTGCGCAAGACCTTCGCCGAGCGGCGGAACGTCGGGGTGTACGAGCAGGGCGCGGTCGATACCGACCTTCCCGTCGCGACGATCAACGGCTGGGTGACCCCGCTCACCGTCCCCGGCGGTGGCGAGATCGACATGTGGGCCATCAGCGTGGTCACGGTGTCGGCGACGCATCGACGTCGCGGTATCGCCAGGGCGCTTCTCGAGGGCGAGCTTCGGGCTGCGGCAGCCTCCGGTGTGCCCATCGCGGGCCTCACGGTGTCGGAGGCGACGATCTACGGTCGCTACGGCTTCGGCTCCGCGATCCCGGTCGCACGTCACACGGTCGACACCCGACGCGCCGGCTGGAGCGGCCCGACTCCGCTCGGCACCCTCGAGTACGTCGACCGGGAGACCCTCGCTGCAGACCTCGGCACGGTGCACGAACGCGCACGGGGAAGGGCTGCGGGGCAGATCCCCGGGTGGCAAGGTCGATGGGAGGGGTACGCGGGCGTGTCTCCCACCCCGGAGCGCGACCAGGCGCGTGGGGTGCGCTATCGGGACGAAGACGGCGTGCTGCGTGGCGTCATGGCCTACACCGTCGGTGAGGCCGCCGGCACCTTCCGGTTCCGGATGGACGTGCGCCTGCTGGTCGCCGAGACGGCGGACGCGCGCACGACGCTCTGGCGCTTCGCCCTGCAGCACGATCTCGTCGACGAGGTGGTCGCCGACCTCCGCCCGGTCGACGACCCGCTGCCATGGCTCGTGCACGACACCCGCGGCGTGAAGCAGGAGGTGCACGACCACGGCTGGCTGCGCATCCTCGATGTTCCGGCCGCGCTGACCGCCCGTCGCTACTCGGCGCCGATCGACGCCGTCATCCGGGTGGAAGACTCCCTCGGCTTCGCGAACGGCGACTGGCGCCTGCACGTGGACGACTCCGGTGTCGCGGCCGTCGATCCGGTGACCGATTCCGCGGCAGGCGTCGATGCCACGCTCGACGTCTCCGCGCTCTCTGCCATGTACGCGGGAGGGGTGCGCGCTGCGACGCTGCACGGCGCCGGCCGCATCGCCGCCGATGCTGCTGCGGTCGAGGCCCTCGATCGAGCCTTCATCGCGTTCCCGGCGCCGTCCCTCGACATCTGGTACTGGCCGCGACCTGGGTCGCGGCGCCCCTTCTCGTACCGACGATCAGCCGAGTGTGACGGCTGCCTTGATCAGTGCAGCCTGCTCTGCCGCGTGGACCTTCGAGGATCCGGTCGCCGGCGAGGCCGAAGCCGGACGCGAGACCGGACGGAACGAGCGGTCTCCCGGCACATCGGCGAAAGCGAGCGCGAGGAAGGGCCATGCCCCCTGGTTCTCCGGCTCTTCCTGCACCCACACCAGCTCGGCGTTCGGGTAGGAGTCGGTGATGGCCTTGAGACCGTCGATCGGAGTCGGGTACAGCTGCTCGAGCCGGACCAGAGCGATCTCGGGGTTCGGGTTCTTCTCGAGCTCGGCCCGGAGGTCCCAGTGCACCTTGCCCGAGTGGACGAGCACGCGCTTGACGGCTGCGCGGTCGAGGCCGCGGTCGTCGTCGAGCACAGGCTCGAACCGACCCTGGGTGAATGCCTCGACGGGGCTGGTCGCTCCACGCAGACGCAGCATGGCCTTCGGGGTGAACACGATCAACGGCTTGCGCGGACGGGCGTAGGCCTGGCGACGCAGCAGGTGGAAGTACGAGGCCGGAGTCGACGGGCGCGACACGATCATGTTGTCCTGCGCGCACATCTGCAGGAACCGCTCGATGCGCGCGGACGAGTGATCCGGTCCCTGACCCTCGTAGCCGTGGGGGAGGAGCAGGGTCACGCTGGACTGCTGCCCCCACTTCTGCTCGGCCGCCGAGATGTACTCGTCGATGACGGACTGGGCGCCGTTGACGAAGTCGCCGAACTGCGCCTCCCAGAGCACGAGCGCCTCGGGGGCCTCGACCGAGTAGCCGTACTCGAAGCCGAGAGCCGCGTACTCGCTCAGCAGCGAGTCGTACACGAAGAAGCGTCCCTGGGCGTCGGAGAGGTTGGACAGGGGCAGCCATTCCTGCCCGTTCGCGCGGTCGTGCAGGGTCGCGTGACGCTGCACGAACGTGCCGCGCCGTGCATCCTGCCCGGCCAGGCGGACCGGGGTGCCCTCCACGAGGAGCGAGCCGAAGGCGAGCAGCTCGCCGAAGCCCCAGTCGATGGCTCCGTTGCGACTCATGTCGAGGCGCTTCTCGAGCAGCTGCTGGATCTTCGGGTGCACCGTGAAGCCCTCGGGCTTGTTCACGAAGGCATCGCCGATCATCTGGATGACCTCGCTCGGCACGCCGGTGACCTCCGGTGCGCCGACCTGGTCCTCGACGGGCGGCGTCTCCGGTGCGACGGGGAGGGCTCCGGTCTCGGCTGCGTGCGTCTCGGCGAAGGCTATCTCCAGTCGGTTCTGGAAGTCGGCCTTGGCCTCGTCGTACTCCTGCTCGGTGATGTCACCGCGGCCGACGAGCGACTCGGTGTACAGCCGGCGGACGGAGCGCTTCGCCTGGATGAGGTCGGTCATCAGGGGCTGCGTCATCGAGGGGTCGTCTCCCTCGTTGTGGCCGCGTCGGCGGTAGCAGACCAGGTCGATCACGACATCGCGGTGGAAGCGCTCGCGGTACTCGAACGCCAGCTGGGCGACGTGGATGACGGCTTCGGGGTCGTCGCCGTTCACATGGAACACCGGCGCCTGGATCGTCTTCGCGACGTCCGTCGAGTAGATCGACGTGCGCCCGTCGTTCGGGGTGGTGGTGAAGCCGACCTGGTTGTTCACCACGACGTGGATCGTGCCACCGGTGCGGTATCCGCGCAGCTGCGACATCTGCAGCGTCTCGACCACGACGCCCTGGCCGGCGAAAGCCGCGTCGCCGTGCACGAGGATGGGCAGCCACGCGAACGTGCCGATGGGCTTGCGGTCCTGCTTGGCGCGGACGATGCCCTCAAGCACACCGTCGACCGTCTCGAGGTGCGAGGGGTTGGCGGCGAGGTAGACGGGAAGCTCCGACTTGTCATCCGCGACGAAGGTGCCCTCGGTCCCGAGGTGGTACTTCACGTCGCCGGAGCCGCGCTGGTTGCCTGGCGTCTGCGTGCCCTCGAACTCGCGGAAGACCTGACCGTAGGTCTTGCCGGCGATGTTCGTGAGCACGTTCAGGCGACCGCGGTGGGCCATGCCGATCGCAGCCCCTTCGAGGCCTGCCGTGGCCGCGCCCTGCAGGATCTCGTCGAGCAGCGGGATCAGCGACTCGCCGCCCTCGAGGGAGAAGCGCTTCTGGCCGACGAACTTGGTCTGCAGGAAGGTCTCGAATGCCTCGGCCTCGTTGAGCTTGCGGAGGACCCGCAGCTGCTCGTCGTGGCCGGGCTTCTGGTACTTGACCTCCACCTTCTCCTGGAACCAGCGGCGCTGCTCCGGGTCCTGGATGTGCATGTACTCGATGCCCAGCGTGCGGCAGTACGAGTCGCGCAGCACCCCGAGGATGTCGCGGAGCTTCGCGATGCGTCGTCCGCCGAATCCGCCGGTGACGAACTCGCGGTCGAGGTCCCAGAAGGTGAGGCCGTGGCTCTCGATCTCCAGGTCCGGGTGCGAACGCTGCACGTACTCGAGCGGGTCGATGTCGGCCATCAGGTGACCGCGCACACGGAACGAGTTGATGAGCTCCTGCACGCGGGACTGCTTGTCGACGCGCTCGGCGAGGTCGACCGCGATATCGGGGTTCCACCGGATCGGTGCGTAGGGGATGCGGAGCGCCGCGAAGATGTCGTCGTAGAAGCCGCGCTGCCCGATGAGCAGCTCGTGCACCTTCTTCAGGAACTCGCCGGAGCCGGCTCCCTGGATGACGCGGTGGTCGTAGGTGCTCGTGAGCGTGATCGTCTTGCCGATCGCCAGCTCGTTGAGCGTCTTCTCGCTCGCGCCCTGGAACTCGGCCGGGTACTCGAGGGCGCCGGCGCCGATGATGCAGCCCTGGCCCTTCATGAGGCGCGGCACCGAGTGCACGGTGCCGATTCCGCCGGGGTTGGTGAGCGACACCGTGGTGCCCTGGAAGTCGGCGGCGGTCAGCTTGTTGCCCCGAGCACGTGTGACCAGGTCTTCGTACGCGGAGAGGTACTCGGTGAAGGTTAGGGTGTCGGCGCGCTTGATGCTGGGCACCATGAGGGCGCGTGTGCCGTCGGGCTTGGGGAGGTCGATCGCGATGCCCAGATTGACGTGCGCCGGCGCGACCACCGAGGGCTTGCCGTCGACCTCTGCGTAGAACACGTTCTGGCTGCGGAACTCGTCGAGGGTGCGGATGAGCGCCCAGCCGATGAGGTGGGTGAAGCTGACCTTGCCGCCGCGGGTGCGAGCCATGTGGTTGTTGATGACGATGCGGTTGTCGATCATCAGCTTCGCCGGCACGGTGCGCACGCTCGTGGCGGTCGGCACGGTGAGCGACTCGTCCATGTTCGCTGCGAGGGTCTTCGGCAGACCGCGCAGCGGCGTGACCTTGTCCTCTTCGGCGGGAGCGGGAGCCTCCTTGGACTCCGACTTCGCGGCGGGCTTCGGGGCCTGGGCGGGGATGGGGGCGGCTGCGGCGGGCTTGGCGGTGGTGCGCGCGACGGGCTGGGAACCGATCACGGGGATCGGTGCCGTCACGGGGTGCGCAGCCTGGGCCGGCGCGTCGGACGCTGCGGCGGGAGCGCCGGACGCCGTCTCGGAGTGGTACTTCTCCAGGATGGGCCACCACTCCTTGTCGACGGAGTCGCGGTTCACCTTGAACTGCTCGTAGAGCTCTTCAACGAGCCAGGAATTGGCTCCGAACCCCCCGTCGCCGTTGACGCCGGTCACCTGGTTCGACACTCTCGATCGCCCTCTTTCATCGCTGAAGCTCTCTGGTGCGGACGTCGACGCAGGATGCGTTCGGGCCCGCACACTCTCGACCAACAAGCCTAACGTGTTTCCCTTGGGGAATCGTCGAAGCCGAGCGCCCACCGCGTCGCGATCTGGGTACCGTGGAAACATGAAGTTCTCTGGAGCGCAGCCGACCGTCGATCTGACCTACTCCGACGTGTTCCTGGTACCCCGCAGATCCGCGGTCACCAGCCGTCTCCAGGTCGATCTGGCGCCGCAGGACGGCACGCCGGCGACACTGCCGCTGGTCGCGGCCAACATGAACTCCGTGACGGGTCCGCGCATCGCCGCGGTGCTCGCTCGGCGTGGCGCTCTCGGCGTGCTGCCTCAGGATCTCCCTCTGCAGGAACTCGATGCCGCGATCCGCGAGGTGAAGTCGCAGCCCGTCCTCTGGGACACGCCGATCGTGCTGCCCCCGGAAGCCTCGGCCGCAGACGCGCTCCGCCTGCTGCCGGCGACCAGCGGCCACGGCATCGTCGTCGCCCGCGGCGCTGCCCCCATCGACGTCGACCGGATCCTCGGCATCCTGCCAGCGACCAGGCTGGCGACCGCGCTCCCCGATGCGCAGCTGGGTGACCTGGTGCATCGCGGCACGCCATCGATCGACGCGGACGACATCGGCTCAGAGCGGCACGCCTTCGACGTCATCACCGACGCGGGCGTCGAGATGGTCACCGTCGTGCACCACGGGCACCTCGTCGGCACACTGAGCGCTCGCAGTGCGCTTCGTTCGACGCTGTACCGCCCGGCGGTCGACGCCGACGGGCGCCTCGCCGTCGCCGCTGCGGTCGGCATCAACGGCGACGTCGCGGCCAAGGCCAAGGCCCTCGCCGCCGCCGGCGTCGACGTGCTGGTGGTGGACACGGCCCACGGGCACCAGGAGGGCATGCTGCGAGCGCTGCGCGCCGTCGCCGAGCTCGACCTCGGTCTTCCCGTCGTCGCGGGCAACATCGTCACTGCGGACGGCGTGGCCGACCTGGTGGACGCCGGTGCGTCGATCCTCAAGGTCGGCGTGGGTCCCGGCGCGATGTGCACCACCCGCATGATGACCGCGGTCGGCCGCCCGCAGTTCTCCGCTGTGCTCGAGACGGCGCAGGCGGCGCGGGAGCTCGGCGCGCACGTCTGGGCCGACGGGGGAGTGCGCTACCCCCGCGATGTCGCCCTGGCCCTCGCCGCAGGTGCCGCCTCCGTCATGGTCGGTTCGTGGTTCGCGGGGACGATCGAAGCTCCGGGCGAGTTGCAGCGCGATGCGGAAGGGCGCCTGTTCAAGGAGTCGTGGGGCATGGCGTCGACCAAGGCGGTCCAGGCCCGCTTCGGCAGGCTCGACGCCTACGAGCGTGCACGTAAGGAGCTGTTCGCTGAGGGGATCTCCTCATCGAAGATCTACCTCGACCCGCTCCGGCCGGGCGTGGAGGATCTCCTCGACATGATCACCTCGGGGGTGCGCTCCTCGTTCACCTACGCCGGGGCCGCATCGGTCCCGGAGTTCCATGACCGCGCCGTCGTGGGGCTGCAGTCGGCGGCCGGCTACGAAGAGGGCAAGGCGCTTCCGGTCAGCTGGTGATCGTTGCGCGCATACAGGTCGCGTTGGGTACAATCGTCGGCATAATGGACGACCCTCCCAGTTGTAGAACATCGCCCCACTGTCCGCCTCTCTCACAGGAGAGGAACCTCTGATGGACTACATCATGTTGGGCGTGGGGCTCCTGCTCACGGTCGGCACCGGCCTCTTCGTCGCGAGCGAGTTCGCCCTCGTGAACCTCGATCGCGCGGAACTCGAGGCCAGGCAGGCGAGAGGCGAGTCGCGGCTCTCCCTCACCATCAGCGCCCTCAGGCACACGTCGACCCATCTCTCCGCGGCGCAGCTCGGGATCACGCTGACCACCCTGCTCACCGGGTACACGATGGAGCCTGCGCTGTCGAACCTGCTGCGTCCGACGTTCATCGCCTGGAGCATCCCCGAGGCGGCCGTCACCCCGATCGCGACCGTCGTGGCGATGCTGGTGGCGACGGTGCTCTCGATGATCCTCGGCGAGCTCGTCCCCAAGAACTTCGCCCTCGCGCTGCCTCTGGCCACCGCGAAGCTCGTGATCCCGTTCCAGATCGCCTTCACGACCGTGTTCAAGCCGGCCGTCGTGGTGCTCAACGGCAGTGCGAACGGCGTGCTGCGCAGCATGGGCATCGAGCCGAAGGAGGAGCTCTCGGGGGCTCGGAGCGCGGAGGAGCTCTCCTCTCTCGTGCGCCGTTCCGCCAGCGCCGGTCTGCTGGAGGCTGACACCGCGACCCTCCTCGACCGCACGCTCACCTTCGCGCGGCTGACCGCCGCCGATGTGATGACAGCGCGTCCGAGCATGCATGCGATCGCCGCCGGAGACTCCGCCGACGACGTCATCCAGCTCGCCCGACGCACCGGGCACAGCCGTTTCCCGGTGTACGACGACGACCTGGACGACATCACCGGTGTCGTCCACCTCAAGGCGGCCATCTCCGTGCCTCGAGAGCGTCGGACCGAGGTTCCTGCCGGAGCGCTGGCGACGGAACCGCTCCGGGTACCGGAGACCGTGCACGTCGACGCGCTGATCGCCGAGCTGCGCGCGCGCGGGTACCAACTGGCCGTCGTCGTCGACGAGTACGGTGGCACGGCCGGTCTGGTGACTCTCGAAGACCTCGTCGAAGAACTCGTGGGTGAGGTCGCCGACGAGCACGATCGGACCAGGGCCGGAGTGATCCGCAACCGCGAGGGCATCACGTTCCCCGGGGAGCTCCGACCGGACGAGCTGCGTCGTCGCGCCGGTGTGGAGGTGCCGGAGGGCGACGTCTACGACACTGTCGGCGGCTACGTCATGAGTGTGCTCGAACGGGTTCCGTCTGTCGGCGACGAGGTCGAGCTCGACACCGGCACGCTCCAGGTCGTGCGCATGGACGGTCGGCGTGTCGATCGGGTGCGCTACGTACCGAGACCGCTCGCTGTCGATGAGGAGGTGACCCGATGAGCGACTGGGGAGGACTCGCCTGGCTCGTCGTGCTCCTGGTCGCGAACGCGTTCTTCGTCGGCGGCGAGTTCGCCGTGATCTCGGCCAGAAGATCGCAGATCGAGCCGCGCGCAGATCAGGGCTCGCGTGCAGCGAAGACGGCCCTGTACGCGATGGAGCATGCCACTCTGATGCTCGCGACCTCGCAGCTCGGCATCACGATCTGCTCGCTGCTCATCCTGAACGTGTCGGAGCCGGCCATCCACCACCTGCTGTCGGTGCCGTTGCACGCGCTGGGGTGGCCGGACGGCGCGGTCGATGCCGTGTCGTTCACGGTCGCGCTGCTGGTCGTCTCGTTCCTGCACGTGGTGTTCGGCGAGATGGTGCCGAAGAACCTCGCCTTCTCCGTACCGGACCGCGCCGTGCTGATCCTCGCCCCGCCGCTGGTCTGGGTGTCGAAGGTCTTCATGCCCGTGATCTGGGTGCTCAACGCGGCGGCGAACGGCGTGCTGCGCCTGTTCCGCGTCGAGCCGAAGAATGAAGCGGCATCCACGTTCACGCTCGAAGAGGTAGCGACCATCGTCAGCCAGTCGCGGCGCGAGGGCGTGCTCATGGACACGGCGGGAACCGTCGCCGCCGCCGTCGAGTTCACCGACAAGAAAGCCAGGGATGTCGCTGTGCCCCTGAGCGATCTGGTCACTCTTCCGCAGTCGACGACGCCGGACGACATCGAGAAGGCGGTCGCCCGCTACGGGTTCTCGCGTTACGTGATCGTCGACGAGGAGTCGGTTCCGATCGGCTACGTGCACCTCAAGGACATCCTGCGGGCGTCCGAGGGAGCGGACGCCGAGACCAAGATGATCCAGCCGGTCCCGGCCAAGCGCATCCACCACATGGTGCCCGTCCAGGAGAACACCGACCTCGAGGACGCCCTCGCGGTCATGCGCCGCGCGGGCCGGCACCTGGCCAAGGTGCGGGACGCAGAGGGGAACACCACTGCTGTCCTGTTCCTCGAGGACATCCTGGAAGAGCTGGTCGGCGAGGTGCAGGACGCGACACGACGCTTCCGAGGACGCTGATCCTCCACCGCACGACGAAGGCCGCCGGATCCTGCACGGATCGGCGGCCTTCGTCGTTCGGCGCTCAGCGGGGACGGGCGCGCTCGTACTGCGGTGGCCAGGTGATCTCGGCGTCGAGCTCATGCGCGGCGCGGAGGGCGAAATGCGGGTCGCGCAGCCATTCGCGCCCTGCGAAGATCGCGTCGGCGGCGCCATCGGCGAGCACCTGCTCCGCCTGAGCGGCCGCCGTGATGAGTCCCACAGCGGAGACCGGGATCCGGCCCCCCTGACGCACTCCCTCGGCGAGGGGCACCTGATACCCGGGGAACACGCTGATCCGCTGGTGCGCCACGAGGCCACCGCTCGATACGTCGATCAGGTCTGCACCGTGCTGCGCCGCCCAGTCGCCGACGGTCGCCGCCTCTTCCGGCGCGAAGCCGCCGTCCGCGTGGTCGGTGGCGGAGATGCGGACGAACAGCGGCACGTCGGCGCCGGCGGCATCGCGGACGGCGTCGACCACGCGCAGCAGCAGGCGGGCGCGGTTCTCGAGCGAGCCACCGTATTCGTCTTCACGGTGGTTGGACAGCGGGGAGAGGAACTGGTGGAGGAGGTAGCCATGCGCTCCGTGGATCTCCAGCACGTCGAACCCCGCGGCGACCGCGCGACGAGCTGCATCGGCGAAGGCCTCCACCACGCGGTCGATGCCTGCCGCATCGAGGGCGAGCGGGGTGTCGAAGCCTTCGTACGCGATGGCGGACGGCGCGGATGTGGTCCATCCACCCTCAGCGGGCGGCACAGTACCTCGTTCGGGAGCCCAGGGCCACCACGTCGAGGCCTTGCGACCGGCGTGGGCGAGTTGGATGCCCGCGTGCGATCCCCGATCGTGGATCGCCTGGACGATCGGGGCGAGCGCGTCGCGCTGCTCGTCGTTCCACAGCCCCAGGTCGCGTGGCGAGATCCGCCCATCGGGGACGACGGCGGTCGCCTCGGCGATGATGAGCCCGGCGCCGCCGGATGCGAACTGCGCGAGGTGGGTGTGATGCCACTCCTGCGCCACGCCGTCGACGGCGCTGTACATGCACATCGGCGACACCCAGAGGCGGTTGCGCACAGTGACGGAACGGATGGTCAGCGGGGAGAAGAGAAGACTCACCGTTCGACGCTACCGCCGCGCAGGCGACCCGAGGGCCGTCGCACTAACGTGGAGTCATGGTCGAGGTGCGCGAGTGGACGCGAGATGACACGGCGCGGTTGTTCCGTGTTCCCACAGCCGACGACGACAAGTACGCCCGTGGTGTGGTGGCGCTTCGCACCGGGTCGCCTGCGTATCCCGGTGCCGCCGTGCTCGGGGTGGAGGCCGCGTGGCGCGCGGGCGCCGGATTCGTCCGGTACGTGGGCGCGGAGCGGGTGGCAGATGCTGTTCTCGCCCGACGTCCGGAGACGGTGGCGGGGGCGGATGTCGGCCGATCGCGGATCGACGCCTGGGTGATCGGTTCCGGCACGGACCCCACCGACCGGGTCGACGCGGAGCAGGCTGCCCTCGAGGCGATCGTCGCGGGCGATGCAGCCGTGGTGATCGACGCGGGCGCACTCGATCTCGCCGGGAAGGCGCGCGCTCCCTTCCTGGTGACCCCTCATGCGCGGGAGTTCGCCCGGTTGCAGGAGCAGCTCGGCATCTCCACGTCCGACGAGGATCGCGCGTCGGCGGCCCGGAGGACGGCGGAACGGATCGGAGGCACCGTGCTGCTGAAGGGCGCTCGCACGCTGATCGCGTCTCCTGACGGCGGCGTCATCGCCGTCGACGCGGGTACAGGGTGGCTGGCGACCGCGGGGACAGGGGATGTGCTCGCCGGGGTGCTGGGTGCGGTGCTCGCAGCCAACCAGGGCAGCCCGATCGCCGAGGTCGCCGCCGCCGGGGCGTGGATACACGGACATGCGGGGCGAGTGGCCGCGGGGATGAGCGACGGCGGGACGGGGCATCCGATCGTCGCCATGGACGTCGCTGCGGCACTGCCGCAGGCGATCGCGGACGTCCTCGCGTGAATCGCCCGCCGACCGGGGTGGCCGTGCTGTGGGTCGCCTTCCTCCTCGCCCACCTGCTCACGGCATGGGCGGGCTGGGTCTACCCCAGTCAGCCCATGGGCGATGTGGTCCTCGTGTACGAGCCCTGGGCTTCGTCGGCGCTCGACGGGGGCCCGATCGTCGGCGTCACCGAGACCTGGGTGTACCCGCAGCTCGCGCTCGTGCCGATGCTCGTGACCAAGATGCTCGCGGCGCCGCTCGTGCCGTTGCTCGGGGTCTCCGGTGCGTACCTGATCGGATGGGCTGCGCTCGTCGTGATCCTCGATGCGCTGGCGTTCGGAGTGCTGGTCGGCCGCTCGCCCTCGCGCCCGCGCCGCGTGGCCGCCTGGTTCTGGTGTGCGGCGCTGCTCCTGCTCGGACCGATCGCGCTCTATCGGATCGATGCGATCACGGTGCCGATCGCCGTGATCGGCGGGCTCTGGCTCGTGAGACGGCCCGTCGTCGGCGCTGCCCTCTTCACGATCGGCGCCTGGATCAAGATCTGGCCCGGCGCGCTCGTGCTCGCCGCCGTGATCGCGCTCCGGGCACGCATGCGGGTGCTGTTCGCCGCGCTGGCCGTCACGGCCGGAGTCATCGCAGCGCTGCTGCTGCTCGGAGCGGGTTCCGAGATCCTCGGCTTCCTGACGGAGCAGACGGGACGGGGACTGCAGATCGAAGCGGTCGCGGCCACGCCGTTCCTGTGGCTCGCCGTCACCGGGGCCGCCCACATCGAGTACAGCTTCGAGATCCTGACCTTCCAGATCACGGCGCCGGGCGTCGATGCCGTCGCGGCTGTGCTCACGCCCCTGATGGCGGTGTGCGTGCTCGCGGTCGCCGCCGTCGGCGCGCTCAAGTCGATCCGCGGTGCGAGCTTCTCTCGTCTGTTCCCTCCGCTCGCCCTCGCACTCGTGACGCTGCTGATCGTCACCAACAAGGTGGGTTCCCCGCAGTTCCAGACCTGGCTGATCGCGCCGGCGATCCTGTGGCTCGTGCTCGACCGCGTCAGGGCGCGCGTCCCCGCCGCCGTCATCCTCGCCCTCTGTCTGCTCACCTGCCTCGTCTACCCGATCGGCTACGACGCGCTGCTGCGAGCCGACACCCTCTCCGTGGCTGTCCTCACAGTGCGGAACGTCCTTCTCGTCGTCCTGCTCGTGCTGGGCATCCGTGCTCTGCTTCGCGTACCCGTCCGCCAACCGAAAACCCTGGAGTGAAACCATGTTGATCGCCTTCTCCGTCGCCCCGAGCGGAACCCCGACCGCGGGTGCCGAGCGCACCGATGCGTCGGTGCACGACGCCGTGGCCGCTGCCGTGCGCGTGGTGCGCGAATCGGGCCTGGCGCACCGCACCACCAGCATGTTCACCGAGATCGAGGGCCCCGACTGGGACACCGTCATGGACGTCGTGAAGCGTGCGACCGAGGCCGTGATGCCGTTCGGATCGCGGGTCTCGCTCGTATTGAAGGCAGATATCCGGCCGGGGTACTCCGGAGAGCTCGATGCGAAGATCGAACGCCTCGAAGCGGCCATCACAGAGGCGGGCTCAGAAGAGGCGGGATCAGAAGAGGCGGGATCCGAGCGCGCGGATGACTGACGTCGTCTCGGCGGCGTCGATCGCCCTTCGACCGGCGCTCGCCGAGGACGCCGAGTGGATCGCGGAGCTGAGGGCCGATGTGCTCAGAGCCGACCTGGAGCGACTCGGACGTTATGACGAGGTTCGCGTCCGGCAGCGCTTCCGCGACGCGTTCGAGCCTGCTCAGACGCGGATCATCGTCGTGGATGCCGTCGACATCGGCTCGGTCGCCCTCCGCCCGGACGGACGCACTCGCTGGCTGGAGCACTTCTACATCGCTTCCTCGCACCAGGGTCGCGGGATCGGGGGCCGCGTGCTCACGACGGTGCTCGACGGCGCCGGCCGGTATCGCCTCAACGTGCTCAGCGGCAGCCCGGCCCGCGGTCTGTACGAGCGCCACGGGTTCGTCGTCGATTCCGAGGACGACGTGGATGTGTTCATGACGCTCGACTGCGAGCGTGAGACGAGTCGGGCGCCAGAGGGCCGGTAGGCTGTTCCGGTGAATCCCTCGACTGAATCGAGGGGTGCGGCGAAGTGGGCGCTCCTCTCTCTCGCCATAGGCAGCTTCGGAATCGGCATGACCGAGTTCGTGGTCATGGGCCTGCTTCCCAACATCGCCGCCGACCTGCTCCCTTCGCTCTGGGCGACCAGCCAGGAAGATGCGCTGAGTCAAGCAGGGTGGTTGATCTCGCTGTACGCGCTGGGCGTGGTGGTCGGCGCCCCGACCATCGCCGGTTTCGTCGCGCGATATCCGCGGCATCGGGTGATGATCGTGCTGGCTCTCGCGCTGACGGTGTTCAACGCACTCACCGTGGTGCTGCCCACGTTCGAGCTCGTCGCCGCGTCGCGCTTCCTCGCCGGTCTCCCGCACGGTGCGTACTTCGGCATCGGCGCACTCGTGGCGGCCGACGTGATGGGGCCGGGCAACCGTGCCAAGGGTGTGGCCTTCATCCTCACCGGCCTCACGGTCGCGAACGTCGTCGGCGTGCCGCTGGGTACCTTCCTCGGACAGCAGTGGGGCTGGCGCTCGGCCTTCGCCGTCGTGGCCATCGTGTTCGCGCTCGCCACGCTCTGCATCGCTCTGTTCGTGCCGGAGCATCCCGGGGATCCAGGGCGCACGATGCGGCAGGAGCTGCGGGTGTTCCGGATTCCGCAGGTGTGGTTCACGCTGGGTGTCGGAGCGATCGG
This sequence comes from Microbacterium sp. 2RAF4, assembly GCF_052115285.1. NCBI lineage: Bacteria > Bacillati > Actinomycetota > Actinomycetes > Micrococcales > Microbacteriaceae > Microbacterium > Microbacterium sp. 2RAF4. The sequence continues at coordinate 58,649 of NZ_JBFRGI010000002.1, read as the reverse complement.
GTTCGGCGGGTTCTTCGCCGTCTACAGCTACATCGCGCCTCTGGTGACCGAGGTGTCCGGTTCGCCGGAGTGGGTCGTGCCGATCGTGCTCGTGCTGATGGGGCTCGGGATGACGGCGGGAAACCTGGTCGGCGGTCACCTCGCCGACATCGATCTGCGTCGCACGCTGCTCTTCGGCCTCGCCGCGATGGCGCTCGTCTTCGCGCTGCTCGCCTTCCTCTCGTTCTGGATCGTCAGCCTGGCGGCCGTGGTGCTCGTGGTCGGATTCGTCTCGTCGGTGCTGAGCCCCACGATCCAGACCCGCCTCATGGACGTGGCCGGTGACAACCAGTCGATCGCGGCAGCCATGAACCACTCCGCGCTCAACATCGGCAACAGCCTGGGCGCCTTCCTCGGCGGTGTCGTGATCGCCGCAGGCTGGGGCTTCACGGCGCCGGCATGGACAGGAGCGGCGCTCGCCGTGGCGGGCTTGCTGATCGCCCTGCTGTCGTATCGCATCGAGGGCCGTCGTCCCGCGCCGGTGGAGCTCGTCACAGCGGTATCGGCCGGATCGACACCGACCGTTTCGACATCGACCGCACCGACGACGACCGCCCCGTAGACGACCGCCCTGTAGACGACCGCACCGTAGAGTGACGGGGTGAGTGCTCCCGAGACAGCTCTGCCCGTGGCCGGGACCGTCGTCCTGCTGCGGGCGTCGGATCCGGGGTTCGAGGTGCTCCTGATGCGGCGGCCCGATCGCGGCTCGTTCGCGGGAGCGTGGGTCTTCCCCGGGGGCAAGGTCGAGCCCGGTGACGTCCGCGGGGGTGACGACATCGACGATGCGCGGCATGCCGCCATCAGGGAGACCGCCGAGGAGGTCGGCCTCACGATCGAGGATCTCATCGTGCTGTCGGAGTGGCAGCCGCCGCTCGAGGCGCCGACGCGCATCCGGACGTGGTTCTTCCTCGCTCACGCACCGACCGGGGAGGCCGCGCCCTCCGCCGGCGAGGTCGAGGAGATCGCGTGGGTGCGCCCGGCAGAGGCGCTCGCGCGGCATGCGGCGGGGGAGTGGAGCCTGTACCCGCCCACCTGGATCACACTGCATCAGCTCTCGGCGTTCGGCGATGTGCCCTCGGCGCTCTCCTCGGGCGGCGCGGCCCAGCTGTTCCAGACGCGGGTGCTCGACTCCGATGCCGGTCGGGCCTTCGCCTGGGAGCAGGGGCGTCTCGAGGCGGGGTCGCTGCCCTGGCGATTCGAACCGAGCTGAGCGGAGGGGTCAGCTCTCGAGCAGGCGCCGCAGATTCGAGCCGACCGCCTCGGTCTCGATGAGGAAGCCGTCGTGCCCGAAGTCGCTGGTGATGACCACGGCTTCGTCGTCGATGACGTTCGGGATGCTGCGGGCGATGCGCTGCTGTCCGTCGACAGGGAAGAGTCGATCGCTGTCGATCCCGAGTACCAATGTGGTCGCGGTGACGGCGTGCAGCGCCTCTTCGACGCCCCCTCGACCGCGACCGACGTCGTGCGAGTTCATGGCTTCGACCAGGGTGATGTAGCTGTTCGCGTCGAAGCGGCGTGTGAACTTGTTGCCGTGGAAGTCGAGGTACGACTCCACCGCGAAGCGTCCACCGTGACCGAGCGGTGACACGTCGGACTGCCAGGAGCGCTGGAACCGCTGATTGAGCTCGATCGGGCTGCGGTAGTTCAGCAGAGCCATGCGTCGGGCGAGGGCGAGGCCCCGATGCGGACCGTCGCCGTCCGCGAGGTCGTAGTACTCACCGCCCTGGAAGCGCGGGTCCATGCGGATGGTCTCCAACTGCACGGTGTTGAGCGCGATCTGGTCGGCGGTGGTCACCGGGGGAGAGGAGAGCACGGCGAGGCGCTGCACGCGTTCGGGATGCGTGGCCGCCCATTCCAGCGCGTGCATCCCTCCCATGGAGCCGCCGATGACCGCGGCCCAGCTGTCGATGCCGAGAGCATCGGCGAGGCGCACCTGGGCGGCGACCTGATCGCGGATGGTCAGGTAGGGGAAGCGCGACGCCCACTCGTAGCCGTCCGCGGCGATGCTCGCAGGTCCCGTCGACCCCTGGCATCCTCCGAGCATGTTCGGGGCGATCACGAACCAGCGGTCCGTGTCGAGCGGAGCGCCCGGACCGGTGATGTCCTCCCACCAGCCCGCGGTGGGGTGACCGGCGCCCGCGGCTCCGCGCACGTGACTGTCGCCGGTGAGCGCGTGCAGCACCAGGACAGCGTTGTCCCGCGCCGCGTTCAGCTCGCCCCAGGACTCGTAGGCGATGCGGATGCCGGGGAGCTCTGCACCGCTCTCGGTGGCGAACGGTCCGAAGGCGGCGAAGCGACGACCACCCACGGGGTCGCCGTCCCGCCAGGCGCCGGTCGCCGGTGGGCGGGCGCGGAGCAGCCTGACATCGGCCTCCGTCACGGGCGCAGAGGGCACCGTGTCCTCGGAGGTCGTCTGCCAGTCCATGCTTCCATTCTCGCCTGGCCGAGCTCCCCTCGCTGGCAGGTTACGGAGTGATCGCGGATCGGGCTCGGGTGACGGTCGCCAGATGGTCGCTATTGCCTGCGCGCATGGTGCCAGACGTGACGACGTCGAGTCCGCGCACGAACACCTGGTCGATGCGGACGAGCGGGAAGGCCACGGGCCATGTGAAGCCCAGGCTTCCGTCGGTCGGGCGCACCCAGTCGGTCTCCGCGCGCAGGGCGGCCAGGCTCGGGTCGGTCGACGGTGCGTTGAAGTCGCCGACGACGATCAGCGACTCCGCCGGGTCGGCCGCGACCTCTTCCGCGATGCCGCCCAGCATGGTGTCACGGTCTTGCTGGTGCCCTGGCCGTACCGATGCCGCGTGCAGCACGTAGACGGCGACGGGAGCGGATGGGGCCTGCACCTCGACGCGAAGCGCGCGCTTCCAGCTGAGTCCGAGAGTGAGGGGCTCGGCATCCGCGAGGGGATACCTGCTCCAGACGCCCACCGTCCCGACGGTGTACGAGTGCGGGTACTCCGCTGCGAGCGTGTCCTGCGCGGCGGAGAGGCTGTCTGCGTCGAGCTCGACGAGGGCGATCACGTCGGCACCGCTCTGCGCCAGCTCGGAGGCGGAGGCTGCGGCTCCACCTGAGCGCGCCCGCACGTTCTGACTCACGACGGTCAGCTCGGATGCGGCAGCCGGCTCCGCGTCCGTCCCGCCGGGGAGGCCCGGGAACGCCGGCACCATCGCGAGGACCCACAGGAGTGCGGGGACCAGGATCAGGACGAGAACTCGCGGCGCACGCAGGAGTGCGACCAGCACCAGCGCGACGAGGATGAGCCCCAGCCACGGGAGGACAGCCGAGACCGCGGTGCCGACGATCCCCGGGATCCAGCCGCAGGCCACGACGAGTGACAGGAGGACACCGGTCACGGCGAGCCACCGGGCTACAGACCGTGAGGCAACGGTCCGTGACCGCCGCGCGCGGTGCGGGGGATGCTGAGCGTCGATCATGGTCTCCTCGGGGCGGAGTCCCATTCTCGACGGAATCGCCTGTGGGTCGGCCGGGTGAGGTCGTCGCCGGCGCACGAAGAAGCCCCGGAACGCAGGGCTCCGGGGCATCGACGTGGTGCGGGGTCAGGCGCGGGCGGCCTCCGAGACGGCACGTGCCGCGGTGAGGGCCTGCTCGAGGTCGGCCTTGAGGTCGTCGACGTTCTCGATGCCGACGGAGAGCCGGACCAGACCGGGGGTCACGCCCGCGGTCAGCTGCTGCTCCGGCGTCAGCTGCGCGTGGGTGGTGGATGCCGGGTGGATGACGAGCGAGCGCACGTCGCCGATGTTGGCGAGGTGGCTGAACAGCGACAGGCTGTTGACGAACTCGCGACCGGCCTCGACGCCGCCCTTCAGCTCGAACGACAGCACGGCTCCGACGCCCTTGGGGGCGTACTCGTTCGCCTTGGCATACCACGGCGACGAAGGCAGGCCCGAGTAGTTGACGGTCGCGACGTCGTCACGGCTGTCCAGCCACTCGGCGATCTCCTGCGCGTTCTGCACGTGGCGCTCGATGCGCAGCGAAAGGGTCTCGACGCCCTGGATCAGGTTCCACGCGCTCTGCGGTGCGATCGCCGGCCCCAGGTCGCGAAGCAGCTGCACTCGCGCCTTGATGATGTATGCGAGCGGGTCGCCCACAGCAGCCGTGTAGCTGGCGCCGTGGTACGACGGGTCGGGCACCGTGAGGCCCGGGAAGGTGTCGACGTGCTTCGACCACTCGAACTTCCCGCCGTCGATGATGACGCCGCCGATGGTCGTGCCGTGGCCGCCGAGGAACTTGGTGACCGAGTGCACGACGATGTCTGCGCCGTGCTCGAACGGGCGGATCAGGTACGGGGTGGCGATCGTGTTGTCGACGATCAGCGGGACGCCGTTCTCGTGGGCGATGTCGGCGACGGTGCGGATGTCGAGGATGTTGATCTGCGGGTTGCCGATCGTCTCCGCGAAGAACAGCTTCGTGTTCGGACGGACGGCGCGGCGCCACTCCTCGGCGTCGTCCTGGTTCTCGACGAAGGTGACCTCGATGCCGAGCTTCGCCAGTGTGTACTTGAAGAGGTTGTAGGTTCCGCCGTAGATCGAGCTCGACGCCACGAAGTGGTCGCCGGCCTGGGCGATGTTGAGGATCGCGAAGGTCGATGCCGCCTGGCCGCTCGCGAGGACGAGCGCCCCGGTGCCGCCCTCGAGTGCGGCGAGACGCTGCTCGAGCACGTCCTGCGTCGGGTTCTGGATGCGGGTGTAGATGTTGCCGAACTCCGCCAGCGCGAAGAGGTTGGCCGCGTGGTCGGCGCTGTCGAACACGTACGAGGTGGTCTGGTAGATCGGCGTGGCACGCGCCTTGGTGACCGGGTCGGGGGCGGCGCCGGAGTGGATCTGCTTGGTCTCGAAGCGCCAGGACTCGGGTGCGGACATGTGATTCCCCCAGAAGTGGTCGGAAGGTCGGATGGCGGATGCCGTTGCAGCGACAGTACGGAATATCGGTGCTTGTCAACAACAGGTGGGAAATGTGACGTAACAGAGGGGAGGCCCGGAAACACGCGGCGGGAGGGTTCCACGACAGCGCCGTGGGGGAGCTCGCAATCGGGGGAGAACGCCGTACGGTGGAGGCATGGTGAACAGACGAGCAGTGGTGACAGGTGCGAGTTCGGGCATCGGTGCAGCGACGGTGCGTGCGCTCCGTGCCAGGGGATGGGACGTCGTGGGCGTGGCACGCCGCGCGGATCGACTGGCGGCGCTCGCCGCGGAGACCGGGGCTTCGGCCATCGCCTGCGACCTGACCGATTCTTCCGCCGTCGAGGCGCTCGTGGGCGAGATCGAGCGATCCGGTCCGGTCCACGCGCTCGTCCAGGTGGCCGGTGGCGCCCGCGGCACCGATCGCATCGAGGACGCGTCCGTCGAGGACTGGCAGTGGATGTTCGACGCCAACGTTCTGGCGAGTCAGCGGCTCGTCGCCGGTCTGCTTCCGCTTCTGCGCCGCGCGGCTGCCGTGGACGGCCACGCGGATGCGGTCTTCGTGACGTCCACTGCCGCGCAGACCGCCTATGCCGGAGGCGCGGGCTACAACGCCGCGAAGGCTGCGGAGGGGATGCTGGTGAAGGTGCTCAGGCAGGAGCTCAACGGCGAGCCCATCCGTGTGGTCGAGGTGGCTCCGGGAATGGTGCACACCGAGGAGTTCACGCTCAATCGTCTCGGCGGTGACCCCGTGGCTGCGGAGGCCGTGTACGCCGGGGTCGAAGCCCCGCTCGTGGCCGATGACGTCGCCGACGTGATCGCCTACGCCCTGGAGTCTCCCGCCCACGTGAATCTCGACCTGATCACGATGCGCCCGGTCGCACAGTCCGCACAGCACCTGCTCGCCCGCGGGCCGCTGCGCGTGCGGTCGGTCGACTGACGATGGCGCAGACTCTCGCGGAGCTCGCCGCCGAGGGGCGGATCGATGCGGGCTGGGCCGCGGCGCTGGCCCCGGTGCAGGACACGATCACCGCGCTGGGTGAGCGCCTCCGTGCCGAGCAGCAGGCAGGGCACGGCTACCTCCCGGCGGGTGCGAATGTGCTCCGCGCGTTCCAGCGGCCCCTGTCGGACGTGCGGGTGCTCATCACAGGACAGGACCCGTACCCCACTCCTGGGCACCCCATCGGCTTGTCGTTCGCGGTGGATCGCGACGTGCGACCCCTGCCCCGCAGCCTTGCGAACATCTACAAGGAGCGGCAGAGCGATCTCGGGATTCCGCCGGCACCGCACGGAGATCTCACCGCGTGGAGCGACCAGGGCGTCCTCCTGCTCAACCGGGTGCTCACCGTGCGCCCCGGTGCGGCGGCGTCGCACCGGGGCTGGGGGTGGGAGAAGGTCACGGAGCTCGCCATCCGCACCCTCGTCGCCCGCGATCAGCCGCTCGTCGCGATCCTCTGGGGCAGGGACGCGGCGAACCTGCAGCCTCTTCTGGGCGAGACGCCGGTGATCACGTCCGCGCATCCGTCGCCCCTCTCCGCCAGCCGTGGCTTCTTCGGGTCGCGACCGTTCTCCCGCGCCAACGCTCTCCTCGAGGAGCAGGGCGCTGCGGCGGTGGACTGGCGGGTGGATGGCGAAGGCCCTCTCTCCCTAAGCTGAGCGCATGCAGTTCGAGCCGGGGGACCGTCGCCGGGTTCTCCCGCGCCATCTCCGACCGGCGCCGGCGCCCGAGGTCTTCTCCTATGCGATCCGCCCGGTCCGCCCGGCGGATCTCCCGCACGTGCGCGAGATCTACAACCACTTCGTGAGCAACTCGGCCGTGACTCTCGATGAGCGCCGCAGCAGCATCCCCTACTGGCGCGAGAAGTACGCGCTGCTGACCAGGCTGCAGCTGCCGTTCCTCGTGGCGGTCTCCCCTGGGGGCGAAGTGATGGGCTACGCGCTGGCGCAGCCCTGGGCGGGGAAGAACGCCTACAAGTACACGGTCGAGGACTCGATCTACCTCGGTCCCGGAGCCGGGGGCAAGGGGCTCGGCGCGGCACTGCTGCAAGCGCTCATCGACGCCTGCGAGCAGATCGGCCTGCGCGAGATGGTCGCGGTCATCAGTGATCACGGGGCCGAGGCGTCGATCCGCCTGCACGAGAAGCTCGGCTTCGTCGAAGCCGGACGGATGGGGCGGGTCGGCTACAAGTTCGGCAGGGACCTCGGCACCGTGTATATGCGTCGGGTGCTCAGGCCGACGGGGCGGCGACGAGGAAAGCTGTTCGGCGCGCGGCGCTAGGCCGGGGGAGCCCCCGTTGACCCCGGCCGCTCAATCGCCCCGCGGGCCGGGGATGACGGGGATCGCCGCGAGCAGCCGCCTGGTGTAGTCCTGTGCGGGGTGCAGGAGCACATCGCTCGTCGCGCCCCGTTCGACGATGCGCCCGTCCTTCATCACGACGACCGTGTCGCAGAGATTCTGCACCACGCCGATGTCGTGGGACACGAGCACGAGTGTGAGGTCGCTCGTGCGTCGCAACTCGATCAGCAGCTCGAGGATCTGCGCGCGCACCGTCACGTCCAGGGCGGACAGCGGTTCGTCGCCGACCAGTATCCGCGGACCGTGGACGATCGCCCTCGCGAGCGCGATCCGTTGACGCTGCCCGCCGGAGAACTCGTGGGGATACCGGTCTGCCATGTCGGGCTCGAGGCCAACCTGGGCCAGCACCTCGCGGACGCGCGCGCGGTGGTCGCCTTCGACGCCGAGCGCCCACAGCGGTTCGCGGACGATCTGACCTGCCGTCATGCGGGGGTCCAGCGACGCGTAGGGATCCTGGAAGACCAGCCCCGTCTCCCGCCGCAGCCAGTGCAGGGACTTCGCGGAAGCCGACGCGTCCACGGGACGTCCGTCGACCGTCACAGAGCCGGATGTCGGGCGGTCGAGTCCGAGCAGCAGCCGCACCAGGGTCGACTTGCCCGATCCCGACTCGCCGATGATGCCGACCGACGACCCCTCGACGATGTCGAGGTCGGTGGGAGCAAGGGCGGTCACGGTGCGGGCACGCTCGAACGCGGAGCGCTTCGGGGCGAAGAAGTCCCGGCCGAGGCCTCGTGCTTCGATCAGGCTCATGCGGTGCCTCCGTCCGGACGCCAGAGCGTGGCTGTCGCATCACGCAGCAGTCCCTGGGTGATCGGCGAAGAGGGGCTCGACAGCAGAGTGGAGACCGGTGCGGCTTCGACGACCTTGCCATGTTCGAGCACGACGCCCTCGGTCGCGACCTGAGCGAGCACGGCGAGGTCATGCGTGATGAAGACCAGCGACATGCCCTCGTCCGCGACGAGCGCCAGCAGCAGGGAGAGGATCTCCGCCTGGATCGTGACATCCAATGCCGTGGTCGGCTCGTCCGCGATGAGCAGACGCGGACGGCAGGCGAGAGCCATCGCGATGGCGACGCGCTGCCTCTGACCACCGGAGAGCTGGTGCGGGTAGCGGTCGACGATCGACTCCGGGTCGGGCAGCCGCACCCGTGCCGCTTCCGCGATGGCCCGTTCCCGCGCCTCGCGGCGTCCGAGCCCTTCGTGGATGCGGATCGACTCCGCGATCTGGCGGCCGACGGTCCTGATCGGGTTGAGTGCGGTGCGAGGCTCCTGGAACACGATGCCGATGTCGTCCCCTCGGAGGCGCGCGAGCTCGCGGTCGGGCATCCCGATCAGTTCGATCCCGTTCCAACGGATGCTCCCCCTGGCGGTCGCTCCGTCCGGGAGCAGCCCCAGCACAGCGAGGGCGGTGAGCGACTTCCCCGAGCCGGATTCCCCGATCAGACCGAGTCGCGCGCCGTCCGGGACCTCGAAGGAGACGCCGTCGACCACCGGCCGTCCGTCGATCTCGATCACGAGGTCGTGCACCGAGAGGCTCATGCGACCACCCCCGGAGTGTGGATCTCGGCTGAGCGGTGTCGCAGGGTCGGATCCGTCGCCTCGCGCAGACCGTCACCCAGCAGATTCAGCGCGAGCACCGTGATGGTGATGGTGAGTCCCGGCCAGATGACCGACAGCGGATGCACCCCGATGTAGCGCTGGAGGTCGGCGAGCAGCAGACCCCAGCTGGGATCGACCACGGACGCGCCGAACCCCAGGTACGACAGGCCGGCCTCCGCGAGGACGGCGACAGCCATCGACCAGGACAGCTGCACGATGAAGACGGGCGCCACGTTCGGCAGCAGATGGCGCACCAGGCTCTGCGCGGGCGTGACTCCTGCGGCTCTGGCTGCGAGGACGAAGTCGCTCTGCTGCACGCGGCGAAGCTCCGGTCGCGTGACCCTCGCGATGTTGACGCCGAAGCCGATGCCGACCGCCCAGATCACGACCCAGAGAGAACCGCCCCAGACAGAGGAGATCATCATCGCGATGAGCAGCACGGGGAAGGCGATCAGGATGTCGACGAGCACGGCGACGGTCTCGCGCATCCACCGTGCGGTGAGCGCTCCGAGTGCGGCCAGGGCGATCCCCACCGCCGTGGCGACGATACCGGCCCCCACGCTCACGAGCACCGTCGTACGGGCTCCCGCCATCAGCAGACTCAGGATGTCGCGTCCGGTGTCGTCGGTCCCGAGGACGTGAGGCCAGCTCGGCGGCAGCCACCGGTCGCCGATGTCCGAGGCCTGCGGATCGAACGGCGTCCAGAACAGCGAGATCAGCGCGGTCACGACGATCACCAGGACGACGACGATGCCGAAGCGTCCTGTCGAGGTGTCCCAGAGGCGGGCGAGCCAGCGCGGCTTCATGCGGACTCCCGCTGACGAGGATCGATCGCGCGGTGCAGGAGGTCGACCAGGAAGCCGACGACCAACACGAATCCGGTGAGTACGAGGAGTTCGCTCTGCACTTTGATCAGGTCGCGCGTGCCGACATCGGCCACGAGCATGCGGCCGATTCCCGGCAGGGTGAACAGTTGCTCGATCACGACGGACCCGACGATGATGCCGGCCACCTGGAGCCCGAGCACGGTGATGATGGAGAGGCCGACGGCGGGGATGCCGTGCTGGATGAGCGCTCGGGTACGGGTGAGCCCCTTCGCGGCGGCGGTGCGGACGAAGTCCTGTCCCGCGGCCTGCAGGGTCGCGCTGCGCACGAACCGCATGAGCATCGCCCCCTCGACGATCCCGATCGTGAGGGCGGGCAGCAGCAGTGACTCGATCGCCTTCCCCGGTGTGGACCAGCCGGTGCGGGGGAAGCCCTGGGGAGGAAACCATCCCAGCCATACCGAGAACACGACGATCAGCATCATGCCGGCCCAGACGACGGGGACGGCTGCGAGCGTCTGGGCTCCGACGCTGAGCGCCGTCCCGCCGCGCCGGTCGCGAAGGAGAGCGGCGAGGATGCCGAACGGCACGGCGATGACGACGGCGATCAGGAGCGACATGGCTCCGAGCGGAACGGTGACCTGGGCCTTGAGGAGGATCTCTTCGCCGACGGAGGCGCCGGACAGCAGCGATGTGCCGAGATCGCCGCGGAAGATGCCCCCGATCCAGTCGGTGTACTGGGCGAGGAGCGGGCGATTCAGGCCGAGGGATTCGCGGAGCGCTTCGACCTCGGCGGGTGAGGCCTGCGTGCCGGCGATGAGCTGCGCGACATCACCGGGGAAGACGCGCAGCGTCAGGAAGATGAGCGCGCTCGACACGAGGAGCCCTGCGATGAGCAGGGCTCCTCGGACGAGCGCATAGCGGATCACGACGCGGTGACCGCTTGCTACTTCTCAGCGGAGACGGTGACGCCCGTGAGGTTGATGCGGGAGTTGATCGAGTCTTCGGGGAAGCCGGACACGATGGGGCTCACGGCGGTGATGGTCTCTCCGTTGTAGAGCCAGTCGGCGGCGTGGTCTTCCGAGACGATGCGCGCGGCCTGTGCGAGCAGGTCGGCGGACTTGTCGGGGTCGACCTCGGCCAGAGCCTTCGTGTACAGATCCTGCACCTCGGCGTTGTCGTAGCCGAAGTAGTAGTCGGGGTTGGCGAAGTTGCCGAAGTCGCGCGGCTCGACGTGCAGCACGAAGCTGAGGTCGTAGTCGTGGTTCGTGTACACGTCCTCCAGCCAGGTGGGGAACTCGACCGAATTCACCTCGAGCGTCACGCCGACCTTCTTGAAGTCCGAGATCAGCACCTTGGGCACGGTCGTGCCGTAGAACGAGGGGATGGTGAGGGTCAGCTCGAGGTCCTCCTGGCCGGCCTCAGCGAGGAGCTTCTTCGCCTTCTCCGGGTCGTAGGAGATCACGTCGGACAGGTCCTCGTAGCCCGGGTCGAGCTCGGGGATGGGCCCGTACAGTGCGGTGCCCGCGCCGACCGCGTCGATGAGCGCCTCGTGGTCGATCGCGAGGCGCAGGGCCTCGCGCACCCGTACGTCGTCGAGCGGCGCCTTCTTGTTGTTGAACGCGAGAGTGGCCTTGTCGGTGGTGCGTCCCGTGGTGAGGGTGAAGTCCCCCGAGTCCTCGAGCTGAGGCGCGAGGTTCGGGTCGACGGCGGTGAGCACGTCGACGTCACCGGCCAGTGCGGCGTTGACCCCGGCGGTGAAGTCGGGGATGTACTGGAACTCGACCTGCGCGACTCCGGCAGGATCCCCCCAGTAGGCGTCGTTGCGCCCGAAGGTGATGGTGCTTCCCTTGTTCCAGCGCGTCAGCGTGAAGGGACCCGTGCCGTTCTCCGCAGTCTTCAGATCGGTGGTGTCACCGGTCTTGAACACGAGACCGGCCGGGCCGGTGAGTGCGAAGAGGAAGTTCTGGTTCGGAGCGGACAGGGTGATCTGAACCGTGGTCGGGTCCGGCGCCGTGATGGCTGTGACCGACGCGAAGTCCCCGTTGCCCTGAACGGTGGCGTCGGTGCGCACGGTCTCGTACGAGGAGACGACGTCCGCCGACGTCAGCGGGGTGCCGTCATGGAAGACCACGCCGTCGTTGAGGGTGAAGGTGTACGTGAGCCCGTCCGAGGAGACCTCGTAGTCGGAGGCGAGACGTCCCTCGATCTCGTTGTCCTGCGTGCGCGTGACGAGGCCTTCGTAGATGTTGTCGATCAGGATCTGCTCGAGTGCCGCGCCGCTGGTGTGGCGGATGTCGAGGTTGGTGGGCTCGAGGACGAGGCCGACGTGGAGAGTGGCGCTGGGGTCGGGTGCGCCGGGTGCGCTGCTGGTCTCCGGCTCGGTGGTGCCGGAGCAGGCGCTGAGGATGACGGCGGTGGCCGCGAGGGCGGATATCAGCGCGAGACGTCGGGTACGTCGGAACATGGGTGTTTCCTCTCGGTGCGGCAACTGCTGTGTGCCGTGGAATCGAGCCTAGAGATGTGTGAAGGGGTCAGGGTCGGGTGTGGAACGGAAGGTCATATTCCGTGGGCGGGCACGGCGGCGTCGATCAGACCGGCGAGGGCGACCGGAGCAGTCTCCTGCACGTTGTGGGTGGCGTCGAGCACGACCACCGCAGCCGCGGGGACGCGTCGCTGGAGCTCGATGGCGTCGGCTTCACTCACGAACCCTCGTGCGGCGCGCACCAGGGTGACCGGCACGGTGACCGCGGTCAGATCATCCCAGCCCGTCTCGTGCAGCACCGATGGCGCAGCCGGGGACCCGGGGTCGTGAGCGGCGAGTGCCTGGGCGGCGAGGTGGGCGAAGTGGTGCTTCCACTCCACCCGCCCGTCCGCGCGCACTCGCGTGTTCAGGAAGACACCGCGCTCGGTCTCGGGGCGGGAGCCGCCGAACCCCAGTGAGATCGCCTTGTCGACGAGCTCGTCGCGCGTCGCGAAGTCGGTCGGACCGGCGTAGAACTCGCGCAGCGCCGCAGGGCCGGCGGTCACGTCGATGCCGGGAGTGATGTCGACCACGATGAGCTCGGAGACCAGATCCGGTCGCGCTGCTGCCAGAGCGGCGCCGGTGAGTCCGCCGAGGGACTGCCCGACCACGACCTGCGGCCCTTCCGCCCAGGCGTCGAGCGCTGCGGCCACGTCGCGAGCGAGTGTGCGCGGCGTGTAGTCGACGTCGTCTCGCCAGGAGGAGTCGCCGTGTCCGGCGAGGTCGATCGCGAGCAGCGGCTGCTGCAGCGCGAGCGAAGTGGTGTCCCACGTGTGTGCGTTCAGGCCGGCGCCGTGGAGCAGCGTCACACGCGGTGCTTCATTGCCGAAACGCAGGGCGCTCAGGGTGCGGCCGTCGGCGAGCGGAAGGGTGAGGCGCGTGACCGGAGGAACCGGAACGCCGAGCGCTTCGGCCTGTGCGGGAAGATAGCTGAACTCGCTGTTGTCGATCGCCACCTCCACATTCTGCGCCCTCGGGAAGCAGCGTCGGAAATGCCGGACCAGTATAGCAAGCAATTATGTCCCGGCATTTCGCAAAATGTCACATGATGTCTGGATCTAATGGGCGACTTGATCTCAGCGGCGTTCCGTCTGCACCAGAGCTTCCCGGTCATCCGCCGAATATCATGGAGTCATGAGCGAGACGCGTGTGCACCTGTCCAAGACCGAGCCGGCCGCGTACCAGGCGCTTGACGCGTTCTCGAAGACGGTGGGCCAGATCTGCGCGGCCAACGGCATCGACGACCGTCTCAAAGAGCTCGTCATGATCCATTGCTCGCAGCTCAACGGCTGTGCCTACTGTGCGCGGATCCACGTCGACAGGGCGGTGGCCGCGGGCGTCGACGCCGACACCCTGACCCAGATCCCCACGTGGCGGGAGAGCGGTGTCTTCAGTGAGCGGGAGCGTGCCGCTCTCGAACTCGCCGAGGCCTTCACGTTCATCTCGGAGGACGGGATCTCCGACGAGGTGTACGACCAGGTCGGAAGCGTCTTCACCGAGAAGGAGTATGCGGCGCTCAGCTGGGCATGCGTCTCGATCAACGCCTTCAACAGGATCGTTATCGCCGGCCGCTACCCCGTGCCCCCGCGAGGACAGCAGGCGGCGGGATGACGATCCTCGTCTTCGAAGGGGTCTCCAACGTCCGTGACGTGGGTGGCATGCCGGTAGCGGGCGGTCGGATCCGCTCCGGCGTGCTCCTGCGCTCCGGGCAGCTCTCCGGAGCGACCATCGCGGGCGCCGCCGCGTTGCGAGCGAGCGTCTCCCACATCGTCGACCTGCGAGACGGCGAAGAGGTCGCCGCCGAGCCGACGGAGATCGACGGACCGGACACCACCCACCTCCCGCTGTTCCTCGGCTCCGTCCGCTCCTTCTTCGAGGCGGACACCAGTCTCGACGACCTCTACCTCCACCTCCTCGAAGAGAGCGGGGAGCGGCTCGTCGCGGCCATCCGCATCGTTGCGGCGAGCGGGCGCACGCTGGTGCACTGCACCGTGGGCAAGGACCGGACGGGCGTGACCGTCGCTCTCGCGCTCTCCGCGGTCGGTGCGGATCGGGAGGCGGTCATCGCCGACTACGCGCTCACCGAGTCCCAGCTGCCGGCTCAGCGCACCCGGTGGATCGCCGACTACCTGCGCGCGCAGCATCCGGAGGCGGTGCACGCGGTGGCGCTGGCCACGCAATCGCCGGCCCCCGTGATGCGCCGTCTGCTCGCGCAGGTCGACGAACGATGGGGCTCGGCTGCCGGGTATCTGCGCGCGCAGGGGATGACCGACGACGAGCTCGCCGCATTGACTGTCGCACTCGTCGAGCACGATCAGCGGCCCGAGCACGCATGATCATCACCCGGCCGATGCCGATCGTCGCCCGGGGGATGCAAGGTTAGGCAAGCCTTCACTTGGTGTACGATGAAGACACCATGAACACCTCGCTCGAGACCCGCGGCACGCGCGCCGAACGTCGCGCAGCACGTCGGCGCTCCCATCACCTGGTGACGGCTGATGAGAACTCCCTCACGGAGCTCGAGGTGTTCCTGGCCACGCTGCCGCTGTGCGCCTCCGGGCGCATCTTCATCGAGGTGCCGGCGGTAGCCGACATCGGCGTCATCGAGGCTCCCGGTCGAATGACGGTCACATGGCTCGCTCGTGAGCAGCGCTCCGGAGCTCCCGGAAGCAGCCGTGCGTGCGCACCCGGCCAGGCTCTCACCCGTGCGACCTGCGCCTGGGCGGACGAGATGATGTGCGACGACGAGATCGAGACGCACGTCACGCTGCTCGGGGGTTACCTCGGCACAGCCGACATCGTCGAGCACCTGACGAGTCATCTGGAGATCTCGCCGGCGCTGATCCGTACCCCCGAGCGTTTTGGCCTGCTCCCCGCCGACAGCTGACTCCGCGTCCGCGCGCCGGACGCGGTTCGACCACTCGCGGTCTGAGGGGTCCGCGCAGAGACCGTCGTCGGGTCAGCGCGTCCGTCGAACGTAGTTGCCGTCTTCGAGGCCCGCCTCGATCTCGAAGCGGTTGCGCAGGGGGTCACGCCCCGCGAGGAAGTACAGGATCGGCATCAGGAACCCGTAGCGGAGCCACTGCGCCTTGTGTACAGCCTCATGACGGAGCACCGCGTCGCTCGGTCGCACGTCTCCGGTCAGGAAGCAGCCGCCGACGCACACTCCGCCGCGATTGAACGTCCATTCCGGCATGCCCTGGAAGACCCACAGGCCCGCCCGCTTTTCGACGGGTCCTGTGCTCCACAGCGAACCCCACAGCCAGCCGACGGCGGTGCCCCACAGGTAGCCCAGGTGGCTGATCGGGGAGCGCAGGAGAAACGAGGGGATGCGGCGGTCGAGACGTCGTCCCCGAGCCAGGGCGGCACTCGCCGCCGGTCGCCAGTCCGGAGCAGTCGTCATGCCACCGCTCCGACCAGTCGCAGCAGCGCACCGAGATCATCGACGGCATCGGCCGGTGACCTCGGTGCGAAACCTGCGATGGTCGCGCCCGCCAGCGGTACTTCCGAGCGCAGCGCGCGGATGGCGGTGCTCAGCGCGGCGGGGGACAGACCGAACGGCACCGACGATGACACACCGGCGAAGTCGGACGGATCGAGCACGTCGACGTCGATGTGCACCCAGACCCGTGACGCCCCGGTCGCGCGAACCGCGTCGAGCAGGGCCTCGGGATGTGCGAGGTCGTCGACGGAGAGGTTCGTCAGAGGCGCGAGCTGCTCGACCTCCGCGTCGTCGAGGTTCCGCATGCCCACGGTGATCACGCGATCGGCGGGGATCGCGGGCGAGAGCACGAGCTGCTCCTCGCCCTCGCCGAGCACAGCCCTCAGTGCCATGCCCGAGAAGGCACCGGAAGGGGACGTCTCCGGCGTGTGCATGTCGGCGTGCGCGTCGCACCACACCACGGCGAGATCGTCGGTTCCGCCCGGCAACGCGTCGAGGGCGGCGACGGTGATGCTGCAATCGCCCCCGATCACGACGGTGTCGGAGTCGATGTGCCCGTGCACGAGCTCACGAGTGCGCAGCAGAGCGCTCAGGCGGCGTACGCCTGTGCCGAGGGACTCACCGGCTTCGACAGGCACGTCGAGAACGGTCGTCGCCGCGCGGGGGAGATCTCCGGCGATCGCTGCAGCGCCGTCCGTGAGGAGCATCGCGCGCGCTGCGGGCGAGCCCTGCCACTGCGGGATGACGAGGAATCGCACCATGGGTGCCTCCGAAGAAGAGGGGACGGATGCCTCGGCGCACGGCCGAGGCATCCGCCGAGTGATGTCAGTTGCCTTCGATGGCCTGACGGGGAGCGCCGCCGCCGGCCTTGAGCTCGGCCAGACGTGCCTCGACCTCGGTCAGCTCGCCGAGATCCTCCAGGCTCTCGAACTGGGCGTCGAGGCTCGACGCCGCGAGCTCGATCTTGCCCTGGGCGATGGCCTCCTGGCGGCGGACCTTGTCTTCGAACCGGCCCAGCTCGCTGGTGGGGTCGAGCACATTGATCGAGCCCACGGCATCCTGCACCTTGGTCTGCGCCTCGGCGACCTTGGCACGGGCGAGGAGTTCGCTGCGCTTGTTCTTGAGCTCGACCAGCTTGTCCTTCATGCCGTTCAAGCCGCTCTTGAGCTTGTCGACGATCTCGGTCTGCGCCGCGATCTGCGGCTCGGCACCGGTGGCCTCGCGCTCGGCGCTGATCTGACGCTGCAGAGCGATCTTGGCGAGGTTGTCGAACTTGTCCGCGTCGGCCGTGTTGCCGCTCGCGCGCATTTCGTCGGCCTTGCGGCTGGCGGCGAGAGCCTTGTTGCCCCACTCGGTCGAGGCCTGGACGTCTTCCTCGTGGTCGCGCTCGAGCAGGCGCAGGTTGCCGATGGTCTCGGCGATCGCGGACTCGGCGTCGGCGATGCTGTTCGTGTAGTCGCGAACGAGCTGGTCGATCATCTTCTGCGGGTCTTCCGCAGAGTCCAGCAGGGAGTTGATGTTCGCGCGGACGAGGGTCGAGATACGTCCGAAGATGGACTGCTTGGTCATGCGTGGTTCCTTTCAGAGGGCGTCTTCGAGAGCTTGTCGTACATGTCTGTGTGGGGGATCAGAAGCGTCTACCTCCCGATCGGCCGCTGCGGCCGCTGCTGCGGGAGCCGCCTCCGAAACCGGAGCTCCGGAAGCCGCCGCCGGAGGAGCGCCATCCGCTGCTGCTTCCTCGACGGGAAGAACCGCCGCCACCGCCGGCGAGCAGCCCACCGATGATGCCTCCGAGGATGTCGCCGCCGAGTCCTGAGCCGCCCGACGAGGATCCGGACCCGCCGAACGGGCCGCCGAAGCCGCCCTGGTCGTAGCCGGAAGGGGTGTACGCCTGCACGTCCGACCGCGCGGCCGACGTGGCCTGCGCCGCCAGAGCGAGCGCACGGTTCGCCTCCGCGAGCGCCGCATCGGGGTCGGTTGCCCGCAGATTCAGCGCCTGCGACAGGCTCGCCTCCGCGTTCGCGAGGCGGGTGCGCGCGGTGGAGCCCACCGTCCCTCGACGGGTCTCGATGAAGTCCCGAGCCGCGCGGACCTCGGAGTTCGCCTGCGTGAGAGTCTGATCGAGCAGCTGCTGCACGCGGCGGGCACGCTCGACGCTCTCCCTGCCCTGTGCGATCGCGGCGTCGATCTGCGTGTTCGCGGCGGTGAGAGCCTCGAGCACGCGCTGTGGATCGCGTGCGGTACCGCTCAGATCGGTCTGCGCCGCCTCGAGCTGCTGGGCCGTGGCAGAAGCGGCAGCGGCGATGGCGCCGGAGGGGTCGGGCAGCTGCTGCCCGGCGGCGAGGTCGCTCTGCAGTTCGGCGATGAGGGCCCGAGATTGGGCCTCGATCGTCGCCAGCTCCGCTCCCAGCGTCGTCACCGCCTGGGCGAGCTGCGCGGCCTGCGCGACGGACTGCTCGGCCGTGCGGATCGCGAATGCGGCCTCGCCTGAACGTCCGGCTGCGATGGCCTGCGCCGCCGCCTCGATCGACCGATCCGCGAGGTCGGCCCGTTCGCGTGCCTGCAGGGGGTTGTCCGCGACGGTGGCGAGAGCCGCCGGCGCATAGGTGGCGGACAGCGCGTCGAGGGTTGGCGCCGCAGAAGCGAGGGCAGCATCGAGCGCCGCACGCTCACCGCGGACACGCTCGAGCGCCTGCGGGGCGTTCTGCTCCAGTTTTCGGAGCTCGTCGAACGCTTCGGTGTTGTCGTCCAGGATGTCGTCGATCTCGTCGGCGATCCGGATGATGCGTATGTGCCAAGCGCGGCGGTCGTGGATCGAATCCTCGATCTCGTCGTCGAGCTTCTGCTTCAGATCGAAGGCCTCGGAGATCTTCGCCTTCGCCGCATCGACGACCCGGGTGAACTCCTCGGTGGCTGCATCGCCGAACTGCGCGACGGCGAAACCGAGCTCCTCCTTGCTCGAGGTGATGGCATCGTCCGCCTGCACGAGCGCGAGTCCTGCCTGCGTCTCTACCTGCTGGTCGGTGAGAGTGGAGAAGGGGTCGGCGGGATCCGGAGTCTCCGGCATGGCGCCTCGCTCGCGGATCTCCGCCCGCCGGCGAGCTCGGCGCACCAGTGCCACGACGAGCCACACGAGCAGCGCGACGACGACGACGGCGACGACGATCAGCCCGATGCGGAGCGCGCCGGCGCCCCCGTCGCCCTGGATCTCGTCGGCGGCGAGAGTGATGGCGCCGACCCAGTCGCCGTCCGTGGCGAAGGGGACCATCTTGTCCTCGATGCTGTCGAGCTGGCCGAAGCTCACCGGACCGTCGGGGGCAGCGGAGATGTAATAGCTGCGCCCGTCGACCGCGATCGCCAGGAGGTACTGCTCGGTACCGAGATTGTTGTTCTGTGCGACCGTGTCGGCCCACTGCACGTTGTCGGACGGGTTCGTGAAGTCGTCGACGAGCACGACGAACAGATCGGCGCTCGAATTGTCCGTCAGCTCTTGGAGCCGGGCCTCCACGGTCGCCTCTTCGTCGGCACTCAGCACTCCGGCCTGGTCGGTGACGTATCCGGCATCGAGAGTGACGGGATCGGTGGCGGATGCCGCGGAGGTGCTGAACGCACCGGCGACGACGGCGAGAGTGAGTGCGGCCAGCGTGAGCCACCGTTTCGTCATCGTGTTCCCTCCGACCGGCAGCCGAGCCCCATGTCACGAGTCTATGCACTGGGCCCGACACGCGACAGCACTCGACACGGGTTCGCCGTTCGCCCTCAGCGGAGGCACATACGCTGGAAGGCATGGACGACATCTACGGTTCCGACGTGCTCGCGGCGGGCTGGCGCGAGCGCGGCGCGAAGAAGGTGCCCCAGGTCGCGGCCGAGCCGGACCTCGTGGTCGAGGTCGCCGACGACGGCTTCTGCGGTGCGGTCACGCGCGTCCAGGGCGGCAACGTCGAGTTGGAGGACCGCGTCGGCCGTCGGCGGCTGTTCCCCCTCGGCGGAGGGTTCCTCATCGATGGCGCACCCGTGAGGCTGATCGTGCCCACCGCTGCCGACCAGGGGCGGCGGCGCACGGCATCCGGTTCGTTCGTGGTGGCCGATCAGCGCGCCCGCGTCGCTCTGCCCAGCCGAATCCTCGTCGAGGGCAAGCACGACGCCGAACTCGTCGAGAAGGTGTGGGGCGCGGACCTGCGGGTCGAGGGCGTCGTCGTCGAGTTCCTCCAGGGCGTCGACCTGCTCGATGACCTGTTGGCCGCAGAGCCGCCCAGCGCGACACGGCGTTACGGGGTGCTCGTCGACCACCTCGTCGCTGGGTCGAAGGAATCGCGCATCGCCGACGCGGTCGCACGGGGCCCGCACGGACGCCATCTGCGCATCGTCGGTCATCCGTTCGTCGACGTCTGGCAGTGTGTGACGCCGCGAGCCCTTGGCATCACGAAGTGGCCTGAGATCCCGCGCGGCATCGAGTGGAAGGTCGGAATCTGCCGTGCCTTCGGCTGGCCGCACGAGACGCAGGCCGACATCGCGCGCGCGTGGCAGCACATCCTCTCGAAGGTCACGACCTATCGGGACCTGGAACCGGCGCTGCTGGGCCGTGTGGAGGAGCTCATCGACTTCGTCACCGCGCCGGCGGCCTGAACCCGGGTACCGGGGACGCCGGAGCGTCGGATGTCGACGGCTACCCTGGAAACATGCCCGAACCCCGTACCTTCCGAGACGAGCCGGTGTCGTTCGTGCGCCGCAGCGGCCGGATGTCCGACGCGCAGGAGCGCGCCTTCGCCGAGCTCGGCCCGCACTATCTGCTCGACGTTCCCCGTGACGTCGCCTGGACCTCCGTGCACCCCGAGGCGCGCCTCGATCCTGCGACCGAGTACGGGCGCACCGCCGACCTCTACGTGGAGGTCGGATCGGGTCAGGGGCACGCGATCGTGGCCGCGGCCTCGTCGCGCCCCGAGGAC
Organism: Microbacterium sp. 2RAF4; assembly: GCF_052115285.1. NCBI lineage: Bacteria > Bacillati > Actinomycetota > Actinomycetes > Micrococcales > Microbacteriaceae > Microbacterium > Microbacterium sp. 2RAF4. The sequence goes on along the minus strand of NZ_JBFRGI010000002.1, from coordinate 37,998 downwards.
GATTTCCTCGCCGTCGAGGTGTTCCGCGCCGGCCTCGCCAGGACCATGCTCGACGCCGACAGGGAGGGCGCCCGCAACCTGCGCGTCGTCGAGGCGAACGCGCCGGAGGTCCTCTCATCGTTCCTCCCGGAGGCGGCGGCACGCGAGGTGTGGATCTTCTTCCCCGACCCGTGGCACAAGAAGAAGCACACCAAGCGACGCCTCGTGAGACCGGGATTCGGCGACGCCGCGGCGCGAGCGCTTCGTGATGGCGGCCTGCTGAGGCTCGCGACCGACTGGGAGGACTATGCCCTCCAGATGCGCGATGTGCTCGACGCGGATCCGCTGTTCGAGCGTGCGTTCGAGGGGGAGTGGGCCGAACGATTCGACGGTCGCGTCATGACCGCGTTCGAGCGCAAGGGCATCGCGAAGGGGCGGGACATCCGCGATCTCGTGTACCGGCGCAGGACCCGCGCGTGACCGACACGCGGCGCGACACGGCGTCGCAGATGGGGATCCTTCCCGCGCTGCTCGTGTGCTCCGCAGCCCCGGCATTCTTCGTGCTGGAGATCCCGTGGCTGGGCTGGACGCTCCTCGCCGCCGGCATCGCGGTCGCCGGCCTCCTCGAACGCCGCCTGGTCGAACGCCGCCTCGTCGAACGCCGTCGCGGCGAGCGGGGCGTGGATCCAGCCGGGAGCCCACGCCGCCCTTCGCTCACACGCGATCTCTCGCTGATCGCGATCGGCTTGCTGATCGTGAGCATCATCCCGCTGGCAGCGGAACTCGACAACCTCGCGATGCTGCGGTTCACGCTCGCCCTGGGCGGCGCGGTGGCGGTTCCCTACGTGATCTCGAGGTTCGTCTATCGCGACCGGGCCATCGGCTTCCCCTGGCGTACGCACAAGCGCTGGGGGCGGCTGCAATGGGGGTGGCTCGTTGCGGTGCTCGTGCTGGGCTGGCTGATCCTGCCCTTCTACTTCATCACCAGCGGGGTGTACCAGAACTGGCCGGTCGTGGACACTCCCGACCTCATCGCCCGCCTCTTCGTCGGGGTCGGCGCCGTGGGCATCTGGGACGAGCTGTTCTTCATCTGCACCGTGTTCGCCCTGCTGCGCCGGCACTTCCCCGACCTGCTGGCCAACATCCTGCAGGCCATCGTCTTCGTCTCCTTCCTGTGGGAGCTGGGCTACCGCGAGTGGGGACCCGTGCTGACCATCCCGTTCGCCATGCTGCAGGGGTACATCTTCCTGCGCACGCACTCGCTGGCCTATGTCGTGACGGTGCACCTGCTCTTCGATGCGGTGGTGTTCGCCGTGCTGGTGCACGCACACAACCCTGGGCTCCTTCCGATCTTCCTCGTGTGACGAGGAGGTCCGAGCGCGCCGGTGCTGTCGGCTTGCTCCCGGCCCGCGAGAACGGAAGAATCAGCCCATGCTCATCGTCGGACTCGTCCTCGCTGCCGCAGCTGCGGCCTTCCATGTCTTCATCTTCGCGCTCGAGTCGCTGCGGTGGACCGAGCCGGAGACGAGGAAGATCTTCGGCGTCCCCAGCGAGGCGGACGCGGTCACGATGAAGCAGCTGGCCTTCAACCAGGGCTTCTACAACCTCTTCCTCGCGCTGACGGCTCTGCTCGGCATCGGCCTGGTGATCGTCGGAGCCGAGACGGTGGGGCTCACCCTCGTCTTCGCCGGAACCGGGATGATGCTCGCCGCCGCGCTCGTGCTCGTGCTCTCCGACCGGACCAAGGTGCGCGCTGCGGCGATGCAGGGAACCCTGCCGTTGCTCGCTGTGATGGTCACCGCGATCGGTCTCGCGATCCGGTGACGATCGAGGGGTGACATCCACGCCGGTACCGGTCACACTCATTGCATGGCCGACTGGGTGCTGCACGTGGACATGGATCAGTTCATCGCGGCGGTGGAGGTGCTGCGCCGACCGGAGTTGGCCGGTCGTCCGGTGATCGTGGGCGGACGCGGTGACCCGACCGAGCGAGCGGTGGTCTCGACCGCTTCCTACGAAGCCCGTGAGTACGGCATCGGCTCGGGCATGCCGCTGAAGATCGCCGCACGGAAGGCGCCGGACGATGCCGTGTTCCTCCCGGTCGATCGGGACGCCTACGCACAGGCATCCGACGAGGTCATGGCGGCTCTCCGTGCGCTGCCGGGGGTGGTGCTCGAAGTGGTGGGATGGGACGAGTGCTTCCTCGGAGTGCAGACGGACTCTCCCGAAGGCGTGGCCTCCTCCGCGCAGGAGGCGGTGTTCGAGGCGACACAGCTGCACTGCTCGGTGGGGATCGGGGACAACAAGGTCCGGGCGAAGATCGCCACCGAGTTCGGCAAGCCCCGCGGCGTCTTCCGCCTCACCGCGGACAACTGGTTCGAGGTGATGGGCGACAAGCCGACGCGCGACCTCTGGGGTGTCGGGCCGAAGGTGCAGAAGCGTCTCGCAGTCCACGGCATCTCGACGGTGCGAGATCTCGCCGAGGCGGACGAGCAGACCCTTGTGACCGAGTTCGGACCGCGGATGGGCGTCTGGTATCACGGGCTGGGCTCCGGGATCGGTCCGAGCACCGTCGACGACACGCCCTGGGTTGCGCGAAGCCACAGCCGGGAGATGACCTACCAGGAGAACCTCACGACGCCGGAGCAGGTCGATACGGCGATCCGCGATCTGGCGACCCACGCGTTCGACGACTGCGCCGCGGAGGGGCGGCCGGTCGTCCGAGTGCACCTCAAGGTGCGATATGCCCCGTTCGAGACCAAGACCTTCGGCCGCAAGCTCTCCGCGCCGACAACCGACCGTGCAGAGTTCGTCGCGGTTGCCGCGGCGCTCGCCGGCACGCTCGAGCGGGAGCGGGAGGTGCGACTGCTCGGGGTCCGTGCGGAGATGACCGCACCGGAGGATGACGGCGTCGAGCGCACGCCGGTGCGGGGGAGGATCTGACCCCGCACCTGGACATCGTGGGAAGCATCGTCCGCTCAGGGGCGCAGCACGGCTGCGACCGCGCTCACCTCGATCAGGGCGCCGGGGACTCCGAGCCCCGCCACGAGAGCCGCGGTGACGAGGGGAGGGGCTCCGTCCCGTGCCAGCCGCGAGGCGACAGCGCCGTACGCCGCGCGCAGGTCCGCGTCCTGATGGATCAGCACCGTCCAGCTGATCACGTCTTCGAGCCCTGCACCCACGGACTCGAGGGCGATCCTGGCGTTCTCGACAGCGCGAGCGGACTGCTCGCCGGCATCGCTCGAGACGACGGCTCCGGTGGTGTCGACACCGTTCTGGCCGCCGACATACACCGTCGTGGCCCCGGGCGGGACGACGGCCACATGGCTGAATGCGGGACTGACGACGAGCCCCTCGGGCTGTCCGAGTGTGATCTCCATGGCCACACTCTGCACCGGGTCGCCGACATGCGGAAGACCCTCGTCGGCGACCCGCTCAGAAGCGGAGCAGCACCTTGCCGACGCGACCCGGCGTGTCGCTCGCACGCACCGCCGCGCTGATGTCGGCGGCGTCGAAGATGCCGGCCACGGGCAACGTCAGGCTGCCGTCGGCGAGGCGCTGGAAGAGTTCGCCGAACAGCGCGCTGCGGGTGGCCTGATCGAGGCTCGGGATCACCTTGCTGCCCCAGAAGCCCTTCACCGTGGCCTGCTTGAAGATCACGTCGGAGGAGGCGATCTCCATGGTGGGGGAGTCCATCGCCCCGAACGCGACCAACGTGCCGCCTTCCGCGAGCAGCGAGAGAACCTGACCGGCGGATGCGCCACCGACGGAATCCACGCCGGCGGCGATCGGCGCACCTCCGGTGATCGCCTCGACCTGCTCCTTCCAATCGGGCTGATCGGTCGCGACGATCCTGTCGATGCCCTGTGCGCGGAGCTCGTCGACCCCCGCGCTCCGGCGCACCAGGCCGAGCACGTTCACTCCGCGTGCTGAGCCGAGCTGCGCGAGCATGCGTCCGACGGCTCCGTTCGCGGCGTTCTGCACGATCCAGGCACCGGCCTGCACATCGAGGAAGTCCAGCAGCGTGATCGCGCTGAAGGGCATCGAGACCAGCTGAGCTGCCGTCTCGTCAGGAAGGCCGTCCGGGATCGGGATCACCCCGGCGGCATTCGTCACGATGTACTCGGCCCAGGCGCCGAAGGTTCCGCCGGTGGCGACGCGCTGGCCGACCTCGAGGTGCTCGACTCCGGCGCCGAGCGCGTCGACGACTCCGAGGGCTTCGGTTCCCGACGCGGCGGGGAGCTCCGGCTTGAAGCCGTACGTGCCGCGAACGGTCCACAGGTCGTGGTTGTGGATGGGGGAGAGCACGATCCGCAGACGGACCTGGCCTTCACCGGGCTCCGGAAGGGGTCGATCCTCGACCCGGAGGACTTCCTCCGGAGCGCCGAAGGTGGGGTGGATGAGTGCGCGCATGGCGATTCCGTTCTCTCTCGGGGTTTCGATCAGGGCCGGTCGCTCTGGTGGGCGTCGGCGAGATCCTTCGTGGTCTTCTGAAGACGGTCGGTGATGTCGTGCAGTTCGGCGATGAGCTGACGGCGATGCTCCTCATCCTGGAGCCCGGAGATCGACGCGATGGTGGTGTGGATGGGCGCCACCTCGGCCCGCAGATCCTGGCCCTTGTCGGTGAGTGTCACCATCACCACGCGCTCGTCGTCGCGGCCGCGGGTCCTGGTCACGAGTCCGGCCTGCTCGAGTCGCCGGACGAGCGGGGAGAGCGTGCCGGAGTCCAGGCGCATCACCGCGCCCAGCGACCCGATCGTCTGCTCGCCGTCGAGCCAGAGCGCGGCGAGCACCAGGTACTGCGGATAGGTCAGACCCCAGGGTGCGAGCAGCGTCCGGTATGCCTGCGTGGTTGCACGCGCGGCGGAGTACAGGGAGAAGCAGAGCATCTCATCGGTCATCGGCACGAAGACAGCATTGCACGCTATTCGATTGTGCACAACTCGATCACGATCGACGGGCGCAGCGCACCTTTTCCCGGTGGAGTTCACCAGGGTGAGCCGATCGCGGGATCACTCGATCCCCGCATGCCCCCGCAGTACGCTTCTGACGACCGGAGGACGGAGAAGCGGATGACCGCGACGAGAAGACCGCCATGGCTGTTCAGCACGGTCGAGGGGTATCGTCGGCAGTGGGTGGTCCGTGACGTCGTCGCCGGTCTGTCGGCTGGCGCCGTCGTGATCCCGCAGGGGATGGCCTACGCGACGATCGCCAATCTTCCCGTGCAGGTCGGGCTCTACACGTGCATCCTGCCGATGCTGGTCTACGCGTTCCTCGGTGGAAGCCGCGCCATGAGCGTCTCGACGACCTCGACGATCGCGACCCTCACCGCGACGACCCTGGTGTCCGCGGGAGTCGCCGCGGGATCCGACGATGCGATCGGCTCCCTGATGATGCTGACACTGCTCGTGGGGGTGATCCTGTTGATCGCCCGACTCTGTCGCCTCGGCTCGCTCGTGGAGAACATCAGCGGCGCCACAGTCCTCGGGTTGAAGATCGGTGTCGGCGCGACGGTCGCCGTCGGACAGCTCCCGAAACTGTTGGGCGAGAGCTATGACTTCTCCGGTCATGGATTCCTCAAGTCGCTGGGCGCGGTTGCACAGGCCTTCGACAGTGTGAACTGGCCGACCGTCGCACTGTCCGCCGGCTCGATCCTCGTGATCGTCGTGCTCAAGCGGTTCGCTCCGCGCGTGCCGGGCACGCTCGTCGCCGTGGTCGCCGGAATCCTCCTGGTCGCCTTCGCCGGTCTGGATCGCTACGGTGTCGACCTGATCGCGCCGGTGCCGAGCGGACTCCCTGTTCCGGGCATCCCCGATTTCTCGCAGACGGTCGTCCTCGTGCCCGGCGCCCTCGCTATCGCCGTGATGGCGTTCCTGGAGTCCGCGGCCGTCGCGCGCAGCCTGCGGGCGGCGACCGAACCTCAGATCGACAGCGACCAGGAGCTGTTCGCGACGGGCGCGGCGAACACCGTCGGCGCATTCTTCGGCACGATGCCCGCTGCGGGAGGCTTCTCGCAGAGCGCGGTCAATCAGAGCGCAGGGGCGCGCTCCCAGGTGGCGACCCTGATCACCGTGGTGCTCGCCGTGCTCGTCGCGCTCTTCCTCGGACCCGTTCTCAGCCTGCTCCCCGAGGCGACGCTGGCCGCGATGGTGTTCGTCGCCGTCGCCGGGCTCATCAACATCCCCGAACTCGTGCGGTGGGCGCGGATCAGTCCTGTGGATTTCTGGATCGCTCTCGCGGTCGCGATCCTCGGGCTCACCGCCGGCCTTCTCCCGGCTGTGGCGGTCGGCGTGGTCGTGACCTTGATCCTGGTGCTCCGCGAGCTCAACGTGCCGAAGGTGACGGTCGAGGCTCGCGTCGGCGACGCGCTGGGACTCCGTCTCGAACGGGGACTCTACACGGCGAACGCGATGGCCAACGAGAAGCAGATCCTCGCGCTGGTCGGGGCCGAGAAGCAGCCGGTCCGGGTGCTCGTACTGGGTCTGATGCAGCAGGAGGTGATGACGATCACCGTCCTCGACGCTCTGGAGAACCTCGACGGAGAGCTGGCTCAACTCGGCATCGTGCTGCACATCGCAGCGCTTCCCGAGCGTGCAGCCGCGGTCGCACGCCGCACACCGTGGTTCCTCGGACTGGAATCGCACGGTCGCGTGCACGCATCTGTGAGTGACGGCGTCGCGTCCGCGGATCGGGAAGACGGCAGACGGAGCTGAGGGAGAGATGGATGAGTGACGATGCCGGGCTGCGCTGGCGATGGTCGCGATTCGGCCTCGGCCTGCTGTTCGCCGCGCCGGCGATGGTCGTCGCCCCCTTCCATCCGACGCTCGGTGTCGCGCTCGGGATCGGCGTGATACCCGCCGCCGCCTTCGGCCTCCCACCCCGCAGGAGAGCGCGCACCACCATCCCCGTCGTCGGCACGTTGAGCGCCCTCGGCCTGCTTCTCGGGGCGCTGCTGGCGGAGTGGCCCGTGGTCGCCGTGGTCGCCGTGCTCGGGCTCGCGATCGTCGCGAGTCTCAACGCCCCGCGGGGTCGGCTCGGGCAGTTGGTCCTCGTGCTGGTGCTGCCGATGACGGGGATCGGGCTGAGCTTCTCCTGGTCCTCGGCCACGGCGGGATTCGCCGCCTGCATCATCGCCGGCTCGGTGTACGCGTGGATGATCTCCCTGCTCTGGCCCGAGCGCGAAGAGCGGGCCCGTGCCGCCAGTCCGCTACCTCGGGGGCGGGCTCTCCTGGTCTACGGGATCCTCCTCGGTATGGCTGCGGCGCTCGCCGCCGCCATCGGCTTCGCTCTCGATCTCGAACACGTGGGGTGGGCGACGGGCGCGGTGCTCCTGGTCATGCGTCCGGTCAGGGGGCAGTTGATCGCGCGCAGCATGGGTCGTGCGGCGTCGGTGCTCATCGGGGCTTTCGCGGCCGCGGGTCTGGCTGTCCTGGCTCCGGGGGGTCTCGAGACCGGGCTCGTGGTCGGCGCTGTCGTCGGATCCACCTGCGCCATCCAGGAGAGCCGATGGTACGTCGTGCCCGGCTTCACCACGTTCCTCGCCCTGACCCTCATCATGTCCACCTCGCCGGAGCCGCCGGGGGCTCGATTCGCGGAACGCGCACTGGAGACGCTTCTCGGAGTGGGGCTCGCTCTGCTGTTCGGCGCTGTGCTGCCCTCGGTGGTCGGCTTCATCCGGCAGCGAAGCGCGATCTCCCGTTGAGGGTTCTGGACGAAAGTCGCTTGATGTGCGCGCTCCCATGGTGGGATACTTCGAGAAGGGGAGGACGTAGCATCTAACATTTCACCGGGGGCTCTTGATGGTCGAAAAACAGCCAGACGTCGATTCAGCGTGGATTCCTCCACTCCCCACAGGCCCTGGTGACATCCCCAGAGCCCGACTGCTGTCACGACTCTCCGCTGCGTTGGACGAGCCCTGGACACTCACCGTCCTGTCGGCCCCCGCGGGGTCGGGCAAGACCCGGCTGCTCACCCGGTGGGCGCATTCGATGGCCTCCTCGGACGACGATCGATCGCGTGTGGTGTGGCTATCGATGCAGCGTTGGCACCGGGACCTCGAGCCCCTGCAGTCTGCACTCGGGAGCGTCGAAGACCCCCTGCTGCGCGAAGCGCTCGACCGCCTCACGGGCCCGTGGTCGACGGAGAGGGCGCGCGCTCTGGCACGGGCCCTCCGCGTCGCGGACCGTCGGGTCGTCGTGATCATCGACGATGTGCACCTGATCGAGACAGGGTCGCTCGTCGAGATGCTGTCGGCTTTCTTGAGCGCAGTGCCGGGCACCGCCCACGTCGTGGTCTCCGGACGCGGAACCCGGCGTCTGCCTCTTGCGCGTCGACGTATCGTCGGCATGGCGCTGGAACTCGGAAGCCGTGACCTGGCATTCACGCCGGCGGAGGTGCGAGCGTTCTTCCGTGCGAGGGGGATGCGGCTCTCGCAGGGCGAGATCACCTCCGTGCTGTTGCGCACCGAGGGGTGGGCTACTGGACTCCGGCTGCTGGAGCTGGCGGCGCTGCATGACTCGTTCGCCACGGTCCTCCCGCTGCGCGGTGACTCTCCGACGGTGACGGACTACTTCGCCGAGGAGGTCTTCGCAGATCTCGACGAGAGCCTCAGCGAGTTCCTCGTGCTCACCTCGGTGCCGGAGTCGTTCACACCGGCTCTGGCCTCGCAGTTGACAGGCGGAACGCCGGCCGAGCCGCTGATCGAACAGCTCATGAGACTCAACGTGCTGATCAGCCGCAGCGGTCAGGAGCCGGTCTGGTATCACTACCATCCTCTGTTGCGGGAGTTTCTCTATGCCCGCCTGAAGGACAGAGGAGAGGCCGCCGTCGAGGAGCTCGAGAGCGTGACCGCGGAGTGGTTCGCGGTCGAGCAGGACCACGAGCGAGCGATGTTCCATGCCGCGCGGAGCGGCGACCACTGCTCGACCTCACGGATCCTCCGTCGCAGTGGGATGCAGCTGATCCTCATGGGCTATGCCGCTGAGGTGGTCGCAGCGATCGCGCGACTTCCTCGTCCTCTGCTCGCGGAGCCTGCCATGCGGATGCTGACGGCGTCCGCGGAGCTGGCACAGGGCGAGCCCGCCAGCGCTGCGGCGCTGCTCGAGTCGGGGTCCGAACTCGAGGATTCCGTTCCGGTCCGTCAATGGCTCAAGGGTCTCGAGTTGCACACGGCGGTGCGTCGCGGTGGCCTCTCGGACACGCTCGACCGGCTGGAGCCGGGTCTCGACGAGGTGTCGGGGGAGTCGCAACTCGATACCTACGTGTTCCTGCAGGCCGCCATGGCAGAGCTGTACACGGGGGCGCTGAACGATGCCGACCGGTTCGCCCGGCTCGCGGGCGACCATGCTCACGCCGCGGGCACTGCCGCGGCGGAACTGCAGGCGGCCGCGATCCTGAACACGGCCGACCTCTTCCGAGGGCGGATGCGAGAGGTGTTGCGTTCCGGTGTGCTCCTCGACGAGCGCTGGCGCGCGCTCGGCACGCCCGCGGACTCCTTCTACGAGGTCACGCGGGTGTGGCGGTACTGGGTGCCTTTCGAACAGATGCTCGTCGCCGACGTGGATCAGACGCTGCGTACGGCGACCGAGATCATCGAATCCGGAACGGAGCCGGCTATCGCACGCGGTCTGCGCGGCATGATCGCCCTGCTGAACGCCGATGGCGCCATCGACGCGCATGCGGCGGCTCTCGCGCTTGTCGAGAACCTCGCACCGCGCGATGACATGCCGCTGCCTGTGCACTGGTACGCGATGATGAGTGCCTTCGCGACGCGCGCCTTGAACGATCTCGGAGAGTACGCCCTCAGAGACCGCTTCATCCACGATGTCGGAGACGCTCTCGGAGAGGTCGGCGAGGTGGCCGTGCTCCGCGCGATCGCCGCGCTGCACGATCAGGAGTTCGAGCCGGCGCGGGCCGCTCTCGCTCCGGTGCTGGAGGGGATGGCGCCGTGCCTTCTCCCCGCGTCGATGATCGACGCCTGGCTGGTCGCTGCCTGTATCGAAGTGCAGGCCGGCTGTCCCGATCAGGCGCAGGTGTCGCTGTCGTTTGCGCTCGCCCTGGCCGAACCGGAGGAGCACATCCGACGATTCGCCGACGCCGGGCCGGTCGTCGCGCGCCTTCTCGCCGCACGCGCGACTCCCGGCTCACGCGGTCGTTTCGCGGATCGCGTCCGCGAACGACTCACCGCAGCCGGAGTGCTCGTCGAGGAGGAGCTCACGCGTCGCGAACGCATCGTGCTCGCGGCGTTGAGCCGCAACGCGACGCTCAGGGAGATCGCGGAGCAGGAGTTCATCTCCCCGAACACGGTCAAGACGCACGTGCGCAACATCTACCGCAAGCTGGGCGTCTCCGACCGGGACAGCGTGACGGCGGCTGCGCACGCTCTCGGGATCGAGTAGCGCGCGCAGCCGCCGCGGGGGAGCGACTCAGTCGCGTGCCATGGCTGCTGCCAGATGTGCTTCGAGGTCGATGTAGGCGTCGTCCGCGATGTCGAACACGACCTTCGCGATCTCGCCCCCGGTGAAGTCGAAACCGTACCCGTACAGCGACGACACGGGATCGGCGCTGTCTCGACCGATCGTCAGGCCCTCGCCGCACAAGGAGAAGTGACCGAGCACCGTGCGGATCTGCTTCTCACCGACGACCTGTTCGTCGACGTACAGCTTCACGGGCCCGACTCCCTCGCGGTACTCACCCATGCCCTCCTTCGTGAACTCCACCCCGATGATGTGCTTCCCGGAGGTCGGAACGGGTGCGGATACGCGGTCCTCCGGCGGGATGCCGAGGAAGTTGTACACGTAGTGCACCTGCCCGTCCTTCACGACCAGGGCGTGGCCGCCGAAGCGCGAGCCGTGCGCGAAGATGACACCCTCGGTGTCGGGTGTGAACTCGACCTCGGCCGCGATCTTGTAGGAGACCCCGTGCACGTTCGCAGCCGACCGTTCAGGGACTTCGCTGGTACCGGGGTAGTAGATGAACCGGCCGGAGGGTGGCGCGGGCTGGTGGAACTCCATGGCCACGAAGGTCTCGAAGTCCTTCGCGTTTCCGATGATCTGGAGATCGTTCAGCGGCAGCACGTCGTTGGCCTTCGCCTCGGTCATCCAGAGCGCTTTGAGCTCCTCGACCTTCTCCGGGTGGTCGGCTGCGAGGTTCTTCGCCTCGGCACGGTCGGTGTCGGTGTGATACAGCTCCCACTCGTCGTTCTCGAAGTCGCCCTTGCCGCTGACCGGACCATGCACCGTGACGGCCTTCCAGCCTTCATGCCAGATGCCGCGCTGGCCGAACATCTCGTAGTACTGCGTCTTCTTCTCCGTCACCCCGTCGGGCGCGGCATCGAACGAGTACGCCATGGAGACACCCGAGAGCGGGGTCTGTTCGACGCCGTTGTACGTCTCGGGGAACGTCACCCCGCACGCCTCGAGGATCGTCGGCACGATGTCGGTCGAGTGGTGGTATTGATGGCGCACCTCCCCCCGTGCCTTGATCCCGGCGGGCCAGTGGATCACCAGCGGGTCGCACACGCCGCCCTGATAGGTGTACCGCTTGAACATCTTGTACGGGGTGGAGAACGCCGCGGCCCATCCGGTCGGGTAGTGGTTGTACGTCTCCGGTGAGCCGAGCTTGTCGACCATGCGGAGGTTCTCCGCCTCGTCGTCGGGGTAACCGCCGAAGATCTTGCCCTCGTTGACCGAGCCGTTGGGGCTGCCCTCGCCAGATGCCCCGTTGTCGGCGCAGTAGATGATGAGGGTGTTGTCCAGCTGCCCCGACTCCTCGAGATAGTCGACGATACGGCCGACCTGCGAGTCGGTGTACTCGCTGAAGCCGGCGTAGACCTCCGCCATCCGCGAGAACATCGCCTTCTCCTCGTCGTTCAGCTCGTCCCACGGGCGCACTTCGTCGCTCGGGGTGAACGTCCCCTCTGGCATGGGGTTCAACGCGGTCAGGTCGGTGTCGGCGGGAAGGATCCCCTTCTCGATCATCCGGGCGAGCACCCATTCGCGGTAGGCCTCGTAGCCGTCGTCGAACTGCCCCTTGTACTTGTCGATGTACTCCTGCGGGGCATGGTGCGGAGCATGGTTCGCGCCGGGGCAGAACCACAGGTACCAGGGCTTCTCCGGCTCGGTCTGCTTGACGTCGCGGATCATCGTGAGGGCCTGGTCGGCGAGGTCCTTCGAGAGGTGGTACCCGTCTTCCGGCAGGTACGGCTGGTCGATGTAGTGGTTGTCCTCAGCCAGCGAGGGATACCAGTTGTTGGTCTCTCCGCCGATGAACCCGTAGAAGCGGTCGTACCCCTGGGCGAGCGGCCAGTGCTTCTTCGACGCACCGGCAGTCCACTCGTCGATCGGCACATTGTGGTTCTTCCCCACCCAGAAGGTCGACCAGCCGGCGTCACGGAGCACGTGCGCCATGGTGGCGTTCGATTCGGGGATGTGGGAGTTGTAACCGGGGAAGCCCGTGGAGGACTCCGAGATCGTCGCGAAGCCGTTGAGGTGGTGGTTGCGTCCGGTCAGGAACGTCGACCGCGTGGGGGAGCACAGCGCCGTCGTGTGCCACTGGGAATAGGTGAGGCCGTTCTGAGCGAGACGGTCCATCGTGGGCATGTTGATGCGCCCGCCGTACGGCGACCACGCCGCCATGCCCGTGTCGTCATACAGGACGACCAGCACGTTCGGAGCGCCGCTCGGTGGCGTCGGCGGCCGGAAGGCGTCCCAGTCCGGAACGGAATCGCGCACGTCGAGTTCGATCTTGCCTTGGAATTCGCGAGCCATCGTGGGTCTCCTTCATCTTGGTGGAACGATGCGGCTCCCCGCCGCGTTCAACGTACTGCGGTGCGAGTCGCGGGGGCATCAGAGTCGGGTGCGCTTCATCCGGGTGAACTCTGCGCGTCCCCGTGTGGACTTCAGATCAGCGCGGCGATCCCCTTCTCGAGTTGGAGGGCGCCGATCACGAGGAGCAGCGCCGCGTTGAGCACGTGTGTGTTGCCGGCGATCCAGGAGCGCATGCGGTCGAGCACGGGCTGGGCGTGCGCGCCACGGGCGAGGACGAAGAACACCGGCAGGGCGATCGGCAGGGTGCCGAGCACGATGAACACCCCAGCGACCGCGGTCGCGGCGCCGGGCGCGACGTCGGACTGCGTGATGTCCAGGGCGGCGAGGATGGCGCACGACGCGTCCACGGGGTTGAGCACGAACAGGCCGAGGCCGAGCAGGAAGGTGCGCCCCGGCCGGAACGACTCGACGGAATGCAGCCAGCCCGGCAGCTGGGGAGAAGCGTCCACCACATCGCGAGGAGTTGCGGCCGCCGCCATCTGCTCGATGCGGGCACGTCCCTTCCGGTAGACCCAGACAGCCGCCGAGACGAGGAAGCCCCCGATCAGTACGCGGACCACCGGTACCCACAGGGGCGGCTCGTTGTGCTCGTGCACCGCGAACATGGGGAAGAGCCAGAGACCGAGCGCCATGATGCCGGCGAGGCCCAGGAACCAGCCGAGCAGGTAGGCGATCCCGTTCGTCCTCGCGTTGCGGGAGAGCAGTACGGCGACGAGCGCCATGATGGCGAGGGGGCTGAGCACGACGCCGAGGGCGACGGGCACCAGGTCGAGGATCAACTCGCCCACGTCATCCCTCCTTCCACAGCCCCGCTGCTGTGCCTCAGAAGCTGCCGATGCCCTTTCCGATCATCGAGATGCCGATCACCAGCAGCAGAACCGCCATGATGACGGCGTTCTCCGCCGCCAGCCAACCGCGGAGAGCATCCAGGGGTGCTCGGAGCCGATCAGCCGCGACGAGGTAGCCGATGACCGGGACCAGCACCGTCGAGGCGGCGATGATCGTGTACACGGCGATCACCACGACGATCGAGCCCACGGGAAGCGCCGCGCCGCCGATGTCCGTACCGGCGCCGGCGGCCATGATCAGGTTCTTGGGATTCACCGCCGACAGCAGGAAGCCGAGCCCGAACGCGAACGGGAAGGTGATCGTGTCGATCGCCTTCATCCACTTCGGCAGTTCGGCCTCCTCTCCCGGTCGGGGGCGTTTGCGCCATTGCCCGAAAGCCAGCAGGAGGAGCAGAGCCCCCAGAACCAGCTGCACCACGCCACGGATCGGATGCGACGCGTCGGCGTCCTCTTCCGGCAGGAGCGAGGACACCAGCGTGAAGACCGTCACCGCGACGACGATCCCCAGCACCCAGCCGAGAAGGAAGCCGACGCTGGTCACCCGCGCCTTGGGCGAGAGCAGCATGAGGATCGCGGCGATGATCGGAATCGGACTGATCGCCACGCCGAGCGCGAGCGGGAGGATGTCGCCGATGACGGTACCCATCAGGGTCCTTTCTCGAGGGGGGCTCGTCCCGCTTCCGGAGCGGCGAGCATCGCGATCGCCTCGCGGTTGGTCGCGTAGACGTGTTCGGAAGCCAGGAGATCCAGGGCCATCAGCCGGTGCACGGTGTTGGGACGCACTCGGCTGAAGGACAGGGAGATGGAGCGGTCGGAGAGCCATTCCTTGAGGGAGGCGAACGATTCGGCGCCGGTGACGTCGACGTCGGTGACCGCTTCCATATCGACCACCAGATGACGGACATCGTTCTCACCGGCGGCGCGGACGGCGGTCTTCACCGCAGAGGAGAACACCGCCCCGTTCGCGAAGAACAGGGGTGCGGCGAGTCGGACGACCACGACCCCCGGGGCGGTCATGGTTCCGGCAGGGGCATCCTCCAGGAGGGACTCACCGGGGTCGCCGGTGGATTCGAGGACGTCGATGGCCGGATTGGCTGCGCGCTTGGCCAGGTTTATCAGCGCGAGGACGAATGCGACGAGGATCCCGGGGATCGAACCGATGAACAGGGTGACCAGGAAGCAGGTCGCGCCGATCAGGAACTCGAACCGGTCTTTGCGCCACAGATCGATGAATTCGCGGATGCCGAGCAGGGGGATGATCGCGACGCCGACGATCGCTCCGATCGCCGGGGACGGGATATCGGCGAGGAGCGCGGTGCCGAACAGCAGCAGCAGGAGAGTGCCCGCCGCGAGGATCAGCGCGGGGAACTGGGTACGAGAACCCGCCTGGTCCATGGCGGCGGTGCGGGAGGTCGATGAGCCGACCGAGAAGCTGCCCTGGGCGCCTGCGGCGATGTTCGCCGCGCCGAACGCCAGGAGATCGCGGTTCGCGTGGAACGGGTAGCCGTGCTTCTCGGAATACGACCTCGACACCAGAAGCCCCTCGGCCGTGGTGACCAGCGTCAACGCGATCGCCGACGGGACGAGCATGAGCCACAGCGACCAGTCGATCACGGGCCAGGTGAGCACAGGCGGACCGGCGGGGACCTCACCCAGGACGTCGACTCCTCGCTGGTCGAGCCCGGTCAGGACGACGACGATGGTCGTCGCCACCAGGACGATCAGCGCCCACGGGACGGCACGGAGGAACCTGCGTCCGAGCAGCAGCACGGCGACGGAGCAGACCGAGATCAGCACGGCCCATCCGTTGAGCGTCGAGAGTCCGCCGATCAGATCGGCGACCTTCCCGGTGAAGTCCTTCCCGGAGTCGATGCTGACGCCGAGCATCTTCGCGAGCTGGCTCACCATGATGTCGAGGGCGAGACCGCCGACGAACCCGACCAGGATCGGCTTGGAGAGGAAGTTCGCGAGGAACCCGAGCTTGAAGACCGCGAGCAATGCGAACATGATGCCGCAGATGATGGCCTGGGCGAGCGCGAGCGTGGCGTAATCCGCGCTTCCGGCGGCGGCGAGCCCGCCGATCGAGGAGGCGACGAGTGCTGCCGCTGCGGCATCGGGTGAGGCGACCAGCTGGCGGGAGGACACCACGAGGGCGTAGACGATCGTGGGGACGATGAGCGCGTACAGCCCGGCGGTGGGCGGCAGGCCCGCGATCTGCGCATACCCGATGTTGAGGGGGATGGCGATCGCGAGCAGAGTGACGCCCGCGGTCAACTCGGTGACGAAGTTGCGTCTGGTCAGTCCTGCGAGTGGACGTTGCACATCGCCTCCATCCGCCGGCGCCCTGGTCGAGCGCTCCCGCGTCCACGATCCCACCGGAGGGGTCGCCGGACCACGGATCGACCGCAACTCACCCCTGGTGATTTACGACGGGTGCGTCCTGAGGTGCATTCTCAGCGGCGACGAGGTGTGCGCCGCCGTCGGCCCCGCCGTGTCGCCGGGGCGGGCTCCGGCTCCCGTACAGGGGGGACGGCGGTGCGGTCGCCCGAGAGCCACCGCACCCAGAGCGCGTCGGGATCGCCCTCGAAGACGAGCGTGCGTGCGAGGAGCGTGAGCGGGATCGAGAGGATCGCACCGAGCGGGCCGATGATGAAGGTCCAGAAGATCACGGAGAAGAAGCTCAGGGTCAGGCTGAGATCGACGGCGTCGCTGACGAACTTCGGCTGCACGAGCACCTGGAGCACCACGTTCACGACGCAGTAGACCGCGACCACACCGATGAGCAGAGGCCACCCTCCGACGACGAAGGCCAGGATCGCGGGCGGGATGAGCCCGAGCACGAAGCCGATGTTCGGGATGAAGTTCGTGACGAACGCGAGGATCGCCCAGACCACGGGCGCGGGAACACCCATCCACCACAGTGCGAGACCGTCGATGACAGCGACGATCGCGCCGAAAGTCGCGTTGACGATGTAGTAGCGGCGCACGCCGGTGTTGAGCCGAGTGATCCGGGCGATGACCGCGGCCTTGGACGCCCCGAACACCGACGGAGCGTCCCGATAGCGGGCCGCGTCGACCGCCATGAAGATGATGTAGGCGCAGACGAAGAACAGGGCGGTCGCGACGCTGATCACGGTCCCGCCGATGCTGCGTGCGAGTCCCAGGAGCGTCGTCGGATCGAGGACCGAAGCCGCGGCGGCCGACGCCTCCTCGTCCAGGCCGAGGGACTGCAGCCAGGCGACGAGATCATCGACCGTCTTCGCCAGTCCGCCTTCCGAGACGAGGTCGGCGATGAGGCGCGCGAACTGCGTGCCGGCCAGCCAGAGCAGCGCGCCCATGACCAGGAGGATCAGGTAGGCGACGAGGATCACGGCGGTCGTGCTGGCCCACTGCGGCCACCCCCGCCGTTCGAGCGGTCGACGCAGAGGATCGCAGATCACCACGATCACGATCGCGAGCGCGACGGGTCCGAGGAGATCGCGCGCGAAGTAGACGCCGGCGAGAGTCACTGCGCTCGCCGCAAGAAGGAGCAGTACCCGCAGGCTGGGGGGCATCCGGTCGGGGGAGCGCTCCGGCGCAGGCGAGGTGGTCACGCGGAAAGCGTAGTCGACAGGTCAGAAGGGCTCGGGAGCGACCAGCGGCGGGACGTCCTGATGTCCCGTGACGACAGCTCGCAGACCCGCATCTTCCAATGCCGCTGCCACGTGGCGGACCGTGGCCGACACCACGGAGGTCCCATGGAGCGGGTGATGCCAGATACGGAGCGCGAGCATCCACCGGGTCGGGGAGACCGATGTGAAGATCACGCCCGGATGTTCGCGGGTGTGCACTCCTTCGGCCTCGCTCGCGGCGCGGGAGATGATCGACACGACATCATCGGCATCGATCCCGTCAGCCCGCTCGACCCGGATGTCGAGGGTGCTGCGCCGCGCACCGTGGCGAGAGTCGTTGACCAGGACCCCGGTGAGGAGGGCGGCGTTCGGCACGTGCACCGTCCGACCGTCGACCGTCGAGAGGATGACCGACCGGCCGTTGAGCTCCTGCACGACCCCGCGCAGTGCGCCGTCGGGGCCGTCGACCTCGACCTCCTCGCCGATCTTCACGGACTGGCGGGATTGGATCAGCACCCCGGCCGCGAAGTTGTCCGCGACGCCACGGAGCACGAGTATCAGCACGACGACCGCGATCGCGGTCATCGCCAGGAGCGGCTGGACATTCGCGCCGAGGAAGGCCAGCCCGACCCCGATACCGATCAGGAGCAGCGAATACTGGGCGAACCGTGCGGCCAGCTGGGCCACGGAATCGGAGATGCCCGGCGCCCGCTTCGTCAGCTTGAGAACGCCCTTGCGCGCGATACGGGAGAGGAGCCAACCGACCAGGACCGAGAGGACAGCGAGCACGATCTGCCACGGCGAGAGGCCGTCCGGGAAGAGGGCGTCCAGACTCACGGGCAGCGACCTGTCGCTCGCAGGTTCTTCCGCATCATCCGACCAGCATGCGACGTGGGCGCTCGCCGGAGACGGACCCCTCATCCTGCCAGGGTGAGAAGCCGGACCACGAGATCGCGTCCGACGGCCACTATGGCCGGATGGACGACCGGCCTGCTTCCGCGCGCACCCGCAGATACGGCGTGATCGAGATCAGTACCGTGCTGCTCCTCTCGCTCACCGCTGTGCTGACCGCCTGGTGCGGCTTCGAGGCCTCGAAGTGGGGCGGTGAGATGTCGATCGCGTTCAGCCAAGCATCCAGTGCGAGGGTTCAGGCGGCCTCGGCTCAGGCCACGGCACAGGCGGCTCGACAGTACGACCTGACGATCTACACCCAATGGGTCCTCGCCGAGGACGACGGCCGTGACGAGCTCAGGGCCTTCATCGAGGACCGGTTCACGGAGGAGTTCGCTGTCGCCTTCGAGGCCTGGAACGCCGAGGGGCGCGTCGCGGCCGGGCCGTTCGCCATGGAGGAGTACGTGGCCCCTGGCGAGAAGGAGGCGGAGAAGCTGAATACCCGCGCCGATGCGAAGTTCGACGAAGCCCTGCGCAACAATCAGCGGGGTGACGACTACTCCCTGCTGACCGTGCTGTTCGCTCTCGTCCTGTTCTTCGCAGCCCTCTCGCAGAACCAGCGAGCGCCGTGGAGACGCACGGTCTTTCTGACCCTGAGCGGGGTGCTCGTCATCGCCGGCGTGATCGTGCTGGCCACGTACCCGATCAAGATCTGACGCCAGCGGTATCGCCTGCGGGAGATGAAGGAGGGTCGCTGACGGGCGAGTGCGCTCGGAGACTGTGATCATGTCGTCGACGCCCCCATCACCGGACCTCCTCACGGCAGCACGATCGCGGGGATCGACGCGGGAGCGATCTCGAGAGGCCATCGGTCTCCAGATCTCGATCTTCGCCTTCATCGTGACGGCGCTGGTCGCCCTCGTGGTGTTCCGGCTGCAGGAGGCGCCCATCTCCGGTCCCGGATCGCTGGGGCAGTTCGCGGCGCTGGCATCAGCCGTCACCGCGATCGTCGTCTTCGTGGTGGGGCGGATCATCGCCGCCGACCCCGCCGCACGGCGGAAGCGTCTCGGCGCGCTCGATATCGTCGACATCGCGGCGTTCGCGTTCGCGCACGCCGTGATCGCGCTGCTCGGATGGACGCTCGGCGCCGTCGTCGTCGAATCCGCCTTCATCGGAGCAGTCGTCTTCCCGTTGCCCGTGCTGATGCTCTCCGGGGCGGCGTCGGGACTCACCGCCTACGTGACGTACTACTCCGCGACGCATCTCGACCTCCAGCTGCTGGCCACGATCCTGGCGGTGTTCCTGGTGCTGGGCATCCTGTCGAGCATGTTGACGGCGAGTGATCCGCAATGGTGGAAGGAGAACCTCAGCGCGCTCGGCATGACGGACGATCTGTCGGCGCGCGCGTTCAACCTGACGCTGATCGTCGCCGGGGTACTCGTCACGACGCTGGCGAGGTACGCCACCAAGGGCATCCCCACGACGCACCCCCGTGGGGTCATCGTGGTGCGCACCTGCCTCATCGTCGTCGGCATCTTCCTCGGTCTGGTCGGCGTCTTCCCGGTGGACGAACACTTCGCGCTCCACACCGGGGTGGCGTCGGGGATGGTCGTGGCCTTCGCCGTCGTCGTCATCGGTCTTCGGCGGTGGGTCCCGGATGTCTCGCGCACCTTCCTGCTGCTGGGGTACGCGTTCATCCTTCTGATCGTGATGCTGTCGGTGTTCTTCGCCACCGGCTACTACACCCTCACCGCCGTCGAACTGGTGGCAGGCACCGTCGTCTTCAGCTGGATCATCCTCTTCATCCGCACGGCGGATGCGCTCAGACGCGATGCCGCAGAGGTGCCGTCGCAGTGAAGATCACCCGGGGGATGACCTTGATGGTGCTTTCGTCGCGCGACTAGCTTGGTGCCATGCCGCACCCCGTACGCTCGACGAGGCAGGGACCCACTGTGCGATTCCGGCCGCCGGCGCCGCAGCCGGGCGCCATCCGTCGCGAGCGGGTGAGTGCGGCGCTCACGGAGGCCGCGGGCGGTGCCTTGACGGTGGTCAGCGCGCCGAGCGGATTCGGGAAGACGACTGCGGTGACGGATTGGGCTTCGAGCCTCGAACACGTCGGGTGGCTGGGACTGAGCACGTTCGATTCCGATCCGTCGCGGTTGACTCAGGGCGTGGTCAATGCGTTGCTCGTCGGTACCGCACGCTCGGGGCACCGCATCGATCTCGACCGCGACATGGATGACCCGTATCAGGCGTATCAGGAGATCTGCCGGGCTCTGGAAGGTCTGCCTGGCCGAGTTCACCTGATCGTGGACGATGCGCACCGGGCAGGGGAGACCTGGCGTACGGGAATCCTGGGAATGCTCGCCGAGCAGGCGCCGGACAACCTCAGCGTGGTGTTGGTCGGCACGACGTTGCTCGAGGTCACCCTGTCCCGGCATCGGCTGATGCACCCCGAGTGCTTCATCGGGGCCGACGTGCTCAGCTTCAGCGGCGCGGAAGTGCAAGAGCTGCTCGACCGGGAGGGTCGTGGCCTCACTGCCGAGACCGTCTTCCGCGAGACTCAGGGCTGGCCCATCGCGGTGCGGCTGATGATGATCGGCGGTGCGGAGCCGGACGCTCGCGCACGGAGCGCCTCGAGCTTTCTCGGAAGCTACGTGAGGGAGCACGTGCTCGGTGCTCTGCCGCCCGGTGTCGCCGACTTCGTCCTGGAGGCAAGCGTCTGCAGCGAACTGACCCCCGAGCTCGCATCCGCGGTGACCTGTCGCATCGATGCGCTCGAAATGCTCGAGACCTGCGTGCGGCTCGGCCTCTTCCTCGACCGGTTCGAGGGACCCCACGGCATCGTCTATCGCTGGCACGCGTCCTTCGCGCGACGGTGCGCCGAGATCCTGGCCATGGACCGAGCGCGCGCCGATGCGTGCCACCGTCGTGCGGCCGTCGCTCTGGAAGGCACGGATCCGACCGCCTCGATCGCGCACTCGCTGCTCGCGGGGGCCTTCGATGAGGCGAGGGAGACCCTGCTTCGCCACTGGCTCGGGCTCGTCGTCGGCTCCGGGGCGGACGAGGTCGAACGTACGACCATGGAGATGCTGCGACGTGCTCCCGACGATGCTCAGGTGCTCTTGGTGCGTGCGTGCGCGAGTGACGTTCTCGGTGACCATCGCGTGGCCAGGGAGCTGTTCCGTCGAGCTGAGTCCGCGTTGGCGGTGGGAGGTGCGGAGAACGAGCCCGCGGTGTTGCAGATCGCGCGTCTGTTCATCGCAGACGCGCGTGCAGAGGTGGCGGAGGCGAGCGCGAAGGTGCGGCAGATGCTGCTCGAAACGGATTCGACGGATCTCGGCGACCGCGCCGCGCTCAACTATCTGCTCGGGTGGACGGAGATCCGTCATCGCGGGAACCCGATGGTCCCGTTGGAGTACTTCTCCGCGGCGGCACGGGAAGCGCAGAGCTCGGGGGACCGGGAACTGGCGAAGCGTTCGCTCGGGCACCTCGCGTTCGGGCAGACCTGGGCCGGTCGCTTCGTCGATGCCCAGCAGACCCTCCGTGCAGTCGAGTTCGTCGAAGACGTCGGCCTTCCGTGGAGCACCTACGCGGGAGGAAGCGCAGCCGCTGCGGCCGGGTACGTCTCGTACTGGGCGGGCGAGCTCGATGATGCGATCCACGAGTTCAGCACCGTGGTCGACAACGGCAGCTCGGACCGCTCCTTCACGAGCGTGGCGCGCATGATGATCGCCTACGCGGCGGCCGAGAGCGGCGATGTCGCGGCCTGTCGCCGTGCGGCCATCGGTATCCAGGACATCCCGCTGGACGTGGTGCACGGCATCTCCTGGCCGGCCTTTCGCGAGTCGTCGGTCGCGTTGCTCGAAGAAGCCGTCGGACGGCAGGACCGCGCCATGCGGATCGCGAGGAGGTACATCCACTGCCCGGATCTGCCGGTCGTGAACGTCGCCCTCTCCGGTGTGCTCCGACGAGCGGGGGACTACGTCGCCGCGCTGGAGATGCTGAGGTCCCTCCGTGCCTTCGGGGAGGTCTCGTACGTGAAGTCGGCGACACTGCTCACCGCAGCTCTGCTCCGGCGTCATACCGGGCACCACGATGAAGCTCAGGAGCTGTGCGAGGCTGCTGTCGCGGTCGCCGCGGGGGAGAACATCCGCATCTCCTTCGGCCCGCGGGAGACAGCGGTGCGCAAACTGCTCGCGGAGCACGTGCATTTCGGCACGCAGTTCGAGGACTTCATCGGCAGAGCCCTTGCGAGGGACACCGCCGGGTCGCTGGTGGATGCGCTCTCCGACCGGGAGCGGGACGTGTTCCGACAGCTGCAGACCGCGCGCACGCTGCAGGAGATCGCTCGCGAACTCGCCGTGTCGATCAATACGGTCAAGACGCACCAGCGCTCGATCTATCGCAAGCTCGGAGTATCGTCGCGTCGAGAGGCCGTTCGCACGACCGTCTGATCCGCCGCCCTGAGGGCTCCGAGGTCACTGATTCTGTAGGGCTGACGCGAGAACGGCATTCGCGACGGATGCGGGAATCGGCTGCTTCGCGAGTACCGGATCAGTCCGGCAGTCGACATCGCGGGCGAAGCTCTCCACCCAGATGGGCTCCACGAGGATCAGCGCAGCGAGGGAATCCATCGGGATCTCGGACGCGAAGTACCCGACGTCGTCCTCGCAGATGAGTCCTGGGGTTCCGAGTGCGAGACCCGCGAGCGAGAAGTCATCGCGGTCGACCTCGGTGAGGCGATAGTGCTCGTGATCGAGCCTGCGCACCACGAGGAAGTCGAGCAGACGGATCGTGCCGCTCTCCACCTGGCGCAGGAGCGCCCCAAGGATGGTGGAGCCGAGGCGGTCGTCGTCCAGGCGCACCACGACGAACTCCACGTCGCCGAGCGCCTGGAGGCCTGTCACATCGACCGCCTCAGCCATGGCGTCAGCTCAGCGCGCGGGCCTTGATGGCCGCGAACTCGTCGGGCGTGATCGTCCCGGCGGCGAGCAGCTTGGACGCCTTGTCGATCTCGTCACTGGGACTGGAGCCGGCGACACTGCGGATGTACGAATCCGCCGCGTGCTGCTGTTCGCGGTACGCCGACGCGCTCCGTTCGCCCATGCCCCTGCCGCGCGCGATCAGGTAGATGAGCGCCGTGAGGAACGGGACGAAGATCAGGAAGATGATCCAGAGGGCCTTCCACCAGCCGTTGAGGGTGTGATCCCGGAACAGGTCGGCGACGATGTTGAAGAGCACCATCAGGTAGGAGACGAACACGAAGACCCAGAAGAACCACCAGATGATGTCCCAGAAGCTTTCCCAAATGGACACGTCGCACCTCTTTCGTTGAGTTGTTGCTTACGGCGATGGTGACAGGGGGAGTCACAGTGCGGGGAGGCCGCTCACCCGGCGCGGGCGACCCCGCGCCGAACGCCGTCATCAGGAACGGGTGAGCGTTCTGACCGGGGGGTCTCCGGGGCACGTAACGTGCGGTCTGTGAACGACGAACCGTCCGCTCAGCCCTCGGAGCGAGGCCGCAGACCCCGAAGCTCGCGGCTCCAGCGTGTCCTGCCGGCCAAGCCGTTGCTCTCCGGGTTCTCGGTCGCGATCGGTGTGCTCCTCGCGATCGCCCTCGCGGCCACGATCGCCGGCATATCGACAGTGCTCATCTCGGTCTTCCTCGGGATCTTCCTCGCCCTGGGACTCGATCCGGCGGTCAGAGCCTTCGAACGGCGTGGAATGAGCAGGGCGATGGGCGTCACGATCGTGGCGGTGGTGTTCCTGGCCGTCGTCGCGGTGATCCTCCTGGTCCTGATACCCGCGACCGTCCGACAGGTCGCTGCAGCTGTGGATGCCGCGCCGGAGACCATCGCCGCCGTGCAGCAGAGCGACTGGTACCGGACGCTCGAGGCGAACCTCGGTGTCGATCTCTCCGTCGTCATCGCCGAGGGAATCCGCTCCCTGACGACTCTCTCGTCGTTCCTGGCCATCTCCGGCGGGGTGCTGAAGGCGGGCTTCGGGGTCATCGGAGCCATCTCGAGCTTCGTCATCGTCGTGGTGCTCACCCTGTACTTCCTGTCCTCGCTGCAGAGCATCAAGGCGTCGATCGCGAGTCTCATCCCGTTGTACCGGCGGAGCAGGTTCGTCGCACTGCTCGACGAGATCACGCAGTCGGTCGGTGGCGTCGTGGCCGGCGGAGTGACGCTCTCCGCCATCAACGCGGCGGTGGTCCTGCTGATCCAGCTCGCCGTCGGCTCGTCGATTCCCGCCGTCATGGCGATCGTCGCGTTCTTCGTGACGCTCGTGCCCATGATCGGCTCATTGGTGTTCCTGGTCATCGGTGGCATCGCGACGCTCCTCGTGAGCCCCACAGCCGCGCTGATCTTCGTGATCGCGTACCTCGTGTACATCCAGGTCGAGGCGTACGTGGTCACACCGCGGATCATGGGCAGGGCCGCCGCCGTCCCCGGTGTGCTCGTCATCATCGGCGCGATGATCGGTGCGACGCTGCTCGGTCTGCTCGGCGCGCTGGTCGCGATCCCCTTGACCGCGTCGATCCTGATCGTCGTGCGACAGGTGTGGATCCCGCGTCAGAATCGCCGGACCCAGCCACCCGACGATGACGAGCTCATCCTCGAGGGGTGAGTGCCAGGCTGTGGCCGGCGAGGACGATGCGACGATGGGTCGCAGTCGCGGTCGGTGTGCGCCGTGAGAAGGGACCATCGTTATGAATGACTTCCGCTTCGGGCCGGCCGAGTTCTACCTCGTCGGTTTCGAGGGGACGCGTCCGGATCCGGCGACGTTCCGTGCATTGACAGACCTCGTCGAGAGCGGGGTCGTGCGGCTGCTCGACTTCGTCGTACTCGCGAAGTCGGAGACGGGGAAAGTCGAGATCGTCGAGCTCGAGGATGACGACGGCTCCCTCGGTCTGGATGATTTCGAGCCGATCGCCGCGGGGTTGGCAGGTGAGGAGGACGTCGAGTCGCTGGCCGCGCCGCTCGCGCCAGGTCAGTCGGCCGCGCTCGTCGTGCTGGAGCTCACCTTCGCCCGCGCGCTGGCTCAGAATCTCGCTGCCGCCGGCGGGCAGGTGTTGCGCACGGAGCGGGTACCGGCCCCCGTCGTGAACGCCATGATGGACATCCTCGATCAGGAAGGTGAATGACATGCCCTTGAGAAGATTCGGCCGCCCAGGGCTCATCGGTCTCGCTGCCAGGACAGCGGTCGTCGCAGGCACCGCGTCCGCGGTCGGGGGCGCGATGTCACGTCATCAACAGGAACGCGCACAGGGGCAGTACGAGCAGGAGCAGTACGAGGCCGCGCAACAGCAGGCCCAGGTGGACGCTGCCGCTCAGAACGCCGCTGCGCAGTATTCCTCGCCGCCGCCGGCAGCCCCCGCAGCCGGGAACGACCTGATCGCGAAGCTGCAGCAGCTCGCATCCCTGAAGGACTCCGGTGTGCTCTCCGAAGCCGAGTTCGCCGCGGCGAAGCAGAAGCTCCTGAGCTGACGAGGAGATCGCCCACCGCCGGAACCACAGCAGAGACGAGAGCGCGAATGAGCGAACTGGACGATCTACGGGCACGAGTCGCCCTGCTGGAGCAGGAGAACGCCGAGCTCGCGAAGCCACGGCACCGGCCGGTGGCCAGGAGCATCGTCGCGGGAATCGTCCTCGCGGTGGCGGTGCTGATGGCGCCGATCGCCGCCATGGGGACGTGGGCACGCCTGCAGCTCGTCGACGCCGATCGCTTCGTCGCGACGTTCGCCCCTCTCGCAGCAGACCCCGACGTACAGGACTTCGTCGCCGATCAGGTGAGCTCCGCCATCCAGGAGCAGGTGGACTTCGACGCCGTCGTCGGCGAGGTGTTCGACGGGCTCCGTGAGCTCGATCTGCCAACACGAGCCTCGTCGGCGCTCTCCCTGTTGGAAGCGCCGGCGGCCAGCGGTCTGACCTCCCTCGTCGACGGCGTCATCCATGACGTCGTCGCCTCCGATCAGTTCGCCGACATCTGGGCGCAGTCGCTCCGTTTCACTCATGAGCGCGCCGTTGCGATCATGCAGAACAGCCCAGGCACCGCGCTGCAACTCGCCGATGACGGGGTGCTCTCGATAGATCTCGGCCTCGTCGTCGACCGGGTCAAGGACGCCTTGAAAGAACGCGGCGTCGGATTCGCCGACCTCATCCCCGCGATCGACAGATCGATTCCGATCGCTCAGGCCGACGCGCTGGTTCTGGTGCGCACCCTGTACCAGGTCGCCGTCGCCGCCGGCTTCTGGTTGCCATGGGTCGTTCTCGGTCTCGTGATCATCGGCATCGCGGTGGCGCGCAACCGACTGCGGGCATTGTTCTGGACCAGCGCGGCGTTCGCTGCCGTGTTCCTCCTCCTCGCAGGAGGGATGGGTATCGGGCGCACGTTCTTCGTCGGCGCCGTCAGCCCGTCCATCATGACCGCCGCGGCCGCGCAGTCGCTGTTCGACCAGGTGACGTCGCTGTTGAGCCCGACGATCGCAGCGCTGGCGATGGTCGGTGTGCTGATCGCGGTCTGGGCATGGGGCGCAGGCACGAGTCGTGTAGCCATGGCACTCCGGAGCGCACTCGACAGCGGGTTCTCCGCGACGCGCGCCACGTGGGAGCGTCGCGGATTGTCGACCGGTCGGCTCGGCCTCATGATCGAGCGGTTCCATGGGCCGCTCCTGCTCGTGGGGATGGCTATCGCCGTGCTCGTCCTCGTCGTCACCAGACCGGTGACGTTCGGGACCGTGTTCGGTGCGACCGTCGGGCTCGTCGTCTTCGTGATCGTGATCGAGCTGCTTCGACGTCCGGAGCTTCCCTCCGCCGCGGTAGCGTCCGATGCCGACGGGACGAGCGCGGGCCGGAGCGACACAGACACAGACACAGACACAGACACAGACACAGACACAGACGTGGAGGGTGGCGCCGCTATGACGTCACCGGCCTCGCATTCATGATCGAAGGAGCAGAGGATGTCGGAATTCAACGCGGACTTCGCCGGTGAGATCGAACTGGACGTGCGGGACGCGGTCCCGGACTGGTCGCCGTACGAGCTGCGGAAGGCTCCCGATGGTGCACCGAACGTCCTCGTCGTGCTCTACGACGACACCGGACTCGCCTCCTGGTCGCCGTACGGTGGCCGCATCAGCATGCCGACGATGGACCGCCTGGCAAGAGACGGACTCACGTACACGCAGTGGCACACCACGGCGCTGTGCTCGCCGACCCGATCGACCATGCTCACCGGGCGCAACCACCACGTGAACCGCGCCGGGGTCATCATGGAGGGCACCAACGGCTTCCCCGGGTTCGCGGGACGCCTGCCGGGGGAGTGCGCGACGATCGGCCAGATCCTGCAGCAGAACGGTTACTCGACCTTCTGGGTGGGCAAGGACCACAACGTCCCGGAAGAGGACAACGCCCCCGGCGGGGACCGCTCGATGTGGCCCCTGCAGCTCGGCTTCGACCGGTTCTACGGATTCCTTGGCGGAGAGACCAACAACTGGTACCCGGACCTGGTCGAGGACAACCACTTCATCGAGGCGCCCGCCACGCCGGAACAGGGTTACCACCTGTCGAAGGACCTCGCCGACCAGGCCCTGAAGATGATCCGCAACCAGCAGGCTTCGAACCCTTCCAAGCCCTGGTATCTCTGGTTCTGTCCCGGCGCGAACCACGCACCGCACCATGCGCCGGAGGAGTACATCGCCAAGTACAAGGGGCGGTTCGACGACGGCTACGACGCCTACCGGGAGTGGGTGCTCGGTCGCATGATCGAGAAGGGGGTGTTGCCGGAGGGCACGGCGATGACCCCGCTCAACCCGCTTCCCGACGAGGTGGCGAACCCCGCGGATCGCGTGCGCCCCTGGGGTGAGCTCAACGACGACGAGAAGAGGCTGTTCGCCCGCTTCGCGGAGGTGTTCGCCGGGTTCTCCGAGTACACCGATGCACAGGTGGGTCGCATCATCGACTACCTGGAGGAGACGGATCAGCTCGACAACACGCTGGTCTTCTACTGTGCCGACAACGGAGCTTCGGGGGAGGGATCTCCGGACGGCTCGGTCAATGAGAACAAGTTCTTCAACGGGTACCCCGACGACCTCTCGGAGAACCTCGCGATGATCGACCGCCTCGGATCCCCAGACACCTACAACCACTATCCGACCGGGTGGGCCGCCGCGTTCTCGACGCCGTTCCAGATGTTCAAACGCTACTCGCAGTATGCAGGGGGAACGTGCGACCCGATGGTCATCCACTGGCCGAAGGGGATCAGTGCGAAGGGGGAGCTGCGTCATCAGTACCACCATTCCGTCGATGTCGTCGCCACCGTGCTCGACGTGATCGGGATCGAGATGCCGGAGACGTTCCGAGGTGTGCAGCAGCATCCGCTCGACGGAGTGTCGATGAAGTACAGCTTCGACGCCGATCCGGACGGGCCCACGCAGAAGCAGACGCAGTACTACTCCATGCTCGGCACCCGCGGCATCTGGAAGGACGGCTGGAAGGCGGCCGCCGTCCACGCGCCGCTCAGCGGCAAGGGGCACTTCGACGATGACGTGTGGGAGCTGTATCACGTCGATTCGGACCGTTCGGAGTCGGAGGATCTCGCGGCCGAGCATCCCGAGAAGCTGCAGGAACTCATCGCCGCGTGGTTCGACGAGGCGAAGGCGAACTTCGCGCTTCCCTTGGACGACCGCTCTGCGCGCGAGCTGCTCAACGTCGAGCGCCCGCAGGCGGAACCGGCTCGAGAACGCTACGTGTACTACCCGGGGACCGATGCGGTGCCGGAGAGCGTCGCGGTCAACCTGCGCGGACGGTCGTACAAGATCGTCGCCGACGTCGTGCTGGAAGAGGCCGCGGAAGGAGTGATCTTCGCGCACGGATCGAGATTCGGTGGTCACACCCTGTTCATCAAGGACAACCGTCTCTCGTACGTCTACAACTTCCTCGGCATCCCCCCGGAGCAGACGTTCACCTCCGCGGAGCTCACGCCGGGACCGCACACGCTGGGTGTGGACTTCACCCGCGAGAGCGCCGGTGAGCACGGTGAATCGGTGGGAACAGCCACGCTCTACGTGGACGATGAGGCGGTCGCCTCCGGGCCGATGCGCGCGCAGGTCGGCAAGTTCACCCTGTGCGGGGACGGGCTCTGCGTGGGATGGGACAGTGCGGATCCGGTGAGTCGGCAGTACCGCAATCCGTTCCCGTTCACGGGCGGCAGGGTGATGGGCGTCGGCGTCGACGTCAGTACCGAGCAGTACCGCGATCTCGAGCTCGAGGCTGCGGCCATGCTGTCCCGTGAGTGATCAGGAGGCCGCGGGGAACACCGTCGCCCAATCGTCTTTCACACTGACCACCGTGTAGCCCTTGTCCTCGGCGCTCGCGAGTGCGTTCTCTGCGCCGGCGTCATAGGGGGCGTCCCCGCGCGACGGGTCGTCGTGGTGGACCAGGATCGCGAATCCGGGGCGGGGCCCGCGTCGGGCGAAGTCCATCATCGCGGTGTCGCCGTTCGAGTTGCCGCCGACGAACAGCGGGCGCCGGCCGATGCGCGTCCAGATGCGGACGGGTTTCTCCGGCCCGTCGTCGAAGAAGGCGAGGGAGGAGGAGTACCGCACCGTCGCGTCCGCATCGTCCCATGTCAGGCCGAAAGCCGATCCGACCACCCGCTCAGGAGGGATACCGTAGTTCGCCTGCGTCATGGGACGCATGAAGTCGCGCTCGCCGCCCGAGACGATGTAGCAGGTGAAGCCATGGTGCTCCAGATATCGGAGCAGCTCGACCATGGGCTGATAGACCGTCTGGGAATAGGGGCGCTTCAATGTCGGGTGCTGAGCGGTGCGATAGAACTCGGCCACCGAACGCGCGTAGTCCTCGACGCTCATCCCGTCCGTGAGTCCGACGAGCGCCTGGATGATGATCGTCAGATCCGAGTCGTCGCCGCCGTAGTGCTTGTCGATCGCGGTGCCCAGCCAGCCGTAGTCGCCGCTCACAGCGGCGCGGTAGGGCTGGCGCTCGGCGAGCTCGGGTGTGCGCTCGGCGGCGGCTCGCCACTGCTCGACGACGTAGTGCAGTTGCGTGATCATGGGTTTCTCGGGCCACAGCGTCCCGTCGTTGTCGAACACGGCGATCCGCTCCTCGATGGGGACCGCGTCCGGACCCACGGTGACGGATGCGACGAAATCCTCGATGTCCGTGCGTGTCGGAGTATCGCGCCACGAAGGCAGGGAGGGGTGTCCGGTCATGTCTGATCCTCGCTTCTCGCCGAGTGTCGGCAGCGGGTCCAGGCTGTCATCCCGCAGCGGAACCGAGACGCTTCGATCACCTTCGACGGGCGATGCGCGCGCTCGCCGAGAGGAGCGCACCCGGTTGACGGGAATACCCCTGGAGGGTATAGAGTTGGCACGAAGGAGTACCCCACCCGGGTATATCAGATCGAGAGAGGATCCGTCATGAGCACGAGCGAGTACCAGGTGAGCGGGATGAGCTGCGGCCACTGCGAGGTCGCGATCCGGAGTGAGGTCGGTCAGGTTCCCGGAGTCGACTCGATCGACGTCAGCGCGCAGACCGGCAGGCTCGTCGTGACGAGCGCACACCCGCTCGACGATGCGGCGATCCTCGCAGCCGTCGACGAGGCCGGATACCAGGCGGTACCGGCCTGATGAACACCGCGGGCCGTCTCGGCCTCTACGGCGCGGGACTCGTGATGGTGTTCGGCATCGCATTCGCCGCGGCGGGCGCCATCGTCCCGGACAGTGCGGTCGCGTCCTGGATGGGGCGCGCGGGCGCCGGTCATGACGAACTCTCGCCGCAAGGTGCAGAGCAGAGCACTCAGAACGGGGAGGACGAGCGGATCGACGTGAGCGGAGTGACCATCGCGGCATCGGGCTACGTCATGGGCGCGGTCGAAGCGCCCGAGGACAGCGGAGTCGCGGGGGAGCTGTCCTTCGTGATCCGGGACGCCGCCGGCACTCCCGTCACCTCGTATGAGACCGCGCACGGCACGCAGTTGCACCTGATCGTGGTGCGCAGCGACGGCAGCGGATACCGTCATGTCCATCCCGAACTGGACGAACACACGGGCGCCTGGTCGCTGCCGTGGACCTGGGATGCGGCGGGAACCTACCGTGTCTATGCGGACTTCGCCGCGACGGGCGGGCCGTCGGTGACGCTTTCGCGGACGGTGGACGTCGCGGGCGCCTTCGAGCCGCGGCCCCCGGTCGGAACGGAGAGGCGCGTGAGCGTCGACGGCTTCGACGTGTCGATCACCGGCGACCTCGTCGCCGGTGCTGCGAGCGAGCTGACCGTCGAGGTCAGCCGAGGCGGCGTGCCCGTCACCACTCTCGAGCCCTACCTGGGCGCCTTCGGTCATCTCGTCGCGCTCCGGGAGGGAGACCTCGCCTACCTGCACGTCCACGCGCACGGCGATGAGCCGGCTCCCGGTGACGTCGCCGGCCCCGAGGTGGTCTTCACCGCCCAGACGCCCACCGCAGGACGATATCTGCTGTACCTCGATTTCCAGGTCGAGGGGACCGTCCACTCCGCACCGTTCGTGCTGGAGGCGGAAGCTCCGGCTGACGGCTCTTCGACGGACACGGGCGAAGACGAGCACGACGGGCACTGAAGCCGTTCACAGGAAGTCCGCTTCCGCCGTCGTGCGGGCAGCGCAAGGATCGAGGAGATCATCATGACGGACACGCAGTCCGCGGCCGTACCGACCAGCGTCGAGCTGGAGATCGGCGGCATGACCTGCGCATCGTGCGCGATGCGGATCGAGAAGAAGCTCAACCGGATCGACGGCGTCACCGCGACAGTGAACTACGCCACGGAGAAGGCCAAAGTGACAGCACCCGAAGGATTCGACCCGGCGCTGCTCATCGCGGAGGTGGAGAAGACCGGCTACACCGCCGTTCTCCCGATGCCCGAAGCGAAGGCGTCGGAGGGTGAGGTGGCCGACGCGTCGGACGCCGAGCTGACCAGCCTCAGGCACCGGCTCGTCGCCTCGATCATCCTGACCGTGCCCGTCATCGCGATGGCGATGATCCCGGCGCTGCAGTTCACCTACTGGCAGTGGCTCTCGCTCGCTCTGGCCGGTCCCGTCATCGTGTGGGCGGCGTGGCCGTTCCACAAGGCGGCGTGGACGAACCTCCGGCACGGCGCGGCGACCATGGACACCCTGATCTCGATGGGGACGATCGCCGCACTGCTGTGGTCGCTCTACGCGTTGTTCTTCGGGACGGCGGGGGAGGCCGGTATGACGCACCCGTTCGAGCTGACCGTGGCGCCCAGCGACGGTGCGGCGAACATCTATCTCGAGGTGGGCGCCGGGGTGACGATGTTCATCCTCGCCGGGCGCTACTTCGAGAAGAGGTCCAAACGCCAGGCCGGGGCGGCGCTGCGGGCGCTGCTCGAACTCGGCGCCAAAGACGTCGCCGTGATCCGCGACGGCATCGAGACGCGGATCCCCACCGCCGAACTGAAGCCGGGGGATGAGTTCGTCGCGCGCCCCGGAGAGAAGATCGCCACGGACGGCATCATCGTTTCGGGGACCTCAGCGGTGGACGCCTCGATGCTCACCGGTGAATCGGTGCCGGTCGAGGTGGGCGAGGGCGATGCCGTGACCGGTGCGACCGTCAACGCGGGCGGTCGTCTGATCATCCGTGCCACGCGCGTCGGGTCCGATACGCAACTGGCGCAGATGGCGAAGCTGGTCGAGGATGCGCAGACCGGGAAGGCCGAGGTTCAGCGGCTCGCCGACCGCGTGTCGGGGATCTTCGTGCCCATCGTCATAGCGATCGCCCTCGCCACGCTGGGGGCATGGCTCGGGGCCGGATTCCCCGCGTCGGCCGCTTTCACCGCTGCCGTCGCCGTCCTCATCATCGCGTGCCCGTGCGCGCTCGGGCTCGCCACTCCGACCGCGCTGCTGGTGGGAACGGGACGCGGCGCGCAGATGGGCATCCTGATCAAGGGTCCCGAGGTGCTCGAGTCGACCCGCAAGGTCGACACGGTGGTGCTCGACAAGACCGGGACCGTCACCAGCGGCAGGATGACACTCACCGCGGTGCACACCGTGGCGGGCGTCGAAAGGAGCGAGCTGCTCCGCCTTGCGGGTGCGGTGGAGGACGCCTCGGAGCACCCGATCGCGCAGGCGGTGGCGAAGGCCGCGACGCAGGAGGTCGGAGCGCTCCCCGCAGCGGAGGACTTCGTCAACGTCGAAGGCAAGGGCGTCCAGGGCGTCGTCGACGGACATGCCGTGCTGGTGGGGCGTGAGTCGCTCCTGGCGGAGTGGTCGCAGCACCTGCCCGCCGACCTCGCTTCGGTGAAGGCGGAGGCGGAGAGTCAGGGCAAGACCGCCATCGCTGTCGGCTGGGACGGGGAAGCCCGCGGCGTGCTCGTGGTGGCCGACGCCGTGAAGCCGACCAGCGCGCACGCCATCTCTCAGCTGAAGAGTCTGGGGCTGACGCCCATCCTCCTCACCGGTGACAACAGATCGGTGGCCGAGCAGATCGCGGCGGAGGTCGGGATCGCCGAGGTGATCGCGGAAGTGCTGCCGAAGGACAAGGTCGACGTGGTCACCCGGCTGCAGCGCGAGGGCAAGGTCGTGGCGATGGTCGGCGACGGCGTCAACGATGCGGCCGCCCTCGCCCAGGCAGACCTGGGGCTGGCCATGGGCACGGGCACCGATGTGGCGATCGAAGCGAGCGACATCACGCTCGTCCGCGGCGATCTGCGCAGCGCCGCGGACGCCATCCGCCTCTCGAGAAGAACGCTCGGCACGATCAAGGGCAACCTGTTCTGGGCCTTCGCCTACAACGTCGCGGCGATCCCGCTCGCGGCCCTCGGTCTGCTCAACCCCATGCTCGCCGGTGCGGCGATGGCGTTCTCCAGCGTCTTCGTCGTCGGCAACAGCCTCCGGCTGCGCTCCTTCCGGAGCCAGGCGGCGGATCCCTCCCCGGCACGGAGCGGTGCGGCGCAGGATCGCGCGACACCGGTCTCCACGGCCGGAACCCATTGATACCCCAGAGGAGAACGTCATGTCCGATTCCCCCGCAGCCTCCTGCTGCAATGTGAACAGCACAACCGCGGTGTCCGCCGATGGACGCAAGGACCTGTTGGCGCCCGCCGCCGGGGGCATGGCGGAGTGTCCGGTGATGGTCGGCAGTCCTGTCGTCATCGCAGACGCGGAGGCCGCCGGCCTGTTCCGTGACTACGAGGGCACGCGCTACTACTTCTGCTGCGCGGGGTGCGGACCGGCGTTCGATGCCGACCCGGCGAAGTACGTCGCCGCAGCCTGACCGTTTCACCCGTGCGGGGGCGCACACCCGCGGCCCCGCACGGCATCGATCTTCCGAGGAGGAGAGGGTGATGAGCACTCCGCACCACGACCACACCGCGCATGAGGCGCACGGTGCCGCCCAGAGCGAGCCGGACGGCCGTGAGCTGCCACAGGGCGCCGCCGCGCATGCGGGCCACGGCTCCCATGCGGGTCATGACTCCCATGCGGGTCATGACTCCCATGCGGGTCACGACTCCCATACGGGTCACGGCGGGCACGGGGGCCACGGCGGTCACGGCGATCACGTGGCCCAGTTCCGGCGACTGTTCTGGATCATGCTCGCCCTCGCCGTCCCCACCGTCGCGCTCTCCGGCATGTTCGCGATGATCCTCGGCTACCCCCTGCCCGACGTGCCGGGCCTGGCCTGGGTCTCGCCCGTGTTGGGAACCGTGATGTACGTGTGGGGAGGCAAGCCCTTCCTCACGGGTGCCGTCAGCGAGATCAGGTCGCGCAAGCCCGGCATGATGCTGCTCATCGGGCTGGCGATCACTGTCGCATTCCTCGCATCGTGGGGCGCGAGCCTCGGCATCCTGCACCACGAGCTCGACTTCTGGTGGGAGCTCGCGCTCCTCATCGTGATCATGCTGCTCGGGCACTGGATCGAGATGCGATCGCTCGCGCAGACCACGTCCGCTCTCGACTCGCTCGCGGCGCTCCTGCCGGACGAGGCGGAGCGTGTGGAGGAGGGTCAGGTCGTCGTGGTCTCACCCGCCGACCTCCGGGTCGGCGACATCGTGATCGTGCGGCCGGGCGGAAGCGTCCCGGCCGACGGGCGGATCGTCGACGGACGTGCGTCCATGGACGAATCGATGGTGACAGGGGAGTCCCGCACGGTCACACGCGGCAGCGGCGACCAGGTCACCGCCGGCACGGTCGCCACCGATTCCGGGCTGCGAGTGGAGATCACGGCGACCGGCGACGACACCACGCTGGCCGGCATCCAACGACTCGTGACCGAGGCGCAGAGCTCGTCCTCGCGCGCGCAGCGCCTTGCGGACACCGCAGCGGGATGGCTGTTCTGGTTCGCGCTCGGATCCGCGGCGATCACCGCGATCGTCTGGACGCTCGTCGGCTTCCCCGACGCCGCGGTGATCCGCACGATCACCGTGCTGGTCATCGCCTGCCCGCACGCTCTCGGCCTCGCGATCCCGCTCGTCGTGTCGATCGCGACCGAGCGGGCGGCCCGCGGTGGTGTCCTGGTCAAGGACAGGCTCGCGCTGGAGAGCATGCGCACCGTGGACACGGTCCTGTTCGACAAGACCGGGACACTCACCAAGGGCGAGCCCACCGTGTCGGAGGTCTCGTTCTCCGAGGGGCATGACGCCGACCGGGTGCTGGCGCTCGCCGCCGCAGCCGAGGCCGACAGCGAGCACCCTCTCGCGAAGGCGATCGTGCGCGCCGCGGCCGAAAAAAGACTGGCCGTGCCGGCGAGCCGCGACTTCACGTCGTCGCCGGCGGTCGGTGTGACGGCGACCGTCGACGGGACGACAGTGCGCGTCGGCGGTCCGCACCTGCTGACGGAGGAGCGGTCCGACGAGCTTCCTGTCGCCGAGCAGTGGCGCACGGATGGTGCGATCATCCTGCACGTGGTGCAGGACGGGCGGGTGATCGGTGCGCTGAAACTCGCCGACGAGATCCGCCCGGAGTCGCGGGAAGCCGTCGATGCGCTGCATGCGCTCGGGGTGCAGGTGGTGATGATCACCGGCGATGCGGAAGCCGTCGCGCACACGGTCGCGGCGGATCTGGGCATCGACCGTTTCTTCGCAGGTGTACGCCCCGAGGACAAGGCCGCGAAGGTGCAGGAACTGCAGCACGAAGGCCGCAAGGTCGCGATGGTCGGCGACGGCGTCAACGACGCACCCGCACTTGCACAGGCCGACGTGGGTCTGGCCATCGGTGCCGGGACGGATGTCGCGATCGCCTCGGCGGGAGTCATCCTCGCCAGCGACGATCCGCGTTCCGTGCTCTCGGTCATCGAGCTCTCGCGTGCGGCCTACCGCAAGATGAAGCAGAACCTGTGGTGGGCCGCAGGCTACAACCTGCTGTCCGTCCCGTTGGCTGCGGGTGTGCTCGCGCCCATCGGCTTCGTGCTGCCGATGTCGGTCGGGGCGATCCTGATGTCGCTGTCGACGATCGTCGTCGCGCTCAACGCCCAGCTGCTGCGGAGGCTCGATCTGCGGCCCGAGGTGACGACCCGCGCCATCCTCGATCACTGAGGGCAGGGCGGACACGAAGAAGGGCCCCGCTCCAGGAGTGGGGCCCTTCTTCCTCGAGGGTTCTGGTTTCCTCGAGGGTGCTCGTCAGCTCACGCCGCCGAGGTCGTGGATGAGCTCCTTCTCGTCCTCAGCCGAGAGGGAGGTCTGCACGACGGTGCCCTTGAACGGCGCGAGAGCGGCGGCGAACTTGTCCTCCGTGATCTTCGTCGCGTAGACGACGACGGCGGACTTCCCCTCGGAGACCGCGTTCTTCACCCGGTCGCGGAACTCGGCGTCGATACCGGTCTTGTCCAGCCCGGCGAACAGTGCGCCGAAGAGTCCACCGAACAGCAGCCCGGCGAACGGGACGAAGAAGAGCAGACCGATCAGCATGCCGAACAGCGCGCCTCCGGCGGCACCGACGCCGATGTTGCCCGCTGCACCCGGGTACTCGACCTTCGTCTTGCCCTTCTCATCGACCTTCACGAGCGCCAGGCCCGCGAGCTCGACGACCAGATCGTTCTGCAGCGACAGGATCTCGTCGTAGGCACCTTCCGCCTGCGGCTCGCTGTCGAACGAGATGACGATGAGTTCAGCCATGGATGCTTCCCTTCTTCGGGCTGAGTCGACCGCCCTCAGCCGATGATCTCGGGGGTCCACTCCGCGGCGGAGCCCCGCTCCGCACATGCTAGGCACGTCACTTCCGCGTTCGTCCGGCTCCGCCCCGAATTCACCCGGGGGAGCTTCGGTCTGGCCGAAAGTGGGGTGGTGCGGCATCGTCGCTCTTGGGATAGTGGTCGGCACACGGCCAGCGATGAGGATCGAGCGTGTCGCCGGCGGTGCGCCGACAGCGATGCGAAAGGCCAACAGACATGAGCACTCCCTCCAGCGCCGACCAGCCGATCTTCACGAGGCCGGGGGAGGCGACGCTCATCTCGCGCCACGTCATCCCGCCAGGGGAGTCGCTTCCCGATACGGCGAAGCAGATCGTGGAGGACGAGACGATCCTCGACGGGAACGCGCGCTTGAACCTCGCCACGTTCGTGAGTACCTGGATGGACGACGACGCGAAGCAGGTCTATGCGGCGTCTTTCGACAAGAACATGATCGACAAGGATGAGTATCCGCAGACGGCGGCGATCGAGGACAACTGCTGGCACATGCTGGCCAATCTCTGGAACGCGCCTGATGCGGAGAAGAGCATCGGCACCTCGACGATCGGGTCGTCGGAGGCGTGCATGCTGGGCGGTCTCGCGTTCAAGCGGCGCTGGCAGCAGGCTCGGCGCGCGGCGGGCAAGGACACCTCGAGTCCGAACAT